>NZ_JANFCZ010000033.1 GCF_024391045.1 Pseudarthrobacter sulfonivorans
ATCCTGGAACGAACTGCGCCGCGACGGCCTCGCCGCCGAGGAAGAAGCGTTCCTCAACCCCGGCGAACCTGCCCGGATCCCGTTCGTGGCCCGCCAACTCGCCGACGCCCAGGGCCCGATCGTAGCCGTCTCGGACTACATGAAGGCCGTCCCGGACCAGATCCGCCAATTCCTCCCCCACCAGTTCGCAACGCTCGGCGCGGACGGCTTCGGCTTCTCGGACACCCGCGCCGCAGCCCGCCGCTTCTTCAAGAACGACACGCACTCCATCGTGGTGAAAACCCTGCAGCTGCTCGCGCCGAGGGGCGAGGTGGAGGCCGGCGCCCCGCAATACGCCATGGACCGCTACAAACTCCTTGACGTCAACGCGGGAACCACGGGCGGGGCGGGCGGAGACTCCTGACCCGCCCCCACTGACTCCGCGGACGTACAGAACGACGACGGCAGCCCCCACCAAAAGGTGAGGGCCGCCGTCGTCGTTCCCTTGCGTTTGCCGTGCAGGCTTCCACTGCTTCTTCGAGGACGCGCGTCCGGTCTTAGGGCGCGCCGGGGCGCATCAGCGCCGCGAGCGGCTGAAAACCGGCAGGGCCTGGATCCAGAGTGAGATGCGGCCGGCCGGCTGCACCCGGTCCTCCGGCATAAACAGGTCCGGATCCACGCCGCTGCCGTACGGGAAGTAGAACTCCTGACCTGGCAGCGCTTCCACCGGCGCCGCCACTGGTGCCTCCGCTGGAGCCGGCGCCTGCGCCCGCGTCTTCTCATCCTGCTGGTACATCTGGGCCTCCTCTGGCTATGGGCTCTGCCTGGCTTTCGCATTCCACCTTATGGAAATACTTTTCTGCTATACGAAATCTTAGAAGCGGTGGACCGATCGCGTCAATAGCCCCGGCTCGGCCTGCGGGCCGTCGCAGTCACAATCGCGAATTAGGAAAAGTGATGTACAGCACCCCCTTCCCTGCGCTACGCTTTTTCGTACATCGTGGCCTGGGTCACGAAACCTGGGAGCAGCAGGCAGGGTCGTAATGAGCTGACATCACATCGATGTCGGCTCATTTTTTGTTGGGTCGACGGAACGAGAAACGCGTGGGAAACACGCGCTTAATTTCTATGCGGGACTGTGGTCCCACATACCTGAAGTTGGGAAATCTGACCATGAGCAGCAAGATCATCCTCGGCAGCAACCAGTTCGGCAAAGCGGAGGTCCGGGTCGTCAAAATCACCCGCGACACCGAACGCCACCAGATCGAAGACCTGAACGTCACCTCGCAGCTGCGCGGCGACTTCGCCGCAGCGCACCTGGAAGGCGACAACGGCCATGTTGTCCCCACGGACACCCAGAAGAACACCGTCTACGCCTTCGCCCGTGAAGGTATCGGTTCACCCGAAGCCTTCCTGCTGCGCCTGGGCGAGCACTTCACCTCCAGCTTCGACTGGGTGGACGGTGGCCGCTGGGAAGCCGAGTCCTACAGCTGGAGCAGGATCCAGGCACACAGCGCCGAGCATAACCACAGCTTTGTGCGCAACGGCCAGGAAGTCCGCACAGCGGTGCTGGTCCGGGACGGCGCCACCGAACACCTGATCTCCGGCCTCAAGGACCTCACCGTCCTGAAGTCCACCGAATCGGGCTTCACCGGGTACCCCAAGGACAAATACACCACCCTGCAGGAGACCACGGACCGCATCCTGGCCACCGACGTCTCCGCCCGCTGGCGGTTCAAGACCGGCACGGATTTCAGCGGCTACGACTTCAACAAAAACTACGACGACGTCAAGAGCCTCCTGCTCGAAGGCTTCACCGAGAAGTACTCCCACGCCCTCCAGCAGACCCTCTTCGACATGGGAACCAAGGTCCTGGAAGCGCACCCGGAGATCGACGAAATCAAGTTCTCCATGCCCAACAAGCACCACTTCCTGGTGGACCTGTCCCCCTTCGGCCTCGACAACCCCAACGAGGTCTTCTTCGCCGCGGACCGTCCGTACGGCCTGATCGAAGCCACCGTCCTGCGCGAGGACGCCGCAAGTGCCGAGAACGCCTGGACGGGCATCGCCGGCTTCTGCTAAACCCTCGCCACCGAAAAATCAGCCAGACACGTTAGCCAGACGATGACGTCTGCCATGAACCAGAAAGTCTGCCATGAACAACAAAAAGAATTCGGCCGCGGCAGTTGCCGGCACCGGCCAGCAGCAGTCGGGGCGGCCGGAAGACCAGCGCCTCTCCATCGGCAGTAGCTTCGCCTACGGCTTCCAGCACGTCCTGACCATGTACGGCGGCATCATCGCCGTTCCCCTGATCGTCGGCCAGGCCGCCGGCCTCTCCCCGTCCGACATCGGCGTCCTGATCGCCGCTGCCCTCTTCATGGGCGGCCTGGCCACCCTGCTCCAGACCATCGGCATCCCGTTCTTTGGTTCGCAGCTGCCGCTGGTCCAGGGTGTCTCATTTGCCAGCGTGGCCACCATGGTGGCCATCGTCACCGGCGGCGGGGGGCTGCCTGCCGTCTTTGGCGCCGTGATGGTGTCGGCTGCCATCGGCCTGCTGATCGCGCCGGTCTTTTCGAAGATTGTCCGCTTCTTTCCGCCGGTTGTCACCGGCACGGTGATCACCACCATCGGGCTGACGCTGATGCCCGTCGCGGCCAACTGGGCCATGGGCGGGAACCGCAAGGCTGAGGACTACGGCAGCATGGCCAACATCGGCCTCGCCGCCGTGACCCTCGCGCTCGTCCTGATCCTGAGCAAGCTCGGCAACGCCACCCTCTCACGCCTGTCCATCCTGCTGGCCATGGTGGTGGGCACCATCGTGGCCGTGGTCACCGGCATGGCCGACTTCTCCAAAGTGGGCGACGGCCCCATAGTCGCCTTCCCCACCCCCTTCCACCTGGGCGCCCCCACCTTCGAGATCGCCGCCATCATCTCCATGGTGATTGTGGTGCTGGTCATCCTCACCGAAACCATGGCCGACATCCTCGCCGTCGGCGAAATCGTCGGCACCCGCACAGACTCCAAGCGGATCGCCGCGGGCCTGCGCGCCGACATGGTCTCCAGCCTGGTGGCCCCCGTGTTTGGCTCATTCACCCAGAGCGCCTTCGCCCAGAACGTGGGACTGGTGGCCGTCACCAAGATCAAGAGCCGCTACGTGGTGGCCGCGGGCGGCGTGATCCTGGTCCTCCTGGGCCTGCTGCCGGTCCTCGGCCGGGTGGTGGCCGCAGTTCCGACGGCGGTCCTGGGCGGTGCGGGCATCGTCCTGTTCGGAACGGTGGCCGCCAGCGGCATCCGGACCCTGGCCAAGGTGGAATACAAAAACAACATGAACCTGATCATCGTGGCCGCGTCCATCGGTTTCGGGATGATCCCGATCGCCGCGCCCACGTTCTACGACAAGTTCCCTGCCTGGTTCGGCACCATCTTCCACTCCGGCATCAGCTCGGCCGCGGTCATGGCCATCCTGCTGAACCTGCTCTTCAACCACCTGAAGGCCGGCAACTCGGAGAACCAGTCGGTGTTTGTGGCCGGCACCGGACGCGTGGTCCGGGAAGAGGACCTCAAATGCCTGGCCGAGGGCGACCGCTACGAGGACGGCAAGCTGATCGACTGCGACGGAAAGGAAGTCCCCATCCACTCGTCGGAATCAGCAACCGAGCACTGATACCCGGCACGAGATGGCAGTTCGCAGCAGTGTCCGGCAAGGACATTGCCGCGAACTGCCATCTCGCGGGTCAGTTCCGGTTGAGTTCGTCCGAGATGGCCTGGGCTGCTTCGCGCAGCATCGGCACCGCCCGCTCGGCAAAGGACTGGTCCACGCGGGACACCGGACCGGACACGGAGATGGCCGTCGGAGTGGGAGCGTTGGGGACGGCCATGGCAAAGCAGCGGACGCCGAGTTCCTGCTCCTCCTCGTCGATCGAGTAGCCGCGGTCGCGGATCAGCTTCAGGTCAGCCATCAGGGCCTCAATGTCGCCGATGCTCTTGGGGGTGGGGGTTGGCATGCCTTTACGGGCCACGATGCCCCGCACGGTGTCGTCGTCCAACTGGGCCAGGATCGCCTTGCCCATCCCGGTGGCGTGCATAAAGCCGCGGCGGCCCACTTCGGTGATCATCCGCATGGAATGCAGCGAGGGGACCTGGGCCACGTACATCACCATGTCCGAGTCCAGCACCGCCATGTTGGCGGTTTCCCCGAGGCGCTCCACCAGCGACTGGAGCTGCGGCCGGGCCAAGGCCCCCAGCTGCTTGTTGGCACCTTCGCCAAGCCGGATGAGCCGTGGGCCCAGGGCGTACCGGCGGTTGGGCAGCTGGCGGATGTACCCCAGCGTCACGAGGGTGCGCAGCAGCCGGTGAATGGTGGGGAGCGGCAGTTCAGTGGATGCGGAGAGTTCACTGAGGGTGACTTCGCCGCCGGCATCCGTGATCAGTTCCAAGAGTTCGAAGACGCGCTCTACCGACTGCACGCCTCCCGAGGCTTTTTCAGCCATGTACCAGTCTCCTGCGGGCTCGATTTCCGACAACTCGTTTTCGCATCGTGAAAAGAATTGTCCCAGATCTCCCAAGATACATCACGGCCTGATGACTGCGGGAGGGCCTCAAAGACTTGTATTTCCACAAAGTAGATAATAATATCCATCATACGAAATAATTTGATTGATCATGTGCCCGTCAGCGGGCCTAACAGGAGGACATTCAATGGCGAACCCCAGCCCCGGAAACTCGATCACCCTGCGCGTGGAGGCACCGTCCAGCTTCAGCGCCACCAGCGAACTGGCCGCCGCCGTGGGAGCAGCCGGCGCCGCCATCACCGCCCTGGACGTCACCGAATCCCACCACGAGACCCTGGTTGTTGACGTCACCTGCAACACCACCGACGACGCCCACGCCAACCGCGTCAAGGATGCCCTCAACGCGCTCGACGGCGTCACGGTCCAGCACGTCTCTGACCGCACCTTCCTGATGCACCTCGGCGGCAAGCTGGAAGTCGTCCCCAAAGTAGCCCTGCGCAACCGCGACGATCTGTCACGCGCCTATACTCCCGGCGTCGCGCGCGTCTGCCTGGCCATCGCAGAGGACCCGGCCGCTGCCCGCAACCTGACCGTCAAGCGCAACACCATCGCCGTGGTCACCGACGGCTCCGCTGTACTCGGCCTGGGCAACATCGGCCCCGCTGCAGCGCTTCCCGTGATGGAAGGGAAGGCTGCGCTGTTCAAGCAGTTCGCCAACGTGGACGCCTGGCCGGTCTGCCTGGACACCCAGGACACCGAGGAAATCATCAAGATCGTCAAGGCCCTGGCACCGGTCTACGGCGGCGTGAACCTCGAGGACATCGCGGCTCCGCGCTGCTTCGAGATCGAGAACCGCCTCCGGGAGGAACTGGACATCCCGGTGTTCCACGATGACCAGCACGGCACGGCCATCGTCACCCTCGCCGCCCTGGTGAACGCCCTGCGTGTAGTGGACAAGAAACTGTCCGAGGTCCGCATTGTGGTTTCGGGCGTCGGCGCCGCCGGCTCGGCAATCATCCAGCTGCTCAAGGCCCAGGGCGCGCAGCACATCATCGCCGCAGGCCGTTCCGGCGCCATCCATTCGGGTGAGAAGTACAACGACGAACACCGCAGCTGGATTGCCGCGAACACCAACGAAGAAGGCTTCTCCGGGTCCCTCCATGACGCCATGGTGGGCGCCGATGTGTTCATCGGCGTCAGCGCCCCGCACGTGATCGGCGAGGAGCAGGTGGCCGCCATGGCCCCGAACGCCATCGTCTTCGCCATGGCCAACCCGACGCCGGAGATCGATCCGGCCATCGCCGCCAAGCACGCCGCCGTGGTGGCCACCGGCCGCAGCGACTTCCCCAACCAGATCAACAACGTCCTGGCGTTCCCCGGTTTCTTCCGCGGCCTGCTGGACGCGGGCGCAGCCGACATCACCCCGGAAATGCTGGTGGCCGCCGCCGAGGCCATCGCCAACAGGGTAGCTGACGGCGAGCTCAATGCCAGCTACATTATCCCCAGTGTGTTTGATCCCCATGTCGCCGCTGACGTGGCTTCCGCGGTCGCCGCCGCAGCGCACGCCACCACGGCAACGGCGGCGCCGGCCAACGCGGACGCTGCCTTCGCCAACGCCTGATTCGCTGCGAGACCCACAGCCTAGGAAAGGACCAGAAATGGCCATCACAGTCACAAACCCGCAGCCGATCGAACGCGCGGAGGAAATCCTCACCCCCGAAGCGCTGGCATTCCTGGAGGAGCTCCACAATCGGTTCGCCGGCACCCGCAACGAACTCCTCGCAGCCCGCGGCGTCAAGCGGCAGAAGGTTGCCGATACCGGCAGGCTGGAATTCCTGCCGGAAACCCAGGACGTGCGCGACGGCGACTGGCAGGTTGCGCCGGCTCCCGCAGCGTTGCAGGACCGCCGGGTGGAAATGACCGGCCCCGCGTCGCCCGCCAAAATGGCCATCAACGCGCTGAACTCCGGCGCCAAAGTGTGGCTCGCCGACCTCGAGGACGCCTCCACACCCACCTGGGCCAACGTCATTGACGCCATCCTGAACCTCCGCGACGCCGCCGCGGGCACCCTGAGCTACACCTCGCCCGAGGGCAAGGAGTACAAGCTCCGCACCGACGTCCCGCTCGCCGTCGTGGTGGCCCGCCCGCGCGGCTGGCACTTCCCGGAAAAGCACGTGCTGATCGACGGCGAACCCGGCGTGGGTGCGCTGGTGGACTTCGGCCTGCACTTCTTCCACGTGTCCAAACAGCTGGTACAGAACGGCCAGGGCCCCTACTACTACCTGCCCAAAATGGAGAGCCACCTCGAGGCCCGCCTCTGGAACGACATCTTCGTCTTCGCCCAGGACTTCCTCGGCCTCCCGCAGGGCACCATCCGCGCCACCGTCCTGATCGAGACCATCCCGGCCGCGTTCGAAATGGATGAGATCCTCTACGAGCTCCGCGACCACGCCTCCGGCCTGAACGCCGGCCGCTGGGACTACCTGTTCAGCATCATCAAGTACTTCCGCGACGCCGGCGAGGAGTTCGTGCTCCCGGACCGTGCCTCCGTGGTCATGACCGCCCCGTTCATGCGCGCCTACACCGAACTGCTGGTCAAGACCTGCCACCAGCGCGGCGCCTTCGCCATGGGCGGGATGGCCGCCGTCATCCCCAACCGGCGCCACCCCGAGGTCACCGAGGCAGCCTTCGCCAAGGTCCGCGCCGACAAGACCCGGGAAGCCAACGACGGGTTCGACGGCTCCTGGGTGGCCCACCCGGACCTCGTGCCCACCTGCCAGGAAGTCTTCGACGCCGTGCTGGGCGACCCGGCCAAGGGCGGCAAGCCCAACCAGCTGGACAAGCAGCGCCCCGAGGTTTCCGTCACCGCCGACCAGCTCCTGGACATCGCCTCCGCGCACGGCCAGGTCACCGAGACCGGCCTGCGCCTGAACCTCTACGTCGCCGTCGCCTACACCGCCGTCTGGCTCTCCGGAAACGGCGCCGTGGCCATCCACAACCTGATGGAGGACGCCGCCACCGCGGAAATCTCCCGCTCCCAGGTGTGGCAGCAGATCCGCAACAAGTCCGTCCTCGCGGACACTGGAAACACCGTGACCCGCGAACTGGTGGAACGGATCCTCGGCGAGGAAACCGAACGGCTCCGGACCGAGTTCGGCGACGAAGCCTTCCGCCTCTACTACCAGCCGGCCAGCCGGCTGATCGGCGACATTTGCCTGTCCGAGGACTACACCGACTTCCTCACCACCCCGGCCTACGAACTGGTGGACTAAGGCATGGGCATCTCCCGCAAACCGTCGCTTTCCGCGGCCGACACCGCTCACATCGACGCCCAGTTGGCCGCCACGGACCACCTGCTGGACCATAACTACCCGGGCGATGACGGCTCACGCCAGCCCGTCCACACCGTCTACGTCCCCGCTGACCGGTTCACGCCGTCGTTCGCCTCTGAATGGGGCGCCCAGGCACGGGCGACGGCGGACGCCCACGGCGGCATGGCCCGTTTGGGGCAGCTGCTGGGCCAGGACGCCGAACTGGCTGCCACGGTGGCCACCCGCGTGGAAGCGAAGCTGGCCTCGGAGCCCATCGAGGACCTGCGCCTCGATTTCGAGGACGGCTTCGGGGACAGGGGCGACGACGCCGAGGACGACGCCGCTGTTGCAGCGGCATCCGCCGTGGCCGCCGCCGTCGCGGCCGGGTCTGCGCCGCCGTTCATCGGGATCCGGTTCAAATGCTTCGAAGCGGCCACCCGTGCCCGTGGCCTGCGGACACTGGACCTGTTTGTGTCCGCGCTTGCCGAGGCGGGCGAGTTGCCGGACGGCCTGGTCCTGACGCTGCCCAAGGTCACCACCGTGGCACAGGTGCAGGCCATGGACTACGCCGTGTCCCGGCTTGAGGAAGTGCATTCCCTGCCGGCCGGCCGGCTGCGGTTCGAAGTACAGGTGGAAACCCCGCAGCTCATCCTCGGCCCGGACGGCACCTCCCCGGTGGCGCAGCTGCCGCACGCGGTGCCGGGCCGGATCAGCGGCCTGCACTACGGCACGTACGACTACTCGGCGTCCCTGCAGATCTCGGCCGAATACCAGTCCATGGAGCACCCCGTGGCCGACTTTGCCAAGGAAGTCATGCAGCTGGCCGTCGCCGGCACCGGCATCCGGCTCTCCGACGGGTCCACCAACATCATTCCGGTGGGCGACAACGTGGAGCACGCCTGGCAGCTGCACGGCCGACTGGTCCGGCGGTCCCTGGAACGCGGCTACTACCAAGGGTGGGACCTGCACCCGGCCCAGCTGCCCAGCCGCTTCGCCGCCACCTACGCCTTCTACCGCGAGGGCCTCCCCGCCGCCGCGGCCCGGCTCCGAAACTACGTGGAACGCACCGAAGGCGGGGTCATGGACGAGCCGGCCACTGCACGCGCGCTGGCAGCATTTGTGCTCCGCGGCGTCCAGTGCGGGGCCGTCGGTGCCGATGAAGTCCTGGCGGGTGCCGGCGTCGGCCTTTCCCACCTCACGGCACTTGCCCACCCGCGGCTCGCCGCCTCCAACACGCCAACAAAGGATCTCCTTCATGGGTAAGTACTACTCCCCCACCGGCGGCCTGCCGCCGCAGACGCACCTGACCACCGAGCGCGCCATCGTCACCGAGGCCTACACGGTCATCCCCAAGGGCGTCATGACGGACATCGTGACGTCCAACCTGCCGGGCTTCGCCAACACGCGCTCGTGGATCATCGCCCGGCCCATCTCCGGGTTCGCCACCACCTTTTCCCAGCTGATCGTGGAGATCGGCCCGGGCGGCGGGGCTCCCAAGGCCGAATTTGAGGCCGGCGTGGAAGGCGTCATCTTCGTGACCCGCGGCCACGTGAACCTGACCCTCGACGGCGAACTCCACCAGCTCGAGGAGGGCGGCTACGCCTACCTTGCCGCCGGTTCGGAATGGGGCCTGGAGAACGTTTCCGACGACGTCGTGTCCTTCCACTGGATCCGCAAGGCCTACGAACGCCTGGAAGGGTACGAGGCCAAGTCCTTCGTCACCAACGAGAAGGACGTGGAGCCGACGTCCATGCCGGACACCAATGACGCCTGGAAGACCACCCGCTTCACGGACTCCAACGACCTGGCCCACGACATGCAGGTGAACATAGTGACGTTCCAGCCCGGCGGCGTGATCCCGTTCCCGGAAACCCACGTCATGGAGCACGGCCTGTACGTCCTCGAAGGCAAGGCCATGTACCTGCTCAACAACGACTGGGTGGAAGTGGAGGCCGGCGACTTCATGTGGCTGCGCGCCTTCTGCCCGCAGGCCTGCTACGCCGGCGGCCCGGGCGAGTTCCGCTACCTGCTCTACAAGGACATGAACCGCCAGGTCCGCCTGACGTAGCATTCCCGGTGCCGGGTGGCCTTGTGGCCGCCCGGCACTTTTGTGTTCGCCGGCCTTTTGGCTTTTCCGGCTTGACGCTGGCTGGTTGGCTGCTTGTCCGGAAAATGTCAGGCCCTCCCGCAAGGATGGAGACATGGGAAAAGCGGCGGTGGTGAAGGCATTTGAGGACATCGATGCCGCCCTTGCTGTGCTCGACGCCGAGGTGGACGGGTCTGGTTCTGATGGGTCTTGGGAGGCTGATCCCTTGCGCGGCCTGGCCGATAGGTATCTGGACATCCTCGCCGGGACCCGGAGGATGGAGGCCGGGTTCGCGGGGCTGAAAGCCCGGGCGGCGGCGGAATTCGCTTCCACCCTCGCAGCTGTCGCGGCCCCGGATGAGCCAGTGCAGGCCCAAGAGGCCGCGGTGACCGCGGAGATCGGGTGTGTCCTGACCATCGGACCGCGCGCGGCAGAGGCCCTGCTGAACCAGTCGGAGATGCTGACCACGGTATTGCCGCTGACCCTGGCTGCCCTGCAGGACGGCACCATTTCGTGGCAGCACGCCCGGGTCATGGTGGAAGAAGCCGGCACCCTTGACCGTGCCGGCGCCGCGACCCTGGAGGCCCATTTCCTGGACCCGGACGCACCGGACGCGGCCCGGGGGTGTCCTGCAGGGGAGATGCCGGCTTCCCGGTTCAGGCATAAGGCCCGGACCTGGCGGGAACGCCACCACGCTGAAAGCATCGAGAAGCGCCACGCCGCGGGTGCCCTGGACCGGCGGGTGGAGTACGCCCCGGACCATGACGGGATGGCCTGGCTCTCGGCCTACCTACCAGGGGACCAGGCGGCAGCGATCTGGAACCGGACCACTGCCATCGCCCGCGGCCTCCAGGGCCCGGACGAGGACCGAAACCTCACTCAACTCCGCGCCGATGTCCTCGCTGCCACTCTCCTCAGCGGCGGAAACGAGGTCAGCAACGGACACCAGGAAGGCAGCGGCCCCGGGCAGGTTCCGCCCCCACGCGCCCAGGTCCTGGTGACCGTGCCCGTGTTTTCCCTTCTCGGTGCCACCGACGAGCCGGCGATGCTGGACGGTCACGGCCCGATCCCCGCGTCAATGGCCAGGGACCTCGTGGCGAACGGGGCCGGCTCGTTCTACCGGGTGCTGGTTGACCCCAGGGATGGGGCACCATTGGAGATCGGCCGGACCAGCTACCGGCTAACCAAGGCCATGCGGCAGTGGCTCCGGCTGCGGGACGGCAAGTGTTCCTTCCCGGGATGTTCCAACCCGTCCCTGGACAACGACGCGGACCACCTTCTCGCCTGGGCCCAGGGCGGAACCACCGGAATCAGCAACCTCGGCCAGGCATGCCCGGCCCACCACAAGCTCAGGCACAGCACCCCTTGGACCCCCACCCCGGCCTCCAAGGATGAACCACCCGGCTGGATCTCACCCTCCGGAAGGCACTACAAGAGCGAACATCAGGACTGGGAACCACCACAGTGGCCGCCCGGGTTCCTGCCACGGCTCCTGCCAACGGCGCCGAGCCTCCTGGAACGGGCGATCCTGCCGTATCTGAGCGGGTGACTGGCTGGTCCTACCTGGTCACTGGCCCCGCCGCGCGCCGCCGCGCGCGTCTACTCAGCGCGGGCAGGCAGACCTCCCGAGCCCGTCCGCGTTTCCAGGACCCTGTCGCCGTGGAGCCAGGCCTTACCGAAGCGGCGAGCCCACCACTGTAAAGCGGGTGCCGCCCATCTCCCCCGAAAGCAGCGGCATGGCCTCTGCGATGGCGGCTCGCACGCTGTCCAGCTGCAGCGAGGCCTGATGCGCTTCCGCGGATTCCCAGAGCTCGCTGACAAAGACGGTGTCCGGCACATCGGGGTTGACCCCCACGTCATACCGGAGGCACCCTGCCACCTCAAGTGCCGCCGTCGGCCGCACCAGAATGGCCACTAGAGCGTCCTGCTGGCCGGGTTTGGTCCCAAGGCTGCCCACATTCACGAATGTCATAAGGACAGTGTGCTCCTCCTTGACTCCTGCCCCACCCTTCCCTACAATTTTCATAAAGCAGAATCTAAATTCCACAAAGCGGAAACGGCGAAGAGCCGGAAAGCGCGGAAGATAGATCCAAGCCCCTCCTCGGAAGGACCTACGATGACGTACACAGTGAACTGCTCCATCCTCTTGACGGAGCTTCCCCTCCTCGAGCGCCCCGCGGCGGCCAAGGCTGCCGGCTTTGACGCCGTCGAGTTCTGGTGGCCCTTCGAAACCTCGGTCCCCACCGACGCCCAGGTCACCCGGTTTGAGAACGCCATCACCGACGCCGGCGTCCAGCTCACCGGCCTGAACTTCAACGCCGGAAACATGCCCGGCGGTGACCGCGGCCTGGTCTCCTGGAAGGGACGCTGCTCCGAGTTCAAGGACAACATCGACGCGGTGGCCGGCATCGGCGAACGCCTCGGCTGCAAGGCCTTCAACGCCCTCTACGGCAACCGGCAGGACGAATACACCCCCGAGGAACAGGACGAGCTGGCCGTCAAGAACTTGGCGGCGGCAGCCGAAGGCGTCGCACGCATCGGCGGGACCGTCCTCCTCGAACCTGTCAGCGGCGCACCCAAGTATCCGCTCCTCACCGCCGACGACGCACTCAAGGTCATCGCCCGCGTGAAGGCGGAGGCCGGCGTCGGGAACATCAAGCTCCTCGCGGACTTCTATCACCTGGCAGTCAACGGGGACGACGTCGCCGCCGTCATCGAACACCACGCCAAAGACTTCGGCCACATCCAGATCGCCGACAACCCCGGCCGTGGCGCCCCCGGCACCGGCACCCTCCCGCTCGGCGAATGGATCGCCCGCAGCCGCGAACTCGGCTACACCGGCTACATCGGCCTCGAATACAAGGAACCGCAGGAAACGGCGTTCAGCTGGGCCATCCGCCAAGCCGCCAGCAAGTAACCACAGACTTTCCAGAAAAGAGAACCATCATGAGCAACGTTGCAGTCATCGGACTCGGAATCATGGGCCTGCCCATGGCCATCAACCTCGTCAAGGCCGGCCATACCGTCACCGGCTTCAACCGCAGCCAGGACAAAATCGACAAACTCGTCTCCGAAGGCGGCAAGGCCGCCTCGAGCATCGCGGACGCCGTCAAAGAGGCCGACGTCGTCATCACCATGGTGCCGGACTCCCCCGACGTTGAGGGCGTGGTCAGCGGCAAGGACGGCGTCTTCGCCAACGCCAAGAAGGGCGCCCTGTGGATCGACGCGTCCAGCATCCGCCCCGACGTCGCCAAGCGCCTGTCGGACGACGCCCGCGAAGCCGGCGTCCGCCCCCTTGACGCCCCCGTCTCCGGCGGCGAACAGGGCGCCATCGACGCCGTACTCTCCATCATGGTGGGCGGTGACAAGGCAGACTTCGAAGCAGCCCAGGACGTCCTGAACGCCGTCGGCAAAACCATCGTCCACGTCGGCCCCTCCGGCTCCGGCCAGACCGTCAAAGCAGCCAACCAGCTGATCGTCGCGGTCAACATCCAGGTCCTCGGCGAAGCCATCACCTTCCTCGAGGCCTACGGCGTGGACACCGACGCCGCCCTCAAGGTCCTCGGCGGCGGCCTGGCCGGCTCCAAGGTCCTGGACCAGAAGGGCCAGAAGATGCTGGACCGCAACTTCGACCCCGGCTTCCGCCTCGCCCTGCACCACAAGGACCTGGGCATCGTCACCGCCGCCGCCCGCGAAGCCAACGTCGCCGTCCCGCTCGGCGCCGTCGTCGCCCAGCTCGTCGCCGCCACCGTCAACCAGGGCGACGGCGCACTGGACCACTCCGGACTCTTCAAGCAGGTCCTCCAGCTCTCCGGCCGGGAGTAACCCTCACGCAGCCCGGCCAGCCGCCCCGAAACGGAGCACATTGACACGGACTCGCCGGCCGCCGTCGTAGTTTTCGACGCCGACTCCCCAAAGTGCCCCACGACGGTTCGTGGGGGTACTTCAGCACACCCAAAAACAGACTTTCAAGCTTTCAAGGAGCACCCCATGAGCAAGATGCGTACCGTTGATGCAGCGGTGGCCATCCTGGAAAAGGAAGGCGCCATCGAGGCGTTCGGCCTGCCAGGCGCTGCCATCAACCCCTTCTACTCCGCCATGCGCGCCCACGGCGGCATCCGCCACACGCTGGCCCGCCACGTTGAGGGCGCCAGCCACATGGCGGACGGCTTCTCCCGCGCCAAGGACGGCAACATCGGCATCTGTGTCGGCACCTCCGGCCCCGCCGGAACCGACATGATCACCGGCCTCTACGCAGCCTGGGCAGACTCGATCCCCATGCTCTGCATCACCGGCCAGGCGCCGGTGGCCAAACTGCACAAGGAAGACTTCCAGGCCGTGGACATCGAGTCCATCGCCAAGCCCGTCACCAAGATGGCCATGACCATCCTGGAGCCCGGCCAGGTTCCCGGCGCCTTCCAGAAGGCCTTCCAGCTGATGCGCTCCGGCCGCCCCGGCCCGGTGCTGCTGGACCTGCCCATCGACGTGCAGCTGGCCGAGATCGAGTTCGATATCGACACCTACGAGCCACTCCCCGTTGAGAAGCCCAAGGCTTCCCGCAAGCAGTTGGAGAAGGCCCTGGACATGCTGCTCGCTGCCAAGCACCCGCTGATCGTGGCCGGCGGCGGCATCATCAACGCCGGCGCCTCCGCGCAGCTGGTGGAGCTGGCCGAGACCCTCAACGTTCCGGTGATTCCCACCCTGATGGGCTGGGGCACCATCCCGGACGACCACCGGCTGATGGCCGGCATGGTGGGCCTGCAGACCAGCCACCGCTACGGCAACGAGAACTACCTACGCAGTGACTTCGTGATCGGCATCGGCAACCGCTGGGCCAACCGCCACACGGGCGGCCTGGAGACCTACACGGCCGGCCGGACGTTCGTGCACATCGACATCGAGCCCACGCAGATCGGCCGCGTTTTCTCCCCGGACCTGGGCATCGCGTCCGACGCCGGCGCGGCGCTGGCGGGGCTGGTTGAGCTCGCCCGCGAGCGTGCTGCGGCAGGGTCCCTGCCGGACTACAGCGCCTGGGTTGCCGAATGCCAGGACCGGAAGGCCGCCCTGCACCGGAAGACACACTTCGAGAACATCCCCATCAAGCCGCAGCGTGTGTACGAGGAGATGAACAAGTCCTTCGGCCGCGACACCACCTACGTGTCCACCATCGGCCTGTCCCAGATCGCCGGCGCGCAGATGCTGCACGTGTTCGGCCCGCGAAAGTGGATCAACGCCGGCCAGGCAGGCCCCCTGGGCTGGACCGCCCCGGCAGCCCTCGGCGTCGCCCGCTCCAACCCGGACCAGACCGTGGTGGCGCTCTCCGGCGACTACGACTTCCAGTTCATGATCGAGGAACTGGCCGTTGGCGCGCAGTTCAACCTGCCGTACATCCACGTGGTGGTGAACAACTCCTACCTGGGCCTGATCCGCCAGTCCCAGCGCGGCTTCAAGATGGAGCAGAACGTCTCCCTGGCGTTCGAGAACATCAACAGCTCACACCTGTCCGAGGAGACCCGCGGCTACGGCGTGGACCACCTGAAGGTGGCCGAAGGCCTGGGCTGCAAGGCCGTCCGCGTGGAGGACCCCAACGACCTCGCCGCCGCGTTCGACAAGGCCAAGGCGCTGATGGGCGAGTTCCAGGTTCCCGTGGTGGTGGAAGTAATCCTGGAAAAGGTCACCAACATCTCCATGGGCGTGGAAATCAACGCCGTCAACGAGTTCGAGGAACTGGCCGGGACCGCCGCCGACGCCCCCACCGCCATCCTGGCACTGCAGGCATAATCATGCTGATCGTCATTGCCCCGGATAAGTTCAAGGGATCGCTCTCTGCACCGGAGGTGTGCCGGCACCTGGAAAGGGGCCTGCACCTTGGGGCCGGGAAGGCACCATCCAGCAACCTTGAGGTACTCCGGATTCCGGTGGCCGACGGCGGCGAGGGTACCCTCGATGCCGCCGTCGGCTCCGGCTTCACCCGCCGGACCGCCACCGTCAGCGGCCCCACCGGCGAGCCCATCGCGGCGGACTTCGCTGTCCGCGGCCGCGAGGCCGTCATCGAGATGGCCACCGCCTCAGGGCTTGCCCTGGTGCCCGCCGTCGCGCGCGGCGGGAAGCCGGTCTCAAACGACGCTGCCACAGCCACCAGCCTGGGCACCGGGCAGCTGATCCGGGCGGCCCTGGACGAAGGCTGCCGGCGGATTGTGTTGGGGGTCGGCGGCAGCGCCAATACCGACGGCGGAGCCGGGCTTTTGCAGGGCCTCGGCGCCAGGTTCCTGGACGCCGAAGGCAACGAACTGCCACCCGGCGGCGCCGCGCTGGCGCAACTGGACAGCATCGACCTCACCGGTTTTGAACCACGATTGGTGGACACACGCTTTGTGCTGGCGTCCGACGTCGACAACCCCCTGCTGGGTGCCCAGGGCGCCGCGGCGGTTTTCGGCCCGCAGAAGGGCGCCACACAACAAGACGTCGGCTTGCTCGACGCCGCCCTGGCCAGGTTTGTCGAAGTCCTGGCCAGGGAAATCGGATTCCGCGCCATCAAGGCCGCCGAGGCTCCCGGAGCCGGGGCAGCCGGCGGTGTGGGCTACGCCGCCATCGCCGTCCTGGCCGCAACGCGGCGGCCGGGAATCGACGTCGTGCTCGAATTCACGGACCTGGCACACAGACTGCGCGGCGCTGATCTGGTGATCACCGGGGAAGGCAGTCTGGACGAACAGAGCCTGCTGGGCAAAACACCCATGGGGGTGGCCCGGTCTGCCGCGGCGCAAGGCGTTCCGGTCATCGCCGTCTGCGGCCGGACCACGCTGGCGCAGGAACAGACCATAGCAGCCGGCTTCGAGGACGTTTACGCTTTGACCGAGCTGGAAACCAATGTAGACAGGTGCATGGCAGAAGCAGGGAAGCTTCTGGAGCAGCTGGGCACGCACATCGGCGGGCGGCTGGCAGCCGACAGGCTGTCCCGCACCGCTGAGACGAAGGAGGACCTCCATGTCTGACGAACGCTTTGACCTGGTCATCCGGGGCCGGCGCATCCTGACCACCGCGGGCATCGCTGCCCGCGAAGTGGGCGTCCGGGGCGGAAAGATCGTGGCCATCGAGCCGCTGGGCAACGGCCTGGCAGGCTCCGAAGTGATTGAACTGGCCGACGACGAAACCCTGCTCCCGGGCCTCGTGGACACCCACGTGCACGTCAACGAGCCCGGCCGCACCGAGTGGGAGGGGTTCGCCTCCGCCACCCGCGCAGCGGCAGCCGGCGGCGTGACCACCATCATCGACATGCCGCTGAATTCCGTCCCGCCCACCACCACCGTGGCCAACCTCAAGCTCAAGCGTGAGGTGGCCGAGGATCAGGCGTTCATCGACGTCGGGTTCTGGGGCGGTGCCATTCCGGGCAACAAGGCGGACCTGCGCCCGCTGCACGACGAGGGTGTGTTCGGCTTCAAGTGCTTCCTGCTGCACTCGGGCGTGGACGAGTTCCCGCACCTCGAAGCGGACGAGATGGAGGAGGACATGGCCGAGCTGAAGTCCTTCGACTCGCTGATGATCGTCCACGCCGAGGACTCGCACGCCATCGACCGCGCGCCCCACCCCGGCGGCGACCACTACTCCACGTTCCTCGCCTCCCGCCCCCGCGGCGCCGAAAACAAGGCGATCGCCGAGGTCATCGAACGGGCCCGCTGGACCGGTGCGCGTGCGCACATCCTGCACCTCTCGTCGTCGGACGCGCTGCCCATGATTGCCACCGCAAAGCGCGACGGCGTGAAGCTCACCGTGGAGACGTGCCCGCACTACCTCACGCTGATGGCGGAGCAAATCCCGGACGGCGCCACGGCCTACAAGTGCTGTCCGCCCATCCGCGAGGCCTCCAACCGCGAGCTGTTGTGGCAGGGCCTGCTGGACGGCACCATCGACTGCATCGTCTCGGACCACTCCCCCTCCACGCTGGATCTGAAGGACCTGGAGAACGGTGATTTCGCCGTGGCCTGGGGCGGCGTTTCGTCGCTGCAGCTGGGACTCTCGCTGATCTGGACCGAGGCGCGGCAGCGCGGCATTCCGCTGGAACAGGTGGTGTCCTGGATGGCGGAGAAGCCCGCCAGCCTGGCCCGGCTGTCCACCAAGGGCCAGCTGGCGCTCGGCTACGACGCCGACTTCGCCGTGTTCGCCCCGGACGAGGCCTTCGTGGTGGACGCCTACCAGCTCAAGCACAAAAACCCCATCACCCCCTACGACGGCAAGACCCTCTCCGGCGTGGTGCGGCGCACCTACCTGCGCGGCGCCGTGGTGGACGGCCAAACGCCCACCGGCAAACTGATCCGCCGCGGCGGGATCTGACCGGGCCTGTGGCAACCGAATCCCGTTCCGCCCCTGCTGCGTGCGCACGTTCTTCGTCAGTTCCGCTGCGGGCGCCCGGGCCCAAGGCCTGGGGCCTGGCCGTCTGGGTCAGGCCGGGGGCCAACCAGGAACCAAATGATGCACTGATCGCCTGCGCCGCCCAGGAACTGCTGGAACGCGCCCAAAGAATCGCCCCGGAGGTGGAAGTCCATTTCTGGCCTGCCGCCGGGGCCGCAACTTCCGCCGTCGGCATAAACCCTGGGGAGGGTACTCGTGACGGCGGAAATCCGGAGCCGTCGTCGTCCCCCGCGGAGGACTCCCCGCCAAAGGACGACGACGGTTCCTCCCACCTGACGCCGCAGTGCGCTGCTCCCGGCCTGCTGTCAGTGGACCTCTGCACAGGCCCCGTACTGCTGGATGGAACACCCGTCCCGTTGACCGGAGTCGAACGCCGTGTGCTGCAGTACTTGGCCGAAAACTGTTCCCGTCCGGTGGGCCGGAACGAACTGCAGCGCGTTCTGGAGTCGCTGGAATTTCCCGGGTGCACACCACGTTCGATCGACGTTTATGTGGGCCGCCTGCGCCGGAAATTCGGACCCGCACGGCATGCGATCGCCACCGTTCGCGGCGGCGGCTACCAGTTCATTCCCGGCTCCAGGGTCACCATCCGGACCCCGGCCGAATACGCCATCTGAGCGCCCAGCTACACCCGATATCCCCTCATCCGACCAGTCAAGGATCGTCACAACCATGAACCCGAACCAGCCGCATTCCCTTCGTCTCCAGCCTGGTGCCGACGCGCCGGACTTCACCCTGAGCGATGCCGCGGGGAGGCTGGTGTCCCTCGCGGATTACCGCGGCCGGAGCGTCATTGTGTACTTCTACCCCAAGGCGGCGACGCCGGGCTGCACCACCGAAGCCTGCGACTTCCGCGACAACCTCGCCTCGCTGCAGCGCCAGGGATACGACGTCCTGGGCATCTCGCCCGACGCTCCCGGGACCCTGGCTGAATTCAGCGACGACTTCACCCTGACCTATCCGCTCCTCGCCGACGAGGACCACGCCGTAGCCATGGCCTACGGCGCTTGGGGCGAGAAGCTCCTCGGCGGGCAGGTCGTGGAGGGCGTCATCCGGTCAACAGTCGTGGTTGACCCCCAGGGCAAGGTGACGCTGGCGCAGTACCATGTGGACGCGACGGGCCACGTGGCCGCACTCAGGGAAGAACTCGCGACGCCGGCGCTGCCGGCCCGCTGATCCGCGAGCGCCCGTCAGAGCCCGGTGTCACCGACGGCGACGTGGACCTCGTTGGTGACGGCAGTTCCGTGCTCCACCGTCCGTGACACCGTGCAGTACTTCTCATGGGAGAGGTCAACCAGCCGTTCCACCATGCCGGCGGCCTTCTGCCCCTCGGCCGTATCGGGGAAAGCCAGGTTGAAGGACAGGTGTAGCCCGTCCACGCGGTTGGCGCCGTCCTCAACCACCTTGTGGCCGGTCGCCGAGACCTGGAAGGCCGTGGGCTCGGCGCTCCGTGCCGTCACCGTGTCCACGTCGATGGCCGAACATCCGGCGATCGCCGCCAGCAGCAGCTCCACCGGACTCAGCAGCCCTTCGCCCTGGCCGAATTCAAGTTCCGCGCCCGCGGCATTGCGCGCCATATAACGGGCCGTGGCCGTCCGGGTCAGTTCGATGGAACGCAGCGTGGGGTCGTTGTTTTCGCTCATGGGACCATGATGCCACCGGTGCTGCCACGGGTGATGCCTCCGGTGCTGCCACGGGTGATGCCTCACGGCGGCAACGGCGTTTCCGTGCGCCGCGTGCCGGCGGGGTGCAGAATGATCCCCATGGACGCGCAGGCATCGGCCCCGGACACCGGAACACTGCGGCGCAGCATCACGCTGGGCCAGCTCATCTTCTTTGGACTGGTCTTCATCGGGCCCGCCGCCGCGGTGGGGATCTTCGGCACCCTCGATGCCAAATCGTCCGGCGCCGTGGCCACGGTGTACATCGTTGCCACCCTGGTCATGGCGTTCACCGCACTCAGCTATATGCGCATGTCCCGGGAAGTGCCGCGGGCCGGTTCGGTTTTTGCCTACGCCGGAACGGGCATCGGCCCGCGGGCGGGCTACGTGTCCGGCTGGATGATCCTGCTGGACTACCTGCTGATCCCTTCCGTCGCGTACATGTTCACCGGGATCGCCCTGAACTCGTTGTTCCCGGCCGTCCCCATCTGGGCGTTCGTGGCGGCGGCGGTCCTGGCCACCACGGCCCTCAACCTCGCGGGGGTCCAGCTCGCCTCCAAGGTGATCACCGGCGTCGTCCTCCTCGAAGTGCTGGTCCTGTTAGTGGTGCTGGTGTGCGGAGCCTGGGTGCTGGCCACCCACGGCGCCACGCGGCCCTGGCTGAGCCCGCTCACGGGAGTTGGCGGCTTCTCCACCACTGCCGTCCTGGCTGCCGTCTCCGTGGCCGTCCTGTCCTTCCTGGGCTTCGACGCACTGGCCACATTTGCCGAAGAGGCCAAAGGCAGCGTCCGGATGGTGGGCCGGGCAACTATGCTGTGCCTGGTCATCGCCGGCATCCTGTTCGTGGCGCAAAGCTACGTCGGCGCCTTGCTGTCCCCCACCACCCCGGCCGAGCTTGCGGCCAACCCCCAACTCGAAGGCGCTGCCTATTACAACGCCGTCGGGACCAGCATCGGGCCGTGGCTGCACTGGCTGCTGGCCCTGTCCAAGGCGGCCGGCGCCGCCTTCGCCGCGATGGTGGGACAAGGGGCGGGCAGCCGCATCATCATGGACATGGCCCGCGAGCGCCGGCTGCCCGGTGCGCTGGCCAAAGTTTCGGTGCGGACCGGGGTGCCGGTGCGCAGCATCCTGCTCACCGCGTCCGGAAACATCATCGTGGCGGTGTGGGCCGCCACCCGTGCCGACGGCCTGGACGTCCTCAGCTCGGCCGTCAACGTCGGGGCCCTGACGGCGTTCATCCTGCTGCACGCGTCCGTGATCGGCTACTTCCTGGTCAGGAAGCTGGGCGCCGGCCCCGGCAACTGGTTCCTGCACGGAGCAGTTCCCGTCGTCGGGGCCGCCCTGCTGGTGGTGGTGCTGGCGTCCGCCACGCCCATTGCCCTGGCGGCGGGACTCATCTGGTTTGTGCTGGGGCTCGTGGTGGCGGCTGCCATGTACCGGCGGCGGACCGGCGCTGGATCCGCCGCCGGGTCCAGCGCCTAACCGAAATCCGGTGCCTAACTGCAGGAAACCCTAGGCACGTGACCCGGCCGGCGGAACCGGGTCCTTGCGCGGTGTCCTGCCCACGGGTTTCATCTCGACGGCGAACCGCAGGGCGTCCGCAAAGCTGGCCCCGTCCAGCCGCTTCACCAGGCGCTTTGCCTGCCGGACCACCCGTCCCCTGTGTCCGGGCGCGTCCGCCGCCAGGGCATCCAGGACAGTGTTCAGGCGTTCCAAAGACT
Organism: Pseudarthrobacter sulfonivorans; assembly: GCF_024391045.1. Classification (GTDB taxonomy): domain Bacteria; phylum Actinomycetota; class Actinomycetes; order Actinomycetales; family Micrococcaceae; genus Arthrobacter; species Arthrobacter sulfonivorans_B. The sequence goes on from NZ_JANFCZ010000033.1 coordinate 21,676, forward strand.
GCCCGCCAATACGTTCCGCCCCGTCCCCCAGCCAGGTGCCGGCGTCGTGCACCAGCCCGTTCAGCGCCTCCCGCACGTCCGGCCGCTGCTCCGCGAGCATGGCCAGCGCCGGGCTCGCCGCGGCGAATTCCGCCCACCAGGCCCCCAGGCCCGCAGACTCACGGAACGCTCCGTCCCGGAAGGTCCGCATTGCGTCGAAGCTAGTGGCACGGGACTCCTCCTGGCGGGCCTCGCTCCTGGCGCTGAAGGAGAACAGCCGCTCGAGGTGGCAGTCCAGCTGCGGGAAGCCGCGGAACACCCCGTTGATCTCCCAGTCTCCGTCCCCGGATTCATCTCCAGACCACCGGCGGTTGATCGCGATGGCCGGGGTGGCCACCAGCTCATCGGTGGTGGTGGTGAACGCTTCGGTGCCGATCTCGTCGTCGTTGTTACCGAACGTCCCGTACCAGATCAGCTGCCACCCGGACATGGCGTTCTTGACGGCCGCCTTGACCGACGTGGCGGCCGAGGCCTTCACCACTTCGATCTGGTCCTTGATTTGCTGCGGGGTAGGTGCCGCCAGTGCATGCTGGAAGCTCGCGGCCACCTTGACCACCGCCAGCTGGACAGCATCCACGAACGCCGAATACCCCGTGTTGGCCAGGGAGTCCGGCCAGCCGTCCTCCTCCATGAGGGACACCACCGCGCCGGCGATGGCGGGAAGATCGTCCGCGCCGAGCAGTGCACGCAGTCCGGCGTCGTTGACAGGGATGGGCTTCAGTTTGGTGGACCAAAGTCCGACGGCGTCCGGCACCGGAACATCATCCCCGGCGTCCACGTCCGTGTTGCCCAGGTTTCCGTGGCTTCCGTTGCTGGAAACGATGGTGGGCGAGCCGATCAGCCCGGACCCGGCCTCGACGGCGAAATTGTCCCCGTCCACCTTGAAGAAAACGGTCCAGATATACGGCTCCGCATTTCCCCACCCATCGCCCTCGTCATGGCAATGTACGTTCTGCAGCACCGTTTCCAAATCCAGTGTGGCGCGCATTGAATTACTGCGAATTCTCATCGTCAGGCATGGACTGCTCTTTTTCATCCGGTAACGGCCGGTGCACTGGCCGGCGGATTTGGCGGCTGGCCATGGCTTGAATCCGCGGCGCTTCTGCCGTAACGCTCAGTCCGGAAACAGCCGACGCGGCGCAGCGTCCCGACGAACTCAATTTGCTGGTAAAACACATTCTTCCCGGGCCGTACTGGGTACTGCCCCAGATATTGAAGGAAAAGGCCCACCAGGTGTAGAGAATTCCGTTTTCGCACCCTTTCAGATGGCTGGCCAGCCCGTAACCGGTCTCCTCAACCCAACTGAAGTCGTAGCACCACTTGGTCACCTTGCGCGTGCACGTATCGAACCATTCCCACGGCCACGGCCCGGGACACCAATAACGCTCCGTTACCACTACTTGCTGCGGCATGGCCGCCTCCTGACACTCCGCCGGCCGCACTGCGGGCAGGCCGGCATCCCGGCATGACACCGGGAAACACGATACTTAGGAGCGGTTCCGCTTCCGGAACCGCGGCAGGCGCAAAAGCCTGTTGAGGAAAGCCGCGCGCTGTTCACAGCCGCCGCACGGCGGGATTCCGGCCAAGGTTGTCAGATCTTTCACCGCATCGCCCAGCCCGATACTTTCCCCATTACTTATCCAAAAAGGAATTATTCGCCGGTCCTGCCAGTGGCGTGATCGCGCGGGCCATTCCTGAAATTGATTGCGGGTCATTCCCGGTCCCTTTTTGAAAGTCACCGGCAGGGCCTCTTGCCTTTCCGGCCGCCACTGCCTACGGTTCAATATCATCCTCGCCGCAAAGCCGCCAGTCAATGGCTTCGGAGTTAATTACTAAAGTCGTTGTAGACTCTTATTTCCCCAGCCCCCAAACGCCTGGATGGGCCCGCAGGGTCAGGGACCGGGCCGTTCCTCCACTTTCAATGTATCGCGCCCCCGGGGGCTTGCGGCAAGGCCCCCGCCATGGCGCAGACTGGCTCAGGTGCTCCCGGTCAGGTGTCCCGCGGGGGCAGCCTGAACCAGGGCACGGCGGAGGCTTGGAGAACGGGGTTTGGTATGGCTGATGTGATCATTGCGGGCGGCGGTCCCACGGGGATGATGCTGGCCGGAGAGCTGGCGCTGGCAGGGGTGGAAGCGGTCATTGTGGAGCGCCGCGCCACACCGGAGCTGGTGGGCTCGCGGGCGGGCGGGTTCCACTCGCGGACCATTGAAATCCTGGACCAGCGCGGGATTGCGGAACGGTTCCTTGCCGAGGGCACACCGGTCCAGGCCGCCTTCTTCGGGACCACCCGGCTGGACGTCAGCGACTTTCCCACCCGGCACCCTTTCACGCTGGGCCTGTGGCAGAACCACATTGAGCGCATCCTAGCCGGCTGGGTCGCGGAGCTCGGGGTGCCGGTCCGGCGGGGGCGCGCCGTGGCAGGCTTCACCCAGGATGATGCCGGGGTGGACGTTCAGCTCAGCGACGGGGAAAGCATCCGGGCACTGTTCCTGGTGGGCGCCGACGGCGGGCGAAGCGCTGTCCGAAAGGCTGCCGGCATCGGCTTCCCGGGCTGGGATGCGACCCGGAGCAGCCTGATCGCCGAGGTGGAGGTGACTGACGAGGCGCCTGCGGGCATGCGGATCGACGAGGTGGGCGTCCACGGGCTGCACCTGATGGAGGACGGGCGGACCACCCGGGTGGTGGTAACCGAGAAACACCTCGGTCCGGCGGCCGAGCCCACCCTGGCTGACCTCAGCAAGGCCCTCACCGACATCTACGGCACCGATTTCGGTGCGCATTCGCCCACTTGGATTTCCCGGTTCACCGATGCCACGCGGCAGGCTGCGGCCTACCGGAACGGCCGGGTGCTGCTGGCCGGGGACGCGGCGCACATTCATTCGCCGTCGGGCGGCCAGGGAATCGGGCTGGGCATCCAGGACGCCGTGAACCTCGGCTGGAAGCTCGCCCAGGTGGTCCAGGGCACCGCCCCGGCCGGCCTGCTGGACACCTATCACGCAGAGCGGCACCCCGCCGGCGCCCGCGCCCTGAAGCACACCATGGCCCAGGCAGTGATGCAGCGGGCCGATCCGCGCGTCGGCGCGCTGGCTGACACAGTGGCCGGCCTGCTGGACATCGACGCGGCCCGGAAGCGGATTGCCGGGCTCATCTCCGGGCTGGACGTCCGCTACGACTTCGGCGAGGGGCACCCGCTGCTCGGGCGCCGCATGCCCGATCTCGACGTCGTCACCTCCAACGGCCCGCTGCGCGTGTTCAGCCTCCTGCACGGCGCCCGTGCCGCACTGCTCAACTTCGGTGAGCCGGGCGCCGTCGACGCGGGGCCGTGGGCGGCCCGTGTCCTGGCGGTGGACGCGGCGTACGACGGCGGGTGGGAGCTTCCGGTGATCGGTCCGGTCAGTGCCCCGGCAGCTGTGCTGATCCGGCCCGACGGGTATGTGGCGTGGACGGGAGACGGGACCGCTGCCGGCCTGGAGGACGCGCTTGCGCGCTGGTTCGGGCCGGCGCAGCCTTAGCTTCGCCCTGGCCTAAGCCGAGGGATCAACCACGTCCTGCACCACCTCGTTGTGCCGCAGGAACCACGGCTTGAACGGCGGATCAAAACGGGCAAAGCGCGGCGGCCCGACGGACGTCAGACCAGCCAGGGACAGCGCCGCCTGCAGGCCTTCGTTGCGGTGCGCAAAAGCCTTTCCGGTGCCGCTGCCGGCGAAGCGGACCACTGCCGCCAGGAAACCCGGAACGGCCCGGACCACAACGTCAGGGTTGGTGGGAACCGGAGCCGTTTCCGCCGTCGTACCCTCCGGGAGCACAAAGGAAATCACAAAAACGGCGGGCGCACCGCTGCCCGGCAACGGACCGCCTTGGAGCACCGGCGCGGTCATCGCCAGCTTTTGCGCCGGCCCGGTCTCCTGAATGACCGGGGCTGTCATCGCCAGCTTTTGCCGCGCCGTATTGCTCCCGCTGATGTAGTTGAACAGATGCCGGAAGGCGGCACTTCCGGCCCGGTCAAAGGTGGTCCTGACGTGAACCTCGGCGACAACGTGCGCGGGATAGCGGCGCAACTCAAAGTGCGGGTAGCGCTGGATCAGCTCATAGGGTTGCTGTTCGGTCATGGCTCCAGACCCTACGCCGGTCCGGCGCGGGCGGCCAGACTCCGGGGACCGGCCCCGGCAATCTTTCGCCGGGCGGAGCCATGCAGTCACCCGCCCCCTAGACATGTGACCATTCTGTCACCTATTCTGGAGTGGTGGACGCCGTATTCAAGGCCCTCGCCGACCCCACCCGCCGGGACCTGCTCGATGAGCTCTTCCGGGAGGACGGGCAGACCCTCCACGCACTCGAGGCCCGCTTCGACATGACCCGCTACGGGGTCATGAAGCACCTCAGGCTGCTGGAGGACGCCGGCCTGGTGGTCACCCGCCGTCGGGGCCGCGAAAAACTCCACTTCCTGAATCCGGTGCCCATCCGGCTGATCCACGACCGCTGGGTGAGCAAATACGCCGAACCATGGGCCGCTGGCCTCAGCGACCTCAAAACCAGATTGGAAAGTCCCATGGAAAAGATCTTCGAAATCTACATCAAGACCACCCCGGAACGGCTCTGGGAGGCCATCACGGACAGCGAGATCCGCAGCAAATACCAGTTCGGGAACTCCATCACCTCCGACTGGACCCCAGGCGGCCGGTTCGAAATGGGCAACCCCAAGGCCGGGGACCTGCTGGGCGAAGGCGAGAACATCGAAGTTGACCCGCCGCGCAGGCTCGTGCAGACCATGACCGCGCTCTGGGGCGAGGACGTCAAGGCCGAAGGGACCTCCCGCATCACCTGGGAGATCGAACCCGTGGGCGACTCCTGCCACCTTACGGTCACCCACGACCAGCTCCGCGAAGGCGCCAACGAACAGCTCTACGGCGGCTGGCCCATGATCCTCTCCGGCCTGAAGACCTGGCTGGAAACCGGCGAGAAGCTCACCACCCCCGGCTCCCTCATGTACACGTAAGGCTGGTCGGCGGCACCCACCGCGGGTGCCGCCGTCGTGGTCCTTGAGCCTCCGCTGGTGCTAGATAGCGGTGTAGCCGCCGTCGGCATTAATGATGGATCCCGTCAGCGCCGAAGAGCCGTCGCCCGCGAGGAACAACACCACGTTGGCGATCTCCTCGGGCCGAAGCAAGCGCCCGATGGGTTGTTTGGAAATCATCTGCGAGCGCGTCTCTTCCGGCAGTTGAGCCAGCAAGGGCGTGTCCACGTAGCCCGGCGACACGGCGTTGAACCGAATACCTTCCCTGGCGTAGGTCAGGGCCGCCGAACGGGTGAAGTTGGCAACGGCTGCCTTCGCCGCAGAATAGGCATTGCTGTTCGCTTGCCCCACATGGGCCAGAATCGAGGCCATGTTGATCACCGAAGCCGTCCGCGGTTCTGCGGTGTTCCTCCGGCCGTCGAGAATCGTGGCCACAGCCCATTTGTTGCAAACCGCAACACCCGTGAGGTTCACGTCAATGACACGCTGCCACTTGGACAGGTCGAGTTCGTGAAGCGGCGCCTTTGCTTCGGGAATTCCGGCATTGGCCACCAGGACGTCAAGCCCGCCAAAGGTGCGCGCTGCCCCTTCCATCAGGCCGCGCACCGATTCCTCGTCAGTCACATCCGTAGGAACGAACCGGGCCTGCCCACCCTTGGCGTTGATTCTCTGGGCAACTTCCGAACCGGCACTGCCGATGTCACCGATAGTGACTGCATATCCCGCCTCCGCGAGCTTCAGGGCAATGGCTTCCCCGATCCCGGAGCCCCCGCCTGTCACCACCGCGGATCGTGCGTCTCCCATGGTCAGACCAGTTCGGAACGCTTGCCGCGCTCGGCCGCAAGTTTGGCGATGTCCCGGCCAGCCCGGTAACCGAAGACAAGGGCGGGGCCAATGTGGGAACCGTAGCCCGGGTAGCCGCCGCCGAACACACTGACTGCTGCCGCCCCGACGGCGATCAGGCCTGGAATTGCCGTCCCTTCCTCCGTCTTGACCTCGGAGCGATCGTTGACGCCGATCCCAGCGAAAGTGCCAAGATCACCCATCTGGATTTTGGCCGCAAAGTACGGTCCCTTGCCCACCGTGGCCAGGTTCGGGTTGGGCTTGTGCTCCATGTCGCCGCGGAAGTGGTTGTACAAGGTGGAGCCTCGGCCGAACGCCGGATCCTCGCCGCGTTCAGCAGCGGGGTTGAACTCCGCCACGGTTTCCTGCAGCCCCTTGGCGTCAATGCCGAGCTTGCCGGCCAGTTCCTCCAGCGTTGCCCCCTTGACCAGGTAGCCGGTCTTATAGAAGTAACCGCGCGGCATGGGCCAGGGCTTGGCATAGCCGATGCCGTACTTGTGCATGGTCCTGGCGTCACCGATCACGTAGCCGAACGTCTTGTCCTCAGCCTGGTTGTGGGCGATCATGGCACCGCCGAAGTCGTGGTAACTCAGCGCCTCGTTGCCGAAGCGCTTTCCGTGCCGGTCCACAGCGATCAGCCCCGGCAGTCCGATCGCGCGAAGGTGCGGGAACAGCCGCTCCCTGCCGTTGAGGTACTTGAAGACTGTCACCGGCGCCCAGGAACCGACGCTGAACACTGAGTTGTCGATGTGTCCGCCGGCGCTGATGGCCAGGTTGGCGGCGTCGCCGCCGTGGCCCACGGTGGGCGTGAAATGGTCGTCGCCCTCAGCATCGTGCGGGAAGTATTGCTTGCGCAGTTCCTTGTTGCCGGAGAATCCGCCGGCGGCGAGGATGACGCCCAGTTTTGCCGTGACCGTGGCGGCACGGGCTCCTCCGATGACCGCCCCCGTCACGGTGCCGGCGTCGTCCCGGGTCAGTGAAAGAGCAGGTGCGGAGTTCCAGAGCCGTACGCCCAAATCGTCGGCGCTCTTGACCATGCGGGTCATCAGGGCGTTGCCGTTGGAGCGCTGCACAGGCCGCTTGTACCGGGCGGCATCGAACCAGGTGCGGAGCAGCTTCTTTGCCACGTAGACGAAGGAACTCACTGACTGGTTGACGTGGAAGAACTCGTTGATGTCCGGGCCCACCTGCGGCATGTAGCCGAAGACCGTGTAGGAACTCATGTACGGCTGCATCAGAAGGCGTTTGTCCCCGAGTACGCGTGCGTCAACGTCCTGCGGCAGGATGGCCCGGCCCGAGAGCTTGGCGCCGGGCAGGTCCATTTTGTAGTCGGGGGATTTCTCCGGATACGTGAACTTCACCTCGGTTTCGTTCTCGAAGAAGGAAATGGCCTCGGGCACGGTGTCCAGGAAGGTCCGGACGCCCGCCTCGTTGAAGGTATCCGGGGCGAGGTTCTTCAGGTAGGTTTCCGCTTCCTCGCGGGTGTCACCCTGAGCCACTCCCTGCTTGTTTCCGGGGACCCAGGCCCAGCCCGCCGAAATTGCCGTGGTGCCGCCAAAGTACTGCTCCTTCTCGGCAACGATCACGCTCAATCCCTGCGATGCGGCTTTCAAAGCTGCGGCCATGCCAGCCACACCGGACCCGATCACCAGGACATCACACACAACGCTCTTACTCATGTCTTCTTGCTCCGTTCAGTGGCTGCACGCGTCGGTGCCGCAGCCGGGGTGGAATGCCAGCCCCCAGTAGAGCGGGTTCGGAGAATCATCACGACGGCGATTACCATTGAACGGGAATCACGAGGAGGTTCAGTGGCAAATTCCGACTCAGGCGAATCGATCATCGCCCGCTTCGTCCGGATCCTGAGTGCTTTCGATGACCGCCACCAGACCATGAGCGTCGCTGAACTGGGCCGCCGGACGGGGCTTCCTGTCACCACCACCTACAGGATGGTCAACGAACTGCTGCTCGAGCGGCTCTTGGAGCGCGAACCGGGCGGCGAAGTCCATATCGGCACCCGGATGTGGGAGCTGGTGTCCCGCGGGTCGAAGATGGTGGGCCTCAGGGAGGCTGCGCTGCCGTTCATGGAGGACGTCCAATCAGTGGTCCAGCACGCCACCACACTGGGCATCCTGGATTCCGATGAGGTCCTCTACATCGAGCGGATCGGTACGCATTCCACTGTTGTGGACATTTCGAAAATCGCGGGCCGGCTCCCCCTGCACGCGACATCATCGGGCCTGATTCTGCTGGCCCATTCCCCGGCCGCGTACCAGGACGTCATCCTCGCCAGGCCACTGACGAAGTACACAGACACCACGCTCACCGAACCGGCCGTGCTGCGCCGCCACCTGGCCGATATCCGGCAACGGGGCTTCGCCGCCATGCCCGGAGTCATCGTTCCCGAGACCACCGGCATTGCGGTGCCGGTCTTCGGACCCGACAACACCGCCGTGGCAGCCCTCAGCGTGATCGTGCCGCGGACCGAGGAGCATACGGCCGCCCGGGTCCCGGTGCTCATGGCCGGAGCCCGCGGAGTTTCCCGGGCACTGGGCTGGCGAGGTGAGTTGAAGGGAACGGTCCGCCAAAGCCAATGAGGTGCTGGATTACCGTTCATCGGTAATCGTGTGGTCCCACTCACAACTCCCCTGCCACCGTAGCTAAGGCGCGGCGCAGAGGCTGCGCGAGTTACGAGGAGCGGATCATGAACAACACGAACAACCGTGTCGCCGGCAAGACGGCGGTCATCACCGGTGGCAGGGGGGACCTCGGCAGCGCAACGGCGGCGCTGCTCGCCGAGCACGGCGCAACGGTGGCAAGCCTCGATATGGCCGGGACCCCTGCCGGGGCCACCCACGGGAACGTCCGGGAGTACGACGTCGATGTCACGGACGAGGACAGCGTTGCCGACGCGATCCGGCGCATCACCGCGGACATCGGCGTTCCGGACATCCTGGTCAACGCGGCCGGAATCATCGGACCGGCCGGCGCATCCCACACCGCCTCCGTGACGGACTTCGACACGATTTTCAACGTCAACGTCAAGGGGGTCTGGCTGATGACCAAGCACGTGGTCCCCGGCATGATTGCCAAAGGCGCCGGCAGCATCATTAACTTCTCCTCGATCCACGGCCTCACCGGCGGCAGCAGCGTCCCGCTCTACCACGCCACCAAGGGCGCCGTCCGGCTGCTGAGCAAGTCGGATGCGGCCGCCTACGGGGCCCACGGCATCAGGGTGAACTCCATCCACCCCGGTTCCATGAACACCCGCATGAGCCGCCGCTCCGCGGAACAGTCCGTGGTGGGTCCCGAGGAGTACTACAAGCAGCTCCTCGGCTCAAACCCGCTGCCCCGGCAGGGTGAACCCGAAGAAATCGCCTACGGCGTGCTCTACCTGGCGTCGGACGAATCCCGCTTCACCACAGGTTCGGAACTCGTGATCGACGGCGGTTACACCGCGGTCTAAGCCGACCTCCCGCTCCCCCGCCGGCACCGTTTACGGGTGCGCGGCAGCCCTTAGACATCTCCCGAAAGGCATCAAACAACCATGAAATTCGTCAGTGGAACCGCGGCGGAAAACTACGACGTCGTCGTCGTCGGTTCCGGAGCCGGCGCCCTCACCGCCGGGGCTACTGCCGCCCGCGCCGGCAAATCCGTCATCATCCTGGAGAAAAGCGATCTTCTGGGCGGAACGTCGGCCGTTTCCGGCGGCATGCTGTGGGTGGCAGACAACCACCACGCCTGCGAGGCGGGCATCGCCGACTCCAAGGCGGCGGCCGCCGAGTACGTGCGCGCGGTGGCCCGTGGCCGGGGCCGCGAGGAACTGCTCGACGCCGCGTTGAACTACGGCGACCAGATGCTGCAGTTTGTGGAGGACCAGTGCGGCGTCCGGTTCATCTTCCTGGATAACTTCCCGGACTACCGGCAGGACCTGCCCGGTGCGCTGGAGGGCGGCCGCACAGTGGAACCGGAACTGTTCAACAGCAAGGAAGCACTGGGGTCACTTACGGCGCATGTCCGCACCGACGGCCGGGCACCCTTCACGATGCAGGAATACGAGACCTGGGGCGCGTTCACCAAGTTCCCCTGGGACGAGTTGGATCTCCGCCAAAAGGAGGGCCTCGTGGCTAAGGGACAGGCCCTGGTGTCCATGCTGCTGGCGAGCCTGGTCCGGTCCGGGGCCGCACTGGTCACCGGAGCACGCGGACACCGTCTGGTGACCGACGGCGGCCGGGTGACCGGAGTGGAGCTGGAAACCGGCGAAATCATCGGAGCCACGGACGGCGTGGTGCTGGCCACGGGCGGTTTCGAATGGGACAAAGCGCTGGCCGACTCGATGCTGGCGTCGCGGCTGCACACCATGTGCTCACCGCCCTCAAACACCGGCGACGGGCTGCGGATGTCCCAGCGCATCGGCGGCCAGACCCGCGGTACCCGCGAAGCGTGGTGGGCCCCGATGTCCATCACGGGGGACCTGCGCGACGGGCAGCCCATTGGGACCCTCCTCCGCTTCGAACGCCAGGGCCCGGGATCGATCATGGTCAACCGGCACGGCCGCCGCTTCGCCAACGAATCCCAGAACTACAACGATCTGGCCCGCTGCCTCCAGTCCTGGGACTCCGCCGCGAACCAGACCCTGAACACTCCCGCACACGTGATTGTGGACCACGCCTACATGCAGCGCTACGGCATCCTGGCCCACCGCGCCGGCCAGCCCACACCGGACTACCTGACCGAGGCGGCAACCCTTGAAGAGCTTGCCGCAAAGATCGGTGTTCCCGCCGAGAACCTCAGCGCGACCGTGGCGCGCTTCAACGAATTCGCCGCCAAGGGCCAGGATCCCGATTTCGGCCGCGGCACCAGCGCCTACGACCGGTATTGGGGTGACGCCGATAACGCGTACCCGAACCCGTCCCTTGCGCCGCTGCAGACCGGACCTTTCTACGCCATGCAGGTAGTCAACGGCGCCTTCGGAACCAACGGCGGCATCGCCACCGACGGACTCGCCCGCGTCCTGGACGTCGACAACAACCCGGTGCCAGGCCTGTTTGCCGCCGGCAACACCACCGAAAACGCGTACGCGGCCGGCTACCCCGGCGCCGGCGCGACGCTGGGCCCCATCATGACCATGGGCTACCTTGCCGGACGGACCATCGCCGGCGAGGATCCTGCCTACGCCTCCCCGGCAACCACGGAACCTGCCGCTGAACTGGTGGGTGCCTGAGATGATCCGCCACACCGTACTTTTCAAGTTCAAACCGGACTTCCCGGCCGCCGACAAGCAGGCCTGGATCGCCGGACTCAATAGGATGAGCGGCAATATCCCTGGCATGCTCAGCCTGACGCACGGACCCGATGTGCTCAGCACCGAGCGGTCCTTCGACTACGCCATCGTGGCGGACTTCAACAACGTCGAGGACATCGCGGTCTACAACACGCACCCGCTCCACGAGCCGCTCAAGGCGTACTCGTTCCCCAACAGCCAGCAAATCCTCTCGGTGGACTTCCACCTCCAGGATCCGCAGCCGGCTTCCACCAAGACACCGCTGTCTTAAGGAGATTCCACATGGACACAACCGCTCACGCTTCCCCGTCCGCACCCAAGACCCCGGGGAAGGCCGCCCTTGCATCCTTCCTGGGAAGCACCCTGGAATACTACGACTTCTTCATCTACGGGACGGCGGCCGCTCTAGTCTTCCCGCACTTGTTCTTCCCGTCCGATGACCCCGCAATCGGCCTGATCGGCGCCCTGGCGACCTTCGGCGTCGCCTACGTGGCACGGCCGGTCGGCGGCCTGGTCATGGGCCATTTCGGCGACAAGCTGGGCCGCAAAAAGATCCTCTTGCTCACGCTGGGCATCATGGGCCTGGCCTCCCTCGGCATCGGATGCCTCCCCACGTACGAGCAGGTGGGCGTCTGGGCCCCGGTGCTGCTGGTGGCAGGACGCCTGGCCCAGGGTTTCTCCGCCGGAGCTGAATCGGCCGGTGCGTCCACGCTTACCCTGGAGCACTCCCCGGACGGAAAACGCGCCTTCTTCACCAGCTTCGTGATGATGGGCTACGCCTCGGGAATGGTCCTCGCCACCCTGGTCTTCATTCCGATCAGCGCCCTGCCCCAGGAAGCCATGATGAGCTGGGGCTGGCGCGTCCCGTTCTGGCTCTCCATCGTGGTGCTCGCCGTCGCGTACTGGGTCCGGACACATCTGGACGAAACCCCCGTCTTTGAAGCGGCGCAGGAGAAGGACCAGGTCGCCCCTATGCCCGTCAAGGAAGTCCTGAAGTTTCAGGCGCCGGACGTGATGCGGGTTGCCGGGATGTCCATCATGGTTGTTATGCAGACAGTTTTTACTGTCTTTGGCCTGGCCTACGCCACCTCCACGGCGGGCTTTGACCGCTCCTCAATCCTCACGGTCAATGCCGTGGCCATAGGCCTGTCGATGCTGGTTATGCCACTGACCGCGAAGCTGGCTGACCGGATAGGCCGCCGGCCCCTGCTGCTCGCCGCCGCGATCGGCTGCTCCGCCACGATCTTCGTGTACTTCCTCGCGCTGTCCTCGGGCAACATCGTGCTGGTCTTCCTGGCAGCGTTCCTCAACATGACAGTGCTGTACTCGGCCTACAACGGCGTGTGGCCGGCCTTTGTGGCAGAGCAGTTCGCCACCCCCGTGCGGTACTCGGGAATGGCACTGGGAAACCAGCTCGGCCTGGTCCTGGCCGGATTCGCACCGATGATCGCGAGCATGTTGCTGACGCCTGGAGTCACCGGCTGGCTCCCCGTTGCCGTTTTTGCGACCGCCTGCATGTTGATTGCCGGCGTCTGCGTGTACTTCTCCCGTGAGACGTTCCGGACACCCATTGAGAAATTGGGAGCGCCCTATCTCGAAGGGACCGCCCGGCGGCGGGAACAGGGTGCAGCCCGAACGGCCCGCCATGAAATGGACACCATGCTCCGATAGGAACCACCGATTGAAAAGACCGTGCCCCCGTTGCCAGATTGGCGACGGGGGCACGGTCTTTTGCATGCGGCGGTTAGTCTTCCGGCGCGAGGGTGACGGTCATTCCGTCCAGACGGCCGTCAAACGGGACCTGGCAGGAGAGCCGCGAGCAGTCCTCACTGAAGCCTTCAGCGTCCACCAGCAGTTCGGCCTCGTCCTCGCTGCGTTCGCCAAGGCTCTTGACGATGTCACCGTCCATGAAGACGTGGCAGGTGGCGCAGGATGCCGTTCCGCCGCAGGACGCCAGCACCGGGAGGTCGTTGTCCCGCAATGCTTCCATCAGGCTTTGCTCCGGCTCCCACTCGACAGCGTGCTGCTGTCCGTCGCGGTCCACTACGGTCAGGGTGTTGTTGCTCATCAGGGCTCTTTTCCTAGGATTTTTTGAACTAGACCGGTGCTGCTGCGGTCATGCTGGTGGCGGGACGGGTACCTGCACCGGTCACGGCGTCCTCAAGCTTGACGGCCGGGTCTTCAACCAGGGCGGGGTCAAGCAGCAGGCCGGCCGGAATCAGCTTCTTGGCCGGGCGGAAGTCGGCCAGGCCGCCCACAGTGTCGACGGCGGCAAGGCGGCCCTCGCGCAGGTATACGACGGAGAATTTCCCGGCGGCCGGGTCACCCCGCACGATGACCTCATCGTCGGGGTGCATCACACCGGCAGTCTGGAGGCGCACACCGTGCTGCACCGTCCAGAACCACGGGACCTCCGGTGGCGTCGCCTGGCCAGCGAGGATGCTGTTGACCACAGCCTCGGCCTGGGCATTGGCATTTTGGATGGATTCAAGCCGCTGGCTGGCGCCGCTGAACGCGCCGGTGAACCGGGTGACGTCCCCTGCCGCGTAAATGCCAGGCACGCTCGTCCGGCACTGTTCGTCCACCAGGACGCCGTCCCTGCAGGTGAGCCCGGCAGACTCTGCCAGTTCCTGGTTGGGCAGGACCCCAATGCCAGCCACCACGACGTCGGCCTCAAAGGTCCGGCCGTCAGAGGTCAGGACCCTTTCAACGCGGCCATTACCCTGCAGTTCGGTCACTGCTGCCCCAAATTCCAGCAGCACGCCCTGGGAGCGGTGGAGTTGCTCGAAGAAGGCGGACACCGGCTGGGACGTCACCCGTTTCATGACACGGTCTTGGAACTCCAGCACCGTGACGAAACAGCCGTTCTTCACCGCCGCCGCCGCCACCTCCATCCCGATGAACCCGGCACCGATGACCACCACGCGCGCGCCCGGAACCAAGGCCCGCCTAATGGCCAGCCCGTCCTGGTAGGTGCGCAGCGCGAGCACCCCGTCAAGGTCTGCCCCGGGCACGGGCAGCGCGCGCGCCCGTGAGCCCGTGGCAATCACCAGCCGGTGGTAAGGGATCCGGCTGCCGTCTGCGAGCACCACGGCGCGGCCGGCCGGATCGATCGATACGACCGTTTGGCCCGCCATGCGCTCGATCCCCTTGGCGGCGTAGTAGTCCTCCTTGCGCAGCAGCGCGGTGCGGTCCGACGAACCGGGCGCCAAGAGGTCCTTCGACAGGGGCGGCCGCTCATAGGGCGCGTCGTCCTGGGCGTCAAGGAGGACGATTCGGCCGGCCCAACCCCGGGTGCGCAGGCCAGCTGCCACGGCCACGCCGGCGTGTCCGGAGCCGATAATGACGATGGGTTCGGTGTACTGCTCAGACATTCTGTGCCTCCAGGAAGACGCGCATGCGGTGCGGACCTGCGTTGGTGAGGTTGTTGCCGCGGACCCACTCGATCCGGTGCGCCGGATCCAGGGTGACCGCGGCCAATCGCCGGGCCAGCACTTCGGCGGTGACGGTGGTCTCCAAGTGCGCCAGCGGCTGGCCCAGACAGCTGTGCACACCGTGGCCGAAGCCCAGGGACTTGCTGTTGTCGTGGTCGATGTCGAAGGTGTCGCCGTCTTCGAAGAGGTCCCTGCTGGCGGAGGCGTTAAGCAGGCGGACGATGCTGCCGGCAGGGATGGTCACGCCCGCCACTTCCACGGCTTCGGTGGTGATGCGGCTGGCGCGGTGGACGGCGCCGCTGTGCCGGGCCAGTTCTTCGGCGAATTTCCCGGCATCTGCCGGGGTCTCGCGGATGCGGCGGAGCAGGCCGGGCTGCTCCGCAAGGATCCGGAAGGCGTTCGCCAGCAGGATGGTGGTGGTGTCGTGTCCGGCGATGAAGACGAAGGAACACAGCTCCTTGGCCTCCTGCTCGGTGAGGATGCCCTCGTCCTTCCACATCCGGGCGATATGGCCTCCCATCGACGGGCTCTGCTCAGCGTAGAGGCGCTCCAAGGTGTCTTTAAGGTACGCCCAGAACTCATGTGCGCTGTCCTTGTCGGTGCCGGTTCCCGGTGCGTTCCGGGCGAGGCGTCCGAAGTAGGAGAAGGTCTCATCGGACCAGAACTTCATCTTTTCGTAGTCCTGTGCCGGCACATCCAGCAATGCGGAGATCGTGGCCATGCTCAGTTTGATGGCGTAGTCTTCCACGATCTCGCCCCCGCCGTTCGCGAGGAGTTCGTCCAGGAGGCTGTTCGCGGTTTCCCGTACCCGGTCCTCGAACAGTTTGATCGCTTTGGGGGTGAAGGCGGTTGCAACCACCTTGCGGAGGCGTGTGTGGTTCGCGGCGTCGAACAGAACCAGGAACGTCATCGGCGGCGGGGAGACCACCTCCGAGGAGAAGATCTTGGGGGCGCGGAAGGCCTTGCGGACGTCTTCGTAGCGGGAGATGAAGTAGACGTCCGAGACCGGTGACCAGCACCGGAGGACGGGCGCGTTGGCACGCATCCACGTGTAGTGGGCGTAGGGGTCTTCCTGGGAGCCCTCGTCGACAACCCTGAAGGGCGCCAGGCCTTCCGGCCACTGCAGTTCGTGGGAGTAGGGAAGGCTGCCCTCCTCACTGCGTGGAAGTGTCGCGTCGAGCGTCGTTGCTGCGAGCATCGTGGTCCTCTCATCAAGTGGGGCTTCATCGCCGCCGGCCGGGCGGCGTCATGTCCACTGTGTGGCGTATCACGCCTGGAAAGGCCTGTGCGTCCATTCAACGGACGCCAAAAACTTCAGAGAGCTCGCCTTAATGGTCGGCAGCTGCGGGAGGCCGGACAGCGGAGGGGCGCGGCACGGGTGCGAGGGTCCGGGAAATCCCGTGGGCAGCGGTGAGCAGCGCGGGCAGAATGAGCCGCACGTCGCCCTGGTCCCGGGGCACGATGGCGCTCAGCGCGGCGACTACCGTGCGCTCGGGCCCGAACACCGGAACCGCGATGCCCAGCCATTCCGAAACCCCGATTCCCGGCAGCGCTACAAACCCCCGGTGCCTCACCTCCGCGAGATGCCGGCGGATGAGCCCCGGGTCGACCGGGGTTTCGTCAGTTAGCTTCGTCAGGGGCCCCGCCAGGAAACTCTCCTGGAACGCGGCCGGCGAGTGGGCCAGCAGCACCAGCCCGGGGGAACAGGCGTTCAGCGGAAGGCGGTCGGTGATCCGCGCTGAATCCAGCACGGAGTCCGGCGCCGACATGCGCTCGACGTACAGGGCCGAAGTCCCGTCCAGCACGGCGAGGGTGGTGTGCTGACGGACCACCGACAGGACATCGTCCATAAAAGGGAGGGCTGCCTCGCGCACGTCCATGGCCGGCTGGGACCGGGTGGCAATTTCCCACATGCGCAGCCCGATCTGCAGTTCACCGGAATGGGTGCGGCGGATCAGGCCGTAGCCGATGAGCTCCTCAACGAGCCGGTGCACAGTGGATCGCGGCACTCCCGCACGGGCAGCCAGGCGCGACAACGTCAGGGTCTGCCGGTCGCGGTCAAAGGCCTCAAGGACGCGGACCACCCGGCCGATCACTGACTCTCCACTGCGGGAATTGGCCACGCCATTGCCCTTTCCACGGGACAGATTGGACCCCGCTGGCCACGGAAGTCCGCCGGCCCGGGAGCATTTAACTATACGTAGAAGGCGTCTGCCCACCAATCGCG
>NZ_JANFCZ010000034.1 GCF_024391045.1 Pseudarthrobacter sulfonivorans
TCTTTGTGGATGAGGTGGTGGTGATGGGAGCAGAGGAGAGCGCCGTTGGTGGTGCTGGTGGGGCCGTTCTGTGACCAGTAGGTGATGTGGTGGGCTTCGCACCAGGGGGCCGGGATGGTGCAGTTGGGGAAGGTGCAGCCTTGGTCGCGGGCGGTGAGGGCGAGGCGTTGGGCGGGGGTGAAGAGGCGGGTTTTGCGGCCGAGGTCCAGGATTTCGCTGTCCGTGCCCAGGAGGGCGGGGATGATGTCGGCGTCGCAGGCGAGTTTGCGGATGGTGGCGGCCGCGACCGGGCCGGTGAAGACGAAGTTTCCAGTTCCAGACCCCGCCCTGTCGCCAGCGCCCGCGCGAACTGCAATTCCCGGCCCTGCCTCGGCTTCGGCCACCGTCCTGTTGCTGGACTCAGTGGGGAGGTGGGGGAGGAGGTCTTGGTAGTTGATGGTGGCGAGGATTTGGGGGCGGTTGCCGCCAGCGGTGGGCAGGCCGTTGGTGGTCAGGGCTGCTTTGAGGGCGGTGACGATGCCGTCCAGTTGTTTCTGTGGACGCGTCCGGCGGTCCAGGTCCACATCACCAGTGCGCCAGGTGTCGTCGTTTGGTGCTGTGGTGGTGGGGCGGGTTCTGGGGTTGGTGGCGGCGTTCATGATGGTGGCCAGGTGTTCGTATTGGTCGGTGGTGGCGAAGATTTCGAGGTGGTGCAGGCCGTGGCGGGGTTTGCGGATGAAGGCGCCTTGGGTGTGGCGGAGGGTTTCTTCGGTGGGTTCGG
This sequence comes from Pseudarthrobacter sulfonivorans, assembly GCF_024391045.1. Lineage (GTDB taxonomy): Bacteria > Actinomycetota > Actinomycetes > Actinomycetales > Micrococcaceae > Arthrobacter > Arthrobacter sulfonivorans_B. The sequence continues at coordinate 761 of NZ_JANFCZ010000034.1, forward strand.
TGCCGTCGGCGTCGATGGCGTCTGCCCAGCGGCGTGCGACGCGGGTGAGGAAGTCGGGGTCTGCGGTGGCGGCGGTGCGGGCGAGATCGTGTTCGATCCGGTCCAGGTTCTCGGGGGTGGTGTGGTGTTGGAGCCGGTCCAGGGTGGCGCTGATGATGGTCCCGGCCCGGGAGGACACCGCAGGTCCGACTACCTGCGTGTCTCCGGCCCCGGCGTCCCGGATGGCGGGAGTGCTGGCTGCTGCAAGGTATCCGCGGACTGGTGGGAGGTGCTCGCCGGTGAGGGTGGCTTCGGGGAGGACAGCCTCGGCGAGGTGGAGGCGGCGTTTGGCTTCTCCGAGCCCGATTCTGAGGCGAACGCGGAGGAACTCGGCGGTGGTTTTGCAGCCGTCATCGGCCGGTGATGGTGGAACCGTCCCCGTCCCCGTCCCTGTGCCGGTGGGCCAGGCGGCGTCGGTTTCGTTCACGGTTTCGACGCCGTCGCTGTCCCAGCCCGTGGTCCAGGACCGGGCGCCCCGGGTGGTCGCGGCGTCGGTGATGGCCCGGGTGCGGGTGCGGTCCACGGCCCCTGCGGAGAGGACCTGGAGGTATTCCACGGACCGGGAGAGTTCTTCAACATCACCGGCGAAATCTGCGGCATCGATGTACCCGGCCATGGCCAGCTGATCCGGCGCTGCGGCAGCTGCGGCATGGACCGCCGCGATCGCCGCGGCCAGGCTCATCGACGGAACGGCGGAAATCCCGCCGTTCTCCTCAAGCCGTTCCGCCAAAGCCTCCATAGGAACACTCTGCCGTGGGGGTACGACATTATTGCCGCCGCCGGAAGTGCTGCGGAACTGGGCAGTCGCGGACGGGCCGCGAAGGTCGGTGCAGGTAGGTACAGGCGCGGCCGGATCACCGCCGTGCCCCGCGAGCCGTTCCGCCAAAGCCTCCATAGGAACACTCTGCCGTGGGGGTACGGCATTATTGCCGCCGTCGGAAGCGCTGCGGAACTGGGCAGTCGCGGACGGGCCGCGAAGGTCGGTGCAGGTAGGTACAGGCGCGACCGGATCACCGCTGCGCCCCGTTGACGGTTCAGCTAGCTGGTTCCCAATGGCCTCCATAGGAACACTCTGCCGTGGGGGTACGACATTATTGCCGCCGTCGAACCGCCACTGGAAATTCCAGCGACGATGCCGCTGAGGCGCAGGAGGGTAAACCCCGCTCAGGCCGGAATGGTCCCCACCACTGGGGACATCATCGCTGCCATTTTGATGTTCGATACAACAATGCTCAGGATAAAGACGCCGATCATGACCCAGATCGGCACCAGCCCACGCCCCCGCGCCACCTTCGACACAATCACGGAGCGGCCGATGACGTACACGCCGCTGTTGAGGAAGGCCCACGCCCAGTGGAACGGCCTGACAACGCCGGCCCGCTTGAGACGTTCGGAGTCGAAGTAGGCAAGCACGATAGCCGTCGCGTAGGTTACAAAGCCCGATAACAGCAGGAAGAAGTAGGAGGGCGTGAAGAGCGACCATGGGTCCAGCGTGCGAGTCGACTGCCGTCCCAGGTATATGTAGCGGAGTTCAGGATTCCAGAACAGCAGCAGCACCAATGGCAGGAGCGGCAGCAGCGTGATGGCCCAGATCAGGGGATTGTAAACTTCGGCATCCCGGGCGATAAACGGTCGCCGGAACACCGGCACGACGTAACCGTTCTGGCCCGCCGGATACGGGGCCTGGCCGTAAGGACTCCCGCCGTACGGACTCGTACCGTAAGGGCTCTGGCCGTAAGGACTTTGGCCATAGGGGCCGGGGGCATACGCTCCGCCGTACGCGCCCTGTGGAGGGGGAGTGCTGTACTGGTCGGTCCATATGGACCCGTCCCACCAGCGGAGCCGTCCGGTTCCGGCGGGATCCGCATACCAGCCGGCTTGTGGGGCGGGGATGCTGCCTGAAGTGCTCATCTGAACTCCCGAATAGCGCCGGGCCTCGCAAGCCGCGGTTGGTTGCCATCACCTAAGACGCCGCCAGCCGCCGCGTCCCCCAAGGATCGCGACGGCCGGCAAGGTCAATCAGTTGTAGCACAGTTCCCGCCGGAGTGCGTGTCACACAGAGCGAACAACAGCCCCTCACCAGCGGAAACGATGGATCATTCGCGCCTGGGATCAACATTCGTGGCCGCACCGGCAGGTGTGGCACCGCCCTCGTCGGACCAGTCCTGGCCCTGGGTGTCGTTGAGTGCGGGATCGGACTCAACGTCCGAGGTGCCCAGATTCACGGTCTCGGGGCGGGCGCTGTGCGCGGGAACGTGGTCCCCGGCGCTGTCGGACCCCGTGGAATTCCCGACGGCGGCCGCACCGGGTGAGGTGCCGACGTCGGCCGTTTTCGTGCTGCCGTCGCCGGACGCGGCGTCGTGGTGCATGGCGGAACCGATCACGGTACCCGCCCGGCGCGCGGCCTCACCGAGCTGATCCGCAACTTCCGGAGCCTTTTCCTTGATGGCCTCCGTGGCTGCGCTGACCTTGTCCTGGACCGGCTTGCTGTCCCAGATCCCGGCAGCCCTGGCCTTGAGTTTGTCGTACGCTGCCCGGCCTGACCGTGAGCCGAGGACGTATCCTGCCGCAATGCCGATGCCCAAAAGAAGTTTCGATTTCATGCTGAACTCCTGCTCGTTGAGAAGGTGTTGGTTCCCGGCCCGCTTGACCGGGAGAAAGAAAACCGGCCCGGGGTTATAGTCCCGGGCCGGTTTTCATGCCGGTGGCGCAGTTAGCTGCGGACGCTCCGCCTGGCGATCATGCCGTAGATAAGAAGCACGATGATCGAGCCAACAATGGCAAGGATCCACGTCTGGATGGAGAAGAAATCCTGCAGCGGTGCGTTGAACAGCAGCCCGCCGAGCCAGCCGCCGAGGAATGCACCCACAACGCCGAGCAGCAGCGTGATAAAGATACCGCCGCCCTGCCTGCCCGGAAGGATCGCCTTGGCGATCGCGCCGGCAATAAGGCCAAGAATCAGAAATGCAAAGAAGCCCATTTTGTCGTCCTACTTCCTATCAGGGAGGTGCCCGGATCCCGGACACGCTTCATCCCTCTGCCTCAATACTAATCATGCTTACTTTATTTAAGCCAGCCTCCGCGCCGATGGAAGTGCAGTTGAAAGGCCCTCAGTGGCCCGTGGTGTCTGAATCGTGTCCTGCACCCGGACCTTCGTCGAGGTTTCCAAGTTCTGCCAGATCCCGGGCGTCGAGGGCGAAATCGAACAGCTCCAGGTTCTCCCGCATCCGGTCGGGATTCCCGGACTTGGGAATGACCACAAGGCCCTGCTCAATGTGCCAGCGAAGCACCACCTGGGCGGGCGTCTTTCCGTGCTTTTCACCGAGTTCGGCCAGGATTGGAGCCCGCAGCAGGCTGGCACCGGAACCGCCCAGCGGACTGTACGACTCCGTGACAATTCCATGGTCCGTATTGAAAGCCCGGTCAGCCACCCGAGTGATCGCCGGGCTGAGCTGGATCTGGTTGACCGCCGGCACCACGTCAGTTTCGGTCAGCAGTTGTTCCAAGTGGGACGGCTTGAAGTTGGACACGCCGATGGACCGGACTTTGCCTTCCGCCTGGAGCCGCTCGAACGTCTTCCAGGTTGAGATGAACTCGTCCCGCGCCGGCAGCGGCCAATGGATCAGCAGGAGATCCACGTAGTCCAGCTTCATGCGGTCCAGCGAACGTTCCAGCCCGGCCACTGCACGGTCCCGGCCCTGGAACTCGCCGTCCAGTTTGGTGGTGATGAACAGCTCGCCGCGGTCCACGCCGCTGGCGCGAATGCCCCTGCCCACGCCTTCCTCGTTGCCGTATTTCACTGCCGTGTCGATGTGCCTGTACCCGGCTTCCACGGCCTGTACGACGGCGGCAGCCGCCTGATCGTCGTCCAGCGGCCACGTGCCAAGCCCCACCTGCGGGATGCTGTGGCCGTCATTGAGCTTGATGAGGGGTGAGAGTGTCATTTCACCAGTCTGCCCCGAATCAGGCGGCGGCGCCTTCCCCATGGTGTTGCCGCGGATCCAGGAGGAAAATGCAAGCACGATCTGCACGAATCCCGAGGAACCAGGTGAAGCCGTGGATGAATCAAATGCCCATGAGGACGTGGTGAAAAGGCTCATTGCCTGCATCAACGAACGGCACATCGAGGTGATGGACGAGCTGTTCCAGGACGATGCCGTGATGCACTGGCCACAGTCCGGCGAGATTGTGCGCGGCGCCGAAAACCGGCGGGGAATCTACAACGCCTTTCCGCAGCTGCCCACCATCACCCCGCGCAGGCTGCTCAGCGCGGGGAACCTCGTGGTGGCTGAAGCCCTCCTCGATTACGACGGGCCGCAGTACGAAACGGTGTTCATCTTCGAGTTCCGCGACGGCAGGATCGCCAAGGAAACGGCGTACTGGAGCGAAGCCTTCGACGCGCCGGAGTGGCGCGCCCAGTGGGTTCAAAAGGCCTAACCGCCGCGCGCCCAGCTGATCAGCCGGTCACTCAACTCCATGTAACCCTGGTCCACCACCTGAAGCTCGGGGTGCTGGTCATGCCAGTTGACGATCTCCCGCGTGCCGTCCGCAAACGGAATGGTGGCCACGTACCCGGGAACCAGTGACTTGATCTTGGAGTTGTCGAACACCACGGAATGCGCCCGGTCGCCGAGCAGGCTGGGTCCGAGGTGCGGGTTGTACCCGGCGCTCTGCGCGGCAATCGTTTCCGACGCCACATGCACCAGCTCCGGCTCCGAAACGCCGGCTGCCCGGGCAAAAAGACGGTAGATCCGGTCCCAGGGCAGGTATTCGTCCGAGGTGATGGTGTAGCTCTCGCCCACGGCCTGCGGGTGGCCGAGGAGGCCAACAAACGCGTTGGCGAAGTCCCGGGCGTGCGTAACCGTCCACAGCGATGTGCCGTCGCCGTGCACCACCACCGGCAGGCCGGAGCGCATCCGGTGGATGTCGGTCCAGCCACCCAGCAGGCCAACCCGCGTGCGGTCATACGTATGCGACGGGCGCACCACGGTGACTGGAAAATCGTCCGACCTGTAAGCCTGGAGCAGCACGTCCTCACACGCGGCCTTGTCCCGCGAATACCGCCAGAACGGGTTCTTCAGCGGCGTGGACTCCAGGATGGGCAGCCGCATGGGCGGCTTCTGGTAGGCCGAGGCCGTGCTGATGAACACGTACTGGCCCGTGCGGCCGCCGAAGAGCTCAATGTTGGACCGCGTCTGCTCCGGTGTAAAGGTAATGAAGTCCGCGACGGCGTCGAAGGTCCGTCCCGCCAGCACGCCCCGCACGGCCGCGGCATCGCGGATATCCGCGTGGAGGACTTCTGCGCCCGCCGGCGCTTCCTTCCCGGACTGCCCGCGGTTCAGGACGGTGACCTGATGACCGAGGCCGACGGCGCGTTGAGCCGCGGCTGCGCTGATCACCCCGGTGCCGCCGAGGAAGAGGAGGTTCCGTGGTGCCATCGTTCCGGTTTCGGTGCCAATTCCAGTTGAAGTGCCGGGGGCGTTCACCAGGCGTAATCCTCCGGCGCCGGACGGTGCCCCGGGAAGATGCCATCAAGCTTCTCGAGCGCCGCATCGTCGAGGGACACGTCCAAAGCCCGGAAGGCGGCGTCGAGCTGTTCCTGCGTGCGCGGACCCACGATCGGTGCCGTGACGGCAGGCTGGTGGAGCAGCCAGGCGAGGGCGACGTCGCCGGGTTCGTGGCCCAGCTCGTCCGCGAAGTCCTCGAACTGCTGGATCTGGTTCCGATGGTTCTTAATCGTTTCGGCGGCCCGGCCTTCGGAACGCCGGACGCCCTCGCGCTCCTTCTTCAGCACGCCGCCCAGCAGTCCGCCCTGGAGCGGAGACCACGGGAGCAGGCCGAGCCCGTACTGCCGGGCGGCCGGAATGACCTCAAGTTCCAGCTCGCGGCGGAACAGGTTGTAGAGGGACTGCTCACTGACCAGCCCCGGGTAGTTGCGGCGCCGTGCGGCTTCCTGAGCCTGTGCGATGTGCCAGCCGGCGAAGTTGCTGCTGCCGGAGTAGAGGATCTTCCCCTGCTGCACCGCCACCTCGATGGCCTGCCAGATCTCATCCCACGGCGTATCCCTGTCAATGTGGTGGAACTGGTAGACGTCGATGTAATCCGTTTGTAGGCGCTTCAGGCTGGCATCCAGCGCCCGCCGGATGTTCAGGGCGGAGAGCCGGGACTCGTTGGGGCGGTCCGACATGGTGCCGTACACCTTGGTTGCCAGGACCGTGCGTTCCCGGCGCTCGCCGCCCTGCGCGAACCAGCGGCCCAGGATTTCCTCGGTCCAGCCGCGGTGCCCCGACCCGCCGTACACGTTGGCCGTGTCGAAGAAGTTGAGGCCGGCATCCTGCGCGGAGTTCATTATGGCGTGTGCCGTGGCTTCGTCGGTGTGCGGGCCAAAGTTCATGGTGCCCAGGCACAGCCGGGACACTTTCAGGCCGGAGCGGCCAAGATGCGTGTACTGCACGGGGACTCCTCCGCGTTACGGATTTGGTTTGGACAGGGATCAAGCACCGGGGCCTGCCGTCGTGTCCGGCAGGCCCCGCAGCAGTCCTAGAACTGTGTGAAGGCCGCGACGGCCGGATCCGAACCGATGCGCGCACCCCGCTCGAGGGCGGTGATCGAGGCGAGTTCGTCGTAGGTCAGGCCCAGGGACGTGGCAGCGAAGTTCTCGCGCATGCGTGCCGAGTCGGCGGACTTGGGAATGACGATGGTGCCGGCAGCGAGGTGCCACGCCAGGACCACCTGGGCGGTGGTGGCGTGGTGGGCCTGCGCCACGGCCGTGACGGCGTTTCCGTTCAGGTCGCCGCCCTGGCCGAGCGGGCTGTATGCCTCGACGGCGATGCCCAGTGCCCGGCCCTTCGCGGCCAGTTCAGCCTGCTGGAAGCTGGGGTGCAGTTCGATCTGGTTGACGGCCGGCACAACCTCGGAGGACTCGAGCAGCGTGTCCAGGTGCTCGGCCAGGAAGTTGGAGACACCGATGGCGCGGATTTCCTTGGCGGCGTACAGGCTCTCGAGCTCCTTCCAGGCCGGGACGAAGAGTCCCTGCGACGGGACCGGCCAGTGGATGAGGTAGAGGTCCACGAAGTCGAGCTTCAGGGCCTCGAGGCTGTCCCGGTAGGCGTCCGTGGCCCGGCCCTGGTCGCCGTTACGGAGCTTGGTGGTGATGAAGAGTTCTTCGCGCGGGATACCGGATGCGGCGATGGCTGCACCAACGCCGGCCTCATTGCGGTATGCCGCTGCCGTGTCGATGTGGCGGTAGCCTGCTTCGAGTGCGTCCTCGACGATGCGCTGGGTCTCTTCCGGCGGGACCTGGAAAACGCCGAAGCCAAGCTGCGGGATGTTGACGCCGTTGTTGAGCGCAATGTCAGTCATGTGAGACTCCTAGGTTGTTGCAAGGGATGGTTGCGCGCACGCCGGCGGCGGAAACCGGTTCCGGCCGTGCGCCTCCTACGAGCCTAAACATTTTCCGGGCCCCGGTCAGCAACTATGCCCGCGGCTGAACACACTGATGGCCGCGCCGGGGGACGCGGCCATCAGTGTTGACCTTAGTTGAAGGAGGTTTCAGCCCTCGTGGCGGAAGCCAATCTTGACCCGCACCTGCCAGTAAGCGATTTTGCCGTCTTCGAGGTGGCCGCGGACTTCCTTCACTTCGAACCAGTCAAGATTGCGCAGCGTCTTGCTCGCTTCGGCGATGCCGTTGCGGACTGCCGCGTCCACGCCTTCTTCGGACGTGCCGACAATTTCAGTAATGCTGTACGTGTGATTGGACAACTTCGCTCCTCGTGATCGCCGTCGATTCCCGGTTGCGGGCCGTCCTTGAACCCTAGTGGCACTTCTGCGGTGTGGCCAGAGCCTGGAACCCGGAAGGCGGCTACGGGGCGTCGAGAACCAAGTTCCTGAGGTCGTCCAGGGTCTGCTGCATGTGTGAATCCATGGCCTCACGGGCCTTGGCGGGGTCGCGTAATTCCAACGCCTCGGCAATGGTCTGGTGGTGGCCGATGGCGTGTTCCTGGATGGTGCGCACGGCCGAGGTTTCCGCCCGGCGCTTCTCCAGAACCCGCTGGAGCGGTTCGAACAGGACGGCCACAAAAACATTCTCCGAGGCGCGCAGGATCAGGTCGTGGAAGGCGAGGTCCGCCTCCACGAACGCTGCCACGTTGTTGACCTCGTGGGCCGTCCGCATCGCGCCAACATAACCGAACAGGGCCTGGATGTCCGTGTCAGTGATCCGGGTGGCCGCGAGTTCACACGCCCCGCTCTCAAGCATCCTGCGGAGTTCAATCAGTTGAACAGAGGCCGCGGACTCGTTCTGGCCCTCGGACGCGGCGCGCAGCACAGCCTCCAGGGACGCCCAGCGGTTGAGCGGATTGACGAACGTGCCTCGCCCGCGCTCAACGCTCAGGATCCGCTGCGCTTCCAGCGTCTTCATGGCCTCGCGCACGGTCATGCGGCTGACCTCGTGCTTGGCGCTCAGTTCAAGCTCGCCGGGCACGCTGGAACCCGGCGGAAAGTCTCCGGCGATGATGCGGTCCAGAAGTTCATCGGCAACAACGCCGACCAGTGATTTCCGTGCCATATTTCCCCCTGCACCCTTGCTAAATATGTCTGACAAGTCTACTTGCGCACCCGTATGTCCTGTGCCACACTAAAGTAATTGTTAGATGTCAGACATCTTACAGCTACCCAAACACCTAAAGATCACAACGGAGTGCACACAGTGACGCTTGAAGCAGACCTCCTGGCCGCCTTCCCTGCCGAAGTCCGGATCCCCGCCCGCCTGGTGGCCGACGCCGTGGCCGCCTCCAGCGCGGCGGGTCCCCGCATTCTGGTGGTGCTCGACGACGACCCCACCGGCACGCAGTCCGTTGCGGATCTGCCCGTGCTCACCAGCTGGGACGTGGAGGACTTCATCTGGGCCTTTGGCCAGGCAAAACCGGCCGTGTACGTGCTGACCAACACCCGAAGCCTGGACCCCGCCGAAGCCGCCGCCCGCAACGAAGACGTGGTCCGCAACGCGCTTGCCGCCGCGGGCTCCCCGGACAGCGCGGACCCGGGCCTCCGGCTCGGGTTTGTCAGCCGCAGCGACTCCACCCTCCGCGGCCACTACCCCCTTGAACCGGACGTCATCGCCGCCACCGTGGCCGAGGTCAGCGGCGAGGTGACCGACGGCGTTGTCCTGGTTCCCGCGTTCCCCGATGCCGGCCGCGTGACCATCGGCGGCGTGCACTACACCCGAGGCACAGGCGGCGATGCAGGCACCCTCACCCCCGCGGCACAGACCGAATTCGCCAGGGATGCCAGCTTTGGCTACAACAACTCCGAGATGGCCAAATACGTCGAAGAGAAGTCGAAGGGCCGCTTCGCCGCGGAGTCGGTGATCGTCCTGGACCTTAACATCATCCGCGCCGGTGCAGCCAGCGCAGGCACCGCTACAAACCCCGACGGCGATCCTTCCGTCAGTGCGGCCATCAGCGCCAGCGCCATCGCCGACGCCATCGCCCCGGCCACCAACTCCACCCCCATCGTGGCCGACATCGTCACCGAAAACGACCTCCGTGTGCTGTCCCTGGGACTGGAAGAGGCCGAGCGCCGCGGCAAGAAGCTGCTGTACCGGGTGGGTCCGCCGTTCGGACGGGCCCGCATTGGCCAGGACATCCGCGCAGAACTCACCGGCGCCGAGGCCTACGCAGGCAACACGCCCTCCGAGGCAGGCGGGCTGATCGTCGTCGGCTCCCACGTGGGTGTCACCACCCGCCAGCTCAAGGCCCTCACCGAGCAGCACAGCGCGGCGCGCATCGTGGAGATCGACGTCGAGAAACTCATTGCCGCCGAAACCGAAGCCGGCGCCGAAACCGAAACAGCCGCGGACGCTTACCTGAACGAAACAGTCGGCGCCGTAGTGGCAGCCCTCCGCGGCGGCGACGTCATCGTCCACACCAGCCGCAGGCTCATCAAGACTGACGACCCCGCCGAAAGCCTGCGGATCGCACGCACCGTGTCCGCCGCAGTCGTCGCCGTGGTGAACCGGACGCTCAAAACCTTCCCGCCGCGGTTCGTCATCGCCAAGGGCGGCATCACCTCCTCCGACGTCGCCGCCCACGGCCTGGAAATCCGCCATGCCATTGTCCGCGGCCCCATGCTGCCGGGCATCGTCTCACTCTGGGAACCGGTGGACGGCCCCGCCAAGGGCATCCCGTACATCGTCTTCGCCGGCAACGTGGGCGACGACCAGTCCCTCGCCGACGTCACCCGCAAGCTCAGCAACACCTTCTAACCGGCCCCACGGATCCACCCGAAATTCAACGGAGAAACACCATGACCAGCAACTACACCGTCACCGTCCTGGGCCTCGGCGCCATGGGCCTGCCCATGGCCACCCGCCTCGCCAGCCAGCTCACCGTCCACGGCTTCGACATCGCCGAGCCGCGCCTGAAGCTGGCCGAAGACGCCGGCATCCGCACCTTCGCCACTGCCCGTGAAGCCGCCAAAGGCGCCGACGCGCTGCTCCTCGCGGTCCGCAACGGCGAACAGCTCAACGACGTCCTCTTCGGTGAGAACGGCGTGGCCTCCGTGCTGGAGCCGGGCGCCGTCGTGATCCTTGGCAGCACGGTGGGCACCGAGGCCATCCCCGCCACGGTCGAAAAGCTCGCAGAATTCGGCGTCGAGCTGGTGGACGCACCGTTGTCCGGCGGCCCCAAGCGTGCCGGCGAAGGCGACCTGCTCATCGTCGTCGGAGCCAGCCCCGAAGCCCAGGAAAAGGCGAAGCCAGCCCTGGAACTCCTCGCCTCCACCCTCACCGTGGTTGGCGACAAGCCCGGCGACGGCCAGGCACTGAAGACTGTCAATCAGCTCCTGTGCGGCGTCCACATCGCCGCCGCCGCCGAGGCCATGGCCCTCGCGGATGCCCTCGGACTGGACCAGGCCAAGACCCTCGCCGCCCTGGAGGCTGGCGCGGCCGGTTCCTTTATGCTCTCCAACCGCGGCCCGCGCATCCTCGAGGCCTACACCGAGGAAGGCGCCGAGGTCCTGTCCCGCCTGGACATCTTTGTCAAGGACATGGGCATCGTTGGCAAGGCCACCCGCGCCGCCGGCCTGGCAGCCCCCGTTGCCGCCGCCGCCGAGCAGCTCTACCTCCTCGGGCAGGCCCAGGGCCTCGCCGCCGCCGACGATTCCGCCGTCATCAAGGTGGTTGCCCCCACCAAGCGCAACGCCAACTAACAACTCACCAGCGCCTGATTGCCCGTCTTCTGGAAGACTGGCTCGTCAAAGGAGACACCCGTCATGAACCACCTTCTGAATCCGCTGATCGCGCGGGCGGCCGACGCCCCCGTGATCAAGCCCGCAGTGGAGCTGGGAACTCCGCTGCTCCTCACCATCGCCGCCGTTGGCGTGGCCATCCTGCTGGTGATGATCATCCGCTTCAGGATCCAGGCCTTTGTGGCCCTGCTGACTGTGAGCATCCTCGTGGCCGTCGCCGCCACCATTCCGCTGCAGGACGTGTTCACCGTGGTGTCCAGCGGCGTGGGAAGCACCATGGGCAAAGTGGCCATCCTGATTGCGCTCGGCGCAGTGCTGGGCCGCATGATCGAGGTCTCCGGCGGAGTCCAGTCCCTGGCCGACCATTTCACCCGCAAGCTCGGCGCCAAGCGGGTGGCCATTGCCCTCACCGCCGTCGGCTTCCTGGTGGCCATCCCCGTGTTCTTCGAGGTGGGCATCATTGTGCTCGTCCCGATCGTGTACGCGTTCGCGAAGATCGCCAAGGTCCACCCCATCAAGTTCGGCCTGCCCATGGCCGGCATCATGCTGTCCATCCACGTGGCCGTCCCGCCGCACCCCGGAATCGTTGCCGGCGCCGGTGTGCTCGGTGCGGACATTGGCCTGATTGCCCTGATTTCGCTCGCGATCTGCGTGCCCCTGGGCTTCCTGTCCTACTGGGTCGCATCCATCATGAACCGCAAGGACTACGAACTGCTGCCCGCCGTCAAGGCACAGGTGGAGGAGTTCGGCTCCGATTCGCTGGTCAAGGTGGGCCACGACGGCCCCGGCGCCGCAGCCATCGCCCCGCCGCGGCCGGGCCTGATCATCTTCCTGATTGCGGCGCCGATCGTCCAGATCCTGCTGGGCACCGTGGGCACCCTGATGATCCCCAAGGACAGCAGCTGGTACGGCGTGGCCGCCTTCATCGGCAACCCCTTCCTGGCACTGCTGGTGGCCGTGGCGCTGTCCTTCTTCCTCCTCGCTGTCCGCCGCAACTGGTCGCTGAAGGAAACCGGCGAGATCTTTGAAGGCGCACTGCCTCCCATCGCCTCCATCCTGATGGTGGTGGCCGCCGGCGGCGTGTTCGGCAACGTCCTGCAGGTCTCCGGCATCGGCGGGGCGCTCTCCAAGACCCTGGACACCCTCGGCGTCCCGCTGCTGCTGCTCGGCTTCATCATTTCGCTGGCCCTGCGCGCTGCCCAGGGTTCGGCCACGGTGGCGATTGTGACCACCACGGGCCTGCTGTCTGCTGCCGTCAGCGGCGGTGGCTACACCCCGGCGCAGATCGCCGTGATCGTGATCGCCATCGGCTTCGGCGCCCTGGGCCTCTCGCACGTGACCGACGCCGGCTTCTGGGTGGTGGTCCGCTACTACGGCCTCACCGTGTCCGACGGCCTCAAGACCTGGACCGTGCTCACCACCGTGTTGGGCGTCGCCGGGTTCCTCTTGACCTTCGTGGCCTGGATCCTGGTGGGAGGCCTGGGCGTCTGATGCGCACCCGACTCGACACCCTGGTCACCACCGCCCTGCAGCAGGGCTCGGCCGTCCCGGCATTCACCTGCTACGACTTCACCACCGCGCTGGCCGTGGTGGGCGCGGCCGAGGACGCCGGCCGGGGCGTCATCCTCCTGGTGGCTCCCAAGACGGCGGCCACGCCCAACGGCCTGCGCCTCATCGCAGCCCTCCGCGGACTCGCCGACGCCGCTACCGTTCCCGTCGCGGTGCAGCTGGATCACGCCTCTGACTTGGGAGTAATGGCCGACGCCGTTGCCGCGGGGGCGGATTCGGTCCTCGCGGACGGCTCCTCCCTGCCTTACGAGGACAACATTGCGCTGGTTGTTGCTGCCCGGGCCTTGCTGGGCTCCGACGTCGTAATTGAAGCCGAACTCGGCGGCCTGGCCGGCGACGAAGACCGGGCCTTCGGTGCCGACTCCACCGGCACCGATGGGGCCGGGCTGACCGACTCCGCCCAGGTGGAGGATTTTGTGTCCCGGACCAGCGCGCAGCTGCTGGCCGTCGCCGTCGGCAACGTTCACGGCAAGTACAAGGGAGAACCGCAGCTGCGCTGGGACGTCCTCCAGGACATCGCAGTGCGCACGCGGATCCCGCTGGTCCTCCACGGCGCATCCGGCATTCCCGCGGACGAGCTGGTGAAGGCCGCCGCCATGAACGTCGGCAAAGTGAACTTCAACACCGAGCTCCGCACCGGTGTCCTTTCCACGCTCCAGGAGCGGCTGCCCGCGCACCGGGCCGACGGCGAGAATCTCCAGGGCCTGCTGGGCCACTGGAACACTTCTGCAAAGGCATTCGCCGGCTCGGCGCTGGGGATGCTCACCCGCTGAGAATTCCCCCCCCGCCCTGCGAGTTGTTGTCCAGATAATGCCGGTTTTGGGGCCCCAGGAACACGCATTATCTGGACAAGAACTCCGAGGGGTGGGGAGCGGGGAGGCTAGGATCAGCACATGATCCTGGCCTCCCTCCTTTTTGCGTTCCTCGCCGCGGCTTTGCACGTTTTCATCTTCACGATGGAGTCGCTGACCTGGACCAGGCCGGCCACCTGGAAGCGTTTCAGCCTCACGTCCCAGGCCGACGCCGAAACCACCAAACCCCTCGCCTACAACCAGGGTTTCTACAACCCCTTCCTGGCGGTGGGCGCCTTCGTGGGTATTGGCTGCGTGGCCTTGGGAGCCGCGGGTTCGGCTCAGCCCGTGGTGGGCTGGACCTTGATCTTCAGCTGCTGCGGCTCCATGCTGCTGGCCGCCCTGGTACTGGCGCTGAGCGGGCGGAAGTACCTCCGCGCCGCGGCGACACAGGGCGCCACGCCGCTGCTCGCCGTCGTCCTCGGGTTACTGGCCGTGGCCGCAGGCTAAGCCGGGCAGCCGAAGCTGCCCGCGTCTTCTGGCCGTAAACGCACCCGGAGCGCACAATATAAAAAGGGCAGCGGCATTCAGCGCTTGTAGAGGATTGCACGTGAGTGATCTCAGGGAAGAGGGGCCAACCGCGCAGCCGGACGGACCGGCGCCCCGGCGCGACCTGGGCATCGATCTTGTGCGGTTTGTCTGCCTCGCCCTGGTTGTGGTGAGCCACTGCATGATGGTCAGCCCGGTCCTGCATGCGGACGGCACGGTGACCACGGAAAACACGCTGGGCGACCAGCCCTGGTTTGTCCCGGTCATCTGGATCTTTATGATCATGCCCCTGTTTTTCGTCACCGGCGGCACCACCGGGCTGCAGTCCTGGCGGCGGCTCCGGGCCAACGGTGGAACCGGCTTTGAGTTTGCGCAGGCCCGGCTCCTCCGCCTGGTCCGGCCGGCAGCGGTGCTTCTTGCCGCAATGTTCGTGGGACTGTGGGCCGCGCTGCTCACAGGCGTGGACAGGCAGGTCATCCAGTTGATGGTGTCCGGGGCCGGCATGCCGCTGTGGTTCCTGGCGGCGTATCTTGCAGCCCAGCTCAACGTTCCGCTGCTGGCCCGCTTCCATGACCGCGCACCCCGGCTGACATTCAGCGTTCTGGCCGCCCTGGTGATTGTGGTGGACTGCCTGCGCGGTGCCCTTCCGCTGCTGGCCTACGCGAACCTCTTGTTCCTGTGGTGCGCCGTGCAACAGTTGGGTTTCCTCGCGGCCGACGGCTTCTTCGCCAGACTGTCCCGCTCCGGTTTGCTGGGGCTGGTGGTGGCTGCCAACCTGCTGCTGGGCGTGGTCACAGGCTTGGGCCTTTACACAGGAAATATGCTGGTCAACCTCAACCCGCCCAACCTGTGCCTCCTGCTCCTCGGGCTTGCCCAGGCGGCGGCCATGGAACTCTTCCGGCCCGCCCTGCACTGGACTGCGGGCGTGCGGTGGGTCCGGGCGCTGGTGCTGGTGGCCGGCCGCCATTCGATGACTGTGTACCTGTGGCATCTTCCGCTGTTGGTGGCCATGTCCGGGCTGTTACTCCTCACCGACTTCCCCAAGCCCGCCGCCGGCACCGCCGAATGGTGGTGGGCGCGCCCGCTGGTGCTCCTCGGCGTGATCACCCTGCTGCTGCCCGTGCTGGCAGCGTTCGGACGGCTCGAGGAACGTCCGACGGCGTCGGTCCACACCCGCGGGCGGCCCGCCGCCGCGGTAGTGACGGCCGCCGTCGTCGTCTTCATTCCGGTCGCGGACGCCGCCTTCAACGGGCTGACGCTGGGACTGCTCGGAGGCGGCGCAGCCTGCTTTGCACTGGCCGTCCTCCTGCTGGGCAGAATGCCGGAACGGGTCCCGGGTGACGTTGCTGCCGGGCGTCCGGTCCGCGCCCATGACGGGTAGGCATGGCCATTGCCAGCGGGACCAACTAGTGCCAATGTCGAACCATGACTGAGAACATGATTTCCACAGAGGATGAGTTCAGCCCCGCCGTTTCGCTGGTCCGGGATGATGAGCATCACCGTTACGAGCTGAGGGTGGGCGGGAAGATCGCGGTCCAGTCCTTTTTCGACGACCGGCCCGGACATGTGGATTTCAGCCACACCGAGACCGCGGAGGAATTCAAGGGGCAAGGCCTGGGCAAGGTCCTGGCCCACTTCGCCCTGGACGACGTTGTGGCATCGGGAAAGCGGATCATCCCGCATTGCCCGTTCATCGCCGGCTACCTCCGCCAGCACGAGGGCTACGAGCAGCACATCGACTGGCCCGAGAATTAGCAACCGCCTCCTGATGACGCCTTCGCGTCGGATTCTGCCCAATCATTCGCTGGTCCCGTCCCGGCTCGCCCTTGATTGCAGGCCCGGTGCGTGGGGCCGAACGTGTGCGCGGCGGAATGAGGGCGCAGAATCCGACGGCGGGGCTGCCCTAACCCTGTCCGGCTAGTCTGGGCGAATGACAACAACAGCACTCGTCACCGGGGCCAGCGCAGGATTGGGTGCCGAGTTCGCCCGGCAACTCGCCGCCCAGGGCCATCACCTGGTCCTGGTGGCCAGGAACCGGGGCCGCCTCGAACAGACCGCGGCGGACCTGCAACGGCGGTACGGAACCACGGCAGAGGTGCTCCCCGCAGACCTGACGGACGACGCCGGCCTGGCCGCCGTCGTCGAACGCCTCACGGACGCCGCGCGGCCGGTGTCGATCCTGGTGAACAACGCGGGCATTGGCCTGCTGCGCGACTTCGAGCAGAACAGCATCGCCGAGGAAAAACAACACCTCAAGCTGCATTGCGGGGCCGCACTGGAATTAACCCACGCCGTGCTGCCCGGGATGCTGGAGCGTGGTGCCGGCCGGATCATCAACGTCTCGAGCATCGCGGCGTTCCTGCCGCGGGGGACATACGCGGCGGCGAAGGCCTGGCTGCTCACCTTCAGCCGCTGGGCCCACCTGGCCTACTCGGCCCGCGGGGTGACTGTCACAGCGGTGTGCCCTGGCCTGACGCACACCGAGTTCCATGAGCGGATGGGCATGGACACGGCGGTGGCTCCGTCCTGGGCGTGGCTGACGGCGGAGCGGGTGGTGCGTGAAGGGCTGGCCGACAATCTCCGCGGCAAGGCTGTGTCCATCCCCTCCAAGCGCTACAAGGCCGTGGCCGTCGCCGCGAAGATGCTGCCGGACCAGCTACTGACCGGTCCGGCGCGCAGGCCGAAGTAGCGGGAACCCGAGTGCCTTCTCCGCACTCCGCTGCCGCACGGAAACCACCACCAGGATGCCCACCGCCGCACCCACGCAAGTTTCCACGCCGCGTTCAAGGATCAGCATAGTGGGATCGCTCGGCGCCGCGAGCTGGGTCATCAGCAGGATCACCGGGGTGAACGACACCATGGCAAGCCCGTAATGACGGGTCATGAAGAGCTCGGTGGTGAACTGGAAAACGATGACGAGGACGCCCAGGACCAGCACCTGATGGGCCGCGATGAGCGGCGCCAGTGACCACGGCGCCGGGATCAGGACGACGGCGGTCACCACCAGTCCAAGGAAGGTCCCCACAATGCGGTGAATTCCGCGGCGCACCCGGCTGGGGAGGTCCGCTCCGGCCAGCGGTACTGCGGCGGCTGCCATGGCCCAGTGGGGATGGCCGCTCCCGCTGAGCACCCCTACAGAGCCGGCCAGGCCCACCGCGAGGATGTACCGGGCCGCGTGCACAGCTGCCGCCCGGCCTGCCGGACCACGGAAGGCCACTACGTCCCGCACGGCTCCGCGCTGCCAGGAACGGCTGCGGATCCAGCCGCCAAAGCCAACAGCCATGGAGAACGCCGCGGAGCCGGCGGCGATGAGCAATGCGGTGTACCAGGGCACAGCCAGCGGCACTGAGGCGCAGGCGCCCAGGGCGAGGATGCCAAAGAAGGGGCCGTTGGGTTTCAGGTTCACCCGGTCCGAATAGACGGAGCCGACGCCGGCCAGCACTGCTTCGACGGCCACCAGCCACCAGGAATGGAGCCGGTTGACGGAAAGAAACACGCCCACGGCCACCCCACCCACCAGCACCAGGGCCGCCTGGGACTGGTGCCGGAGCCGCAGCTGGTGTGGTTCGGACCGGCCGTACATCCCGGTCAGGGCACCAAACACGGCGTAGATGATCAGGTCCGCGCGGCCGAGGAGCAGCAGGAGCAGAGACGGCACCGCCACGCTGAGGGCCACCCGGACCGCAGCCAGATGGTCGTTGTTGGCGGGCTCCAGCCGGTGGAGGGCGTGTACCTGCCGCATCACGGACTTCATGCGGGCACACCACCGATCGGTTGGGGCGCCGTGGGCTCGGCGTCTTTGGGAAGTTACCACCTTGCCGTCCGGTGCGTCATCTGCCGGTGCAGGCCGCGGGACACCCGGCGTAACGAGCCGGGCACGGCTAAGGCCCGCCCCGCTCACCTCCCCGGAAGGGGCCGGGTGCAGGACGGGCCTTGGAGCGCGGGCTACAAGTCGGCCTCAACAGGCCGGTTTGTGGAACCTTGGTTGTTCCTAGACTCCTGCGGTTACCTTGGCGGCCGCAGCGTCAGAGACGTCCTGGGTCTCGAACGGCAGTTCATCCAGGTCTAGCAACGGGTTCTCATCCTGTGTGGCCACAAGTTCCCTGGCTTCCGCCTGGGTATCCACACTCGGCATGGAGCCGGGCAGGGGGCGCTGGGCGGATTCCTTGAGGAAGTAGATGGCCACTGCCCCGATCGCGGAGGTCAGCATCAGGTAGTACGCCGGCATCATGTCGTTGCCCGTGGCGTTGATCAGTGCTGCCACGATGAACGGCGTGGTGCCGCCGAAGATGGCCACGGCAAAGTTGTACGCGATGCCCATGGCGCCGTAGCGGCTGGACGTCGGGAACTGGGCCGGCAGGGCCGAGGCCAGGTTGGCCACGTAGAACGTCACCGGGAAGGCGATCAGTGCCAGGCCGAGCAGCGTGGACCAGATTTCGCCGACACCAATCAGCATAAACGCCGGAGTGGCCAGTACAACGGTGCTCACGGCGCCAATCCAGAGGACAGGCCGGCGGCCGATCCGGTCGGACAGCTTACCCGTCAACGGGATGCACAGGCTCATGACAACCAGGACAGGGATGGTCAGCAGGGTGCCGTGGACCTCGTCATAGCCCTTGGACTCGGTGAGGTAGGTGGGCATGTAGGAAGTCAGCGCGTAGCCAGCCGTGTTGGCCGCGGCGACCAGGACCATCGCCACGATGATAGAGCGCCAGTAGGCCTTGACGATGCCAACCGGTCCCTTGGCGGCGGCGTCGTCTGCAGAGGCAGCGTTCTTGGCAAGGTCCTCCTGGGCATCCAGAGTGGCCTGGAACTGCGGCGATTCCTCGATCTTGCTCCGGAAGTAAACCGCGATCAGGCCGAGCGGGCCCGCGATGAGGAAGGGAATACGCCAGCCCCAGTCTTCCATGGTGGCCTGGCCAAGCGTCAGCTGCAGGACCGAGACCAACGCAGCGCCGATGGCGAACCCCAGGTAGCTGCCAAGGTCCAGGAAGCTGGCGAAGAAACCACGGCGCTTGTCCGGGGCATACTCGCTGACGAACGTGGTGGCACCGGCGTACTCGCCGCCGGTGGAGAATCCCTGGACCACCTTCAGGAGCACCAGGAGAGCTGCTGCCCACAGGCCGATCTGCGCGTAGCCCGGCAGCAGGCCGACGGCGAACGTGCTGGCGGCCATGATCATCAGGGTGGTGGCCAGGATCTTCTGGCGGCCCATCTTGTCCCCGAGCCAGCCGAAGATCACGCCGCCGAGCGGGCGGGCGATGAACGTGGCAGCGAAGGTTCCCAACAGGAACAGGGTCTGTGTGGTGGGATCTGACTCCGGCAGGAAGACAGGTCCCATGGTGGTGATCAGGTAGCCGAAGACGCCTACGTCGTACCATTCCATGGTGTTACCCACGATGGTTCCGCCGAGCGCTTTTTTCAGCATGGGCTGGTTCACCACGTTGACGTCGGACTCTTTGAGCCGGCGCCGCTTGAGGATCTTAGGTTTACGCACACCTGCGGGGCCCGTAAGGCTCGCGGAGGGTGCGTTTTTCGGTAATGCATTGTTGGTTCCGCCGGCGCTGTTGGCGCCTGCTGAAGAGTCGGTCGTGCTTCGGTCTGTGGGCATTTGGGCAACTCCTGGGGAGGTCATTTGCTTGCGACTTGTAGCTGCCCCGCTCCGGGCAGGCCTTCAATTTTACGCGAATTCCGGGACAATCGGGAGTTTTATCGCGTAAGATGCCCGCTTTCAGGCCCCTTGGAGGCGCCATCCCGGATTTCTTTTCGCCCGTTTGGCCGCGCCAGCACTGGGATACCGGGCGGTATAGGCGATCGTTACCTAATCTTTTTCTGCAAGCCGGCCTGTTCAAGCTTTTTGGCCCGACTTTCCGGGCCAAAAGTGACCGGGACCACGGGTGGCCGGGCGCCTCTAAGCGGCCCGGTGCCGGTGCCCGGCGGGGGTTCCCAGCACGGGCCAAGCTGCCTATTGTTGTGCCATGGGAACACTAATTTTTGAGTAGGCGGACGCCTGCGGCCCGGCATTCGGGCCCATCCTCCGCCGTGAGCTCCTCAGACACCCTGACCCTCCTCAGAAAGGTTCCACCCATGACTGATCAAAACACCCCCGCCGGCACCGGTCCCGATTCAGCTTCCGAAGCGCCGTCGGGAGACACCTCACAGCCTTCGCCGGACAACCCCACCGGCATCCGGGCCGGCCTGACGGAGGCGCAGCGGGCGATGCTGGATAGCAAGTCCCGCGGCGGCGGTTCCGGGCTGCAGAGCGTCGGCAAGAACCACAGGCCCACCCACGCCAGTGGAAAGCAGGGGCCCACCGAGAAGAAAGTCCGTTGGTAGTCCGCCACAGAACCTGGCTGGGACTCCACATCGGTACGGAAAGGAAGAAAAATGGCTGAGCAGCACGCTGCACCGCGGATCGAACCTGAGGTTGCGGACCACCTCGCGGCCGCCATGGATGTACAGTCCACGCCCGGGCCGGCCACCATCGCCGTGACCAAGGCGATGGCCGGAGAACAGCACTGGCCGGACGGGAACGGGAAGATCCGCCACCCCAAGGACCGGGACACCGGCCAGGGACGGGCGGGCCACGAGGCTGCCGTCACGGCTGTGCACCGGACCGGCCGTCCGCAGATGCCGCACTCGTCCTGACACTCCGCGGCTGACCTCGGGACACGCAAAATACCAAGCGACACGAAAGACGGCCTGGCGGACATCCGCATCCGGGAGTCGCCAGGCCGTTTCCGTGTCCTGGAGGAAGCACGCGCGTCGCCGGGCCAGCCCCTAAGCCTCAGGCACGACGTCGTCCGCTGACTTATCGAGCCGCCACCCGCGCCATACGGGGTGCCTGAGCTTCCCCGAACCAGTCCAGTCGCCGAACGTCACCTCACCCACCAGTCGCGGCGTGACCCAGCGGGCATCGGACGCGTCCTCGCGCGGCACGTCGTCGAAGGGCGAGGTCTTGCGGGCCAACGCATCCATTTTCTGCCGGAGTTCCGCCAGTTCACGGGTGCTGAACCCACTGCCCACCCGGCCCACGTAGCGCAGGTCCTTGCCCTCGGGGATGCCCACCAGCAGCGAACCAACGGAGCTTTGCCGGTCGCCTTTGCCCGGCCGCCAGCCGCCCACCACCACCTCCTGGGTCTGTTCCAGCTTGATCTTGATCCACGTCCGGGTCCGCTGCCCGCTCACATAGCGGCTGTCCGTCCGCTTGGCCATGACGCCCTCGAGCCCCAGTTCCCGCGCGCTTTCCAGGATGTGTTCGATCTTCTCGTCCAGGACGGGCGACAGCTCAACCGGACAGGCAGACGGCCGGTGGAACGCTTCCAGGCGCTTCCGCCGCTTCTCCAACGGCAAGGGGCGGAGGTCCTCCCCACCGTGCGACAGCAGGTCAAACAGCATCAGCCGAACGGGGATCGCGGCACGGGCCTTCGCCACGTCACCGGGCCGCGTGAGTTTCATGCGCCCCTGCAGCACGCCGAAGTCCGGCTTCCCGGAAGGCCCGACGGCGAAAATCTCGCCATCCGCGACGAACGCCCCGTCCGGCCAGCACTCGCGGTCCGTCAGCTCCGGGTAAGTTGCGGTGACGTCGTTCCCGTTCCGGCTGACGATCCGGACCTTCCCGGCATCTCCGACGATGAGCGCGCGGACGCCGTCCCATTTCAGCTCGAATTGCCAGTCGCTGCCCTGCAGGTCCGCGGGAGTTCCGGCGGTGGCCATCATGGGGCTGAAGTCCTGCGCACGGATGGGCGTAGCGTCAACCGCCGCTGGCTTACCCCGTACAGGCGCACCGGGGGCAGGCGGGGCTTTGGCGGCCTCCTCTGCGCTGGCGGGCTCCTCCACGTCCGGACCCTCCTCCACCCCCGCACCCTCCTCCGCCCCGGACCGCCGGGGATGAAACGTGTGGTGGTCCTTGTCCATGAGGTGGATCAGCCACTGCCCTTCGGCGTCCCCACCGCGGCCGCGGCCGGTGTGGATCAGGGCGAACTTCTTGGTCCCGCCCAGGCCGCCCCCGTCCGCCCCGGTCAGGGTGGCGATGACTTCCCGGCCGTTGATCCACTTCTCGAGTTCGTACGTGCCGTGGTCCCAGATGGTCACTTCGCCGGCGCCGTACTGGCCCTTCGGAATGGTGCCCTCGAAGCTGCCGTAGTCCAGCGGATGGTCCTCGGTCTGGACTGCCAGGTGGTTCTTGCCGCCGGACTCAGGAACGCCTTTCGGCAGCGCCCATGAGACCAGCACGCCCTCGTGTTCGAGCCGGAAGTCGAAGTGCAGCCTGCTGGCGTGATGCTCCTGGATCACAAAGGTATTGCCGCTGCCCGAAACGCCGGTGAATGGTTCGGGCGTTGCCTCGGGATCCCGCATCGAACGGTACCGCTCCAGGCGCCGGTGCGCGCCGCCGTCGTGCGTTGCTTCTTCGGTGCCCCCTGGGTGCCCGCCGCCGTGCTCGACGGCGGCGAACGGGTCCTTGCCCTCCTTCACCCTGCGCAGGACGGCCAGATAGTCGAGGTGCCTGAGGTGGGGAGAGCGGAGCTCACGCCAGGTCCGCGGGGCCGCCACCATGGGATGGGGCCGGCCGCGGAGGGAGTAGGGGACGATGGTGGTTTTGGCCGCGCTGTTCTGGCTCCAGTCCACCAGGACCTTGCCTGTGCGGAGGGTCTTCTTCATGTCACTGACGGCGAGGTCCGGATGGTCCGTCTCGAGGGCGCGGGCCAGCTCGTGGGCGAAGGCCGAGATCTGGTCCGAGGTCTGGCTTCCGTCCAGGCCGGCGTACAGGTGGATGCCCTTGCTGCCGCTGGTGACCGGCACCGGGTCCAGGCCCACGTCCTGCAGGATGGTGCGGGCCAAGAATGCCACTTCCGCGCACTCGGCCAGCCCGGCGCCGTCGCCCGGATCCAGGTCCAGGACCAGGCGGTCGGGATTGAGCTGGTTGCCGTGCGAGTCCACCTGCCATTGCGGCACGTGGATTTCCAGGGAGTTGATCTGGCCGAACCACGTCAGCGTGGCGGGGTCGTTGACCAGCGGATAGTAGATGGTGCGTTCCTTGTGCGTGATGGCTGCGCGGGGGAGCCAGCCGGGCGCCGAGTCCTCCAGGTTCTTCTGGAAAAACACTTCCCCCGGCTTCTCCGCCGTGCCCACACCGTTGACCCAGCGCTTGCGTGTTGCCGGCCGGTTCGCCGCAGCCGGGATGAGCACGTGGGCCACCGCGGAGTAGTAGGCGAGGACGTCGGCCTTGGTGGTGCCGGTCTCCGGGTAGATGATTTTGTCCAGGTTGGTGAGGGTCAGTTCGCGCCCCGCCACCCGGACGCGTTCCTTAGGACCGGCCATGGGTCTTCACCTCTGGCCTGCGGTGATGTTCACTTGAGGGATGAGAGCCATCTGGAAAGGTGCCATCGCGTTCGGCCTGGTCAACGTGCCCGTGAAGGTCTACAGTGCCACGGAGGACCACGACATCAGCCTCCACCAGGTCCACAATGCCGACGGCGGCCGGATCCGCTACCAGCGCCGCTGCGAGGTGTGCAGCAAGATCATCGACTATTCGGACATTGAAAAGGCTTTCGAGGAAGACGGCCGGACGGTGGTCCTGTCCAAGGACGAGCTCAAGTCCATCCCGGCGGAGAACAGCCACGAGATCGAGGTGGTCCAGTTCGTCCCGTCCGAGCAGCTGGAACCCATGATGTTCGAGAAGAGCTACTACCTCGAGCCGGATTCCAAGTCGCCCAAGGCCTACGGGCTGCTGCGCCGGGCGCTGGAGGACACCGACCGGGTGGCCATTGTCCAGTTCGCGCTGCGCGAGAAGACCCGCCTGGGCGCGCTGCGTATTAAGGACGATGTGCTGGTGCTGCAATCCCTGCTCTGGCCCGACGAAGTGCGTGAGGCGAGCTTCCCCGCCCTGGACGAGACGGTCCGGATTTCCGCCCAGGAACGCGAGATGTCCGCCGCGCTGGTGGAGTCCATGGCCGCGGATTTCGAACCCGAACACTTCACCGACGACTACCAGGTCCAGCTCCGGAAGCTGATCGACGCCAAGCTGGAACAGGGCGACTCGCTGGACACCGACGAAACGTTCGGCGCGGAAGCCGGCGACGGCGGAAAGGGCGAGGTCATCGACCTGATGGAGGCGCTCAAACGCAGCCTCGACCGGAAGCGCGGCGGTGCCGCGGCGGCCGCATCGTCCGCGTCCTCGGCCGATGACGATGAGTCCGACGACGATGAGTCCGAAGACCAGGCGGACGACGGCGGCACTGAAGAGAGTGCCGGCGGCTCGCGGGGGAAGACTCCCGCCAAACCTGCAGCCAAGAGCGCCGGGACCAAAACTGCGGCGGGGAGTACGGCCACCAAAGCCCCGGCCGCCAGGTCCACCACCGCGAAGTCCGCCACAGCCAAGACAACCACAGCCAAGACAACCGCCGCCAAGACCACTACTTCCAAAACCACTACCGCGAAAACAACCACCGCGAAGTCCACAACTGCCAAGCCTGCCGCGAAGGCGCCCGCAGCGCGGGCCAGAAAGGGCGCCTGAGGCGGTTGTTGAGCGGGCGGTCGGCGAGGGCGCTAATCCAGCGCGCCCGGCAGTAACGGCGATGGCCGCCGCCTAGGAGTTCCGCAGGGCGGAGATGAGTTCGCTCTTCTTTTTGGCCGAGTATCCGGTGAGGCCAATTTCCTTGGCTTTGGCCTTGAGCTGCGGGACGGTCCAGTCTTCGTAGTCTCCTGATTTGCCGCCTTTGCGGCCAACCGCCGAACGGCCCTTTTTGGCTGCCGCGTTGGAGATCCGCGCCGCCTTCTGCTTGGACGCCCCGTCCTCGCGCAGTTCCTCATAGAGCTCAGGATCCTTCAGGCTGGGATTTTTCTTTTCCGGCATGGCATGCTCCTTCAAAGGCCGCTGAGGTTCCGTCTTCGCTGGTCAGTCTTCACGCTAATTCCGGGCCCAGGCAAAAACAAGGAACCACTAAGTTTGCTTGCTTTTCAGTTTGCCTGACGGCCACAATGGGCAGAATTGCAGCCTCCACTGTGCCAACAGCGTGCTGTCACTCGAAACCTGTCAACGGAGATGGAGAGGGGCGCCGAAATGGACGACAAAACGGCCGTGGACGAAGCCGACCGGGCATTGAAGCAAAAGCATCGCGCCATGTGGGCCTCCGGGGATTACCCGGCCCTCGCCAGTGAGCTTGTCAACGACCTTGGGGCCATCCTTGTTGAGGCCGCGGGTATCAAAGCCAGGCAGCGGGTCCTCGATGTGGCTGCCGGCGCCGGGAATGCGGCCATCCCCGCGGCCATGATGGGTGCACAGGTGACTGCCAGCGATCTGACCCCGGAACTCTTCGACGCCGGTCGGCACCAGGCAGCCGACCGCGGCGTTGAGCTTGACTGGGTGGAATCCGACGCCGAGGCCCTTCCGTTCGGTGACGACGAATTCGACGCCGTGATCTCCTGCATGGGCGTGATGTTCGCGCCGCATCATCAGGCGGGCGCCGACGAAATCGTACGCGTGTGCAAACCTGGTGGCACCATCGGGCTGCTCAGCTGGACGCCCGATGGGTTCATCGGGAAGATGTTCGCAGCCATGAAGCCCTTCGCGCCGCCCCCTCCGCCCGGGGCCCAGCCGCCGCCGCTGTGGGGCAGCGAAGACCATGTGCGGGAGCTCTTTGGCGAACGGATCACGGACAGTCACGCCGAAAAGCGGACCCTGGCCGTCCACAGCTTCCACGAACCCGCGGACTTCCTGCGCTACTTCAAATCCCACTATGGCCCCACCATCTCGGTTTACAAGTTCCTCGGCGAGGACCAGGAGAAAGTCAAAGCCCTTGACGCGGCCCTCACCGAGCTTGCCGACTCGTTCGGCGATGCCCACGGCGATGCGGCGTGGCAGATGGAATGGGAATATCTGATCTTCACCGCCAGGAAGGCACGGGCATGAAAGAGAACTTCGTAGCAACGTCCAACGTCACCGTCGACGCGCCGGCCAGCCGGGTGTGGGACGTCATCACCGATCCCGCCGCCGTGAAGGAGTTCATGTTCGGGGCGGACCTGGTGACCGACTGGACCGTAAGCAGTCCCATCGTGTGGCGTGGCGAGTGGGAGGGAAAACCCTACGAGGACAAAGGAACCATTCTCGAAGTGGAACCCGGCAGAAAGCTGGTCCACACGCATTTCAGCCCGCTCGGCGGCGAAGAGGACAAGCCGGAGAACTACCACACCCTGACCTGGACCCTGGAAGAGCAGGACGGCGGGACCAGTCTCACGCTCGCGCAGGACAACAATGCCAGCGAAGAGGCCGCCGAGCACTCCCAGGGCATGTGGGACATGCTCGTCGCGGACGTCAAGAAGATCGCCGAGCGCGGCCAACCCAACTGACTCGCACTTAACGTCGTGGAACCGCGGAATGGCGACGCTAAGTGCGAGCCAGTTGGGCAGGCGGCGGGATTAAAGTGAGCGGCCGCCGTCGTACGTTCCCCACAGAGGAGAGAAGTACGACGGCGGCCGCGCGGCTTTGGTGCCTCAGCGGGTGTAGCCGCTACTCGGCGTCGTGATCCGTTTCCAGGATCTGGACCAGACGCTCGAGGGCGTCGTCCGCGCCGGCACCTTCGGCGCGGAGCACCACGACGTCGCCGTGGGATGCGCCCAGGCTCATGAGGGACAGGATGCTGGCGGCGTCCATCGCCTCGTCAACAGGCTCGCCTTCACGGGCGATGGTGATGTCCAGGTCGAACTCGCCGGCGGCCTCGGCGAAGATGGCGGCGGGGCGGGCGTGCAGGCCTACGCGGCTGGCGACGGTTGCGGTGCGTTCTGACATTGTTGCTCCTTTTGTCTACCGGCGCCTGGTGCTTCGGGCGCCGCGAATCGTTGGTTGGTACGGCTGGGTCAGACAGTTGCGGGAACGGTCTCCACGCTAGCAGCGGGTTCCGGCTGTTTGACCGCCCAGCGCTTGAGGGCGATGACTGCCAGTGCGCTGACAACGGCTCCGGCGACGATGGAGATCACGAACATCGCCAGGTTGCCGATGGCGAAGAACACGAAGATGCCGCCGTGGGGAGCCTGGGATGTGACGCCGGTGGCCATGCACAGCGCCCCGGTGAGTGCGCCGCCCAGCATGCTGGCGGGGATGACGCGCAGCGGGTCGGCTGCGGCGAACGGGATGGCGCCTTCGGAGATGAAGGATGCACCGAGGAGCCAGGCCGCCTTACCGTTTTCGCGCTCGGCCAGGCTGAAGAGCTTCTTGTCCAAGGTGGTGGCAAGCGCCATCGCCAGCGGCGGCACCATGCCTGCAGCCATCACGGTTGCCATGATCTGCCACGGTGCCTGGTTGGTGGCGCTGCCGGCGCTGAGCCCGGCAACGGCGAACGCGTAGGCAACCTTGTTGACCGGACCGCCGAGGTCGAAGCACATCATGAGGCCAAGGATGATTCCGAGGACCACAGCGGAGACGCCGGTCATGCCGGTGAGCCACGAGTTCAGTGCGGTGGTGATGGCGGCAATGGGGCCGCCCAGGACCAGGAACATCAGGCCGGAGGCAAAGATGGATGCCAGGAGCGGAATGATCACCACGGGCATCAGGCCACGCAGCCAGCGCGGTACCTGCCAGGTCCCGATGAGGTGGGCCATGTAGCCTGCCAGCAGGCCGCCGACGATGCCGCCGAGGAAGCCGGCACCCATGAACCCGGATACAGCACCGGCGACGAAACCTGGTGCGATGCCGGGCCTGTCGGCGATGGCGTAGGCGATGTAGCCGGCCAGCGCGGGGACCAGGAAGCCCATGGACAGGGCGCCGATCTTGAACAGGACGGCGCCGAGGTAGATCGCCAGTCCGCCTTCCGGAAGGTTGCCGAAGTTGTTCGCCAGCACCACCTTGTCCGCGACGCTGGTGATGTTGTACCCACCGAGCAGGAAGCCCAGGGCGATCAGGAGGCCGCCGCCGGCCACGAACGGGATCATGTAGCTGACGCCGGTCAGCAGTGCGCGCTTCAGCTTCTGGCCGATGTGCTCGCCCTTTTCGGCTTCAGCCTGCTGGGCCTGCTCCTCCGCACCGAAGTGCGGCACCCGGCGGGCGTGCGGGTCGGTGGCAGCGGCGAGCGCTTCCTGGACCATCTTTGCGGGCTCGTCGATGCCGCGCTTGACCGGCGCGTTGATGACAGGCTTTCCGGCGAAGCGCTCCTTGCCGCGGACGTCCACGTCGACGGCGAAGATCACGGCGTCCGCCGCGGCGATGACTGCGGGGTCCAGTGCCTTGGCACCCGAGGAGCCCTGAGTTTCAACCTGCAGGTCCACGCCCATTTCCTGGGCGGCGGCCACCAGCGAATCGGCGGCCATGTAGGTGTGCGCGATGCCGGTGGGGCAGGCCGTGACGGCTACCAGGCGCCTGGGACCCGACGCGGCGCCGGTGGTTGGGCCGGTTGAAGCCGCAGCAGCACCCGCGGCGGAGGCGCCGGAAGCAGCACCCACAGCCACAGGCACAGCGTCGGCCGCTGCCGGGGCAGCGTGGGCGGCCGGCTTGTCCGCTAGCGCACCGTCCACGAGCGAAACGATTTCCTCACGGCTGGACGCTGCACGCAGCGCTGCCGTGAAGTCCTTTTTGATGAGGGACCGGGCCAGCTTGGACAGGAGCTTGAGGTGTTCCTGGTCCGCGCCGTCCGGGGCTGCGATGAAGAAGACGAGGTCGGCCGGGCCGTCCTTGGCGCCGAAGTCCACCTTCGGGTTGAGCCGGGCCATGGCCAGTGTGGGTTCCACGACGGCGGCCGAGCGGCAGTGCGGGATGGCGATGCCGCCGGGGATGCCGGTGGCCGTCTTCTGCTCACGGGCGAAGGCGTCCGCGAAGAGGCCTTCAACTTCTGACGCGCGGCCGGTGGCAGCTACTTTGCTGGCCAGGTACCTGATCACATCCTCGGGCGAGGTGCCCAGGTTCTGGTCGAGCTCGACCAGTTCGGTGGTGATGAGCTGAGTCACTGTCAATCCTTTCGAAGGGCCGTGATGGTTACGGCATCCGGGGTGGTTTGGTGGACTGCCGGGACAGTGGAGCCCGGCAGGGAGGCGGCGGCGGCACCGTGGGCCACCGCCTGACGGAGGCAATCGGCCGGGGCGGCGCCCCGGCCGTGGGCGAGCAGATAGCCAGCCAGCGATGAATCGCCCGCACCGACCGTACTGACCGCGGCGACCGGCGGATGCGTGGCCAGCCACGCGCCGTCGGCCGTTACCAGGACAGCTCCCTTGGACCCGAGAGTTGCCAGTACAGCACCCACACCGGAACGCACGACGGCGGCGGCGGCCGCTGCGGCGGCCTCCGGATCCGCTTCAAGTTCCTCTGCGGTTAACGCCGTGGCGTAACCGGCTGCAGCAGCCAGTTCCGCCAGTTCCTCGGCGTTGGGTTTCAGGAGGTCCGGCATGCCGGCACTGCCGCCCGAGATGGCGGCGGCGAGGGGCTTGCCGGACGAGTCGACGGCGATCCGCGGGGCGGCGCCGTCGGCGGTGGAACGCAGGCGCTGCGCCACCGTGGCATAAAAGTCGGCAGGGAAGCCGGGCGGCAGGGAACCTGCCAGGACCACCCAGCTCGCACCGCGGGCGCGCTCCAGGAGCAGGCTGACCAGGGCCTCCTGCTCGTCGACGCTCAGCGTGGGCCCGGGCTCGTTGATCTTGGTGGTCACGCCGCCCGGTTCGGTCAGGGCCACATTGGTGCGCAGCGGTTCGTCGATGGGAAGTGCCGCGAAGGGAACTTTGTCGTGGTGCAGGCCGGCCAGGACCGGATCACTGTCGCCGCCGGGAAGTACGGCGATGGTCTCCAGCCCTGAGGCGCACAAGGCCCGGGACACGTTGACGCCCTTGCCGCCGGATTCCTGGCTGACGGAGACTGCGCGCTGGACTTCGCCGCGTTCCAGGGGGCCGGGGAGGGCCACCGTGCGGTCCAGGCTCGGGTTGGCCGTGAAGGTGACAATCATGCGATCACCACGTCAACGCCGGCGTCGGTCAGGGCGGCTGTGAGTTCCGGGCCGGGCTCGCTGTCTGTAATCAAGGTGTCCAGATCTTTCAGTGAGGCGAACTGGACCAGCGTTTCCGCGTCCAGCTTGGAGGAGTCGGCCAGCACCACGATGCGGCGCGCCGACTGGACGAAGGCTGCCTTGACGGCGGCTTCTTCAGGATCGGGAGTGCTGAGGCCAAAGTGTGCGTGGATGCCGTTGGTGCCGATGAACGCGATGTCCGGGCGCAGCCGCTGGGCGGACTCCACGGTGCCCTGGCCCACGGCTGCCTGGGTGAGGCCGCGTACTCTGCCGCCCAGGAGCTGGACTGCGATTCCAGGTGCGCTGGCCAGCCTGGCGGCGATGGGGACGGCGTGGGTAATGACCACCAGTTCGGTAGCTGACGCCGGGTTGGTGTGCGGTGCGCCGGAAGCGGCGCCGGTGGCCGTGCCGTTGGCCGCGGCTCCGGAAAGCACGACGGCGGGGCGCCGGGAGAGCAGGTCGGCGAGCGCCTCGGTGGTGGAGCCGGCGTCGAGCAGGATGCTTCCCGACTTCCCCTGGGGGATCAGGGCGAGTGCTGCCTGGGCGATGCGCAGCTTCTGGTCCGGCCGCTGGATGGTCCGTTCGTTGATGCTTTCCTCGGAGGTGCTGAACCGGTCCGCGGCCACGGCACCGCCATGGACCCGACGGACGGTGCCGGCGGTTTCGAGGGTGGCGAGGTCGCGGCGGATGGTTTCGGTGGTGATGCGGAAGCGCTCGGCCAGCATGGTCACGCTGACCCTGCCGGTACCGGTAACAAGCTCGGCAATCTGCTGCTGGCGCTCCTCGGCGAACACGTACCCTCCGTTGCGTAAAGTGCTGAAATTCCTGTGACTGGCATCACGTGATGTTGAATTACTTGACTTTATCTTCGAGTGTGTTGGTTTGTCAACGAAAGCCAAAAAAACACAGAAGCCCTCGGAGTTTTTGTCCACTTATTGGCCGTTTGACGGCTCGACAGACGCGTTAAGTGGACAAAAACTCGCCGGCAACCGTTGGCGAGGGCGCGCCGGTGTTGATCGGGGGCGCAAAAAAGCCGGGCCGGACCGCAGTGGTCCGGCCCGGCTGGCGGGGTTCATGGTGACGCGTCCGTCCGGGACCTACAGTCCGGCGTCGCGGCTTTCGTTGCGGGTGATGCGCTCGCCGGTGTTGGGGTCAACCACCGAGCGGGTTTCGCTGATGCGGCGGCTCCGGCCCGGCGACGCCAGGATAAGCGAGGCGATCAGGCCGATGACACCCACGGCCATCAGGATGTACCCGATCAGAACCTGGTCCACGAAGGGAATCAGGCCCGGAGCGACGGCCCAGGCCAGGATGGCGCCGAGGGCGATGAGGAAGATGGCGGAACCGATTCTCATGACTTGCTCCTTGTTGTTCGAGTACATGTGGTGCCGAACTGATAAGCATGCTGTGCTCTCACGCTACAGCCCTGCCCTGCTCGATTCAATGACCATCAGCCCGTGCCGCGGCGGCACGTCATGGCTGTTCAGCGGCCTGTGTGCAGCCGCCCGGGGTACGCATGGCTAGGCTGGACCGATGGAGACAGTTGTTTGGTCCAAGCCGGAAGCCGAGCGGGACGGTACGCCGCTGCTGGTCCTGATGCACGGCTACGGCACGGATGAGTCCCGGATGGTGCGGCTCTTCGAATATCTGCCATCCGAATTCACGTGTGCTGCGCTCCGGGCTCCCATGGTGATCGGCGATCACTACGGGTGGTTCCTGCTGGACTACTTCCTGGCCAACGATTTCGCCGACGTCATCAGTGCCACCAACGCCGTCCATACCTGGATCGGCTCGGTCAAGGGGCGTCACAGCAGCGTGAGCCTGCTGGGCTATTCGCAGGGTATGGCCATGGCCAGCACCCTCCTCCGCCTCCACCCCGACAGTTACAAGGCGACAGTGGGGCTGTCCGGCTTTGTGCTGGAAAACGAACTCCTTTCCCTCACCGACTCCTTTGAGACCCCGCCACCCTTCTTTTGGGGGCGGGACAAAGCAGACCTCGTCATCAACGAGGACGCCACGGAGTACACGGGACAGTGGCTGGACAAGAACACCCGGCTGACGGCCCGGACGTATCCCGGCATGGGCCACGCGATGAGCAAGACCGAGATGGTGGACGTCAGCGCGTTCCTCCGCCATTACGTTCTCAGTTGAGCGTCAGATTTCCGCGGTGAGAGTTTCCGCGGTGACGGGCAAAGTTATCCCCGGCTGACGCTGTCAGGTTGTCACAGGGCATCATCGCCTTCATCATGGAAGAAGACGATTATCAGCACCCGCCGACCCGCCGTGATTTATGCCATGGCCCTTAGCCGCGCCTGCTGATCCAGCGGACACCGTGGCCCGCGATTCCCCACCCCGCCTTTGCGCACCGCCGCCCACTGGCGGAGTCCCGCCCAGTGTTTACCTGCTTGTTGATTTTCCGCACTCCTGAGCTACGCCCCCCATGGCTGCCCGCCGTCTGAAAGGACATTGCGCATGACTGACGTTCTAGAAACCCGGAACTCCGCCTGGACCAGCGCTTCCGCGATCCTGTTCGACCTCGACGGCGTGCTCACGCCCACGGCCACCGTCCATGAACAGGCGTGGAAAGAACTTTTCGAGAGATACCTGGCGTCCCGGCCCGACGTGCCCGGCTACCGCGAGGAAGACTACTTCGACCATATCGACGGCAAGCCGCGGTTCGACGGCGTCCGGGACTTCCTGGCGTCGCGCGGCATCGTGCTCCCGGAGGGGGACGAGGACTCATCTTCCGGGGATTCCGCCCAGGTAACTGTCCAGGAACTCGGCAACCGCAAGAACCAGGTCTTCAACGACATTGTCAGTGCCGGCGTCGAGCCTTTCGAAGGTTCGGTGCGCTTCCTGGAAGCCGCAGTGGCGCGCGGACTGAAGGTCGCCGTCGTCTCCTCCTCCCGGAACGCTCCCGCGGTGCTAAAAGCGGCCGGCCTGAACGGGCATTTCGAAATTGTGGTGGACGGAGTGGTGGCCGCTGCCGAGGGCCTGCCCGGCAAGCCGAGCCCGGCCACCTACACTTACGCAGCGCAGTTGCTGGGATTACCCAGCGCGGAATGCGTGGTGGTGGAGGATGCAGTCTCCGGTGTCCAGGCCGGCCACGCGGGCAGCTTCCACTCCGTGATCGGCGTGGACCGGGGTGCCGGAAGGGAGACCCTGCTCGAAGCCGGCGCCACCCGCGTGGTCAACGACCTCCAGGAACTCCTCTAGCCAGTCCCGCCCGCGGGTAGCCCCGCCGGCCGCGCAGACACCCGAACGCGCACCACCAGACCAGCACCACCGCCAAAAGGATCGCAACAGCATGGCTCTCATCACCGCTGACCGTGAACGGTTCCCCGACACCCCCTGGCAGCTCGTGGAAACACATCACGAACCAGGCAACGCCGGCACTTTGGAAACGCTCTTTGCCCTGGGCAACGGGCACCTTGGCATCCGCGGAGCCCACTGGGCGGCGGCCGACGCCGAACTCCCGGGCAGCTTCATCAACGGCCTCCATGAGATCTGGGATATCAAGCATGCGGAGAACGCATTCGGCTTCGCCCGCACCGGACAGCGGATCATCTACATCCCCGATGCGAACAACTTCACGGTAATCATCGACGGCGAAACCCTCTCGCTCGCGGAATCGGACGTCCTGGACTACCGCCGGACAGTTGATTTCGCCACCGGCATCTACGAATGCCGCGTCACCTGGCAGTGCCGCTCCGGTGCCGCGGTGACCACCACCGAACGCCGCGCGGTTGGCTTCGCCTCGCGCGGCAGCCTGGGCATCTCGCTGGAGGTCGCCTCCGACCGTGAGGTTTCCGCCGACGTCACGTCGTCCGTCATCAACCGCCAGGACCAGCCTGTGGAGGACCACTCGGCGCACGACCCGCGCCGCGCCGGCCGGCACGCGGGCAGGGTCCTGCTGCCGGTCCGGATTGACGGCGGCGACGGCTCCCTCCGCCTGTCCTGGCAGGCAGCGGAATCAGGGCAGCGGGTGGGGATGGCCGTGGACCACTGGACCTCTACGGGCCAACAGTGCTTTGAAACGCTCGCCGGTGAAGATGACAGCAGCGTCCGCTACGTCCTGGCGGTCCGGGCCGACGAGCCGTTCCGGCTTGAAAAGACCGTCAGCTACGCCGCAGGCCCCGGTGTCCAGGACTCCGAGCGGGATGCCGCTGAAACCGCCGAAGCCGGGCTCCGGCCTGTGGAGGACATCTTCGACGAGAGCCGGGAGCACTACCGCGAGTACTGGGCCACGTCCGACATTGTGGTGGGCGGCCAGCCCCAGCTTCAGCAGGCCATCCGCTGGAACCTGTTCCAGCTGGCACAGGCAACGGCACGGGCCGACGTCGCAGGCATCCCGGCGAAGGGCGTGACCGGTTCGGGCTACGAGGGGCATTATTTCTGGGATCAGGAGGTCTACCTCCTGCCCTACCTCACCTACACCAACCCCGACGCCGCCCGCCAGGTTCTGGAATTCCGGCACCAGATGCTTCCGGTCGCCAAGGTCCGGGCCAAGGAGCTCAGCGTGGACGGGGCCCTTTTCCCGTGGCGCACCATCAACGGCCTTGAAGCCAGCGCCTACTACGCCGCCGGTACGGCACAGTTTCACATTGCAGCCGCCATCGCGTTTGCCACGAGCCGTTACATGTGGGCCAGCGGCGACGAGGCGTTCCGCGAAGGCATGGGCGCGGAACTGCTGATCGAAACGGCCCGCATGTGGGCCTCGCTGGGTTTCTTCGGCAAGGACGGGCTCTTCCATATCCACGGCGTCACGGGTCCGGACGAATACACGGCGGTAGTCAACGACAACCTGTACACCAACGTCATGGCCCGCTTTAACCTGGGCGCCGCCGCTGCCGTGGAACACCCGGCCATCGATGAGGCCGAGCGCCAGCTGTGGGTGCAGGCTGCCAACCGCATGCAGCTGCCGTTCGATGAAGACCTGCAGGTCTATTCGCAGGACAACGACTTCATGACGCTCGAACCCTGGGACTGGACCACGCCCCGGTCAAAGTACCCGCTGCTGCTGCACTTCCACCCGCTGGTGATCTACCGGCACCAGGTGCTGAAGCAGGCGGACACCGTCCTGGCCATGTTCCTGCAGTGGCAGGACTTCACGGCCGAGGAAAAGCGCCGCGCCTTCGATTTCTACGACCCCATCACCACCGGCGATTCCACCCTCTCCGCCTGTGTGCAGGGGATCATGGCCGCCGAAGTGGGGCATCCGGAGGCGGCTTTGGAGCACTTCACCAACGCGGCGTTCATCGACCTGGATGACACCCATGGCAACACCATCGACGGCGTGCACATCGCGTCCACCGGAGGGGTATGGAGCTCCCTGGTCTGCGGGTTCGCGGGGCTGCGGGACCAGGGCCACATGCCCTTCTTCAATCCGCGGCTGCCGGCTGAATGGGGCGCGCTGACCTTCCACCTGAAGGTCCGCGGGCGCCTGCTGCTGGTGGAGCTCGACTCCGGCGCGCTCACCCTCAGCATCCGAAGCGGCGGCCAGCTGGACGTGGATGTCCGCGGCCAGGTTCTACGTGTCGGTCCCGAACCGGTCCGCGTGGCACTGGCACCTTTCGAGTGCCCCGAACCGACGGTGTTCCCCAGCGGACCGCCGACGGCGAGCCTTCCGATCGTGCACGCCCTCGGCTGAGGCCCCTGCCGGGAGCGCTCCTCGGCTTTGCCGTCCGGCAGGCACGGCGCATATTGCCAAGCAGGCTTAGGGTTAATGCAGGGCCGCGGCCAAACCGCCGGCGGACCGACGTCCTACAGAAGCAGAGGTGACCATGCCCAAGCGCAGCAATCCCGCAGTACGTATCGCTCAGGAAACCGCCCACAACGCCATGTTCGACGCTGAGGGCAAGCCGAAACCCGGCGTCCACAACATGCTCCTGCGGGCGGTCGAAATCCAACGGCCGTTGGTCCTCGCCTACGTTCGGCGGCTCCAGCGCAAGCACCCCCGCGCCAGTGCGGCAAAGCTCGCGGAAATCCTGGAGCGGGACTACCTGCGGGCGGTGACCGGCGGCGGTGCGATCGTCGGGGCAACAGCCGTTGTGCCCGGCGTCGGAACGGTGGCGTCCCTGGGACTTTCCGCCGCTGCCACAGTTGGCTTCCTCGAGGCCACGGCGCTCTATGCCACCTCGCTGGCGGAACTCCACGGAATCCGCCTGACCAATCCCGAAAAGGCCAGCACCATGGTGATGGCCATTATGCTCGGCGAAGAGGGGACTGCCCTGCTCGGAACGCTCAGCGGGCAGGCCATGGGCAAGGGAACCAGCCCCACCAAGGTGTGGGGAAACGCGCTGTCCAAGTCCATGCCCACCGGATTCGGGGCCATTCGGAGCAAGATCCAGAAGGCCTTCCTCAAGAATCTGCTCAAACGCCAGGGCTCAGCGTTCCTTGGCCGGGCGCTCCCGTTCGGCATCGGCGCAGTGGTGGGCGGTGCAGGCAACCTCATGATGGGCCGGGCCGTGGCATCGAACGCGAAGGAAGCTTTCGGACCCATGCCGGTTACCATTCCCGGAGAGCTCAAAGCCACCGCTGACAGCACAGACAACAACAGCACGGCTCATCATCACAAAACCCTGGAGGGTACCAACCTTGGATCTCAACGCTGACCTCGGCGAATCGTTCGGCTCGTGGAACATGGGCGACGACGCCGCGATGTTCCCCCTGGTGACCAGCGCCAACGTGGCGTGCGGCTTCCACGCGGGGGACCCCGTCACGATGCTCGACAGCTGCCGGGCCGCCTTCGAGCTGGATGTGACCGTGGGGGCGCACGTGGGGTACCGCGATCTGGCCGGCTTCGGCCGCCGGTCCTTGGACATGTCCTTCGATGAGCTTTTCGGCGACGTGCTGTACCAGCTGGGGGCGCTCGACGGGGTGGCGCACGCCGTGGGTGCCTCCGTTGACTACGTCAAGCCGCACGGTGCCCTCTACAACCGCCTGGTGCACGACGCAGAGCAGGCTTCCGCGGTGGTGGCAGCCATCCAGGCCTACGATCCCGGCCTGCCCATTCTCGGCCTGCCGGGCTCGCAGCTGCTGATCCAGGCCAAGGAAGCCGGGCATCCCGTCTTTGTGGAGGCCTTTGTCGACCGCGCCTACCAGGCCGACGGCACGCTGGTGCCGCGCTCGCAGGAAGGAGCAGTCCTGCACGACGTCGGTTCGATTGTCGAGCGCGCTGTCCGCCTCGCGACAAAGGGCGAGGTGGTGGCATTGGACGGCACCGTGGTCCAGGTCAGGCCTGATTCCCTGTGCATCCACGGGGACACCCCCGGAGCCGTGGAGATGGCTGCCGCGGTC
>NZ_JANFCZ010000035.1 GCF_024391045.1 Pseudarthrobacter sulfonivorans
GGACGCCGCGGACCGCTTCAGTGAAGCCGCAGCTGATGGCCTCGTCCGGGACCGTGAACGTCTCCCAGGTTTTGGTCCGGCCGGCCCGGATTTCCTCGAGCGCCTTCTCCGCGAAGTGCAGTGCAGCGGCAGCGGCATAAGCCTGGAAGTACGTGCGCGCGCGGTTGCGTTCCAGGGTGTTGCTCCACTGCGGGATGTTCCATTCGAAGGTGACAGGACCCTTGAGTGCTGTTTTGGGAAGGTTGATCTGCACGCTGCTGCCGGTGGCCTTGAGGTAGCCGATGTCCACCAGCCCGGCCAGGGCGGTGGCCCACAGCCGTGCCAGCGGACCGCCGCCGGTGTCCAGGGCCAGGTTGTTCTCGCCGTCGAACCAGCGCGGGGACATGACCCAGCTGTACTTCTCCTTCAGGTCACGCTTTTGGGGCCGCGGATTGGTGTGCTGGTTCCAGGGGTGGCGGCGGTCCACCGGGTTTCCCAGCGGATCGTGGGTCACAAACATTTCCTGGTCTTCCCAGTCCTCGTAGTAGGAGGATCCCAGCATGATCCGCAGGCCCAGGTTGATGCGGACCAGGTCCGTGGTGACGAGTTTGCCGTCCACCACCACGCCGGGAGTGACGAACATCTTCCGGCCCCACTCGGTCATGTCCTTGTACTCGAAATTGCAGTAGTCAGGATCCTGGAGCGAGCCCCAGCAGCCCAGCAACGTCCGGCGCAGGCCCACCTGCTCGTAGCCGGGCAGCGCCTCGTAGAAGAAGTCGAAGAGGTCATCGTGCATGGGCACCACCTTCTTCATGAATTCCACGTACCGCATCAGCCGGGTGATGTAGTCCGTCATGAGCTGGATGGTGGCCACCGTCCCCACCCCGCCGGGGTAGAGCGTGGACGGATGCACGTGCCGGCCCTCCATCAGGCAGAACATCTCGCGGGTGGCACGGCTGACCTGCAGCGCCTCGCGGTAGAACTCACCGGTGAACGGGTTCAGCGAACGCATGATGTCCGCGATGGTCCGGTAGCCGTGCTCGCCCTCGTGCGGGGCCCGGGTATTCTCGGCCTTGGCCAGGACGGCAGGGTTGGTTTCGGAGACCATCTTTTCGCAGTAGTCCACGCCCACCAGGTTTTCCTGGAAGATGTTGTGGTCGAACATGTACTCCGCTGCCTCGCCCAGGTTGACGATCCATTCGCCCAGGTTCGGCGGCTTCACACCGTAGGCCATGTTCTGTGCGTAGCAGGAACAGGTGGCGTGGTTGTCGCCGCAGATCCCGCAGATCCGGCTGGTGATGAAGTGGGCGTCCCGCGGGTCCTTGCCTTTCATGAACAGCGAGTAGCCGCGGAAGATCGAGGACGTGCTCTTGCACTCCACCACCTGGTTGTTCGCGAAATCGATCTTGGTGTAAATGCCCAGGCTGCCCACAATCCTGGTGATCGGGTCCCAGTTCATCTCCACGAGGTTGCTGTTGTCCGTCCCGCTCCCGGACGGCATTGGAATCGTTGAGGTCATCTTCTTCACCTGTCTGGAATGGGGATGGCTACCAGGTGCGCTTCGCGCCGGTCAGCAGTTCAGGTCCGGGCCGGCGCCACTTGGGCTCCTGGTTCAGTGTGTGGGTGGTGATGCCGCGCAACGCCCTGATGGCTGAGCCGTAGGGGCGGATGGTGTTCGTGGAGAGCTTGCCGCCGGGAGGCTCGTCCATAAAGGGCATGAACTTGTCCGGGAAGCCTGGCATGGTGCAGCCGATGCAGATGCCGCCGACGTTGGGGCAGCCGCCGATTCCGTTCATCCAGCCGCGCTTGGGCACGTTGCACTTGACCACCGGGCCCCAGCAGCCCAGCTTCACGATGCACTTGGGGGAGCCGTACTCGGTGGCGAAGTCGCCCTGTTCGTAGTACCCCGCCCGGTCGCAGCCTTCGTGGACGGTCTGTCCGAACAGCCATGTGGGCCGCAGCGCATCATCGAGCGGAATCATGGGGGCCTGTCCCGTGGCCTGGTACAGCAGGTACGTCATGGTTTCGGAGAGGTTGTCCGGCTGGATGGGGCACCCGGGCACGCAGACGATGGGGATGCCGGCCTTGGATTTCCAGTCGTAGCCCAGGTAGTCAGGAACGCCCATGGCGCCGGTGGGGTTTCCGGCCATGGCATGGATGCCGCCGTAGGTTGCGCAGGTGCCGGCGGCGATGATGGCGGTTGCCTTGGGTGCCAGGCGGTCCAGCCATTCACTGGTGGTGATTGGCTGTCCCGTAGCCAGGTCGTTGCCGAACCCGCACCAGTAGCCCCCGGCGTCGTGCAGTTTCTCGTTCGGGATGGACCCCTCCACCACCAGGACGAAGGGTTCCAGTTCGCCGCGGTCCGCCTTGCGGAACCATTCCAGGAAGTCGTCCGCCCCTTCCTGGGGGCCGCACTCGAAGTCGATCAGGGGCCAGTGCATGGCGATGCGGGGCAGGCCGGGAAGGGCGCCGAGGGCGATTTCCTCCACGCTGGGTTGGGTGGCCGCCGTCAGGGCGACGGAGTCGCCGTCGCAGCTTAGCCCTGCGTTGATCCAGAGCACGTGAATCAGGGTTTCTTCGGCCTTGAGGGAAGTCTCGGTAGGCATCGTTGCCTCTTTCCGCGGCCCGCAGGGGGCTTAGTGTGCGTCTGTCAGGGTCTCTTCCAGGGGCCCTGCAAGAGACCCGAGGCGGGTCTCTGTCCGGGAGGGACGGCCGTCCAGCCAGTCGTACCAGGCGGCCATGCCGTCCCCGGTAGTGGCCGAGAGGACCAGAAATTCTGCGTGGGCGTTCAGGTGGCGGATGCGGCGGACGCATTCGTCGACGTCGAACTCGACGTAGGGGAGCAGGTCCGACTTGTTGATGATCACCAGGTCAGCCGCGATGAACATGTGCGGGTATTTCTGCGGTTTGTCATCACCTTCCGTTACTGAGACGACTACTACTTTGGCTGCTTCGCCCAGGTCGAAGAGGGCGGGGCAGACGAGATTGCCCACGTTCTCGATGAACACGGTGGAATCCATTGGGGGATCGAGCGCGTCCAGTCCGCGGCGGAGCATGTCGGCGTCCAGGTGGCAGCCCGCTCCGGTGTTGATCTGCACCACGGGCCGGCCGGCCTTGCGGATGCGATCGGCGTCGAGGGACGTTTCCTGGTCACCTTCGATGACCCCGGCCTGCAGCCTGTCACCCAGTTCCGTGAGCGTCCGGACCAGGAGGGTGGTCTTTCCGGCGCCCGGGGAGCTCATCATGTTCAGGGCCCGGACCTTCCTCCCCGCGAGCCAGCCGCGGTTCCGTTCCGCGAGCAGATCGTTCTTGGCCAGGAGGTTCTGTTCCAGGGAGATGAGCTCCGGCGCGTGGGTGTGGCCGGCGTCGTGCTCATGCCCGTGCTCGTGCGGATGGCTGCGCGTGTGCTCGTGAGGGTGGCTGTCGTCGTGGGCGTGGTCGTGAGGGTGCCCGTGCTCATGCGTCTGGTCGTGTGTGTGCGGGTGGTCATGCGCCTGAGCATCGGGGGCATCCCAGGCATAAACCCGGGGTGTCGCGTCCTCGCCGCAGCCGCATGTTGCGCACATCGCCTAC
The DNA here is from genome assembly GCF_024391045.1 of Pseudarthrobacter sulfonivorans. Taxonomy (GTDB): domain Bacteria; phylum Actinomycetota; class Actinomycetes; order Actinomycetales; family Micrococcaceae; genus Arthrobacter; species Arthrobacter sulfonivorans_B. The sequence goes on from NZ_JANFCZ010000035.1 coordinate 3,553, forward strand.
GCCACCTCCACCGAAACGAGCTGGAGTTCGCGTCCCGTCACTACGTGGACGTCGGCGCTGCCGCACGGACAGAGGAGGAACATGTCAGTCAGCGCGAAGTTGTTCCCGCACGTACGGCACCGCCCTTGGCCCTGCGGCTCGTCGATCTGCAGCCGCGCCCCCGCCAGGGTGGTTCCAGCCGAGGCAACGTCAAAACAGAAACGGAGGGCATCCGGGAGCACGCCTGACAAGGGGCCGATCCGAAGGTTGACGCCGGTAACTGCCCGGCTTCCTGTCTTGTCCAGGACCGCGTCTATGAGGCTTTGTACGATCGAGAGTTCGTGCATCGGCTGTGCCTCCCTCCTGCCAAGATAGGCTCGTCCCGGCCGTAACGCAACCCAATTATTTGACAGCCGCACGCTCATCGAGTAAGGAGCGTATAGTCATGTCATTGTTCTGCAAGGACGCGGAAGCCGGAGGCTCGGAAGTGCAGCAACCGGAAGCTGAAAACAGCACACAGCCCGAAGCGCGGACGGGTACGCCCGCCATCGTTTTGGCTGGGCGATCAACTTTGGCTGCGCGATCACTGTTGACAGGGCCCTCACCTTTAACAGGGCCATCACTGTGACAGGGGGATCGCTGTGACAGGGGGCGAGCGGTCCTCGATCGCCGGGATGGCAGCCGTGGTGCTGTTGCTCCACGGAGTCGGCTGGGGCGTCCTGCTGGCAGTCGTGGCACCGGAAAACCTTCCGGCGGGGTCATTCGGAGCGTTCGGTGTGGGCTTGGGTGTCGCCGCGTATACGTTGGGCCTGCGCCACGCGTTCGACGCCGACCACATTGCGGCCATCGACAACACCACGCGAAAACTCGCAGGAGACGTACCTCGGGGCGCACCCGGGCATTGCGGGGCCGGGCACAGGCCCTTGACGGTGGGCTTCTGGTTTTCCTTGGGCCACTCGAGCGTTGTCTTTGGTCTGTGCGCGGTGCTGGCCGCCGGAATTCGGGGCCTGTCGGCCCAGGGCGGGGCGGTTTCGGACGAAGCAGGGGCCGGCCTGCACTTTTTCGGGACGGCAGTCTCGGGCGTCTTCCTGTACCTCATCGGTGTCCTCAACCTGGTGATGCTCCTGCAGGTTCTTCGATCGGTGCGCCGGCTCCGGTCCAGCGGGGACAAGGCTGCCGGACTGGAGACCCAACCGGCCCCCGGCGGGCTCATGACGCGGCTCTTCGGCCGCTTCACCCGCCTGATCACCAAACCGTGGCAGATGTATGGCGTTGGCCTGCTGTTCGGCCTGGGCTTTGACACCGCCACGGAGGTGAGCCTGCTGGTCCTCGCAGCCGGAGCCGCTGCCTCGACGCTGCCGTGGTACGCGATCCTGACGCTGCCGGTCCTTTTCGCGGCAGGCATGAGCCTGCTGGACTCGCTCGACGGCTGCCTCATGACGTTCGCCTACCGCTGGGCGCTGGCCAGGCCGGTCCGCAGGATCTATTACAACGTGGTGGTGACCGGCCTGTCCGTGGCGGTGGCCCTGGGCATCGGTTCCGTGCAGCTGATTCACCTCCTGGTGGACAGCGCCGGGATCCGGTCCGGGCCGCTCGCGGTGATCGGCGGATTGGACCTGGCGGCTATCGGCTACACCACGGTTGCCCTGTTCATCTTCACGTGGCTCGTTGCCCTGGGCGTGTGGCGTTTCGGTCATATCGAGGAGCGCTGGTCAGCGCAGGTTCCGCAGGGCGGTCCCGACGAGCCGGCCCGGACCACACAGCGGTAGGACCAGACAGCGCCCTGCCCGCACGGCGGCCGGACCGCTGAGCGCCGGCCCAGGGTCCGCCGGGATAGTGTGGAAGGCATGCCTTCGTTCCAGACCCGCCTGAAAATCACCGGACTGAAGCCCGGCAACCCGCCCGAAGCCGTGATGGCCGCGGCGGTGGAGGCCCTGGAGACCCGGCACCATGTGGAGTCCAACCAGATCGAACTCGCCGGCGGTGTCCCGCAGCTTAACCTCCGCTTCCTGGTGGAGGCCACCGAGTACAACGGCGAGAATCACCAGGCGCGCGAATCGGCAGCCATGATGCGCGACGCCGTCGAACGCGTTGCGCTGACCGGTTCCCTGACGGTGCTCCGCCGCAACCGCGGCCGCTGGGCACCGGTCTAAGTCAGTCTGGTTCGGGGCCGACCACCGGGGGAGGCTCGTCCACCGGGGAACGGGTGCCGCGCCGGCGGGTGACAATAACGCCGACGACGGAGCCGATCACCAGTCCCACGCCAACGCCGATGAGCGAGCTGGCCCAGAACGGCAGCTTGGTTGCCGAGCCTGTGAAGTAGCCCAGCCCCACCAGCCAGCCGGCCCAGAGGACCGCGCCGAGCCCGGCGCAGAGGCTGAAACCGCGGACAGCGACGTCGGCGATTCCGGCTGCGGCCGACGTCGCCAGCCGCCCTCCCGGGATGAATCGGGCACCGATAATGGCGCCGTAGGTGGATGAGCGGCCCGCCCTGGCGATCGCTTCATGGATGCCGTGGTGGACCTTCCTGCCCCAGCGCCACCGGTCGAGGATATGGCTGAGCCGGCGTTTGAAGAGCTGGAACACCAGCATGTCACCCAGCCAGGACGCCAGTGCGGCCAGGGCGGCGACGAGAAAAATATTGGTCCGCCCGTCCGCCGAGAGCGCGCCCCCGGTGATCACCACCATCTCTGACGGGATGGGCGGGAAGATGGCGTCCCCGAGCACCACGGGGATGATCCAGAAATAGATCGCCGCTCCCCAGCTATCGGCGTTGCCAAAGTCCATGGCCACAAAGTACCGCACTTCGGGCGGCGAAACGGGAGTCAGCGCAGGGCCGGACGGAACGCCGCCACGAGATCACTCAACTGATTGGACGGCTGGACGCCCAGTTCATTTTCCAGCCGGCTGGCGAACATGGTGTACGCGCGGACAGCGGCTGCCCGGTTCCCGGCGGCAAGATGTGCCTGGACCAGCAGGAGATGGGCCGATTCCCTGAGCGGTTCGATGCTTACCGCCGAAATCGCTGCGATCACGGCCCTGCCGGGTTCGTGCGCCGCAAGATGTTGCCGGGCCATGAGTTCCAACGCGCTGAGGCGCAATTGCCGGAGGCGCTCCTGCTCGAAAATCACCCAGTCGTCGTACCAGCCGGGCAGCAGTTCGGCCCGGCTCAGGTGGTCCAGGTAGCCGTCCGGAATCTGGCCCTCGGGCTGGGCCTGCATTCTGGCGACGTGCAACTGCAGTGCTGCGACGTCGACGCGGACCGATTGTTCCAGCTCCAGCGTGTCCGGCCCGGTATGGAGGAGGCGCGGCAAAGAGTGGGAGATACACCAGACGGTGGTGCGGAGATTGCCAGCGGCCTGCGTGTCGCTGCTCCTGGGCCACAGCAGGCCTGCCAGGAAACTGCGGTGCCGGCAGCCGAGGAGCCCCACACAGGCGATCAGCCGCTGCTCACGGCTGGCTACCGTCACGGCATCGTTGCCGCAGTGCAATCGCCAAGCCCCCAGCAGGCTCAAGCGCCAGTCCTGTGCGAGAGCCACCGTCATGCTTTTCCCTCTCAAGCGGCCGGATTCCACGCGTTCCCCAGATACCATCGTGGCATTCAGCCAAACCTTGTCAAGGGATTCCAGCAACGGGGGTAGGGCGGCGGTTAAGTGGGGTAGGACGGGTTTTACGCGCCCGGTTGCTGCAGGGAATCGAGCCAGCGCCGGACTGCCAGGATGATTTGATCAGCGTCAGCCGCGGCTTCGACAATCTCTCGCTCTTCGCCGGGGCGGCTGGAGATTAAACGAGCCCGAATTCCGTAGTTTTGGGCAGGCTCCGCCCACGCGCGAATAACCATGGTGCCTTCACTGTCCGCCATGAGCGGGCGCCCTGCTTTCGTTGTTTTTGCATTCGCAATTCTCCGCGGACATTACTGCCCGGTATGACCATCCTAGGCATAGATTAATGGCCGCCCAAGCCTCCTGGCGTTACGTCAAATTTTCCCGAAACAACGCGAGAATAACGCGGCTGTAACGGAGCGGCCACGGGCCGGCGCGTTGACTGATCGGGAGACGTCGAAAGGGGGTGATACATATGAAGAAGGAGCTCACCATCCAGGAGTTGGACAGTCAGCAGGCGGAGCTGTTGCCTTCGCGGGAAACCCTGGTTTTTGGCGACAACTGGGCAGCCGTATACGCAACCAACACCTCTCTTGCACTCAACGCCGGGTCATTGCTCGCTTCGGCTGAAAGCTCAGCTGTTCAGACAATCCTTGTAGCCCAGGGTTAGTCCGCTTTCCGTCCGATATCCGGACCCCGGAGTATCTGGGGGAGAGGTGAGGTGCTATGGAGGCATCGCACAAGCTGTCATTGGTGGAACTCGATGCTGAAGTATTGGAGCTCCTTCCCGTTCGGGAAACGCTGTTCTTCGACTTCAACGTCGCACCCGTAGTCGCTGTGAATCTTTCAATGGCCATCAATGCGGCCTCAATAGGTTCTGTGGCGAACTCGGAGGCCTGGCAGACCCTGTTGGTAGCTCAACAGTAGGCCTGCAGGAACTTTGCAAACATTGTGGGCATGTTCCAATGTTGGGGCATGCCCACCCGCTTCTAATGACTGGCTTTTCGTGGGAAAAGTGACAAGTTGGCGGTGAATGTGACAGCAACACCTGATGCTGCGTTTACAGGCCGCTGGGTTCCGGCGTCCGGGGTTGTTTTCCTGGGCCCGGTTGAAGGGTCCGGGCTGAGGGAGCGCAGCTACCTGCTGCAGCGTGCGGACGGGCAGATTGTCCAACTTTCCGAGCTCCTCCAGCTGGTGATGATTTCCCTCTCGGCAGAGAAGTCCCTGGACGATACGGCCCGTGACATCAGCGCAAGTTACGGCCGGGAGCTGGGTGTGGGTGGACTGCGCCACCTGATAGACACCAGGCTCGCGCCGATGGGGCTGGTCAGTGACCGGTCCGCCGATCCCGCCGGGGCGGCGGTCTTGCCAAGGGCGGACCCCCTGCTGGCGCTGCGGCTGCGAGGCACGCTCCTTCCGGAGAAAGCGGTTAATGCCGTGGCCGCGGTCCTGACGCCGCTGTATTGGGGTCCCGTGGTGGTGGCCGTCCTGGCGGCCCTGGTGGTGGTCGATGCCCTCGTGGTTGCCAGGAGTGACTTTATGGGCTCACTGGAACAAATACTGCTCACCCCGGCGCTTCTGCTGGGGATCTTCGCGCTCCTGACACTGGCCGCCGTCGTCCATGAACTGGGCCATGCCACAGCGTGCCGGTACGGGGGCGCACGGCCCGGGGTGATCGGCGTCGGCGTTTACCTTGTCTTTCCTGCGTTCTTCACTAACGTCACTGACTCCTACCGCCTGGGCCGGGCAGGCCGGATCCGCACCGACCTTGGCGGGCTGTATTTCAACTGCCTGTGCCTCCTCGGTTTGGGCGGCGCGTACCTCCTGACGGACCAGGGATTCTTTCTGCTTGCGGCCGGCCTGATGCACTTCCAAATGGTCCAACAACTGGTGCCGACGCTGCGTTTCGACGGGTATTTCGTGCTGGCTGATATTGCCGGCGTCCCCGACCTGTTCAACCGGATCCGCCCGGTGCTGCGGAGCCTCATCCCCGGCCGCCCCGTGGACCCGCTGGTGACCCAGCTCCGGCCGTTCGCGCGGCGCATCGTCACGGCGTGGGTTGTCACCGTCGTGCCGCTCCTGTTCGTGTCGCTCGGCTGGATGCTGCTCAACCTGCCGGCGATCCTCGGACAAACAGCCAGCGCCGTTGCGCGTCACGCCGGGCTTGCCGCCGCGGCGGTGGAAGCCGGTGACCCGTTCGTTGCGGCGCTCGCCGGATTGTCCATCCTCATGTTGTCCCTGCCGGTGATCGGCCTGGCCATCATGCTGTACCGGTTGCTGTCCATCCTGCTCGCCCGCGGCGGCCGCCTCGTCAGGGGCAGGTTACGTTCGACGGCGGCCGCGGAGGCTGTGGTGCCACCGCATCTGCGGGCGGGGAAGCCGCAGGTGGGGGAGCCGCAGCCGATGAAGTCACAGCCGGGACAGCCGCAATTGGGGAGTTCACTAGAGAAAGGAAGGTCCGCCATGGCGCTTGCACCTCCCGCGGCCATGCCCGGCAACGACGTCCCCACCCTGCAGGATTTCCTCGCCGACAGGCCAAAGCCACCCGCAGCCCTGGCCGAGGCAGGCTGGCAGGGTGTCATCCGCCGGCTCACCGGCAACTCAATCAGCCCCGCACCCGGGCGCCGGGAACTCGCCCACCTGCAGGCTGTCGGGGACGTCCAGCGCCGGCTTGATGGCCCGCGCACCGTGGTGGTGGTCAACCCGAAGGGCGGTGCGCATAAAACCACGGCAACGCTGCTCCTCGCGGCAACAATGGGAATCCAGCGCGGCGGTTATACCCTCGCGTGGGACAACAACGAGACGCGCGGCACGCTGGGGTGGCGGGCGCCGCTCGCCGGGCACACGGCTACGGCCGTTGACCTCCTGCAGGAGGTGGACCGCTTCGAGGATCCGGTTCTGGGCCGGATCGGGGATCTGGACCGGTTCGTCCGTTATCAGGGGTCCGCCCAGTTCGACGTGCTGGCCTCGGACGAGGACGCGGCGGGCGCCGCCACCATCGGAAGCCGTGAGTTCGACCGGCTGCACTCGGCCCTCCGCCGTTTCTACCGGATCATCATGGTGGATACGGGCAACAACATGCGGTCCTCCAACTGGGAGGCCGCAGTGGCTGCAGCTGATGAGCTGGTGATCGTGTCCACGCTGCGTGAAGACACGGTGGCCAGTGCCGTCTGGCTGGTGGACGGGCTGCGCGAGCGCGGTTACCAGGCCAAGGTGAGCAACGCTGTGACCCTGCTCGCCGCTCCATCCCGGCACACCGATGTGCACCTTCATCAGCGGACGAGGGCCCACTTCGAGACACTCACCAGGGAAGTCCTCGACGTCCCGTATGATGGCTCGCTCGTGGCCGGAGGACCGCTCAGCTACCAGGCTCTGCAGCCGGAAACGCGGGAGGCCTGGCTCCGTGCCTCGGCCGCAGTAGTGCAGGGCCTCTGAGTTGCTCATCCGCGGATCGGCCGGCCATTTATCGGGGCGCCGGGACGTGGGAAACTGGCCGCATGCGGATCAGCATCCTCCAGGCCGACATCACCACCCGCGCCGTGGACGCGGTGGTAAACGCTGCCAACTCCGCCCTCCTGGGCGGCGGGGGAGTGGACGGCGCCATCCACCGCGCTGCCGGGCCTGAGCTCCTGGCCGCCTGCCGGGAACTGCGCCAGGACCGCCTGCCGCACGGGCTTGCGGTGGGCGCCGCCGTCGCGACTCCCGGTTTCCGGCTGCCTGCCCGCTGGGTCATCCACACCGTGGGGCCAAACCGGCGCGCCGGGCAGACCAACCGGGCGCTGCTGGTGTCGTGTTTCAGCGAGAGCCTGCGGCTGGCGGATTCGCTGCGAGCTGAGTCCGTCGCGTTCCCGGCGGTGGGCGGCGGGGTGTACGGCTGGGCGGGGCAGCAGGTGGCCGAAGCAGCGCACGACGCCGTCACCGGGTTTGGTGCCTCGCATCCGGAGAGCGCACTTGAGCTGGTGGAATTTGTGCTGTTCAGCTCCGAGATGGAGGACTCGTTCAGCGCGGCGTTTGGAGGGCCTCGCTGAGTTCCAGATTGCTGCGGTATTCGACCGGCTGCTTGCTGATGGGGTCCACAAGGCGGATGCCGCGGGCCAGCAGCTGCAGCGGCTTGGTGTAGTCGTCCGGGGCCTTGTCCAGCAGGTCCGGGTAGAAGGCGTCGTTGACGATGCCGAGGCCAAGCGATGCCATGTGCACCCTGAGCTGGTGTGTCTTGCCGGAGTGCGGCTCGAGCCGGTACCTCGCAAGGCGGCGCGGCTTTTCGCTGCCGGCGGCTGCAGGCGTCAGGCCGGCGGCGAGGCCGGCACCGGCGCCGGGGGCATCTGCAGGGGTGCCGCCGTCGAACGTTTCCAGCCGTTCGATCCGGGTTTCCGCATTCGGTTCGCCGTCGATCACTTCGGCCAGCAGGTAGCTGCGGGACTTGGTCATCCGGTTGCGGACCACTACGGGGAAGTCGACGGCGGGGTACCCGGCGGCGGGTTCCGCGGCGGAAACGCACTCGTATTCCTTCTGGACCTGCCGTTTCTCGAAGAGCACCTGGTATTTGCCACGCGTCTCCGGGTTGGTGGAGAGCAGCAGGACGCCGGCGGTCATGCGGTCCAGCCGGTGCATGGGGATCAGGTCCGGCAGGTTCAGCTGGTTTCGCAGCCGGACCAGGGCCGATTCCTGGATGTAGGTGCCGCCCGGGGTGGTGGGGAGGAAGTGTGGCTTGTCGACCACCAGCAGGTGTTCGTCCTGGTACAGGATGCTGATGTCCACCGGGATGCGGGTTTCCGGCGGAAGGGTCCGGTAGTACCAGATGAAGGTATGGTCATCGAGCTTGGTGGCCCGGTCCAGCGGGGCGCCGCCCTCGCCCACGATCTCGCCGGCGTCGAACCGGTCCTCAATGCCTTGCGGATCGATGTGGCCCCAGCGGTGCATCATGTAGTCCATCGCGGTGTCCCACGGCCCCTCATCCGGGAGGCGCAGGCGGGTGGCGTTGACGCCGTCGCGCACGGGGAGGGGGGATTGCATCACCGGACCATTCTACTTTGCGTGGCGGGGCCGCCTGCCTTGAGTGCACCGGCCCGCCCGCCGAACTCGCCGGAACGTGCCCCGGACGCCGGAACGTTCCAGCGGTGCCGACGCGTTCCGGCGTCCCGGGACCCTGCAGGCCGGGCACCGACGGTAAAAAATTTCTTGACAATAAAAGTTGTCGGTTGGCATGATGGAAGCATGTTGGACATCGAAGTGATCGAGGACGCGGCCGCCGCGGAGGCGTCGCTGGACCCGATCCGCACGCGCATCCTCCGGGAGCTGGCGGAACCGGGCTCGGCAACGCAGCTCGCCGCCAAGGTGGGGCTCCCGCGGCAGAAGGTCAACTACCACCTCAAGGCCCTTGAACGGCACGGCCTGGTGGTGCTGGTGGAGGAGCGGCGCAAGGGAAACGTCACCGAACGCGTCCTCCAGTCGACGGCGGCCTCCTACCTGATTTCGCCCGTGGCACTCGCCTCGGTGGCACCGGATCCGCATAGGTTTTCCGACCGCTTTTCGGCCTTCTGGCTGCTGGCGCTCGCGGGCCGGATGGTCCAGGAGGTGGGCAAGCTGATTGCCGGCGCCGCCGCGGCCCGGCAGAAGCTCGCCACGTTTGCAATCGACGGCGAGATTACCTTCCGCACCGCCGCTGACCGGGCCGCGTTCGCCGAGGAGCTCGGCGTTGCGGTCACGCGGCTGGTTGACAAGTATCACGACGGCGGCCTGCCGCCGGGAGGTGCCGCCGCTGCGGCCGGCGGCACTCCGGTGCGCGGCGGCCGGAAACACCGGATCGTCGTCGCACTTCACCCTGTACTCAAAACACCCACAAACCCCCTCAGCGAAGGAGCAGGACAATGACTGATAAGCGCGAATTCGAGATCGTCTACAACACCGAACTGCCGGGCACGCCGGAACGCGTCTGGGAAGCCGTCACCAGCGGCACCCCGGCGTGGATGTTCCCCACCGACCAGTGGCCGGCGGTCAGGACGGTGGAGGAATTCCCCACTCGCCTGGTCTCCCGGATGGACGGTCCGGACGGCTGGTTCAACCAGCTGGAGCACGTGCTGGAACCGGTCGACGGCGGCCGCGCCAAGCTTCACTACGTGCACAGCGGGATCTTCGCCGACAACTGGGATGAGCAGTACGACGGCGCCAGAAAGCACACCGAGTTCTACCTCCACACCCTGGGCCAGTACCTGGCGCATTTCGACGGCAAGCCCGTGGTGTTCACGGACATCCAGGGTCCCGCAGCGTCGCAGACGCCGGACGGATTCGACCGGCTGAAGAAGGCGCTGGGCGTGGACGCTGCCGCGCAGGGCTCCGCAGTGGAGGTGGACGTCGACGGCGTGGGGCGGCTTTCCGGAGAGCTGGACTTCTCCAATGCGAACTTCCTCGGACTGCGGACTGCCGACGCGATGTACCGGTTCTTCGGCCGCAACGCCTTCGGCGCACCGGTGGGCATGACCGTGCACGATTTCAGCGGCAGCGGCAATTCCGAAGCCACCGCCAAGGCCTGGAGCGGGTTCCTGGCGGAGGTCTACGCGTAAAGGCGGCTTCGCTGAGGACCCTACCAGGCCTTTTCTGTGTTGAGCCTCAGGTGCATGCGGAGAGCTCAGCTCCGTGTGGAGGCTCAGGCGATGGCCACGGCCGGGGCGTTCTTGAGGGTGCGGCGGAGCTGCGGGGCGGCCTGTAGCCGGTCCTGGGCCGAGCGCAACGCCAGGACTGCTGTCTCCAGCTGGTCCGGTGGCAGCGTGAACGGCACCCGGAGGTAGCGTTCGAAGGCGCCCCCGACTCCGAAGCGTGGCCCGGCGGCGAGCCGGATGCCAAAATCCGGGGCGATGACCGTTAGCGCGGTGCTGGCTGGCGCCGGCAGCCTGCACCAGACGGAGAGGCCGCCGGCGGGTCGTTGTGTTTGCCATTCCGGGAGGTGTCCGGCCAGCAGTTCCAGCAGGGCGGCACGGCTGTCCCGGAGGTTGCCAAGCCGGGCGGGGAGCGGTTCGTCCAGCGCGCGGACCAGGTGTGCGGCCGCGAGTTGTTCCATGACGGGGCCGCCCAAATCCATGGACGACCGTGCCGCGGCAAACCGCTGGATCATCGCTTCCGAGGCGCGGATCCAGCCCGTCCGGAGACCGGCCCAGTGGGACTTACTGAGCGAGCCGAGGGTCACCACCGCCGGACTGAAGGCAGCCACGGGCGAGGTCGCGTCGCCATCGAGGTTCAATGCCCGCAGGGTCTCATCAACCACCAGGACAGTTCCGGAGTCCGATGCGATTCGGACCAGTTGGCGGCGCTGGCTGTCCGGCATCAGCTGACCGGTGGGGTTGTGGAAGTCCGGCACCACGTAGGCCATCTTGGGGCGTTGCTGCATCATGGCGGCGCGAAGGGCCTGCATGTCCCACGCCGGAGCGGGCAGGCCGCGCGGGGATGTGTCGGTGCCGGCACCTCGGCTGGCATCGGCGTCGTGCAGTGAAGTGAACGCCACGGGAATGGTCCGGCAGCCTGCGGCCCGGATCGCATCCAAGGCATTCGGGTAGCTGGGGTGCTCCACCAGAACCTTGTCCTGCTTCCCGGCCAGTGCCCGGATGATGATGTTCAGGGCGTGTTGCGCTCCCGACGTCACGAGGATCTGCTCGGCGGTGGTGGGCACGCCTGCAGCGGTATAGCGCTCGGCCACAGCCTCGCGCAGGGGGAGCAGGCCGATGGCGTCGTAGCCGAAGCCCGGCAGGAGTGCGGGCAGCTCGGTGAGAGCGGCCGCGAACGCGCGGTGCACCACCTCACCGCTGGCCGGCAGTGAGGCGTACGCGAGGTCGATCAGCCCGTCGGGCGCCGCGAGCCCGGGCGCGGCCAGCCCGGGTGCGGTGAGTCCCGGCGCGCTGAGCCCGCGTGCGGCAAATTCCAATCCGGCGGGTTCGTACGCGAGCGTTGCTGCCGGGCGGCCCGTCGCTGCCGGGCGGCCCGGATTGCCCGACGCCGGGCTGCCGGACAACGCGGCGCCCCTCGGTGTCATTCGCGGAATCCGGGTCCGCCCGCGCGAGCCCTGTCCGCTGCTGAGGAAGCCCTCGTCGCGAAGGAGGGCGTACGCGGCCGTCACCGTTGTCCGGCTGACGCCCAGTGCCTCGGACAGGGCCCGCTCGCTCGGCAGTGCAGTGTCCAGCGCCACCCGGCCGTCCAGGACCAGGAGGCGGACGACGTCGGCCAGCTCGCGATAGGCGGGAGCGGCCCCGAGGTGCCACTGACCCAGGAGACGTGCCAGTGCGGACGGGTTGAGCGATGCGGACATAAAGCCAGTATCTCAAACTGGCTATGTAATTCAATGCCAGTTCTCTGGCAGGGTTATGGCTATGTTCACTCGCAGACTCCTCCAGCTTTTTGTCGGCCTGGCCATGTACGGTCTATCGCTGGCTCTGTTCATCCGCGCCGGACTGGGGCTGGACCCTTGGGATGTGTTCCACCAGGGCGTTGCGGGAAGGACCGGACTCAGCATCGGTGTGGTGGTGATCATCGCGAGTTTCGTGGTGCTGCTGTTGTGGATCCCGCTGCGGCAGAAACCGGGTTTCGGAACGCTGGCCAATGCAGTCCTGGTAGGGGTCTTCGCCGACGTGGGGCTGGCCCTGATCCCTGCGTTGTCCCACTTGGGCGGCCAGATCGGGATGCTCGTCGGGGCTGTGCTGCTCAACGGCATTGCAACCGCCTGCTACATCGGCGCACGGTTCGGCCCCGGCCCCAGGGACGGCCTGATGACGGGACTGGCGCGGCGGGCGGGCTGGTCGGTGCGGATTGCGCGCACCCTGATTGAGGTCGTGGTTCTTGGCATCGGGTGGCTGCTGGGCGGGTCCGTGGGGGTGGGCACCGTGGTCTACGCCCTTGCAATCGGGCCCCTCGTCCAGCTGTTGCTGCCATGGTTCATGGTCCCGGCTGGCGTCAAAGAAACCGCTGCGCCCGAGCCCCGGGAACGTGACGCGCTTCCGTTCGAGGCAACCAGCAGCCAGGCAACCCGCAGCTAGGCAACCCAGCTAGGGCAACCGGCAGCTATGCACCTAGAGTCTAGGCGCCCAGTACATCTAGGCCGGCAGCGAAGCAACAACTCAGCTAGGCAACGAGCGTCTGGTCCGCCACCGGCTGGCACTTGGGGCAGAAGTAGATGTCCCGCTCTTCCTCTCCAGTGGGTTTGCCCAGCAACCCCCGGCGGATGGGGGTACCGCACTTGAGACAGGGCTGGTGTTCGCGGCGGTAGACCCAGTACCCCGGCCGGCCGGCCATGCGTCCCACCGGCATTCCGCGCGGATTGAGGATGGTGACGCGGCGCCCGGGGCCGAGGTTTGCTTCCAACAGTTGCTTGGCGTCCGTCATGAGGGTCCGGAGGTCTGGGACAGCTGACACGGGCGTCGCCGGGTGCACCCCCGAAAGGAAGCAGGACTCGCAGCGGTAGATGTTGCCGATGCCCGCCAGGTTGCGCTGGTCCAGGAGTGCGACACCAATAGGAACATCCGGCGCCGCGCGGATCCGCTGTTCCGCTTCGGCCGGGTCCCAGTCCGGGCCGAGCAGGTCCGGGCCCAGATGCCCCACGACTTTGTCTTCATCAGCGGTGCGGACCACTTCCAGGATCCCCAGGGAGAAGCCGACGGCGTCCGCCCCCGCCGTGCGCAGCACGCACCGTGCTGTGAATCCGGGCTTGCGCCACCGCCCGCCGGGCGGATAGACCTGCCAGGTGCCTTCCATTTTCAGGTGTGAATGGATGGTTAGCCTGCGTTGCTCGGGGGCGGGCGCCTGCCGCCCTGCTGCCCTTTCACCCGGGACTTGGCCCCCCGCGCCAGGTGCACCCGGTTCTTGGCCACCCGGTTCCTCGCCTCCGGCGCCCTGGACCTCCGGTCCCTGCACGCGCATCAGGAGGTGTTTGCCGCGCGGCACAACCTCGGTGACCGTCCAGCCGGCCAGGTTCAGGGTGGCAAACCTCGGGACGCGGAACTCCGATGCGGTGAGCGTCTGTCCGGCCAGCGCCTGGTGCAGCTGGGCGGCGGCCCGCCAGACGGAATCCCCCTCAGGCACGGATCCTCAGTCCCTTGGGAGTGGAATAGGCTCCGGCCGCGGCCAGCGCCTTCGCCACGGCTGTGTCCAGGATGTCGTGGCCGTTGACTTTCTCCATGATCAGCTTGTCCACAGCACCGCGGGTGACCACACTCACCAGGGCGGCGGCTGCGGCGGACAGGGTGGCTTCGTCGTCGCTGAAGACCAGCAGGGTCTTACCGCCGCGCTCCACGTACAGAATGAGGGCACCGTCCACCAGCACCACCAAGGCGCCGGCCTTGCGTCCCGGCCGGTGGCCCGTGCCCGCTTCCTCGTTAAGTGCAGGCCACGCCAGCGCCGCCCCGTACGGGTTCGCCGGATCGGTGGCCGCCAGCGCCAGGGCAACGGGTTCCGGTTTCGCCAGCTGGGTGTCCTCGGAATAGGAGCGCAGCCTGTCCACGGTGGCCGGTACGGCGAACTGGGCCGCACCGAGGTGTTCAATGAAGTACCCGCGGCGGCAACGGCCGGCCTCCTCCAGCCTGGCAAGAACCTTGTACATCAGGCCAAAACCACCCAGTATCTGTTCGGCCATCACCGATCCGCGCGTCACCACGCCGTAACGGTCCAGCAGCAACTCAGCCGTGGCCCGCGCATGGATGGTGGCATCCAGTTCAGGCAGCGGCAGTGCCGACCACCGCCCGGCGGCCAGCGGCGGTGTCGGCGCCACGCCACCCAAGGCGCCGTACCGTCCACCGCCGAGGCCGCCCGACCCCAGCCCCGGGGATCCCAGCAGACCGGTGCCGTGCGAGCGGCCAAGCCGGCTCAGACGGGGTGCCCGTGCCCGGGGTGCCCGGGCCACTTGTCGGTGGGCAGTGTGGCCGCCGGCGATCAGGGCGCGGACCGGCGCGAACGTGTCCCCGGTGATGCGGCCTGCCCAGGCCAGGTCCCAAAGCGCCGAAACCACGTCTTGGTCGCTCAGGACCGAGTCCATGCCGCCGGCAACATCCGTCAGTTGGCGGAAGAAGTAGCCTCCGCCGTTGTTCCGAAGGTGCTCGAGCAGCCGCTGTTGCGCATCGCCCGGCTCGTACCCGACGGCCGGGTTCAGCGTCAGGTCGGCGGAATCGGCAAGATGCATGCTCACCCAGCCATCATTGCCGGGAAGGGCGCCCGCCCCGGACCAGAGGACCTCGCCGGCCGCCATAAGCTCATCCAGCATGGCGGGCTGATAGTTGGAAACCCGGCTGGCCAGCACCAGCGGCTCCCACGCCGATGCGGGGATCGGTACACCGGACAGCTGGTCAATCGCGGTGACAATCCCGTCCAGCCCGCGCAACGCGGGCTGTCCGCGCCCGGACCCCGGGACCCGGACGTTCTGCCAGACGGGAAGGAACCGTCCGTACGCGGCGGCGTCCACCGGCTCCACTTCGGCGCGCAACGCGGCCAGCGAACGACGCCGGAGCTTCCGGAGCACTTCGGCGTCGCACCATTCGCTGGTGGTTGGCTGCTGCGACTCCTGGTGCTGTTCCTCTTGGTGTACCTGTTGTCGGTCCTCTGGGTTTTCCCCGGGCAACGGCTTGGGCTTTCCCTCCGGTTCCGCCGCCAAAGTTTCCGGCGGTGTGACGTGCGGGCGGAACTCGCCCTCCACCACACGGCCGTCTGCCGCAAGCCGCTTCAGCGCAGTGCCGACGACGGCGACGCCGAGGCCTAGACGGGCAGCGGCTTCCATGGCAGTAAACGGTCCGTGGGTGCGGGCGTAGCGGGAGACGAGGTCGCCGAGCGGGTCAGCGACGGGTTCGATGAAGGCGAGCGGCACGCCCATGGGCAGAGGCACGCCGATGGCATCGCGCAGGCGGGCGGCATCTTCGACGGCCGCGTAACGTTCCGCCCCGCCGATGTTGACCTTGATGGCCCGGTTGGCCCGTTGCAGCGCGGCCAGGTGGGCAGAGGCCAGGGCGGCATCGGCATGCGGGCTATGGGCGGGCTCAGCCAGCGGGGTGCCGTCGGCGTCAGCCACCACGGCCGGTTCAGCCACCGGGCTTTCCACCGGGGTCTCGGCAGAATCAGCCGCCAGGGCCGGTTCAGCCACAGGGCCCGGCCCAGCCACCGTAGCCGCGGCAGGCCCGGCTTCCGGTTCCAGGCGGGCTGCCACCTCCCCGGCTGTCAGCGGGCCCAGCAGCCGGAGCAGGTCCGCCACCCCTTCCATGCCGCGGGCACGCCGGTGGGGTGCGAGCCGCTGCAGTTCGAGTTCGGTGGCGTCGATGACTTTGGCATCCAGGAGCTCGCGGAGTTCAACGCGCCCCAGCAGCTCGTTGAGCAGGGTGGAATCCAGTGCCAGGGCCGCCGCGCGTCGTTCGGCCAGGGGCGAGTCACCTTCATACAGGAACTGAGCCACGTATCCGAACAGGAGTGACTTGGCGAACGGGGACGGCTGCTGCGTGGTGGTCTCGACGATCCTGAGCTCGCGTCGTTCCACCGAGGCGGCGATGTCCTTGAGCGCCGGCAGGTCGTACACGTCCTGAAGACACTCGCGAACCGTTTCCAGCACGATGGGAAACGTGGGGTATTTCCGCGCCACATCGAGCAGTTGGGCCGACCGCTGGCGCTGCTGCCACAGCGGCTGCCGCTTACCCGGCGTTTGGCGGGGCAGCAGCAGGGCGCGCGCCGCGCATTCGCGGAATCTCGAGGCAAAAAGGGCGCTGCCGCCCACTTCTGCGGTGACGATCTGCTCGAGTTCCTCAGGGTCGAAGAGGAACAGCTCGGCTCCTGGCGGTTCGTCCTCCATCATGGGGACGCGCAGCACGATGCCGTCGTCCGCGGCCATCGCGGAGCCGTCCAGGCCGTAGCGCTGGTGCAGCCGTTGCCCGACGGCGAGTGCCCACGGCGCGTGCACCGGCATGCCGAACGGGCTGTGGAGAATGACCCGCCAGTCGCCCAGTTCATCGTGGAACCGTTCCACCACCAGCGTGGTGTCGCTCGGGACCACCTCGGTGGCAAGCTTCTGCTCGCTGAGGTACTGGATGAGGTTGTTCGCGGCGAACGTGTCCAGCCCGCTGGCCGTACAGCGTTCGGTGGCAGGCCCGACGTCGGACGCCGCGAGTTCGCGGACGAACGCACCCAGGGCGCGGCCCAGGTCCACCGGCCTGCCCAGGGAGTCGCCCTTCCAGAACGGCAGCTTGCCGGGCTGGCCGAAGGCGGGGGAGACCAGGACGCGGTCGTGGGTGATGTCCTCGATCTTCCAGCTTGTGGCACCGAGCGCGAAAATGTCCCCCACCCGGGACTCGTAGACCATCTCTTCGTCCAGTTCGCCCACCCGCCGGCCGCCTTTGGCCGGTGACGGGGTGGAGGTCTTGCCGTCACCCGAAGGCGACGCCGTGCCCTCAACCTCGGTCCCGATGATGTAGACACCGAACAACCCACGGTCCGGGATGGTCCCGCCGGAGGTGACGGCCAACCGCTGGGCCCCGGGCCGGCCTTCGATGGTGCCCGCATTGCGGTCCCAGATGATCCGGGGCCGCAGCTCAGCAAACTCGTCGGAGGGATAGCGGCCCGCCAGCAGGTCCAGGGTGGCTTCAAACGCGGATCGGGGGAGGGAAGCGAAGGGCGCTGAGCGGCGGACCGTGGCGAACCATTCCTCCACGTCAATGCTGCCCAGGGCCGTGGCGGCAACGGTCTGCTGCGCCAGGATGTCCAAGGGGTTGGCAGGGACAAACAGCCGCTCGATTTTTCCCTCAAGCATCCGTTCCACGGTGATGGCAGTGTGGACCAGGTCCGCACGGTGCTTGGGAAAGAGCACGCCTTGGGAGATTTCGCCGACCTGATGGCCTGCCCGGCCCACGCGCTGCAGGCCGCTGGCCACCGACGGCGGGGACTCCACTTGCACCACCAGGTCCACGGCACCCATGTCGATGCCCAGCTCCAGGGACGAGGTGGCAACGACGCAGCGCAACCGGCCGGACTTCAGGTCGTCCTCGATGAGGGCCCGCTGGTCCTTGGAGACGGAGCCATGGTGCGCCCGGGCGAGCAGGGGGTCAGCTCCTGCTGTGCTGCCGGCCTGGGCCATCATATGGGCTGGTGTGGCCGTGGACGCGGGGACCCCCGGCCGGACCGGCTCAACTGCATCGGCCGAATCCCAGCCGCCGCCGGCCGCCACGAGCTGACGTTCGGCGTAGATCTCGTTGAGCCGGGCGGTGAGCCGCTCAGCCAGGCGCCGCGAGTTGGCAAACACGATGGTGGACTGGTTGGCCAGCACCAGGTCAACGATCTTTTCCTCCACATGGGGCCAGATCGAGGCCTGCGGCTGCAGCCCGGAAGCCGGGCCCGAATCGAAGGCGCCCGCTGCCGCTTGGAGGTCTGACATGTCCTCCACCGGCACCGAGACGGTCAGGTCCCAGTTCTTCCGCGACGGCGGTGCCACGATCTCCACGGGAGCCGAGCCGGCCAGGAACTGGGCCACCAACTCCCGCGGCTCCACCGTTGCGGACAGGCCGATCCGCTGGGCGGGCTTGGGCAGTAACGCGTCGAGCCGTTCCAACGACACCGCCAAGTGCGCGCCACGCTTGGTGCCGGCGACGGCGTGAACCTCGTCAACGATGATGGTGTCCACCTCGGTGAGGGTTTCCCGTGCCCTGGATGTGAGCATCAGGAACAGCGATTCAGGTGTGGTGATGAGGATGTCCGGCGGGTTGCTGAGCAGTGAGCGGCGGTCCGCCGCGGTGGTGTCACCGGACCGGACGCCCACCGTGATGAGCGGTGCGGGCAGCCCGAGCCGCTTCGCCGTTTGCGTAATTCCGATCAGCGGCGCACGCAGGTTCCGCTCGACGTCCACGCCCAGGGCCTTCAGCGGTGAGATATAGAGGACCCGGGTCTTGCGCTTGGGCGGCCGTGGCCGCCTGCCTTTGGCCGGGGTGCCTTTGGCGGTGGCGGCTTTGCCCGTGGCGGCGCCATCCGGAGCGGCTTCCAGCCCCGGCAACTCAGGAGCGGGGGCGGGTGCCGAAACGAGCAGCCGGTCCAAAGCCCACAGGAAGGCGGCGAGGGTCTTTCCGGAGCCGGTAGGCGCGACCACCAGGGCATGCGAGCCCGACGAGATGGCGTTCCAGGCGCCGTCCTGGGCAGGCGTCGGCTCCGAAAAGGCGCCCAGGAACCAGTCCCGGGTGGGCCGGCTGAACCGGCCCATGGGAGTGCCGGTCAGGGCGCCCGGGGCCGCTTCCGGCGGTTGCTGCTCCTGCATTCCTCCATCATGCCCTACCCCACCGACAGGATGGCCGGTCACTCCCGCCAGGCCCTGGAGGAAGGATTATTCAACCTTTCCCCGGAGGAGGGAGCTACGTGCTGCGGGCCCCACAGTCCGGGAGGCCAGGCACAGCCTAGGCCGGCTGGAACGCTCCGATGGTCAGCAGTTCAATGGCGGCATTGCTGCACGCCTGGGTGGGCTGGGGCAGGAAGAGGGACGCGGTGTCCTCAGGCGGATAGACCCGGTAACCGGCCGCCGGCGTCAGGGTGCAGTCCGGGTAGTTTTCCGCGTGGGTATAGCGGAGTACCGCTTTGCCGCCCTGCCCGGGTGCCAGCAGGACATCCGCAACAGGTGTTGATTCGTCGCGTGTGGCCGGGGCGCCGATGGGCTCACCGTTGGCGTCCGCGGTGAGCGAGACGCCCGGGAACCCCTTCAGGAGGCACGGCTCGGTGCCGTTGTTGGTCAGCGTGAGGGACATGTAAACGCTGCCGGCAGCCCCGCCGCCGGTGGCGTCCGTGGCGGCTGATAGGGACGCAGCCTTGCAGCGTGAGGGGCCGGCGGAGCCGGTTGTTGGCAACGACGCCGGCGACTGGGATGCGCTCGGAACGGCCGGGGAAGCGGAAGGGCTGGAGTTGGCGCTGGGTGAGTCGGTGCCGGGTGCCGTGGACCCCTGCGGCTGCGCTTGGCTCGAACCGCACGCGGTGAGCAGCACTGCTGTCGCGGCGACCGCGGTCGTAATCAAAAACCCTTGGGGAATGCGCTGAGACGTCATGCCATAACCTTTGTTGTTGCCGTGACCGGAGTCAACGACGCCACGGGGCCGTGTGCGGATTTGATGCCCGGATCGTGATGATCCGGGCATCAAATCCCGCAACGTTACGAAGCGGAGTCAGCCTTGCGCTTCGAGCTGCTGCGGGCGAAGGCCACGCCGCCCAAGACCAGCCCGCCGAGTCCGGCTGCCAGGCCTGCCCAGCTCCGGGCGTCTGCACCGCTGCTGGTCACGGCTGCAGCCTGCTCGGTGTCGGCGTGTTCGGTGCCGGCGGCAGCCGTCGTGGCCGCGTGACCGTCAGCGTGGGCGTCCGCCGCGGCGCTGATGGTGATGGACGGGGCCGGCGCCTTCAGGGAATGCGGGTCCTGGCCGTCCTTGGCGATCTCCGACCAGTCCGTCTGTCCCGTCTCGCAGCTCTGCAGCGTGGGGAAGTAGAGCGTGGAGCCGGCCGCGTCGGGCAGCTTGACGGACAGCACCAGGGCGTCCCGGAGGGTGTGGTCCAGCGGGGTTTTGGCCGTGTACACAATCTGGCTGGTGCGTTTGGTGATGGACGAGCCGTCGGCCAGCTTCTTGGGCTCCGTGAGCTGTTCCGTCACTTTCTCCACGGTCCAGTTGGGGTTGACTGTGGGCTGGGCGTCGTTGAGTTCGGCCGGCAGCGTGATGGCCACCTTGGTGGTGGCGGACTCGTCGCAACCGTGCGGGATACCGAAGGTCAGCAGGGCGTAGGAGTTGGCCGCGGTCTTGTCCGGGGTGACGCCCACGTGGGCGGACGCACCGGCGGCGGCCGCGAGCAGGAGGATGGCGGCGCCGGCAGCGGCGGCTGCCGGGGTGAGGGTACGGCGGAGTGCGGTGATGTTCATGGGGTGTGCCTTTCGGACGCATGCCTGTTGCAGGCATGCGGAAGTACGGGGTGGGGCCCGCCGTCCGGTGACGTCCGGTGCGGGCAGGGTCAGGAAAGTACGACGGCGGAAGGCGGGCCGCGTCGGCTGTCCTGCCTAAGGTTCCGCCAGGGGCGGTGGGGGAGAACCGCAGGGGTGTGGGGCGCCGCCCTGGGGGTGCCGGCGTCGGGCGCTATTGCTTCGGGGAGCCGGCTGAGGGGTTTGAGCCAGGCGGCGAGCGCCCAGAGTGCGGCCTCACCTTTGGCGAGCAGGAGCGCGCACGCGGCCGTGGCCAGGGCATGGGCGGCAAGCATCAGGATGCTGGTGGGGCTGGCGTGGACGTGCGCGGCGGCGTCGAGGACCGGGAAGGCCGCGGCGGAAAGGTGGTGGGTCGCTGGCGCCGGATGGGAGGCAACGACGGGGGCGCTGAACACCGTGAAAACCTGATGCAGGGCGAACTGTCCGGCACCGAGCACGGCAGTCATCGCGGCGAAATTCAGCTTCAGCCGGGTGGCCGTTGTTGCTGCCAGGACGGAGAGCGCCAGGACGGCGAGCAGGATTTCCGGGGCCGGAAGATCGCCGCCGCCCAGTACGTGGGCCGCGGCTGCAAGGGTAAGGATCCCCGTGGAGAGCGAGGCGGCGCGCAGCAGGTGAAAGGGAGGCGGGGCGTGGTGGGCGCGCACTGTTCCTCCTTCAGTTAGGTGCTGCCGGTGGGCGCCGAAGCGCTGCGCCCTGCAACGCTGCACGGCGATCTTCAGATTCTATCTATTTTTGGATGCAACACCCGATTGTGACGCACGACACATAAGGCTCGTCAGGCCGGGCTGCCGGCGAGAAGTTCGGCGAGGACGTCAGCGGCGGAGTCGTGCCGGATCAGCGGTGCGCCCTGGCCGGCCCAGAGCGACATCAGGTCGGTGTTGCCCTGCGCCGCGGCCTGGGGCCTGAAACGGCCGGTCAGCCAGTTCTGGACGGGGAACGGGGCGGTTTCCGCGGCCTCGGACAGTTCATCGATGATGCGGTTGGGGATGCCACGGGCCAGCCGCCCGCTGAGGACCCGGGTCAGCACTGTGGTGCCTGCGGCAGGGCTGTGCAGGATGGTCCGGTACGCCGGGACCGCAGCGGATTCCCGGGTGGCGAGGAAGGCTGAGCCCACCTGCACCGCGTCGGCGCCGAGCGCCCGCGCGGCTGCGTAGCCACGACGGTCCACAATGCCGCCAGCCGCAATCACCGGAATCCCGATGGCGTCCACCACCTGCGGGACCAGGGCAAACGTTCCTATCAACGACTCCTCCGCGGGCTTGAGGAAGGAGACTCGGTGGCCGCCGGATTCCATGCCGCTGGCCACCACGGCATCCACGCCGCCGGCTTCCAGCGCCACGGCTTCAGCCACTGTGGTGGCCGTGCCCATCACCGCGATGCCGCGCCGGTGGGCCTCCTCCACAAGTTCCGGGGCAGGGACTCCGAAGACAAAACTGACGACGGCGGGTCCCGCCTCGAGCGTCGCCGCCACCTGTTCGTGGTAGTCGGGCATGTAGCGGCCGGGCATGTCCGGGACGGGGACGCCCACTTCGTCGAAATAGGGCTTCAGGGTTTCTGCGTACTTCTCGTAGTCCTCTGTGGGGACCGAGGTGGTTTCGTCGCCCGTGGGTATCCAGAGGTTGAGGGCGAATGGTTTGGCCGTCGCCTTCCTGAGCCTGGCGGCGGTGTCACGAATGGCCTCGGCCGTGTAGCCGTACAGGCCGTAGGAACCCAGCCCGCCGCCGTCGCTCACTGCTGCCGTCAGTTCCACGGAGGACACTCCGCCGAAGGGTCCAAGGACCACCGGAATCTCCGTGCCGAGGAGCTCGGTGAGGCGGTTCCGGTGGGTGGGGATGCGGTGCTCCGGCGTCATGTGTGCTCCTGGACGGTCGCTGGTGGCTTCCGCACCAGTCTCGCAGGGCCCGCGCCGGGCCCCAAGCCCGTACCGTCTCCGCGGGGAGGCTACGCTATGTACCCTGTCAGGCGGCCGGGCTAAACTGCTCGCGTAAAGTCGCCGACAATCTCAGGAGACACACCATGAACTATTCAGGGACTGGCAACGAGAAGGCCGTTCCGGCCAGCGAACTCAACCGAACCCATGTTGGGCTGACTGTCAGCTTCGAACCGGACGAATTCACTCTGGTGTTCGGCAAGATTGCAGCGATTGCGCGGAAGGAAGGCGGGGTTACCATCGCCTTGCGCGGTGTGGAGGGAAGCGGCGGCCTGCAGTCCAGCTACAGTCTCCCGGGCAGCCAGAACGTGTATGTGCAGCCGGACATCCTCACTAACACGGAATCGACCATCAAGGATCTTTTCGGCAAGGTCCAGGACAACCTCCGCGGCGGCGGCCACCGGGGAGAAGACAAGACGGATAAACTCTGAGCTAGGCCTTCGTTGGCGGGTGCGGGCTTGTTGGCGGGTGCGGGCTTGTTGGCGGGGGCGGACTTGCCCCTTGGGGAGCCGGGGTGGCACCTTTCCCGAACGCCCGTGCCGCCTGGGAACCGGCGGCGGCACTTGCTCCGATGCTGATGAGTGCGCCCAGGATCATGGCCGCAGCTTCGCCCGGCTCCAGCACGTGCAATTGTGATCCGATGGTGGCCGCGGCCACCGGAACCCCGAGCTGCGAGGCTGCCAGGATCGCGAGTGGCAGCGGCTGGCCCAGGAGCCGCAGGCTCCCATGGACCAGCAGGGTCCCGAAGCCCAGGCACACCCCCAGGAGGATCATCCGAGGGCTGCCCGTGAGGGCGCGCAAATCCAGCGACGCACCCAGCCAGACAAAGAACACCGGCCCAAGGAACCCGTCGCTGACAGCAAAGAGTTGGTGCGCCAGGCGTCGCGGCTCGCCCACGGCGGCGACCACCAGGCCGAACGAAAACCCGGCCAGCATGATGGAAACGTGTCCTGCAACGGCCAGCCCGGCCAGCGCGAAAAGCAACGCCAGCTGGATCCGCAGCTCGAGGGCGAACTTCCGGTCTTCGGACATGTCGTGCAGCCGGGAGCGCGTACCGCTGTTCTCCAGGGCACGGAGGACAAAGTAAAGGATCAGTGCGCACGCTGCAACGGCGGCGGCTCCGATGGCTGCCCTGCCGGCGTTGGGCGGGTCGACGGCCAGCGGGAGCGCCACAATGCAGGCGATATCGGCGATCGCCACTTGCGCCGTGGTGGTCAGGACCTTCGACCCGGACAGCCGCAGGGAATCGATGATCGGGAGCACCAGTGCCGCGGACGAGGATGCCAGCAGGACCACGTACAAAGGTGCATGGCCTGTCCCGAAAAGCAGGGCAACAAGGGTTCCGACGACGGCAGCGAGCACTGCGGCAATTCCTGCCCGGAGGGCTCCAGCGCCTAGGGCAGGCCGGATTGCCTTATCCCGGACCGGGACATGCGACCCGGCGACAAACATGATGAGGGCGAATCCGACGTCGGCGACGAAGGTGAACGTGGGATCCGCGGAATCCACCAGCCCCAGCCCCGTCCGCCCGATGGCGATCCCCGCCAGCAGTTGCCCCAGCACGACGGGAAGGTGCCACTTTTGGGGCAGCGCGAGGAGCGGGCCGAGCAGGGCAACGGTGGCGATCAGCGAAAGCTGAAAGAATGACACGGGCCTCCTCTCCTGGCGTTCTGTGGCTTGCTTCGTGCGGTCGGCGTTCTGCGGTTTGGCGCCCCGGGGAACCCAATGGCAGTTACCGGGGCAGCCGGGCCAGTTTGAGCGGGATGTCCGTGTTCTCGTCCGTGTAGTAGCTGGCGCAGACGCGGTGGTAGCCGTCCGCCACCTGCGCGGGAACGCCGCTGGCCAGGTCGCCGCAGACCATCAGGATGGGCGAGAGCCGTTTGCCGTCCCTGATTTTCTTCAGGTCCGAAGCCACATGGGCGTTGTCCGGGGGCAGCAGCACCAGCCGGGCGGCGCGGAGGATGTCTTTGGCCTTGCGGTGCTCGATCGGAGCGTCCCTGAGCGCCGAGACAAGGGCACTGACCACGTCGTCCGTACCCAGCAGGGACAGGTAGCCGGACGCATTCGGATAATCCTGGTCCTCGGGTGTCGGCAGCCAGAGCACTTCGCTTTTGTCTTCACCGTGCATGGCGTCCTCCTTGGTGGCTCCGCGGCGCGGATGATGGTGCTCAACAGTACGTACGCACTGCGAGGACGGTCAACGCTGAACGAAGTCGCTACGGGGAAGTGTTGTCGGTGTCGGCTGCGACCCTGGTCATTGCAGCGATTTCCTGGCGAGCGGACGCCGAACCGCACAGCAGGATCACGCCCTTACGATTTCAGCTTCACCGGGCACCCACACAGTCCCGTCACGGCCACGGAACGCCAGCGGGAGTCCGCGAGCCTGAGGCCAGTCCGTCGAATCAGTTACTTGGACATGCACGTGCGGCTCGGTGCTGTTGCCGGAGTTGCCGCACTGGCCGACGGGGTCGCCCGCCATCACTGCCTGTCCAAGGTGTACCCGGATCGTGCCTTTCTGTAGGTGCGCCAGCAGCACGAAGGGTCCGTTGGGACTTGCGGCGATCACGACGTGGTTCCCTGCCACGGCCGGAACACCCTTACGGACCCGTTCAGCCTGGCCAAGCATGTAGGGGACGAGAGGCAGCTGTGATCGGCGACCTTCATGATCCGGCTGGCCGTCAAGGACAGCGACTACGGTCCCGGACACCGGCGCAAGGATCGGTTGCCCGAAACCGATGAATACTTCAGGGGGTTCCGCGGCGATGAGGGAGCGCCACGTACGGGGTGCGGATCTGCCGGCATCGTCTACTGCGACGAAGTCGATCGCGTGGGAGGTTCCGAGTGCGTAGGTACCGTGACTCGGCACACGACGTGCGGGGCTGTTCTCCGTCCGCCAACTCCCTTTAAAAGGCAGTTCCAGCACCACTGCATCGGCGGGAGGCTCCGAGGAGCCTCTGGCGGGGCCCTGTCTAGGACCGGGCACCTTAAGGCTGGCTGCTGTTGCGATGAAGGGCGCTTTGCGGCGAGGCATAGTCACATGGTCCTGGACTCGGTGGGATCGGGCAACGGGGCCGGTAAGGGTCTCCGGAACCGGCGTGCCTGCCTGAGTGCCTGCCCGCAGGAGGGCAGCGCCAAGCAGAACGTCCCCGACAAAGCAAAAGGCCCCGGTTCCCTGTGTTTACAGGGAACCGGGGCCTTTCTTATTGGCGGTGACGGTGGGATTTGAACCCACGTTGGCTTTGACACCAAACAACATTTCGAGTGTTGCACCTTCGGCCGCTCGGACACGTCACCAACCTGACTAGGGTACCGGAGCAAGGCTCACATCCCCAAAACGGCTGATGACTCGGCTGCGGTTTGAGGTTTACCCGCCGTTTGGATGCCCTTGCGCGGACATCAAGCTCCTTTGACGCAAAGTTATCCACATACGAGCTTTTCCTAACGTATAGCGCCGGACTGTCGCGTGATGATGTGGGTATGGATCGTAGAGCGGCGGTGGAAGCGGCGGAGGCCTTGGCGGCTTCTGCCACTGCGCTTGCCGCGGCTTTGCGGGGAGAAGCACCGATCGGGTTCGGCACAGGCGGGGACGACCGGGGCGCTGATCCGCTGCGGGTGCTGGCCAATGATTTCCTCGACGGGTTGGCTGAGACTGCCCGGATTGACGCCCAGGCATCAGCACTGAGAGTTCACCTTGCGGCGGGCTACTCCCGTGCTGTGGAAGCCCAGGCGCCGCCTCGTGCGTCCCCGCAGGAGAACACCGCCCAGGAGATGGCCGTCATCGCGGAGGTCGCTTGTGCCCTGACCGTCCGAGAGTCGGCCGCCGCGGGCCTGCTGGTCGAAGCCCGGGAGCTGACCACGGCCCTGCCGCTGACGATGGCGGCGTTGGAGGCCGGGACGGTGTCGTGGCAGCACGCCCAGATCATGGTGGACGAGGCCAGCAGCCTCGGGCCCGATGGCGCGCAGGCGTTGGAAGCGCACTTTCTCGGCCCGGATGCGGTAAGCCCGGCGCGGGGTTGTCCGGTCGGGGAACTGGTTCCCGGCCGGTTCCGGGCCAGGGCGCGGCTGTGGCGGGAGCGGCACCACCCGGTGAGCATCGAAAAGCGTTATGCCAAATGCGTAACGGACCGGCGGGTGGTGTTTGCCCCGGACCGGGACGGGATGGCGTGGCTCTCGGCCTACCTGCCGGCCGATACCGCGTCGGGGATCTGGGAGCGGACCACCGCCGCCGCGCGGGCCATGCAGGGCCCGCGCGAGGACCGCACCCTCACCCAGCTCCGCGCCGACAACGCAGCAACCTGGCTCCTCGGCGGAACACTCGAGTGCTCTCCCGAAGAGGATCGCCCCAGCAGCACCGGCTGGGGGTTGGAGAGGAATCCGGACGCTGCCACCGTCCAAACCGACGGGACAGGTTCCAGCGCGGATAGCGCGTTCACCGACTTTAACGCCGCCAAACCCGTCCGCACCGGCGGTACCGCCGGGGCCGCGGACGGCCTGTCCGCCATAGCAGGTACGAACGCCGACGGTTCGGCCGGAGAATCCGGGAGCCCGGGCAGTGGAGCCGGCCCCGGCGCCGGTGGGGGTGCTGGTGTGCCGTCGCCGCGGGCGCAGGTGCTGATCACGGTCCCGGTGATGGCGTTACTGGGAGTGACGGGAGAACCGGCGATGCTGGACGGGTACGGGCCGATCCCGCCGTCGATGGCCCGGCGACTGATCGCCGACGGCGCAGACTCCTTCCACCGGGTCCTGATCGACCCCCGTGACGGGGCACCGTTGGAGATCGGCCGGTCCAGCTACCGGGTCACCAAAGCCCAACGCCAATGGCTCAGGCTCCGCGACGGGCGATGCCCGTTCCCGGGCTGTACTAACCAGTCCCTGGATAACGAAGCCGACCATATCCTCGCGTGGGCCGACGGCGGGACCACCGGGGTCTCAAACCTTGGCCAGCCTTGCCACCGCCACCACAGGCTCCGCCACACCACCGCCTGGACACCCACCGAACCCACCCAAGACACACCACCCGGCTGGATCTCACCCTCCGGACGCCAATACCAAAGCGAACCACCCGACTGGGAACCACCCACCTGGCCCGACAACCCACCCAGCAGCAATGTCAGCTCGACTAAAGAACTGGCTGAGGAGTCACACGCGCCCGCAGAATCAGGCGATTGAGCAGTCCAGTTACCGGATCATCCATCGATCCGGTGGAAGCTGCTTAGTGCGGGGCCATAAAGAGTGACGCCGCCACTTAATGAGGAGCACCAATGAATGGCATCACTGCCATCAGCGTTGCGCGGTTCCGCCAGCCACCCCGGGCGGACTAGATTCGTAAGGAAGATGACTACTTCAGATGAACCAACCCCTCAGGCAGCTCAGGCGACGGCGTATTGGACCACCGGCCCGGAGCGCGGCGAACTCCGCGACGAACCGTTGCATCCCCCGGGACCGGGTGAAGCGCTGGTCCGCACGCTCTACTCCGGGATAAGCAAAGGCACGGAAATCGTGGTTCACACCTGCTCCGTCCCGCCGCGGGTGGCTGAGGCAATGCGTGCGCCACACCAGGAAGGATCGTTCCCTTCCCCCGTGAAGTTCGGCTACCTGTCCGTCGGCATCGTTGAACAAGGCCCGGACGAGTGGATGGGTCAAAAGGTCTTCTGCCTGAGTCCCCACCAGGATCGCTACGTCATCGACACCGCCGCGCTCACCAGAATTCCCGACGACGTCCCCGCCCGCCGTGCCGTGCTGACCGGGACCGTGGAAACAGCCGTCAATGCACTTTGGGAAGCCGGGCCGAGACTCGGTGACAGGATCGCCGTCGTCGGTGCCGGGCTGGTGGGCGGAATGGTGGCCACGCTCCTGCGCACGTTCCCGTTGGCACGCCTGCAGCTTGTGGATCTGGACCCTGAACGGAAGCAACTGGCGGAGATGCTGGGCGTGGAATTTGCCCACCCGGATGACGCCGAAGCGGACTGCGACATCGTATTTCACTGCTCGGCGTCCCAGGAAGGCTTGGAACGCAGCCTGCAACTGGCCGGCGACGAGGCCGATGTCATTGAAATGTCCTGGTACGCCAACCGCGACGTCACAGTGCCGCTCGGCGAGGACTTCCATGCCCGCCGGCTCTCCATCAGGGCCAGTCAGGTGGGCGTTGTGGCCCGGGCGCGGCGGCACCGGCGAACCACCGCCGACCGCCTGAACCTTGCCATATCCCTCCTCAAGGACCCCGTCTTCGACGCTTTCCTCACAGGCGCCTCTCCCTTCGCGGATCTGCCCGCCGTTGTACAGAAACTGGCCGACGGACAGCTCGAAGCTTTGTGTCACGTGATCGAATACCCCAACGCAGAAAAGTACAGTCACCCAGCCCCCGAAGACAGGACGTAGCCCGTGTTCAGCCTGACTATCCGCCGACATTTCATGATCGCCCACAGCCTCCCCCGCGAGGTCTTCGGCCCCGCCCAGGCCCTTCACGGGGCCACCTTCGTGGCGGAGGTGACGTTCCGGCGTCGTGCTTTGAACGAGGACGCGATCGTGCTGGATATCGGAGCCGCCGGCGGAATTGTTGAAGGCGTCCTGGCAGGGCTCAACTACACCAACCTCGACGAGCACCCGGACTTCGCCGGCAAGCTGAGCACCACCGAGGCGCTGGCCGAATACATCGCCCGGGCCGTGGCAGGGCAGATCAAGGACGATGCCGACGGCCGCGAGCTCGCAGGCCTCGACGTCACCGTGCGCGAAAATCCTGACGCCTGGGCCTCCTACTCCCTGGACCTGTCCGCCTGACCATGCGCGTCAGGTTCCTGGTTCCCGGCAACATCCGCCATATCTCCGGCGGCAACGTCTACAACGCCCGCCTCGTCGAGGGGTTGAGGACTTTGGGTTTCGACGTCGAGGTTCTCCCGGTGGAGGGGGAATGGCCGGATGCCCGGAGCAGCGACCGACGGCGGCTGGGCAGCTTGCTGGGAGCAGTCGAAACTGAGGCTCGGATTACGTCGGCCGAAGTCACCGTGGTGGACGGGCTCATCGCGTGCGGTGCCCCTGAAGAGCTGGAGGCTGCCGCCGCTGCGGGACACAGTGCATGGATCCTCCTCCATATGCCCTTCCCCGGCCATGCCGACGGCGAACGGCGGGCGCTGAAGGTTGCCGCCGGCGTGATCTGCAGCAGCACGTCGGCCGCGGACCACGTCAGGGAACGCCACGGACTGGCCGCCCTGGTGGCCCCGCCAGGCACGGATCCTGCGCCGGTTGCGGCCGGTTCGGACCCTCCGCACATCGTCTCGGTAGCCGCGCTGCTGCCCAACAAGTCCCAGACACTCCTGGTGGAAGCGCTCGCCACACTCCAGGACCTGGCATGGACAGCGTCCCTGGTGGGCACAGTCGACGCCGACCCCGCCTACGCGGCGCAGCTCCAGGCCGCCGTATCCTCGCACGGATTGGACAGCCGGATCCGGCTCACCGGCCAGCTCGCCGGAGACGCACTGGCGGATGAATGGAACCGGGCCGACCTGAGCGTGCTTGTCTCCAGGGCCGAAGCGTTTGGGTTGGTGGTAACGGAATCGCTGGCGCGCGGAATCCCGGTGATCGTCCGTGCCGGCACCGGGGCTGTGGAAGCACTCGGCATGGGTTCCCGGCCCACCCCGCCGGGAACCGCCGTCGTCCTTGCCGGCAGCGAAGGCGGCGAGCCGGAGATTCTCGCAGGGACCATCCGGGAGTGGCTATCGGACGGCGCTCTCCGAACAGATTGGCGAGCCGCAGCGCTGGCCGCCCGGGAACATATGCCCCGATGGGAATCAACAGCAGGCAAGGTAGCGGCGATCCTGGGGGTCAGCCGGACGTGCCGCATCAGGCGTGACCAAAACGCAGTCATAACCAAAACGCAGTCATAACCAAAACGCAGTCATGAACAAGACGCCCCAACCTGCCCCGGGCTCCAGGACGAAGCGCTGTTAGTTTGCCGGTCTTGCCGCGACGCCCGCGTCGTTCAGTTAGGCCCGGCATCGTCAGGATGCCCCGGTTTTGCCGCGATGCCCGCGTCGTGTCGTTGTGCCCAGGTCTTGCCGCGATACCTACGGCTTGCCGCGGTGGGTAGCGAAGAAATCCCTGAGCAGGGCCCCGCACTCGTCCTCCCGGACGCCGCCGTAGACCTCCACCCAATGATTGAGCCGGCGCTCGCGGAGGACATCGAACACGGATCCGGCCGCCCCGGCTTTCTCGTCCCAGGCCCCGAAAACCACCCGCGGAATCCTGGCCAGAACAACGGCTCCGGCGCACATGGCACACGGTTCGAGCGTGACAACCAGCGTGCAGTCCGCCAGCCGCCAGCCATCCCCGGAGCCCCCCTCAAGCTTTGACCGGGCACGCAGCCTCTCCGCAGCCTCTCGGATGGCCACCACCTCAGCGTGGGCGGTGGGGTCGCCGAGTTCCTCCCGCTGGTTCCGTCCGGAACCCAGCACGCCGCCGTCGGGCCCCAGGACAACGGCGCCGATGGGCACGTCTTCCGTGGCCAGTGCGCGCCGGGCTTCGTCGAGGGCAAGGCCCATCCACTCGCTGTGTTTCCTTTCGCCGGGCACCATGGCTCAATGATAGTTTCGAACGATATCCGGTTTGCCACGCACTAACGCCAGGAGCACCACGTGGACACCCTTTCGCAGCGGTTGAGGAAATGGTTTAAGCCCTATGCGGCGTTGACGATCACCTTGCTGATCGGCGGCGTGATCATCGTGACGCTGGCCGTCCTGGGTGCCGAGGTCTACGACAACGTGGTGGACGACGCCGGGCTGGCGAACCTGGACAAACCCGCCCTGTCCCTTGCCGAACAACTGCGGACCCCGTGGCTTGATTCGGTGGTGACCGGGTTTACGAATATCGGTGGCGGCATCGGAATGCCCATAGTTGCCACCCTCCTTGTCGCGTGGCTGACGTATATGGGACGGACGTGGCGGCCACTGATCCTGGTGGGCGGAGCCGCGGCGTTTTCCGTTACCGCCACCACCGTGGGGAAGAAGCTGGTGGGACGCACCCGGCCGGACCACGCCGATGCTGTTCCGCCCTATGAAAACTCGCCGTCCTTCCCCAGCGGCCACACGTTGAACACCACGGTGGTCATCGGACTGGTGGTCTACCTGGCGTGCCTCCAGTTCCACCGGACGATGGTCCGGGTGTCCATGATCACCGGCGGAACGCTGTTCATCATTGCCATGGGACTAAGCCGGGTTTTCCTTGGGCACCATTGGCTCACCGACGTTATTGCCGCTTGGCTGCTCGGCCTGGCCTGGGTGGGCATTGTGATCCTGGCCCATCGCCTGTTCCATTTCTTCCGGAGGCGGGAACACCGCGGGCCCGCACCCACGTTTGACCGGCCTGTGGTGCGAGATGTGGTGGAAGAGCGCGGCATTACCGGGCACGGCAAGGGCAACGCCGGATGATAGTTTTGACCCATGCGCACTCTCGTTGTGGACCACCCGCTGGTCGCCCATAAGCTCACCGTCCTGCGGGACAAGAACACCCCGTCTCCGGTCTTCCGGATGCTGACGGAAGAGCTGGTGACACTGCTGGCGTACGAGGCCACCCGCGATGTGCGCACCCAGCCTGTGACCATCGAAACGCCCGTCAGCACCACCGTGGGTACAGCTTTCACCAAGCCGACCCCGCTGGTGGTCCCCATCCTTCGCGCCGGCCTCGGCATGCTCGAAGGCATGACCAAACTGGTCCCCACCGCTGAGGTGGGCTTCCTGGGCATGGCCCGCGACGAGGAAACGCTCGACATCATCACCTATGCCGAACGCCTGCCCGAGGACCTCACCGACCGGCAGATCTTCGTCCTGGACCCCATGCTGGCCACCGGCGGCACCCTGCGCGAAGCCATTAAGTTCCTGTTCAAGCGCGGCGCCTCGGACGTCACCTGCATCTGCCTGCTGGCCGCGCCGGAAGGCCTGTCAAAGCTGGAGGAGGAACTCTCCGACGCTAACGTGACCATCGTCCTGGCCTCCATCGACGAAAGACTCAACGAGAAGTCCTACATTGTGCCAGGGCTCGGCGACGCAGGGGACCGCCTCTACGGCATCGCCGGCTAACACCGATATATTCAAGGTCTTCCGGATCCGGGAGCCCGCCGCTAGCCTGTGCGGATGGACTGGAAACTTGAACTTGTTTTTGTCCCTGTGTCCGACGTGGACCGCGCGAAGGATTTCTACGTCAACAAGGTGGGCTTCAACGCTGATTACGACGAGCGCCCCAGCGACGGTATCCGCTTTGTTCAGCTGACGCCGCCGGGCTCCGCCTGTTCCATCTGCATCGGCGAGGGACTCAATGACGCCCCGCCGGGTACGGCACCGAGCCTGCAGATGGTGGTCGGTGATATCCAGGCCGCCCACGCCCAGCTCAAGGCCAACGGGGTGGACGTGAGCGATGTAGATGTGCAGGACTGGGGCCATTTTGTCTACTTCGCGGATCCCGACGGCAACAAGTGGGCCGTGCAGTACATTCCCGGACGTGGGGCGTAGGGCAAGATGGAACGATGAACCACCCTGCTCCCGGCACCAACACCCGCACGTTTTCCTGCCGTGCAGTCCTTTTCGACATGGACGGCACGCTGGTGGATTCCACGGCGGTGGTGGAGCAGGTCTGGGGTGAATTCGCAGGCCGCTATGGCCTGGACATCGCCGAGATCTTGAGGACTTCGCACGGCGTGCAGGCCATCGACACGGTGCGGCGCTTCGCTCCCGCGGACGCGGATGTCCCTGCCCTGACGGCTGAACTGGGCGACATGGAGCGTGTGCGGACCGAAGGGATCGTCGCGCTCCCGGGGGCAGCCCGGCTGATGGCCTGCCTTCCCGCCGATGCCATGGCACTGGTGACCTCGGCGGACCGGATCCTGGCCGAGATCCGTATGGACGCGGCGGGGCTGGCCATGCCGGCTACTGCCGTGACAGCGGATCTTGTCACCCGCGGCAAGCCGCATCCGGAAGGTTACCTGACAGCTGCCTCCCTGTTGGGGATTGAGCCCGCTGACGCTGTGGTCTTCGAGGACGCACCCGCCGGGATTGCAGCGGGCGTGGCGGCCGGAATTCGGACGGTGGCGGTGGGGCCCAACACCGGCCACCTGCCCGAGGGTGTCCTCCACGTCCAGGATTACACGGCTGTCAGTGTCTCCGTGGACGCGGATGCGGCCGGGCGCCGCGTCATTTCCTTCCGGCTGTGAGCTAGCTTCCGACTCTGTGTGTTAAATCCGATTCTGGGTATTTACTTCGGCTCTGTGCCCTAAACACCGCAGGCCACGAACCGGGGGATTCGGGGCCTGCGGTGGTTTGGGCGCTGCTGCGGGTTATGCGCCGGAGCGCACGGGGTGCCGGGGCGCTCGGAGTACCGGAGCCCCGGGTACCGTCGGCTTCCGGAGCGATGCGGGGTTTTAGTACCAGTTGTGCGACAAGTGGAAGCTCAACGCGCCGCACGGCGACTGGTACCGCTCCTTGACGTAGTTCAGGCCCCAGTTGATCTGGGTCCGGTAATTGGTGAGGTAGTCAGCGCCGGCGCTCGCCATCTTTTCGGCGGGCAGGGACTGGACAATCCCGTAGGCGCCGCTGCTGGGGTTTGTGGCCGTGGTGGTCCAGTCGGATTCCTTGTTCCACAGCGTCTGCAGGCACTGCATCTGGTCGGCTGCCCAACCGTAGCTGGCCAACTGACCGGCGGCGTAAGCCTGGGCTCCGGCAGGGTCATTGAC
>NZ_JANFCZ010000036.1 GCF_024391045.1 Pseudarthrobacter sulfonivorans
TCGCGCGCGGCGGGCTTATCACGACGGCGGCACCACCGCGGGTGCCGCCGTCGCACTCCCCCGTGTGGTTACTACTGCGTGTGTTTACTCCGAGGCGCGCGGTGCGTTCAGTTCCCCGGCAATTTTCCCTTCCAGGGCCGCGACCGTGGCTTCGGGAAGGACGATGAGGCCGTCCAGTTCGCGCCGGGCGCGTTTGTACGCGGTTTGCCGTTCGGCAGGTGTCGCAGCGGTGTCGGATGCGATGTTGAGCAGCTTCCGGGCCGTCGACAAGCGCTGGCGTTCCAGCTCGGAGAAGTTATGGTCCTTGATCCGTTTCGCTTCACGCTCAGCAACGTCGAAGGCCAGTTCGAAGGCGTTAACGGCGGACCGGTACTCCGCCAGCCGGGCCGGCGTCGTAATGTCTCCCGGGGCGGCCGGCCGCAAACCGTCCGCGGCCTTCTTCGCCCGGAGGAAGGCGACGGTCAGAGGTTCGCGCACATCCGTCATGACCGGGAAATCGATCAGTTTCCCAACATCGAGCTCATAGTCCAGCCACCGCCGGTTCACGGCGTCGTGCGCTGCCACCAGGGCGGCCACCTCGGACTGGCTGGCCTGCTCTGCCTGGACGGCCTGGTTCTTGAGCTTGTACAGCTCCACCCGGCGCCGGTGCCGGCGTTCGCTGGCCTTTGACCACTGCCGCGCCCACCCGCCGGCCACTCCGCTGAGGGGGAAAGCGAGCCACCAGTAATGGCGAAGGAAGTCGAAGAATTGATCCACGGACTCATCCTCCCACTGCCCCCGCCGCACCCCAAGCTTCGCCCAAGGCAACCCCTTGGCACCCATACCGGGTGTCGACGTCGTACGCCGACTTAACCCGTCAGTTCGTTCAGGCGGGTCCGGAGGTAGCGCCGTTCGGTTTCGTTGTCGGTCAGGATCAGCGCCTCCTCGAAGGCGATCCTGGCCTCGCGGGCACGGCCCAGCCGGGTCAGGAAGTCGGCTCGTGCTGCGGCAAGATACGGGTAGCGGGCCAGCTGGGGCTCTGCGCCGAGCGCATCCAGCTCCGCCAGGCCTTCCGCCGGCCCCGTCGCGAAGCCCAGTGCTATGGCCCGGTTGAGTTGGATCACCGGGGAGGGCCACGTCTCCATCAGCACGTCGTAGAGCCCCAGGATCTCCTGCCAGTCCGTGCCGGACCACGACTCACTCTCGTCATGGACGGCCGCGATGGCCGCCATGACGGCGAAGCGCCCCGGCGGCCGCGCAGTCAACGCCTTCCGCAGCAGCGCCACCCCCTCGTCGATGGCCTGCCGGTCCCATTTGGACCGGTCCTGGTTCTCCATCAGCACCAGTTCACGGTGCTCATCGAGCCGGGCTCCCCTGCGAGCGTCGGTGAGCACCAGGAGCGCCAGGAGTCCGGCGACGTCGCGGTCCTGCCGGAGAAGCGCCCGGAGCATCCTGGCCAGCTCAAGGCCGCGTTCGGCGAGGTCACGGCGCATCAGGTCCGCTCCCGACGGGGCGGTGTGCCCGGTGGTATACACCAGGTACACCACCGACAGCACGCCGTCGAGCCTTTCCCGCAGCTCCGGCGCCGCCGGCACCCGGTACGGGATGTGCGCGGCCGCGATTTTCTTCTTCGCCCGGGTGATCCGCGCCGCCATCGTCGCCTCGGGCACCAAAAACGCGCGGGCGACGTCGGCCGTGGACAGCCCGCACAGGAGCCTCAGCGTCAGTGCCACCTGGGCATCAAGGGCCAGCGCCGGGTGGCAACAGGTGAAGATCAGCCGCAGCCGGTCATCGGGAATGTCATCCGGGCGCCTGTCCGGTTCGTGGTCCGTGTACCCGTCCGGGACCAGGAGTTTGGGGAGCGCCCGCTGCGCCACCGCGGCCCGGCGGTGCATGTCCAGGGCCCGCCGGCGAGCGGTCACGGTGAGCCACGCGCCGGGGTTCTTCGGAATGCCGCGCTGACCCCACGTGGACAGTGCGCTGGCGTAGGCGTCTTGGACGGCTTCCTCAGCTGCATCGATATCGCCGGTGACCCGTACGGTGGCCGCCAGCACGAACGCCCACTCCCTGCGGTGCGCATCGGCAACCGCGGCAGCAACCTCCGAACTGGCGGCATGCGGCATCAGCTGACCATTCGCACGGGCCGGACCTCTACCCCGATGCCGGCCGGAACGTCCTTGGCGATCTCCAGCGCCTCATCGAGATCGCCCGCCTCGATCAGGTAGTAACCGCCCAGGGTTTCCTTCGATTCGGCGAACGGACCATCCGTCACCGCGAACCCGCCGGCACCGTCGCGTCGGATGGACGTGGCGGTCGACGGCGGCTGCAGCGCCGCGCCGCCGAGCAGTGACGCGCCGCGGCGCTGCTGGAACTCCTGGTACGGGGCGCTGATGGCCTCGCCGTCGGATTGTTTCGCCGCCTCATCCTGAAAGATCAGGACCAAATACTTTGACATTTTGTGCTCCCTTCGTCCGTAACCCTGTTGTGAGCTTGCACTGCATCGACGCCGAAAACCTCGCCGTCACCGGGCCGTCGGTTCCTGCCCTTACTCATACGACGCACGACGGAAGCCCGGATCGACAACTACGGACCGGACTTTCACCGTGCCACGCGCTCATCCCTGGTGCCAGTGGGAGGGGATCACCAGATCCGCGGGCAGCCGGGTCAGGCCGTTACCGGCCGCGGAGTTGAGCTGCGGCTGGGTCAGGTAGAGGGCCTTCGACAGGTCGGCGCCCGCCAGCCGCGCGTCGCGGAGGTCCGCGCCCAGCAAATCCACCCCGGACAGGTCACTGTCCCGCAGGTCAGCCCCAATCAGGTAGGCCCCTCTGAGGTCTGCCCCGCACAATCGGCGGCCGCTCAGGCGGATGCCCATCAGGTCCGCGCCGGGCCCCAGCCGGGCATCCAGGTGATCACCACCCGCAGCAAAATACGACGCCCGGACTTCCGCACTGACATCCATCAGCGTCGCCCTTACCTGGGCGTGAAGGTCCTGGACAT
Organism: Pseudarthrobacter sulfonivorans; assembly: GCF_024391045.1. Lineage (GTDB taxonomy): Bacteria > Actinomycetota > Actinomycetes > Actinomycetales > Micrococcaceae > Arthrobacter > Arthrobacter sulfonivorans_B. The sequence continues at coordinate 2,977 of NZ_JANFCZ010000036.1, forward strand.
CCTGCCGGAGCAGCTGCTGGGGACCGCCGTCGATTGCCTGCCCGATGATGGCGCCGAGTTCCTCCGCACGCCGGCCAAGGTCGGGATCGAAGGTCCGGCGCCGGGCCTCGGCCAAGTACCACAGCATCTCGTGCAGCTGCCGCACGGCTTTGAACGCGGCAAACATCGGGCCCTTGGAGTCAGGGGCCTCACGCCAGTTCGTTCCGCCGAAGAGCCCCTGGGACACTTTCTGGCCGGCGCCGAAGCAGTCAAAGACCGTGCAGCCCCGAAAGCCCCTCGGGCGCAGGGTGGCGTGGATGGTGCAGGAGAAATCCGGGGCGAGGTTCCGGCAAGGTGAGCCGGCGGGTTTGTCGAGCGCAAAATCCGCTGACCGCGAGAATCCGAAGGCGGTGCAGCAGAGCGCGAAGCAGTTGCCGCAGTCAGGGCGCAGGGACTGCCGGTCAAGGGCAGACGCCGGGTGCGCGGCGGGGTTGGCTGAATTCGATTGCATGTGATCTTCCAGTGATGAATCCGATAGGGGGCCGGTGATCGGGGGAACTCCACAGGGAGCTCCCCTCTTGGGCGCACGTCATCACGGCCCCTCGAAGGAGCGAACGGGAATCGCTGAAGGGCTCTGGGTCACAGAGAAGAACAGGTCACAGAGAAGAATAGAAAGTCACTGGTCCCAGACTACTCTTTGGGTGGGGCTCCCCGTCAGGCCAAGGCCGTTTGGCCCTACCAGCCGCCCCCCGCCCGTTCCAGGCTTAATCAGGTAGGCGTCGGGGCGGACGCTCGCGGGCCCTGCGCCGAACCTTTGCCGGACTGCGGGCTCTGAGGACATCCTGACGTGTCAGTGGACAGGCGCCGGCTCCCGCAGCACGGGTTCCCGCGGCCCAGGCTCCCGCAGCACAGGTTCCCGCGGCGCGGGCGGCCCGTACCGCGGGAAAGCCCGCGCGTTAATGCGGCCCGCAAAGCCCTCCTCGCTGCCGGGCCGTTGTCATCGCTGCTCTACGTGGTGGCAACCGACGGCGTGGCGGCAGCCAGGTGGGACGGTTACCGCCGCACGGAACAGATGGTGAGCGAACTGCTGGCCGTCGGCTCGCCCGGCCGCGACGCCATCGTCCCGCTCCTGTGGATCTACACGGTGCTGTTCATCGCCTTTGGGATAGGCGTCTGGACCTCCACGCACGGCAACCGCGCCCTCCGTACGGGCGGTGGACTGCTCATCGGCTACGGGCTGTGGAACATCGTGGGAGGCGCCTTTCCACTGAGGCTGGGCGACGATGCGTCCATTCCCTTGCATATCGTGGCCACCAACATCCAGCTCGCGCTGATGGTCGCGGCGATGTGCTTTGTCGCCGTGGGGTTCCGCGGCCGGATGCGCTGGTACTCATTCCTCTCGCTGGTGCTTTCTGCAGTGATGGGCATGGTCGCGTTTATGGCCGCGCCGGGACCGAACCTCGTGCTGGGCATCGGCGAGCGGATCAGCATCGGGGCGTTCCTGCTCTGGGTGGCTGTCCTCGCCGTGGTGGTGTGGAAGCGTCCGGCGCTGTGGAAGTGTCCGGCGCGGTACCCAACTGAGGTGCCGCCGTCGTAATTTTCGACGCCGACTGCCGCATTCACCTTCGGCGGATAGACTTCCGGGGATTTCCGGGTTCGCCGACGAGGTGCAGTCTGAATGACTGGCGCGGCGCCGAGCACAACTATTGGGGGACGCATGGCACTTCCTGACATTCTGGGCCAGGACCATATGCACGCCGCAGCCAAACTGCTTGGCACCTACTACCGCCGAACTGCCGCCGGGCTCCCCGCGTACACGGGCAGCATGTACAGCTCCTGGGGCGGCGGAGCTGCTGCGCGTGATGTGAACCGGGTGACGGCCGAGGACCTGATCGCCGTCTCCTTCCTTTCCGTGGACGTCCCCGGCGAAGCGGCCTTTGGCATCCTGGAACCCCAGGCCGCGCTGATTTCGGATCTTCTGGCGCAGATTCCGGCCGACCTGGAAATGGCCGGTCTGCCGCCAGACGACTTCGACAAAGTCCTTGGCGAGGCCAGCCCCGCACGTCAGTTATGGCACGTCCTGCGCGGACGCGGCACTGGCCGCCGAGGCATGTGCGAGACCCGCACCAGCAAACTGATGGCCCGCAAGCGCCCGCTGCTGGTCCCGGTCTACGATTCAGTCGCCGGGCACCTGATGCGCCTCGGTCCGGGCTCGGCGGGCCAGTGGCAGAAGTGGCACACGGCACTGACCGACGGCACCGGCCTCCCGGAGCGCCTCCAGGAAATCCGCCGGGTTTCAAGGATCACGGATCCCATCTCGGATCTCCGGGTCATGGACATCGTGCTCTGGATGTACGGGACGGGCGCCGCGACCGGCGAACGGCAGTAGGCGGTTTCGGCCCCTGGTTCAGCGATTGGTTCAGCGATTGTTCAGCGGCTGTTGGTCTGGCGGCCGTTGTAGTCGTCGTCCGTGATGTGCTCAGCCCACGTTGTGGTCGTGGCCGGGTCCTCGCCGTTTTGGAGCATGGCAAGGTGTTCCATGAAGCAGCCGGGGGCGGCGGCGTGCCAGTGCTCCTCACCGGGCGGAGTGTAGAGCGTCTGGCCCGGGTGGACTTCGATGATGTACCCGTCCCGCGTCCCGAAACGGCCAACGCCCTGGGTGACCCGCAGATACTGGCCGTGTTGGTGGGAGTGCCAGGCTGTCCGCGCTCCGGGCGCAAACCGGACCGTGGCTACGACCATCGTCTGGTCACTCTCGTGCGGAACGGCGATGGGGTCTAACCACACGTCGCCGGCAAAATGCGCCGCCGGGTTCTTCGTGGTCGGCGTGGAGGGTTCAATGTTCATGGTGCTCCTTACGCGTGGTCTGTGAAGAGTTGCTGGGCCAAGCCCATCGCGGACATGCCCTTGGGCCAGCCCGCGTAGAGCGTGACATGGGTGATGGCTTCGATCAGCTCTTCCCGGGTCACACCGTTTTCGATGGCCCGGCCCAGGTGGGAACCCAGCTGCTCCGTGTTCCCGCCGGCGGTGAGCACGGCAACGGTGATGAGGCTGCGGTCGCGCGGGCTCAGTTCGGGCCGGTTCCAGACGTCTTCAAAGAGCATGTCGTCGGTGAGCTCGGCAAGCTTCGGGGCGAAGTCGCCGAACATCTTCCGGCCGCGGCCGGTCTGTTTGGGTTGATCAGTCATGGGTATTCCTTCTTTTGTTGGGGTCTAGTCAGCTCCGGCAGGGTGCCGCGTGTGCCCGTCGCCGTGCCTGCGCTGTGAGTTCGTTCGCCCCGTAGCTGTTGTCGTCCGGGTTGACGGTGACTCCGGGCGCGACGATCTTGTCGATGCGATCGAGCACGTCCGCTGACAGCGTGATGTCGGCGGCAGGCACGTAGGACTCCAGCTGTTCCATGGTGCGTGGTCCCACGATGGCGGACGTGACGCCGGGGTGGTTGATCACGAACGCGATTGCCAGCTCGATGAGGCTGAGTCCGGCCTGTTCGGCCAGTTGCGCGAGGTCTTCGACGATGTCGAGCTTGCGCTGGTTGGCCGGGCTTGTCATGTCGAACCGGGCGCTCGGACGCGCGGACGAGGCGGGTGCGGCCGCCGAGTCTTTGCGCCAGCGCCCGGAGAGCCACCCGCCGCTAAGCGGGCTGTAGGTGAGGGTTCCCATGCCATACCGCTGGGCTGTTGGCAGGATGTCCTCTTCGATGCCGCGGACCAGGATGGAGTAGGGCGGCTGTTCGGTGACGAACCGCTCCAGGTTGCGTTCGCGGGACGCCCACTGGGCCTCGACAATCTGGGATCCGGAGTAGGACGAGGACCCGATGTAACGCACCTTTCCTTGGCGCACAAGGTCGGTGAGCGCCCCCAGGGTCTCCTCGACGTCGGTGTCCGGGCTGGGCCGGTGCACCTGGTAGAGGTCAATGTGGTCGGTATTCAGGCGGCGGAGCGAGTCTTCGACCTCGCGCATGATCCAGCGCCGGGATCCCCCGCGGTGGTTGGGGTCTTCGCTCATGGGCATGAAGAACTTCGTAGCCAGGAAGACGTCGTCGCGGCGTCCGGCCAGGGCCTCGCCGACGATCTCCTCCGAGGCCCCGCCGGAGTACACGTCAGCGGTGTCGATGAAGTTGATGCCGGCGTCAAGAGCGCGGTGGATGATGCGGCTGGAATCGGCGCGGTCCTCGTTGCCCCAGGGGCCGAACATCATCGCGCCGAGGCATAGTGGGCTGACCTGCACGCCGGTGCGGCCGAGTGGGCGGTAGTCCATAGTGGTTCCTGCTTTCTGTCGTGGGGACCTAGGCTTCCGGAATTTCCCGTCCGTAGGCCGCAATCGTGATGGATTCCGGCTCGGGACCGCCCCGCACTCCGGTGTCGAGGGCATCGATGGCGCCCATCTGTTCGTGGGTGAGCTCGAAGTCGAAGACGTCGAAGTTCTCGGCAATGCGCCCGGCGCGGATTGACTTCGGGATCACCGAGTGTCCCAGCTGCAACTGCCAGCGCAGCATCACCTGCGCCGCGGACTTGCCGTGCGCCTCGGCGATGGACAGGATGACTGGATCGTTGAAGGTGCTCTTTTGGCCATCTCCGCGGTACGAGGTGATGCCGCCGATCGGCGACCATGCCTGGGTGAGGATGCCCATCCCCGCGTTTGCCTTTCGTACCTCGGGCTGCGAGAAGTAGGGATGCACTTCGATCTGGTTCACCGCCGGGACGATTGAGGTGTTCTCCCGCAAGGCTTCCAGATGCTTCGGCATGAAATTGCTGACACCGATCGCCCGCACCGATCCGTCGGCGAGCAACCTCTCGATTGCCTGGTAGGCGGCGACGGTCTTGTCGAATTCACCGGGAAGGGCTTGGTGGAGGATGAACAGGTCGAGTGTTTCGACGCCGAGCTTGGCGGCACTTTTTTCGAACGCGTGCAGGGTCTCCTCAAAGCCGTAGTCGCTGATCCATACCTTGGTCTCGATAAAGATCTCGGAGCGGGGAATCCCGGAGCGGCGGATGCCCTCGCCGACCTCCCGTTCGTTGCCGTAAGCGGCAGCAGTGTCAATATGGCGGTAGCCGGTGGCCAGGGCGGTCTCTACCGCGTCCGTGGTTGTTTCGGGCGGGGTCTGGAAGACGCCGAGCCCGATGGCGGGCATGGTGACGCCGTTGTTCAGTGTGAGGTGCATATTGGTCCTGATTCTGTGGTTACGGGCGGACGAGTACTTTGAGGGCTTCGCGATCGGCCATGGCCTTGTACCCGGCAGGAACGTCGTCCAGGCCGATGGTGCGGTCGAAGACCTTGCCCGGATCGATGGTGCCGTCGAGCACCAGCGGCAGCAGTTCCTCGATGTACGCGCGAGCGGGTGCCACGCCGCCGGTGAGGGTGATGTTGCGCATGAACTCGGGGAATCCGAGCGGAACTTCGGAGAACTGCGGCGCACCCACGCGGCTGATCACGCCGCCGTCGCGCACCACGCCGATCGCCATTTCGATCGCCGGCTTGAGGCCCACGGCTTCGAGCACAGCGTGCGTTCCGTCGCCGTTCGTCAGTTCCCTGACTTTGGCGATGCCTTCCTCGCCGCGTTCCGCAACCACATCAGTGGCGCCGAACTCGCGGCCGAGGTCGGTGCGGGCCTCGTGGCGGCCCATGAGGATGATGCGCGAGGCGCCCATGAGTCTGGCCGAGAGGACTGCCGAGAGCCCCACGGCGCCGTCACCGATTACAGTGACGCTCTGGCCTGGTTTGATGCCGGCCTTCTTGGCCGCGTGGTAGCCGGTGGACATGACGTCGGAGAGGCTCAGGAGCGACGGGATCAACGCCTCTTCGAACCCCGCGGGGACCACCACAAGGGTGCCCGCCGCCTGCGGGACCCGGGCGAATTCGCCCTGTCCGCCGTCGTTCTGGCCGCCCCAGCGTCCGCCGTGGCGGCAGGAAGTCTGCAGGCCTTCCTTGCAAAAATCGCAGGTGCCGTCGGAGGCGACGAACGGTGCAATGACAAAGTCCCCGACGGCGAGGCCGGTCACCTCGGAGCCGAGTTCCTCGACGACGCCGACGAACTCGTGGCCCATGCGGGCGCCCTCGGCGGACTCCGGTTTGGAACCGTAGGGCCACAGGTCGCTGCCGCAGATGCAGCCGGCGACGATGCGCACGATCGCGTCGGTGGGCTCCTGGAGGGTGGGATGGGGGACTGTCTCCACGCGCACGTCTCCGGCGCCGTACATCAGTGTTGCTCGCATCTTGGATTCCTTACTGAGTTGTGGGGCGGTTTCCAGTCAATACCGGTCTCCGGCCGCATGGGAGGGCAGGTTAGTACCCCTTTTGAACTGCGGGGTTGGCGGGCGCTGCGGGGTTGGCGGGTCAGCGGACAGGTTCGGGCAGGGCCGATGGCCGCGCCGCGGGCAGGTCCGCGGGCAAATCCGTAGGCAGGTCCCCGGGCAGGGTCCTGGTGCGGCGCTCTGCCAAATCTGCGGGCAGGATCAGTGCCGCAGCAAGTCCCAACGCCAGGATCAGCAGGATGCTGCCGGTGGTCAGCGCCGCGCTGACCTGCGCGGTCAGGTCCGCCGCGGCGGTGCCCGTGGCCGGAACGGTCGCAGCGGCCGCGACGGCGATGCCGAGCCCCAGGCACATGCCCACCTGGTGGAAGGTGTTTACCAGGCCTGACGCTGCACCGGCATCGGAAGCGGGCGCACCGGCGATGCCGAACGACGTCAGCGGCGCGAACGCCAAACCCTGGCCGGCGCCGATGAGGACCATGGGCAGTGCCACGCCGGTCAGGTAGGAGGAGCCGACGCCGGCGCGGCTCAGCCAGAACATCCCGGCCAGCGTCAGCAGGATCCCGGCCAGCAGCGGAGCCGAGGCCGGCAGCCTGCCGGCCAGCCGCGGGATGGCCATGGCCACGGCAAAGTTGACTGCGGTCATGGGCAGGAACGCGAGACCTGCCTGAAGCGGGTCGAAGCCCAGCACTTCCTGCATGAACTGGGTGGTGAAGAAAAAGAACGCGATCATCGCTCCCAGGTAGAGGAAACGGGCAAGGTAGGCGCCGATGCGGCGGCGGCTCGCGAAGAGCCGCAGCGGCATGATGGGCTGGGCGGCCTTGCGTTCGATCAGCACAAAAGTGGCCAGAAGTACGACGCCGGCGCTGACGGCCGTGGGCGTGACCGTTGAGTTCCAGCCCGCTTCCGCTGCGTTGATGATTCCGAACACGAGCGCCCCCACACCGAGGGTTGCGCTGAGCGCACCGGATACGTCGAACCGTCCGCTGGCCCGTCCGGTTTCCGGCAGGAACCGGGGCGCGAGGGCGATCATGGCGGCGCCGAGGGGCACGTTGACGTAGAACCCGGCCCGCCACGAGATCCAATGGGCCAGCGCCCCGCCGATGACCAGGCCGAGGCTGGCGCCGATCCCTGCGGTGGCACCGTACAACGCCACCGCCCGGGTGCGTTCACGGCCCTCCGGGAAGCTCGCCGTCAGCAAGGACAGCGAGGCCGGTGCCACGATCGCTGCCCCAACCCCCTGGACGGCGCGGCCGGCGATGGCCCACCACCCTGCCGGAGCCACGCCGATCAGGAGGGACGCGAGCGCGAACACCGTCAGGCCGACGACGAACACGCGGCGCCGGCCCAGCAGGTCACCGGCCCGGGCACCGAGCAGGAGCAGGCCGCCAAAGACCAGCGTGTAAGCGTCCTGGACCCAGGAGAGCTCGCCGGTGCTCAGCCGCAGGTCGGCCTGGAGGCTGGGCAGCGCAGTGAAAATGACCGAGTTGTCCAGCAGAATCATGAAATAGCTCGCAAGGATGATCGCCAGGATCGCTGCCGGGTGGCCGGCTGTGGTGGGTGCAGGTTTCATGGTTTCAATGCAACCGTGGTTCCGCGCGGGCCGGGAGTCACGGACGTACAGGGTAATGCCAGTGCCTCCCTCGTCCCATCAACGGCGCGTAGCGTGGATCCATGACACATAGCGATGACGTGCGGAAGTTCCTGACCTCCCGCCGGGCCAAGATCACGCCCGAAGAGGCAGGACTTCCCCTCTACGGCGGCAACCGCCGGGTCACCGGGCTGCGCCGCGAGGAAGTTGCGATGCTCGCCGGGATGAGCGTGGACTACTACGTCCGTATTGAACGTGGAAACCTGTCCGGCGCCTCGGACAGCGTCATCGAGGCACTGGCCCGGGCACTGAAGCTGGACGAGGCCGAAACGGCCCACCTTTTTGACCTGGCCCGAGCCGCCACCGCCTCCCCGCGCGTGCGGCGCAAGCGGAGCCCGCAGACGGTGCGGCCGAGCGTTCAGCGCGTTATCGACGCGATCACCACGGCCCCGGCCTGGGTCCGCAACGACCGTGGGGATGTCCTGGCATCCAACGAACTGGGCCGCGCGTTGTACATGGACATGATGGCGGAGCACGTCACCCCGCCGAACAGCGCACGGTTCACTTTCCTGAACCCGAAAGCGCAGGACTTCTTCTCCGACTGGCAACGCAGCGCGGACGATATCGTCGCTGTCCTGCGTTCCGCGGCCGGGAAAAACCCGTACGACAAAGACCTCACAGACCTCATCGGTGAGCTCTCAACCCGCAGCGAGGAGTTCCGCACCAGGTGGGCCCGGCACGATGTGAAGTACCACCGCACCGGCCGCAAGCGGCTCCACCATCCGATCGTGGGTGACCTGGACCTGAGCTTCGAGGCCCTGGAGCTCGCCGCGGATCCGGGACTGCGCATCAACGTATACACGGCAGATCCCGGGACGCCCTCCGAGGATGCCCTCAAAGTCCTGGCCAGCTGGGCGGCCACCCAGCGCGCCGAGGATGTCCCCGTCAAAAGGATCAACTGACCGCGGCGGAGGGCATAGCGACTACGCGGGGGCACGCGCTGTTTCGACTGTGCTTGTTTCGACTGTGCCGTTGCTACTGTCCTGTTTCTACTGTGCCGGCCCGGCCATGAAGTGTTCCATGGCGTCCACCGCCGCAGGTGCTCCCCCGGACGACCTGATGCGCTGGCCCATGACCTCCAGGTTGTGGCGGATGTCCCGGTCGTGACTCACGTCGTCGATGACCGTGCGGATCAGCGTGGGTGACAGCGCATCGGCGGGGAGTCCGCGTCCCAGTCCCAGGTCCTGGACGCGGCGTGCGTTGGCTTCCTGTTCAGGCTGCAGCGGAAAGGCGACAAGGGGAACCTCAAAGTACAGCGCCTCCATGGTGGAATTCATCCCCGTGTGCGAGAGGAAAACATCGGCGTGGCGCAGGACCTCGATCTGCGGGAAGAAGGGCCGGACCTCAACATTCTCCGGCAACTCCCCCAGCTCCGATGCATCAATACGGTCGCCGAGGGCCATGGCCACCTGCCACGCGGTGCCGCCGAACGCCTCCACACACATGCGGAAAAAATCCGGGCGGTCGTTCAACGGCGTGGTGCCCAGCGAAATGAACACCAGTGACCTTCCCTTAACGCGGGGCTGCCATGGCTCCTCCGAGGCTCGTTGCCCGGGGCTGGGTCCCACAAAGTGGAAGCTGGCGCCGAACGTCTCGCCCGCGGGCTGGAATTCCCGCGGGATGAAGCAGATGTTCAAGGAGGCCGGCGGTCCCTCCATGAAGTTGAAATCGTGCAGGCCCTGTTCGGCGGCGAATTCCGCGATCAGCTGGCGGACCTGCTTGAACGCCGCGAGCATTTCGGCCGGCGGACGGCCCGGCATCAGCTCCCGCATCGAAAAATGTTCGTTGGTGGCATACGTGGGCAGCAGCGCAATGTCCGGCAAGCCAAGCTTCAGGGCGGCCATCTTCCCCGCCAGGGTCATCGCGTCGTAGCACACCGCGTCCGGCGGGTCCGAGGCCAACCGGGCCAGCAGGGCAGGGAATTCCACCCTCGCCCGCTCCAGCAGCCGCTCCAACAGACCGGCCATCATCCCTGATCCGAGCCCCGCCAGCATCCCCATCCGGGAGGGACCTCCGGCGTCGGCAGACCGGCTCAGCCGGGGAAGCTGCGCGGCGAAGTCCTCACCGCTTTCAAAGAAGACGGCACCGGCGGCTTCAACAGCCTTCGCGTACTTGGCCGCCGTCGCATAAGTGACCCGGTGGCCCCGCCGGACGAGTTCGGCCACCACCGGCAGGGTCGGGTTCACATGGCCCGCGGCCGGCAGGCAAATAATCGCAAAGTGCATGATGCTGTCCTTCCAGACCGCAAGGTGAACGGCTTACGGGCCCCGTCCGCCGCCAGACTCGTTCAACCCTGCTGTGCACGGGGTGCCGTACCCCCGCAAGTGCCGCGCCGCCGTCGTAATTTCCGACGACGGCCCCTGACCCAAAGTGCCTGCTGCGCCTACTGCCCCGGCGCCCGGTATGACGGCGTCTTTTTGGCCGCCTCGTCAATGTCTTCCGGTGTCATGAGCGGCTTGAGGCGGACGTCCACGGTGCCGGTGGAATTGATCATCAGTGAAAGGGCCGCCGCGCCTGCCTGGTCCGGCACATCAAATACGCCGAGGACGTCGATGTCCCCGAAGGCGTAGTAGATGCAGTCCAGCGTTCCCCCCACCGAACTCAGCGCCTCGATCAGCGCCTCACGCCGTTTGGTGCCGCCTTCACGCATGAGTCCCGTGATTCCGTCGCCCACATAATTCGCTTCAAACAGATACTTGGTCATGGTTTTCCCTGTCCCGTGATGTCCAGGACGCAGCATCCCAGCGCCTGCCTGACCCCCGGTAAGGGAGGGTCCTGGCCGGTCCCCGCGTGGGGCCGTGGCCATAGCGTAGGCCCACTTCCGGGCGGTGACAACAGCTTCCGCAAAGTCTCAGCAGCCCTGTCCGGCGGGCCTGGTCCGGGGCCTGCTTTGCCGTCGTGGGGCCGGCGCCGTCGGGCCGCCGCCGTCGTGGGGCACATTGACGGCGGCCCGGCGCCGAAGTGGGGCACATTGACGGCGGCCCGGCGCCGAAACGGCCCAAGCCGCGGCGCGTCCGTGTCAAAGTGCCCCCGTTCGGCGCCGCCCAGCATAAAGTCGACCGCTTAAATCAGTCAGCCGCGGATGCCGACTGAGGGGCATCCGCGGCTGACCTTACGATCGGCCTACTTTTCGCAGGCTACGCCGTCACCGTCCCGGTCGAGGTGCGACCCGTAACCCGGTGTACCGGCATAAATGGGAGCCGCACCTGCCGCCCGTACGGCGGTGCAGTTCGCGTAGTAAACGGCAGCCGGCGCCTTGACGGCCGGGGCGGGTGCCGGGGCTGGGGCGGGAGCCTTCTTTGCCGCCTGCTGGGCGGCCTGAGCTGCCTGATCGGCGGCGGCTTTGTCAGCAGCAGCTTTGTCGGCGGCAGCCTTCGCCGCTGCCGCCGCATCTGCCGACGCCTTCTCCGCTGCAGCCTTGTCTGCTGCAGCCTTGTCCGCTGCCGCCTTCTCCGCCGCAATCTTCTCGAGGGACTTGACCCCGAGATTGACGGTGGAACCCTTTGCCACGGAGGCGCCTTCCGCAGGGTCCTGGGACGTCACCTGCCAGTTCTTCTCTGAAATTATGGATTTGCCGTCGACGGTGTCCTTGGCCTTGACCTCGAACCCCAGATCTTTGAGCTGATCCGTTGCCTTGTCCAAAGTCAGGCCCAACACGCCTGGAACCGCAACGGCCTCCACGGCAACAGCGGCGGCCGCAGTTGGCTGCGCCGCCTTCTGCGTGCCGCCGCAGCCGGTCAGCATGAGCCCGGCGAGGACAACAAGTGCCAGTGTCTTTTTCATTCTTTTCCCCCTAGGAATTTTTGAAACGAGTGATGGAACAGAGCTAGCTTTCGCAGGCCACGCCGTCGTTGTCGCGGTCCAGGGCCGCCCGGTAGCCGGGCTGCCCGACACGGATCGGCGCTGCCCCGGCGGCCTTTGCGGCCGCGCAGTTCGCGTAGTAAACGGAGGCCGGCGCTGCGGGTGCGGGTGCCGGCGCGACGGGAGCCGGGGCAGGGGCCACGGGAGCAGGTGCCGGTGCAGGTGCGGGAGCCGCCGGTGCCACCGGGGCCGGCGCAGGCGCGGCGGCAACGGGTGCCTGCTGATTGGTCGGTGCGAGCTGGCCGGCGCAGTCGCCCAGGATCCTCGCCATCGCGTCGTGCTCCGCCTGGGTGACCCAGAGGCTGTACGTTGCCTTCACCGAGATCTGCCGCGCCACGTATTCGCACCGGAAGCCCTTGTTCGGCGGCAGCCAGGTGGCGGCGTCGCCGTCGCTCTTTTTCATGTTGGTTGGGCCGTCCGTGGACTGCAGGTTCAGCGGGTCGTTGGCGAACGCCGTCCGCTGCTCGGTGGTCAGCTGCTGCGCGCCTTTCTGCCAGGCATCGCTGAGGGCAACTACATGGTCGATCTGCACGGCATTGCTGGTGGCACTCCCCCGCAGGAAGCTGATGGTGGTGCCGGTATAGGGGTCCGCCAGCGTGCCCGACTGAACCTTGCAGGGCACGCTGTTGGTGTACGTGATGCCGGTCAGGTCGCGCTTGAGGATGTCATTGCGGGTGTCGCAGCCATTCCGGTCAACGTCCAGCCAGGCCTGCCCGAACAACGCCCGGTCATAGCCGGTCTTCGGCGCCCGGCCCTTGACCGGAAGGGTTGCCAACAGATCGATCGCTTTGGTGGCAAAGGCAGGCTGCGCCTTGGGTGCCGCTGCCGTGACGCCGTTGGCCAAGGCGTCCGGTGTCTCCGGATCGAGCGCAGCGTCCGTCGCCTCCGAGGTAGGAGCGGCCGACGGCGTGGGCGAACCTTTCGTGGTGGCGCTCGCGGTGGCGGTCTCCGGCGAGGTATCCCAACCTGAGGATGCTGTCTGAAGGTCGGCCGCGTTGGTCCGCGGCATCACGGCGGCACCGCCAATGAAGAGGGCCAATGAGACCCCGAGGGCGATGGCCCCTGCCTTCCGCCTGGCCGGCAGCCATGCCCAGGAACGGCGGCCGGTGGCCAGGACATACAAGCCGGTGAGGGCTGCTGAGATAGCCAGGAAAACCATGGCGCCGCCAAGACCCCCGGTGAACCCGCCGATGATCATGAACAGGGCGGTGATGCCGCCGACGATGCAGGTTGAAGCCCGTGGCCTGCGCGGCGGATTCGGCCCGGGCGCTGGAGCAGACGGTGCTGACCCGAAGAGGGTCTGATAGTTGGACATAGCTTTCCCCAATAGCCGGCGCTCAACGTTGAACCCGACTTCTTTCTATTGAAACTTCACGTAAATGCCGAGCCTATTTGTTGAAAAGTCGGGGAAACCGGATCTGCGACGAAACTCTGCCAACCTTGAGTGAGACTTGAGCCGTTCTTGATCGGAGGATGGTCGTTGCGGCGAATTTCTGACGCATTCGCGGACAGCGCCGACACAATCCCAACGTGACGCTCGCTGCCGGGTTGCCTGCCGCCGTCGCGATCATCGCAGTATGCTCCCCTGTGAACGGGAAGAAGTACGACGGCGGGAGGAACCACAGTGACGGAGCTCGAGGATCGGGGGCTCCCGCTGACCGCCCTTGCCGTGGCCGCGGGGCGAGCGGTGGAAACGTCGCGGGCCGACGGCCTCATTACGGACCCGTTCGCGCTGGCCCTGGTCGAGGCCGCCCGATCCCACGTTGACTTCCCCACTTCCTGGCCGACGGATCCGGAAGCCGCATCCCCGCTGCAGCAACCCCTCCTGCTGGCATCCATCTACATCGCTGTGCGGACCCGGTTCATCGACGATTTCCTGCAGTCAGCGCCGCCCACGACCCAAACCGTGCTGCTCGGTGCAGGACTGGATACCCGTGCGTACCGGCTGCCATGGCCGGACGGTGCGAGGGTCTTCGAGATCGACCACGCCAACGTCCTGGAATTCAAGGCGGGGGTGCTGGGCCGGCTTTCCGCTCAGCCGGCATGCGCGTTGGTCACCGTGGCCACCGATCTAGCCCTCCCCTGGCGCGAACCGCTCACTGCGGCCGGCTTTGACCCGGATCAGCCCATGACTGAACTGCTGGCGCGGGCCGACCCGCCGGATCCGTTGGAACTGCTCGGAGCGGAGGCCTGGCGGTGCGCCGCGCATTCGGTCCAGGAGCTGTGCCTCACCTACAACCGGGTCCTGTCCCTGTCCGCACCGGGCGAATCCACAGAGGCGCAGCCTGCATCCGGCCAGTCCAGGGGCGGCTTCGTCACGGCCCTGCGTTAACGCGGGCGAGGGCACCAAGCCCCGGCGCCGCCGTCGTACGCCTCCATCACTAGGGCACGGCGTCAGGAAACGCGGCGGAATTCCCCCGACGGAAGCTGAACGTGGATCGGCAGCACGAGCTGGATGTGGGTAGCGCCGATCGGCTCCTCGAGCAGCTCGTTAATGGAGGTCTGCCCCTCCAGCTCGGCCGTCTGTTTCGTACCCACCCATCGACAATAGGTGAACCGCATGCGCCGCGATTCCCATGACACGCGTTGGCCCTCGACTACGATCTTGTGATGCCTCTCCTAATCGCCCCGGACGTCAGCTTTCACTCCTCCTGGCTAGCGGGCGCCTCCGCGGCGTTGGCCGCGGCCCTGCCGATAGCCTGGGACCTTGGCATCACCAGGGCACTGCTCACCTGCAATGAAACCAACGCCGGTTCCAGGGCTACGATCGAGAGAAACGGCGGCGTCTACGAGGACACCCGCAACGGCAAGCGACGTTATTGGCTGGAATGCGGCGCGCAGTGAGCCGTCCGACTCGAGCGGCCCGGCACCGGACGGAGGACTGATGGCCCGCATACTCATCACCGGCTCCACCGAAGGACTGGGGCTGGCCACAGCGCGGTCCCTGCTGGACAGTGGCCACGATGTCATTGTGCATGCACGAAGCACCGCGCGCCTGAGTGCTGTGCAGGAGCTCATCGACCGCGGTGCGGCGGGCGTCGTCGGTGACTTGTCGGATCCCGAGCAAACGCGCAGCGTGGCCCGCCACGTGAACCGGACCGGACCGGTGGACGCCGTCATCCACAACGCGGGCGTGCTGAGCGGTCCCCACATTTTTCAGGTCAACGTTGTGGCACCGTACCTTCTCACGGCCCTTATTCGCCGCCCGCGCCGGCTGATCTACCTCAGCAGCGGCATGCACCGGGGCGGGCGGTTCGGCAGCTTTGCTGGCTTAGGTGGGGGCGACGGCGCGGTGCCCCGGGTGTCCTACTCTGACAGCAAGCTCTACGTCACTGCGCTCGCAGCAGCGGTGGCCCGGTTATGGCCTGATGTGCTCAGCAACGCCGTCGATCCGGGCTGGGTGCCCACCAGGATGGGCGGCCCCGGCGCCCCGGATGACCTGCGCCTCGGATACGTGACACAGGAATGGCTCGCCACCAGTGAGGACCCTGCGGCCCTGACCAGCGGCGGTTACTGGCACCACCAGCACCGGGAGGAAGCGCACCCAGCCACCCATGACCGGCACCGGCAGGACGAGCTGGTGGATTATTTGGGCCGGCTCACGGGAGAAGTGCTGACATGAGTGCCCAGTGGTGGGAAATTGCCCTCGGAATCATAGCCGGGCTCGCAGCCGTCTACGCCGTGCTGCTGCTGGCTTTGTGGGCCTACGCCCGGCGCCACCCGGAGACGGTGGGAATGCGCGACGCGTTGCGGCTGCTGCCCGATGTGCTGCGCGTCCTCAGACGCCTCGCCGCCGACACGTCGGTATCGCGCGGGGTGCGCATCAAGTTATTCCTCCTGCTGGGATACCTGGCCTTTCCGATCGACCTGGTTCCAGACTTCCTCCCCCTGATCGGCTACGCCGACGACGTGATCATCATGGCGCTGGTTCTTCGCTCCGTGATTCGCTCCGCAGGCCCGGATGCCCTGCGGCGTCATTGGCCCGGTACTCCTGCCGGGCTAGCCGTCGTCGAACGCCTCGCGGGCCTTCCGGCACCCCGCACCGGAAGCAGCGACGCCGCCTGAGGTGTTTGCCGGGCTGGACCTGCGGTGCCTGGGGGCGCGCTTCCCGGCGTTCCGGCCGTCAGCCCTGGACGGCAGCGGACACAATCCCTTGCATCTTGTCCCGCAGGAACTCCTGCCCCTCAGCGCTCGGATGTTCACCGTCCGGTCCCAGCAGGGTGTCCGCGCGGCTGCTGAACCACTGCTCGGCTATGGGGTCGATGAAGTCCACGCCCATGTACTGGGCCGCTGAGGCCTCAACGTCCCGCACGTCAGCCAGCGTAGGATCCGTCTCCTCGCTGCCGGACAAGGGGCCCACCGCCACCAGGACAGCGTTGGGGGCCACGGACGAAGCGGCGGCAAAGGCCAGGACCGTAGCGTCCCTGAGCTCCTCCGGCTCCGCGCCTTCATCGTTGTCGGACCCGAAAAAAACCACCACGTCCGCTTCAGCGCTGACGGCTGCCTGGACTTCCATGGTGAAGTTGTCGCCGTCGTCGCCGGCAACCAGGTATCCGCTGCCGTTCTCTGCCGCATTGGTGACCTGCACGGGACGGTTGTTGGAGAGGTTCGCGGACTGCAGGAGCTCCGGCCAGGCCTGCTCGGGTGAGGTTCCGAGGCCGGTGCTCAGCGAGTCCCCAATCACGACCACCCTCACCGGGCTGCCGCCGGACTCCGGCGCATGTCCGCCCGGACCTGATGCTACGGGTACTACGCCGGCTGGGATCGGTTGGGCGGGCTGTGCCGTCCCTTGAGCGCTGGCCGGAGCGCACGCGCTGGTGACAAGGAGGAGCATCGCAGCACCGGATACCATCATCACGGCGAGGACGCCTGGCGACGATCGCTTCATCCACTCCTCCAAGATCCCGGCAGTCAGGAAAACTAACGCAATCCGTGAAGTACCTATGTTAACCCTCTTGCCTGAGACTCTCCTGTACGAATACGGGCACGCAGGCCCGGCCGTGAGGAGTCCGCGGCTTAGTAGAGGCCTAGTGGATCAGGCCGGCGACGAGATTGATGGTGGTGGCCAGCACAATTGTTCCCAGCAGGTAGGACAACAGAGCCTGGCGCAGCACGGTGGTGCGTATCGCTTCTGTCTTCAGGTCGGTGTCCGAGACCTGGAAAGTCATTCCGACAGTGAAGGCCAGGTAGGCAAAGTCCAGGTAGCGCGGAAGTTTGTCCTCGTTGAAGTCCACGCCCTTTTTGTCCCTGTAGTAGATCGAGGCATAGCGCAGGGTGAAGAGGGTGTGGACCAGGAACCAGGACAACGCCACGCTGCCCAGGGCCATCGCGACGATGGCCGCCTTTGTGCCTCCTTCGGCGTTGGAGGCTTCCAGCAGGATGAGGGCCACACCGGCGAAGCTGGCCACGGTGGCGCTGAGAACCAGGACATCTGAGACGCCGCGGCCCGGATCTTCGCGCCGCGCATGGGCAGCCGTGGCTTCGGCCTGCAACCCCCCGATCACGGCCCAGACCCAGATGAGATAGGTCAGGGACGCGGCTGCCCAACCCGTGGCCGGCGCGTACGCCCACGACTTCAGCGTCCCCACGGCCAGGGCCGTTCCCAGGCCCACAATGATCATTACCACGAGCCGCAGCCGGGAACGGTGGACCAACGTGTTGAAACCCGGATCCGGGGTGGCCGTGTCAGGTGCATTCATGGATCGATTATCCCTTCAGTCGGGTTCCGGCGGCCGCCATTTCGGGACGCGCCGGAACGTTGCCGTGTCAGCTGCCCAAACGGAAAATGACCACCAGGCCGATTACGGCAACAACACCGGCCAAAAGCATCGCTGTCCTGGGGTTGGCCCAGTTCAGAGTCCATCCGATGCCGAACCGGCGCGGGACCAGCAGTGCATGGTCTTCGCGGTTGATGTAAAAGAGGCCGCCGCGCCAGTATTTGTCGTCGTCCCGGTGCGTCAGTCCGGTGTCCTCGCCGTTTTGGCCGCGTTCCCGGTTGTTTCTGGCCAGGACCACTATGACGACCACGACGGCGGCCAGCACCGGAAGGGCGATGACGAACGGCGCCCACGGCGTAACGGTCCCGGTCCACATCAACAGCGACGATCCCAGCATGGCCAGATCGATCATGGCCACCAGCCCGAGCAACGCCTTGGCGCCCAGGGAAATGTAGTGCCGGGACCACCGGGCCGAGGCCGCGGGGTGTGCCGGATCCAGGTCCGGCCGGCTGCGGATGATGGCCGACGCCATGACCGCGAGCAGCAGAGTCATGCCGATCTGTACGAACACCAGGGAGAAGGCCGCGCCAAACGACTTGTCGACAACTCTGTCGGGCACACCGTTGGCACGATAGTGAACGGTGAGGATGTGCGGCATCGACGGGTAGAGGTATGCCCCGATCACCACCGTCGCGGCAGTGATGATCACGGCCGGGGCGAGCCAGAGCCAAGGAAACCGCGGCGGGTCCGTCCGCAGTCCGGTGTCCACCGAGATGCCCTGGCGCAGGCCTTCGAACCAGCCGCCGGCGGCCTTCGCGGCCCGGATTTCCTGGTGGGCCAGGAAGAAGCATCCGTACCAGAGACCCACCAGGAGGAGCACCGACAAGGGCAGCAGCAACGGGTCCCCAGTCACCGCGAAGGTGCCGACTCCGGCCCCGGCCACCACGAGCCCGCAGACAAGTACCCGCCAGCGGTAGATGCGTGACTGCTTGATCACTGTCGGGTCTTCGGCGCGCCGGGCCGGTATCCGGACGCCGAAGGGCACGGTGGGGCTTGTGAGCGAGGGCAGCACCAGTGCGAGCAGGAGCACCAGGCCCAGCAAGACAAAACTCAGGATGATGGCAACGATCATGGCGTGTCCTCCCGCTGCGCGGAACCAAATGAATCGAGCACAGACCTGCAGGTCCGGAGGACTTCCTCCGCCGGGATTCCCCGGGCCACGGCTTCGGCCAGCAGGGTCCTGGCCTTCGCGGTCCACTCGGCAGGGAACGGCGGGTCCGCAATCGTGGTGGTCACCACCGCGCCGGTCTTGCGGTTGAGGCGGATCAGGCCCTGCTGGCGCAGAAGGTCATAAGCCTTGTTCACGGTATGGAAGTTGATCCCGAAATCGGCTGCAAGCGTCCTCGTGGCAGGCAACGAACTGCCATCGGTCAGCACACCCTCGGCGATCGCCTCGACGATCTGGTCCCTCAGCTGCTGGTAGATCGGCACATCACTGGCCAGGTCCACGTTGAGGATCATGACCTTCACCTCCACCTCTGCTATAGCCGTTATAGAACAAAGAGTGGAGGTGCGCAAGGGACAGCTAACGGTCGGTTTTGACCACCGTGAACAGCACCGCGGAGTCCTCATCCGCGTCCAGGCTGTGGAGCCCGTCGGGCACGATCAGCAGGTCCCCTGCCTTGCCCTGCCAGGACTCGCCGGCGGCCCGCAGCGTGACCGATCCCTTGACCACGTAGACGGTGGCCTCGCCGGGATTCTGGTGTTCGCTGAGGCTGGTTCCGGCGCGAAAGGCCATCACGGTCTGCCGGAGCCGCTTCTCGTGGCCGCCGAAGGCGGTGTCGGCGGCACGCCCGCTGGGGGCCGCCACGGCGGCTGCGATCTGCTGGCGGGCCAGGGCATCAATCGATATTTTCTGCATGAGGACACCGTACCCACATTGCCCGTCTTCGGGCGGTGTTTTCGGATGCCAAAAAGCAGTGGGCACCTCCGCAAAGCGGAGGTGCCCACTGCTTTCGTTGCGACTGGCGCCAGAGGCGATTTCCCTTAGTTGAGGTAGCCGTTCGGGTTGAGGACGTACTTCGTGGCTGCACCGGCGTCGAACTCGGCGTAGCCCTTGGGCGCGTCTTCAAGGCTGATCGCCTTCGCGTTGACGTTCTTGGCGATGTTTACCTTGTCGTTCAGGATTGCCATCATCAGCTGGCGGTTGTACTTCATCACCGGGCACTGGCCGGTGGTGAAGCTGAGCGACTTCGCCCACCCGGTACCCAGGCTGAGGCTGAGGGAACCGGTCTTGGCGGCCTCGTCGATGCCACCCGGATCACCGGTGACGTACAGCCCCGGAATGCCCAACGCACCGCCGGCCGCGGTGATGTCCATCAGCGAGTTCAGCACCGTGGCGGGCGCCTCCTTCGCATCATGGCCGTGACCGCGCGCCTCGAAGCCAACCGCGTCGACGCCGCAGTCCACCTCCGGAACACCCAGGATCTGTTCGATCTGCTCCGCCGGGCCGCCCTTGGTGAGGTCCACCGTTTCGCACCCGAAGCTGCGCGCCCTCGCCAGCCGGTCCTCGTTGAGGTCTCCCACGATGACGACGGCGGCACCCAGCAGATGCGCGCTGGTGGCCGCTGCGAGGCCAACAGGACCGGCGCCGGCCACATACACCGTGGACCCAACGCCTACCCCGGCTGACACCGCGCCGTGGAAGCCGGTCGGGAAGATGTCCGACAGCATGGCCAGGTCCAGGATCTTCTCCATGGCCCTGTCCTTGTCCGGGAACTTCAGCAGGTTCCAGTCGGCGTAGGGCACCAGCACGTAGTTGGCCTGGCCACCCACCCAGCCGCCCATGTCCACATACCCGTAGGCGCTGCCCGGGCGGTCCGGGTTCACGTTCAGGCAGATGCCGGTCTTGCGTTCCTTGCAGTTCCGGCAGCGGCCGCAGGCGATGTTGAACGGCACGGAGCAGAGGTCGCCGACTTTGATGAACTCGACGTCGCGGCCCACCTCCACCACTTCACCGGTGATCTCATGTCCCAGCACCAGGTTCGCCGGGGCGGTGGTGCGACCGCGGACCATGTGCTGGTCGGATCCACAAATGTTGGTGGCCACGGTCTTCAGGATGACTCCGTGGTTGACTGCACGCCCCACGTTGGCGGGGTTCACGCCCGGCCCGTCTTTCAGTTCGAAGGTTGGATAGTCGATATCTATCAGCTCGACCTTGCCGGGTTCCTTGTAGGCAACGGCTTTGTTCCCTGTCATCATGCTCTCCTCTTGTCAGCGCCGCGGTCCCGGTAGGGGCGCGGCGGATCATAAAGTGTTGCGATGGACCTCCAGGCGCAGGGGCTGCCCGCGGCTTGAGCAGCCAGTTGTCGTCCTGCCGTCGGAGGTCTGGCCAGTCTAGGCATGCCTCTTCAGAAAGGGCCAGAGCCCCCTTCCCCTATCTGCTCCCCTTCTGACGACTCGGTTCTCCGCCCAACACCACGTTCACCGGTTCCTCACCGGCGAGCAGCAGCGCGATCTGCCTCCGGATGAGCCGCGCCATCCGGGGCAGCATGGCCGTGCTCGCGCCGCCAACGTGCGGGGTGATCAGCACACCGGGGACGGTCCACAAGGGATGGTCCGGCGGCAGGGGTTCAGGGTCCGTCACGTCGAGGGCAGCCCGCAGCCGGCCTGTTGACGTCTCGTGGAGCACGGCGTCGGTGTCCGCCACCGGCCCCCGTGCGACGTTCACCAGCAGCGCACCGTCCGGCATCGCTGCCAGGAACCGGGCGTCCACCAGGTGCCGGGTCTGCTCGCCCAGGGGAACGCTGACCACCACGATGTCGTGCAGCGGCAACTGGTTGTACAGGGAATCAATGCCGTAAATTGTGCCGCTTTCGTCCTCTCGGGCGCGGCTGGCCAGCCGCGTCACCTCGGTTTCAAACGGCAGCAGCCGGGCCTCGATCGCCTTCCCCACTCCCCCGTAGCCCACCAGGAGGACCCGTCGGTCGGCCAGGCTGGGGCGCTGCGTGTTGTCCCAGGTGCCCGTCGCCGCATTCCGCGCGAAGTCCGCGATCCCCCGCTGACTGGCGATCATCATGCCCACCGCAAGTTCCGCCGTCGAGGTTTCATGCACTCCCGCAGCGTTGGCAAAACGGCACCCCGCGGGCAGGACCGCGGCGACGCCGTCGTACCCGATCGACTGGCTCTGCACCAGCCCCACCTCGACGGCCGCGAGCGCCGCGAGGGCGTCCGGCTTGCCCATGTAGGGCGGCACCACCAAGTCGAACCGGTCCGCCGGCGGCTCACCGGTCAGGTCCCACAGGAAGAGTTCCACGCCGGCGGACGGCTGCACCGCGTCGGCCAACTCCTGGCTGGGCAGGCTTACCCGTAGCTTGTGTTCCGCGTCCCCACCGGACATATGTGCTCCTTCTCTCGGCTCCCCCGACAGTTAACCAGCCCCGTCACCGTCCGCGGCGGATGTTGCACCATCATTCGAGCCGCAAAGTCCCATGGACCGCCCAGATCCGCGGATGCCGGCCTAGCAAAGTGGAATGATGGCGCAGAATCCGACGGCCCTAAGCCGCGAGCCCTTTCGCGTAGGCTGCCTGGCCCACGTGCTGGAGGCAGTCGGCAATGGTGCTGACCAGCCGAACGCCCAGCGTGACCGGAGGATCCCAACGCTCGTCGACCACCCGGTCCAGGTCATCATCGCTGAGGGTCTCGAGGAATCCCACGGTCTGCCGGTGGACGGCGTCGTAGTACTCGAGGAGGAGGCCGGCGGGCGCCTTGACCGAGTCCACCTGCTCCGTCGAGTGACCGTAACCCGTGTCGCGGGCCCGCAGCGGCAGGCCGAAGCGGGTCACAAAATCCTGCGACGTCCACACCTGCTCCAGTCCGGCGACCGGACCCACTTGGGCGTCCTCTACCCGGCTCAGGTGCCAGATCAGCCAGGCAACCGAGTTACCCGTGCCCGCCGGCCGCCGGGCCAGGGACGCCTCGTCGAGCCCTGCGAGCGTGGATTCAACGTTTTCCCGGATCCGGCCGAAGGTGTCCAGCAGCAGTCCGTTGGATTTCATCAGGTCCCCTTAGTCCGAGCGTTCCGGGTGTAGCCGTACTTCACTCAATCACGGCGGAGGGCACAATCCCACCCTGGCCGGGAAGCCAGGGTGGGATTATGTGCCCTCTGTGCCGAACGCGGGCCGCTTAGTTAAGGTGGGCCCGGACCGAGGCCCGGCCGCACCGCGGACATGTGGTTTCGCCCAGGCCGGTGGGATCGGAACAGTGCAGACCGCCGCGAAAGAAATAGTCCCGTTCGTGCCCGTGGCCGTCCTCGACATGCTGGACGTCGTAGTCCGCCATCCAGGTGTGGTCACAGCCGGTGCACGTGAAAAGGAAGTGTTCGAAGGACTTTTCTCGAAGGATCATGGTTTGCTACTTTCAGTCTGCCCAGGAAGTCAGGGTGCGAAGGAGCGGTGGCCGGCGGAAATCGCGTAGGCCGCTTGCAAACCGGCATCCTCTTATGAGGGCCGGTCCGGCTCAACTCCGAGACCAACTGGTGTGATGTAAGTCACGGAGCCTTGTTCCAGATGCAAAGTTACGCCCCTGAATTCCTGTAGTCGAGACTTTTAAAAAATAAATTGTTCGCACAATTCCGGGTTGATTCCTCAGGACCCTATTCAAATGGGTGGTTTATACCCTCTCGAAACACCCTTTCCTGTTTCCGCGAACCAGCGGCCGCCGGGAGTCCGTTCGCCACAATGTGACTCATCAGTAGGAGCGTGGCAGAAGCCGTCAAACCCTGACGCTGCGAAGGCAAACGGGCCGCCCCTGCATTGATCGCAGGGGCGGCCCGTTCGTTGCGTCCTTGGGTCCTGCGGTGGTTACGTCCGCTGGGCAAGGTTGAGGATGTTGCCCTCACTGTCCAGGAACCAGGCGGCCTTTCCCCAGTCACTGGTGGCGACGCCGTTCTCCGTCTTCAGCCCGGGCATGTCGTACTCCTCAAAGGTCACCCCGCGGCCCCGCAGTTCCTCCATTTCGGACTCCAGGTTGTCCGTTTCCCACCCCATCTGGGTGTTCTTGGCCGAGCCGGCATTGTCTGTCTGGTAAACAAGGAAACTGGTTCCGTTGCCACACTTGTAAAGCAGGCTTCCTTCCTCCATGGCATCGGATGATTCGAGTCCCAGCTTGTCGCGGTAGAAATCCTTCGCCCTGTTGATGTCCTTCGCGGGAAGGACAGCCATGATCGCCGAATCCTTGAGCATGATGATTTCCTTTGTGCCTCGTTCGCGTTGGTGGCGGTGCTCTCCCCCGGGTTCAGTCCCGGAGCATCCTTGCCCGGGGCCGCGTGGCCGTCCGTTGCGCCAAGTGCCGGGACGGCCACCTGGGACTCTGCGGCGCCCCGCCAGCCGTCATCGGCGCGAGGGTCCCCGAAGCTTATGAGGCCATTATCGAACTCAAGGGGCGCCTACGGATATAGGGGATTGCGCGACAGTGTGGATCAAAATCACCGGGCCGGCGGTGCGGACCGGTCACGCGGCTTCGAGGACTGACTTAAGCTTCGCGAGCTGCGCCACTTCGGCTTCCATGGTGCGGGCGATCAACGGTCCCGCGAGCTTCATGAGTCCTTTGGGCTGCAGGTCCAGGCTGAACCGGACAGTTGTCCCGCCGGGCACTGCGGTGAGCCGGTACTGCCCTGCCGGCCGGGCCGGCCCTGCCACCACTTGGAAGGCCAGCAGGTGGCCAGGTTCCGCTATCGTGATCTGGTAGTCGCCGCCGATCGGCCGGCCGCCGGGGCCGGTCAGGGTCTGGCTGTAGATGGCACCTAGCTCTCCCGCCGCACCGCTTTTCAAGGCGACAGCCTGAACCCCGGAGCGCCAGGCTGCGTTGTTCAGTCCGTCCGCCAAGTAAGCGTAGACATCCTCCGGCGGCCGGCTGACGGTGGTTTCACTCTCGGCGTGCGCCATGGTTGCCCTTTCGTGATCCTGTGGTCCCCGGCGCTATTCTGCGGCGGAGTGTCGTTTCCACACTCTATGCGCTGGGCGGCGTCGCGGCGTGGCCCACACCACGGGTGGGCCACGCCACGGGTGGCCCACCCGTGGTGGCCACGTCACGAGCGTGGTCTATCCCATGGACATGGCAGGTTCGCTGACGGACTGGCCTTTCAGTGCGGGCTGGGCGTAGAAGAGGCCGACACTGATGAGCAGGCACATGACGGCTGAGCCTGCGTAGAGGGTGAACAGGCCGGAGGCGCCGTCGGACGCAAAAGCCAGCCCGCCCACGAACGGTCCCAAAAATGACCCAATGAACGCCATGGTGTTGGTCAGTCCAAGGATGGTGCCGCGGGAATGCGCGGCAACGGCGCCGGTGGCCGTGGCATTGATGAGGTTCTGCGCCGAGTGGCCGCCGATTCCCATGAGTGCGACGCATGCGAGGGAGAAGACCAGCGAAACGGGGCCGAACAGGAGCCCCAGGAGCCCTGCGACGGTCAGCACCGTGCACACGATTCCCACCTTTGCGGAACCGTACTTGTCGGCGGCGTTGGCCGTGAACCAGGAGCCTACGACGGCTGCTCCGGTCAGTGCGAACGCAAAGACCAGGGCCTCCGTGAGGCTGAAGCCCAGGCTCTTCATCGATTCCGCAAGCCAGACGTTGAGGCCGAGCCAGGTGGTCATGTTGGTGATGGCCGCCAGCGCCACCAAGCCGACGAAGATGTAGCCGCGCCCGGCGAAAAGGCCTGCAAACTTCTGCACCGGAGTCAGTTTCGTTTCCCGCACTTCGGCCGGTTCGGTAATCCTGCAGGACAGGAGGACGGCTAGGATGACAGCGGTCATAGCGGTCCCGAGCCAGAACATGGAGCGCCAGCCCCACAGCGGCATCAGGAAAATACCCACCAGCGCCGCAATGGTTCCACCCATGGGAACTCCGGCCATAGCGATGGTGATGACCAGGCTTCCGCGGCCTTCCGCGGCATGGTTCCGCGCCAGCGTCATTGCTGTTGTCAGTGCTGCACCAACCCCGACCCCGGTCAGCAGGCGTGCGCCGCCAAGGAACTCCGGGGTGGGTGCCAATGCGGCACACGCCGAACCCAGCGCGAAAATCGCGGCAGCCAACGCCATGACGCGCGGCCGGCCGATCCGGTCAGCCAGCGCAGTTCCGCCGAGGACGCCGATGAGGGCGCCGGCGTAAACGATTCCGCCGACCAGTCCGGCCGTGGCTTCGTCAAGTTTCAGGGACTGGTCCTGCAGCAGCAGCGGCACGACGGAGCCGAAAACAATCAGGTTGTAACCCTCCATAAGGGTTACCACCATGCAGAGCGCGATGACTGCGTTATTGGACAGCTGCGGCCGGAGGGATCCTCTGCGCTGAGACTTCTCCTGCGTGAAAGTGGGATTCATGTGGTCTTCCTTCGTTGACCCGTGGGCCGGATCCGCAACGGCGCGGAAGCTTCGGCCAGGGGAAATGGATGAGCTAAGCATCAAAAGTGACTCGAGACTCAAGTGTGAGGTGTATCTCAACATTAAGCAAGGAGCAGTTTTCGTGCACAAAAAAACCCGCACCGTGAGGTGCGGGTAGCGTGGCGAACGGAAAGGGCGGTCAAACCTCCGGCAGTGCAGGCAGCGGCCTGGAAGCTATCTCCTGCGCCTCAATGGCGGGCACACCCACCATGCACAGCATGGTCTGGGCGAACAGTTCGTCAGCATGCGCCTCAGTCTTCGTGGAGAGGACCAGGTGCAGCGTTGCCAGGAGCGCCCCGAAGGTGCAGGAGGTAGCCACGTCAATATCAGGGATACTGAACCGGCCCGAGTCCACCCCCTTGCGGAGGTCACGCGCCGCGCGCGGACCCAGGATCTCGATGAGCTGCGGGTGTGCCACGCCCAGCCGGACCACAAACCAGCCCCACAACGGGTCCGTGATGGCCTTCAAAACCACATGCCGCAACGAAAAGGCATAAATTTCGGCGGCATCTTCCATGTTGGCGGTCAGCGCATCCATCGACTGGCCAAGGGACTCGACCGACGCTTCAGCGACCGCCTCGACGATCTCATCACGCGACTGGAAATAGTTATAGAACGTACCTGCCCCGAGGTCCGCCGCGTCCGTAATCTCGGTCAGTCCGACGGCGTCAACACCCCTTTCCGCCATCAGCGTCCGCGCTGCATCAATCAGCCGGGCGCGCGTTTGCTCACGCCGGCGCTGCTGCCGGCCGCCTGCGGCGGTCGTGGAAGGGATCGGATCCGTGGTGGTCATGCCAAAACCGTACGCCAGAGCGGGTTCCAATGCATAAGCCTCGGACCTTACACAGAAACTGAGGACTTGCTCATTTTTGAGAAGTCTGTCACTATCGAATGAATCCGTATGACGCACATCACTTCAAGCGAGGAAGACTCCAATGACACCGTTGAGCACACCACCGGCACCGCACGCCGGAGACATCCGCAGGACTCCGGGAAGCGAGCACTACGACGCCGACGTCGCGATCGTGGGCGGCGGGCCGGTGGGAACTCTGCTTGCCCTGCTGCTCGGTCAGCAGGGTCACCGAGTCACGATTGTTGAGAAGTGGCCGGAATTCTACGCACAGCCCCGTGCCGTGACATTCGACCATGAGATTGCCCGCATCCTCTCGTCGTTGGGAATCGATTCCGAGAACGATCCGGCCATCGGCGTGCATGATGACATTTACTTCTGGAAGAACGCCGCCGGCCAGACCCTCCTCGAAGTGGACTGGGCGAGCAAGGCCGCATCCGGCTGGCGCACCCGCTACTGGTTCTCCCAGCCCGATCTGGAAAAGCGGCTGCGCGACATCGCCGCGGCACTGCCCACCGTTCAGCTTCGGCGCGGCTGGGAGGCCACCGGCTTGGAGCAAAAGGAGGATGGCATCCTCCTCAGCGGATCAGCGAAGACAGCCGACGGCAACGTGGTGGCCGAGCAGATCCGCGCCCGGTATGTCGTCGGCGCCGATGGCGCCAACAGCTTCGTCCGGAAATCCCTGGGCCTGGACTTTGAGGACCACGGCTTCTTCTTCGACTGGCTGATCCTGGACCTGATCCCTAAAAAACCCATGCATTTCTCGCCGTCCGCCTGGCAGTTGTGCGATCCCGCCCGCCCGACGACGATCGTGCCCGGCGGCCCCGGACGGCGCCGCTGGGAATTCATGGTGCTCCCCGGCGAATCCCCGGAGGAACTCAGCTCGCCTGAATCCGCATGGCGCCTGCTGGAGCCGTGGAACGTCACCCCTGACGACGCCGAGCTGGAACGCTCCGCCGTTTACCAGTTCCAGGCCCGCTGGGCCGAGAACTGGCGCAACGGCCGCGGCCTGATCGCCGGCGACGCAGCCCACCTTATGCCGCCCTTCGCAGGCGAGGGCATGTGCGCCGGGCTACGCGATTCGGTCGCACTGGCCTGGCGCCTGGACCTCATCCTGAACGGCAAGGCCGGTGACGCACTGCTGGATTCCTACGGCGAGGAGCGCAAGGGCCACGTCCGGCACTACATCGACTTTTCCATGGACCTGGGCAAAATCATCTGCATCGCCGACCCCGCTGAAGCAGCAGAGCGCGACCGCCGCATGATCGCCGAACATGCCGCCTCCGACGGAGTGCCGGTGGACACCGACATCGCCTCCCTCGGACCCGGCCTCTGGCGTGCCGGAGATGCCCACGCCGGTGAACTCTCCGTTCAGGGCGTCGTGGAAGCCAACGGCCGCACCGGACGGTTCGACGATGTCGTCGGCCGCGGCTGGACCGTGCTGGGACGCGGGATTTCCACGGCGGAAATGCTCACCGAGCCCCAGCATGAACAGCTGAACTACTTGGGCGGACGCTGCGTCCGGATCGGTGCCCCGGGAACCGAATGTGACGTCGTCGACGTGGAAGGAATCTATACCAAATGGTTCGATGACCTGGACATCAATTTCGTCGTCGTACGTCCGGACTTCTACGTAGCGGCCACCGCCGCCAGCCCCGCCGCACTGCGCGATTCCGTGGACGCCCTGTTTGGAGGCCTCACCCTCGGCACCTCCGCCCTGACCCAGCTGACCACAACGAAGTGAAGGAACCACACATGAGCCTGACTTTTGACCACGTAACCTTGGGCCAGCGGGTCCTGTTCGGCACCGGCAATGCCGCAGCGAACCTCGCCGCGGAAGTCACCCGGCTGGGTGCGAATCGGGTGATGGTGATCGCCTCGGACTTCGAAACGCCAATGGCCCGCACCGTCGCCGCCGACATCGACGTCGCCCTGTGGCACCACGACGTCGTCATGCACGTCCCCATCGGGGTCGCCGAAAAGGCCCGGGCCGCGGCCGCCGAGCACGGCATTGACCTGCTGGTCTGCGTCGGTGGAGGCTCGACGACGGGACTCGCCAAGGCAATCGCCATGACATCCCGCCTGCCGATCATCGCCGTGCCCACCACCTACGCCGGCTCCGAAGCGACGAACGTGTGGGGCCTGACCGAGGCAGCCCGGAAAACCACCGGCGTGGACGACGCGGTGCTGCCCGTCACCGTCATCTACGACGCCGCCCTGACCCTTTCCCTGCCCGTGGACATGTCCGTCGCGTCCGGCCTGAACGGCATGGCTCACTGCATCGACTCCATGTGGGGCCCCCGGGTGGACCCGATCAATCAGGCCCTCGGGGCCGAAGGAATCCGCGCCCTCAGCCAGGGCCTGCCCCTCATCACCGAAGACCCCTCAAGTGTGGAAGGCCGCGAGCAGGCCCTCTACGGCGCCTACCTCTCCGCCGTCGCGTTCGCCTCCGCCGGGTCCGGGATTCACCACAAGATCTGCCACGTCCTCGGCGGCACCTTCAATCTGCCCCACGCCCAGACCCACGCCACCGTACTCCCCTACGTCCTGGCGTTCAACGCCCCCGCCGCGCCCGACGCCGAAGCCCGGATCGCCGCAGCCTTTGGGACCGCGGATGCCCTGACCGGACTCCAGGACCTCCGCAAACGCCTCGACGCCCCCAAAGCACTAAAGGTTTACGGCTTCACCGCGGACGGGATCGCGAAAGCGGCCGAGATCATCCTCCCCGCCGTCCCGGCATCCAACCCGCGCCCTGCCACCACACAGAACCTCACCCGCCTCCTGGAAGCGGCCCTCACCGGCGAGGACCCGAGGGTCCTTCTGGACCTCTGACCGAATCCCGGCGACCGGGCCACGCGGCCCGGTCACCGGACCAGTCGCCGTCGCCATTCCCCCGGAAAACACAGGAGTACAGCATGTCCCACACCACCGAAACCAAGCCCACCACCGCCGGTGCGTCCATCAGCCCGGAACAAAAAGCCGTCGAACAAACACTCGTGGACACCGTCGTCGCGTCCTTCGACAGAACCCCGGATCCCCGCCTCAAAGAAATCATGCAGTCCCTGACCCGGCACCTGCACAACTTCGTCCGCGAAGTCCGGCTCACCGAAGCCGAATGGGACAAAGGAATCGAATTCCTCACCGCATCCGGCCACATCACCGACGACAAACGCCAGGAATTCATCCTCCTCTCCGACGTCCTGGGCCTGTCCATGCAGACCATCGCCATCAACAACCCCGCCCACACCGGCACCCTCCCCGCCACCGAAGCCACCGTCTTCGGCCCCTTCTTCCTCGAGGACGCCCCCGAAATCCCCCTCGGCGGCGACATCGCCGGCGGCGCGGCAGGCCAGCCCTGCTGGATCGAGGGCACCGTCACCGACACCAACGGCACCCCCGTCCCCGGAGCCAGGATCGAAGTCTGGGAAGCCGACGAAGACGGCTTCTACGACGTCCAGTACACCGACCAGCGCGTCGCCGGCCGGGCCCACCTCTTCGCCGACGCGGAAGGCAGGTACTCCTTCTGGGGACTCACCCCCACCCCCTACCCCATCCCCCACGACGGACCCGTCGGCAAAATGCTCGAATCAGTCGGCCGCTCCCCCGTCCGCGCCGCACACCTGCACTTCATGGTCACAGCCCCTGGCCTCCGGACCCTCGTGACCCACATCTTCGTCGAAGGCGACCCCCAGATCGAGATCGGC
>NZ_JANFCZ010000037.1 GCF_024391045.1 Pseudarthrobacter sulfonivorans
GGCACTGACGGCTTGGCGGACGCGCCGTAGGCGGCCTCGATCCGGTTGCCCCGCAGCTCCCGGAGCTGGTCCGCGAGCTCTTCGACACTGACCGCGGCATTGGGGTTGGAGGACCCTGCGGCGGCGAGGACAATCGAGTCGCGGTCCGTTAAGCCGGCCTCGCGGAGGCGCTGGTCCAGCAGCGCGGCCAGGCGGGGATCCGGCCCCAGGGGCGCAGCGGCCAGCGTCTCCGGCCTGCTCTTCACCGCCCGCGCGATGTCCACCTTCACGTGGTACCCCACGCTGAGCAGCAAGGGAACCACGACGGCGGGCACCCCCTCGGGCAGGCCCGCCACCACATCCACCAGGTCCGGCTGCTGCACATCCACGTAGGCTTCCCGCACGTCAAGGCCCGGGCGGAGGGCGGCGATCGCGGCGCGCAGGCCGTTGACTTCCGCGGCTCCCTGGCTGCTGGAGGTACCGTGGGCGCAGGCCACCATGATGGGGTTGTTCATAGGGGCTAGCGTAACGTTGGAGCCACCCGGTCCGCCCACTTTGAATCAGCGGGGATGCACATGACATTCGCCTTTGACACCGCCCCCGTCTGGCTGGACCTGCTGGGCGTTTTCTTCTTCGCGGTCTCCGGCTCCCTGCTGGCGGCCAGGAAAAACATCGACATTGTGGGCTCACTGCTCCTGGCGTCCCTCGTGGGTCTGGGCGGCGGCATCATCCGCGACCTCATCCTCGACGCCGGTCCGCCCGCCGCCTTCAGCAACCCGGCGTACATCTTCCCGCCGGTACTGGCCACCATCCTTGTTTACTCCCTCTACACCAGCGTGGAGCGTTTCACGTCGCTGCTGACACTGTTCGACGCCGGCGGGCTGGCCCTGTTCTGCATGACCGGCACGGTCAAGGCCCTCGATGCCGGCATGAACCCGCTGGCCGCGGTGCTGCTGGGCGTGATGACCGCGGTGGGTGGCGGGCTGCTGCGCGATGTCACGGCCAACGAGGTTCCCGAGCTCTTCAACCCCCGGGACATCTATGCCCTGCCGGCGTTCCTGGGGGCTGCGCTGACCGCCGGACTGTGGGTGGCGGGCGCCTTCAATGTGTTCACTGCCGCAGCCATCGCCGCCGTTGTGTTCACCTTCCGGGTCCTCGCCTGGCGCCGCTCCTGGCAGGCCCCGCTCGCCGTCCACGGCTGGCACCGGCGGGGTGAAACCGGGGCTGGCTCAGGGGACGGTTCCGGGGCTGGTCCAGGGGACGCCGACGGCGGCAATCCGGGTCCCCGCGATTAGCTAGGATTGGGACCATGACTGACATGTTCCTCGAGAAGTTCCGTGCGCTTGTTCCGAAGTATCTCGAGGACGAATGGCAGGAAGACGACGGGCTGTCCCCCGAAGAGCTGGACGCGGCCCTCGCCGAACACCAGTTCCAAGTCCCGCTGGTCCTGCGCGAGTTCTACCTGGCCCTTGGCGGCTGCGAGGACCTTATGGAGGCCTACCACTACTTCTGGGACCCCGAAGAGCTGGAAGTGGACGACGAAGGCTTCCTGATGTTCCTCGAGGACGAAGAGGAGCAGTTCACCTGGGGCTTCCGCGTGGGCGATCTCAGCGTCCCGGATCCCATCGTCTACCGCCGCAACAACGCCCGGGCCCAGTGGAAGTCCGAGGAAGGAACGTTCTCCGAGTTCGTCTTCGACATGTTCGAGTGGGCCTTCAACGACGAAGAGGACTAGGAGGCTGCTGGGCGGCTCGCCTGTTTGGCCTCCCGTTCTGCTGGACCGCCCGCCGTCGTGGGGCACTTTGACACGGACTCGCCGTCAACCACCCGTGTTTCTGCGGCTGGCGCAACCATAGTGCCCCGCCACGGCAGAGAAAGCACGACGGCGGCAGTCACCTGCCGCCGAACGCTCCCCGCCGGCACAGCTCCAGCACCTCCAACACGTCTGCCACCATCCGCTCGGGGTAATGGACGACGTCGTCATAGCCGAACCGGAGAACCAGACGACCTCCCACGATGGTGGCGTTGTTGCGCTTTCGGTCCTTCTTTACCTGCCGTGGCTCCAGGTGGGTGCCACCGTCGGTCTCCACCACGAGGCACTCCTCAAGGAGAAAGTCCACCTCGCCCACCTTTGGCACTTCCACATGCCTCCGGACATGCAGCCCGGCCCGCCGGAAGTGGTAATTGGCCAACACCTCAAGGAGGGAATCCGCCCTCGGGGCGGCCGACACGCAGGTGATCAGAGCGTTGTGCTGCAGCGCCAGACCCAGGGCGCCGGCCTCTCTTGGGAGCCCGTAGACGCCCCGCCGGATCCGCACAATGCGCCCGGCGGTCAGTTCTTGGTCGATGCGAGCCCGGGAAAGTCCCGCCCGGCGCAGACCCGAAGTCCGTGCCACGCCGGCCCGCTGGCGAAGGAAAGTCTCAATGTCCATGGCTCCACGGTGCCCGCCGGTGCCGGCACGTGGCAGACCCAACCTTCGCCATGTGGACAGCCCGCCGTCGTGGGGCACTTCGGCGCGGACACGCCGGCTCCCAGACCGGGAAGGCGCATACCACCCCGCAGTGTGCCCCACGACGGAGTCGGCAATCATGTGACATGTGCGTAACAGCCGGCTTGCACTTTGTGACAAAGCTGTCATAGACTGTTTACGGATCCGCTAAACGCCTCCGGCGGGTCTGATGCGAACGGAGATATAGCCCCGGTTCGACGCAGCGTGTGACTCGTAACGTTGCAGAGAACCGGGGCTATTGCATTTAGGCCCGCAGCCATCGCCGCCCGAGCCGCGCCCAGTCTCGAGGGCACGGGCACGGGCACCGGCCTCTGCCCCACCCACCGGCGCCGGGCAACAAAAAAAGCGGAGCCCCGCCAAGGCCAACCCCGGCAGGGCCCCGCTGCAAAACGATCAGCTGGCGCGGTCCACCACGGCCAGCGCGAAGTTGGACAGCGAGTCCTTCACAACACCCTCAGGCAACGGCGCCAGCGCAGCAATGGCTTCGTCGGCCCAGCGCCGGGCAACCACCCAGGACTCGGCGGTGACGGGGTGCTCGCGAAGGCCGGCAACGGCGGCGGCAAGGGCGTCATCGGCGGTGAGGTCGCCGTCAATGAGCTTCAAAAGCTCGACGGCGGACTGGTCACCGGCCGCTGCATCGCGGCGCAGGAACAGGACGGGCAACGTGGGGACACCTTCGCGGAGGTCCGTGCCGGGGGACTTCCCGGATTTGACCTTGACGCCGGTGACGTCAATGACGTCGTCGGCGAGCTGGAAGGCCACACCCACCTTTTCACCGTACTCCACCAGGACGTCCTCGTAGGCGGCATCGGCACCGGAGAAGATCGCGCCGAACTGGCCGGAAGCAGCAACCAGGGAGCCCGTCTTGTCCGCGATGACGGACAGGTAGTGCTCAATGGGGTCCTCGTCCGGGCGCGGCCCCACGGTTTCGTGCAGCTGACCCAGGCACAGGCGCTCGAAGGTGCGGGCCTGGATGCCCAGTGCGCGGCCGCCGAGCTCGGAAACCAGGATGGAGGCCCGGGCAAAGATGAGGTCGCCGGTGAGGACCGCTACGGAGTTGCCCCAGACTTCGTGGGCCGTGGGTGCGCCGCGGCGGAACGGGGCGGAGTCCATGACGTCGTCGTGGTAGAGCGTGGCCAGGTGGGTCAGCTCCACCACCACGGCTGCCTGCACCACGGCGGGCAGGGACGCGTCGCCGAGGTGGGCGCTCAGCAGGGTCAGCAGCGGCCGGACGCGTTTGCCGCCGGCCTCGACGAGGTGGCGCGACGTCGCGTCAGCCAGCGGATCGGAGTTGGCAATGGCTTCGCGCAGCTTCTTCTCCACCCGGGCCAGGTTGGTGGTGATGGCGGGGCCCAGCTCGGCATCTTCCGCGATCGCCGCGAAGCCGGCCGGCAGCTGAAGTGCCGTGGCAATGGCGGTGGTATTGAGGCTGGGTTCGGAGTCAGGCAGGCCGTGCCCGGCATGCGTCCAGCTGTGGTCTGCAGAGTTGGTCACGGGTTAACCCTAACTTTTTGTTGCGGATACCGCTGGTTCGTAGCCGAAGGGGTGTTGGACGTGGCCGGAACCAGCGATTCCAAGACGCGGATGACGCGGTCCTCAAAGCCCATAGCGGCAGGATCGGTCAGGTTGGCGAGCAGCCGCACCACAAAGCGCATCAGCACGGGAATGG
Source organism: Pseudarthrobacter sulfonivorans (assembly GCF_024391045.1). Lineage (GTDB taxonomy): Bacteria > Actinomycetota > Actinomycetes > Actinomycetales > Micrococcaceae > Arthrobacter > Arthrobacter sulfonivorans_B. Next base: position 4,159 of record NZ_JANFCZ010000037.1, read on the forward strand.
GCATCCCGGTCCGCAGCGCGAGCTTCATGACGGCAGGTTTTCCGATCAGCGCGGCAAACCCCCGGCCCAGCGTGAAGTGCGATCCCCACTGGCCGCGCACATAGTCCGCGTACCCCGCGAGGTGAGCGTCGGCGTCGTACGTTGGTCCCGCGGAAACGGAACGCGCGGAAGCGTCGATGATGAACTCGGCAGCGAACCGTGCCGACTCCATGGCGTAGGAAATGCCCTCGCCGTTGAAGGGCGAGACCATGCCGCCGGCGTCGCCGAGGAGCAGGAGGCCGGGCGAGTAGTGGGGCGTGCGGTTGAAGCCCATGGGCAGCGCGGCGCCGCGCATTTCGCCCACCTGGTTCTCCGGGGTGAAGCCCCACTCGGCGGGCATGGCGGCGGTCCATTCGCGCAGGACCTGCTTGTAGTCGAGCTTGCCGAACTCCTTCGACGAGTTCAGGATGCCGAGGCCAACGTTGGAGGTGCCGTCGCCCACGCCGAACACCCAGCCGTAGCCGGGGAGCAGCTTTCCGTCGCGGCCGGGCAGTTCCAGCCAGCCTTCCATCCAGTCGTCATCGTGGCGCGGGGAGGTGAAGTAGGTGCGCACGGCGACGCCGAGCGGGCGGTCGTCCCGTTTCTGGATGCCGAGGGACACGGCGGTGCGGGTGGAGTTGCCGTCCGCGGCGAGTACGACGTCGGCGCTGAAGTCGCGCGTCTCCCGCGTCTTGCGTCCGGACTCGTCCAGGAGCGCTGCGCGGACACCGGTCACGCGGCCGTCCTCGGAGCGCAGGGCCTCGGTGACGCTGTGCCGCTCGAGGATTTCGGCGCCGGCGGCTTGCGCATGCCGGGCCAGTTCCTCGTCGAAGCCGAGGCGGGTGCGGATCAGGCCGTACTCGGGGAAGTCGGAGACCTCGGGCCAGGGCAGCTCAATGGTCCGGCCGCCGGCGATCAGGCGCAGGCCCTTATTGCGTCGCCAGCCATCAGTTTCCGGGTGGGGCAGGCCGAGCTTCTGGATTTCGCGGACCGCGCGCGGGGTGAGGCCGTCGCCGCAGACCTTTTCACGGGGAAAGCTGGTCTTCTCCAGGACGGTCACGCTAATGCCCGCCTTGGCTAGGTAGTAGGCAGCAGTGGATCCGGCCGGCCCGGCGCCGACAATAAGTACGTCCACAGGTATCAGCGGGTGATGTTGCGGCGGAGCTTGGCCACGGGGCCCTTGTGCGCGGCAATGGCGGCAGCGCCGCCGTCGCGGTTCGTTCCGGCAAGCGGTTTGGTGGCCCGGTGGACGGCCACGATCCCGCCGGTCAGGTTGCGGTAGGTGACCTTTTCCCAGCCCGATTCCTGCAGCCAGGCGGCCAGGTGGTCCTGGTCCGGCCAGGCGCGGATGGATTCGGCGAGGTAGACGTAGGCGTCGGGGTTCGATGCGACCTTGACTGCGATGGCGGGCAGGGCACGCATGAGGTATTCGGTATACATCGTGCGCCAGAGCGGCACCACCGGCGCGGAGAACTCGGCGATGACCAGCCTGCCGCCGGGCTTGGTGACCCGGAGCATCTCGGCCAATGCCTTTTTGGGCTCGTTGACGTTGCGGAGGCCGAACGAGATGGTGCTCGCGTCGAAGCTGTTGTCGGCGAAGGGCAGGTTGGTGGCGTCGCCGGCAACGAAGTTGATGTCGGGACGGCGCCGCTTGCCAACTTTCAGCATGCCCAGCGAGAAATCACACGCCACCACGTCTATGCCTGCATCGGCATATGGCTCGCTGGACGTCCCAGTTCCGGCCGCCAGATCGAGCACCCGCTGGCCCGGACGGACATCCACGGCGTCCACCACAATTTTGCGCCAGCGGCGCGTCTGTCCCAGGGACAGGACATCGTTGACGACGTCGTACTTCGGTGCGACGTCGTCAAACATCGTGGCTACTTCGTCCGGACGCTTTTCCAAGGATGCTCGGTTCACCATGACATTGTCTCAGACAAACTTGAGGAGGACTTTCGACGAGCCGGTCTTCCGGTCCGAGGCCACCGCGAAGGCCTCGGCCACGTCTGCGGCGGCGAACGTGTGGGTCAGCAGGGGCTCGACATCGAGTCCGGCGGCGAGGTAGGCAAGGGCATCATCCAATTCGTCCGCAAAGCGGAACGTGCCGCGGTAATCGATCTCGCGGAAAACGAGCGCGGCAAGCTCGGTGGTCACCGGGCCCGCCGGCAGGTTGCCCACCTGGACCACCGTGCCGCCGCGGCGTACGGACCCCAGGACGCCGCCCAGGGCTGCGGGGGCGCCTGACGCCTCGAACGCCACGTCGACGTCGGGGAGACCGGTGCAGGAGCCCACCAGCACCACGTCGTCGGCCCCCATGCGCTTGGCGATCGCCAGGGACGTTTCGGACACGTCGCTGGCAACGACAGTGGCGGCGCCGGCACGCCGGGCGGCGGCCACCACCAGCGCGCCGATGGGTCCGGCACCGTTGACCAGGACGTCCTTGCCGGCGAGGCTGCCGGCCCGGCCGACCGCGTGGATGGCCACGGCGAGCGGCTCCGCGACGGCGGCCTGCCGGGTACTGACCCCGGCAGGCAGCCGCCGAAGCTGGACGGCCGGGACGGCCTTGCGCGAGGCGAAGGCACCGTCGGTATGCGGGCGGTGCGCGGCACTGCCGTAGTAGGTGACCTGCGGGCACAGGTTGGTGCGCCCGGCCACGCAGTCCGCACATTCACCGCAGAACACGGCGGGGTGGACCGTCACGGCGTCACCCACTGCGAAGCCCGCCACACCCTCGCCGAGCTTGGAGATCCGGCCGGCCACCTCGTGGCCGAGCACCATGGGATCCGCCAGGATGCTCAGGCCGGAGGCGCCGTGACTGACGTAGTGCAGGTCCGAGCCGCAGATTCCGCCGTATTCGACGTCGACAATCACCGAGCCGGTCGGGCACACCGGATCCGGACGGTCCTCGAGGCGAAGGTCGCCGGCGGCATGGACTACTACGGCCTTCAAACTGCGTCCTCCACGAGGGTCAGGTCGCGGCCCTTGGTTTCGGGCGCGAGGAAGGTTGCCACGAAAGCGACGGCTGAGTAAAGGACCATCATTCCGGCGACGGGCCACCAGGAGTTGGTGAACAGGGCCAGCAGGCCGGCGGCGATGATGGGGGCCAGGCCGCCCGAGAGCACGCCGCCGATTTCCTTGGCCAGGGCAAGCTGGGTGTAGCGGTTGCGGGAACCGAAGAGTTCGTTGACATAGGCGGACTGGACCGAGAACATGCCGAGCACGGAGACCGAGAGGCCGATGATCAGGGCCAGCGAGACCAGGAAAGGATCGCGGGACTGCATCATCAGCAGGGCCGGGATGGCGAAGAGCATCTGGAAGCCGGACAGTGCGCGGTACATGGTGCGGCGGCCCACCTTGTCGGAAAGCCAACCGGCCAGCGGAACCGTGGCGAACCCGAGGAACGAGCCGATCAGCAGCGCGAAGGTACCCACGCTCTTGTCCATGCTCAGGGCGGTGACGATGTAGCCGATCAGGAAGGTCTGGATCATGGCTGAGTTGCCGGATTCGCCGATCCGCAGCGCCATCGCCAGGAAGAAAGCCTTGCCTTTGCGCTTGGATTTGGTGGAGGATGTGGCGGCACCGGAATGCCCGACGGCGGCGGAGGAGTTCGCAGCGGAGGCTGCGGCACCCGAGGTGGCGGCAGCAGCGGCGTCGGCGTCCAGCTCACGGGTGGCCTCGAAAACCGGGCTTTCCTTCAGGTTGCGGCGCATCCAGAGTGCATAAAGGGTGATGCCGATGCTGGCGATGAACGGCAGGCGCCAGCCCCAGCTCATGAGTGCCTCCTCGGGCAGCATTGTCAGCAGGACCCACAGGCCGGAGGCCAGCAGCGTGCCGGAGTTGGTGCCGAGGCAGACGAACGAGGCGATCAGGCCGCGCTTCTTGGGCGGCGCGTACTCCGCAAGCATGACCGATGCGCCGGAGAGTTCAGCGCCGGCGCCGAAGCCCTGGGCCAGGCGTAGGAGCACCAGGAGAATCGGCGCGGCGAGGCCAATCTGGGCGTAGCCGGGGAGGAACCCGATGAGCATGGTGGACAGGCCCATCATCATGATGGTGATGACCAGGACCTTCTTGCGGCCAACCCGGTCACCCATCCGGCCGAAGAACCAGGCGCCCACCGGGCGGGCCAGGAAGCCGACGCCGTAGGTGATGAACGCGACCAGCAGGCCCACGACGGGGTCGAAGTTGGGGAAGAAGATCTTGGGGAAGATGATGGCCGCTGCCAGCGAGTACAGCTGGAAGTCCATGTACTCCATCGCTGTTCCGAGCCAGCCGGATACTGCAGTTCTGATCAGGTCTTTGGATGAGCGCTGGGTGGCGCCGATCTGGATTGCTGCCGTCATGAACCCCTCTGTTCTACGGGTCTGGCCGGATGCACAGCTTCAATGATGCGGCATGGCGAGACGTCTTTTCGTGTCCCCGCATTGGAACAACAGCTGCCATTCAAGCACTGCCATACAAGTGTGTCAAGAGGTGCCAAACCTCTCCGGGGCTCATCCCCAAGGCGACTCCCCGGCCCGGCGGCACGGCTACTGTTGGAGGTATGGCAACTCCCGACAACACCCCGCGCATCTCTGCGAGGATGATGGCCTACATGCAGATCCGCGAGCGCATTATTTCCGGCGAGGATGCGCCCGGCACCCTGCTCTCCGAGAACGAACTCGCTCACCATCTGGGCACCAGCCGCCAGCCAATCCGCGAAGCCCTGATGCTGATCGCCCAGGAAGGGCTGGTGGAGATCCGCCCGCAGAGCGGCACGTACGTGACCTACCTGGACGCAGACACGGTGGCCCAGGCCCAGTTCATCCGCGAAGCCATCGAAGTGGCGTCACTGGCTGACTGCGCCAGCAACATCACGCCGGAGGCCGCGGCCGCGCTCTACGAACTGCTGGACCGCCAGGATGCCTGCACCAGCCGCGAGGAGTTCTACCCGCTGGATGAGGACTTCCACCGCACGCTGCTGGCCATTGCCGGCCATGAAACAGCCTGGGCAACTGTGTCCAACGCCAAGGGGCATCTGGACCGGGCGCGCTATCTGGGGCTCAGCGGCTACCGCGGCATCACCGAATACGCCGCAGACCACCGCCACCTACTGGACGTGCTGCTGGCCGGCGATGTGCCAGCAGCCCAAGACTGCCTGCGCAGGCACCTGCGCTTCATTCTCGAGGATGTCCGGAGCATGCGCGCGTCCCGGCCCGAGCTGTTCTCCGCGCCCCAGCTTCCCGAGCGCCGGACGGGCAGGCCGGCCCGCGTCTAAGGGTTTCGCCTGAGAGGCCAGGACTTTCGACGGGCCGGTCCCCCTTAACCGGGCGCCAAGGTTGGACTGTGGCCTGAAAGTACCGCCAAGTAGCATGCAGAGTACTGTTGTCTCATCATGACGAGCACGTTCCGCACCCTCACGGTCCCCCTGGATGGCAACGCGTCCGCCGGCGGACTTCCGCAGTTCCTGGTCCGGGACGACGTCCTCTGCTGGACCCGCCGCGAAGCCGGCCTGGTGGGCTTCGGCGAGATCACGCGTTTCACGGCCACCGGGCCGGAGCGCTTCCTCGAAGCAGACATCTGGTGGCGCCACCTGGTCCTCGAAGCGGACATCACCGACTCTCTGGTCCTGCCCGGCACCGGACCGGTGGCCTTCGGCTCCTTTGCGTTCTCCAAAAAGTCCACCCACGAGTCACGGCTGATTGTGCCGGAGATCGTGGTGGGCGTCCGTGACGGCCAGTACTGGCTCACCCAATTAACGTTCGACGACGGCGAACTCACCGAAGCGGGTGCCCTCGCCGCCCTGGACCGCTGGCTGGGCGGTGGCAGCGGAGGTGCTGCGGTTGCCGTGGCAGGCGGCACCCCTGGCGAGGTCCGCACAGGGGCCGGTGACGCCGTCGTACGTCCTTTGCCGTTGGCCGCCGGGGCGACACTGCACACGGGGTCGCTGAGCGAGGAAGACTGGATGGCCGCGGTGACTGCCGGGGTGGCGGAAATCCGCACGGGCGCGCTGGAGAAGCTGGTCCTGGCCCGCGATATTGTGGCCACCGTTCCGTCCGGCGTGAATGCGTCGAAGGTGCTGCGTGAACTGGCCGGCCGCTACCGGGAATGCTGGACGTACGCGGTGGACGGGCTGGTGGGTGCGACGCCCGAGATGCTGATCCAGGTGGAGGGCCGCACCGCCCAGGCGCGCGTTTTGGCCGGCACACTGGACCGCCGCGACGCCCACGTCGAGGACGGAATTCCCATGGACTACGCGGAGCGCGTGCTGGGCGGGTCCGAGAAGCAGCGGCACGAGCACGAGATCGCGATCCAGTCGCTGACCTCGCAGCTGGCCCCGTTCTCCGAGGCCATGAACGCGCATGACGAGCCCTTTATTTTGGAGCTGCCCAATGTCTGGCACCTGGCGTCGGACGTGAAGGCCGAGCTGACGGAAGTGGAGGGACACGTACCCACCTGCCTTGCGCTGATCAATGCACTGCACCCGACGGCTGCCGTCTGCGGCACTCCCACGCAGGTGGCCGGCGCGCTGATCCGGAAGCTGGAGCATCTGGACCGCGGGCCGTATGCAGGGCCGGTTGGCTGGCTGGACGCCGCGGGTAACGGCGAATGGGGCATCGCGCTGCGGGGCGCCGTCATTGAGGATCCGCACACCGTCCGGTTATATGCCGGCTGCGGAATTGTTGACGGCTCCCAGCCCGAGGCGGAGCTGGCCGAGACCTGGGCGAAGTTCCGGCCCATGCTGGAGTCGCTGGGCATCTCCAGCTAGCAAATTTCCTTGCGCTCCATCCGGATAAGTTATCCAATGGTGAAACAAAGTTACCTGTGACGCACATCTCCCGGTGCGCGATACACTATGAGCCGATTTAGGTCTGCATTCCGTCCGCAACAAAAGGTAAAAGACACATGCACATTCCCCGTTCGCTCCTGGGCAGTTCCACGCTCAAGGCTGCCACTGTTCTCGCCATCGGCGCCCTCGCGCTCACCGGCTGCACCAACGCGTCGCAGAACGCCACACCCGGCGGCGGGTCCACCGAGTCGGGCAGCGCACAAGCCAGCTTTGACCCGAGCACCATCAAGAAAGACGACTCATTGGCTGGCCAGGTGCCGGAAGCCATCAAGTCCAAGGGCACCCTGACCGTCGGCTCGGACACCAGCTACGCGCCGGCCGAGTTCCTCGGCGCGGACGGCCAGACCCCCGTGGGTTACGATATCGACATCGCCAAGGCGATCGGCGCCACGCTGGGGCTCAAGGTCCAGGTCCAGACGGCTGAATTCACCGGCATCCTGCCGGCACTCGGCCCGAAGTACGATCTGGGCATCTCCTCCTTCACGATCAACCCGGAGCGGCTCAAGGCTGTGAACTTCGTCAGCTACTTCAACGCCGGCACCGCCTGGGCCGTTCAGAAGGGCAACCCGAAGAAGTTCTCCCTCGATGACGTCTGCGGCAAGAACATCGGCGTCCAGACCGGTACGGTCCAGGAAGATCCGGATCTGTCCGACCGCACCAAGAAGTGCACGGACGCCGGAAAACCGGCCATCAACATTGTCACGCTGAAGAACCAGACCGATGTCACCACCCGGCTGGTCAACGGCAGCATCGATGCCATGGCCGCCGACTCCCCCATCATCGGCTATGCACTCTCTCAGACCAACGGCCAGCTGGAAAAGCTCGGCGACGTGTACGACGCCGCTCCGCAGGGCATCGCCGTGGCGAAGTCGGATACGGCCCTGGCCGATGTGATCCAGAAGACGGTCACCAAGCTGATCGCGGACGGCTCCTACAAGAAGATCCTCGAGGGCTGGGGCAACGCCGACGGCGCCATCACCAAGTCAGAAGTCAACCCGGCCACGTCTTGAGCGGACCGGTAACCGAGCAAAAAACAGGTCCGAGCATGGAACATCCACCTGAAGAATCACCGGTGCTGAACAAAGCAGTGCCGGTGCGGCACCCCGGCCGGTGGATCAGCGCCGTCGTGATTATCGGCGTCCTGATCCTGGTCCTGCAGAGCCTGTTCACCAACCCCAACTTCCACTGGGACACGGTGGGCACGTACATCCTGGACGTCAACGTGGTCCAAGGCGTCGGCTGGACCCTGCTGCTGACTGCCGCCTCCATGATCCTGGCAATTGTCCTCGCGATCCTGCTGGCCTTTATGCGGCAATCGGACAACCCGGTGTTCCGCTGGTCCAGCTGGGTGTGGGTCTGGTTCTTCCGTGGCACGCCTGTGTACACCCAGCTCATCTTCTGGGGCCTGGTTTCCGTCCTGTACCCGAAGATCAGCGCCGGCGTCCCGCTCGGGCCTGAGCTGTTCAGCGTGGACACCAATACGGTCATCACCGCCCTTGCGGCTGCCATCCTGGGCCTGGGCCTCAACGAATCCGCGTACCTGGCCGAAATCTTCCGGGCCGGCCTGAAGTCGGTGGACAAGGGACAGATGGAAGCCGCGGAGGCCCTGGGCATGGGCAAGGCCAAGATCATGTGGCGGATCATCCTGCCGCAGGCCATGCGGGTCATCGTTCCGCCCACGGGCAACGAGACCATCGGCATGCTCAAGACCACGTCACTGGTCCTGGCCGTGCCGTTCACGCTGGACCTCACGTTCGCCACCAACACGCTGGCCAACCGGACCTACCTGCCGGTTCCGCTGCTCATCGTGGCCGGCATCTGGTACCTGGTCATCACCAGCGTGCTGATGGTGGGCCAGCACTACATTGAGGCGTACTACGGCAAGGGCGTGGATAATCTTTCCCCCGCGCCGGTGAACATGGAGGCAGCCAAGGCTGCTGCGGCCGGCATGGGCGCGCCCAAGGTGTCCGGCGGAGGAGGATCTGCATGACGACAACTGCAACAGCCACACCGTTGGTCAAGATCGAAGGACTGCACAAGTACTTCGGCCATCACCATGTGCTGCGCGGCATCGACCTGACCGTCAACCAGGGCGAAGTGTCCGTGGTCATCGGCCCGTCCGGTTCCGGAAAGTCCACCATGCTGCGGTGCGTGAACCTCCTGGAAACCATCAGCGCCGGGCGCATTTCCGTAGGCGGGTCCCTGATCGGCTACCGCGAAGTCAACGGCCGGCTCCATGACCTGCGGACCAAGGAAATCGCGGCCCAACGCCGCGACATCGGCATGGTGTTCCAACGGTTTAACCTTTTCCCGCACAAGACGGCCTTGTACAACGTCATGGAAGCGCCCATGCACGTCAAGGGCCAGTCCCGGGAGACCGCACGCAAGCGGGCCCTGGAACTTCTGGACCGGGTGGGCCTGGCGGACCGCGCGGACCACTACCCGGCGCAGCTTTCCGGTGGCCAGCAGCAGCGCGTGGCCATCGCCCGTGCACTGGCCATGGAACCGAAGCTGATGCTTTTCGATGAGCCCACGTCAGCGTTGGACCCCGAGCTTGTGGGGGACGTCCTGAACGTCATGAAGGACCTCGCCAAAACCGGCATCACCATGATTGTGGTGACCCATGAGATCGGTTTCGCCCGCGAGGTGGGCGATCGCCTGACGTTCATGGACGGAGGCGTGGTGGTGGAATCGGGAGATCCGCGCGAGCTCCTGGCCAACCCGCAACACCCCCGGACCCAGGAGTTCCTGAGCCGGGTCCTCTAAGCCCGGCAGACGCCCAGGCCTTAACCGCAACGCGGGGTCATTCCATGTCCAATATTCCTCAGGGAAAGGACAGGGAATGACCCCGCGTTGGTTTAAGTCCGGTGGAGTCAGCCGCCGAGGACACCCGTTACGGCGGCGCTGATGGCGGACCTGATCCGGGCGTGCAGGTCCCGCAGGCCGGCCCGGTCGGCGCGGACCTCCACAATGGTGCGCCCGTTGATTGGTGCGGCAAGCGCTTCGGCGAGTCCCGCCGTCGTGCTTACCGAGCAGTGCCCGACGCCGTACGCTGCGGCTATTGCCGCGATGTCCACCGTGTGGGGGGTGCTGAAGAGGCGTTCGACGGCGTCCGGGTATCCTCCCGCGTCGCGCACGGCGCCGTGCTCGAGCAGGTCGAAGATTGCCCCGCCAGCATCGTTCAGCACCACGATCCGGAGGTCCGGCACCGCCTCGCCGGGACCGAGAAGCAGGCCGCCGGCGTCGTGCAGGAAGGTGACGTCGCCCAGCAGGAGGGTGGTTTCCTGACGGCCGCCCAATGCGATTCCGGTGGCGGTGGAAATGGTGCCGTCGATGCCGGCCAGGCCGCGGTTGGCGTAGATGGTGGCCGCGGGCCCGGCCGCGGGCAGTCCGGCCAGATCAACGTCTCGGATGCCGTTCGACGAGCCCAGCACCAGTTGGCCGCGAGCCGTGCTCCACACCTGCGCGCCCACCGCGGGACCCGTCGCGGCAGGCTCTCCGCCAAGTATTCCATCCAGGGCATGCTGCGCGGCGGACCCGGCCAACAGCCAGGTATCCAGCCAGTCGGAAGGGCCGCGGCCGGCAAATTCGGCGAGGTCGGCCAGGCTTTCAAGGGGCAGTTCGGTGCGCCGGCCGGCCTCGTACCAAGCCACGGGAACCGGCTGGTACAGGGCTGAAGGGACGTCGGCCCGGGCAAGCAGGGACGCCACCGGCCGGGACAGCGTGGGCCGGCCGAAGAGGACCACACGCTCGATGGGCTGGGCCGAGTCCGGTCCAAAATGCTCCAGCAGCAACCGGTAGGGACCCACGGCGTTCGGCCCGAAGCGGGCGTTCGAGGACGGCTCGGCGAGCAGCGGAAGTCCGTGGGCGCGGGCGAAGGCCTCGGCGACCGGTCCGGCGTCGTGCCCTGCCAGTACTACGGTGCGCCGCTCCTCCAGCGAAGCAGCGGCGGGCGGCAGGTCCATGGTGAGCGGTTCGGTGGCGATGCGGAATTTCTGCCGATCAGCCGCCGTCGGAAGCTGCTCCCCCGCGCCCGGCACCAGCGGGTCGCGGAAGGAAAGGTTCAGCTGGACGGGCCCCGGCGCGAGCTCCGAGAACGCGCCCGTGGCGGCGGACAGCGCTGTTTCCACGGCGCGGAGCGGGCTGCTGCCGGCCGGGACGTCGGCCGCGAACCGGACGTGCTCGCCGAACAGGTCCAGCTGGATGGTGGTCTGGTTGGCGCCCGTGCCCAGCAGCTCCTCGGGCCGGTCGGCGGAGAGCACCACCAGCGGGACGGCAGCGTGGTTAGCCTCCATCACCGCCGGCATGAGGTTCCCGACGGCGGTGCCGGACGTGGTGAGGACGGCAGCCGGGGAGCCAGTGGACAAGGCGAGGCCCAGGGCCGTGAACCCGGCCGACCGCTCGTCGATCCGGACCAGCAGTTCCACCCGGCCCTCAGCTGACGCTTCGGCCAGGGCATAGGCCATCGGCGCCGACCGCGAACCCGGCGAGACCACCACATACTCCACCCCGCCGTCGATCAGGGCGCCGACGGCGATGCGCGCCGCCGCGATGGAGGTCAAAGATCCGGCCTCCGAAGGCTTTGCGGGGTGAAGATCGGAGGCGTCGGGGGCAGGTTCGTTCAGCGAAGTCACCAAACCAGTCTGCCACCCCGAAGCCACACCCACCCGCCAGCGTTGCTCTATCACTTACAGTCCTTATCAAGGCCGTTTGGGGACCAAAAGTGATAGAGCAACGTAAGGGCGGAACGCTGACTAGCCGCGGAACACCTGGACCACGGCGGGACGCGGGGCGCGCACCTGGCCGGCTGCCGGCGTCGTCTTTTCAACGTAGTCCGGGAAGTACGAGTGCGGAGCCTCGAAACTGCCGTCCTCACCCGGGTGCTGCACAGCCACGAACACGGTGCGTTCCTCGTCGTGGATGATGGGGCCACAGGTCTCGGCCTCGCGGGGAACGGCCAGGAACTGCTCCACCTTGCCGCGCTCGGCACCGTCCAGGGTGACCTTGAACAGGCCGTCGTTGTAGCCAATGCCCGAGGGGGCGCCGTCGGTGGAGATCCAGAGGTTGCCCACGGAGTCGAAGGCCACGTTATCCGGGCAGGAAATGGGTGAGACCTTGTCCACCGGGTAGCCGGAGAAGTAGGTGACATCACCCTGGGCCGGATCTCCGCAGACCATCAGCAGGTTCCAGTTGAAGGTTGTGGAGGTCTGGTCGCCGGATTCGGTGATTTCCACGATGTGGCCGTCGCGGTTCTCGTTGCGCGGGTTGACCTCGGTGGCGCCTTCCTTGCCTGCCTTTCCGCGGTCGGAGTTGTTCGTGCAGACCACGTACACCTTGCCGGTGTGAAGGCTGGGCTGGACATCTTCGCAGCGGTCCATCTTGGTGGGGCCGCCGTTTTTGTTGTAGGCCTTGTCGGCGGCGATGCGGGTGTACACCAGGACCTCTTCGACGGTCATGTCCTTGATGGCGGACTGGCCATCCACCACCAGCGGCAGCCATTCGCCGACGCCGTCGAAGGAACCGTCGGATGGAACAGCCCCGGTGCCGGTGATCTCAGCAGCGGGCGCGCTTCCGGTGAACTGGGCAACGTAGAGGTTACCTTCGGACAGCAGACCCATGTTGTTCTTGCGGTCGCCTTCTTTGTACTTGCCCTTGGAGACGAACTTGTACAGGTAGTCGAACTTCTCGTCGTCACCCATGTAGGCCACCACATGGCCCGACTCGGCCACGATCACATTGGCACCCTCGTGCTTGAAGCGGCCCATGGCCGAGTGCTTCCTGGGGGTGGAGGTGGGGTCGAACGGGTCCACTTCCACGATCCAGCCGAAGCGGTTGGCTTCGTTTTCGTAGCCGGGCTTGCGGGTGTCGAAGCGATCATCGTCCAACTCCCACTGGCGGGCGGTGGCCTTGGAGGTCAGGCCGTAGCGCTTGTCGCCGTCGGAAGTTCCGCCGGAGACGAAGTAGCCGTTGAAGTTTTCTTCGCCGGAGAGGATGGTGCCCCAGGGGGTGGTGCCGCCGGAGCAGTTGCCGAACGTGCCCTTGATGGCCTTGCCGGATGGGTCCGCCACGGTTTTCACCAGTGCGGAACCGGCAACCGGGCCGGTCAGTTCGTAGGTGGTGTCATCGAGGAATCGGCGGTTCAGCGGCGCGCCCTTGACGTAGGCCCACGGCTTGGTGGTGTTCTTGCGCTCGAGTTCGACCACGGCCAGGCCGTGGGCGGCGCGGCCGATGGCACGGGTTTCCTTGGCGTCATAGCCCTTCGGAACCATGATGCTTTCGTTCGTGTACTCGTGGTTGGTGAACAGGACGGCGCGGCGGCCCTTGGTGTCCGGGATTTCCAGGATATCCGTGTAGTCGTTGTTGTAACCGAACTGGCGGGCCTGGGCGGCAGCGGTCTGGTTGTTCAGATCGAAGTCGGGCGAGTCGCTGAACAGCGGGTCACCCCAACGGATGATCGGCTGCCACGTGAAACCTTCCGGCACCGTGAAGGCGTCCACGGCCTTGTCCACGGGCTTGATGGCGGTGAACTGCAGCTTGGACTTGGCGAAGCCTTCTTTCGCTGCTTTGGACAGTCCGGCAGCGGATGCGGGTTCGGCGGAGGTTACGGCAGAACCGAGCACGACGGCGAGCGCACCGGCGGCGCCGAAGCCCAGTGCGGCGCGGCGGGACATGGTGGCGGAGGCGATGTCGCGGAAGTAGCTGTTGGAGCTGGTGTTGCAGGTCTCGCCTGCGCAGGCGTTGTCGCACTTGAGTGCGCAGGTGACGGGGCTCCGCTTGCCTTTCGTATGGCCGAGCATGGGGAGCAGGTTGAACTTGCGGGCTGTCGTTTCAGACAAGGGGGTGCCTCCAATAGGACGATCGGGTCCCGACCACCCTGTCAGCCCGTTCCGACCCGCAGCCGTCAGCCAGGTGAAGTTCGGGTTAACCGGCGGTGACCTGCGGGTACATGAGGGGGCGTTGCCCGAAAATCCGCATCAAGTGACAGAGCGTTTACCGAAAACCGGCAATAAGTGAGAGCGCGTCGGCCGTGGGTCAGGGAGCGAGGGTGGCATGGACGCGGCGGAGGCGGTCCAGCCACCAATTCCTGCGTTCGGCGGAAGCCGCAAACTGCTCCAGCAGCCCGGCGTCGGGGACGGCGTCGCGGAGGCGGATGGCGCCGTCGTCGGCTACCAGCGGGTCCAACGTGATGTCGGAGGTGAAAAGCGACACGGTGCCCAGGCCGCAGGCGTACGGCAACTCCGGCAAGGAGGCCGCCAGCGCCAGCCCCGCGCGGATTCCCACGGACGTGTCCAGGGCGGAACTCACGACGGCGGGCAGTCCGGCCTGCGCCACGATGTCCAGCGCGCGGCGCACTCCCCCGAGCGGTGCGACCTTAACAACGAGCAAATCGGCCGCGCCGGCACGCGCCACGCGCAGGGGGTCGGATTCCTTGCGCACACTTTCGTCGGCGGCGATCAGCACGGGCGTTCCGGCGTCCCGCAACCGGCGCCGCACTTCCGCCAGCCCCTCAATGGAGGGCACCGGCTGCTCAGCGTATTCAAGCCCGACGGCGGCGAGCCGGGTCAGTGCCTCGACCGCGGAGGGCACATCCCACCCGCCGTTGGCGTCAACACGGATGGCGGCGTCAGGCAGGGCGGCGCGCACGGCACCCACCCTGGCGGCGTCGTCGTCGAGCGTCTGCCCCCGTTCCGCCACCTTGATCTTGACGGCATCAACCCGGCCGAAGCGGGCCAGAACGTCGGGCACCCGGTCCGCGGAGACGGCAGGGACGGTGGCATTAACAGGAATCACTTGCCGGACCGGCGGGGGGAAACCCTGCCAACCGGCCTCGACGGCGGCGGCCAGCCAGCGGGAGGCTTCGGCATCGTCGTATTCCGGGAACGGGCAGAACTCGGCCCAGCCAACGGGTCCCCGGAGCAAAAGGGCTTCACGCGCCATGATGCCGCGGAACTTCACCCGCATCGGCAGGCTCACCACGTGCGCGGAGGCCAGCAGTTCGTCAAACGACGGCACAGCGATTGGCAAGGCAGGTTGCAGTGGACGTTGCAGTGGCTGAGGCAGCGCGGGCGGGACCGAGGAAGGCATGCGTTCACTGTACAAGCGCCCTCGGACAATGATCGGCCAAGAACCCTAAAGGAAGTAGAAGCGTTAGTCAGGAAGGGTCTGTCCCATGTCTGGGTACGGTCATGCCCGGCCCGGTTTGGAGTCAAGGTACCTCTGCAGGAGGTCCGAGGTCTGCCGGCTGCATTTGGTGATGGTTTTGAGGTGCGCCGCGGCCAGCCGGGGCAGGACATAGTCCGGCGCCGCCTCACGGGTATCGATTCGAACCGAGCGCTCCAGCACCATGGCATATTCCGCGAGGCGCTCGGCTCCCACCATCTGGCTTGACGTCTTCAGGCTAAGGACTGCATCCAGGGTGCCGGGCAAGTCTCCGGTGGTCAGCGCCAATCGCAGTTTCTCACTGCGCGCCGGAAGCTGGGCGATGAAATTCCGGACGAAGACCCTCCATACTCCTTCGTCTTCATCAAGTTCGTCGCGCAGCCTGTCCAACGCGGCCGGGTCCAACAACGGCAGGGCGTTGACGTCGTCCTGCGTCATGTCTTGAAGTGGGTGGCCGGCGCCCCGCCTGGCAGATCCGCGAGGAGGGATTCCGCGAGCGCACGGACCCTGACATTCCGGTTGCTGGAGGCCTTAGCAATGAGGCCGGAAGCGAAACTCATGACGTGACCCCCCATAAACGGTTTGCCTTAACGTCCCGGAGGACCCTCAACAAACGCTAGGCGGCAGGGGTTATTGCCGCACGAGTAGTCAGTACTCGATTTCCCAACACGGCAACACTAGGTACCTGCCGCCCAGGGCACCGCCGACGGGCCGCCTAGATCCACTTGTTGTGCTTGAAGGCCAGGTACAGGACAACGCCCATGGCAACCATCAGGCCCAGCGCGTAGGGGTAGCCCAACTGCCAGTCGAGCTCGGGCATGACCCGGAAATTCATGCCGTAGATCGATGCCACCAGCGTGGGTGCGAACAGGATGGCCGCCCATGAGGAAATGCGCTTGACCTCCTCATTCTGCTGATAACTGGATTCGGTCAGGTTCTTCATCTCGTCGTTCTGCCGCTGGGCCACCAGGGCGGCGTTCACGGCGAGCGCATTCTGCAGCAGGGCGCGGAAGGCGGCCACGCGTTCGTTGAGCCGAATGATGTGGTCCAGCACGTCGCGGTAGTGGTCCTGCAGTTCAGGCTCCTTGTCCCGTCCCGGGGTGCCTGCCATGAGGGCCTGCAGGATTCCCGCGAGCGGGCTGGTGGCGCGCTGGAACGTGATGACCTGCCGGGAGAGCTCGTAGATCCGGCGTGAGACGTCGGGGTCCGCCCCGAAGAGGTCGTCCTCGATCTCGTCAATGTCGTTCTCCAGGCCGGCCGCCACAGGTTCGTACTCGTCCACTACCTGGTCCAGGATGCCGTAGAGCACGGCGTCCGGTCCGAGGGCGAGGAATTCGGGCATGCCTTCCATCCGGCGGCGGACCCGGGCCAGGTCCGGGGACTCCGCGTGGCGGACGGTGATCACGTAATCAGTGCCGACGAAGACGTGGATCTCGCCGAAGTCCACCTTCTCGACGTCGTCCAGATAGCGGGCCGGCCGGAGCACCAGGAAGAGGTCTTCGCCGTAGTGCTCCAGTTTGGCGCGCTGGTGTCCGGCGAGCGCGTCTTCAACGGCCAGGTGGCTAAGGTCGAATTCCTCCGCCACTGACCGGAGTTCGTCGCCGTCGGGCCGGTAGAGCCCGATCCACGCCATCCCTTCGCGCTGCCTGAGCAGGAAATACGTCTCGTCGAGGTCTTCGGGGTCAGCGGTGCGAACGCCGTTCACGTACACCGCGTTGTCGATAATGGTCACGGCCGTGCCTCCTTTGGGCAGTCTCCCTGTGGGTGACGTTAGACCTTCCGCGTCGGGAACCCAAGAGGCCGGAACCCAAAAGGCCTTCCAACGCATATACATATGTGTATACAATTTGATCATGGCAAGGGCAGCAACAACGGCAGATGCGTTCAACGCGGTGGCAGAACCCCGCCGGCGCGAAATTTTGGACGCCCTGACGCACGGCGAGCGCCCGGTTGGCGAGCTGGTGGACCTCCTGGGACTGGCGCAGCCGCACGTATCACGGCACTTGCGGGTCCTGCGCGAGGTGGGCGCCGTCGTCGTGCGTGATGCGGGGCGGCAGCGCCTGTACCGGTTGAATCCGCAGGCCCTGAAGCCCATCCATGACTGGGTGGCCGGCTACCAGCACCTCTGGGAGGATCGCTTCGGCGTCCTCGATGAGGTGCTGGAGGATCTCAAACAGGACGAGCACTGAGAAGGAGTACGGCAATGGCACAGGCAAGCACCATGGACGTGACGTTCCCCGGCGACACGGAAATCCTCGTCACCCGCACCGTCAACGCGCCCCCGCAACTGGTTTACCGGGCGTGGACCACTCCGGAGCTCGTCAGGCGGTGGTGGCCGGGCCGGCGGGGAGAGATGACCGTGGCGGACATGGACTTCCGGGTGGGCGGGGCGTGGCGGTATGCCATGACCGCGCACGGCGGTTTCGAGGTGGCCTTCCACGGCATTTACCGGGAGATCGTGCCGAACGAACGGATCGTCCACACGGAGGTCATGGAGCTTCCGGGCACCGCGCCGGACAGTGCGGAGGGCGCCGTGCTGACCACGGTCACCTTTGAACCGGCCGACGACGGCGGCGCCACCGTGGTGCGGATCCGCACCGATGCGGGCAGCCGGGAAGTCCGGGACATGATTGCGCAGTCCGGCATGGAAGGCGGCGTGCGCGAGCAGTTCGAGATCATCGAGGATCTGGCGGCATCCCTCGCCTGACGCAGAGCTCACCTCTAAAGCAACGCGGGGTCACTCCGTGCCCATAGCCCAGCCACCAGCAACCAAGGCCCGGTCGAACCGAAATGCGTAACTTTCGGCACCGCACGTTGATCGATCCCCGCAGTGGCGCGGGCGAGTATTCCCGCGAGGCTGAAAAGTGACGCAATTTGGCCGGCCCGGGCGGGTAGGAGGCTCACAGGATTCTGTGACACCCTTAACTGATGACCTTGTCGAAGCCCGCGCGCACCGCGATTCCCGCACGCCCCGCCTTGGGCTCCGGCTTTATGTTCTTTTTCGCGTGGCTTGCATGCGTTGTGGGTTTGGTTGCCACGTACTACTACTTCGTCCAGACCACCACGGGCCAGTTCATCGACGAATCCGCGCTGGTTGAGGCCGTGGACATCCACGGACCCGCGGGCAAGGCGTCCACCCAGTTCCTGGACTGGCTGCCCACCATTTCCCTGGTGATGGCCGCCGTCGTGGTTCTTTTCGTCACGGTGATCCGGCGGCGGTGGTCCGCCGCGGGGATTGCCCTCACCGCGTGCGTCGGCGCGAACATTGCCACCCAGGTCCTCAAGGATGTCCTCCCCTCCCGGCCGGACACGGGCGTGGTGACGTTGGAACTGAATTCGCTGCCGTCCGGCCACACCACGCTCGCGGCGTCGGCTGCCGCGGCGGTGTTCCTGATGTCCTCGCCGCGGTGGCGGCCGTTTGTCGGTTTTGCCGGCGGCACGTTCGCGATTGCCTCGGGTGCGTCCACGCTGATCAACCAGTGGCACCGGCCGGCCGACGTCGTGGCCGCCTTTCTGCTGGTGGGCGCCTTTATGATTCCCGCTGGCTGGCTGATCCTCAGGCAGGGTACCTGGAATGTGTGGGACGGCTTCGGCAGGCATGTTGGGTCGGCGCGCATCTGGCTCAAGCTGCCGGTGCTGATCGGGTTGGCGTCGGCGGTTGTGGCGGTGTATTCGCTCGCCAGGATTGCGCCGGGCCCGCTGCAGGAGGGCAGCACCACCAACTATTTCTGGGCCGGCATCGCGCTGATTGTCATCGCCGGATACCTGGCCACGGTGGCCACCACCTCACTGTTCGCGTATGCCGCACGACGACGGGACGCGCCGGGGCGCTGAGCTCCCGTTGGGTGCCGTGCCGCGTTAGCCGACATGCACAGCGGCTCCACAGCCAACCCTTGAACCCCTGACAGCCGGGTTGGCGATGCTGGTTCCAGCCCCTCCGCCGGAGGGCCATCATCAGAAGGAGCCCGTCATGAAAACCACCACTAAGTCAGCGTTCGCCAGCCTGGCCCTCGCCGCAGTGATCGGCGGTGGCGCGCTGGCAACAGCAGCGCTGCCGGCCAATGCCGCCACCACCGGTTCCAGCCAGTCCGCCACCGATTCCAGCCAGTCGACGTCGCCAGCCACGCCCCGCGACGAGTCGAAGGGCGGCCACCAGGCCAACGGAATCACGGAGACGCTGCTGACCGGGGATACGGCCACCAAGGTGACGGATGCCGCCCTGGCCGCGTATCCCGGCGCCACCATCCAGCGGGTCGAGAACGATGCGGAGGGCCACGTCTACGAGGCCCACATCGTCAAGGCTGACGGCACGCGCGCCACGGTCTATGTGGACGCTTCCTTCGCCGTCACGTCCACGGAAACCGGCGGACCCGGCGGCGGCCCGAAGGGCTGACGCCTCTCAGAACGCTGTTTCCACAGGAGAGGGGGCGACCCTTCAGCCGAGCGCGGCCCCCAGCGAGCGGACCAGCCACTGGCGGTAGGCCTGGACGGACCAGCCTGCCTCCCCCACCAGTGTCTGGTACGCCTGCGGGTGGCCCACCGCCCAGATGGCGGCGGCAGCATCGGCGTCGGACATTCCGGACGTGAGCCCGCCCCGGGCCCGCACCGCGGCTGCCGCTTCGCCGTACCGTTCGAGCCGCTGCAGCGCGCGTGCGGTCTGCAGCTTGTCCACGGCGGGGTCGACGGCGGCTGCCTGGGCGATGACCCGCATCACCGGTCCGCTGCGGCGGTGGACCTCGACAAACCAGTCGGCCAGGACGGCGATCAGGGCGTCGACGTCAGCGGCTTCCGCAGTCCGCTTGCGCATCAGTTCCAGGACGTTCGACGGCGAGTGGGGGCCCGACGCCGCGGCGTCCAGTACCGCGGACAGCAGCGCTGCCTTGTTCCCCACGGAGTTGTAGACCGTCTGGAGCGCCACGCCGCTCTCCGACGCGATGGCGTCGATGGTGGTGGGCACATACCCCTGTTCGGCGAACAGCCGCCCGGCGACGGAAACGATGAGCGCGCGGGTTTCGGCAGCCTGGACGGCACGGCGGCTCGCTTTCGGGGCCCGGGAATCGGGGGCTGAAGCAGTCATAAAAATAGACTATTCCTCCAGTCACTGGAGTGCTATTCTAGTGAAAATCCGCAGGGCATCCGCCGAGGAAGTGCCCCGGGTTTGGCTAAGGAGCCGGCAATGGATTCCCAGACATTGGACGTTGTGGTGATCGGCGCGGGGCAGTCGGGACTTGCCGCAGGCCAGTTCCTGAAAGAGGCGGGTGCGGACTTCTCTATCCTCGACGGCGCGGCGCGGGTGGGTGACGTGTGGCGGAATCGCTGGGACTCCCTGCGCCTCTTTACACCGGCACGGTACAGTTCCCTTCCCGGCCTGAAATTCCCGGCCGCAGGCGGTAGCTTCCCCGGCAAGGATGGTTTCGCGGATTATTTAGAGGCCTATGCGGCCCACTTCCAGCTGCCCGTCCGGACCGGGATTCAGGTCCGCTCCGTCCGGCCTGTGGACGGTGGCTTTGAGCTGCAGGCCAGCGACGGGGAGTTGCGGGCGCGGAGTGTCATTGCGGCGCCGGGCGCCAACTCCGTTCCTTTTGTTCCCAGGCTCGCGCCGTTTCTCGATGCGTCGATTCTGCAGCTGCACAGCAGTGAATACCGGAGCCCGTCGGGGCTCCCGGAGGGCGGGGTCACGGTGGCCGGCGCGGGAACCTCGGGGATGGAAATCGCACTGGAACTCGCGCAGCACCGGCCCGCGGGATCGGTGTACCTCGCCGGGACGCCCACCCGGCACATCCCGGATGCAGTGTTCCGTTTTACCGGTCCGCTGTACTGGCGCCTGGTGAATTCACTGCTCACCCTGGACACCAGGCCCGGCCGGAAGGTCGCAGCGGGATTCCATCAGCAGGGCGCACCGCTGATCCGGGTGTCAGTGAAGGATGTGGAGCGGGCAGGGGTTGCCCGGCTTTCCCGCCTCCAGAACGTCGGGGACGTGCCGGCCGATGTCCGCACCATCGTCTGGGCCACAGGTTACAGGCCCGATTTCGGCTGGATCGAGGGACTCCCCCTGGACGCGGACGGCTGGCCTGCCACGGACCGCGGCATTGTGCCGGAACTGCCCGGCCTGTACTTCGTGGGGATGCCGTTCCAGTATGCGCTGACGTCAGGGCTCGTGGGCGGGGTGGGCCGGGATGCGAAGTACGTGGTGGAACACCTCGTGGCTCACCAGCGCGCTTTGAGTTGGGCTCAAGAGCAGTAGATCTTGCCGTTGCTGGTGCCGGCATCCAACCGCACTGTGGTCTCGGCGATCATCGTGGAGTGGTCGGCATAGGATGCCGTCAGCCGCACACTCACAACGCTCATTCCGTTGCTCTGGGTGAGTACGGTTGAGGTGCCACTGAGCTGAATGGTTCCGGTCGGGTCGACCGGGGTGACAGCGGAAGCGGGGCCGTAGGTGCCATCCGCTTTCTTGGCCGCAAGCGCCAAGCCGGTAGGTGCCCCGGACAACGTATAGGCCAGGTTCACGTATTTGTCAGAGTTAAGCGCCGAAGAACAGATGAGTTGTCCGGGCCACGTGCCATTTGCCGTGACACTCATCGTTGCCGTGGCTGACTGTTGCCACAGCGCCGACGCCGCGGTCCCGCCGACGCCCAGAAGGACGGTAAGCACGAATGCTCCGACTGCGAGTGCGGCCCCCGGCAGCTGCACGAACTTCTTCACGCTGACGGCTCCACGTCCGCCGTTTTTGACCGACTGCGGCTTCGCAAGCCCCTGATAACCATCAGGCCGCCATAACCGATCAGCCCAGCCGCGGCGAGCCTCACCCACATGTCGCGGTCGGCGTTGCCCAAGGCGTTGGCTACGAAGCCAACGTAGGGAACGGCGTAGAAAAGTTTGCCTTTGACCTGGATGGCGCGGACGGGCTCGGGATCGTTGGCCCCGTTGTTATCGCCCCGGGTGAGCAGCGTCTTCTCCCCTTGCTGCGTGGTACCGAAGCCAACAATGCGGTGTGTTTCCACGTCCGGCCGTCCGGAGTACAGCTGGAAGGTGATCACGTCGCCGTACTTGAGCTCGTCGAACGCGGCCGGCTTCATCACCATGAACGTGCCTGGCGGAAATTTCGGCACCATGGACTTGGTGAGGATGGTGTAGGACTGCGAGCCCGTGGCATGCGGGACAACGATCAGCACGAGCGCGGCGAACACGGCGATCGCCAGGACAACCATGTTCAGGATTCGTCCGATTGCGGCCCACACGCTGCCGCGGACTGGCTTGGCAGTTTCCTTACCGGGAACTGCCGATCCGTTGCGGCGAAGGCCGGCGCCTCCGCGGTGCAGGAAGGACAGGTCAGCACTCACCAGGCACCCCGCAGAGCTGACGGGCGGTGATCGTCAAAGGAATGTTCACTGCTTGTCCTTTCACAGATGTGGGGGGATTGGAGTTGAGAGTGACCTGGAGACAGAACACGGTGGAGGCGGCCTTGGCAACGCTGGCCGCTGTCAGCGTCGATGTTCCCAACGCCGCGTAGCCGGAAGTGTCGCTGCAGTCTGTTGCTTGGGTGCCCATCTTGGCGTTGACGGTGACGTTCTGGGCCAGGCTTCCGTCTCCCGTGCTGGTCACCGTTCCCTTGGTGGCCGTAATGGCCGTGCTGAACGTGCCGCCTGCGTTGCTGTTATTGGTGAGGACCACTCCGCCGTAAGCCGATCCGCCGGGAAGCAGGGTGCCGGTGGGGATGATGGCCAGGTTGGCGGTTGTACCGTCGGCCATGGTCATGTTCGTGAAGTTCGCGCTGTTGGGAGCGGCAGTCATCTTCACGTCGAACGACGCCGACCCCACCGTCCCCGGGGGTACCGCAACGGTGGCGTTCCAGAGGGCGTACGTGCCCTGCACGGTGAGCAGCCCCAGGAGCACTGCCGCGGCAATCAGGGCCGCCGCCTGCAGTGAATGCTTGATACGCATGGGTCCTCCTGGTCCTGATTCCGGGCGTCAGCTGGCGGGTGGCCTTTCGGTCACCCGCCAGTTTCAGACTACGGGGCGGGGACCAGGCCGGAGCCGGCAACAACCTGCTGCAGCGTGAACTTGACGTTGCCCAGGTTGTAGGTCTTGTTCACGTCCGTGCGTCCCGTGGCGTTGGCGGAGAGGAACTCGAAGGTCATGGTAGCGGTGACCTTCTGGATGCCGGTGGACGCCGTCAGGTTGTTAGGCACGGGGGCGCCGTTGATGGCCAGGGAAGGTCCGGTGACAGCAACGTTGGTCGGAGTAAAGCCATTGGCCTGGTCGGCGCCAACGGCCACGATGGTCGCGGCCATCTTGTCGCCGGTCAAGGTGACATCAACGTCTTGGGTGAAAGTCAGCTTGTCACCCGGAACCACCTTGTAAGCGCTGATGTCTGGAATAACTGTTCCGGCACGGTCTTTCCAGACGCCGTTCACGGTCTTCACGACGTTCAGGTCACCGGCAACAATAGTGCCCGGCGCCGTCGTGGCTTCTGCGTTCCATGCGGCCAGTGTTCCGCCGCCGCCCAGCAACAGTGCTGCGCCCAGGGCGATGGCTGCGGATCCCTTGATGAGTGTGGTGTTCTTCATGATGTGTCCCCTCAGACTTTTGCGTGGTTCGTTGCCTTGATGAAGACAACAATGCACTTCCAAAATCAGGATTTAATCCGGGAAAACGTCAAGGTTGAGGCGACATTTGTCAAGGTTTCCTCAAGGAAATCACGACGCCGAAAAGGGGCACCTGAGCTGCGGATTCTCTCCATTCGATGGACTTCTACCCGCGGGTAACTAATCAATCAAAGTGACAAAATCCGGCTAGTAGTTCCGCCGGTGTTTCAGCCGCGGCAGCACCACCGCGAACACGCCGGCCGCGGCAAAGCCAAGGAGCCCGGTGGCCGAGACCCCTGCCCCCAGCGAGGCCACGGCGGTGACCCCGGAGAGCAGCACAGGCCCGCCGGTGGATCCGGCATCGGCGATGAACCGCCACAGGCCCAGGAACTGGCCCCGGCCGCGGTCGGGCGAGAAATCGGCACCGAGGGTCATGATGAGCCCGGAACTGATGCCGTTGCCGAACCCGATCAGCAACGCCGCCAGCAGCAGCCCGGTGAACGAGGCAGTCAAGGGAATCAGCAGCATGGCGATCCCCATAATGACGGTGGAGGGAACGGCCACAAACAACCTGCCGCGCCGGTCCATCACCTTCCCTGCGGGGTAGAACACCAGCATGTCGATCGCTCCGGACAGCCCGTAGATCACCGACGCCTGGGCAGGATCCATCCCCAGATGCTCTGCCCACAGCGGGATGACCACCTGGCGCGACGCGCGCAGCGCGCTGAGCAGCAGGATGCCCACTCCCAGCGTCAGGAAGACGCCGGCATGGGAAACCGCCACATTCCGCAGCGTCGGCTCCGGAGTCTTGCGGCCGCCGTCGGGCGCTGGCGGGACAACCAAATCCGGGATGGTGACGGCGAGGACGGCGGCCGCAGCCATCCCCACCACGCCCACCCAGTAAGCTCCCGCGATCCCCGCAAACTGCATAACGGCGGCCCCGATGAACGGTCCCAGGAAGACGCCGATCCGGCTGACCCCGCCGAGGGTCGACAGGGCCCGCGCGCGGAACTGGATGGGCACGGCCTCGGTGAGGTACTTCTGCCGCGCCAGGCTGAAGACACTTGCCGCCATCCCGACGACGGTCATCGCCGCCGCGAGCACCCAGAGTCCGTGGGGAATCAGGGAGGAAAGCGCGGCCGCCGCGAGCGCGAGGGCGCCCACCGCGGCGGCGCCGACGATCGACCAGCGTTCGCCGTACTTGAGCGTAATAAGGGAGGCGGGCAGGTTGAAGAACCATGAGCCCAGCCCGATCAGCGTGACGATCAGCGCGGAAACCGCCACGGATGCACCGAGGTCGCGCGCGGAGAGGACCACCACCGGAAGCACTGCGCCCTCGCCGATGCAGAACAGCAACGCAGGCCCAAAGGCGGGTATGGCAATGCTTCGGAAGTTGAACGGCGGCGGGGTTCCAGGCGAAGTCATCAGATTTATCTTACGCGGGATGATTCCGCGCCTTTCAGGGGGTCACAAGCGGTCCGGCGAGGACTAATCTTTGCCTTGTGGGGTGCTTTTACGTGCCCCTAACAGCCAAGGAGGTCTCATGGGTGAGGTGTGGATCCGCACCATCAGCAATAGCCTGGTCCGGGCAGACAAGGTCACGGAAATCGCGTCCACCCGGGCGTCTCTCCACGACGACCAGGGTTATGCGCTGAAAGTCATTGTGGACGGCAAGGCCCACGTCATTATTGACGACGGCGGGCTGCCGGGCTCGTTCACCGAGCGGCAGGATTATGCCCGGCATCTGGAAGACGCCCTGCTGTTCGCCCTCGACGAGGCCCGGGAGGCTGACGCCTCAGTCGTAGTCTGCTTCGAACCCGAGACCGAAGGGTGGGCTCTCTCGCCGGCGTCCGAACTGGCCGGCAGGATTCCCGCCGGCAGTTAACTGTCTCAACCGGCCAGCGCCTCCGTCCGCCTCGCTGATTCAGGCGGCCAAGCGGGCGGGCGTGTGATGAGCCGCGTGCAGCTGGTGTGCCGTGTGCAGCGCATGCCTCGGCGGAAGGATGCTGAGCGTGCACGGGGTCTGCTGCGGGTCGATCCTGACCGGCAGGAAACGAGCTTCGGAGCAGGTCAGCAACTGACGCAGGGCATCGGGGTCCACGCGCGCGTTCCGCATGTCCAGTTCGAGGACGAGGTTGTGCCTCAGGGCGTTGGCTCGCTTCACCACCACAAAAAGGGCCTGGATGCTGTGAATGGTGACGTGGCCCTTGGCAACAACCTGGGCTTTGGCGTGGTCGAAATCGACGTGGACAAGAATGCTGAGCTTGTTGGTCAAGGTCAGGCGCCTTCCTTGCGTGGCCGCGACGCTGCAGCCCGGTAGGCCGTGCATTGCCGGCCAGTGGCCGCGCTTCAGCAGCCATGTTCAGGCTAGGCAGCTGAGTTTGATCTGCGCAACATGTGGACGGATTGTGTCGGCAGCCGGTGCCCTAGGATTCGGAGCATGAACATTGCAGTTGCCGGTGGAACCGGAACACTTGGCCGCCATGTGGTCACCATCGCCCAGGCCCGCGGGCACCGTGTAGTCAGCCTTTCCCGCGCCGAGGGTGTGGACCTGGTGAGCGGTGCCGGACTGGCCGAGGCACTGAAGGGTGTGGACGCCGTCATCGATGTGGCCAACATTCAAACGCTGAACGGGAAGAAGTCCGTGGACTTCTTCACTGCCGTGAGCGGCAACCTTCTGCGGGCGGAGAAGGTTGCCGGGGTGGGGCACCATGTGGCCCTGTCCATCGTGGGAGTGGACAGGGCGCCGGTTGGCTACTACGCCGGAAAACTGGCCCAAGAGGACGTGGTCCGCAATGGCGGCGTGCCGTGGACCATTCTTCGCGCCACCCAGTTCCATGAGTTCGCACCGCAGATGCTGGAACGCAGTTCCCTGGGACCGCTGGTGTTGGTCCCCCGGATGGCCAGCCAGCCGGTGGCCGCACATGAAGTGGCCGCGGCCCTGATCGACGCCGCGGAGGCCGGACCGCAGGGACGGGCGGCTGACCTGGGCGGCCCTGAACGCAAACAGATGGCTCACCTCGTCCGCGCCTATGCCCGAAAACATGGCCAGAAGAAGCGCGTAATTGAGTTCACCGCCCCGGGCCGGCTGTGGCGCGCGATGCGCAACGGCAGCCTGATCCCGGCAGCGGGCGCCGCCGTCGGACGCCAAACGTTTGGTGAGTGGCTGGAGACGGATCCCTGAGTTCCCCTCCCCTTAGTGACTCCGCCTGAAATGCATGACGCCTGCGACGATACCCATGGCGCCCACCAGGGATCCGAGGATGATGCTGAGGCCTGAGACGTATTCAAGAATGGTCATCGTTGACGCACCTTTCATATGGCTGGTCCGCTGACGCTAACGGCAGATGCTCAGGATCCGCGCAAGATTAGCGGCGTGTCGCATCACGATTCAGACGCAACCATAACCAAATCGGTGTAATAAATCCGTAACTGTTGCGTGCGTCACATCCTCCCCTTACTCTGGACGAGGCTCCAGCAAACGGGCCATAGCAAGAAGCTGCAGCGTCGCAGCCAATGCCGGGGAAAGGCTTTACAACTTGAATTCCAAGCTGAACATCGTTGTACGGATAGATCTCGACCACCACAGGGCTCTGGTGATTGCAACGGGGCATATCACCATCCACAGTGTGAACGCACTATATGTAGTAGTTAAGCGGGCCAACTCCCTCAGGAAGGGTTTGGACCTGGAAGTGGACATCACCCACGCACGGGTGGATGACGAGGCCCTGGAAATGCTCCAGACAGCTTCCGTGACCCATCACCTGCCGGCCAGGATCGATCCGCAGCAGGCACCGTGCACCATCAGCGTCCTGGCTCCACGCCGGGAGCACGCAACCGCAGGGCGCGAACTGATCGCCGCCTAAAGCATCCAGGCAAGGCACCCGAAGCGCCCAACAATCGGGCCAGAGTGCCAGCCGCAAGCCTTTCGTTTTCCACTCTCCACGAACCGAGAGTGCAGCTGTACCCGAATGGACGGGTAGCTGCGCTCTGAGATCCCAACTAGGTAGCAGCACATGTCGTTCTGACGGCTCAGAAG
>NZ_JANFCZ010000038.1 GCF_024391045.1 Pseudarthrobacter sulfonivorans
CGGCATCAGCAGAGTGAAAGAGACCGAGCCGAGACACGTGACGCCGCACCTGACCCCGCACGCGTGTCCGCACGATCATCCCGGTCCGCCCCGGGACCCCGACATGGCACCGCATCCTGGTGCGCCGCCGTCGTCGGGTCCCATACCGCCGGGTCCCACACCGCCGTCGGGTCCGCCCACTGGTCCGCCACCGCCACCGCCGCGGGGCCCGCGTCACTAATCGCGCCCGGTCCAGGGGTCACCCGGCGTCGAACACCACCTCCGCGGACGTGGCGCCCCGCAACGCTGCGATCTGCTGCGCTTCACGGTGCAGCAGCTCCTTGTCAGAGGCTGACACCGGGTGGAAGGCCGCGATGGTGACGGTCAGTTTCCGGCCGTCCTTCCGCGGCCGCCAGGTGCCGGCGATCTGCCCGCTGATGAGGACCGCGCCCGGGTCGCCCACCGGCCTCCACAGTTCCCGGTGGTGCTCGCGGGCGACGATGGTCTCGCGGTCACGCATGTGGGTGTAGGGATCGTGGGCGGGAGCAGACGCACTCCCTCGGGCGGCGGCGCGGACCGCAGCGCGGGAAGGTCCTCGGTGAGGATCCACGCCGTGCCGCCGAACTCGACGGCGGTCAGCTCCTCCCGGACCAGGTCCCACCAGGGGCCGGTGTCCCCGGCCATGATGCCCAGCCACGCAGCGAAGCCGGCCCGCGTGGAGGGTGCGCAGCAGCGCAGGTAGCGGCGAAGCAGTTCGGCCCGCGCCGCGTCCGGGTGGGTGTCCGCAACGGGGTGGCCCAGCCACTCCCTGACCAGGACGAACGGGGCCTGGTTTCCCGCGCGGGGGGCGAAACAGACGTGTCCCTGCAGCGTGAGGATCCGGACGCAGAAATGGACCACGGCCTCGCCGAGCGGCTGGCCGGGCGCGTAGGGTCCCTCGGCTTCCCAGAGGAGGCGCTGGTCCGGGGTCAGTCTGAGGGCGATTCGCTGGGCGAGCTCTTTCCCCAGGCTGTTGATGGCGAGCCTGCGGCGGGACAGCGCCGCATCGATCTCGGTGCCGCACAATTCGACGGCGTCGGCCAGGGTGATGCCGAGCCTGCCCACGGTCTGTTCCACGCCGGGGATGAAGTGCCGCATCGCCTCCTCGGTGGGCGGCAAGACCCCCGTGGTGAACACCGGCGCGTCCGCCGTGGGGAAGAGGAACGGCGCGCCGCGCATGGACCACGTCTGCAGCAGGCTTTTGTCCTCAGCGATCGCCGCGGCCACCCGTTCCTGCGTGATGCCCTCCACCCTGGCATGCAAGGCGAGCAGCGCCGCGCCGGGCGGGCTGTTTTGAATGCCGCACCGGCCGGCCGCTTCGAGCAGCCCCCCGGCCCCCACGCGTTGGGTGAGGTGGTGGGCGTTCAGCCGGAACGCAATGACCTCGCCCGCAGAAACCTTCTCAGCCACACGGGCACCTTATCGCGTCTGACCAGGCCGCGTTGTGGCGCCGCGTTGGGCGCAGGTTTGGCGCCGCATTTGGCGCAGGTCAGGTCACGCGCGGTGATCTTCCTCGTAAACGTCCGGGACGCCGTGGCGGTCGGTGTCCACGGACTCCTCCGCCTCCACCGCCTGGTACTGCCGGTTGCGGGTGACGAGCACCGCCGACGCCAGGAGGGCCGCCACCAGCGACGCGGCGAGGATCCCCACCTTGGCGTGGTCATCGTGGACGCTGCCCTGACCGAAGCTCAGCTCCGCCACGAGCAGCGAAACTGTAAAGCCGATCCCGGCCAGGACGGACACCCCGAACACGTCGATCCACTTCAAGGACTTGTCCAGCGACGCCCGGGTGGCCTTGGTCAGGAGCCAGGTGGTGCCCAGGATTCCGGCCGGTTTGCCCAGCACCAGGGCCACCATGATGCCGATGGCCACGGGGTCGGTCACCGCCGCGATCAGGCCGTCCCAGCCGCCCACCGCCACACCGGCGGAAAAGAAGGCAAACACCGGGACCGCGATGCCGGCGGAAATCGGCCGGAACCGGTGTTCGAAGATCTCGGCGAGGCCGGGACCCGCCGCGGGGCCGCCGCTGGCCGCTGACCGGATCACCGGGACGGCGAACCCGAGCAGCACGCCGGCCACGGTGGCATGGATGCCCGAGGCATGCACCAGCGCCCAGGTGATCACGCCCAGAGGGAGCAGGATCACCCACGCCGCGGCGGGTCTGGCGCCGAAGAACCGGCGGTATTTCTGCGCGAGGAACGTATATAACGCCAGCGGAATGAACGCGAGCAGGAGCGGGGCCGCCTGGATGTCGCTGGAATAGAACACCGCGATGATGCTGATGGCCAGCAGGTCGTCCACCACGGCCAGGGTCAGCAGGAAGATCCGCAGGGCACTGGGCAGGTGCGAGCCGATGATCGCCAGCACGGCCACGGCGAAGGCGATGTCCGTGGCCGTGGGGATGGCCCAGCCGCCGCGAGTTTCCGGACTGGTGAGGTTGACCAGCGCATAAATGGCCGCCGGGACTGCCACGCCTCCGACGGCGGCCGCGATGGGCACCACGGACTTGCTGAACTGGCGGAGGTCGCCGGCCACGAACTCACGCTTGAGTTCCAGCCCCACGAGGAAGAAGAAGATGGCCAGCAGTCCGTCCGCAGCCCAGGCCCCGAGGCTCAGGTCCAGGTGCCACGGTTCGTACCCGATGCGGAAGTCGCGGAGCGCGAAGTAGCTTTCTGAGGCCGGGGAATTGGCCCAGACCAGGGCAATGACCGCTGCAGCGACCAGCAGGATGCCGCCGACGGTTTCCTTCCGCAGGATCTCGCCAATGCGCAGCACTTCGCCGTAGCTGCCCCGTCCCAGGACGGAGGGGCGCGGCGGAAGGGATGGATTCTTACCCATGAAGGTGTCCTAAACAGTGGGTCGACAAATTACGTGCCGACCAGACTTCCCGGCTCACCTTCGACCAGTCTACCCGCCAGCATCTGCCGGGCTGCTGGCCGCCCGGGGAGGCCGGACGGCGATGAATACGGCCAGTGCTGCGGCCTGGATGACGCTAAGGGTGACGGCGAGGGTCAATGGTGACTGCTCGTAGATGGCCCCGATGAGCACGCTTCCGGCCAGCCAGGCAAGGCCGTAACAGGCGGTGAAGATCCCGTAGGCGCTGCCACGCCGTCCTGCCGGGGCCAGTTCGGCGACGGCGGCGCGCATGGTGCTTTCCTGGACACCCATGGCGGCGCCCCAGATCAGCACGCCGGCGACAGCCAGCGGGGCGCTGCTGCTGAAACCTAGCCACGGCACGGCCGCGGCCAGTACCGGGAGGACAACCAGGACCTTCAGCCCGATCCGGTCATAGAGCCAGCCGGAGGCCAGGGCCGCGACCGCATCCACCGCCATGGCCACGGCGTACACGACGGGCACGAGCGCGGGCGGCAGGAGCCCGGTGGCGACGAGGTGGAAGGAGAGCAGCCCGAAGGTTGCGTAGCCAAACATCGTCAGGCTGCTGAAAGCCGCGTACGTCCAAAACTGCCGGGGCATCGGGGCCGCCGAGGGTGATTCCACCGTAGGTGGGTCCACCGTGGGGGGACCCGCCGGTGACGGTACCGCAGGCGGCGGGACCTCGTAGAGGGAGGGGTCCGGGACGCGCTTCTTCAGCCGGAAAAGAAGCACCATCGCCGCCGCCCCGGGAACCGCGAGCAGAAGAAACCCCGGGCCGTAGCTGCCGGAAAGGGACAGGGCCACGCCGATCAGAAGCGGGCCGACGAACGCGCCCACCTGGTCCAGCGCCTCGTGGAACGCGAAGGCCTTCCCCCGGCCCAGCGCGGTGCCGGCTTCGGCGAGCATGGTGTCCTTCGCCGGACTCCGGACAGCCTTCCCCAAACGCTCGGCCAGAACAAGCAAGCACGCAATCCACAAGGCACTCGTTATCCCGAGCAGAGGGACGGACAATGCCGTGAGGCCGTAGCCCGTCAGCGTCAGCGCCCACCGCAGCCGGGGCCGGTCCGCCAGGCGTCCGAAGACCAGACGCAAAACGAGGGCCACGGCCTCACCCGCGCCCGTAATGACGCTGACCAGCAGGGCAGAAGCGCCCAGTGCACCCAGAAACGGGCCCGTGACGCTCCTGGCCCCTTCGTAAACCATGTCCATCAGGGCGCTGATGATGCCGAAGACAACGATGAACCGGAACGCGGTCAGCGGCGGTCCCGCCGCACTAGGCCGTGTTGCCAAAGCTTGCTCCTCGCCATGCGAGTGATGCGGCGAGCTGCAGGGCGCCCAGGTAGCTGCGTGCGGTCTTGTCGATTTCATGGCGAGGCCGCTCGAATCGTGAACACGGTGTGCCAGTTCCGTCGGTCCACGTCCGGGCTCCCATTGCCCTTCCATACCGGAAGCATGGGCAAATCACTGCCCATGCTTCGTCAAATATTAGAGAACGATTGTCCACCGCACCAGACAACCGCATCCACGGCCCAGCGGGGTTTACCAACACACCCTAGGTCATTGGTGATGTGTTACCTCCGGTGCTTCTTTTTCGCATCAGTTACCGGAGTGCTGGTGAGGCAGTCTGCATGATTGCTGTAGCCGTATCCCTGGTAATTGGTCTTGCAGTCCTGCGCCGAGGTGGCCGACGCGGAAGCGGGGGTGAGTCCAGCGGTAAGGGAAAGGACACCGACCGCGGCGAAAGCAGCGATGCTACGACGGACCCGTACCTTGAAGTTCTTCATGATGAAATTCCTTCTTGTGTTTGACTGGCTGTGGGCGGTTGCGTAACTACCTTTAGAACCAGTCTTCCTCGATCCGGTAACGCGGACGATACGCTCTTTTACGTATAGAGCTACCCGTCTACACTTTTGCCATCGGATCGAGTCGAGATGGCGGAGGCATGCGATGGATCCGAAGGCCAAGCTCGCAGCGGAACTCGTTCACCTGACCGAACGGGATGAGTACCTCGTCGCGGCGAGCGAACTTTTGCTGAAACTTATCCCCGCTGACCATGCGGCTTGGAACGAGGTAGACCCGGCCGCCGGCCAGTCGGACGTTCGCGCCTTCCCCGAGCATTCCGGCATCGACATTCCCAAGATGCTGCTCGAGCTCTATGCCGAGCATCCGATCGTGGTCAGCTTTCAGCGTGAGCCCAGTGAACCCTTCCGACGTCTGAGCGACCTCGTATCGGACCGGCAGCTGTACCGGACGAGGGCATTCAGAGAGGGATTGTCGCGGCTGGAGGTGAACCGGCAGCTTGTCGCGATGACTTCAATTCCTCATGGCAATCTCTTCAGTTGTTGGACGATGAACCGTTGGGGGCGCGACTTCAGCGATGGTGAGGTCGAATTGGCGCGCCATGTTCACCCGATGCTGCGACTCCTTGAGCAGGCGTACGGCGGCAGGCGCACACCAGAGGCTGTATCGCAGGCTGAGGCATTTTCTCTCACGTCGAGAGAGAATGAGATCCTGCAGCTCCTCGGCAAGGGGCTGACCGGCATCGCCATTGGCCACCTGCTGGGCATCAGCCCAAGGACTGTTGCAAAGCATGTCGAGCACGCTTATGCCAAGCTTGGCTGTACTAACCGGATCGATGCTCTCAGACGGCTGCGCGGTGAGGATCCGAGCGGGTCTGACCCGAACATCGCCCCTGTGGACACGCGGGCCCGGCCGCCTTCCGAACGGCCCTGATGCTGCGCGGCAAGGTCAGCGGCCAAATGTCTTACTCGCCCCTGATCCTTCTGAGTGCGTCAACCCGGTTGGTGCACCCGAGCTTTGCATAGGCGTGTTCCAAATGTTTGGCTACCGTGCGCGGACTCACCCCGAGCAGGTGACCTATCGCCACACCCGTGAGCCCTTTCCCGAGAAGGACCAGGATCTCCCGTTCCCGTGCCGTCAGCGAATAGTCCTCGATCCGATTCATCCGAGGACCACTGAGGGGTCCTGTGTACGCCATATCGAGGAGCCGGAGGACCGGTTGGAGGGTGCGCGCTAGATCCACGTCGTTATCGGTGAAGTCCCGACCGCCGCGGTTCATGGCCCAGCCGCGAATGCTGGCCGAAGCGGGAGGAGTCACTAGGACGGAAAATTGCCGGTCGACCCCAAGCGGCCGAAGGCCCTCCTGATACGTACGGGTTCTGTGAAGGGCCCGGTCGGAAATGACATCGCTCATTCGCAGTACCCTGGATCGGCCAAGAGCACCTTGCGTGTAGCCCACAATCAGCGGATGTTCCCGGCAGACCTGCAGGAACACCTCCTTGGAGACACTCGGCGCCTCCGGGAAGTTAGCGACCTCAGCCTCGCCCGTCCTGAGGTCGAGCGCGGCCCAGCCGATGCCCAGGACAGGGAACAGCCCCTCCAACATCTCGCCGGCAGCACACAGGTATTCCTGCCGGTCGGGCAAGCCGACCAGCTCCGTCGCAAGCTTCGCGTACGGCTCCGTGACAGGCCTCCGTAAATCTGATTACCCGAGAGATTTTAGACCGCGACAGACCGGCACGGGAGTGTCCAAGGGCCCAACCTCAATACGCAAAATAACGAATGGCGGATCAACCCCTGCCCCGAGAAACTGTCATCAAGGCGAACCGGCAACGAACAGAAAGGAGACGTAATGGAGAACAAAGAGATCGTGCGACCTTTTGGTTTCGCTCAATCGACGGAATGCATAATGGCCTCGTCGGGGGTGTCAATCTCGATGGCGGGGGCTGGCACGATTTCCCGGGCCCGCACCAATACCCTGCGAGCTGGTGTGCCATTCCTTGGGTGAACCGCGGAGACACCTACAAGGACCTCAGCAGCAATCTGGACAGACACGTTCTCAGGTTTTGGTCAGATGCGCCTTCCATCTACTTTGCCGACGGGACCAATGGTCAACTTGTCGCGCAGGTCGTCCTGACGGACTTTGCCGATCATGATATTGACCTGGACCTTTCGATCACAGCCGGCGGCATTTACCTTGAGTTCCTTTCAGTGGTTGGGCCCACCAACCTTTACGTCATTAGCTCCAGTGGCAAGTACACCGAGGTAGACCGTGACGGGCTGGCTAACGTGTTGGGAAACGTTGCGGGAGGCACGATCCATCTCGGGCAGGCGCACAAGAGACGTCATCAGGCGGGCGCTCACGGGGGACTGCGGGGGTCTTCTCGGCTGGCCCCGCCCCAGCTTGCTGTCACACCACCAGAGCCCATCCGGAAAACGCTGGATGGCTGACGTCTCGTTTTCCCCTCTCCAAGCCGTCCCCCGCCATCCGCGGCGGTTCTCTTCATGCTCGCGAGCCCTGTCTCGTGTGCCCGGAAATGCGTAGTGGTGGCTCTAAAAATGGGGTACTGCGTACTGGTGCAAAACCAGTATCTATTCGATTGAATAATGGTGCCGGCGGGATTCAGGGGTGGTGCCCACTAGTTTCCGCCGGCGCCACTACGGCTTCACCTGAAGCGATCATACGCAGGCCGCCCGCGACGCGGCCGCGAGCGGGAGGGGTCACATGCGCATCAGACTTTCCACCGGAGACGCTGCAGATCCCATGGACTGCCCCCACCAGTTTGTGGGCCGTTGTGACGACTGCGCGGCTGCCCCGGCCCACCCTGCCGGGCCGCCGCGGCCCGCCAACCCGTGGGAACAGCGCTTGCCCGCTCTGCCCGGACCGGGCGCGGGTCCTCACGGGGAATACGGGGAGTACCCGGATTTCGGGGAGCCGCCAAACTAGCGTCCGCGGCGGGCCGTACTACTTGTCGGCGTCACCGGGACGGCGTGACTGGGCCCGGATTTCGGCTTCCTCTTCATAGGCGCGCAGGTCGTTGGCCTGGTCGGCGGCATCACCGTGCCAGTCCTCGCCGCTGACCTGGTGCTCGAACTCCTGGTCGGGCTGCACGTCCTCCAGCGCCTCGACCGTCTCGTCGACCTTCTTCTGCGCTGACTCGTTCTTCTGCACTGACTCATCGCTCATGATGTGGCCTCTCCCTCTCGTCGGTCTCTCGTCGGTGTTCCTGCTCCGGCACCAAAGCTGTGCCCGAGCCTTCAGCTTAGATGCGGAAGCCGGGTTCCGGGGTGACATGTTTCGGTCATTTGAAGGCGCGGACCATCACCTGTTCGGCGGCGGTGGGCTGCCGGGTGGCGGAGCAGGCCAGTTGGATGCGCCAGACCAGGGGCGTGTGAATGGCCCGGATGCCCTTCCCGTGGCCGTCTTGGAGCGCGGATTCGGGCAGGAAAGCAACGCCGAGGCCCTCGCGGACCAGGTCCGTGGCCATGGTGAAGGACACCACTTCGGTGTGCACCGTGCGGCTCAGGCCCGCTGAGCCGAACGCGGCGTCCACGGTGGTGCGGTTGCCCCACCCCTCGGGAAAGTCAATGAAGGGCTGGTCCGCGATCTCGGCCAGGCTTACGCGTTTTCGGCCGGCCAGGGCGTGGGATTCGGGGCAGGCAAAGACGATTCCCTCGGCGTGCAGGGGGTGCAACTCGAGGCCGGACGCAGCCTCTTCCGGCACGGACACCAAGGCCAGGTCCAGCGCTCCGGACCGGACATCGGCCAGGCTGGTGCGGGTGCCCTGGACGGTCTGGCGCAGCTTGATGACTATGCCCGGATAGTCCCGCCGGACGGTGCGGAGGATCTGCAGCACGTCCACGGAGCCGGCATGGGCCAAGGTGCCCAGGGCCACGGTGCCGCGCACCGTCCCGCGCACGGCGTCGACGGCGTCCCGCGCCGCCTGCACGTCGGCAAGGACGGCGCGGGCGCGGGGGAGCAGGGCCTGCCCGGCCGGGGTGAGGCGGATACTGCGGCCCTGGCGGATGAACAGATCAGAGCCCAGCTCGTGTTCGAGCTGGCGGATCCCCGCCGAGACGGCGGACTGCACGATGTTGACCCGCTGGGCACCCCGGGTAAAGCTCAGCGCCTCGGCCACCGCGATGAAGTACTCAACCTGAAAGAGCTGCATAAACTCTATTATCGCCGATGACGATGGATATCAGCGCCAATAAACGTTGGACGCGATGTCACTGGAAGCAAAATACTGAAGCAATGACCCAAACTTCAACCTCCCCCTCCCTCCGGGCCGATTCATCCCATCAGGCCCACCGGCGCCGGCACGGCCGCGGCTTCTGGATTGTCACGTTCGTCTTCATGATCACCATGGCGTTCGCCGCCGCGCCGGCCCCGCTGTATGTGCTCTACCAGCAACGGGGCGGGTTCAGTGCCTTCACCATCACGGTCATCTTCGCCGCCTACGCTGTGGGCGTGGTGGTGAGCCTGTTCCTCGCCGGGCACATTTCGGACAGGTTTGGCCGCCGCCGCGTGATTGCGCCGGCCGTGCTGCTCAACGTCGTCGCCGCGCTCATCTTCCTGGTCTGGCCCGACCTGCCCGGCCTGGTGCTGGCCCGATTCATCTCCGGCCTCGGCATCGGCATGCTGACGGCCACGGCCACGGCCCACATGACCGAACTGCACAGCGCGGCGCGGCCCGGCGCCGGGTCCCGGCGCGCGGAGGTCATCTCCACCGCAGCCAACATCGGCGGACTGGGCCTGGGCCCGCTGGTCACCGGCTTCCTCGCCGAGTACGTGCCGATGCCGCTGTACACGCCGTACGTGGTGTTCGCGTTCCTGCTGCTCGCCGGCCTCCTCCTGATCGTGACCGTCCCCGAGACCGTCAAGAACGTCGACGAAACCTGGGTCTATCGGCCGCAGCGCGTCGTCGTTCCCCAGGCCGCCCGCGGGCAGTACGTGGCAGCAACCATGATGGCTTTCGTCGGGTTCGCCATGTTCGGCTTCTTCACCTCCCTGGCACCCTCCTTTGTGGCGCGGCAGCTGAGCATCACCTCCCATGTGGTGGCAGGCGCCGTCGCGTTCGTGGTCTTCGCCTCCTCGGCGGCCTTCCAGGTGCTGTCCTCCCGCTGGGCACGCACCACGCAGTTCGTCGTCGGCCTGATCCTGCTGGGCTCCGGGCTGGTCCTGGTCACCGTGTCCATCGCAGCCTCCTCGTTGCCCCTGCTGATTGCCGGCGGACTCGTGGCCGGCTCCGGGGTGGGCGTGACCTTCAAGTCCGCGATCGGCACCGTCATCTCCATCTCCGCTCCGGAGACCCGCGGCGAGGCCCTGGCCGGGCTGTTCCTGGTGGGCTACGTGGGCATGGCGCTTCCGGTGGTGCTGCTGGGGCTGATCCTGCAGACCGTGGCCCTGGTTCCGGCCGTCATCATGTTCGGCGTGGTCATGCTGGCGCTGATAGTCGTCACCGCGGTGACCCTGGTCCGCACCTATGGCCGCGGACGGACCGCCCGCGCCGCTAACTGAGCTCCTGACAAGTACGACGCCGGCACCCAAGATGAGTGCCGGCGTCGTACTTATCTGCGCGAGAGGGTTCCCCGAAATGCCACATCAACTGCGAGAGGGTTGCCGTCAAGGGGGCATGAGGTGAGGCTGCTTTCCTTCAGCTGCCGATCGACGGGGTCGCCGGCACCTCCGGACGCTTCTCGGCCCGCTCGTTGGGAACGGTGATCATGATGGCGATGATGGCCACCACCACCATCAGCAGGTTGAACAGGATGCCCACCGCCCCGCCGAACCGCAGCGCCACGTTGGTCTGGTTGCCGATGAACAGGCCCCACGACTGGATGGTGGCGGGGTCCATGGCCTGGGCCGCGACGTACAGGGCTGCCGAGATGGCCACGCCGATCGCGTTGCCCAGCGACGACGCCATCTTGTAGATGCCCGCGGCTGCCCCGGCCTCGTCGTCTGGCACGTTGGACAGCGCAGCGTCCGTGGACGGCGTGGCGTAGAAGCCCAGGCCGATGCCGAACAGGGTGAAGCCGATGACCGCCAGCACAATGTACTGCCCGATCAGCGTGAACGTCATGGACGTCAGCAGGATCCCTAGGCCGGCGATGGCACTGCCCCAGATCATGGGCCGCTTCGGGCCGAAGCGCTGGAGCAGTTTCTCACCCACGCGGATGGTGGCCAGGATGGCCACCAGGTAGCCGAGGGTTAGCAGGCCGGACTGCAGTGAGGACATGCCCGCGGCCACCTGGACCAGGCCCAGCGAGACAATCAGCGTGCCGGCCGCGCCGTTGAGCAGGAAGTTGGACAGTGTTGCACCGGCGAACGTGGCGTTGCCGAACAGCTTCAGGTTCAGGACCGGGTTGGCCCGGCTCGTTTCAATCCCGAAGAACACCAGGGCGGCAATCACGGCCACCACAACCAGGCCGATGCCCGTCAGGCTCAGCCAGCCAATCGAGGGGCCCTGGGAGATGTAAACGTTCAGTGCCACCAGCGCGATGACCAGGGTGACCATGCCGCCCCAGTCAAATTTGCCGCCGGCCTTCGCCGCAGACTTGGACTCCGGGGTGCCGCGCAGCAGGAAGAGGGCCACGACGGACAGCACGATCGAGATCCAGAAGATGGAGCGCCAGCCCAGGAACGACGTCGCCATCAGCCCGCCGAACAGGGCGCAGAAGCCCGAGCCGCCCCACGAGCCGATGGACCAGAAGGACAGCGCCCGCTGGCGGTCCTTGCCCTCGTAGTAGAACTTCACCAGCGCCATGGTGGAGGGCATGATGCACGCCGCGGACAGCCCCTGCACCACACGGCCGCCGAGCAGCGCCGCGGCTGTCAGCCCGCCGGCGTTTTCAGGGGTCAGGGCGATCAGGAGGGAGCCGAGGATGCTCAGGTAGATGCCGACGTACATGATCTTCACGCGGCCCAGCCGGTCCGCGAGGCCGCCGGCCACCACAATGAAAATGCCGGAGAACAGCGACGTGATGGACACGGCCAGGTTCCCCAGGGTCCGCTCGATCCCCAGCGACCCCTGGATGCCGGGGATGACGTTCAGCAGGGTCTGCGCGAACAGCCAGAAGTTGATGACGGCCAGGACGATGCCGATCAGCCACGCATCGTTCGGCTTCCACTGGGTTTGGGTTTTTGCTGAGGACTGGACAGTGCTCACGGCTTACGCATCCTTGGCTAGGTAGGACAATGCGGCGACAACCTGGGCCTGAACGCCCAGGGACAGCGTCGGATCCAGCACCGGCGCAAAGAAGGGGGAGTGGTTCCCCGGGATGTCCTGGGAAACGGTCCCGCGTTCGACGGCGGCCCGGTACTTTTCCGGATCATGGCCGCCCAGGAGCCAGAACGTATACGGAACGCCGAACGCGTCCGGGATGCGGCTGAAGTCCTCCGACGCGGTCTGCGGGGTGGCCTGAAGCACGGCACCGGCGTCGAAATGTTCCGTGAAGGCCGCCGTGACTTTGTCCGTCACGGCGGCATCGTTGCTGGTCAGCGGGAACTGGTCGTAGAACTCGAACTCGGGCTCCTGCGGGGAGCCGGCGGTGACACACTCACCCCGGACGATCCGCTCGATCGCGGCTATCACGTTGCTGCGTACCTGGTTGTCGTAGGTGCGGATGTTCAGCAGGAGAGTGGCGCGGTCCGGGATGATGTTGGACTTTGTCCCCGCGTTCAGCGCCCCGACCGTGACCACCGCGAAGTCTCCCGGTTTGGTCTCGCGCGAGACGACGGTCTGCAGCCGGAGCACGATGGAGGAGGCCAGCACCACCGGGTCCACCGCCATGTGCGGCATGGACCCGTGCGCGCCCTTGCCGTAGACGGTGATCTTCAGCGAATCCCCGGCGGACAGGACCGGCCCCGCGGTGGTGGCGATGGTGCCGGCGGCGATGGGCATCACATGCTGGGAGAGCGCGACGTCGGGGCGCGGCACCTTGGTGACTAGGCCGTCGTCGACCATTGCCTGGGACCCCGCACCGATCTCCTCCGCCGGCTGGAACAGCGCCACGTAGGTTCCGGACCACGCCTCCCGGCCGTCCGCCATCAGCTTGGCGGCGCCGAGCAGGGTGCTGACGTGCACATCATGCCCGCAGGCGTGCATCACGCCGTCCACTTCCGAGGAGTAGGGGAGCCCGGTGGCCTCGGTGACGGGGAGCGCGTCCATGTCCGCGCGGGCCAGGACGGTGGGGCCGTCACCGTTGGTGAGGACGCCGACGACGCCGGTGCCTCCGAGGTGCGTGACCTTGCAGCCGAAGGAGGTGAGTTTGTCCGCGACGAGCCGGGAGGTTTCGTTCTCCTGGAGGCTCAGTTCCGGTTGTCGGTGGAGGGTGGTGTAGAAGTCCCGGACCCAGCCGAGTTCGGTCTCAAGTCCTGCCAAAACTGTCTCGTAGCCACTCATGCGAATCACTCTCTGAGGAGTCGGGGCGCCCGGGCCGGCCAGACGCAACTGGCACATTTAGCTTAAACCCGGACGGCGCCGCCGGAGGGGAATGCGGCCCAGTAAGATGTGCCGGGTGAGCAGATTCGGTGGGGGACCCAGGATAACCAGGCAGGAATGGATCAAGTACGGTGCACTCTTTGTGCTGGCCGTGGTTGCATTTGGCGTGGCGGCCCTTGCCCTGTCGAATCCGCGGGGCCCGAGTGAACCCGCCACTTTTGTGCCGGCGAGCCCGGCGGCAGCGAGCCCGGTGGCGGCGGCCGGCGGTGCTGCCGCCGGTGCTGCCGCTGTGACGGCCACCCCGTTGCCGACTGCCACCGCTTCGGCGAGCGCCACGGCTGCGGCGACCGCGGCACGGTTGCGGATTGAACTTCCCGCGAGGCCCGTCCTGCTGATTCTCGGTGACTCCTACACCTTCGGGGTGGGCGCGGACCGGCAGGATCAGGGATGGGCCTATATTGTTGCCCGCACGCTGGGATACCCCACGAACATCGAGGGTGAAGGCGGAACCGGTTTCGCCTGGGGCGGCGGAGCGAAGGACGATGGCGGGCGTGAATTCGAAGTCCGGCTGCGCGAAATCTCCCGGAACCCGCGCTTTGTCCCCAACCTCCTCATTCTCCAGGGCGGCCAGAACGACTCCCAGCTCAACAACCCCGATGAACTCAAGACCGCCACGACGCAGACCATCGAAGCGGCCCGCAGGTTCTGGCCCGGCGTGCAGGTGGTTGTCATGGGCCCCTCCGCCCCGCAGCCCCTCGCGGAGGAACTGCGCAACGCCAACACGGCAGTCCGTGCCGGGGCCGCAGCAGCCAACGCCCCGTTCATCGACGCCTACGAGGCCGGCTGGTTCACCCGGACCAACAGCCCGGGGTTCGATGCTGACGGAGCACACCCGAACACCGCAGGCCACGCCTACCTTGCGCAGAAGTTCCTGGAAGCCTGGGCCGCCCTGACGAAATGAGCCCCGCAACGGCGTCGGACATATCAGACTTGTTTGCACACCTCTGAACCATCATGGCCCGGCTCAGCTGGCTGGTCCGGCGCGTGACTGTTTTAGGGCTGCTCCTCTTCCCTGTGGGTGTGGCGTGGCTGCAGTGCGGTCCAAACGATCACGATGGCGACCAAGGTGAGTGAGGCGAGCCCCAGTCCCGAGTAGCCTGTCGCGGCCAGCACCGGGCCGGCCAGCGCGCCGCCGGCGGCGCCGGAAACATTCATGCTCAAGTCCGACACACCTTGAAGTGCGGGCCGGTCCTGCGGTTGCGCGGACTCAGCGACCAGTGCGGACCCGGCAACTACAGAGGCCGACCAACCGAGGCCCAAAAAGATCAGGCTGGCCGTCACTGCCGCCCGGGAATCCGCGGCCACCCCTGCCAGCACCAGCGAAACCACCAGCATCCCCTGCCCGGCCAGGATGGTTGGCAGCCGCCCAGCTTTGTCTGACATCCAGCCGAAGAGGGGGGAAAGAGCATACATTCCGGCAATGTGGAGGCTGATAGTCAGCCCCACGACAGTCAGGCTCGCACCGTGGTCGCGCAGGTGCACAGGGGTCATGGACATCAGTGCCACCATCGTGGCGTGGCTGAGGGCCACGGTGGCCACCGCGTACCGGGCCCGGGGGTTGCTTCGTAGCACCCCCAGACCACCCTGGGGACGTGGAGCCGCAGCAGCATCGCGCGCCCGGGAGGCCATTGCCGTCAGGAGGGGGTCCGGTCGCAGCCCTCCCGCGTAGACGGCGGCGGCAGCGAGCTGGGCAGCCACGGAAAAAGCGAATGCACCTGTTAGCGGCGGCAGGCCGAGGACGGCGCCCACCGCTTCGCCGGGGTCGAAGAGGTTCGGGCCCAGGACAGCCCCGACCGTTGTGGACCACACCACGATCGAGAGGTCGCGGCCGCGGGACGCGGGGCGGGAAAGATCAGTGGCAGCAAAGCGGGCCTGCAGATTCACGGCTGACCCGGCTCCCAGCAACATCAGGCCCAGCAACAGCAATGGAAAGATGCCGAGGCCAACCGAGATAATGGCGGTTATGGCACCGGTCCCGGCGATCAACGCGCCGGTGGACAGTGAGACGCGGCGGCCGCGGGCCTGCGCCAAACGCGCCAGGGGGACGGCAGCGAGGGCGGCGCCGAGGGTGCTCATTGTTGCTGCCATGCCGGACCAGGAATTGGATCCTGAGAGCTGTGCCGCCAGAAGCGATCCCAGGGACAACGTTGCCCCCATGCCGATTCCGCCGAGGATTTGGCCGCTGACAAGGATCGGAATGATGCGGCGCTGCAGCCGAGACGCCTCGTTTTCCCTGCGTCCGCGGGTGCCCGGGACTGCCGCGCTTCCCTGTGACGCGCCGGTCTGCGCGCTTTCTCTTGGCATCGCGATCCTTTGTGATGAACGTTAGTCAGCCCCCGGACGATTTCAACTTATCTCCGTGGCGGCGGCTAAGTAGCACTATCACCCGAAGAGTTCTTCGAAGAAGCCTCTAAGTCGCTGAGGAAGCTACGGTGGCACGGGTGAACGCACCCGTGCCACCGCACCCTTGTTCTACTTGGTACTTTTCGCACTGCTGCGCTGGTCAGACGACGGGGACGCTGTTCTGCCAGGAGTTCCAGGCTGCGTAGCTGCCGTCGAGTTCGACGACGTCGTACCCGGCGCGGCGCAGGG
This sequence comes from Pseudarthrobacter sulfonivorans, assembly GCF_024391045.1. Classification (GTDB taxonomy): domain Bacteria; phylum Actinomycetota; class Actinomycetes; order Actinomycetales; family Micrococcaceae; genus Arthrobacter; species Arthrobacter sulfonivorans_B. The sequence continues at coordinate 15,789 of NZ_JANFCZ010000038.1, forward strand.
CGCTGGCGGCTACGGAGTTCCGTACGCCCGACTGGCAGTAGGACACGATGGTGCCGCCGGCGGGCAGTTCATCGAGGTGCCACATGAGGCGGCCGCCGCTGAGCTGGTACGAGCCCGGGACGTGCCCGGCCTGGTACTCGGTCTTGTTGCGGACATCCAGGACCATGGCGGCGTCGAAACCTTCGAGTTCGGCCGGCTGGATCAGCTTCGGCGTGAACATGGGCAGCCCGTCGATGCTCGTGAGGTAGCCGGCCACGTTGTCGATGCCGACCCGGACCAGGTGGTCCCGCATGTCCTGGGCCTGCTCCTGGTCCTTGGCCAGGAGCACCAGCGGGTTCTTGTCCGTCTCGGGGTTCACCACCCAGGCGCCGTAGCTGGCCACGGACTTGCCGGCCGGGACGTTCAGGGACCGGGTCACGGTACCCTCGTGGACCTGGGCGTTGGACCGGGTGTCGATGAAGGTGAGGGTGTCCTGGGCCAGGCCTGCGGCAACGGTCTCCGTGTCCAGTTCCGCCAGCGGGGCACGTCCGCCCATGACGGCCGGCCCTTCACGGTTTTCGCGCTTCATCCGGGCGAAGTAGGCGTGGGCGTCGGGCTGGCCGTCGAGGAGCTCATCGATGAAGCCCTGCTCATCGTTGGCGGCCAGGTAGGGGCCCCACCAGGCGTAGAGGCGCTCGTAACCCACCGTGGAGGACGGGATAGCCCCGAGGGCCTTGCCGCAGGCGCTGCCGGCCCCGTGCGCGGGGTGGACCTGTACGTAGTCCGGCAGGGTGAGGAACTTGTCCCGCAGGCTCGCGAAGAGCTGCTTGGCGCCCACGAAGCGGGTGTCCACGCCGCCGGCTGCCTCGTCCAGCAGGTCCGGGCGGCCCAGGTCACCGGAGAAGACAAAGTCACCGGAGAGCAGGTACCCGGGCTGGTCGCTGAACGCGCCGTCCGTGACCAGGAAGGACAGGTGTTCCGGGGTGTGCCCGGGCGTGTGGACGGCCTTGATGCTGATGTTGCCCAGGGTGATGGCGTCGCCGTCGTACAGCCGCTCGCCCTCGAACCCGTACTGCCAGTCCGGCCCGCCCTCGCCCGAAACGTAGACCGTGGCGCCCGTAGCGGCAGCAAGTTCGCGGGTGCCGGAGAGGTAGTCCGCATGAATATGGGTCTCGGTGACCGCCACGATCTTCATGCCGTTCTTCTCAGCCAGCTCCTGGTATACGGCGATGTCGCGGCGGCCGTCCACCACGATCGCTTCACCCTTGGCCTGGCAGCCGATCAGGTAGCTGGCCTGGGCGAGATCTTCGTCGTAAATACGCTCGATAAGCATTGGTGCGCTCCTTCGGGAAAGGGATTGGGAGGTTGTTCTGAATTCAATATTACATACCCCAGGGGGTATCCAGCAAGTGCACTGCACCTGCGCGGTTTTCCTGCAAGAGCCTTAACAGCAGGCGCAGGGCGCCTGTTGCTGGGTGGTTTTTGGCTGGTCCGTCGTGGTGTCAGGCGTGCTGGTGGCTGGCCTCGGCGCGGAGCTTGTCCATGTCCAGGTTCTTCACGGCCTGGATGACTTCCTCCAGGCCGGTGGCGTTGAGGGCGCCCGGCTGGGAGAAGACCAGGGTCTTGTCCTTGAAGGCCATGAGGGTGGGGATGGAGGTGATGTTTGCTGCTGCGGCGAGCGCCTGTTCGGCCTCGGTGTCCACCTTGGCGAAGGTGATGTCCGGGTGCCGTTCGGCGGCGGCGCCGTATGTGGGGGCGAACATGCGGCAGGGGCCGCACCAGGCTGCCCAGAAGTCAACGAAGACGATGCCGTTGTCCTCCAGGGCCTGGGCGAACGATTGCTGGGTGATGTCGATGGTTGCCATGATCTGTCGTGTCCTTTCGGGCGAAGTTTGTTGGTTGCTCTGTACAGCGAGGGCAGGGCTTAGGTGGTGGGGAGGCCGGCGCGGGTCCAGGCGGTCATGCCGCCGGCCATGGTGTCCGCGGTGTAGCCTGCCCCGTTAAGGGCCTCGGCGACGGCGGCGCTGCGGTTGCCGCTGCGGCATACGGCGATGACGGGCACGGCCGGGTCGAGCTCGCCCAGGCGGGCCTGCAGCTGGCCCATGGGGATGTGCAGGGCGCCGGGGATCATGCCCTCGGCGACTTCGAAGTCCTCGCGGACGTCGAGGATCCGGGCGGTGGAGCGGCGCTGTTCAGTCTCGGTGATGGTGATTTCAGCCATGGTGGTTCTCCTTCGAAGTGGTTTGTGGCTGGAGCTGGTGGTGGTGTTGCTAGCGGACGGGTTCGCCGGCCTGGCGCCAGGCGGCCATGCCGCCGCGCACCGAGTAGGCGTCGTACCCCTTGGCGGCGAGGAGCCGGGCTGCGGAGGCGGAGCGGACGCCGGAGGCGCAGACGGCAATCACGGGCCGGGTCTTCTGGATGCCTGCAGTGCTGGTCTGCAGCCGGTCCAGGGGGACGTGTTTGGCCTGCGGTGCGCGGCCGGTGCGCCATTCCTGGGCCGACCTGACGTCGATGAGCGTGGCGCCGGAGCCCAGGAGTTCCTTGGCCTGCGCTACGGAAATCGTTTTGTAGGGCTTGCTGAAGGCCTTCTTGAGGGAATCGATCAGTCCCATGGTGTTCTCCTCTGTGGATGGGTCAGGCGGTGACCGTGCCGGCGGTGACCCACGCCGCGACGGCGAAGATGAGTACCGCGAATGAGATGCGGATGTGCTTGTCGTGCAAGCGGCGGGCCAGCCGGGCGGCAAGTACCGATCCCACGATGGCCGGAATAGCGAACGCCAGGGTGGTGGTCCAGTCGATGGTGTAGCCGGCGGCGTGGGCGCTGAACCCGGCGGCCGAGTTGACCACGATGATGGCCAGGGATGTTCCTACGGCCTGCTTCATGCGCAGGCCCAGGAAGATGGTCAGGGCGGGGGTGATGAGGAAGCCGCCGCCAACGCCCAGCAGTCCGGTGAGGAACCCGACCAGCAGGCCCACTCCCACGGCCTTGGGGGCGCAGGACCGGAATGCCCGGTTCGGTCCGGTGCTGCAGGATCCCTCGCTTTCGCGGGGCTTGCTGAGCATCCGGATGCCCGCGGCCACCATGATCACGGCGAAGGTCAGCATGAGTATGTTCGGGTCCAGCAGTTTGCCCACTGCCGCGCCGGCCCAGGCTGCCGGGATGCCGGCACCCCCCACCAGGGCGATCACGGGCCAGTTCAGTCCGTCCCGGAACCGGGGGAGGAGGGCTGCCAGCGAGGAGATTCCCACCACCAGCAGGGAAGTGGGGATGGCCTGGGCGGGGCTCATGCCCACGCCGTACACCAGGGCCGGAACGGCAATGATGGACCCGCCGCCGCCAACTACGCCCAGTACGACGCCGACGACGAGCCCCAGACCCAGGGCCGGGATCATGCCGCTGCGCCCTCATCAGCCGACTGCACGGGGAGCTGCAGGATGGCGCTTTCGCGGGTGGGCTCCTTGGCCGCCTTGTTCCAGGGCATGGCCGAGAGGGCCTTGCCCATGGCGCAGGTGTTGGTGGCGGCCGAGAATGTCAGCCCGGTGCCGATGGCACCGGCCAGCATGCGGACCTTGGGCGAGACGAACTTGCCCCCGGCCAGGCCCAGAACCACCAGGGACCCGGCGGCAAGGCGGACCTGGCGCTCAAGGTCCCAGCGGTCCTTGCCCTTGACCACGTCGCCGCCGGCGGCGGCGAATCCGGGAACTCCGCCGGTGAGGACGTAGGCGGTGTCAAGGCCAACAGTGGCCATGCGCTGACGGGCCTGCTCGGCGCGGACGCCGGACTGGCAGACCAGGACTACCCGCGAGCCCAGCCGGGCGGCTAGTTCGTCGGTGTGCTCGGAGAGCAGCGGAAGCGGCACGTTGTAGGAGCCGCGGATGTGCATGGACTCGAATTCAGCGGCGGAGCGAACATCGATCACCACGAGGTCCTGGTGTTCCTTGAGCCAGGACTTGAGGGCCTCAGGGGCGAGTGCGGTAACGGCTGTTGCTTTGGAAGGGGGCGTCATGGGTGGCCTCTCGGAAGGGGTCGGGTGGATACCCCACCGAGTATTGCAGATACCCCAGGGGGTAGTCAAAACACCCATGGGGGTATATAGTTTGGGACAAGCCCCTTATTTGATGGAGACCCCTTTTATGGAACTGAACCCCACAGAACTCACGCCCGTGATCAACCGCCTCAAGCGGGCACAGGGCCAGCTTGCCGCCGTCACCCGGATGCTCGAGGAAGGCCGCGACTGCAAGGACGTCGTCACCCAGCTGGCGGCCGTATCCAAGGCCCTTGACCGCGCCGGCTTCGCCATCATCGCCACGGGTCTTGAGCAGTGCATCGTCCAGAAGGACGAAACCATGGACCGGAAGGACCTGGAGAAGCTCTTCCTCTCCCTGGCATAGACCAGGCCACGCACCACAACTGACCGCCCGGTAATTTCAAGGAGCATCATGACCTACACCCTGGCCACCACAGTTTCCCTTCCCTGGGCGGAGGCGCTGGAGCGCACCCGTGAAGCCCTCGCTGCACAGGGGTTCGGAATCCTGACCGAAATCAACGTCCGCTCCACCTTCGAAACCAAGCTTGGCTCCGAGGCCGCGGACGCGGTCGGTGATTACGTCATCCTCGGCGCCTGCAACCCCTCCCTTGCCAGCCGCGCCCTGGCCGCCGAGCCCCAGATGGGCGCCCTGTTGCCCTGCAATGTGGTGGTGCGCCGGAACAACTCGGCGGAGACCACCACTGTGGAAGCCATCGATCCCCAGACCATGGTGCAGCTCAGCAGCGCCCCCGCCGTCAAGGAAGTGGCGGACGACGCCGGCACGCGCCTTCGCAAAGCCCTGGCCAGCCTTGGCGGGGAAAACAACTAGTGGCACCGAGCGTCGGATCCCCGGCAGGCGCCCCGGATGCCGCCACCCGGGGACTGCTCATTCATGCAGCCGGCCCGCTTGAGCCTGACGCACTCGCCGGGATCCTCCGCAGCGCTGCCAACGCACGCGCCGCGCTCGGGGTTGCCGCCGCCATCGAAGTGGTGGTCCAGGGCCCCGGCGTCAGGCTCCTCGCCGCAGGTTCAGCTCTGGATGAAGCCCTGGGCGACGCCCGGCAATTGGGGGTGCACCTCCTCGCCTGCGGAAACAGTCTGCGGTCGGCGGGCCTCGAAGATAATGACCTCGCCCCGGGCATCGGCACGGTGCCCGCAGCCATCGCCCACTTGGCTCGACGTCAATGGGAAGGCTGGGCCTACGCCAGGCTCTAGCCTCGGGCGCGTTCGAAAACTGTCCGTTTGCACCCGGGGGAGCGCCGCCGTCGGGCGTTCCGCACCTGACCAGCCTCCCTGAAACTCGCAGGCCCCGTGGGTAGAATCGAGGCCAGAAGAACGCAACGTGCATCCGGAGGTACGGAGTAACAATGTCAGAATGGCTCGAAGTTGGCGCGGACACCTACGTGCTGGTCACCGAAAGTTCGCTGCTGAATACGGGCCTGGTGGTTGGCTCCGAGCGTGCCATGGTGGTGGACACCGGCTGCGGGCCGCGGCAGGGACGCGAGATTCTCGATGCGGTGCGGGAGAAGACCCAGCTGCCGCTCGTCGTCGTCAACACGCACGCGCACTATGACCATTTCTTCGGCAACGCCGTGTTCGCGTCCGACGGCGTGACCGAGTTCTGGGCGCATGAAAACTGTGCCCGTGAAATCGACAGCCACGGGGACCTGCAGCGCCGCTTCGTGGGAACCCTCGAGCCGGAGATGTCCACCGGTGAAGGCGAGAACGTGGAGCTGGTGGTGCCCAACGCCATCGTCAAGGACCAGCCCGTGCTGGTGGACCTCGGGGGACTGACCGTCACCCTCTTCCACCTGGGCCGCGGCCACACCGACGGTGACCTCCTGGTGGGTACGCCTACCACCCTGTTCGCGGGCGACCTCGTGGAACAGGGCGCGTACCCGTCCTTCGAGGACTCCTACCCGGAGGAATGGGCCGACTCCCTGCGCCACATCTCAGCCCTGCGCCACCGCTACGAATTCCTCATCCCCGGCCACGGCCAGCCCTGCACCGACCAGTTCGTCAAAACCATGGCCAACACCATGACCACCGCGGTCCGCCAGGCCCAACTGTCCATCCGCGAAGCCCCCTCTGACGCCACCAAGGCCATCCCCGTGCTGCCATATGGCCCTGAACAGTCACGATGGTTCATTAAGCGGCTTCAGGAGACCCGCCCGGTCCACTAAAACCAACGCGGAGTCACTTCACGCCCGATAATCACGGATTATTGGGCATCGAGTGACCCCGCGTTGTTTGTTTGGGCTGGGGACGGGTGATCATCGCGTGGATGAGCAGGGCCACGAATACTGCGGCACAGAGCAGGGCACCGATTTCGAGCGTCGCGGTGATGCCGCGTCCTGAGGGGTGCAGGTCCGGCGCCATGTTGGCCGCCAGCACTGCGCCGGACACAGCCGTGCCGAAGGAGCTTCCCACCGTCCGCAGCACCTGGTTGAAGCTCACGGAGCTACCCAGTTCTTCGCTGGCCACGCTGCGGGCGATCAGGGCCGGCATGGCTGCGTAGCTTGCCCCCATGCCGAGGCCCAGGGCCAGCATTCCCAGCAGGATTTCCCACAGCTGGGTGTGCGCAAACCACAGCAGGATGCCGGCGGCCGCCATCATGCCGGCACCAATGGGCAACAGGGTGGTGAGCTTGACCCGATGCGCCAGCCGGCGGACCAGCCGGTTGGCGCTGAAGCTCCCCACCGAAAGCGGGAACATCACGAAGCCGGCCCAGAACACGGGCAGTGCCACGCCGTAGCCGGTGGAGATGGGAGCCTGGGCGATGAGACTGGAAATGGAGAGGCCGATGTACATGGCGGCACCCAGTCCGATGGCGGTGCTGTTGGCCAGCAGCACGTCCCCGTTCCCCAGGACCCGCAGGTTGATCAGCGGGTTCGGGCTGCGCAGTTCGGCCTGGACCCACGCCGTCAGCAGTGCGGCAGCCACGATGAAGGCGCCGATGGTCAGCTGTGACCCCCAGCCCCATTTGGGCCCTTCGCTGATGCCTAGGAGCAGGACGCCCAGGCCGAGGCCCAGCAGGGCGGCGCCGGTGTAATCGAACGGCACCCGCGGGGCGCGTTCGTCAGGTCCGCCGGGCACTGCGCGGAAGACGACGATGATGGCGGTGACCACAAACAGCGCGGCAAACCAGAACGCGAACCGGAAGTCCAACGTTCCGGCGATGATTCCCGTCAGCGGGTACCCGATCCCAAGGCCTGTTGCCACCGTGACCGACAGGCTGGAGATGGCAAACCGCACTTTGTCGACGGCGACATAGCGGCGGGCGAGGGCGATAGTCACCGGAACGATTCCGTAGGTCAGGCCCTGCAGGGAACGGCCCACGAGGAACACCGTGAAGTTGGGCGCCAACGCGGCGATGACGGACCCGAGGAGGATGATCAGCAGCGCCCACAGCAGCAGCTTTTTCTTATGCGGTCCGTCGCTCAGGCGGCCCATCACAGGGGTGGCCACCGCACCTACCAGCAGGTTGATGGTCAGCATCCACTGCGCCGTGCCCACCGATACGTCCATTTCGCGGGAAATAGTGGGCACCAGGAGCATGCCCAGTGAGCTCACGATGGCGGTGGAGAGGGCAGCATAAATCAGCGCCGGGACAAGGGGTGAGCGGGTCTCAGTCATTCGGTGCCTCCGTTCCCAGGTTTCGAAGCGCGGGGATGGCGGCGGCCAGGGCGGTCCGCTCGGCCGGGGTTAGCCGTTCCCGGATAACCCGGTCCAGCCAGCCCTGGCCGGCGGACGACTCAACGCGCAGCTTCTGCCGACCGGCTTCGGTGAGTTCAATCCAGGTGCGGCGGCGGTCCGCCGAATCGGGGACGCGCACCACGTAACCCAGCCCCTCCAGCTCACGCACGGCCAGCGAAATGCCCTGCGGACTGACCTGGACCACCACAGCGAGCTCCGACGTCGTTGCCTTCCCATGCTCCGCAAGGTGGCGGAGCACGCCGATCTTGCCGGGGGAAATGGTCCGTTCCGCGTTGAGTTTCCGCAGCAGCGGGTGCAGGGCTTCGAAGAGGGAGTGGGTGAGTACCGGGTCTGGTGCTGGTTCGTCGGTCATCCCTAAATTATACAAGTAGCTTGATCAACTTGCTTGATCATTCTGTGGTGAGACTGCTCTCATCCCTACCTGCATCAGCATTTCGGGCGTGAAAGCCGGCTCCCGGCTGCCGCTGCCGCCACGGCGAGCACGGAACACGCCGCCATGGAGACGGCCATCGGGACCGCGCTGTGCTCTCCGGCGATTCCGGTCAGAGGTGACACGAGCCCGCCCAGAAGGAACTGGATGAGCCCGAGCACCGCGGAACCAGCCCCGGCCCGACCCGGAACCGCCCCTTGGGCAAGGGCCGTGGCGTTGCCCATGATGAAGCCCACGCTGGCCTGCGTTAGGAAGAGGTGCGCCAGAGTGCTCCAGCCCGCGATTCCACCCAGGACCAGCCCCATGCCGGCCACGTTGACGGCGCACATCGCCATCACGGCCGCCCGCAGGATCACGGCCGGCTCCACGCGGTCCACCAGGCGGGCGTTGGCCAGGCGCCCAGGATCATGCCCCCGGCGTTGACCGCGAAGATGACGGAATAGGCCAGCGCGGAATAGCCGAGCACATTCTGCACCACAAAGGATGAGGCCGAAATGTAGGAGAACAGGGTTCCGAAAGTGAACCCGAACGCCAGCGCATACGCCATGAAGGACGGCGTGGACAGTACGGACCAGGAGTTGGAGGCCACTGCCTTCAGGCCGCCCCGGTGACGCAGGTGCCGGGGGAGGGTTTCCGGGACCACGAACACCGAACAAGCCAGCATCAGCGCCCCAAAGAGAGTCAGGGCCCAGAACACCGTCTGCCATGGAGCCACGGTGGCAATCACGCCGCCCACCAGGGGCGCCAGCACCGGGGCGAGCGACGAAATGGTGGCCAGCAGCGAGAACAGCTTCGCGGCCTGCCGTCCGGACGCCATGTCCGACACCGCGGCCCGGGCGATCACCACCCCGGCGGCCCCGGAAACACCCTGCAGCACACGAAGCGCCAGGACCACCTCGATGCTGGGCGCCAGGGCGATGGCCACGGAACTGAGCAGGAACACCGCATTGCCGGCCACCATGAGCCGGTGCCGGCCCAGGATATCCGAGATGGGTCCCAGCAAAAACTGGCCCACCGCCATGCCGATCATGTAGCTGGTCAGGGTCAGTTGCACCACCGATGCCGGCGTGGCAAAGAACTCGCCCATCCGCGGCATGGATGCCAGGTACATGTCGGTGGCCATGGGACTGACGGCGCTGAGGATCCCCAGCGCCACTACCAGCACCATCCTGTCCTTGTTGCCGGACAGGTTCAGCCGGGACCGGAACTGGTCATCGTCATGGGGCGGGTTCATCCTGCCGATTCTAGATAACGGCCGACGGCGAGCGGGGCACGCGCCGTAACACCCGCCGTCGGCCGCTACACATCCGCCCGATATCCATATGACTTGACCCCTTTGGGGCCGTCCGTTAGATTGCGAAAGCATTTTTGTTTGAGGGGGGACAAATGGAAAATTCGGCATGCGCTATTTGCGGCAGGTGGTTCTCATCATGAGATGAGTCCGGGTGCGATGCGCGTTGGGGGTCCAGAGGCAGAATTGATAAGCCTGCTTATTGGAAAGCGTTTGTCTAATGAAAGCGCTTTGGCATTTAACTTTTAGCATGGACGTTTTCATGGTTGCAGCATGTTTCCGAAACGGGAAAAGAATTCACATTCTGGTCTATTCAAATTTATCCAAAGCCTGTTAGGCTCATCCCGGTCCTGCCAAAAAGGGAGGATCTTGGAAGAAATAAAAACAAATGGGGGAAAGATGCTGGCAGCAACTGCAAGCAATGCAAGTGCAACAATGATGATGGCCCGCAGCAAGATGGACGCATTGATTGTGAGGTACGACGGCTGGTTCCTCGTACTTCTCGCTGTCCTTCTGGTGCTGGCCTTCGCCATGCTGGCAGCAATGGCAATCTGGTGCCTTTCGCAGGGCAAAGGACGTTTCACTGGCAACTGGAAGTGGAGCCAGTGGGGCGTTTCTGTCCTGATCGAATGCCGCTAAGGCTGTCCTAGCCTAGACGTCGTGGTGGCGCCCCCTGCGTACTGAGGGAGCGCCACCATGATGGGCATGAAAGAGGAATACCAATGCTTCTCAGCGTCAACCACGTCAACTACTCCTACAATCCGCGCGCCCAGGTGCTTCACGACGTCTCCTTCGACATCGCGGAGAACCAGATCATCGGCCTGATCGGCCCCAACGGCTCCGGCAAATCCACGCTGATCAAGATCATCCTTGACTTGTTGAAGCTGCAGGGCGGCACCGTGGCCATCGCCGGCGGCGGAAACCAGGACCGCGCCGCGAAGATGGCGTCAATCTACCTTTCCAGCAACGACTACCTTCCGGAGTTCCTCAGCGGCGCCGAGTACCTGAGCTTCGTACACGGCCTCTACGGTGAAAAGCCTGACACTGCTGAAGTGGCCCGCCAGTTCGAACGCTATTCCATGAGAGGCCGCCAGGGGGACCTGATTGAGGACTACTCGCACGGGATGCGGAAAAAGGTCCAGCTGATAGCTGCCCTGATGCTGAAGCGCCCGCTGACGGTCATCGATGAGACCCTTAACGGCGTTGACCTGGACGCCGTCTTTACTTTTGAAACGGACGTCCGGGAGCTCGCCAGCGGGGGCCGGTCCGTGCTGCTGTGCAGCCACGACTTTTCCATGCTGGAACGCACCGCGGACGAGGTGATGGTGCTAAACATGGGAGCCCTGGTGTCCAAGAGCGCCACCAGTGAAATTCTTGAAGTCAGCGGGTCGCTCGGCAGCCTGGCCCGCGAACTGGTGCAGGCAATGGACGTTCCCTGATGCGCCTCCGTAGTGTGCTGCTGCTATCGAAGATGTTTTGGCTCTTCATTGTCCGGCGCGTCCTGGGGAGGGGCCTGCTGAGAAGCCGGACTGCCCAGCTCTCGGCACTGCTCCTGGTCCTGCTGGCGTTTGCCGGCTTCTGCCTGATGAGCTTCGTGATCATCAGGCAATACCTCGGCGGGACCGGCTTGCTGGAGCCTATTCTCCAGGTGGCCAATGCCTCCGTGGGCTTCTGGGTGCTGATCGTTTACACGCTGATCCGTGTTCTCTTCCTCAAGGCCGATGAACTGCTTCGCCTGTCCTTCAGCCTGCCGGTCACCAACAAGGAACGCACCCTGGCGTTTACGCTCTTCGAGTCGAGCATCGTCCTGTGCCTTACCGTCTTCATCTTCGGCGCCTTCTCGCTCTCGACGGTGCTGCTCGAAGGTCCCCGGTACATCCCCAAGGTCCTGGCGGCAATCTGGTTCCCGGCCGTCACGTTCTACCTGGTGCTGAGCCTCGGATATTTCCTGCTGGAACGCCTTCTCCTGTCGGTGGGCCTTGCCCGTCTCCGTGGCCTGCTGGTTCCCATGGTGCTTGCCCTGGGGCTGGCGCTGGCCTTCCCCTACTCCACCGAACTGAGCAACCGCATTGTGGAGAGCCACTTCAACGGGCAGGTCCTTGCCGCGCCGCCGCTGGTGTTCGCCTTGATCCAAGGCGAGCACGGCATCTGGCTGGCCGCCGCCCTGTTCGTTGCCGTTTCCGCTGTGCTGCTTCTCCTTATAGTTGGCGCCGCGCCCCGCAGCTACGTGGCGGTGCGCCGTTTTTTCAAGGTGCTGCCGGCCTCCCTGGCGGCCACGAAGTTCGGCGCCTACCTGCTGGTACTGGTCCGCAGTTTCGAGACCGCCGTCGCGGTGGCCTTCATGTTCGTCTACACCGTATTCGCCGTCCTGCAGAACATCGTCCTGCCGCCGTTCGTGCTGGTGCTCATCACGTTCCAGGGCATTTACGCGTACTCGAACTCCGAGCCGCTGCGCCGGCTGGCCACCTATCCCGGGACTGCTCTCCGCAATTACCTGTGCCTGGTGGGGTCGCAGGCAGTCCTGTTCCTGGCGCTGGCCGTGCCCACCGTGGCGGCGGCGCAAATCCAGGGCATCGAATTCACCACCAGCCTGATGATCGTGGGCTTTTGCCTGGGCAACATTCTCATCTCGACGCTGATAGGAATCGCTTTTCCGCCCGAGAAGGGAAACCCCTTTACCGTGCTCATGGGGGTTGTCCTCACGGTGATTGTTGTGATGATTGTGGCGCTCGGATTGAATATCTTCAATCTCAGCATGGTGATGAACCTGCTCATCTTCGTGGTGCTCAACGCAGTGGTTGTAATTTACAGTATTTTGGGAATGAAAAGATTGGAAATGATTAATCGTCATGAAATGGCTGCATAAGTCCCTCGTCAGCGTTACCGCATCATTCATTATCACAATGGCCGTTGTGGTCATCGCCTTTGTTCTGACCATGTTCTCCGCCTCGGACGTCGGCGTCAGAAAGTTTGGCCTCTTTGGTTCCCTTTTCTTTGAACCGCATGAGCTGGACAACGGGGCCACGGGGCTGGAATTCGGCGTGGCCAACGGCTTTCCCATTTTCGTCATCTTCCTCTTGGCCACGCTCTTCGCCTTTGCAACCGCGGTGATGTTTGACCGGCTCAAGGCCTACAAGAAAACCCTGCAGGAACAAGGCGTCAATCCTGCCTGAGATCACGAGCGGCGCCCTCACCCCCGGATACATCATCCGTGCCGTGGCCCGTTCGTGCAGGTGGCCGCTCGGGGCAATGCTGGCTGTTGCCGCGGCGTGCAGCCTGACAGGACTGGTCCTGGGGTACCCGTATCTGGCCGAACTGGCCCTGTGGCTGGTGATCAATTTTGCCTGCCTGCTGGGAGGGTTCCTGATCCATGAGGGCGCGCATGCCCTGGCCGGCCGCCGCTTCCGCGGCATCAGCTCCTTCGTGGTCAGCAGCAGCATGTTCCGATTTTCGATCGCCCCCGTGGGGCGGCTCTACGGATGGCAGATTGCCGTCATGGCCCTTGCCGGCCCCGTCGCGGCCGCCGCGGCGGGGCTTGTCCTGTGGGCCGCCGTCCCGGGGCTGCTGCTCCACTGGTGGTTCTGGCCGCACCTGGTCTTCCTGGCGCCCCTGTTCGGCGACGGGCGGAGCCTGGTTGTTGGCATCCGCCACTGGTCGGCGCGCGTGCCGTTGCATGCGCAGCCGCCGGAGGCGGCCGGGGAAGCTCAGTAACCTTCGCATGACTTGTCAAGCGTCGTGACTTAAGGCTAGCGTGACCCGTGATCGCATGGGGGATCACTGCTAACCGACGGAGGCCGCATTGGCTCTCATTGACTATGCCCTGGCGCTCTGCGCGCTTTTGGCCACACTGCTGATTCCATTCTGTGCGATGTACCAGGTGCTCCGCCTCAAGCGGCGCGCCAACCGGGTGTCCGCCAAGAGGAGTGACCGCAGCTAGCCATGCCGTACGTAGATATCAACCCGCACAAGGGCCGCCCCAAGTGGAAGGCGTACGCCGTCCTGACCGTCCTCCTGGTGCTTACCGCCTGCGTTGTGGTGGCCGCCCTGACCCGCCACTGACCTCGTCTTCTGCGTCAGCGCCTAGACTGGTTGACTGAACCAGTCCGTAGATGGAGCCGCAGAACCTTGAGCCGAAGTCCTGGGGGACAGACATGCCCGATCCGGCGGATCACAACGAAAGTGCCACTGCAGAGGATGCAGGGCAGCCGCAACCGGCCCGACGACGCCGCGACCTCCGGCGCGCCGTCGGAGCGCTTTCGGACGCCCAGACAGGAACCATGCCAGCCGTAACTCCCGAGCCTTCCAGCACCCCCGACGCCGGCACCCCGGTACCGCGCCGCAGTTCCTGGGCGGAGGCCGCGGCTGCCGCCGACCACGCCAAACCTGCAGCCCACGTTCCGGCGCCCACCCGACGGCCGGCCAAGCCGCCCGTCACTGCGCAGCCGCAGTTTGGTGCTGGTTCAGCCGGGCCCTCGGTGGACTCCGCACCCGCGCAGCCGGACGAGCACAACTCCCGCACCACCGCGGTGGCGTACGACGGCGACACACCCGCGCCGCCGTCGTCGCACGTTCCCGAGGAAGCACCGGCGTTCCGGCGCGTCCGCCCCACGGCGGCGGACGCAATCGCCGAGAGCCCCATGCCTGACTTCATCAGCTCCCCAGGACTGTTCGTGAAGGAGCAGAAGCCCCGGCCCGTGGGCGGGATCCGTGGCGCGATCTATTCGCTGACCGGTGGAGCCTGGAACCTGGGTCCCAGCGCCAAGCAGCGCGACGAGGACGAGCTGGCCCGGCGCATCTCCCGGCAGCTGCAGGGCAGTTACAACACCGCCGTGCTGAGCCTCAAGGGCGGCATCGGCAAGACCTCCACCACGGTGGGCGTTGGCCTGACTCTGGCCGAATTCCGGGGTGACGCGCCCTGTGCCATTGATGCCAACCCGGACTCGGGCGACCTCGTGGAGCGGGCCCTCGGTGAGGGGATTTACCAGCAAGCCAGCCCGCGCACCATCACGGACCTGCTCAAGAACATCGAATCCGTGGACTCGCTCACGGCCCTGGCCCGGTACATGCACCATGCGGGCCGGCTGCACCTGATCGCGGGGGAGCAGGACCCGGAGGTTTCGGACTCGCTCACCGCCGAGGAGTACCTGCGGATCCGCAAGCTCATCTCCAACTACTATTCGGTGGCGCTGACCGACTGCGGCACGGGCGTGACCCACAACGCGATGAGCGGGATCCTGCAGTCGGCCGACAACCTGGTGATCGCCGCCGGGTATGCGGTCTCTGGCGCCAAGCGCGCCCGTAGCACCCTGCACTGGCTGGCGAGCCACGGGTACGAGGACCTGGCCCGGAACGCGATCGTCGTCATCACGGACAAGGACGAGGTGTCCTCCCGCGTGGACAAGGATGCCATCGAGGAACACCTCGCCGGGATCTGCCGCCAGCTCATCGCTGTGCCGCACGACCGTGGTGTGGCCGACGGCGACCTGGTCACCCTGGACGTGCTCAAGCCGGAGACCCGCCGGGCGTACAAGGAGATCGCGGCGGCCATCGTGGACGGCTACCGGTAAGTCTTCGGCCGCCGCCCTCGCCTCAGTGACCTCTT
>NZ_JANFCZ010000039.1 GCF_024391045.1 Pseudarthrobacter sulfonivorans
CTAGTCCGGGTTCGTGGCCTCGGAGATGGGTATAAGAGGCAGGGGGGGGGGCCGACCCGGAGGTCAGCTCCTCCCATTCGTCAAGGAGGCTCGAATCCACCTGCCGCACCAGTTCGCCCAGCCACGCGATGAGGTCCTCGAGATCCTCCCGCAGCATGTCCTGCGGCACCGTCTGGCGGAGCGCCTTGAAGCAGTCGGCGAGGTAGCGCAGCACGATGCCTTCGGAACGGGCCAGGCCGTAGAACTGGACGAACTCGCCGAAGTTCATGGCACGTTCGTACATGTCACGGACCACTGACTTGGGCGCCAGTTCAAAGTCGCCCACCCAGGGTGCGGCCTTGCGGTAGACCTCAAACGCTTCGCCGAGCATTTCCGCGAGCGGCTGAGGGTAGCTGACCTCCTCCAGCATCGCCATCCGCTGGTCGTACTCGATGCCGTCAGCCTTCATCGCCGCGATGGCTTCCCCGCGCGCCTTCTTCTGCTGGGCGGAGAGGATCTGCCGGGGCTTCTCAAGCGTCGACTCGATCACGGATACGACGTCCAGGGCGTACGACGGCGAATCCGGGTCAAGCAGTTCCAGCGCCGCCAGCGCAAAAGGCGAGAGCGGCTGGTTCAGCGCAAAGTTGGCCTGCAGGTGGACGGTGAGCCGGACGGTCCTGCCATCCGCGCCCTGCTCAGCCTCGGGAATGCGTTCCACCACCTCGGCGGCGAGGAGTTCGCGGTAGATGCCCAATGCGCGCTTCATGAGCCTCAGCTGCGAGGACCGCGGCTCGTGGTTCTCGGTCAGCAGCCGGCGGGCGGCGGTGAACGGGTCGCCGGGCCGTTCCATCAGGTTCATCAGCATGGAGTGGGTCACGCTGAAACTGGAGCTGAGCGGGTCCGGAACCGATTCCACCAGCCTCTTGAAGGTCGGTTCGCCCCAGGACACAAACCCTTCCGGCGGTTTCTTCCGTACCACCTGGCGAAGCTTCTTCTGGTCGTCGCCGAACTTCGCCGTGGCTTTGGCCATCGCCTTGACGTTCTCGATCACGTGCTCGGGCGCCTGCACCACCACAGTCCCGGCGGTGTCGTACCCGGCCCGGCCGGCACGGCCGGCGATCTGGTGGAACTCGCGGGAGTTAAGCAGCCGGGTGCGAACGCCGTCGTACTTGCTCAAGGCGGTGAGCAGAACGGTGCGGATGGGCACGTTGATGCCGACGCCCAGCGTGTCCGTTCCGCAGATCACCTTCAGCAGGCCGGCCTGCGCCAACTGTTCCACGAGGCGCCGGTACTTGGGCAGCATGCCGGCATGGTGGACTCCTATGCCGTGCCGGACCAGCCGGTTGAGGGTCTTGCCGAAACCGGCCGCAAAACGGAAGTTGGCGATCAGTTCAGCGATCTTGTCTTTTTCCTCCCGCGTGCACACGTTGATGCTCATCAGCGTCTGGGCGCGGTCAATGGCCTCGATCTGGCTGAAATGCACCACATAGACCGGTACCTGGCGGGTGGAGAGCAACTCCTCCAGCGTCTCGTGGACCGGGGTCTCGTGGTAGTAGTAATGCAGCGGGATGGGGCGCTCCGCTGAACTGACGGTGGTGGTGGGGCGGCCGGTGAGCTCGGTGATTCCCTCCTCGAAGCGGCTGACGTCACCCAGCGTGGCGGACATCAGGAGGAACTGCGCCTGTGGAAGCTCCAGCAGGGGAACCTGCCAGGCCCAGCCCCGCTGGGGGTCCGAGTAGAAGTGGAATTCGTCCATGACCACTGAGCCGAGGTCCGCGGCCGCGCCCTCGCGCAGGGCGATGTTCGCGAGGATTTCCGCCGTGCAGCAGATAATGGGTGCGTCCTGGTTGACGCCGGAATCACCGGTGATCATGCCCACGTTGTCCGCGCCGAAGATGTCGCACAGGGCGAAAAACTTCTCCGACACCAGGGCCTTGATGGGAGCCGTGTAGTAACTGCGCTGCCCGCGTGCCATGGCCTGGAAGTGTGCCGCGATGGCCACCAGGGATTTTCCCGACCCCGTGGGCGTGGCCAAGATGACGTTGGCGCCGGTGGCCAGCTCCATGATGGCCTCGTCCTGGGCCGCGTACAGCTCCAGGCCCCGGCTTTCGGTCCACTCCAGGAACTGGGTGTACAGGGCATCCGGGTCTATGCCTGCGCCCGGGTGGGCGGACGCGGACGGGACAGGCAGCTGGTCAACGAGTTTCATCGATTTCCAGCTTAGTGCCCAGTCGGTGCCGTGATTCCGGGCCGGGCAGCGTTAGGCTCGCGCTACTGCCAGACAGCACAGAACATGGAGTCAGATGTGAAGTGGGACCCAGTGAAGTACGTCCAGTTCGGCGACTACCGCGACAGGCCGTTTTTTGACCTCACCGGACGGATCCAGGCTGACAGGCCACGCCAGGTGGTGGACCTCGGCTGCGGGCCCGGCAACCTGACGGCAACGCTTGCCCGGAGGTGGCCCGAAGCGGCCGTCGTCGGACTCGATGCCTCCGCAGAGATGCTTGCCAAGGCTGACGCGCAGGCGGACGGTTTCCCCGGCCTGAGCTTCGGCCTGGCGGATATCGCGGACTGGATGCCCGGCGAGGAAACCGACGTGGTGGTCACCAACGCCGCGCTGCAGTGGGTGCCGGGGCACCAGGAGATGCTGGCCCGCTGGCTGGCGGCGCTCAGCCCGGGGTCGTGGTTCGCCATGCAGGTTCCGGGTAACTTCAACGCACCGTCCCATGCCCTCATGCGGGAACTGGCCGCCACGCCCCGCTGGCGGCCCCTGTTGAAGGACGTACTCCGCGGCGGGGAAGCCGTGGGGGAGCCGGCCGACTACCTCCGCATCATGCTCGACGCGGGCTGCACGGCAGATGCCTGGGAAACCACCTATCAGCAGGTCCTCCCCGGAGCGGATCCTGTCCTCGAATGGGTGCGCGGCACTGCCCTGCGACCGGTGCTGGCGGTCCTGTCCGTCGAGGACGGGCGGGCTTTTGAGGCTGAATACGCAGCCGCACTGCGGGTCGCCTACCCGGACAGCCCGCACGGCACGGTTTTTCCGTTCCGGCGGATCTTCGGCGTAGCGCAAAAGCGACTTACCGCCTAAACTCCATTCGTTCGATGTTCTTTACAAGGCCCGTATAGCCATGTGACCAACATTGGAATTCGGTTCCGGCAACAGGAAAGAACCGGCCTCATGGGGATGGCCACAAGCCGGACCCTTATCGGCCTCCCACCAAATCCTGGAGGAGAAGTGCTGTTCGCCTTATTGATGAGGTTGCTGTCCGGCCATAAGGGCCAGGTGGCCGCCATCATCGTCCTGCAGCTGGTGCAGACCGCAGGCATTTTGCTCCTCCCCACCATCAACGCCGCCATCATCGACGACGGCATCGTGGCCGGGAACACTCCCGAAATCTTCCGGCTGGGCATCGACATGGCCCTGGTTGCAGCCATCCAGGCGGCGGCCGCCGTAGCGGCAGGCTACCTCGGTGCCGTGGTGGCCATGGCGGTCGGCCAGCAGCTAAGGGCTGAGGTCTTCACCAAGATCCAGTCCCTTTCCTCCCAGGAGGTGGCCGCCTTTGGCGCCCAAAGCCTTGTCACCAGGTCAACCAACGACACCCAGCAGATCCAATCGTTCGCCGTGCTGGTGTTCACCATGCTGGTGGCGGCACCGGTCATGGCCGTAGGCGGCGTATACCTTGCGTGGCAGCAGGACATCGTGCTTTCAAGCGTCGTCATTATCATCGTGCCTGTGCTCCTGCTCATCATGTACCTGATCGTCCGGCGCCTCATACCTCTCTACCGCGACGGCCAGACGTTGCTGGACGGCACCGGCCAGATCCTGCGTGAGCAGATTATCGGTGCCAACGTCATCCGCTCCTTCGTCAGGCAGGAGTATGAAGCACGCCGCTTTGCGCGGGCAAACGCCGGCCTGACGGGAAACAACCTCCAATCGGCGCTGGTCATTGCCGCCATGCTGCCGCTCATCATGATCGTGGTGAACCTGTCATCGGTGGCCGTGGTGTGGTTCGGCGGGCACCGGGTGTACTCGGGCGAAATGAACATCGGGGCCCTCACCGCCTTCATCGCGTACATCATGCAGATCCTCCTCGCCATCATGATGGCCATGTACGTACTGACCACAGCACCGCGCGCGGCAGCGTGCGCAGAGCGGCTCAACGCAGTCCTCAACACCCAACCGTCCGTCAACGACGCAGGGTGTTCGGGGGACGGCGGGAACGGCGACGATGCGGAGGGCGGCAGTGGAGCCTTCGAAGGAGCCACCGTCATCTTCACGGATGTCGGCTTCGCCTACCCGGGCGCCGAAAGTCCCGTACTCCACAACATCAGCTTCGCGGCGAGTCCCGGCACCACCGTTGCCGTCATCGGCTCCACCGGCAGCGGCAAATCAACCCTGCTCGGCCTGCTGCCCCGGTTTCTGGATACCAGCGCCGGAACCATAACCATCGCCGGCCGGAACATCCGTACCATCCCGTTGCAGGTCCTCCGCCGGGCAATGGCCATCGTGCCCCAGCGCTCATATCTGTTCACCGGCACCATCGCCCAGAACCTGCGGATCGCCGAACCGGAGGCAACCGACAGCCAGCTATGGCAAGCACTGGAGACGGCCCAGGCCGCACGCTTCGTCCGCGCGCTGCCCCTCGGGCTGGCCAGTGAAGTCGGCCAGGGCGGAACGAACCTCTCCGGCGGCCAGCGGCAACGCATCTGCATTGCCCGCGCCCTGTTGCGGCGGGCACCCATCTACCTCTTTGACGACAGCTTCTCGGCCCTCGATTTCGGTACGGAGAACCGGCTCAGGGAGGCCCTCGCGGACACCCTGACCGACGCCGTGGTGCTCGTGGTTGCCGAACGTATCTCCACCGTCGCCGGCGCGGACCGGATACTGGTGCTCGACGACGGCCGGCTCGTGGCGCAGGGCACGCACCTTGAACTCCTGGAAACTTCCACGACCTACCGGGAAATCGCCGAGTCGCAATTGGCGCTGGAGGGCCTGCCGTGACGGAGCCGCTCCCCAACGGAGCACCCAAAACGTTCTGGCCGGCGGCGCGCCGGTTGCTCGGTCTGCTCCGTCCCTCCAGGTGGCGGATGGTCGGTGCCGTGGTGGCCACCTGCTGCTTTGCCGGCCTCAACGTGGCGGCCCCGAACTACCTCGGCGACGCCACCGACATCGTGGTGGACGGATTCTATAGCGGGGTGTTCGAGCAGGAACGGCTGGCGGGGCTGCTGGCGGTCGTCGCCCTGATGTATGCCGGCGCTTCGCTCTTTAACTGGATCCAGGGAAAGCTGACCGCGGGTTCAGTCCAGGGCCTGATGTACACCCTCCGGGCATCCGTGGAGGAAAAGCTGCACCGGCTTCCGTCCACCTACTTCCAGGAGAAGTCCCGCGGCGACGTCCTGAGCCGGGTCACCAACGACGTCGACAATATCGCGCAGTCGCTGAGCCAGGTCCTGACACAGCTGATCATCTCTGTCCTGATGTTGTCAGGGGCACTCGCCATGATGCTGTGGATATCTCCGCTGCTGGCCCTGATTGCGCTCATCTCCGTCCCGGTGTCCACCCTGGTAACCGTCCTGGTATCCCGCAAATCCCAAGCCCATTTTGCGAACCAGTGGAATGAAACCGGTGCTTTGAACGCGCACGTGGAGGAATTCATCACCGGCCACGAGGTCATCATGGCATTCGGACACCAGGAACAGGCAGCCGAAGTCTTCCGGGCGGGCAACGACCGCCTCGCCCGGGCCTCCGCACTGGCCGAGTATTCCTCAGGGCTGGTGCAGCCCCTGATGATCCTGATGTCCAACCTGACTTACATTGCAGTCGCAGTGGTGGGCGCGTTCCAGGTCACTCTCGGAGCCATGACGATTGGCGGAATCCTGGCATTTATCCAGTTCAGCCGGCTGTTCACGCAGCCCGTGAGCCAGATCGGCGGCATGCTGAACGTCATCCAGTCCTGCGCGGCTTCGGCGCACCGGGTCTTCGAACTCCTCGATGCCGAGGAGATTCCTGCCGAGGCCGGACAAGGCGGCCACCATGCGGGGCTCGGCGGACGGATCGTCTTCGACCACGTCACCTTTGGCTACACCCGGGAACCCGTCATCCGGGACCTTTCCTTCACGGTGGAGCCGGGCCAGACCGTGGCCATCGTCGGGCACACGGGCGCGGGTAAAACCACCATTGTGAATCTGCTCATGAGGTTCTACGAACCTGACGCCGGACGGATCACCATCGGCGGAACCGACATCGCCGCCATCCCCCGGGACACCTTGCGTGAGGGCTTCGGCGTGGTGCTCCAGGATGCCTGGCTGTTTGCCGGCAGCATCAAGGAGAACATCGAATACGGCCGGACCGGCGCCACGGACGCTGAGGTGATCGCTGCCGCGGAGGCAAGCCACCTGGACCACTTCGTGCGCGCGATGCCGGCCGGGTACGACTCCGTCCTGGA
Source organism: Pseudarthrobacter sulfonivorans (assembly GCF_024391045.1). GTDB lineage: Bacteria > Actinomycetota > Actinomycetes > Actinomycetales > Micrococcaceae > Arthrobacter > Arthrobacter sulfonivorans_B. The sequence continues at coordinate 6,429 of NZ_JANFCZ010000039.1, forward strand.
CAGCGGCGGCGAGGCGCTGAGCCACGGCCAACGCCAACTCATCGCCATCGCCAGGGCACAGCTCGCCGACCGCGGTGTGCTGATCCTCGACGAGGCCACCAGTTCAGTCGACTCACGTATTGAGGTCCTGATCCGCCAGGCCATGCAGAGACTGCGGCGGGGCAAAACAAGTTTTGTCATCGCCCACCGTTTGTCTACTGTCCGCGACGCTGATCTAATTTTGGTCATGGATCAGGGACGCATCGCAGAGCAGGGGACCCACCGGAACCTGCTGGCCGCCAACGGCCACTATTCGAGGCTCTACAAGGCCCAGTTCGCCGGCCGGGCAGGGTCACTGGAGGCAGGACGGTGACTACCGCTGCGGCGTTCCCCGGGACCTGGAAGCCCAACCAGGCCAGCACGGTGGCCCTCTTTGAGCAACTGCGGCTGCAGGTGATCCGGCTCGCCGACAACGGCGACCTGCCGCCCGGGACAAAACTCCCGGCGGTCCGTGCGCTGGCGGCACTGATCGACGTGGCGCCGCACACGGTGGCCCGGGCCTATAAAGAGCTTGAGGCGGCCGGGGTGGTGTCCACCAAGGGCCGGAACGGCACCGTCGTCAGCGCGCGTGGTGAACGGGCGGACGCCCTTTCCGTCGCCGCCGGAACCTATGCGGCGGTGGCGAGGGCGCAGGGCGCCACGTTCGCGGAAGCCGTCAAGCTACTGGCGGCCGCCTACGACGCCCACTGAGCGGCCCGCATGGATATTCGAAGAAGTTTTCGATTAGCATTAGTGGGTGCCTAAAGCCGTAGCAGAAGAATCAGCAGTCGAATCCGTCCCCGCCAGCATCTCCCGGGGCGCAGCCACGCCGGCCCGCCCCGACCTTTCCCGCCTTGTAGTCAAGGGGGCGCGGGAGCATAACCTGCGGAACGTGGACCTGGATCTGCCCCGCGACGCCATGATCGTTTTCACAGGTCTGTCCGGTTCCGGGAAATCATCCCTGGCATTCGACACCATTTTTGCCGAGGGCCAGCGGCGTTACGTTGAGTCGCTGTCTGCCTACGCCCGCCAGTTCCTGGGCCAGGTGGACAAGCCGGACGTCGACTTCATCGAGGGCCTCTCGCCGGCCGTATCCATCGACCAGAAGTCCACCAGCAAGAATCCCCGCTCCACGGTGGGCACCATCACCGAAATTTACGACTACATGCGCCTGCTCTGGGCGCGCGTCGGACGGCCGCACTGCCCCGTCTGCGGCGAGGTTGTGGCCAGGCAGACGCCGCAGCAGATTGTCGACCAGCTGCTCGAGCTCGACGAAGGCACGCGCTTCCAGGTTCTGGCGCCGGTGGTCAGGGGCCGCAAGGGCGAATTTGTCGACCTCTTCAAGGAACTGACCGCCAAGGGCTACTCGCGCGCCCGTGTTGACGGTGAGCTCATCCAGTTGAGTGAGCCGCCGAAACTCGGGAAGCAGTTCAAGCACACCATCGAAGTGGTGGTGGACCGGTTGGTGGTCAAGGAGGGCATCAGCCAGCGCCTCACCGATTCGGTGGAGACGGCGCTGGGCCTGGCCGAGGGCCGGGTACTGGCGGAATTCGTGGACGTCGAGGCGGACGCCCCCGGCAGGCTTCGGGCCTTTTCGGAGAACCTGGCGTGTCCCAACGAGCACCCCCTGGCCATTGACGAGATCGAGCCGCGTTCGTTCTCGTTCAACAACCCCTTCGGCGCCTGCGCCGCCTGCAGCGGCATCGGAACCAGGCTGGAGGTGGACGAGGAACTGATCGTCCCCAACCCGGAGCTCTCACTGGGCGAGGGCGCCATCGCACCCTGGTCCTTGGGGACTGCCACCACCGAATATTGGAACCGTCTCCTGGAAGGACTTGCCAAGGAACTGGGCTTCTCCATGGACATGCCGTGGGAAAAGCTGGGCAAGGACGTCCGCCAGACCGTCCTGCACGGCAAGGACCACAAAGTCGTAGTCCAGTATAAGAACCGGTTCGGCCGGGAACGGAAATACAGCACCGGCTTCGAGGGCGCCATCCAGTACGTCCACCGCAAGCACGGCGAGACGGACTCCGAATGGGCCCGTGACCGCTACGAAGAATACATGCGGCAGATTCCCTGCCCGGCCTGCAACGGCGCCCGGTTGAACCCCGCGTCCCTTTCGGTGCTGATCAACGGCAAGTCGATTGCCGAGGTCGCCGCCATGCCCATGCGGACCTGCGCAGACTTCCTCAACGGTCTGGTCCTGACGCCCCGGGAAGCCCAGATCGCCCACCAGGTGCTCAAGGAAATCCAGGCGCGGCTGACCTTCCTGCTCGACGTCGGGCTGGAATACCTGAACCTCGAACGGCCGTCCGCCACACTGTCCGGCGGTGAAGCGCAGCGCATCAGGCTCGCCACCCAGATCGGGTCGGGCCTGGTGGGCGTGCTGTACGTCCTCGACGAACCCTCCATCGGCCTGCACCAGCGGGATAACCGCCGGCTCATCGAAACCCTTACCCGGCTCCGGGACATGGGTAATACCCTGATCGTGGTGGAACACGACGAAGACACCATCCACGTGGCCGACTGGATCGTGGACATCGGCCCCGGCGCCGGCGAGCACGGCGGCCAGGTGGTGCATTCGGGTTCATATCAGGGCCTGCTCGAAAACACTGAGTCACTGACCGGCGATTACCTGTCCGGCCGCAAGAAGATCGACGTTCCCAAGAAGCGGCGCAAATACGACAAGAAGCGCGAGCTGAAAGTCATTGGTGCGCGGGAAAACAACCTGGTCAACGTCGATGCAGCCTTCCCCCTGGGACTCTTTACGGCAGTGACCGGCGTCAGCGGCTCCGGCAAGTCCACCCTGGTCAACGAAATCCTGTACAAGGTCCTGGCCAACAAGCTCAACGGCGCCAAGCAGGTCGCCGGGCGCCACAAGAGCATCCAGGGCCTGGAGCACCTGGACAAGGTGGTCCATGTGGACCAGAGCCCGATCGGCCGCACCCCCCGATCCAACCCGGCAACGTATACCGGCGTGTTCGACAACATCCGCAAGCTCTTTGCAGAGACCACCGAAGCGAAGGTCCGCGGATACCTCCCGGGCCGGTTCTCCTTCAACGTCAAGGGCGGCCGCTGCGAGGCCTGCGCCGGCGACGGCACTCTCAAGATTGAGATGAACTTCCTTCCGGACGTGTATGTACCGTGCGAGGTATGCCACGGTGCGCGCTACAACCGCGAGACCCTCGAAGTGCACTACAAGGGCAAGACCATCGCCGATGTCCTCAACATGCCCATCGAGGAAGGTGCCGAGTTCTTTGCCGCTTTCTCGCCGATTGCCCGGCACCTGAACACCCTGGTCGATGTCGGCCTGGGCTACGTGCGGCTGGGCCAGCCGGCCACCACCCTGTCCGGCGGCGAGGCGCAGCGCGTGAAGCTTGCCGCGGAACTCCAGAAGCGCTCCAACGGGCGCAGCGTGTACGTCCTCGACGAGCCCACCACCGGGCTGCACTTCGAGGACATCCGCAAGTTGCTGCTGGTCCTCCAGAGCCTGGTGGACAAGGGCAACACCGTGATCACCATCGAGCACAACCTGGACGTCATCAAAAGCGCCGACTGGATCGTCGATCTGGGCCCCGACGGCGGTTCCGGAGGCGGGCAGGTGGTGGCCACCGGCACACCGGAGCAGGTTGCCAAGTCCACTGAAAGCCGCACCGGCCCGTTCCTTGCCGAGATCCTGGGCTGAACGGGGCACGCCCCGCCGATGTATGCCGTGTCGGGCATGCGAGTTTCTGCCATGCACGGTGTCGTGAGAAACTAAGCCGGTGACTCAAACAACAGTGCCCGTGATCTTTGACCTGGACGGCACTCTTGTCGATCCGGCAGGCGGAATAACCGACGGCATCGCCGGGGCCCTGGCGGCCTCCGGCCTCCCGGTTCCGGATCCAGACCTGCTGGCCGCGATGATCGGCCCCAAGCTGAGCGATTCACTCCTCAGCGTGGCCATGGTCCCGGCGGACCGGCTGGACAGCGTCATCCGGCTGTACCGGCAGCACTACCTCGCCAAGGGCATCGCCCAAAGCCGCCTGTACCCCGGGATCAAGTCCGTGCTGGAGACGTTCGCGGACGAGGGCCGGCCCGTGGCAGTCGCAACCCAGAAACCCGAGGGGTTGGCGCACATCGTGCTGCAGCACCACGGCATTGCCGGCCTCTTCCAGACCATCAGGGGATCCGCCGACGATGAGTCGTCCACTGACGGTCCGGCGGGCAAGGCTGACATCATCGCGGCTGCCCTGACTGACCTGTCCACCCACCACGCCATCATGGTGGGGGACCGCGCCCAGGACGTTGCCGGCGCCATCGCGAACGGGCTCGACTGCATCGGCGTGGGCTGGGGCTTCGCGCCCGACGGCGAACTGGAACTGGCGGGTGCCGTCACCGTCGTGGAAAACACCGGCGACATGGTCACTGCCATCGGACGGCTCGGATCCATCCACACGGCCGCGATGAGTGAGGTGCGCAACGATGGCATTGTTTGAGGCGGTCCGCTGGACCTTCCGCGGGCTGGTCTCGGGCACCTGCCGGCCCACCGTCATTGGCCTTGAGAACGTGCCCAAGGAGGGGCCCTTCATTGTGGCCCCGAACCACCTGTCGTTCTTTGACAGCGTCATTGTGCAGGCACTGATGCCGCGACCGGTGGCATTCTTCGCCAAGGCTGAGTACTTCACCACGGGCGGCGTGAAGGGGAAGGTCATGAAGTCCTTCTTCGAGTCCGTGGGCTCCATCCCCGTGGAACGCGGCGAGCAGGCAGCAAGCGTCCAGGCGCTCAAGACGCTCCTGGATATCCTGGAGGCGGGCAAGGGCATCGGCATCTATCCCGAGGGCACACGCTCGCGGGACGGCATTCTCTACCGCGGCCGCACCGGCGTCGGCTGGCTTGCCCTCGCCACGGGAGCTCCGGTGATCCCCGTCGGACTGATCGGCACGGAGAACCTGCAGCCGGCTGGCGAGAAGGGCTTCAAGCCGCATCATTTCACCATGAAGGTCGGTGAACCGCTGTACTTCGACAAGACCGGTCCGGACCATTCACTGCCGGCACGCCGTGAGGTGACGGACCGGATCATGGACGCCATCGCCGGGCTCAGCGGCCAGGAACGGTCCACCAGCTACAACCAGAGCAAGGCGACGGACTAAGGATCAGTAGACTTAAGTAGTGGCAGATCCAGCAACTTACCGGCCCCGGACGGGAGAAATTCCCACCAACCCCGGCGTGTACCGGTTCCGTGATCCCCATGGCCGGGTCATCTACGTCGGCAAGGCAAAGAACCTCCGCTCCCGCCTGAACTCCTATTTCGCGAACCCGGCAGGCCTGCTGCCGAAAACCCATGCCATGGTCCATGCGGCCAGCAGCGTGGAGTGGACCGTCGTGGGCAGCGAACTGGAATCCCTGCAGCTTGAATACACGTGGATCAAGGAATTCAAGCCGCGCTTCAACGTGGTCTTCCGCGACGACAAGACCTATCCCTACCTGGCCCTGACCATGAGTGAAAAGCTGCCCCGGGTCCAGGTGATGCGCGGGGACCGGCGCAAGGGCACCCGCTACTTCGGCCCGTACACCGCCGGCGCCATCAGGGAAACCATGGACACGCTCCTGCGCGTCTTCCCCGTCCGCAGCTGCAGCGCAGGGGTCCTCAAACGGGCCCAGGCCAGCGGCCGCCCCTGCCTCCTGGGATATATCGACAAATGTTCGGCGCCCTGCGTGGGCCGGATTTCCCCTGAGGACCACCGGGCCCTGGCCGAGGACTTCTGTGCCTTCATGGGCGGCGAAGCGAAACGGTTCATCGCCAAGCTCGAAAAGCAGATGGCCGAGGCAGTTTCCACGCTCGACTACGAACGCGCGGCGCGGCTGCGGGATGACATCTCCGCATTGCGGAAAGTCTTTGAGCGCAACGCGGTTGTGCTTGCCGAAGACACCGATGCCGACGTGTTTGCCCTGCACGAGGACGAACTCGAGGCCGCTGTCCAGGTCTTCCACGTCAGGGGCGGCCGGGTCCGCGGACAGCGGGGCTGGGTCGTCGAAAAAGTGGAAGACTCCACCCCTCCGGACCTGGTGGAACACCTGCTCCAGCAGGTGTACGGCGAGGACAGCGACAGCCATGGCCGCCTGCCGCGCGAAGTCCTGGTCCCGGTAACGCCCAGCAATGTGGAGGAACTGACCGAATGGCTCGGCGGCCTGCGCGGCGCCAAAGTGGACATCAGGGTGCCGCAGCGCGGCGACAAAGCCGCGCTGATGTCCACCGTCCGCGAGAATGCCGAACACGCGCTGAAACTGCACAAGACCCGGCGTGCAGGTGACCTGACAGTCCGCTCGCAGGCACTCCAGGAGCTGCAGGAAGCCCTGGACCTGCCGGTGCCGCTGCTTCGGATTGAGTGTTATGACGTCTCCCATGTGCAGGGAACCAACGTGGTGGCCTCCATGGTGGTGGTGGAGGACGGGCTGCCGAAGAAGTCCGACTACCGCAAGTTTTCCGTCACCGGGCCCGCGGCGGCAGACGACACCGCTGCCATGCACGATGTCCTGACCCGGCGGTTCCGCTATTACCTGCAGGACAAGTCTGCGCAGGTTGAGGCGGCCGCGCTCACAGGGCACCAGGCGGCGCTCGACGCGGCAGGGGACGCGGCGGTCCTGGACACCACCACAGCCACACCCCCGGCAAAGTTTGCCTACCCGCCGAACCTGGTGGTGGTGGACGGGGGCCAGCCGCAGGTAAATGCTGCGGCCCGGGCCCTGGCGGAGCTCGGCATTGACGACGTCTACGTGGTGGGCCTGGCCAAGCGGCTGGAGGAAGTCTGGCTGCCGGACAGTGACTTCCCGGTGATCCTGCCCAGGACGTCCCAGGGGCTCTACCTGCTCCAGCGGATCCGTGACGAAGCGCACCGCTTCGCCATCACCTTCCACCGGCAGAAGCGCGGCAAGGCCATGACACTGTCGGCCCTGGACGGCGTACCGGGCCTGGGGGAGTTCAAGCGCAAGGCTCTGGTGGCACACTTCGGCTCCATCAAGGGCGTGAAGTCTGCCACCGAGGCTGAGCTTACGGCCGCCAAAGGCATCGGCCCGGCCCTGGCCAGCGCCATCGTTTCCCACTTCAGCGCCGAAGAAGCGGCCGGGGAGACGGCACCGGCCATCAATATGACCACCGGCGAAATCATTGAAACCTAGGTAGGGTAAGGAACGCAGGTTTTCGCTGATGCGGTGGCCCGCTGGATCTTGACAGAAACGGGGCAGAACGAATGACAGACTCTACGGCGGAGTCCGGGACGGATCACGGCGGCATGACGCCGATCAAACCCGTCGAAGCCGAGCTGCTGGTAGTCACCGGCATGTCCGGCGCGGGCCGCAGCACCGCCGCAGACGCGCTCGAGGACCATGGCTGGTATGTCGTAGAGAACCTGCCGCCGCAGATGCTGGGCACCCTCGCCGAGCTGGTGTCCCATGCGCCGCAGTCCATTCCGCGCCTGGCTGTGGTGATGGATGTCCGCAGCAAGGGCCTTTTCGCGGACATGCGGGCGACGCTGGGCGCCCTGGCCGCCAGCGGGGTTACGTTCCGCGTCCTGTTCCTGGACGCCAACGACGACGTCCTGGTCCGCCGCTTCGAGCAGGGCCGCAGGCCCCATCCGCTCCAGGAAGGCGGCCGGATCCTCGACGGCATAGCAGCCGAGCGTGAGGTGCTCAAGGAGCTGCGCGAAAGCTCCGACGTCGTCCTTGACACGTCCGACTACAACGTCCACGGCCTGGCGACGGCCATTACGGAACTCTTCAGCGAGACCGGGCCGGTGGCCCTCCGGCTCAACGTCATGAGCTTCGGCTTCAAGTACGGGCTTCCGGTTGACTCCAACTACGTCGCGGACGTCCGGTTCATCCCCAATCCGCACTGGGTTCCGCAGTTGCGCCCCCACACCGGCCTGGACCAGGACGTCAGCGACTACGTCCTGGAAGCCGAGGGGGTCAAGACGTTCGTGGACCGCTACGTGCTGGCCCTGGAGCCGGTCCTGGACGGATACCGGCGCGAAAACAAGCACTACGCCACCATCGCCGTGGGCTGCACCGGCGGCAAGCACCGGTCGGTGGCGGTCGCCGTCGAGCTTTCCAAGAAACTTGCGCAGTATCCCCGCGTCACTGTCACCACAACCCACCGGGACCTGGGCCGCGAATAATGGGGATGCTCACCGGGCCGCTGCCGTTGATACCGCTTGCCAGCGGAACAGGCGGCCAGCAGGACAAAGGTCCCAACGTGGTGGCGCTCGGCGGCGGGCACGGCTTGTCCGCGTCGCTGTCGGCGCTGCGGCTGCTCACCACCGAACTGACCGCCATTGTCACAGTGGCGGACGACGGCGGGTCATCCGGGCGTCTGCGCGAAGAGTACGGCGTCCTCCCGCCGGGAGACCTGCGCATGGCGCTGTCCGCCTTGTGCGATGACACCGACTGGGGCCGGACCTGGCGGGACGTGATGCAGCACCGGTTCCGGCCGGGGAAGGGCAGCGGCGGGTCACTCGATGACCACGCCACCGGCAACCTCCTCATCGTCACCCTGTGGGAACTGCTTGGCGACGCCGTGGCCGGCCTCAAATGGGCCGGCGCCCTCCTGGGGGCGCGCGGGCAGGTCCTGCCGATGTCCACCGTGCCGCTCACGATTGAGGGCGACATCCGCGTCACGTCGTCTGACGGTGCTTCGGTGCTGCAGACGGTCCGCGGGCAGGCCCGCTGCGCCGTGGCCGGTTCCCTCGAGCACGTCCGGCTCCTGCCCGAAGACGCGCCTGCCTGCACGGAGGCGCTGACGGCCATCGAACTGGCGGACTGGATCATCCTGGGCCCTGGTTCCTGGTATACCTCCGTGCTCCCGCACCTGCTCCTCCCGGAAATGCGCGGCGCCCTCAGCAGGACAGCGGCCAAACGCTGCCTGACCATGAACCTGGCCACGGACACCAAAGAGACCACCGGCATGACCGCGGCCGACCACCTCCACGCCCTGCGCCGCTACGCACCGGACTTCAGCGTCGACGTCGTACTGGCCGATCCCGCGTCGGTGCCGGACCGTCAGGAGTTCGAGAAGGCAGCAGCGATGATCGGCGCCGAGGTTGTCTTGGGTAAAGTTGGGGCGTCGGGCCGCCGGCCAGTCCATGACCCTTTGCGTCTGGCAGCGGCGTACCACGACATTTTCGGGAACAGTTAGGAAGGTGCCATGGCACTGACATCATCGGTCAAGGAAGAACTTTCCCGGCTCGACATTAAAAAATCCTCGGTGCGCAAGGCTGAGGTTTCGGCGATGCTCCGGTTCGCCGGCGGGTTGCATATCATCTCCGGGCGGATCGTCATCGAGGCGGAAGTGGACCTCGCGTCCACCGCCCGCCGGCTGCGTGCCGCCATCGCCGAGGTCTACGGCCACCAGAGCGAGATCATTGTGGTTTCCGGCGGAGGCCTGCGCCGCGGGAGCCGCTACGTGGTGCGGGTGGTCCGGGACGGGGAATCGCTGGCACGGCAAACCGGGCTCCTCGACGGCCGCGGGCGTCCGGTGCGCGGCCTTCCCTCAGCAGTCGTCAACGGTTCAGCCGCCGATGCCGAGGCTGTCTGGCGCGGCGCCTTCCTGGCCCACGGTTCCCTCACCGAACCCGGCCGTTCCTCATCCATGGAAGTCACCTGCCCGGGTCCCGAGTCAGCGCTGGCCCTCGTGGGGGCTGCCCGCCGGCTCGGCATTCAGGCCAAGGCACGCGAAGTCAGGGGAGTGGACCGCGTTGTGATCCGCGACGGCGACACCATCGCGGCCCTGCTCACCCGCATGGGGGCCCACGACGCCCTGATGGTCTGGGAGGAACGCCGGATGCGCAAGGAGGTCCGTGCCACCGCCAACCGGCTCGCCAACTTCGACGACGCCAATCTGCGCCGCTCCGCCCAGGCCGCCGTGGCCGCCGGTGCCCGGGTGGACCGTGCCCTGGAAATCCTGGGCGACGACGTTCCGGGCCATCTCAAATACGCCGGCGAGCTCCGGGTGGCCCATAAGCAGGCCAGCCTCGATGAGCTGGGACGCCTGGCAGACCCGGTGATGACCAAGGACGCCATCGCCGGCCGCATCCGCCGGTTGCTGGCCATGGCGGACAAACGGGCCATCGACCTCGGCATCCCCGGCACGGACGCCAATGTGACGCCTGAAATGCTGGACGAGTAGCGGCCCCCTAGAATCAGAGCGTTCAACCCAATCTTCCGGATGCCCGTCATCCGGATGCACAATCCGAGAGTTAGCAAACCGGACGAACCCGTCCACGATATTGGAGGATTTTGTGACCGAGTACGTACTGCCCGAACTTGACTACGATTACGCCGCGCTTGAGCCGCACATTTCGGCGCGCATCATGGAGCTGCACCACAGCAAGCACCATGCAACCTACGTAGCGGGCGCCAACAACGCGCTGAAGCAGCTTGCCGAAGCACGCGACAAGGGCGACTTCGCCAACATCAACCGCCTGTCCAAGGACCTCGCGTTCCACACCGGCGGCCATGTCAACCACTCCGTGTTCTGGAAGAACCTGTCCCCGGACGGCGGCGACAAGCCGGAGGGTGAACTGGCTGCAGCCATCGACGACGCGTTCGGCTCCTTCGACGCGTTCCGTGCCCAGTTCTCCGCGGCCGCCCTCGGCCTGCAGGGATCCGGCTGGGGCTTCCTGGCCTACGAGCCGATCGGCGGCAACCTGGTCATTGAACAGCTCTACGACCAGCAGGGCAACGTTGCGCTCGGCACCACGCCGCTGCTGATGCTGGACATGTGGGAGCACGCCTTCTACCTGGACTACGTCAATGTCAAGGCTGACTACGTGAAGGCCTTCTGGAACATCGTCAACTGGGCCGACGTCGCCAAGCGCTTCGACGCCGCACGCACCAACGCCACGGGCCTCATCACCCTCCCGTAGTGACACGCAGTACATGAACATGTAACAAACTTCACATTTCGGCGCGATTTCGGCTGGATTGTGGAAGGTCCGCCCCCGCACTTGCGGGGGCGGACCTACTTAAACGTAAGATGGATCACGGAAGGCGGTCAGCCTTCAGCAACGTGGCTGGTCGCCCTCCGTTCTGTTAATCATCTCTGCCCAATGGCGTGCGGGATCTGTTAGTTGGCTTCAACGCCCGCTCAACTAGTTGTGCTTCATCAAGCACCAAGGAGACTGAAAAAGTGACGACCCGTATTGGTATCAACGGCTTCGGCCGCATCGGCCGCAACTACTTCCGCGCCGCACTCGCGCAGGGCGCGGACCTTGAGATCGTGGCAGTCAACGACCTCACCAGCCCCGAGGCACTGGCCCACCTGTTCAAGTACGACTCCGTCGGCGGCCGCCTGAAGGAAACCATCGAGGTGAAGGACGGCAACATCGTCGTCAACGGCAACGTTGTCAAGGTCCTCGCAGAGCGCGACCCCGCCAAGCTGCCCTGGGGCGAACTCGGCGTGGACATTGTCATCGAGTCCACGGGCTTCTTCACGAAGGCCGCCGATGCACAGAAGCACATCGATGCCGGCGCCAAGAAGGTCCTGATTTCCGCTCCCGCCTCGGACGAGGACATCACCATCGTGATGGGCGTCAACGACAACCTCTACGACTCCGCCACGCACCACATCATCTCCAACGCTTCCTGCACCACCAACTGCCTGGGCCCGCTGGCCAAAGTTGTCAACGACGAGTTCGGCATTGAGCGCGGCCTGATGACCACCGTCCACGCCTACACCGCGGACCAGAACCTCCAGGACGGCCCGCACAAGGACCTCCGCCGCGCCCGCGCCGCCGCCATCAACATGGTCCCCACCTCCACGGGTGCGGCCAAGGCAATCGGCCTGGTCCTGCCCGAGCTCAAGGGAAAGCTGGACGGCTACGCCATCCGCGTACCTGTCCCCACAGGTTCCGCCACCGACCTCACTGTCACTGTCTCCCGCGAGACCACCGTCGAGGAAGTCAACGCTGCACTGAAGAAGGCCTCCGAATCCGAGGCGCTGCAGGGCTACCTGACCTACACGGACGAGCCGATCGTTTCCTCCGACATCGTGGGGGACCCGGCGTCGTCCATCTTCGACTCGGGACTGACCAAGGTCATTGGCAACCAGGTCAAGGTTGTGTCCTGGTATGACAACGAATGGGGCTACTCCAACCGCCTGGTGGACCTGACGGAGCTTGTCGCAGCCAAGCTGGGCTAGGGTTAGACACATGACATTCCACACCCTCAACGAACTGATCGCTGAAGGTGTCCGCGGGCGGTACATTCTGGTTCGAAGTGACCTGAATGTGCCGCTCGACGGCTCTACAGTGACTGACGATGGCCGCATCAAGGCCTCCCTGCCAGTGCTGACGAAGCTCACGGACGCCGGTGCCCGCGTGCTGGTAACAGCCCACCTCGGACGCCCAAAGGGCGCTCCGGAGGAAAAATACTCCCTCAAGCCTGCCATTAAGCGGCTGGCCGAGCTGGCCCCTTTCAAAGTGATACTTGCCGCTGACACCGTCGGTGACTCGGCCAGGGAACTGGCTGCTTCGCTGCAGGATGGCGAGGCGCTGGTCCTTGAAAACGTGCGCTTCGATGCCCGCGAGACCAGCAAGGACGACGCCCAGCGCGGCGCCTTCGCCGATGAACTGGTGGCCCTGACGGGACCCAACGGCGCCTTCGTGGATGACGCGTTCGGCGCTGTCCACCGCAAGCACGCCAGCGTGTACGACGTCGCCACCCGGCTGCCGTCGTACCAGGGCGACCTTGTGCGCACCGAAGTGGAGGTGCTGCGCAAGCTCACCACGGAGACGCAGCGGCCCTACGTTGTGGTGCTCGGCGGCTCCAAGGTCTCGGACAAACTGGCAGTCATCGACAACCTGATCGGCAAGGCGGACACCATCCTGGTGGGCGGTGGAATGCTGTTCACCTTCCTTGCAGCCGACGGTCACAAGGTGGCCGGCAGCCTGCTGGAAGAGGACCAGATCTCCGTGGTCCAGGATTACCTGAAGCGCGCGGCGGACGCCGGGACCGAGTTCATTGTGCCCACGGACGTCGTGGTGGCGGCCAAGTTCGCGACGGATGCAGATCACGAAACCGTCCCTGCCGACGGTATCGAAGGCAGCAGCTTCGGCGCGCAGGGTATCGGCCTGGACATCGGCCCGGTCTCCGCGGCAGCCTTCGCGGACCGGATCAAGGGGGCCAAAACGGTCTTCTGGAACGGGCCCATGGGTGTCTTCGAGTTCCCGGCATTCGCTGCCGGCACCCGGGCCATCGCGCAGGCGCTGACCGAGACCGACGCATTCACGGTGGTAGGCGGCGGTGACTCCGCAGCAGCCGTACGGACCCTCGGTTTCGCGGATGACCAGTTCGGCCACATCTCGACCGGCGGCGGCGCCAGCCTGGAATATCTTGAAGGTAAGGAACTCCCGGGCCTCAGCGTCCTGGATCGCTAGACCTGGACTGCCAAGTCCTCGGCCGGCAGGGAGCCCGCGGGCACCCTGCCGGCCGCACACATATCAAGTCTTTTGGAGAACACGTGACTACGTCAACGAACGGCGCTTTTGACCGCACGCCTCTCATTGCGGGCAACTGGAAGATGAACATGGACCATGTCCAGGGAATCACCCTCCTGCAAAAACTGGCCTGGACGCTGTCCGACGCCAAGCACGACTACAGCCGCGTGGAGGTTGCGGTCTTTCCGCCATTCACCGACCTCCGTGGCGTCCAGACCCTGGTCCAGGGCGACGAGCTGGAGATTGCCTATGGCGGGCAGGACCTCTCCCAGTTCGACTCCGGCGCCTACACCGGCGATATCTCCGGCCAGTTCCTGAACAAGCTCGGTTGCCGGTACGTGCTGGTGGGACACAGCGAACGCCGCACCATCCACAACGAATCGGACGACGTCCTGAACGCCAAGGTCAAGGCCGCCTACAAGCACGCGGTGACTCCGGTGCTGTGCGTGGGTGAAGGGCTGGAAATCCGGCAGGCCGGAACCCACGTTGACCACACCCTGACCCAGCTGCGGGCCGATGTTGCCGGGCTCAGCGCCGACCAGGCCGCGGAACTCGTGGTGGCCTACGAACCCGTATGGGCAATCGGCACCGGCGAAGTGGCAGGCCCCGAAGACGCCCAGGAAATGTGCGCAGCCATCCGCGCCGAACTGGCCACCCTCTTCGGGGGCGACGTCGCCGCCAAGATCCGGCTCCTGTACGGCGGCTCGGTCAAGGCCAACAATGTTGCCGCGATCCTGAACGAACGCGACGTAGACGGCGTGTTGGTGGGCGGCGCCAGCCTCGACCCTGCCGAGTTTGCTAATATTGTCAGGTTCGAGAGTCACCTGCTGGCGGGATAGTCCGTCCGCAGCACCAGGCTCCCGCAATTCCAATCTTCTGAAAGGCCGTCGTGGACGTTCTTCATGTCATTCTGCAGATTCTCCTGGGCATCACCAGCCTTCTGCTGACACTGCTCATCCTGCTGCACAAGGGACGGGGCGGTGGGCTGTCTGACATGTTCGGCGGCGGGATGAGCTCCGGCCTGAGCTCTTCGGGCGTAGCAGAACGAAACCTCAACAGGTTCACCATTGTCTTGGGCGTCACCTGGGGCGTGGTGATCATCGCGCTCGGACTGTTGATGCGGTTCAGCGGAGCGGGCGACTCCTAAAACCCCACCCGAAAGCGGCCCGGCACTGCCGCGACGGGATTCTCCGAACTAGACTGTGGCTGTTGGCTTCCAACAGCCACAGTTTCGTTTAAACAGCGTCGTTTAAGCAGCCAGGAGTCCCTATGGTCCATAGTGCGTCAGCGTTCCGAGGCACCCGGGTGGGTGTCATCGAGGGAACCGGTCCCAAGAACCAGTCCGAAGCTGCCTCAGGCGAAAGAGTACCCCGCATCCGGGTCACCTACTGGTGCGCCAAGGGCCATGAGACACAGCTCGTTTTTCTCCGGCTGCCGGATGAACAAATCCCGGTCAGCTGGGACTGCCGCAGATGTGGTGCGCCGGCGTCGCGGGACGGCCAGGAAGCTGCACTGGACGAACAGTTCGACGAGGGGTACAAGAGCCACCTTGAGTACGTTAAAGAGCGGCGCTCCGACCAGGACGCCGAAGACGTGCTGGCCGGAGCGCTGGAAAAACTACGCGCCCGCGGCGTCCTTCCGGACCAGCTGCTGCGGGACCCTTGAGGCGGCGTTTTCGTCAATAAGCCAGAGCGTGCGGGATGTCCCCCGGGGTCCGGCTGCGGGGACCTGCACAGGGTTGGCGCCGGCCAACGCCAGGCCAACCGCGCCGGCCTTGTCCTCACCGGCCACCACCATCCAGACCTCGGCGGCTGTATTGATCGCAGGCAGCGTGAGGGAGATCCGCAGCGGCGGCGGCTTGGGGGAGTTGCGTACCCCCACCACCGTCCGCTCCTTCTCCCGGATCCCGCCCTGCTCGGGGAACAACGAGGCCACATGGGCGTCCGGGCCAACACCAAGCAGCACCACGTCCAGCCGGGGGAGCTGCGCCGGTTCGTCGGGCCGGTCGTCCGACATGTCTGCGGCGTGCTCCGCCGCGGCTGCCTCCCGCAGGCGCCTGGCGTAATCCTCCGCGGCTTCCTCGGGAGTGTCGAAGTCGTCGGTGGACCCCGGCTGGTTGATCCTGGCGGGATCAACCGGAATATGCGCCAGCAGCGCATCAAATGCCTGCCTGGTATTGCGGTCGGAATCTTCGGCCGCAACGAATCGCTCATCACCCCACCAAAAGTTCACCTTCGACCAGTCGACGGCGGGGGCCGCCGGCGAGTCCGCAACGGCCTTCAGCGTACCGATGCCCACCGTGCCGCCGGTCAGCACCACTGTGGCCTCACCGTATTTGTCCTGAACGTCCACCAGCTTGGTGATCAGCCGTGCCGCGATGGCAGCCATCAGGACGGACGAATCAGGGTGGATGCTTACTCTGGGCTCAACGCTCACTGGGCCGGACGCTCCTTAGATTGGTACGTGGAAGTCCAATAGTAATCACTTCACCGAAAACTTCGTCGGGGTCGAGGCGGCGGAGTTCTTCGGCGAGGCAGTCTTTGAGGCTGCGGCGGGGCAGGGAGATGCGTTGGGTGGGTTGGCCGGGTTGGGTGAGTTCG
>NZ_JANFCZ010000004.1 GCF_024391045.1 Pseudarthrobacter sulfonivorans
AACCTTGACCTTCTGGCCCGGGTAGATGATGGAGCGCATGTTCAGGCCATTCCAGCTGAAGATGTCGGAGAGGCTGACATTGTGGCGGGCCGCGATGGCGCCGAGCGTATCCCCGGACTTCACGGTGTAGCTGCCGCCGGTGCTGGCCAGCGCCGGGGCGGCCGGGGCTGCAGCAGGGGCCGGTGCCGCCGGAGCTGAGGCCGACCCGGTCAACTTAATCTTCTGGCCGGGGTAAATGATCGTATTCGGCTGAAGGTTATTCAAGGCCAGGACTTCGCCGGTGTTCAGGCCGAACTTCCCGGCGATGGCGCTGATGGTGTCACCGCGGGCAATGGTGTATTCGGCCGGGGCGGATGGCTGGGCCGGCTTGAAGGACGCCGGAATGCTCGAGGAAACTGAAGCCGCCGGAATGATTGCTGCCCTGGCTTCCGCAGCCTGGGCTTTCATGGCTGCCGCAAGTGTTGCCGGGATGGCCCGGGCAGGTGCCTCAGCCGAGGCCGGTTGGGCAATGGCCAGGGACGACAACACAACCGCTGGAAGCGCCGCTGTGGTGGCCGCAATGATGGGCAGACTCGGCCGGGGAGCCAGTTTTGGCGAGCGGGACGTCGTCATGGAAAGAATCCTCTTCTTTAACTGCCGGGGGACGGTGATGCTGTAATTGCCGGAACGGTAATACGTGTGACTATTGATACTAGTGTTACTTAAGTTATTGCTGTTACAAATGTGATCTATGTGAATCTCTCACGAATTTTCCCATAGCACAAGAAGTGGCGCGGTCCGGTATATGCCCTTTTCCGGAGTGTCGGCCGATTCCCCCTGCATGCGCTGCCAGACGACTAGGCGGCAAGGCTTCGGTCGTGGCAACCTTGATCCGTGAGTAACGTAGAAAGCCTTGTGGGCGAGTGGCTGCCCCTGCCTGATGTCGCGGAGTTGTTGGACGTTTCGATTACGAAAGTCCACAGCCTTATTGATGAACGTGCGCTGGCGGCGCTGCGCGTGGGGGAACGGCGGATTCGGTCCGTTCCGGCAGCATTCATTCAGGACGGACAGGTTGTCGATAGCCTGCGCGGAACCATTGTGGTCCTGGCCGATGCCGGCTATTCGGACGAGGACCTTATTGTGTGGCTGTTCACCGCTGATGATTCCCTGCGCGGCCGGCCAATCGATGCCCTCCGGGAAGGCCGAAAAACCGAAATCAGGCGCAGGGCGCAGACTCTCGCCTGGTAATGCTGGGGATCCCGGCCGCGCTGGAATGAGTCAGCGCTGCCGGGTCCCGGCGCCGTGATGGCTCCGCGTGGCGCGGCCCTTCCCGAAGCAGGAGTCAGGCGGCGCGGCTCACAGTGGCTTCGGCCAGCCGTCGCAGGGCCGTCTTAGGCAGTTCGTCGAGCGGCAGCCCGTCCAGGGCCTCATACGCAGCCGCGCCGTATTGGTCGATCAGCAGTTCGGTGGCCTGCAGCGCGCCGGATTCTTCAATAATCCGGCGGATCTCGGCAACGTCTGCATCATCCAGGTCCGGACTCCCGAGCCTTGAATCAATAAACGCAGATTCCGGTGCCGACGCCTGTTCCAGCGCGAGGGCTATCAGCACGGTCCTTTTGCCTTCGCGGAGATCGTCCCCGGCAGGCTTGCCGGTGGTGACGGGGTCGCCGAAGACGCCCAGAACGTCGTCACGGAGCTGGAACGCCTCACCCAGTGGCAGGGCAAAGGCCGAATAGCCGCGGAGAAGGTCATCCGAGGCGCCGGCCAGGGCGCCGCCGAGCGCCAACGGATGTTCGGTGGAATACTTCGCGGACTTGAACCGGATGATCGACTGGGCCCGTGTCACAGCCCCGGCCCGGTCCCGGACGGGGCCGGCGACTTCTTCGAGGATGTCCAGGTATTGGCCGGCCATCACCTCGGTGCGCATGAGGTTGAAGATCAGCCGCGCCCTGCTTCCGGACGCCGCCTGGCCGCCGATATCAGTGAAGGCCTCTTCACTGAAGGACAGGCACATGTCCCCGGTCAGGATGGCCGCCGCGTGTCCGAACCGTTCGCTGTCCAGGGCCCAGCCCTGGTCGTCGTGCAACTGGCTGAAGCGGCGGTGCACGCTGGGGCCACCCCTGCGGGTGTCCGAACGGTCAATGATGTCGTCATGGATGAGGGCGGCCGCCTGGAACAGTTCCAGCGCGGACCCCGCCGTGACGATTTCCCTGGCCTCGGGTTCGCCGCCGGCGGCCCGCCAACCCCAGTAGCACATGAGGGCCCGGAGCCTCTTGCCACCGGTCACAAGGTTGGAAATTGACCCCATGAGCGGTTCGATGTCCGGCGAAATCCCGGCGACGAGGGACTGCCGCGTAGTGAGGAAATCTGTCAGTTCGCCGGCAACTGCGGCGACGAAGGCGGTCTGCTCAAGCCTTAGCTGCTCCGAAACCGTCACTTGGCTGACTCAACTGCCACGTTGGCGCCGATGGTGAACGTCGAAACGCCGGCCGCCTCGACTACCGCAACGTTGACGGTCTCATTGTCGTTCCGGACGAAATCCTTGGAAGCCACCGTTCCCACCGCATCTCCGGGCACGGCTTTGAACCCCTGGCCCTCAAGGTGTTTGGTGTAGAAGTCCATGACCGCGGCGGTGGGAGCGGTGATGCTCGCAACCAGAGCCGCGGTGGCGGGCTGTTTGGCCTTATCCAGGCTGCTGGAAATCACCGTGGCGCCGGGCATCACGGGTATCAGCGATTCGGGAAATCCTTCCACGATCTTTCCCACCGTGGCAGAGGTTCCGGGTGACGGCGTCGGGCTCGCCGATGCCGTGACGGTAGACGTGCTGGACGCGGCAGCGGACGTGCCGGCAGACGATGAGGTCACGTCGGGGGCCGCGGGACTGCAGGCGGCAAGGGCCAGCATTGCGCCGGCGGCGAGGACCGCTAATCCTGTTGGCTTAAGATTTTTCGTGACCGTCACAGGGACTTTCCTCCTGGGGTTGATGCCGGGCTCAGCCTCCAGTTTAGTCAGTACCTGCAGATAGAATTGCCTTCGTGGGGCCTGAGCGGAATAACCAGTACACCGAAGCGGGCCTTCGCGAGCTCCGGCGCAACTGCATCATGCACGTGGACATGGACGCGTTTTTCGTGTCAGTTGAGCTGCGGACCCGGCCGGAACTCCGTGGGAAGCCCGTCATTGTGGGATTCCCGGCGGACCGCTCCGTGGTCCTGTCAGCCTCGTATGAGGCCCGTGCGTTCGGCGTGAAATCCGCCATGCCCATGGTGGTGGCAGCCCGGATGTGCCCCCAGGCGGTCATCATCGAGCCGCGCCATAAGTTGTACTACGAAGTGTCCGCCCAGCTGATGGAAATCTTCCAGTCGATCACGGACCTCGTGGAGCCGCTCAGCGTTGATGAAGCCTTCCTGGACGTGGGAGGTGCCATCAGGCGGCTGGGGCCCCCGCGTGAAATCGGCGAACTGGTGCGACGCCGCGTTGCTGCCGAGCTGGGCATCACGGCGTCCGTTGGGATAGCAGCCAGCAAGTTCGTGGCCAAGATTGCGTCCACGCGCTGCAAACCGGATGGCCTGTTGCTGATCGGGCCGGATGAGACGGTGGCCTACCTCCACAGCCTGCCGGTTGGGGCTTTGTGGGGAATCGGGGCCAAGACCGCAGACGTGCTGGCCCGGATGGGCATCCGGACGGTGGCGGATGTGGCAGCCACGCCTGTGGCTTCCCTAAGGAAAGTGCTCGGCGCCACTGGTGAGCACGTCCACCGGCTCTCGTGGGGTATCGACCCGCGACCAGTGACCCCGGTGCGGCTGGAAAAGAGCATCGGCGCGGAGGAGACCTTCGCTGTGGACACCGCGGACAATGCCATCATCAGCCGCGAGTTGCTGCGGCTGGCTCATCGCACTGCCGGCCGCTTGCGGAGTTCAGGAACTGTGGCACGGACGGTGGCGTTGAAGCTGCGCTACGCCGATTTCTCGACCATAACCAGGAGTCGCACGGTGCATACACCCGTGGACAGTGCACAGCTGATCCATGGGGTGGCACTTCAGCTCCTGGAATCCCTGGGGCCTCGCCCCATGACCGTGCGGCTGGTCGGAATCCGGGCGGAGCAGCTGGAAGAGGCTGCCCAAACCTCGCTGCAGCTGAGCTTTGACCGCAGGGATGACAACTGGCGCGCCGCTGAACAGGCACTGGACCAGGTCAGCCGGAAGTTCGGCAACAAATCGGTCCTGCCCGCCAGTCTGCTGGACCCCGGCGGCCAGCGCTGAGAGGCATTTCGGGACCGCTTTCATGGCGCCGGGGAGGGGGATGGCCGTCTTTCAGAACAGGCTCCGACAAACTATCCTTATATGTACATAGTTTTCAGTTACTGCCGGACTTCTTGGACGCGCTGCCGTTCCAATCACCCTCATGCCGGTGTTCGCAATCCGCCACCGTTGGCGGTTGGGAACCTCCAGGGCATGTGGGTCGTTATTGGAGCAGGAGTACGGGATGGGACCAGCCCGGACGTTGGCCTACATAAGGAGGTCGTGATGCCGCTCTCGGAGCACGAACAGAAGCTGCTCGAGCAGCTGGAGAAGCAGCTGCACGAGGACGATCCGAAGTTCGCAAACAGCATGGGATCGGATCCTGGACGTACATGGTCCACCCGGCACCTTGTCATCGGTGTCCTTGCCGCTTTGGCGGGCATCGCGCTGCTCCTGGTTGGCGTTACCACTCAGATCATCATTGTTGGCGTCCTGGGCTTTGTGGTTATGGGCGGCGGCGTCTACTTCGCCACCATGCGCAACGCGTCCGGCTCCAAGGCGGCCTCCGCCGCCGGCAAGTCCGGGAAGCCGCGGAGTTCCTTTATGTCCAGCCTCGAGGAGCGTTGGGACGAGCGTCGCCGCGACGACTCCTAAGGCCCGCCTCCAACCGCTCCACTTCTCTCCCACCCGGCTCCTGTTGCTGGGTGGGGCCGCCACCGAAGACCCGCTCCGGCGGGTCTTCGGCGTTTAACGGCAGCACCAGCCGCCCAAGTGGGTAGCAGCAGATGTTCGTCTGAGGCCTTTTAACGACACCTGCTGCTACCTACTTGGGGGAGTGCGCACTTGGGGGAGGGCCCGACGGCGGTTGGGGACGCCGCAGGGGAGGGCGCGACGGCGGCGCGGACCGCCGTCGGCCGCTCGCCTTCAGGCAGGCGCATTTTCGCTCCCCGGGCCCTCCACTTCCATCCACCGCGCGGTTCCGCGCCAGGTGGCGGAAAAGTTCAGCAAAAGGGGGCCGAAGGAGCCCATTTTGCATTGACTGTGGGGGAAAGTGGAGTAATGTGGAGGACATAAGAGGGTAGTTGCAACATTAGGGGATGTGCAGTTCCTGACGGCAGACAGGCGGTGGGCCAGTGTTTCTTGGCACGCACTCGCCGCGTTTGGACGAAAAGGGACGAATTATCCTCCCCGCCAAGTTCCGCGAGGAACTTGCCGCCGGGCTGGTTCTCACACGGGGCCAGGAGCGTTGTATCTACGTCTTCAGTGAGCAGGAATTTGCGAGGGTCCACGAGCAAATGCGGGAGGCGCCCATCTCCTCCAAGCAGGCCCGTGATTACATTCGTGTCTTTCTCTCTGGAGCCTCGGACGAGGTACCTGACAAGCAGGGGCGCGTGACCATTCCGGCGGCGCTCCGGGAGTACGCAGGCCTCGGCAGGGAACTGGCCGTCATTGGCGCAGGAACCCGCGCCGAGATCTGGGACGCCCAGGCGTGGAACGAGTACCTGGCAGAGAAGGAAACCGCTTTCTCTGAAACCGACGACGCCATTCCGGGGATTCTCTAATCACCTGAACGGCACTGCAGACCGCTTCTTGAACGAGATCTCCAGCCGCCCATCGGCGCAGTCAACCTGGCTCACTTCCCCGGAGCCAGGCGGACAGGACGATAGGCGCGGATGGGGATCTGGCTTAAGAAGCATCCCGGATACCCGCCGACTGAGAGGACGAAGGCATGAATGACCACCCGAAGCCGACGTCCGAACGCCATGTGCCGGTCCTCAAGGACCGGTGCATCAATTTGTTGGCGCCAGGTTTCGAGGCGGCGCGCCTCCGGGGCGAAACTCCCATCGCGATTGACGCGACGCTGGGCATGGGCGGTCATTCCGAAGCGATGCTGGAGCGTTTCCCGGACCTCCACCTGATCGGCATCGACCGCGACGAAGAGGCCCTGGCGCTGGCGGGGGAGCGGCTGGCCCGTTTCGCTGACCGCACGGACCTGGTGCACGCCGTCTACGACGAAATTGCCGACGTCCTCGAGGACCTCGGCGTGGACGAGGTCCACGGCATCCTGATGGATCTCGGGGTTTCATCACTCCAGCTCGACGAGCGTGAACGCGGTTTCGCCTACTCGTTCGACGCGCCCCTGGACATGCGGATGGACACCAGCCGCGGACAGACGGCGGCGGATGTGGTCAACAACTACAGCGAAGAGGACCTGGTCCGGATCATCCGGAAGTGGGGCGAGGAGAAGTTCGCCGGCCGGATCGCCAACAGGATCGTGGCCGCACGGGCCCTCGAACCGTTCACCACCACCGGCGAACTCGTGGAGCAGATCCGCTCGGTGGTTCCCGCCGGTGCTGCCAAATCCGGCGGCCATCCGGCGAAACGGACCTTCCAGGCTCTGCGGATCGAGGTCAACGAGGAACTCGACGTGCTGGAACGGGCAATTCCCGCGGCCGTGGAAGCCCTGGCCCTGGGCGGACGCATCGTGGTGATGTCCTACCACTCCCTCGAGGACAAGATCGTGAAGTCCGTCTTCCAGGCCGGCTCCAAATCCTCGGCTCCGCTTGGATTCCCGGTGGAACTGGAAGAACACAAACCAGCCCTCAAAACCCTGACCAAGGGCACTGAGGTACCCACCGCCGTCGAAATCGCCGAAAACCCCCGCGCAGCTTCCGCCAGGCTGCGCGCCGTGGAACGCATCCGAGCCAGGAGAGAAGCATGAGCACCGCCGCTGTCAAGAACTTCCCGGTCCTCTCCGGCAGCAGCGCGCCTGCCCTCAGGACCCAGCCTGCCGGGCCGGGCCGCAAGGAACGCACACCGCTTTCCGTGGTGCGCTCCGCGCCCAAGAAACGCCGTGCCCCGTTTGTGGTCATGTGCTTCGCCCTGCTGGCCGTGGCCCTGGTGGCCGTGCTGGTCCTCAATATCTCGGTGTCCACCTCCCAGTACCAGCTTGTGGAACTCAGGAGCAAGCAGAGCACGCTCACCAAGCAGAACCAGGATCTGACACAGCAGCTCCAGAACTTCGAAGCTCCCCAGAATCTCGCCGCCAAGGCTACAGACTTGGGAATGGTAGCTTCCACCGTCAAGGGACAGATCGACCTCTCCACCCTGACCGTCACGGGCAAGGCAACACCTGCCGTGAAGGGCGCCGCTGCCGGAGCCGTCATTCCGGCGCCGGCAGTCGCCGGGGTGCTGACCGTCGTTCCGCCGGTGACAGCCTCCGAACCGTCCGCGAGCCGCAAACCCGCCACTGAAGATGCTGCTGCGGCTGCCGCAGCAGCTGCGGCGGCACCCGCTGCAGCGCCGACGGCGGCCCCGGCACCTCCGGTACCGGCCGTCGATCTCCACGGCGGTTCGGTCCCGGCGCCGGAGCAGAAGGTGCCGGGGCAGTAACTGGCGGCCGCTGAAAAGCAGCCGGTCAGGCAGGAAGGCCAGGTGTCCGGCCGGGCACCGCAGCAGGCATCAAGGCGAGCAGCAAGGGATTACGGTGGCGCAGACGACCGGCAACGCAAGGGATGTCAAGGCGCCGAACGCCACCAAGCGGTTGCGCCTCGGCCTGGGGGTCATGCTCACGCTGCTGTTGGTGGTGGGCGGCAAGCTCTTTATGGTCCAGGGCTTGGACATCGGGGGGATGGCTGCGGCCGCCCTTGACTACCGCATGCGCGAAACCACCCTGCCCGCAGAGCGCGGCAGCATCCTGGACGCCAACGGCACAGTCCTCGCCAACAGTGTGATCCGGTACAACGTGGTGGTGGACCAGACCGTCAATACCAAAACCGAGACCTTTAAGCGCTTCGAAAAAGTCGATGGCAAAGACAAGCTCGTGGACGTCAGCCGCGAGCAGGGGCTGACCGAACTGGCCTCGGTCCTGGGCATGAGCCAGGATGCCATCCGCGAAGCCGTCACCGGCAAACAGCGGTACTACATCGTGGCCAAGGACCTGAAACCGGACGTCGAGCTCAAAGTCTCGAAGCTCAGTATCCCGGGCGTGGACACTGTGGGCGTCAGCAAGCGCGTCTACCCGAACGGCTCCGTGGCCGGCGGCATCATCGGGTTCCTGCAGGACGGCACCACCGGTACGGCCGGAATCGAGCAGACCCAGGACGGCCTGCTGCGCGGCGAAGACGGCAAACGGCTCTTCGAAATCGGTGCCGACGGCCTCAGGATCCCCGTGGGTGTGGATGAACTGACGCCGCCGAAAGACGGCAAGAACGTCAAACTCACGCTGAACTCGGACCTTCAGTACTTCGCCCAGCAGGCCATCCAAAGCCAGAGCGACAAACTCGGTGCGGAGTGGGGCAGCATCCTGGTCATGGATGTCAAGACGGGGAACATTGTGGCCATGGCCGACACCAATTCGCCTGACCCGAATGATCCCGGCCGGGTGGCCGCCAAGGACCGCGGGGTCCGCACCGTGACGGCAGCCTACGAGCCGGGGTCCGTGCAGAAGATGATCACTGCCTCGGCGCTCATCGATGAGGGAAAATCCAGCCCCCTGGACACCTTCACGCTCCCGCCGTCGTACACAATTGACGGCCAGACCTTCACGGACGCCTTCACCCACGGGACCGAGGAACGCACGCTTGCCGGCATCCTGGGTTACTCCATGAACACGGGAACCGTTGCGGCCGGCTCCCGCCTGACCAAGGAGCAGCGCTACGACTGGCTGCGGAAGTTCGGCATAGGAGAGGCGCCGGACATCGGACTCCCTGCCACCGCGTCCGGCATCCTCGCGCCGGCGGACCAGTGGGACAGCCGCCAGCAGTACACGGTGCTCTTCGGCCAGGGCGTCTCCCAGTCCACACTGCAGACGGTCCGCGCCTTCCAGACCATCGCCAACAACGGCGTGATGCTTCAGCCCCGCCTGATCGACTCATACGTTTCAGCAGACGGCACCGAGGAAAAAGTCGCCCCGCAGCCGACACGGCAGGTGGTCTCGGACAACACCGCCCGGCAGGTCCGGGACATCCTGGAAAGCGCTGTGACCGAGGGCCAGATCAAGGACGCCGCCATTGACGGCTACCGTGTTGGCGCCAAGACCGGAACATCAGAGTCTCCGTGCGACGACGGCAAGTCCGGCTTCTGCGGCTACACGGCCTCCATGGTGGGGATGGCGCCGATGGATGATCCGCGGTTTATTGTGGAGGTGGTCCTGCAGCGTCCCAAGGGCAGCATTTACGGCATCACCAATGGTCCGGTCTTCCGGTCGGTCATGAGCCAAACATTGCGCACCTTCAACGTGCAGCCGTCCACCGGCGAGCCGGCAAGGCTGGCGCAGTTCGCCAAGTAATGCCAGGCAGTCACACTTCGCCGCCCGCACCGGGGTTCTCTTCGCGCGGGTTTGATCCACTAGCACCATCGGAGATTTTCTTTGTCAGAGCAGAACACACCAGGCAGCACCACCGGGGCCGCAGGGGAGTCGGCCGCCCGGTTCAGGCCGACGGCGGTGGCTGCCGTCCACCTGGACAGCATCGGGGAAGCCGTTGGAGTGCCGGTCCCGGGTGTCTCGGCCGCAGTGGGTGTCACAGGAATCTCGCTTAATTCACGCACGGTGGAACCCGGCGACCTCTACGTAGCGCTCCCGGGTGCTTCCCGCCATGGGGCCGACTTTGCCCACCAGGCGGTGGAACGGGGTGCAGTGGCGGTCCTGACCGACGACGCCGGGGCCCGCCTGCTGGCTTTGTCGGCCGACGCTTCGGTGCCTGTGCTCGTGGTGGACGGTCCGCGCAACGTGGTGGGTCCCCTGTCCGCCATGATCTACCGGAGCCAGCCGCCCGCAGGCCACCCTCCGCACCTGTTCGGAGTGACCGGAACGAACGGCAAGACCACCACGACGTACTTCATCAATGCGCTCCTCCGCGCACTGGGACAACGGACCGGCCTGATCGGAACAATCGAAATCCTCGCCGGGGGTGACCCCATTCCCAGCCTCCTCACCACGCCTGAGTCGACGGACGTTCACGGCCTGCTGGCGCTCATGCGGGAGCGGGGCCTTGACGCCGCCTCCATGGAGGTGTCCTCCCACGCCATTTCCTTCCAGCGCGTCGACGGGGTGGTCTTCGACGTCGCCGGGTTCACCAACCTGACCCAGGACCACCTGGACCTGCACGGCACCATGGACGAATACTTCGCCACCAAAGCGGAACTCTTTACCTCCCGCCGCTCCCGTGCGGCTGTGGTGACGGTCGACGACGAGTGGGGACGCAGGCTCGCAGCTGCGGCCGGGATCCCGGTCATCACCCTCGCAACCACCACCGGCAGCGGTCCCGCTGACTGGACCGTCACCGCCACCCAAGCCCGCGGGCTTGGTACCGAGTTCACGCTCAGCGGTCCCGGGGACGCGCGGCTGCAGGTCCACACAGGCCTGCCCGGCGCCTTCAACGTCGCCAACGCGGCGCTGGCCACCGTGATGGTCCTGGCCGGCGGTGCGGACACCGCCGCTGTCCAGGCCGCCCTGGCAAACCACGATCCCTTCACCGTGGCCGTACCGGGCCGCATGCAGCTAATCTCCGAGGGACCGGCCGCCGTCGTCGATTTTGCCCACAACACCGACGCGCTGGCCCGTGCGCTCGAGGCTGTCCGTTCACCGGTTCCGGGATCCCGGGTGATCGTGGTCTTCGGTGCCACCGGACAGCGGGACCAGGGGAAACGGCCGGCCATGGGGGCTGTGGCCGCCCGGCTCGCTGACGTTGTCATCATCACGGATGACGACCCCCATGATGAAGATGCGGCCAGCATCAGGGCGGATGTCCTCGCCGGGGCCCGCGCCGCCCGGGAAGAGGAAAGTCTTGACTGCGTCATCGAGGAAATCCATCCCCGTGATGCCGCCATCAAACGTGCCGTCGAGCTGGCCCGGCTCCAGGACACCATCCTGGTGGCCGGCCGGGGACATGAGGTCTGGCAAGAGGTGAAAGGCGTCAACCTGGCCCTCGATGACCGGGTGGAACTCCGGAACGCCTTGACAGCCAGGGGATTCACGGTTCTCCAAGACGAGCGGATAGAGTCCTAGACCGAGATGATTGCATTTACTGCGGCGGAAATCGCCGAAATCACAAACGGCCGCCTGGACGCCGACCCGGGGGTCACCCCGCAATCGGTGGTCACTGATTCGCGCGATGCGATCCCCGGGGCGCTCTACGTCGCAAAACCCGGCGAGCACGCGGACGGGCACGACTTCGTCGCAGCCGCCTTCAACCAAGGGGCCGTGCTGGCCCTCGCGGAGCGTCCTGTTGCCGGGCCCGACGGCGTGGACTATCCCGCAGTCCTGGTCCAGGACGCAGTGTTGGCCATGGGCGCGCTGGCTGCAGAAGCCGTCCGCCGGCTCCGTGCCGCCCGCGCCGCGGCCGGCGAAACCCTGACCGTCGTCGGTATCACGGGCTCGGCAGGGAAGACCACCACGAAGGACCTCCTCGCAGGGATCCTCACCACACAGGGCAACACCGTGGCGCCGCAGGGCTCCTACAACGGCGAAGTGGGCGTGCCGCTGACGGTCTTCCGCGCCACGCCGGAGACGCGCTACCTCGTGATCGAAATGGGTGCCACCGGCATCGGGCACATCCGCTACCTGGCCGACATGGTCAAGCCGGACATCGGGGTTGTCCTGTGCGTCGGCACAGCCCACGCGGGGGAGTTCGGCGGCGTCGAAAACATTGTGCTTGCCAAGGGCGAACTGGTGGAGGCGCTGACGGCCTCGGGCACGGCCATCCTCAACCTTGACGACGACCGCGTCGCGGGCATGCAGCCCCGCACGGTGGCGACCGTCCTTGGATTCTCGGCCGAGGACCGCCCTGAAGCGGCCGTGCGGGCCGTCAACCCGGACACAAACGCCTTCGGCCACCCGGAATTCGACCTTGTCCTCCCCGGTGCTGACCTGACCGGCGCTGAAACAGGCCTGCACGTGAGCAGCGGCCTGATCGGCGCCCACCATACGGGCAACCTCCTGGCCGCCGCAGCGGCCGCGCACGCGGCCGGTGTAGCCGGGGAAGCCATCGTTGCGTCCCTCAACGCCCAGACACCCGCCAGCCGCTGGCGGATGGAACGCACCGAACGGGCCGACGGCGTCACGGTCATCAATGACGCCTACAACGCCAATCCGGAGTCCATGCGCGCTGCCCTGCGGACGTTGGCCGATCTGGGCCGCGGTCGCCGCACCTGGGCCGTGCTGGGAGCCATGCTTGAGCTGGGGCCCGACTCCATCCGCGAGCACACCGCCGTGGGAACCCAGGTGGTGCGGCTGAATATTTCGCGGCTGGTGGTTGTGGGCCGCGAGGCCAGGGCCCTCTACGTTTCCGCCGTCCAGGAAGGCTCCTGGGGCGACGAATGCGTGTTTGTCGAAACAGCCGAGGACGCCTATTCGCTCCTCGAGGCCGAACTCGAACCCGGGGATCTGGTGCTGTTCAAGTCCTCCAACAGCGTCGGGCTTCGGCACTTGGGTGATCGGATAGCATTACCCCCACAATCCACGGAACCTGCCGAAGAAAGGAGCGAGCTGCTGTGATTGCACTTTTGATCGGCGCTGGACTTGCACTGCTGTTCGCCCTGGTGGGGACTCCTCTGTTTATCCGCCTGCTCGTCAGCAAGAGCTACGGCCAATTCATCCGCGATGACGGACCCACGTCGCACCACACCAAACGCGGCACGCCCACCATGGGCGGAACAGTGGTGGTGGGGTCAGTCCTCCTCAGTTATGGACTGACCCACCTGATCATGTGGATGATGAACCCGGCGTCCGCCGGCCCAACGGCATCGGCACTCATCCTGCTGTTCCTGATGGTCGGCATGGGGCTGGTGGGCTTCCTCGACGACTTCATCAAGATCTCGCGCCAGCGCAGCCTCGGTCTGGACGCCAAGGCCAAACTTATCCTCCAAGCCGCCGTAGGCATCGCCTTCGCCATCCTGGCGCTGAACTTTCCCGACCCCGAGGGACTCACCCCCGCGTCCACAAAGATCTCCCTGGTCCGGGACATTCCGTGGCTGGACCTGGCCTTCGGCGGCACGGTGGTGGGCGCCATCCTGTTTGTCCTCTGGTCCAACCTGATCGTGACGGCGGCGACCAACGGCGTCAACCTGACGGACGGCCTGGACGGGCTCGCCGCCGGTGCCTCGGTTATGGTCTTCGGCGCTTACACCCTGATGGGAATCTGGCAGAACAACCAGGCCTGCGGATCGCCGCGTGAAGCCGGCAGCGGCTGCTACACCGTGCGCGACCCCCTGGACCTGGCCCTCCTCGCGGCGATCCTCAGTGCTGCCCTGGTGGGCTTCCTGTGGTGGAACACCTCACCCGCCAAAATCTTCATGGGCGATACCGGCTCCCTGGCCATCGGCGGCGCCATTGCAGGCTTCGCCATCCTGTCCCGCACCGAACTCCTGCTGGGCATTGTTGGCGGCCTGTTCGTCCTGATTACCCTCTCGGTGATCATCCAGGTGGGCTACTTCAAACTAACCGGCGGCAAAAGGGTCTTCAAGATGGCACCGCTGCAACACCACTTCGAACTTAAAGGCTGGGCCGAAGTCACCGTGGTGGTCCGTTTCTGGATCCTGGGCGGGCTCTTTGTGGCCGTGGGCCTGGGCGTCTTCTACGCTGAATGGGTTGTGCTCCTGTGACTGTTTCCGCCCGCCTGCAAAACCTTGTCACCTGGGACTCAGACTGGGCAGGCCTGCGGGTCGTGGTCACGGGCATCGGAGTCTCGGGGTTCGCCGCTGCGGATACCCTCATTGAACTCGGCGCCCGCGTGGTGGTGGTCGACGCCGCCACCACGGACACTGCCAAGGCCCAGGCAGACACCCTGAAGATCGTCGGTGCCGTGGACGTTCTCCTCGGTGAGGAAGCCGTCAGCAGGATTCCGAAGGTGGAGGGCAGTTTCCCCGACCTCATCGTCACCTCGCCGGGCTGGCGTCCCGACCAGGCGCTCCTCGCCGCTGCCACACGCGCGCACATCCCTGTGTGGGGCGACGTCGAACTTGCCTGGCGGCTGCGCGTCCGCGAAGGGCACAAAACCGCGGACTGGCTGACGATCACCGGTACGAACGGCAAGACCACCACGGTGGGGCTGACGGCGTCGATGCTGCAGGCCGCAGGACTGAAGGCCATTGCCGTAGGGAACGTGGGCACACCCATCCTGGATGCTCTCCGCGACCCCGTTGACTACGACGTCTTCGCTGTTGAGCTGTCCAGCTTCCAGCTGCACTGGGCTGAATCCCTGTCTCCCGTGGCCAGCGTGTGCCTGAACGTGGCCGAAGACCACGTCGACTGGCACGGTTCCTACAACTCCTACCTGGCCGACAAGGCAAAGGTCTACGCGCGGACGCAGAAGGCGTGCATCTACAACGCCGAGCAGATCGAAACCGAAAGAATGGTGGAGGACGCCGACGTGGTTGAGGGCTGCCGGGCCGTCGGCTTCACCACGGTCACCCCGGCCATCAGCATGCTCGGCGTGGTGGAAGGCCTCCTGGTGGACCGCGCCTTCATTGAGCAGCGCAAGGACAGCGCCGCGGAGCTCGCCTCGATCACGGACCTCGGACAGATCGCTCCCCGCCACATGGTGGCGAACGCCCTGGCCGCAGCGGCCCTGGTGCGAGCCTACGGAGTGGACGCGCAGGCGGTTCGCCGGGGCATCCAGGACTACGTGCCCGGCAACCACCGGATCCAGCAAGTGGCCCGCCTCAACGGTGTCCTCTGGGTAAATGATTCCAAAGCCACCAACCCGCACGCGGCCGCGGCATCGCTGACTGCCTTCGAGAATGTCGTCTGGATCGCAGGGGGACTCTCCAAGGGGGTCAGCTACGACGACCTGGTGCGCGCGCAGGCGGCACGGCTCAAAGCTGTGGTGCTCATCGGCCTCGACACCAATCCCTTGGCGGACGCCCTGCGGCGACACGCGCCGGATGTCCCCGTGATCCATACTCCGGCGGGCGAAACTGAGACTATGCAGGCTGCCGTAACGGGCGGAGCCATCCCGGCCGGCTCTCCGGTTTCCGGAGACGACGTGATGCGCCGGGCCGTTGCGTCAGCGGCGCAGCTGGCCGCATCAGGCGACACCGTCCTGATGGCACCGGCGGCTGCTTCCATGGATCAGTTCTCTTCCTATGCTCACCGCGGCAACGCCTTTATCGAAGCTGTCCGCGAGCTGGTGGAAGGGCAGGCCAAGACCGGCGAGGAGTAACAATGGTCAGCACGCCCACCCGGCCGAAGGCTTCCAGGCCCCGCGCCGGGAAACCCGCGTCGCCCGGGGCAACGGGACCGGGAGCAGCCAGGCCCGCCTCCTCCGGCGCCAAAGGGAACCGGCCCAACCTGCCGGCCCGGATCAGGGGCTGGTACCGGGGCTTCTGGTCTGCCTTGGAAGGCAACGGGACATCACGGAACGGCTCCACGTACTACCTCATCCTGGGCTCCACGCTGGCCCTCACGGCCATCGGCATCATGATGGTGCTCTCGGCTTCCAGCGTTGAATCCATCGCGGCCGGAAAGTCGCCGTACGGCGACGCCCTCAAGCAGGGCATGTTCGCCGCCCTCGGCATCTTTGTGATGTTTGTCCTTTCCCGGATCAACGTGGTGTGGCTCAAACGCCTGGCGTGGCCGGTACTGGGCGCCACTCTGGTGGTCCTGGCGCTGGTCCAGCTGGTGGGTGACGAGGTCAACGGCAACAAGAACTGGATCGACCTGGGCGGCATCACCTTCCAGCCGTCCGAAGCATCAAAGCTTGCCCTGGCGCTCTGGATGGCCACGGTACTTGCCAGGAAAGGAAAGCTGCTTCGCCGCTGGCAGCATGTGCTGATTCCCGCCGTGCCGGCGGCAGGCCTGGTGATCGTGCTGGTGCTGCTGGGCAATGACCTCGGCACCGCCATGATCATCATGATGATCACGGCTGCAGCCTTGTTCTTTGCCGGCGTGCCGCTGTACCTCTTCGGTTTTGCGGCCGTGGCGGCCGCGGCAGGTACAGCCGTTATGGCCATCACCAGCTCCAACCGGATGTGCCGCATCACCTCCTGGTGGACCGGGCAGTCCTGCGCCGACGGCATCGACGCCAACTACCAGGCCACCAACGGGCTGTACGGACTCGCGTCCGGAGGCTGGTTCGGCGTTGGCCTTGGCCAGAGCCGGCAGAAGTACAGCTGGATTCCGGAAGCCCACAACGACTTCATTTTTGCCATCATCGGCGAGGAACTCGGCCTGGTAGGCACCGTCGTCGTGCTTGTCCTTTTTGCCATCCTCGGAGCAGCCATTTACCGTGTGGTGGTGGCGCAGGAGGACATGTTCCACCGTGTCCTGGCCGGCACCATCATGGTGTGGCTGCTGGGGCAGGCGACTGTCAACATGGCCGTGGTGACGGGGCTTATGCCCGTCATCGGGGTGCCCCTGCCGTTCATTTCCTACGGCGGCTCGGCGTTGCTGATGTCCCTCTGTGCCATCGGGGTGGTGCTGTCGCTGGCCCGGGAACAGATGGCCCCCGCCCTGCGGCCCAAGAGAATGCTGAAGTTCGGCGCCAAGAAGGCCGGGAAATCCACCCGGCGCACCAAAACCGCAAGAAAGCGTACCTAGCACCAGATGACTTCCCAGAACCTGTCCATTGTCCTGGCGGGTGGCGGCACCGCCGGCCACATCAGCCCGCTCCTGGCGATCGCCGCTGCCCTCAGGTCCGCCTCGCCGGGGGCCAGGTTGCTGGCCGTGGGCACACCCGCGGGCATGGAGACCCGCCTTGTGCCCGCGGCCGGAGTGGAACTCGCCACCATCGACCGGGTGCCCTTTCCGCGCAAACCCTCGGTGGACCTGCTGAAGCTGCCTGCCCGACTGGCCGGGGCGGTGCGCCAGTCCGGGCGCATCCTGGACGAGGCATCAGCTGACGTTTTGGTGGGTGTGGGCGGCTACGTCTGCACACCCCTGTACCTCGCGGCCCGCCGGCGCGGGATCCCCATCGTGATCCACGAAGCCAACACCAGGCCAGGGCTGGCCAACCGCGTAGGGTCACTGCTGACCCGCCACGTGGCCACCGCCTTCGACACCACACGCCTGCGGCATGCCCGCCACGTCGGCATGCCCATGCGGACCGAAATCTCCGGCCTCGACCGGGACGCGGCACGGGCAGCTGGGCGTGAAGCACTGGGCCTGGACGCGCACAAGCCCACGCTCATTGTGACCGGCGGGTCCTCCGGCGCCCAGAGCATCAACCGGGCGGTGGCTGAAGCGGCACGGGACCTGGGCGCTGCCGGAATCCAGACGCTCCACATCACCGGCCGCGGCAAAACCGTGATGGGGCCCGACGGCGGCCCTCTCACCGCTGACGGGTACCGGCAGGTTGAGTACGTGGATGGCATGGAGTGTGTCTACGCTGCCGCGGACCTCCTGTTGGCGCGGTCCGGGGCCGCCACCGTCTGCGAAGTCGCTGCTGTTGGAGTCCCGGCCGTCTTTGTCCCGCTGCCCATCGGCAACGGCGAGCAGGCACTGAACGCCGCCGGACTGGTCAACGCCGGGGGAGCGGTCCTGGTCCAGGACAAGGAGTTCACCGCGCAGTGGATCATGCGGGAACTGATCCCGCTGGTGACCGATTCCGGCCGCCTGGCCGCAATGGCCACCAATTCCCGCCGGCTCGGAATCAGAAACGCCGACCAGCGCATGGCTGGTCTTGTCCTGGAAGCGGTGTCCGCATGACCCCCGCAAGCGTCCGCAGCCAGGAGTCCCTGGGCCGCGTCCATTTCATCGGCATCGGCGGCGTCGGAATGTCCGCCGTGGCCCGCATCATGGTGGCCCGGGGAGTCACCGTCAGCGGCTCCGACGCCAAAGACCTGCCGGTCATGGCGGAGCTGGCGGCCGCCGGTGCCCGCATCGCCGTCGGTTATGGCGCAGCCAACCTGGGCGACGCCCAGACGGTGGTGGCGGGATCGGCCATCCGGGCTGACAACCCCGAACTGGTGGCTGCACGCGAGGCCGGCCTGCCCGTGCTGCACCGGTCCGAGGCCCTGGCCGCGACCATGGGGGATGACCTCGTGGTGACCATCGCGGGAACCCACGGGAAGTCCACCACCACCTCCATGATCACGGTCCTCCTGCAGGAAGCCGGGCTCGACCCCTCCTTCGCCATCGGTGCCAATGTGCCGTCGCTGGGAGTCAACGCGGCTCACGGCACGTCCGGCATTTTTGTGGCCGAGGCGGATGAATCCGACGGGTCCTTCCTGAACTACCGGCCCAGGATCGCCGTGGTCACCAACGTCGAACCCGACCACCTGGACCACTACGGGACCGCCGAAGCCGTGTATGAGTCCTTTGACCGCTTCACCGGGCTGCTGCCCGCCGACGGCGTCCTGATCGCCTGCGCGGATGACGCCGGTGCCCTCGCCCTCGCGGAGCGCACGCGGGCCCGCGGGAACACCAGAGTGGTCCTCTACGGAACCTCGGACACCTCCGATCTGGTCCTGCACGACGACGGTCCCGGAGCCGTGGCGGTATCTGCTCCGGCCGGCCGGTTCGCCCTGCAGCTGCAGGTCCCCGGCCGGCACAACGCGCTCAACGCCGCCGCTGCCGTTGCCGTGGCCCTGGAGCTGGGCGTCGACGCCGATGCTGCCGCGCGGGCACTGTCCCACTTCTCGGGTGCGTCGCGGCGTTTCGAACTGAAGGGGGAAGCCCGGGGCGTGCGGGTTTTCGATGACTATGCCCACCATCCCACCGAGGTCCGCGCAGCCCTGACCGCGGCCCGGTCCGTGGCAGGCGGGCACCACGTCCACGTCCTGTTCCAGCCGCACCTGTTCTCACGCACCCGGGAGTTCGCCCATGAATTCGCCGACGCCCTGAACCTGGCAGACACTGCCCTGGTGCTGGACATCTACCCTGCCCGTGAAGATCCCATCCCCGGCGTGACCAGCCAGCTGATTGCCGACCATCTGGGACCGGGCGGTCGACGGGTGGACCCCGCGGAAGCGGTGGCCTCCCTCGCACGGGCTGCCGGTCCGGGCGATATCATCCTGACCGTCGGAGCGGGCGATGTAACAGGCTTCGGGCCGCAGATCGTGCAGGCACTCGGTGGGTAGCCCGCGCCGCCCCACCTACGCTTCACCGGCCCGGCGGCAGGCTGCGGCCGGAACGCCGTCGGCAGAAC
Source organism: Pseudarthrobacter sulfonivorans (assembly GCF_024391045.1). Lineage (GTDB taxonomy): Bacteria > Actinomycetota > Actinomycetes > Actinomycetales > Micrococcaceae > Arthrobacter > Arthrobacter sulfonivorans_B. The sequence continues at coordinate 19,304 of NZ_JANFCZ010000004.1, forward strand.
CGGACACCATCTCCGCCTCCAAGAGCGCGCCGGACGCGCCTTCCACGCCCGGGCCCAAAAAGGGAAAGAATCCGGGGCCGGGGCCCTCCCGCGGGAAGACGCCGCCGGCCAGCGACAACGTCCTCGTTTTTCCCGAACCGCCGGCAAAGCGCCGGAAGCGCCACCTCCTGGTCGCCGCGGGTACGGTCCTGGGGCTGGTTGCGGCGCTCCTGGCCATCGCCATCTTTTCGCCCGTCCTGGCAGTGGGCACCATTTCGGTGACGGGCACCAAACTGGTCACAACGGACCAGGTCCGGGCTGCCCTGGAGCCGTTGAAGGGGAAACCGCTTCCGCAGGTCAACGACGACGAGGTCCGACGCATGCTCGAGCCGCTGGTCCAGATAAAGTCCGTGTCCACAAAGGCACGCCCGCCGTCGGAACTGGTGGTGCAGGTGCTCGAACGCGTCCCGGTGGCCTTGGTCAAGCAGGCGGAGCAGTACCAGTTGGTGGACGTGGACGGCGTGGTGCTGGGCACCACAGCGGATCCCGCATCGGTTGCCCTGCCCGTGATCGACGGCGGTGCCGGCACCATCGGCAAGGACCTCTTCCAAGCCACCGCCCAGGTGCTCGGCGCACTCCCGCCCGATGTGCTGTCCAAGCTCTCCAACGCATCCGCGCAATCGGTGGATGCCGTGGAGCTGAAGCTGGTGGACGGTCAGACGATCATCTGGGGCAACGCGGGGGAGAAGGAGCTCAAGGCCAAAGTCCTCGCCGCGCTGCTGAAGGTGCCGGCGGACCCGAAGAACCCCGTGCGCGTGTACGATGTGAGCGCGCCCCGGCATCCGGTGACGCGTTGAACCTGCTCTCCCGGCACCTGCAAACTTTCCCGGTATTCCCGCGACACGCGGCGCCGGTTATTGAATGTCAGAACCAGAGGAAATAGCGTTCCAGACATGAGTTACTTGACATAACTATAACCTTCAACTCGAAGGTTAAGGTTGCAAGCTTCAAGCCCGACTCCACAGTTTTCGCAATAGGACACGAACAAGGGACACGTAACGTGGCAGCTCCGCAGAATTACTTGGCCGTCATCAAGGTCGTCGGCATCGGCGGCGGTGGCGTGAACGCAGTCAACCGCATGATCGAGGTCGGCCTTCGGGGTGTCGAGTTCATCGCCATCAACACAGATGCCCAGGCACTGTTGATGAGTGACGCCGACGTCAAGCTCGATGTCGGGCGCGAGCTGACACGCGGGCTTGGTGCAGGGGCCAACCCTGAGGTGGGCAAGCAGGCCGCGGAGGACCACGCTGACGAGATCGAAGAGGTCATCCGCGGCGCCGACATGGTGTTCGTGACGGCCGGCGAAGGCGGCGGCACCGGAACCGGCGGCGCTCCCGTGGTGGCCCGGATAGCCCGTTCCCTCGGCGCCCTGACCATCGGCGTGGTCACCCGTCCCTTCACCTTCGAGGGCCGCCGCCGTGCCGGCTCGGCCGAGGCGGGCATCGACGCCCTCCGCGACGAGGTGGACACCCTGATCGTGATCCCCAACGACCGCCTCCTTTCCATCAGCGACCGCAACGTCTCCGTCCTGGACGCTTTCCGTTCCGCTGACCAGGTCCTGCTGTCCGGTGTCCAAGGCATCACGGACCTCATCACCACCCCCGGCCTGATCAATCTGGACTTCGCCGACGTCAAGTCCGTCATGCAGGGTGCCGGCTCGGCCCTCATGGGCATCGGCTCCGCACGCGGTGAAGACCGTGCCGTGAAGGCGGCGGAGCTGGCCATCGCCTCCCCGCTGCTCGAAGCGTCCATCGACGGCGCCCACGGCGTGCTGCTGTCCATCCAAGGCGGATCCGACCTCGGACTCTTCGAAATCAACGAGGCGGCCCGCCTCGTCCAGGAAGTGGCCCACCCGGAAGCCAACATCATCTTCGGTGCCGTCATTGACGATGCCCTTGGCGACGAGGCCCGCGTGACGGTCATTGCGGCCGGTTTCGATGACGTGAAAGCCACCTCGCCCTCCATGGACCAGTCGCAGCCGCAGGTTGCACCGCAGAGGCCCGCCGCGGCCCCTGCACCGGCCCAGGCACCCACGTCCGGCGGCAGCCACCAGCTGAACGCGCAGCCCATCCACGCCGGTGTCGGCGCGTCCGGGCTGAGCAATTGGGGGCAGCAGCGCCCGTCCGCCGTTCCGGCGGACTCGGGCTTCGACGTCGACCTCCCTTCAGTGGTGGAGCCGGATCTTTCGGGGAACCGCGCCGATGACCTGGATGTCCCCGACTTCCTGAAGTAGGGCACGGCTTGTTCCTTTGGCGGGCTGAAGTCTCACCTGGTGTGAATGTGGCCTTCACGGACATCCATGCCGGCAATCTCGCCCTGCACGTCGGTGACGACGCTGCCGAGGTCCGGCGGCGCCGCGGAGAGCTGGAGGACGCCGCCGGCCTGGCCCCGCAGTCCCTGCGGTTCATGGACCAGGTCCACGGCTCAGCGGTGGAAATGATGGACGCAGGCTCCGCCACGCCCACCGCGGACGGCATGGTGTCCCGGGGGCTGCCTCTCGCCGTAATGGTGGCTGACTGCATCCCGGCGGTGCTGGTGGGGCAGGGCCCCGGCGGGGAGCCAGTCCTGGCCGCCGTGCACGCAGGCCGGCCGGGCGTAGCCAGCGGCATCCTCACCGCCGCGGTGGAACGCATGCGGTCCGCGGGTGCCACCGGCATCCGGGCCTGGCTCGGGCCGTCAATCTGCGGCAACTGCTACGAGGTTCCTACCGACCTCCGTGCGCAGGTGGCCGAGCGCGTGCCGGCAACGTGGTCTGAAACATCCTGGGGGACTCCTGCGCTTGACCTGCCGGCCGGAGCCCGCAGCCAGCTGGAGTCCGCCGGGGTTGTTGTTGAATACGCCGGGCCGTGCACACTCGAAAGCGATCAGCTGTTTTCCTACCGCAAGTCCGCCACCACCGGGCGCTTTGCCGGTCTGGTGTGGTGCGATGAGTGACGGGGTGGCGGTGGACGACGCCGCACGCGTAGCCGAACTGGCTGAACGGCTGGCGAAGGTTCAGCGTCGGATCGAATCGGCCACGGCTGAGGCAGGGCGCGGCCATGAGCTGCCCACCCTGATCGTGGTCACCAAATTCCATCCTGCCGCGGACATCAGGCGCCTGGCCGCCCTTGGCGTACGCGACGTCGGCGAAAACCGTGATCAGGAAGCCTCAGCCAAGGCGGCGGAACTGGCCGACCTCCCGCTGCACTGGCATTTCGTCGGGCAGCTGCAGAGCAAAAAAGCCAAGTCCGTGGCCAGGTACGCGCACGCCGTCCATTCCATCGACCGGCCTGCCCTGATCGATGGACTGGAACGCGCCATCGCCGTGGAGCAGGACCTGACCGGCCGCGGCCCCCTGCAGTGCTTCATCCAGGTCAGCCTCGATGACGACGCCGGAGCGCACCGCGGCGGCGCCGCGCCGGGTGAGATCCCGCTCCTGGCTGACCGGATGGCCGCGGCAGACGGGCTCGAATTGGCAGGCGTCATGGCCGTCGCCCCCCTCGGGGCCGATCCCGAGGCGGCCTTCGAAAAACTCGCCGCCATTTCTGCGTCCCTGGTGGCCGTGCATCCGGCTGCAACCTCCATCTCTGCCGGCATGAGCCAGGATATGGAAGCGGCAATCAGGTTCGGGGCGACACACCTGCGAATCGGTTCCGATATTCTCGGATCGCGTCCTGACGTGGGGTAGCGTCGACAACATAGGAAGCGAGTGGCGGGGGATTCCAGTGCTGTCAAGTTATTGGGCGGCCCGCCTAACGGACACGATTAGGAGTCGACCATGGCCGGCGCTCTGCGCAAGACAATGATCTATCTTGGGCTCGCCGACGGCGACGAACACTACGAGTCCGAGCCCACCACAACACGTAAGGACGAGGACGAGTCAATGGAAGCTGAGCGCGAGGAACGCCGTGCCCCTGCACCGGTTCGCGAAGTCAGCCGTGAATCCGTCCACGCCCCCGAAGAGGAATACCGCGCACCCGTGACCCCCATCAAGCGTGCGGCCTCGAGCCGCGAAGAAACGTCCGGACTCCGGCAGATCACCACGATCCACCCGCGGTCCTACAATGACGCCAAGCTCATCGGTGAGAGTTTCCGCGACGGCATTCCCGTCATCATGAACGTCACCGACATGGGCGAGGCCGACGCCAAACGGCTCGTGGACTTCTCTGCCGGCCTCGTCTTTGGCCTCCGCGGCAGCATCGAAAGGGTCACGAACAAAGTGTTCCTGCTCTCGCCGTCGTACATTGAGGTCATCGGCGATGACAAGAAGGTCAGTGAGACCCAGGCCAGCTTTTTCAACCAAAGCTAGCCACCAAGCTTATTGCTGATGCCAGGCAGGGACACCTGTCTGGCATCTGTGCTGAAATAGACAAGAAACGTTGGCAGGGCACTGCGGTATCCGGAATGGACATGGAGATATGAGTTAAGTCATGGGAATTGTTTTCGGACTTCTCTATATAGCCCTGCTGCTGTTCTTTGTCGCCCTGATCATCCGCCTGGTCTTTGACTGGGTGCAGATGTTCGCCAGGGAATGGCGCCCCCGCGGTGCCGCCCTCGTGGCTGCCCACACGGTGTATTCGGTGACGGACCCGCCATTGAAGGGGCTGCGCCGGGTCATCCCGCCGCTGAGGCTCGGCGGGGTAACCCTGGACCTCGGATTCCTGGTTCTCTTCATCGCGGTGAGCATCGCAATGGCGGTGACCAGGGGTTTCGCGTAATCTTCGACAAGACCTAGCAGTTCAGGGGCGGTTCCGGAAAGGAACTTTCCCCCTGGGTAGCGAAAGAAATCTCCAGTTTGACACCCAGTGTTGAATTAGAGGAACCAGACAAATTTTAGGTACCGTAGTTTTGACGGCCGGAAGGCCTACTGACTAACTAGACCAATGAGGTGACCAGATGGCTTTGACGCCAGAAGACGTTGTCAACAAGCGCTTTCAGCCGACCAAGTTCCGCGAAGGCTACGACCAGGACGAAGTTGACGACTTCCTGGACGAAATCGTTGTGGAACTCAGGCGCCTGAACCAGGAGAACGACGAGCTCCGTAAGAAGCTTGCCGAATCAGGTTCTGCCGTGCCGGCCAGCTCCGCTGCAGCCGCACCCGTGGTTGAGAAGGTCCCCGCTCCCGTCAAGGCCGACAAGGTCGAGTCCCCGGCGAAGCCCGAGGCCGAGACGAAGGTTCCCGAAGCTCCGAAGAAGAAGGAAGCCGAGCCCGCCGCCGTTGCTGCTGCCCCGGCCGCAGCCCCCGCACCCGCCGCCGGAAGCAGCGTCTCCGCGGAATCAGCAGCCGGCCTGCTTGCCATGGCACAGCAGATGCACGACCGTCACGTGGCCGACGGCCAGGCCCAGAAGGACAAGATCATCGCCGAGGCCCAGATCGAGGCCAGCAGCCTGGTCAACGACGCCCAGGAGAAGTCCCGCAAGATCCTCGGTGCCTTGGAGCAGCAGCGTTCCGTCCTCGAGCGCAAGGTCGAACAGCTCCGCGGATTCGAACGCGATTACCGTTCGCGCCTGAAGGCCTACATTGAAGGCCAGTTGCGCGATCTTGATGCCCGCGGTTCCGTCGCGGCGCCCGAGGTCGAAGCGAACTAGTCCGTCAAGCACGTATTCTGAAAGCCGGTGGCTGAGGATTCCTCGGCCGCCGGCTTTTGTGATTAAGACCGGTTTGCCAAATGAAAGCACCATGACTGACGATCTTGCCGCTGACGCCGCGCCCCCTGCTCCTTCCTCTCCCCGTCCCGGGAAGAGGTTCCTGCTGTCGCTTTTTGCAGGCTTCGCCGTCTTCGCCTATGCCTTTGACCAGCTAACGAAAATGTGGGTGACCACCTCCATGGTGGAGGGGGAGCGCATCCCCGTGTTGCCGCCACTCCTGCACTGGTACTTCATCCGGAATTCCGGTGCCGCATTTTCCATCGGCGAGAACGTGACGTGGATCTTCTCCCTCATCATGGCGGGCGTGTCCATCGCCATCCTGTTCCAGGTGCGTAAACTCGGCTCGAAGTGGTGGGCGCTGGCCCTCGGTCTTCTGCTGGGCGGTGCCTTGGGCAACCTGACCGACCGGCTCTTCCGGGAACCTTCGTTCGGCATGGGGCACGTGGTGGACTTCATTCAACTGCCCAACTTCGCGATCTTCAACATCGCCGATTCGGCGGTGGTCTCGGCGGTGTCCATCATTTGTATCCTGACGTTGCGGGGGATTTCACTGGACGGCTCGCGGCATGTCCCGGCGGCCAAAGAGACGTCCGACGATGCCTGAGCGGGTGGTGGTGGCCGAGGAATTCGGCGGAACCCGTGCCGACGCGGGGCTCGCGGGCCTGATGGGGATTTCCCGTTCCATGGCGGCGATGCTCATTGCCGAAGGCAACGTGCTCAGCCGCGGTAAGAAGCTGGGAAAGTCCGCGCGCCTCGTGGCCGGGGACGTCCTTGACGTGACGGTGCCTGAACGACGGGACCCGCTGGAAGTGGTGGAGGAAGTTGTGGAAGGCCTGAAAATCCTGCTTGACGACGACGATTTTGTTGTGGTGGACAAGCCGGTCGGGGTCGCCGCGCATCCGTCGCCCGGTTGGGTGGGACCCACCGTGGTGGGCGGTCTCGCCGGAGCCGGCTACCGTATCTCCACCTCCGGGGCCGCCGAACGGGTGGGCATCGTCCACCGGCTCGACGTCGGCACCTCTGGGGTGATGGTGGTGGCCAAGACGGAACGGGCGTACACGGCGCTGAAGCGGGCTTTCAAGGAACGCACCGTGGACAAGGTGTACCACGCAGTGGTCCAGGGACTCCCGGACCCGCTGGAAGGCACCATCGACGCACCGATCGGCCGCCACCCGGGACACGACTGGCGCTTCGCGGTGATTGAGGACGGCCGCCCCTCCGTAACGCACTATGAGGTGCTTGAAGCGTTCGGCAAGGCAACACTGGTGGAAGTTCACTTGGAAACAGGCCGCACCCATCAGATCCGGGTGCATTTTTCGGCCCTCCGCCACCCGTGCGCCGGCGACCTGACCTATGGCGCCGATCCCCGGCTTGCCGCGACGCTGGGCCTGACCCGGCAGTGGCTGCATGCGCGCCAACTCGGCTTTGACCACCCGGTCACGGGTGAGCGCGTGACAGTCACCAGCGAATACCCCCAGGACCTGGCCTACGCTTTGGAAGTCCTGGCGTCGGGCGAGGCCTAGCAGCCGGCCGCCAGCGCTTAGAATGGTCCGGTGACTTCCAGCAATGCCTCGTTCGTCCATCTTCACAACCACACCGAATACTCCATGTTGGACGGCGCCGCCCGTCTGGGGGAGCTCTTCGATGAGACCGAACGCCTCGGCATGCCGGCCCTCGCCACCACCGACCACGGCTACCTGTTTGGCGCCTTCGATTTCTGGAAGCGGGCCACGGACCAAGGCATCAAACCGATCATCGGTGTCGAAGCCTATGTGACCCCCGGCACGGCCCGCACTGATAAGAGCCGTGTGCGCTGGGGCGAGGAGAACCAGCGCAAGGACGACATTTCCGGCGGTGGTTCCTACACCCACATGACACTGCTGAGCTACAACAACGCCGGCATGAGGAACCTCTTCCGGGCCTCGTCCATCGCGTCGCTGGACGCTGTCTTCGGCAAGTGGCCGCGCTTGGACCGTGAGCTGCTGAACACGTACTCGGAAGGCCTGATTGCGACCACCGGCTGCCCTTCCGGTGAGGTCCAGACCCGGCTGCGGCTCGGCCAGTACCGGGAGGCCGTCGAAGCTGCGGCGGAGTTCCGCGACATCTTCGGCGCGGAAAACTACTTCTGCGAACTGATGGACCATGGCCTGGACATCGAACGCAGGGTCACCGGCGACCTGCTGCGGCTCGCCGAGGACCTGAACCTGCCCCTGGTGGCCACCAACGACCTGCACTACACCCACGAGCACGACGCCAAGGCCCATGAGGCCCTGCTGGCCATCCAGTCCGGTTCCACCCTGCTGGAGCCCACGTACGACAATGGCGGCTCCCGCTTCGCGTTCTCCGGCAGCGGCTACTACCTCAAGTCGCCGCAGGAGATGCGGGAGCTGTTCCGGGACCATCCGGACGCGTGCGACAATACGCTGCTGATCGCAGAACGCTGCGAAGTCTCGTTCAATACCGGCGCCAACTACATGCCGCGGTTTCCCTGCCCGCCGGGCGAGGACGAAACCTCGTGGCTTGTCAAGGAAGTAGCCAAGGGCCTGGAGTACAGGTATCCGGGCGGGGTGCCGGACAAGGTCCGCACCCAGGCTGACTATGAGCTCGAAGTCATTACGTCCATGGGTTTCCCGGGCTACTTCCTGGTGGTGGCCGACTTCATCAACTGGGCGAAGAACAACGGCATCCGTGTTGGTCCGGGCCGTGGCTCGGGTGCGGGTTCAATGGTTGCCTATGCGATGCGTATCACCGACCTTGATCCGCTGCACCACGGCCTGATTTTCGAGCGCTTCCTCAACCCGGACCGCGTTTCCATGCCTGACTTCGACGTCGACTTCGATGATCGCCGCCGGTCCGAGGTGATCGACTACGTCACCCGCAAGTACGGTGACGAGCGTGTGGCCATGATCGTCACGTACGGCACCATCAAGACCAAGCAGGCACTCAAGGACTCCTCCCGTGTGCTGGGCTACCCGTTCAGCATGGGCGAGCAGCTCACCAAGGCGCTGCCGCCCGCCGTCATGGCCAAGGACATTCCGCTGGCGGACATCCAAAACAAGGACTCCAAGCGGTACAGCGAGGCGGGGGATTTCCGCCAGCTGATCAGCACCGACCCCGAAGCGGCGAAGGTCTTCGAGACGGCGCTGGGCATCGAGGGGCTGAAGCGCCAGTGGGGTGTCCACGCCGCAGGCGTCATCATGTCCTCGGACCCCATCATCGACGTCATCCCCATCATGCGCCGCATCCAGGACGGCCAGGTGATCACGCAGTTCGATTACCCCACCTGCGAAGGCCTGGGGCTGATCAAGATGGACTTCCTGGGACTGCGGAACCTGACGATCATCTCCGACGCCCTGGAGAACATCAAGCTCAACCGCGGGCACGACCTTGACCTGGACGGCCTCGCCCTGGACGACCCTGCCTCGTACGAGCTGATGGCCCGCGGCGACACGCTGGGCGTCTTCCAGCTCGACGGCGGCCCCATGCGCGGCCTCCTGAAACTGATGAAGCCCGACAACTTCGAAGACATCTCCGCTGTCCTGGCGCTCTACCGGCCCGGTCCCATGGGCGCCAACGCCCACACGGATTATGCGCTGCGAAAGAACGGGATCCAGGAGGTCATTCCGATCCATCCGGAGCTGAAGGAACCCCTTGCGGAAATTCTCGGCGGGACGTATGGCCTGATCGTTTACCAGGAGCAGGTGATGGCCGTGGCGCAGAAGCTCGCCGGCTACTCCCTGGGCCAGGCAGACATCCTCCGCCGTGCCATGGGCAAAAAGAAGAAATCCGAGCTGGACAAGCAGTTCGCCGGCTTCTCCCAGGGCATGCAGGACAACGGCTATTCCATGGAAGCCGTGAAGACCCTCTGGGACATCCTGCTTCCCTTCTCCGACTACGCCTTCAACAAGGCGCATTCGGCGGCCTACGGCGTGATCTCCTACTGGACCGCCTACCTGAAGGCGCACTATGCGCCGGAGTACATGGCGGCCCTGCTGACCTCGGTGGGCGACGACAAGGACAAATCGGCGATTTACCTCAACGAATGCCGGCGTATGGGAATCACCGTGCTGCCCCCGGACGTCAACGAGTCCGCACTGAACTTCACCCCTGTGGGGAACGACATCCGCTTCGGCATGGGCGCCATCCGCAACGTGGGCGTCAACGCCGTCGAAGCCATGGTGGCTGCGCGCGAAACCGAAGGTGCCTACACGTCCTTCAAGGACTACCTGGTCAAGGTTCCTGCAGTGGTGTGCAACAAGCGCACCATTGAATCGCTGATCAAGGCCGGCGCTTTCGACTCGCTCAACCACCACCGGCGCGCGCTGGCGATGATCCACGAAGAGGCCATCGACTCCGTCATCACGCTCAAACGCAACGAGGCGATCGGCCAGTTCGACCTCTTCGCCGGCTTCGAAGAGGCCGAATCGGAGGCGTCGCTGAGCATCGAGATTCCTGACCTGCCCGAGTGGGAGAAAAAGGACAAGCTGTCCTTCGAACGGGACATGCTGGGACTGTACGTCTCAGATCATCCGCTGCAGGGACTCGAAGGGCTCCTCAGCCAGCACGCTGACCAGAGCATCACCTCGATCATTGCCGACGACGGGCCCCACGACGGCGCCATCGTCACTATCTCCGGCATGATCACCTCACTGAGCCGCCGGATCGCCAAAGCGAGCGGCAACGCCTACGCACGCGCAGAGATCGAAGACCTCGGCGGCTCTATGGAGGTGATGTTCTTCGGCCAGGTCTACGGGCCGATCGCATCGGTGCTGGCCGAGGACCTGATTGTGGTGGTGAAGGGGCGCCTGCAGCGGCGCGACGACGGTGCGGTGACACTGAACTGCATGGAGCTGAGCGTCCCGGACCTCAGCGAGGGAACAAACGGTCCGCTGCAGATCTCGATGCCCACCCACAAGGCCACCGAGGCCGTGGTCACCGAGCTCGGCGACGTCCTGCGGAACCACCGGGGGAATTCCGAAGTGCGGCTGCACCTGCAGGGTGACACCCGGACCGAAGTCATGGCGCTGCCGGTCCACCTCAGGGTCAACCCGAGCCCCTCGCTGTTCGGGGACCTCAAAGTGCTCCTGGGGCCCACCTGCCTGGACTACTGAGGGCGGCAGGTGGCGGCCCGGGGCTAGATTTCGTAGTCGAGCGGGACGGGTTGGCCGTAACTGCCTGAGTGGTACAGGAGCGGCGAACCGTCGGCGCCCACGGCGCCCTCCACCACTTCGACCACCACCACGGCGTTGTTCTCGAAGGAGAGCCGCATCTGGATCTTACCAATCAGCCAGCCTGCGACGTCTTTGAGGATGGGGACATCATGCGGTCCCATTTCCCAGTGATCGCCGCCGAAACGGTCCTTGGTCCGGGCGAACCTGTCGGCCAGGGCCTGGTTCTCCAGGCCCAGCATGTGGACGCCGAGATGGGTGGCATTGGCCACGGCCGGCCAGGAGCTGGAGCTGCGGGCCATGTTGAAGGTGAACCTCGGCGGCTGGGCTGAGAGCGAAGCGACGGAGGTGGCCGTGAAACCGTATGGCTCACCCTGGTAGTTCACCGTGATGATCGCGACGCCGGCCGCGTGGCGCCGGAACATCTCTTTGAACGTGCCCTCAAACGGCGCTGCATCTGACATCTAAGACTGCTCCCTACAAATCATGCTGAAATGGACCCTCCCATAAGCGTATTGCTCCGCCCGGGCACAGCGGAATCGGCTGACCACCCACGTCATGCGGCCGCACGCAGCTACGTTTGTTAAGGTTTGTTTCATGAAAAAACACTTCAGCCACCCTTCCGGCCGGCTGCCCTGGAGATGGTTCGCTGCGGCGGCCGCCGGCGGAGTCCCGGTGGGGCTGCTGTGGTGGCTGCTTGCTCCCGGCGGGCTGAACCTCATCACCCGCAATCCCGCCCTGGGCGACGGAACCAATCCGGCGGTCTGGCTGCCGCGGGACCTGACCCTTGGTGGCCTCCTGGTTTTCGCCGGGTGCCTGGTGGCCGTATTCGTTGCGGATAAGCACGGCCGTGCCGCGCAGCCGGCCTTCCTGCTGAGCCTGGCCGGCGGCCTCGCGGGCGCCGTCATTGCGTGGCAGACCGGCCTGTTGTCCGGCCGGTTGTGGGGACCGGCAGTGGATCCGGCGTTCAATGCCAGTGTGGCTTTTTCCCTCCGCTCACTGTCCGTCCTTCTCCTGTGGCCGGCCGCTACCGCCGTGTCGGTGTTTGCCCTGAGCCTGCTGAACCTGCTCAGGAAGGGGCGCGACGCCGGGAGCGAACCGGACACGGGGAGCTCACCTGTCGCCGGGGGTACGGTGCGGGGCGCGTAAAATGAACCGGTGACCATTTCTCCTGAATCTCCAGCAGCCGCGCCAACCGCAACCGTCAACTTCCGGACAGTCGACCTGCGGGGCCGGGGACTGACCCTGGCCGGCCTGCGCGCCGCCGTGCCCCGCGCCACGCAGCACACCGTGGCGGACGCGGAAGAAAAGGTCCTGCACATCATCGACGCGGTTCGGCAGCAGGGATTCTCTGCCCTCAGCGATTTTGCCCGGCGGTTCGACGGGGTTGACCAGGTTCATCCACGGGTTCCGGCCGACTCGCTGGCGAAGGCCCTGTCGGACCTGGACCCGGCCGTGCGCAGCGCGCTGGAAGAATCCATCAGCCGGGCCCGGCGGTTCGCTGACGGGCAGCGGCCGCGCAATGTCGACGTCGAACTTGGCGACGGCGCCCTGGTGAGCCAGAACTGGGTGCCGGTCTCACGTGTGGGCCTGTATGTTCCCGGCGGCCTGGCGGTTTACCCGTCCTCGGTCATCATGAACGTGGTCCCCGCGCTGGCTGCGGGCGTGGAATCCATCGCCCTGGCATCGCCTCCGCAGAAAGACTTCGACGGGCTCCCGCACCCCACCATTCTTGCCGCGGCCGCCCTGCTCGGCATCAGCGAGGTCTACGCCATCGGCGGCGCGCAGGCCATTGCGGCGTTCGCCTACGGTGTGGACGCCTCCGACGCCGGCCCGGCCCTTGAGCCCGTTGATGTGGTCACGGGGCCCGGCAACATTTTTGTGGCCACGGCGAAACGGCTCGTCAAGGGCGTGGTGGGCATCGACTCCGAGGCCGGGACCACGGAGATCGCCATTCTTGCCGATTCGTCAGCACGTCCGGACCTGGTGGCCGCCGACCTGATCAGCCAGGCCGAACACGACCCCCGGGCGGCCTCGGTACTCATCACCGATTCGGAGGATCTTGCGGCCGCGGTCCGCAGCGAACTGGACCGGCAGGCGGCCGCCACCAAGCACTCCGCCAGGGTCTGCGAGGCACTGTCAGGGCCCCAGTCCGGCGTCGTCCTTGTGGAGGACCTCGACCAAGGCGTGGCAGCGTGCGACGCGTATGCCGCCGAGCACCTCGAAATCATGACCGCCGACGCCGCCGCGGTGGCCGCCAGAATCCGGAACGCGGGCGCCATCTTCGTGGGGGACTACAGCCCCGTCAGCCTGGGGGACTACTGTGCCGGCTCCAACCACGTGCTGCCTACCAGCGGTACGGCGGCGTTCTCGTCCGGCCTGAACGTCACCACGTTCCTCCGCGCCATCCAGGTGGTCAATTACAGCCGGGACGCACTCCGGGAAGTCAGTGCCCACATCGTCAGCCTTTCCGGTGCTGAGGACCTGCCGGCCCACGGTGAGGCAGTCACGGCACGTTTCGCGGGCCACGCCTAGATCCGGACCTGCCCGGGCGGCCAACCACCATATGTAGTCCTATGTGACACAACATATGGTGGTCTGCGGCCTGCAGTGGCGTAAGATGCAGTGGTAGGCCGCAGGCTGAGATAGAGGGAGGCGCCACCATGTATTGTCCGTTCTGCCGTAACCCGGACTCCCGCGTCGTGGACAGCCGCATGGCGGATGACGGCTCGGCCATCCGCCGCCGCCGTCAGTGCCCCGAGTGCGGCCGCAGGTTCACCACCGTGGAGACCACCAGCCTTTCGGTGATCAAGCGCTCCGGCGTCGGAGAACCATTCAGCCGCAGCAAAGTCATCAACGGTGTCCGCAAAGCATGCCAGGGCCGGCCCGTCAGCGAAGATGACCTCGCGCTCCTTGCCCAGGAAGTGGAGGAGCAAATCCGCGCCTCCGGAGCAGCGGAGATCGAGGCGCACGAAGTGGGCCTGGTGATCCTGGGCCCGCTGCAGAAGCTTGACCAGGTGGCATACCTGCGCTTCGCCAGCGTGTACCAGGCCTTCGAATCCCTGGAAGACTTCGAGACTGCCATTGCCCTGCTTCGCCACGAGTCGGTGGAAGAAACCGGCGGTCCGGCCGCGAAGGGCGGCAGAAGCTCCGAGAAGAGCCCGCTGTAGGACCCGGCGCCGCGGTCAGCGCCGGGTCAGCAGCGGCTACTTGGTGAGCTTGTGCTTGACGGCAATTTCGACGGCGGCGCCCACAATGCCTGCCTCGTTCTTCAACTCAGCGGGGACGATGGGGGTGCGGAGCTTCAGGTTGGGCAGGTATTCGTCTGCGCGCTTGGAGATGCCACCGCCCACAATGAACAGCTCGGGGGAGAACAGGAACTCGACATGGGAGAAATAGCGCTGCAGCAGCACGCTGTATTGGTCCCAGGTCAGGCCGTCCCGCTCGCGGGCCACCGCTGAAGCTTTCGTCTCAGCGTCGAAGCCGTCGATTTCCAGGTGGCCCAGTTCGGCATTGGGCACCAGGTTGCCGTTGAAGATAAAGGCCGACCCGATTCCGGTGCCCAGGGTGATGACCAGGACGGTGCCGTCAACCCCGGCGCCGGCACCGTACCGCGCTTCAGCCAGCCCGGCGGCGTCGGCGTCGTTGATGACCTCCACCGGCCGGCCCAGACGGTGCGTGAGCAGGGCATCGATGTCCGTGTTGAGCCAGCTCTTGTCAACGTTCGCCGCGGAATGAACCACTCCGTGCTGGATGATGCCGGGAAACGTGACCCCCACCGGCGAATCGGCGGCCGGAGCCTCCGGGCGGCCGGACAGCTCCGCCACCACCTGTGCCACCACGTCCGCCACGGCCTCGGGGGTGGCCGGCTGGGGAGTGGCAACGCGGAACCGTTCACCCAGCAGCTTGCCCTTCTTCAGGTCGACGATGCCGCCCTTGATCCCGGTACCGCCGATGTCGATGCCGATCAGCGGGGATTTCTTGTGCGACTTCTCGTCCTTCTTGGCCAATGTTGTTCCGTTCGTGGCAGGTCGGGCGGGCAGGCCGGGCGGCTGACCCGGGGTCAAGGAAAATTAGGGGAGCGTCAGGATTTCGGCGCCGGAGTCAGTCACCAGCAGCGTGTGCTCAAACTGGGCCGTCCTCTTATGGTCGCGGGTGACAACTGTCCAGTCGTCTTCCCACATGTCCCACTCCACGGTGCCGAGGGTCAGCATGGGTTCGATCGTAAACACCATTCCCGGTTCGATCACGGTGCTGTAGGCAGGAGCGGCATCATAGTGCGGGATGATGAGGCCCGTGTGGAACGCTTCACCCACGCCGTGGCCGGTGAAGTCCCGCACCACGCCATAACTGAAGCGCTTCGCGTAGGACTGGATGGCACGGCCGATCACGTTGATCTCGCGGCCCGGAGCCACCGCCTTGATGGCCCGGTTGAGCGACTCCCGGGTGCGTTCCACCAGGAGGCGTGATTCCTCGTCGACATCCCCGACCAGGAACGTGTAGTTGGTATCGCCGTGCACGCCG
Source organism: Pseudarthrobacter sulfonivorans (assembly GCF_024391045.1). Taxonomy (GTDB): domain Bacteria; phylum Actinomycetota; class Actinomycetes; order Actinomycetales; family Micrococcaceae; genus Arthrobacter; species Arthrobacter sulfonivorans_B. Next base: position 34,663 of record NZ_JANFCZ010000004.1, read on the forward strand.
TTAATGAAGGCCGTGATGTCGATGTTGATGATGTCGCCGTCCTGGACCACCGTGCTGTCCGGGATGCCGTGGCAGATGACTTCGTTCAGCGATGAGCACAGGGACTTGGGAAACCCCCGGTAGCCCAGGGTGGACGGGTAGGCGTTGTGGTCCAACAGGAACTCGTGTCCCACCTTGTCCAGCTGGTCTGTGGTGACTCCCGGCCGGATATGCTTCCCCACCTCCACGATGGCCTGGGCAGCGATCCTGCCGGCGATCCGGATCTTCTCGACAGTTTCAGCCGACTTGACCTCGGAGCCGGTGAACTTGGCCGGGCCGGGCTTGCCCACATACTCCGGCCGCGGTATGGACGCAGGAACCGGGAGCTGCGGGCTGACGGTTCCCCTGGTCAGGGTCCCGGTAGGTGCAGTGGTGGTGAGGGAAGGCATACATTGATCATATAAGGCGCTGCAGAACGCAAGTAATGGAAGTCCCAACCTGTCCGCATCGGCTGTTAAGTTACGCGGATCACAGCGGGGCATTCTTCAAGCCGGAACGAGGAGCATCGATGACTGAGTACTGGTACAACGTGAACACCCACGAAGTGGAAGAGGACGCGCTCTCTGACTGGAGCCAGCTGATCGGCCCGTATAAGACACGTGAAGAGGCGGAGCACGCGCTGGAGAAGGTCCGTGCCCGCAACGAAGCCTGGGATAAGGGCGAAGAGGACTGAACGGAAGGGCCGCGCACCGGGGTGCGCGGCCACTTTCTGATCCGCTGGCATTCCCCAATGCGGTCTCCGTCTGCGAGAGTTACTACAATATGTCGGTGCAACGGACCGGCTGGTACCGCAAGGAGGCACAACATGGCTGAGATAAAGCCCGAATACGCAGGTCAGTGGCGATTCGACCCGGCACACACGCGCATCGGCTTTTCTACCCGGCATGCCATGGTCACCAAAGTCCGCGGCGCTTTTAATGACTTCGAGGGCACCATCACCGTCAACCCGGATGCCCCCGAACGCTCAGCCGTGCAGTTGGCCATCAAGGTCGCGAGCATCGATACCCGCAACGCGGACCGCGATCAGCACCTGCGGACCAACGACTTCTTTGACGCTCCCAACTTCCCGGAGATCACGTTCGCGAGCGACCGCGTTGACCAGGTGGACGAGGGACACTTCATCGTCAGCGGCAGCGTGACCATTCGGGGCGTCACACGGGAAATCTCGATTCCGATCGACTTTGTCGGCGTCGAACGGGACCCGATGGGCAACCTCCGGGCCGGTTTCGAAGGATCCCGCCGCATCAACCGCCAGGATTTTGGCCTTAAATGGAACACCACGCTGGACTCCGGCGGAGTCCTGGTGTCGGACAAGATCACCCTGGAATTCGAGGTCTCCGCCATCAAGGTCGACGACGCCGCTTCCAGGCAAGGGGGATAAGGCTCCGGCCTGGAGGGCGCCGCAGGCTAGAACGAGTGCTCAGCGCCCGGGAACTGGCCTGACCGGACGTCCTCGCCATAGGCTTTGGCAGCGTCGCTAAGAGTGGTGCGGAGATCGGCGTACTGCTTCACGAACTTCGCCATCCGGCCACCCCTGAGCCCCGCCATGTCCTGCCACACCAGAACCTGTCCAGTGGTCGCATTGCCGGCGCCGATGCCCACCGTTGGCACGTCAACGGCAGCGTCGACGGCTGCGGCGGTCTCCGCGGGGACCATTTCCATCAGGACACTGAACGCACCCGCTTCAGCCAGCGCGACGGCGTCGTCAATCAGGCGCCGGGAGTCGTCGCCGCGCCCCTGGACCCGGTAGCCGCCCAGGGCATGTTCGCTTTGCGGGGTGAACCCGATATGGGCCATGACCGGGACGCCGGCCTGCACCATGGCCCGGACGGTTTCCGCGTAGTACTTGCCGCCCTCGATTTTGACGGCGTGCGCCAGCCCCTCCTTGAGGAACCGGACGCCCGTGGCAACAGCCTGCTGGGGGGAGACCTCATAGCTGCCGAAGGGCAGGTCCGCCACCACCATGGCGCGCTTGGCCGAACGGGCCACTGCGCGGCAGAGCGGGAGGAGTTCATCCACGGTCACCGGCAGGCTGGTCTCGTTGCCGAAAACATTATTGGAGGCGGAGTCTCCCACCAGGAGTACGTCAATGCCGGCCTGGTCGAAGATCTCGGCGCTGTACTGCTCGTAGGCGGTCAGCATGGCGAACCTGGTGCCGTCCCGCTTGGCCTGCTGCAGGTGGTGGACGCGGACTTTGGCTGGAGGTTTCGCAGCAGCCGCGGACGACGGCGCTTCCTCCCGTGCGGGGCCGTTTCCGTAAGGTGCGGGTACTTCAGCGGACACGCTCGGGTCCGGATTATTGGAGGTCGCCATGCCAAGAGCGTAGTGCGGCACGGACGGTCCTAGCCACCCGGCCGCCGCCCCGTGTGCTGTGATACGCGTCATAGCCTATCGGCGGACAGGGCGACGCAGCGCAGGGTGATTCTGCCGCAGGGGACACGATCTCACCCGGTTGCCATGTTAACCCTGTGTTACGCGGGGCCGCGGCTCCCGCATCGGGGTGGATTGCTTAGTAAAGTGATGGTGAACTGCTGCCGGCTGCCGCTTCCGCGGACCCGGAGCGTGAACGTTGACCGGAGAAGAGGCCATCATGGACCGCCAGCAAGAGTTTGTCCTGCGCACTATCGAGGAGCGCGACGTACGGTTCGTGCGCCTGTGGTTCACCGACGTCGTGGGATCACTCAAGTCAGTGGCCCTGGCGCCGGCCGAGGTGGAAGGCGCCTTCGAGGAAGGGCTGGGTTTTGACGGTTCCTCCATTGAGGGACTGGCCCGCGTCTTCGAGTCCGACATGCTGTTGCAGCCCGACCCGGCAACCTTCCAGATCCTGCCGTGGCGCGGCGAGACGGAACAGACCTCGCGCATGTTCTGCGACATCCTCACCCCCGACGGCGAGCCCTCCACCGCCGACCCGCGCAACGTGCTTAAGCGCACCCTGGCCAAAGCCGCGGACATGGGCTTCACCTGCTACACCCATCCGGAGATCGAGTTCTACCTGCTCAAGTCCCAGGAACCCGGCCCTGACGGCGCGCCCGTGCCGGTGGACGAGGGCGGCTACTTCGACCACGTTCCGGGCGGCGTGGCCCAGGACTTCCGCCGCACCGCGGTGACCATGCTGGAGTCGGTGGGCATCTCGGTGGAGTTCAGCCACCACGAGGGCGGCCCGGGACAGAACGAGATCGACCTCCGCTACGCCGATGCGCTCCAGACCGCTGACAACATCATGACGTTCCGGACGGTCATCAAGGAGGTGGCCCTGCAGCAGGGTACGTATGCAACCTTCATGCCCAAGCCTTTTACGGCGCACCCGGGTTCCGGCATGCACACCCACTTCTCGCTGTTCGAAGGCGACGCCAACGCGTTCTACGAGGCCGGCGCAGAGTTCCAGCTGTCTAAATCGGCGCGCCAGTTCATCGCCGGCATCCTGAAGCATGCCCCCGAGTTCACGGCGGTGACCAACCAATTCGTTAACTCGTACAAGCGCCTGTGGGGCGGCGGTGAAGCACCCAGCTACCTGAGCTGGGGCCACAACAACCGGTCGGCACTGGTCCGCGTACCGCTGTACAAGCCGGGAAAGGGCCAGTCAGCCCGGATCGAATACCGCGGCATCGACTCCGCAGCCAATCCCTACCTCGCCTACGCGGTCCTGCTGGGCGCGGGCCTGAAGGGCATCGAAGAAGGGTACGAGCTCCCCGCAGCAGCAGAGGACGACGTCTGGTCGCTGAGCTCGGCTGAGCGGCGCGCCATGGGGCATGATCCGCTGCCGGCCAGCCTCCACGACGCCATCCGGTCCATGGAGGATTCGGAACTGATGCCGCAGATTCTGGGCGAACAGGTCTTCGAACACTTCCTGCGCAACAAGCGGGCTGAGTGGCAGGACTACCGGCTGCAGGTGACGCCCTACGAACTGCAGCGCAATCTCGGCATCCTCTAGGCGGCAGCGGTGAGCCTCGCCCGCCGCCTCATCTCGGCCGGCTTCAGCGACTTGGAGAAGGGCGAGAGGTTTCTGGCTGCCCCCGAACTGGAAGGCCTGGACCAGGAGAGGATTTTCGCGGGACTGCAGATGGCCGCGAACCCCGACATCGCGCTGCAGTCCCTGGTCCGCCTGATCGAGAAGCATCCGGCCCTCAGGGAGCTGGCTGCCGCCGACCCGGAAACCAGCGAACCGCTGTACCGCGTCCTGGGCGCCTCGGAGGCCCTGGGTGAGTTCCTGATCCGGCATCCGGAACACCTGGTGGCCTTTGATGTCACTGCCAGCCCGGAACCGCTGCAGGCGGATCCGGAGCAGCTTCGGGCCACCCTGCTCTCCTCCGTCCGGGCTGACTCGAAGTCCTCCAGGCCGCTGGCCGGGATCACCGGCTCCGAAGCCTATGCCGCGTTGCGGACGGCATACCGCCGCGGGGTGGTGGACCTGGCCATCAAGGACCTGTGCGCGGCGGACCCGCTGGACTTCATGCCCGCCGTCGGCGCTGAACTTGCCGATCTGGCAGGAGCTGCCATCGAGGCTGCCCTGGCCGTTTCCCGGGCGGAAGCCGCAGACAAGTTCAGTGCCGTGGAAGTTGCCGGCGTCGGCCTCGCCGTCATCGGCATGGGCAAATGCGGAGCGCGGGAGCTGAACTACATTTCCGACGTCGATGTCATCTATGTGATCGACGCCGGGGACCTGGACGATGCCCGGGCCAGCACCATCGGCACAGCGTTGGCCGCCGGGATCTCTCGAGCGATTTCCTCGGTGGCGCGGGAGCCGGGTCTGTGGGAAGTGGACGCCAACCTCCGGCCGGAGGGGAAGTCCGGGCCACTGGTGCGGACCCTCGCCTCCCACGAGAGCTACTATGCGCGCTGGGCGGAGAGCTGGGAGTTCCAGGCCCTGCTGAAGGCCCGCACCATCGCGGGGGACAGGGAGCTCGGGGAACGCTACGAAGACGCGGTGGCTCCGCTCATCTGGACTTCCGCGGGGCGGGAGGGCTTCGTCGAATCAGTGCAGGCGATGCGGCGTCGGGTTACCGAACACATTCCCGCCGCCGAGGAGCAGCGCCAGATCAAGCTGGGCCGGGGCGGCCTGCGCGACGTCGAATTCACCGTCCAGCTCCTCCAGTTGGTGCACGGCAAATCCGACGAGTCACTGCGTCGCAGGGACACCACCTCCGCCATTGCGGCGCTCTCAGCCGGAGGCTACATTGGCCGGTCCGACGCCGCTGCCTTCGACCGGGCCTACCGCTATCTCCGGCTCCTGGAGCACCGGATCCAGCTGTTCCAACTCCGCCGGACGCACCTCATGCCCGTCAGCGAAACGGCCCTGCGCGCACTCGCCAAAGCAGTGCTTGGCCCGTCTTCCACGGACCGCCCGCATTCGGACGCGCTGCTCGCGCAGTGGCAGAAAACCAAGCGGTCCGTCCGGGAGCTGCATGAACGCATCTTCTACCGCCCGCTCCTTAACACGGCCGCCAAGCTCAGCACCGAAGACGCCAAGCTGACGCCGGAGGCAGCCCAGGGCCGGCTGGCCGCCCTCGGTTACCTTGACCCGAAGGGCGCGATGCGGCACATCGAGGCACTGACCGCGGGTGTCAGCCGGCGGGCCGCCCTGCAACGCCAGCTGTTGCCGATCCTGCTGGACTGGCTCGCCGAAGGGGTTGATCCGGACGCCGGGCTCCTGGCGTTCCGGCGGGTCAGCGAAGCGCTCGGAACCACCCACTGGTATCTGGGCATGCTCCGTGACTCCACGGCCGCCGCGGAGCGGCTGTGCCACGTCCTTTCCAACTCACGCCTGATTGCGGACCTGCTGGAAGTGTCGCCGGAGTCCGTGGCCTGGCTGGGCAACGACAAGGACCTCGCGCCGCTGGCTTTTGAAGCCCAGTGGCAGGAGATTACGGCCAAGATGTCGCGCCATTCAGACCCCGAAAATGCCATGCGCCTGATCCGGCTGATCCGTCGCCGCGAGATCCTGCGGATCGCCATCGCCGATTCTGCGGGCCTACTGAACCAGGACGAGGTGGGCGCAGCCCTGGCGGACACGGACCGGGCGGCCGTGCTGGGCGCCCTGCGGGTGGCCGAAGGGATTGTATCTGCGAAGGGTCCCCTGAAGACCGCCATGCTCATCGTTGCCATGGGCCGGCAGGGCGGACGCGAAATCGGGTACGGCTCGGACGCCGATGTGATGTACGTCCACCGGGCCCTCCCCGGCTACACGGACGAGGAAGCCCAGGAACAGGCCGCCCGGATCGTTTCCAAGGTCTCCAGCCTCCTGACGCAGCCGCTGAAACCCGCGATTATGGCCGAGCGGGTCCTGCAGATGGATGCGGACCTCCGTCCAGAGGGCAAGAACGGCGCCATGGTGCGTTCGCTGGATTCCTTCGCCGAGTATTACCGCCGTTGGTCCTTGGTCTGGGAAGCGCAGGCACTGCTGCGGGCACGCCCGATGGCCGGCGACGACGCCCTGGCGGCCGATTTCGTGGCCCTCATCGATCCGATCAGGTACCCGGAAGAGATCTCGGAGCACGACGTCCGCGAGGTGCGCAGGGTCAAGGCCCGCGTGGAGGCGGAGCGGCTGCCCCGCGGGGCGGACCCGGCACGCCACCTGAAACTGGGGCGCGGGGGACTGAGCGACGTCGAATGGCTGGTTCAGCTCCTCCAGCTCCAGCACGCGGGCCAGCACGCTGAACTGCGGACGACCTCCACCGTGGCGGCCCTGGACGCGGCGGCGTCCCTGGGGCTGCTCTACGTGGCTGACGCGAAACTCCTGGCGGACTCATGGCGCCTGGCGAGCCGGATCCGGTCCGCCAACGTCATCTGGAGCGGCAGGGCCTCGGACCTCCTGCCGTCCTCACGCCGTGACCTGGAAGCCGTTGCCCGCTGGTGCGGCTACGAACCTGGCCACGCTGCAGCGCTGGAGGAAGATTACCTGCGCCTTAGCCGGCGGGCCCGTGCGGTCTTTGAGCGGGTTTTCTACGGTCATTAACGGGTAACGGGGCCCTCCCGCAGGCGCGCACGTGATCACAGCCGCCAAATGCGGGTAACCTCTAGGGGTCAGTTTTGCCGGCCCAAGGACCGGTCGCCGCACTTTACCTAGGGGTTGTTAGAACTTGTCCAGACTCCAGCAGACCGGGGCCGTCCGGCCACGGCGGGCCACAGTCATCGGAGCGTTGCTGGCCTTTGCCGCGATGCTCTTCGGTGCCGTTGGCGCCGCCGCGGCTCCGACGGACGCACCGGCAGTCACCGCCGGATCAGCGCATCCGGCCGCCGCGCCGTCGAGCCTTTCCGGTAAGACCTTCGTCATTGGGACGGATACCACGTTCGCTCCGTTCGAGTTCCGCGACGCCGGGGGTGAACTGACGGGCATCGACATGGACATCATCCGGGAGATCGCCAAGAAGCAGGGATTCGCCGTCGAAATCAAGTCGCTCGGCTTCAACGCGGCCCTCCAGGCACTGTCCTCCAACCAGGTGGACGGCGTGATCGCCGGCATGTCCATCACGGAGCCCCGCAAACAGATCTACGATTTTTCCGACCCGTACTTCGAGTCGGGCGTCCAGATGGCAGTGGCCAAGGCCAACTCGGACATCAAGAGTTACAGCGACCTGAAGGGCAAGACGGTCACGGCCAAGACCGGCAGTGAGGGCGAGACGTTCGCCAAGTCGATCGCCGACCAATACGGCTTCACGGTCAAGTCCCTGGACCAGTCGGCCACGATGTACGAGTTCGTAAAGTCCGGAAACGCCGTCGCTGTCTTCGACGACTACCCGGTGCTGGCGTACGGCATCAGCCAGAACAACGGCCTCAAGGCCGTGACCGACAAGGAAAAGGGCGGCTCCTACGGCTTCGCGGTCAACAAAGGCAAGAACCCGGAATTGCTGCAGGCGTTCAACACCGGTCTGGGTGAGCTGAAGTCCAGCGGCAAGTACCAGGAAATCCTGGATAAGTACCTGAAAGACCCCACTCAGGCCACCCCTTCCAGCTTCTGGGACCTGCTGGTCAACAGCTTCCCCGCCCTCATGAAGGGCCTTGGCAACACCGTGCTGGTGACGGCGATTTCCTTCGCGATCGCCATGCTGATCGGTCTTTTCATGGGCTTCCTGAAGATCTCCACCAGCGTGCTGCTCCGTGGCATCGCCACGACCTTCGTCAGCGTCTTCCGCGGGACCCCGCTGCTGGTGTGGGCCTTCTTCTTCTACTTCGGCATCCCGCAGCTGACGGGCCAGCCGATCGACATCTGGGTGGCGGGTGTGCTGACCCTGAGCCTTAACTCCGGTGCCTACATCACCGAAATTGTCCGCGGATCCATCCAGTCCGTGGATCCGGGCCAGCTCGAAGCCAGCCGCAGCCTGGGCCTCGGCTACGCCAAGTCCATGCAGAAGGTGGTTGTTCCGCAGGCCTTCAAAATCATGACGCCGTCCCTGATCAACCAGCTGATCATCATGCTCAAGGACAGCTCACTGCTGCTCGCCATCGGCTTCGCCGAACTCCTCTACCAGGGCCAGCAGATCTACGCAGGCAACTTCCGGATCACCGAAACGCTGCTGATCGTGGCCGTTCTGTACTTCGTGGTGATCATGCTCCTGACCAAACTGGCCAACGTTGCAGATAAGAGGTTCAACAAATGAGCACAGCAGTCAGTGCCGCCAGCAAGATCTCGGTCCGGGACCTCAAGAAGTCCTTCGGGGCACATGAGGTCCTCAAGGGCATCAGTGCCGAAGTAGCGGAGGGTGAGGTGGTTTGTGTTATCGGCCCCTCCGGCTCGGGCAAGTCCACGTTCCTGCGCTGCCTGAACAAGCTCGAGGACATTACCGCCGGTCACGTCACCGTCGATGGTTTTGACGTGTCAGACCCCAAAGTGGACATCAACGAGGTCCGCCGCCACATCGGCATGGTGTTCCAGCACTTCAACCTGTTCCCGCACATGTCGGTGATTGAGAACATTATGCTGGCGCCGGTGGAATCGAAGAAACAGAGTAAGGACGAGGCCCGGGCCAGCGCCCTGAAACTGCTGGAACGCGTCGGCCTGGCCGCGAAGGCCGATGCCCGCCCGGCGTCGCTCTCCGGCGGCCAGAAGCAGCGCGTCGCCATAGCCCGGGCGCTGGCCATGAACCCGGACATCATGCTCTTCGATGAAGCCACCTCCGCGCTCGACCCCGAGATGGTGGGCGAGGTGCTGCAGGTCATTAAAGACCTGGCCGGCGAAGGTATGACCATGGTCCTCGTGACACACGAAATGGGCTTTGCCCGGGAGGTCGCCGACCGGGTGCTCTTCATGGCGGACGGCGTCATCTGCGAGCAGGGAAACCCCGAGCAGCTGTTCGGAAACCCGCAACAGCAGCGCACCCAGGACTTCCTGTCCAAGGTCCTGTGATCCGGGCCGGCAACGCCGGGCCGGGTGTTGTGGTGGCTGACAACGTGTGGCTGTTGCCGCTGAAGGACCTCGACGGCGACGCCCGCGCCGTCAAGCTCGGTGAGATCGCCGGACTTGAAGTCAGTGCCGAGCACCGGATGTTCGTCGGCGACCCGCTACGGATGGCACTCACGGGTCTGGCGGAAGACGGCCGGTATCCGTACGTCATTGACTCCGACGGCACCGCCGTGGGTGTCCTGACCCTGCAGGCGGGCGCTGCGACGCTCGCCGGGTGGCCCGACGACCACACGGCCTGGCTGCTGCGCGGGTTTGCCATCGACCGTCACCGCCAGGGCAGGGGACTGGGCCGGATCGCTGCTGCCAAGGCGGTGGTGGCCGCGGCGAAACTGACGGCCGCGCACGGAAGACGGGAGGCCGGCGTCGTACTTTCGGTCAACGAGGCCAACCCGGCGGGGCTTGCCGCCTACCGGCATGCCGGATTCGTGGACCACGGACAGTACCTCGGCGGCACTTCCGGGCCGCAGCGGATCATGTACAGCCGCTTCACCAGCTGATTCTGCCGGACACGGGCGTCACGGCGGTTGCCTCGGGGCGCACATTGACACATCATGTGGGTGGCGGTGTTCTTCAGTCCTTGTTGGGGGGAAGGCTTGAAAAGTCTTCGTCCGGGGGAGCACATGTCAGGGGGCTGGCTCTTGGTCTCAGCACGTCTGGAGCCGGCCCCCACCTTGCGCCGGGGGCCAGGAGTCCTGCGCGAGGGGCGGGCAGCCGTTGTTTATGCCGGCGGCTGGGAGCCGTCCGGTGCGGCAACGACGGCGAGCGAACCCTGGTTGACCGTGTTGGCCGTGGCGGACGGGACTACCACGCCAAAATCGTAGCCCTCGGCCCGCAGCGCGTCGATGGTGGCGGCCAGGTACGTCCACTGGGTCGCGGGGCAGGACAGGACGTCCTCAGCGTCGTGGAGCAGGATGATCGCGCCGGGGGCCGCTTCCGCCATGACGTACTGCTGGACGCCGGCCGCACCCGGGCACTCAAAGTCGCCGGGGTTGCCGACGTCCCAGTGCCAAAGAACCCCGCCGCTCATGCCGAGGCTCGTGAGGTAATCCGTCGCGTACGGGGTGCTGTTGCCGAACGGGAAGCGCATGAGTGTGGGCGTCTCGCCGGTGATGGCCTTAATGGCATCGTTGGTGAGGTCGATCTGCTGCTTCTGCTGCGCCTGGGTTATATCCGGGAAGTTGGCGTGGTCCCATGAGTGGTTCCCGATCACATGGCCCTCGGCCGCGATCCGTTGCACGAGGTCGGGGTTTTGCTGTGCGTGGGAACCCTCGAGGAAGAAGGTGGCCTTAACACCCTACCTTCCGGCCCGCTGCCGGGCGGAAGGAAAGTTCCATTCGAGTCCCGTGAGGTCAACCGTCGATCGGTATGCCCATCCAGTGAAAATCTGGGGCGGAAGGTCCCACAATTCGAAGGCAAGAAACCGAGACAGCTGGTACGGATCGGGATTTCACGGCCCGGCTTGGGCCCTGAACGCTTCGTCTAAAAAGCCTTGAATCACCTGAAGCTTTTGACTGTCTTCGTCCCGGCGGCCTGGCATTTGAGGGTCCTGGCCGACAAGCGTTGCCTGTAAGTCTGACTTAGCTTCAAACCGGCTGATCGCGAAGGTGTCTCCCTTTTGAACCGGCATTCCAGAACCGCGGTCTTCGGAGTTCCGATGGAGGTGTAAGGGTGGGCTCGCCGACGTTGTTGAGTCTGCCGAGGGCACTGACCTTGTCGGGGGCCGGCGCCCAAACATCTGAGGTGGTTCGTAGGTCCAACTCGACATTTAAAATTCTTCGTCCGCGGAAGAAGCGAGTTTCTCGGTATACAGGGACGCTACTCCTGACCATAGAGATGCTCCGGTTCCTACCGGGCATATAACTTGGTAAATTTCGTCCCTGAGTTCCCCTGCAGTGAGTGACCCGAGTCGCTCATGGGGAAACGAAGCCACGCGCTCCCGCAGCTCTTCCGCCGACACCCCGGCGAGTTGTCGGCGGACGTCGGCAGGGCCTCCCTCTGCCAGTTGCGGATGCAAGTGCAGATAGCCATAAGCCCGTTCCTCCATTCGCCTGCCACGGCCTCGGCTGGAACGGCAGATTATCACTGCTGCAATTCCCGTCCACACCACACCGGCCCACTCCTGGACGTAGTCGGTGGCATAGCCTTGCGGCTAGCTGCGGCTCCGCCGGCGCTTCTCGATGCGTTCCACGCGCCCACTTAACCACGAAAGCGCCCGCCCACCGAAGTGGACGGCGCTCCCTAAAGAAGACCCCTATGTGGGCCGAGCGAGGCTCCGCACGAGTCCACCCCATTCGATCCTCTGGGGTTTGGGGGAGAGCAGAGGATCGGAGCCAGCCTATCGGAAGAGGCCCACGTTCACTTGACGGGGGTCAGTGTCGAGGGTGTCGGGTTAGGTGCTGGGGCCGTGCTGGTTGGCGCTTCCGGCGGGGCAGGAGAGTCGTGGCATCCCACCAGCAGAAGACTGACCATGAGCGCGAGACCAAGTTTCTTCATGTCACAAACCTATGCCACTCGCACCAGCAAGGCACCCGGCTCCAAGGATCGGCGTTGTAGTCGTAACCCTCAGCGAACCCGAGCGCATTCTCCGCATGCTGCATCGAGTACCCGCGGGGAGATGCGGCGGTGTTGAAGCGTGCGACCTGCGAACCCATCAGCACGCCGCACCACCTAGGCCTGCAGTTTTTTGTGCACCTATCGAGAGGGGAAACATTGGACGGGAGGTTCGCGGGCGCAGGCGCCGCTTGAGCGGCCGCTTTCGACTCAGCGGGCGAGAGCTTCGCCAAAATGCCTGCAAGGGCCACACAGCCTGCCACCACAAGGGCACCGGGGGATATCCGCCGTCGACAAGGCCTGCCAGATAGCGGCGCCACGGTCACCAAGGCCCTCAGGTTCATCCGTGGCACAGCTCCAAGTATTCGATGTGATGAGATTTGAGGGTGAACCACAACAACACGCGACGCGAACGATGGGTTGCACTTCTGGCGGCACTAACGTTCATCTTCGGATTTGGCGTCGTGGTCGGAAACATCGGATTCCGGGTTGACGCCGGAGCCCTTGGGAACGTCTACGGCGTAAGACCGCACCAGTGGGGAGTCTTGCTGTCCGGATTCTTCGGCTCCGTGGCCGGCGGAGCCGTGGCTGTCTGGGTCCTAAGAAGGACCATCGAACATCAAGAAGCTAACCATCAACTTCAGCTAGGGCAGGCTGCAGACCTCCATGCGAAGCAACTAAGACAGGCCCAAGACCTCCACTCCGATCAGCTATCGGCTCATCAAACAGAAGCGACCAGGGAACGGTCACACACCGCTGCTGCGACCCTCATGTCCGGCTTGTGGCTCGTCAACAGGACATCTAAAACGTCCCCGGACGAGATGCGACAGCAGATTGACTCCATAATTCTTGCTGCCCACACCCTCCGGCTTGAACATCAGCATGATGTGCTTGCTCAGGCGCTGATGGCGATGCTTGGCGAGCTTGAGGCCTCCCCCGAGGTGGTCGCTGCAAGTGAACCCGCTCGGAAAAAGTTGCTGCAGATTACGGGAAAGGTTTCCGCGGCAGTTATTGTCTGGTTTCAATCAGACTCCTCTGAGGGCCGGGAACGGGCGCTGATGTCCGTCCGTCAGGCCGAGATCGATATACGGAATTTGGTGGCTGCCAGCGCCTGACGTAGTCCCGGGGGGTATTTTTCGCTATGCCTGGGGTGCGAGAAACCGTGCCCCGAGGAGGGTCCTCCCCCACCCCCGTTTTTTGGGGTCAGGGGATGAGGAAAAGTCTTATCCGGGTTATCCACAGTCACCATAGCCGACTGGTTTTGAGGGGTTTTGCTTTCAGAACGGTCGCGGTTTTGGTGCCGGGCGGTTCCCTTTGGATTGATTGCACTTCCGACAGCACACTTGGAGGTTGTCGAGCGGGTCTTGGCCGTCGTTGGCGTGTGCATAGACGTGGTCGGGCTCTGCGCTCGCTGGTGTCCGGCTCATAAGGTAGTCGAGCTTGACCTTGCAGTAGGGGCAGCGCTCGATGCCTTGGGCTTGGCGAGATGGAGTGCGCGCTTCCGGACTTTCTTCCATTGGGAGGTGCCGGTGCGTGATGTGGCCGGTAGACTCACCTGCCATGGGACTGAAGGAGTTACTTTGATGAGCAGCGACTCTAGGCTGATGAAGGATTACCATGAGGCAAACGCCCTCCGTGAAGCATGGGCGGCGGCCGGCAACAATCCATGCGATCACCCAGACTTCACGGCAGAGGTCCTCTTCGCCAGTCGAACCGGTGACGAATTCTGCACGACGTGCGGGTTTAACCGCCGCAAGTAGATCCAACACTCTCCTGCATGGAGACCGCAGGCCTGTACCGGGCAGGTTCCCAAAGTGCGGTCCAAGACAATCCCTCGTTCCCTATGGACGGCCGCCGTTCGCGATGGTTAGTCGGCGTGCCCCTGGCCGTTCAGCCTAGCTTCCTACCCGTACCCACTGGAAGTAGGAGGAGAGCAATACAACGAGTGCCCCTAGGAAGAGGAGCCCGAGTCCGAGACGTTCTGCGAATGATTCCTTGCGTGTCGGTTCGGCCTTGGCCTCAAGAATTTCCACTCTGAGAAGGATCTCTGCTTCTTCCCACTGCGGCGTTTCGGGCAGGACTTGGTCGCCTCGTTGCAGGAAGGATTGCTCTTGAATGGCATCCCTGCGTTTTAGGAACATCACATTGCGTAGGCCAGGGCCTACGAAGCAGAGGATTGCTCCGACGATAACAAACGCAGCCCCGGCCAGGTTGAAGTTAGCGAGGACTTGCTCTTGGGCGTTGGCCCAATACTCGGCCTGTTCTGGTGTCATAAGTGCACTTCATTTCCCCGTCGGCGGCGCCAGCCCCAGGGCTGCACCGTGCCCGCCCCACGACGAGGGTAGCAGAGCTCCTCAGGGCGCGGTTTTCCTGACACAGTGAAGCCCCGGAGTGGGAGGCTCCGGGGCTTCGTAAGGTTGCGGGTGCAGCTGTTCGCTGTGACTCCAGTGTATTGAGTTTCAGAGAAGGTTACATCCGTGTCATTTGCCGCGCTGTCTGCGTAGCCGGCGCCACCCACCTGGGCTCCACCTGTCGCCGAAGTGGTGGGCGAGCCCACCTCCTCCGGGTCTCGTTAATCGCGAAGGTTGGGGCTCGCGGGACTCTGCGATGCAGTCCCCGCATGCTCCTTCCTCATCGTGCTTGAAGCTAGTCGGCATGATTACTTTCACCTTCGCGCCGCACATGGCTGCGCGGTAGTCGCCTGTATCTTCGATGAAGTACGGCTCACGAAGTCTGAGTTCGCTAGCGACGGGCCTGACCGCGTGAATGATTCCAGGATCCTCGGGTACCTGCGGGCTCCTGGCGCCCGCTGACCGGTCCAAGGGATAGGCCCATCGTGTGATCCCTGCTTTGTAGGTGGAGTGTGGGCGCACGGCGCCCAAGGCGGGCGAGTAGCGGCCCTATGTCGCGACAACGGAACAGGTGTGGCCCTCCACGACGCGATGCCGGACGGGTTACAGCCTGCGGTGCTGCTGGCGTTCGCCGGGTTGCGTGTTGCTGAGGCCGTGGCGCTCTGGCCGTCTGACGTGGATTTCGGGCGCGGAATTGTGGCGCCAGCTGTTCAATGTCCGGGTGTGGAGCTCAAGACCAAGGAATCCATGACGCCCACCCTGATCCCGCAGGACCTCAGCTTTGAGCTCTCGGTGAATCACAAAGTGGGGGAGCGCGCTCGTGACCAACGCCTGGGGCCGGGGGATCTCTCCCCACCGGCTGGAACACTATTTCCGTGAAGCGCGGGCCACGGTCAAGGATTTTCCCTAAGGATTCCGGTTCCATGACCTCAGGCACTATTTCGCTTCGCTGCTCATGCCCAGGGCCTTGACGTGAAAGTTGCAGAAGAGCCTCAGGCACTCTTCAGCTGAGACGACGCTGGACACATACGGGCATATGTGGCCGGAGAAGGAAGACTCAGCGCGAGCGGCCGTGACCCGGCGTGCTGCGTGAACGGCTGAGCTCGCGGACAGAGCGGCACGGCTGAGCACATCCGGGCACGGCAAAGGCCGGCCCCGGGTGGTGAAACCCGGGACCGGCCTTTGCTGAAACGATACTTTCCGGCTGTCCGCGGTTAGGGCCGCTTCTGCCGCAAACTCATGCTAGACGCCGTAGTAGAGCTCGAACTCGTAGGGGTTCGGACGCAGGGACAGCGGGCGGATCTCGTACTCGTACTTGTACTCGATCCAGGTGTCGATCAGGTCCTGGGTGAACACGCCGCCGGCCTGCAGGAACTCATTGTCCTCGCGGAGTGCCTCGAGGGCTTCTTCCAGCGATCCCGGAGCCTTGGGGATATCCTTGGCTTCCTCGGCGGGGAGCTCGTAGAGGTCCTTATCGATGGGGGCCGGCGGTTCGATGCGGTTGCGGATGCCGTCAATGCCGGCCATCAGCTGGGCAGCGAAGGCCAGGTACGGGTTGGAGGAGGGGTCCGGAGCGCGGAACTCGATGCGCTTGGCCTTCGGGTTGGAACCCGTGATCGGGATGCGGATACCGGCGGAGCGGTTGCCCTGCGAGTAGACCATGTTGACCGGGGCCTCGAAGCCCTTGACCAGGCGGCGGTAGGAGTTCACCGTCGGGTTGGTGAAGGCCAGTACGGCGTCGGCGTGCTTCAGCAGGCCGCCGATGTACCAGCGGGCAGTGTCGGACAGGCCGGCGTAACCCTTTTCGTCGTAGAACAGCGGATCGCCGTTGCTCCACAGCGACTGGTGGCAGTGCATGCCCGAGCCGTTGTCACCGAAGACCGGCTTCGGCATGAACGTCACGGACTTGCCCCAGGCGTCAGCGGTGTTCTTGATGACGTACTTGAACTTCTGCAGGTCATCCGCGGCGTGGGTCAGCGTGGTGAACTTGTAGTTGATTTCAGCCTGGCCGGCGGAACCGACTTCGTGGTGGCTGCGCTCGACCTCAAGGCCGGCCTCGTCCAGGGCGACACACATGGCGTCGCGCAGGTCAGCCTGCTTGTCGGTGGGGGAGACGGGGAAGTAGCCGCCCTTGACGGGGGTCTTGTAGCCGAGGTTTCCGCCTTCTTCTTCGCGGCCGGAGTTCCAGTGGGCTTCTTCGGAGTCGATCTTGTAGAAGCTGCCCTCCGGGGAGGACTGGTACTGGACGTTGTCGAAGACGAAGAATTCGGCCTCGGGAGCGAAGAACGCGGTGTCGGCGATGCCGGTGGAGGCGAGGTAGGCCTCAGCCTTTTCGGCCACGCCGCGGGGGTCGCGGTGGTACGGGTCACCGGTGCGCGGGTTCACGATGGAGAAGTTCAACGCAAGGGTCTTTTCCATGCGGAAGGTGTCCAGGAATGCGGTGGTGACGTCCGGGATCAGCTGCATGTCGGATTCGGCAATGCCCTGGAAGCCGCGAATGGAGGACCCGTCGAAGAGCTGGCCGTTGACGAAGAAGTCAGCGTCAACGCTCTTGGCCGGCACGTTGAAGTGCTGCTGGACGCCGGGGAGGTCGGTGAAGCGGATATCGACGAATTTAACATCCTCGTCCTTGATGAACTTGAGGACTTCGTCCGCGTTCTTGAACATCTATGCTCCTATCGCATATGTAAATATCTGGCTGCAAGCCGTCTGGTCCAGCGCAATCCGAAGGGCAGGGAAACAGCGTTTCCCCGCTCGGGCAATTGCTTGAAACTGCTACCAACCTTATGGACATGTCATTTCCCGACAGTGTCCGCATTGTTTCGGGCAGGTTACAGAATGCCCTGCCCACGCAACGCTATCGGCTGACCACAGTGCGGTCCAGCGGGTTCCACGCCGAGTGCGGTGACGAGTCGGTAAGATTGGACGGTGGTAGATCGTAAAGACATTGGCTCCTGGCTCGCCGGTCCGGACACTTCCGGCATTTCAAAATATCCCGGCGAACGTTTGGGGTTGCCCGAATCCGGACCAGGTTCGATTGCCAGGGCGGGACGCCGCATTGTGGCCATCATGATCGACTGGGGGATCGCCCTGCTCATCAGCAACTTCGCCTTCAGTGCTGACTCGTGGGCCACACTGGCCGTTTTTGCCGCCGAACAGATGGTCTTGGTTGGCACCCTGGGCTACAGCATCGGGCACCGGATCATGGGGATCCACGTGGTCCGGCTGGGCGGGGCGCCTGCCGGCCTGCTTGCCGGGGTGGTCCGCAGCGTGCTGCTGTGCCTTGTGATCCCTGCCGTCATCTTCGACCCGGATCATCGCGGACTGCACGACAAAGCCATGAACACGGTTCTGGTGCGGCGCTAGCACCCGCCGCCGCAGGGTGTCCTAGACGCCTGCAGTTTCCTTGGCCTCGACGGGGTGTGCTGCCCTGTCGGTGAGGAGCCCGCGCTTCACGGCCCAGCGCTCAAAGGCGATGGTGGCAAACGGGAAGACGGCTGAAAGCCCAGCAAACAGCGCCACAGCGAAGGGCCACCGCTGGAGCCGCCACAGCGCGAGGGCCGCCATGCCGTAGCCGACGAACAGTGCGCCGTGAATTGGCCCGGCGATCTCTACTCCCAGCTCGGTGGTCTTGGCAATCCACTTGAAGTACATGCCGGTCAGCAGGGCCGCCCAGCTGAACGCCTCGGCCACCGCCAGGATCCGGAATGTACGGATGACAACAGTCTTCAACGGCATTTTCATGGGCTTCTCCGATCTCAGGGTGCGTTGCGCCACGCGGGCGACACAAAAAAGGCCGCCCCGGTGGCCGGCCTGAGCCGGTACCGGGGCGGTTCCAGGTTCTTAGCGTCCGCGGTTGGGACGCGCCTTGTAGGGGTCGATTCCCTTGGGGATGGGGAGGCGGTTGCCCAGGGACGAGATGCGCTTGGACACGGCGTTGACCTCGAGCTTTGTCAGTTCGTTCTTGAGTTTGCCCATCTTCTTGGCAACCTGGCTGATGGGAACCTGGCCATCACCGCGGCCACTCTCGATCACATGGACTGTGACGTTCGGAAGGATCCGTGCCAGCCGCTTGCGCTCCGCATCGAGAAGCGGTTTGACGCGGACGGTGGGGCCTTCGCTGACCAGGACAACGCCGGGACGGCCGATGGCGCGGAACACGGCGTCCTGGGTGCGCGGGTTGACGGCAACGGGCTGCTCTTCGGTGACCCAGCCGCGCTTGAGGGTGCCCAGGGCGGCGCCTGAGGCACCGGGCTGGTTCTCGATCTGCGCGAACGCAGCGCGCTCAGCGCGGCGGGAGAGGATCAGGGTGGCACCCAGGAGGCCCAGCGGAATGCCGATCAGCAAACCGGTGATCCAGTTTTCCAGCACAAAGCCCACGAGGAAGCTGATGGCCACAACGCCAAGGAAGACCAGCAGCATCAGCCACGGAACCATTGGGTCATGGCGGCGGGTCATGTTAAAGACCTCGCCGATCTGCTTAAGCCGGCTGGGCTTCTTGACCTTCGCTTCTTTCGGCTTGCGCGAGAAGAGGCCACGCTTCGGGGCGTCGCCGGCCGCCGGTGCAGTGTTACTGGAATCAGGGGATTTCGCCATAGTGCCTCAATTCTACGTGATTTATGACCAAGGGCCGGACGCCGGAGCTTGTCCGGTGCCGGCCCTTGGGCACAACTGAATTACGGCTCAGGATCGTGCGGCGAGCAGTGAGCTGGCTTCCTGGCGGGTGCTGCCGGAGGACTCGATGTGCGCGAGCTCGGCGGGGATTTCCCAGCCCTTCTTCCGCATCGCGGTGGCCCAGAGCCGCCCGGCACGGTAGGAGGAACGGACCAGCGGGCCACTCATGACGCCGAGGAACCCGAGTTCGTCCGCCTCCTGCTGGAGGTCCACGAATTCCTGCGGCTTGACCCAGCGGTCCACCGGCAGGTGCCGCTCGGACGGACGCAGGTACTGGGTGATGGTGATCAGGTCACACCCTGCCTCGTGCAGGTCCCGCAACGCTTCGGAGATCTCCTCCCGGGTCTCGCCCATGCCCAGGATCAGGTTGGACTTGGTCACCATGCCCAGCTTCCGGCCCTGCGTGATCACATCCAGGGACCGCTCGTAGCGGAACGCCGGCCGGATCCGCTTGAAAATCCGGGGCACGGTCTCGACGTTGTGCGCGAAGACCTCGGGCTTGGAATCGCAGATCGCCGCGATGTTCTCGGGTTTGCCGGAGAAGTCCGGGATCAACAGCTCCACCCCGGTGCCCGGGTTCAACTCGTGGATCTTCCGGACCGTCTCCGCGTACAGCCACACGCCCTCGTCCTCGAGGTCGTCACGGGCCACACCGGTCACGGTGGCGTAGCGCAGCTGCATGGCCTGCACGCTCCGGGCCACCTTGGTGGGTTCGAACATGTCCACCGGGGAGGGCTTGCCGGTATCGATCTGGCAGAAATCACAGCGCCGGGTGCACTCGGAGCCGCCGATCAGGAACGTGGCTTCCTTGTCTTCCCAGCACTCGAAAATGTTCGGGCAGCCCGCCTCCTCACACACCGTGTGCAGGCCCTCTTTTTTGACCAGGTTCTTGAGCTGGACATACTCAGGACCCATCTGGACCTTGGCCTTGATCCACTCCGGCTTCCGCTCCACGGGGACAGCCGAGTTCCGCTGCTCAACACGCAGCAGCTTCCGGCCTTCTGGTGCCAATGTCACAGGAGCGCTCCTTCGGGGTTTGCGACGAGTGCTTCTTCGTGTTTGCGGAACTCGTCCATAAACCGGTCTGCAATGTCACTGGGATTGATGGTTCTGCCGGCTTCGATGGACATCGTGGTGACGCCGGCATCGGTAATGCCGCAGGCAATGATCTGGTCATAAGGGGCCAGATCGTTGTTGCAGTTGATGGCCACGCCGTGCATGGTGACGCCGTCCAGGACGCGGATGCCGATAGCGGCAATCTTGCGGTCCGGGCCTTTGTCATCGGCTGTGATCCATACGCCGGCGCGGCCCTTGATGCGTTCTGCATTAATGCCGTAGTCGGCCATGACAGCGATCATGACGGCCTCGAGCCGTTCCACGTAGTCACGGATGCCGGACCGGTTCTTCAGTTTGAGGATGGGGTAGGCGATCAGTTGGCCCGGGCCGTGCCAGGTGAGCTTGCCCCCGCGGTCCACAGGGACAACGGGTGTTCCGTCCAGGGGGCGCTCGTGCTCTTCGGTGAGTTTGCCGGCCGTGTATACCGCGGCGTGTTCAAGGATGAGGACCGTGCTGGGTGCTTCAGCTGCGACGACCTTCGCATGAATTTCGCGTTGCAGGTCCCAACCGTGGATGTATTCGACCAAGTCCGGGGCGAGACCTACCTGTGAAAACTGAAGAGTCATGCCTTCCAGCTTAGACCCCGCTCCGCGAGGGGGCCGATATAAAGTGGCGGACCTCTCACCCTCGTGCTTTGCCTGCATTTGGCGCCCGGGGCAGCCTGTGGATAACTTCTGCAGGCCTGCCCGGATTCCGCTAGACATGACTCATGGATCATTTCACTGCGCCGGAGCTTCCGGGATTCCTGGTGGGACGCATGTTGGGCCGCGGCGGAAGCTCAACGGTGTGGTTGGTCACCGAGGAGAGGACCGGCAGGGAGTTTGCGCTGAAATGCCTCGGCCGGGAGCCCGGCGCCGGGGAAGACGACGTCCGCCGTGAAATTCGGATCCTGTCGGTGCTGGACCACCAGCACCTCATCAAAGCCCACGATGCCATCCGCTTCGCTGCGCCGTGGGACGAGGCCGCGGAAGCCGTCGGCTGCGGAATTGGCCTGCTCCTGGACTATGCGCCCGGCGGTTCCCTGGCCGACCTGGTTGGCAGCCGCCGCAAACTCCCCGTCGGGGAGACTGTCACGGTGCTGACCCCTATTGCCCAGGTGTTGGGTTACCTGCACGCTAAAGGATTTACGCACGGCGACGTCTCGCCCGGGAACGTCCTGTTCACGGGGCACGGCAAACCAATGCTTGCCGACGTCGGCATCGCCCGGATGGTGGGGGACGTGTCAGCTGTGGCGGACCAGGGGACTGAGGGGTTTACGGACCCGTCGCCGGTAGACGCGGTGCGGGCCGGGTTGCAGCCGGAACGGGATGTGTATTCGGTGGCAGCCCTGGGATGGTACTGCCTGACCGGTGAGCCGCCGCGCCGGAGTGCGGACCGCCCGCCGCTACCGCTGCTGCTGCCCGACGTCCCGCTCGAACTGACCGCAGCACTCGAGGCGGGCCTCAACGAAGACCGGCGGCAGCGCCCTACCGCCGTGGAACTGGCGACGGCGATCTACCGCAGTGCGCCACCGTTGCCCATCGATCTCGCGTCCTCTGTGCATGCCACGGTCATCCCGCAGTTGCTGACCCGGCGCCGGATCCCGGAGCGGCCGGACGGCGCTGTCCGGAACGGTCTGCGGGCCTGGTACAGAAAACTCTCGACGTCGCGCTGGTCCGGTCTTATCGGCGTTCGGCAGGCGCTTCCGTTCCCTGCAGATGAGGAACAGCCCGGGCCGCACCCCCAGCCGGCGGACGCGTCCCTGCCCGCACGTTTGCTGCTGAGCCCGGAGGAGGAAC
Organism: Pseudarthrobacter sulfonivorans; assembly: GCF_024391045.1. GTDB lineage: Bacteria > Actinomycetota > Actinomycetes > Actinomycetales > Micrococcaceae > Arthrobacter > Arthrobacter sulfonivorans_B. The sequence goes on from NZ_JANFCZ010000004.1 coordinate 56,568, forward strand.
AATCCAGCCCGCGCGGCAAGCACGCCGGACAGTCGGCGGCCAAGCGCCGGCCGCCGGACAATTCTCCTGAACCCACGGCTCTTGAACCCACGGCCCCGCAACCCACAGCCCGGCGGCGCTCCGGTCCCGCAGGACGCGGCAGGCGGGTGCCAAAGACGGTGCGGCGCCGCGGGACCGTTCTGCTGGCCGCGGGAGCGGCGGCCATGGTGGCAGGCGCCATCTGGACGGCAGGGGCCTTCGGGCCAGGAGGACCGTTCGCGGCTCTGGCGGGCGTCGAAGAACAGGGCACCGGCAGCGATTCGGCCCGGGCAGTGCCGAAGGGCTTCGACCAGGGCTCGGACGTGCCGGCCCTCGAAGGTGCCGGCAACAGCGGGATTCCGGCTGCCATTGCCGCCCGGCTCGGGTCAACGGACCCGGCCGAGGCAGTCCATGGACTCGCGGCCGTCCGTGCCATGGCGTTCAGTTCGGGCCGGCTGGAGCTTTTGGACCTGGTCAACGCCCCGGGCTCCGCGGCGGCGGCCACTGACGCACGCCTCAAGGATGAACTCCAGGGGACCGGTCGCCTCCTCGCGGGCTTCACCAGCACCGTTGCCGACGTCCAGGTTCAGCCCGGCAGTCCCGCCGGCCAGGCAATAGTGGGAGTCACGTCGGAGACGTCACCGTACGTGGAACAGGACAGCTCCGGGGCGGTGGTGGCCGCCGGCGGGGCCGGCACGAAGCAGGCTCTGCGGCTGGTGCTGGTGGCCCTGGACGGGCAGTGGCGGCTGGCCGATGTGCTCCCGGGATCCTGACGTCGGTCCTCCAGGCGGGCCAGGCGACGCGCCGGGTGACCCGGTTAGCGTCCCGCAAGCCATGCAGCGGCCTGGTTCAGTGCGGGGTGCTGCCACTGGAATCCGGCTGCCTTAAGCACTGCAGGTTCCATCCGCTGGCTGGGCAGCAACAGTTCGTCGGCGAGCTTCCCCAGCACCAGGCGCAGCGCCGGTGCGGGCACGCGCAGGATTGCCGGCCGGTGGAGGGCCGAAGCCAGTGCCGCGGTCAGCGTATTCACATCAGCCTGTTCGGGGGCGCATACATTGACCGGACCGCTGATCTCCGTCCCGGCCAGGAAAGCAAAGGTCGCTGAGACGTCGGGCAACGTGATCCAGGGCCAGTACTGCCTGCCGTTGCCCAGCGGGCCGCCGACGCCCAGCCGGATCAGCGGCAGCAGCCGCCCCAGCGCACCGCCGGTCGGGTTGAGCACGATCCCCATACGCGTCGTCACTACCCGGACGCCGGCGGGGGCCTCGTGCGCGGCCGCCTCCCATTCGAGGCAGAGCCGGGCCAGGACGCCGGCACCCGGCGAGGCGTTCTCCTGGAGCTGCGCGGGTCCGGAGTCGCCGTAGTACCCGGAGGCGGATTGGCTGATGAACGTCGCGGGCGGTACGTCGAGCCGGTCCATGGCTGCGGTCAGGGTGCGGGTGGCGCTCAGCCGTGATGTGAACAGCTCGGTGATCCGGTGCCGGGTCCAGGGCCTGTCACCGATTCCGGCCCCGGAGAGGTTAATGACGGTGCCGGCGCCGGACAGGGCCGCCGGGTCCAGGCGGCGGGCTGCGGGATCCCACTGGACCTCACCGGGCGAGGAGGGTGTGCGCCGGACCAGGGTAACCACTTCATGGCCGGCTGCGCGGAGCGTTGCGGTCAAATGGGTGCCGATCAGCCCGGAGGCTCCGGCTATGACGATGTGCATGATCCATCTCACCACGGCCCAACCTCAGACGGAACCGTAGTACCTCCCGGGGACGTCAGCGTGGGTTGACTATGATCGAACGATGACTTCTTCGAGCTACTTCCGATTTCCGCATGTCCACGGCGATCTGGTCACTTTTGTGGCCGAGGACGACGTCTGGATCGCGCCGCTCAGCGGCGGCCGGGCGTGGCGTGTTTCATCACTGCAGTTGCCTGCGCGCAATCCCCGCTTCACTCCCGACGGCAAGCGGCTGGTCTGGACTGTTGTCCAGGGGACAGCCCCGGAAGTGGTTTCAGCCGAGGTGGACGGCGGGGGCTACCGCCAGCTGACGTATTTCGGCCACGCCACCACGAAGGTCAAGGGCTTCACCGCCGCCGGTGACGTCGTGGTGACCAGTGCCTTCCGCCAGGCCGAAAGCCGGCACACCTACGCCTACAGCCTGCCCGTGGAGGGCGGCTGGGCCGAGGAGCTCCCCTTCGGTCCCGTGGAGTCCGTGGCCTTCGGTCCGGAAGTCGGAGACGAGCGGCCGGTTGTCCTGGCCAGCGTGCTGTCCCGCGAGCCCGCCTGGTGGAAGCGTTACCGGGGCGGAACCGCCGGCAAGCTGTGGATTGACGCCGACGGCAACGGCGAGTTCGACCGGCTGGTTCCCGAACTGGACGGAAACCTCACCGACCCCATGTGGGTGAAGGGTCGGGTCGCGTTCCTCTCCGACCATGAGGGGTTCGGCAACCTGTATTCGGTGCTTCCCGGCGGCGGTGACCTGCGCCGGCACACGGACCACGAAGACTTCTACGTCAGGCACGCAGCGAGCGACGGCGAACGGGTCGTCTTCGAATCCGCCGGTGAACTCTGGGTCCTCAATGACCTGTCCTCGGAGGCCGTGCGGCTGGATATCACCCTGGGCTCGGCGTCGCAGTCGCGGCGGCCCGCCCTGCTGAAGGTTCCGAAGCACCTGGGCGCGGTGATCCCGGACGCCGCCGGCTCCGCCAGCGCCGTCGAGGCCCACGGCACCATCCACTGGATCCGGCACAAGGACGGTCCCTCCCGGGTCGTCGAAGCAACCCCCGGCGTCCGGGCGCGGCTGCCCAGGCCGCTCGACGGCGGACGTCTCGCTTACGTTGCCGACCACGACGGTGCGGAGGCCATCCACATCAGGGAAATCGCTCCCGAAGTTGCCGCACCTGCTGCTGCCCCCGCGGCCGTCCACGCACCTGCGATTCCGGCCGCGGCGGCCGCCCGTGGTGGAGCAGCGGAGGAGGAGATGGCCCCAATGCTTCCGCGCCCCGTTCCGGCGGCCGGTTCGGCCGCTGTGGTGACCGCCGACGTCGTGGTTGCCGATGATGCCACGTCCCCTGCTGCCGGCCCCGCCGCAGGCGTTAACCCCTCGGGGAACACCGCAGGGACCAACACCGCCGTCGTTCCGGCCAAAACCCCGGCCGAGGGCACGGCCCGTATCGCCTTTCCGAAGCCCTCGCGCGCCAGCTCCATGGAAGCCAGCCCCGACGGCAAGTGGCTTGCCGTGGGGACTTCGTTCGGGGATGTGTACGTGGCCAACACGGTGACGGGGGAGCTCTCACCGGTGACCAGCATCGGCGAGGGCACCATCGAGGAACTGGCGTGGTCGCCGGATTCGCAGTGGCTGGCGTGGTCTGAACCGGTCACGTCGTTCGGATCCCGGAGCCGGCTGCGGCTGGCACGAGTGGCGCAGTTGGGAGAGGGGATTGTTGAGGTCACTGATGGGCGCTTCTGCGACGGTTCGCCGAGTTTCACACCGGACGGGAAGTTCCTGGCGTTCCTGTCGAACCGCAGCTTTGACCCGGTGTACGACGGACACTCCTTTGACCTTTCGTTCCCGAGCCCCATCAAGCCCTACCTCGTGGCACTTGCGGCCGCAACGCCGTCGCCCTTTGGTCCCGCTGTTGACCTGGCAACCGCCACCAATGCGGTCGAAAAGCCGGACGGGGCGGACGCGGCCGAAGTACAGGTGGATCCGGACGGCCTCGCCCACCGCGTTATTGGCGTCCCGGTGCCGCAGGGAAACTACACGGCGCTGACAGCCACGGAGGGTGCGCTGCTGTGGCTTGACTGGGCACTCGCCGGCGTCACGGGCGACGGCAAGGCCAGCCGGGACGACAAGGACGCGCGCCCCAGCCTGGTCCGTTTCGACGTCGCACGGCGCAAACCCGCCACCCTGGTTGAAGCTCTGGACAGTTACCGGGTCTCCGGAGACCGCCGGAAGGTGGTTCTGATCAATGACAAGCAGGTCAGTGTTGTTCCCTCCGCCGCCAAGGCGGACGAGGAATCAGGGCAACTGGTCAAGGTGGACCTGGGCCGGATCCGGGTCATGATGGACCCGGTCAGCGTCTGGGGCCAGGCCTTTGACGAGGCCTGGCGCCTGCAGCGTGATTTCTTCTGGGCCGAGGACATGGCCGGCCAGGACTGGGAATCGATCCACAAGCGGTACCGGCCTCTAGTGGACCGGCTGGGATCGCACGACGACCTGGTGGACCTGTTGTGGGAACTGCACGGTGAGCTGGGCACGTCCCATGCCTATGTCCGGCCCGCGCTGGTCCCCGAAAACGGCAGCAACGGCCAGGGGCGGCTGGGCGCCGACCTTGCCTTCACGGCCGCCGGCTGGGAAATCACCCGGATCCTGGCGGGGGAGTCCTCTGACCCGCTGGCCACCTCACCGTTGACCCGGCCCGGTGCCGCCGCCAAGGCGGGGGACGTGCTCCTGGCCATTGACGGGGTGCCGCTGTCCGAATCGGTGACACCTGCCAGCCAGCTGGTGGGCGCCGCCGGGCGTGCTGTGGAGCTGACGCTGCGCAACGGCTCCGGCCACGGGACGGAGGCAGGGAAGCAGCGGCGCATCGCCGTCGTCCCGGTCAGGGACGAGGAACGCCTCCGCTACCAGGAGTGGGTGGCATCGAACCGGCGGACGGTCCGGGAGGCCTCGGGCGGTCGCTACGGGTACCTCCACATCCCGGACATGATGGCCAACGGCTGGGCCCAGCTGCACCGTGACCTTGACACCGAGACGGCCCTCGACGGATTGATCGTGGATGTCCGGCGCAACCGCGGCGGCCACACGTCGCAGCTGGTGGCCGAGCTGATCGGCCGGAAGGTCACCGGTTGGAGCATGCCGCGCGGGGAACGTCCGCGCACGTACCCGCACCACGCCCCGCGGGGCCCGGTGATCATCCTCGCCGATGAGTTTGCCGGGTCCGACGGCGACATCATCACTCAGGTGTCCAAGCTGCGGGGCATCGGGCCGGTCATCGGCACGCGGACCTGGGGCGGTGTGGTGGGCATCGACAACAGGTTCTCCCTGGCCGACGGCACCGGCGTCACCCAGCCGCGCTACGCCACCTGGTTCGGCGGCGGCGTGGGCTGGTCCGTGGAAAACTACGGCGTGGATCCTGACATCGAAGTCACCTACCCGCCGCACGCCTACGCGGCCGGGCAGGATCCGCAGCTGGAATACGGCATCGGTGCCCTGCGGGAAATGATCCAGGAACTGCCTACGGACCGGCCGCCGGTCCGCGAAGGCTACCGTCGGCTGCGGCCCGCGCCGCTCCCGGGCCGCCGCAGCTGACAGCGGCCGCCTTTCAACGCATAAGGCCCTGCTCCCACCGGTTATCCGGAAAGGAGCAGGGCCTTAGTTGTTCTCCGCCGCGGCCAGTCCGCAGGAGCTGTTAGGACTGCAGGGTCGCGTCCAGGGTGATCTCGATGCTGGCGAGGGCGCCGGAAACGGGGCAGCCCGTCTTGGCCTCGTTGGCGATCCGCTGGAATTCTTCTTCGGAAAGGCCCGGGACCTTCGCCGACATGGTCAGGTGGCTGCCGGTGATGCCGGTGCCCGGAACGAAGGTGACGTCCGCTTTGGTGTTTACTTCCTCGGGAGCGTGCCCGGCCTGCGCCAGGGCATGGCTGAAAGCCATCGAGAAGCAGCTCGCGTGGGCTGCCGCGATCAGTTCTTCGGGGCTGGTCTTGCCCTCGGCCGCCTCGGTGCGTGCCTTCCAGGTAACGTCAAACGTGCCCAGGCCGGAGCTGTCCAGGGTGGTCTGTCCCGACCCTGACATCAGGTCGCCGTTCCATACTGTGTGTGCGGTGCGTATTGCTGCCATGTCCACTCCTCAAAGTCGATACGAACCGGGGCCGGCCGTTGCCGCCCCCGCCGGTTCCCATCCTAGGGACTCGCATGCACGCTTGCACGGGCTGTCCGCTCTCAGTGGATTGTGACCGCGGCCGGTGGCTTAATGCGCGACGGCGCCGCTCCCCGGAGAAGGGAGCGGCGCCGTCGCGGGTGGTTCTTGGGCGATCAGTTCCAGAGCGTGGCGATGGCGATGTTGACCAGGGCCAGTCCGCCCACGCCGTGGGCGAGTCCGGTAGAGACCGGCTCACCCTTCTTGACCTTTCGGGTGCCGATGACAGCCAACACCGCGACGGCCAGACCGATGGCGAACTTGATGCCGAGCTTGAAGTAGTTGGGGTCCGCGTTGGGCAGCATGGGGATGATGCCCATCATGGCGATGCCTGTCAGGAGCTGCACGAAGGCGCCGTCCCGCTGGCGGGGGTGGACCGTGGGCTCTTTGAGGGTGGCGATCCAGTAGCCAACAATCATTGCGGCGCCGACGATGTGCAGAAACACCAGGATGCTGAAGACGATAGTCATGGGACCAAGCTTATCCAGTAGGTTCTACGCAATGTAGCAAAGCCACGCAGAGCGCCGCGAAAAGTACAGCGCCATGAAACGTTCGGTGCCAAAGAAAAAGGCGGGGCAGGTGCCGGTGGTGTCCCACCCGCGCCTCCCCCGCCCTTCGCTTGTCCTGCCCTTTGGGGGCTAGAGACCCAGTTCGGCCTCGAAGGCGCCTTCTTCAAGGCGTGCCTTCAGGGTCTGGAGGAAGCGGCCTGCGTCAGCGCCGTCCACCAGTCGGTGATCGTAGGTCAGCGACAGGTACATCATGGAGCGGATGGCGATGGAGTCATCGCCATTTTCGTCAGACACCACAACGGCACGCTTGACGATCGTGCCGGTCCCGAGGATTGCGACGTTCGGCTGGTTGATGACCGGGGTGTCGAAGAGCGCGCCGACACTGCCGATGTTGGTGATGGAGAAGGTGCCGCCGGACAGTTCGTCAGGACCGATTTTGCCCTGGCGTGTGCGGGAAGCGACGTCGGCGATCTTCCCGGCAATGCCGCCCAGGTTGAGGTCGCCGGCGTTGGAGATAACGGGAACCAGGAGACCCTTTTCGGTGTCCACCGCAATCGCCAGGTGTTCGGCGTTGTGGTAGGTGATCTGCTGGGTTTCCTCGTTGTACTCTGCGTTCAGCTTCGGGTGCTGCTTCAGGGCCTCCGCTACAGCCTTGGCGATGAACGGCAGGTAGGTCAGCTTGACGCCGTTGGTGGCGAGGAAGTTGTCCTTGCCTGCGGTGCGGAGCTTGACGATGCGGGTCATGTCGACTTCGTGCACCTGGGTCAGCTGGGCGGAAGTGTCCAGCGACTCACGCATGCGGCGGGCGATGACCTGGCGGATGCGGGGGGCCTTCTCCGTGGTTCCGCGGAGGCTGGAAGCAACCACAGGAGCGGCGGACGGCTTGGCAGCGGCTGCGGCAGGAGCTGCTGCCGGGGCGGCCTTGGCTTCTGCTGCGGCGAGTACGTCCTGCTTACGGATGCGGCCACCGACGCCGGTGCCCGACAGTGCAGACACGTCAACACCGTGCTGGTTGGCCAGCTTGCGGACCAGCGGAGTGACGTAGCCGGACTCGCCACCGGCTGCGGATTCTGCAGCAGGCGCCGGTGCGGCAGCGGGGGCGGGAGCCGGAGCGGCCGCGGGAGCCGGAGCTGCTGCGGGAGCCGGAGCTGCTTCCGCCTTGGGTGCTGCCGGTGCAGCCGGGGCGGGGGCAGGGGCGGCAGCAGGTGCTGCAGGCTCGGACTGGGGTGCTGCGGGGGCAGCGGGTGCAGCAGCGGCCGGGGCTGCCGCGCCGGAACCGATGACGGCCAGGACGGCACCGACCTCTGCGGTCTCGTCCTCGTTCACGCGGATTTCCTGGAGCGTGCCGGCGACAGGGGAGGGGATCTCGGTGTCAACCTTGTCGGTGGATACCTCGAGCAGCGGCTCGTCAACAGCCACGGTGTCGCCCACGGACTTCAGCCAACGGGTGACGGTGCCTTCGGTGACGCTTTCGCCCAGTGCGGGGAGGGTGACCTCGTGGCCTTCGCCGCCGCCGGCGGCCGCGGCCTCTGCAGCTGGCGCTGCGGCAGGTGCGGCGGGAGCTTCTTCAGCAGGTGCAGCCGGTGCTTCCGCTGCCGGTGCTTGTTCGGCGGGAGCTTCTTCTGCGGCCGGAGCAGCGGCAGGAGCGGCGCCGGCGCCGGAACCGTCGCCGATGCGGACCAGGGGTGCGCCGACCTCGGCGGTCTCGTCTTCGGCCACGAGGATTTCCTCGATGATGCCGGCTACCGGAGAGGGGATTTCAGTGTCTACTTTGTCGGTGGAAACCTCGAGCAGCGGTTCGTCCACCTCTACCCGGTCACCTACCTGCTTGAGCCAGCGGGTGACGGTTCCTTCGGTGACACTCTCACCGAGGGCGGGCAAGTTAACGGATTCAGACATGTCGTCCCCGTTCTCCTTATTGATCTTTAGTGCGGATGATTGCTGCCTGTTCGAGCTTAGTGCACCCGGCAGAATGAGCCGGGTGCACCAAACCCTGATGTATTGCGGTGAAACGGGGCCTGTTTAGCCGTGCAGGGCCTTGCCCGCGAGTGCGAGGTGGGCCTCACCCAGGGCCTCGTTCTGGGTCGGGTGGGCGTGGACCAGTGCGGCCACATCCTCGGGGTAGGCTTCCCAGTTCACGATCAGCTGTGCTTCACCGATCTGCTCGCCCATGCGGGCACCGATCATGTGTACGCCCACGACAGGACCGTCCTTCTGGCGGACCAGCTTCACGATGCCGCTGGTGCCGAGGATGGAGCTCTTGCCGTTGCCGGCCAGGTTGTACTCCTGGGTCTCCACCTGGTCGTCGCCGAACTTCGCCTTGGCAGCCTTTTCGGAGTACCCAACGGTGGCGATCTCCGGCTCGGAGTATGTGACCTTGGGGATGTTGATGTCCTCGACGACGACGGGCTTCAGGCCGGCGATTTCCTCGGCCACGAAGATGCCCTGCTGGTAGCCGCGGTGTGCCAGCTGGACGCCGGGAACGATGTCGCCCACGGCGTAGATGTTGCCGACGCCGGTGTGGAGGCGCTCGTTGGTGATGACGAAGCCGCGGTCGATGGTGACGCCGGCTTCCTCGTAGCCCAGGTTGGCGGTGACGGGGCCGCGGCCCACGGCAACGAGGAGCAGGTCGGCTTCGAAAGTCTTGCCGTCCACCAAGGTGACCTTGACGCCGTCGTTATTCTGCTCAACACCCTGGAAGAACACACCGGTGGAGAACTTGATGCCGCGCTTCTTGAAGGCACGCTCGAAGTTCTTCACGATCGTTGCGTCCTCGTTCGGGACCAGCGAGGGCAGGCCCTCGACGATGGTGACGTCGACGCCGAAGGACTTCCAGACTGATGCGAACTCGACGCCGATCACGCCGCCGCCCAGGATGATGGCGCTCTTCGGGATGTAGTCCATGGTGAGGGCTTCGTCCGAGGTGATGACCTTGCCGCCGATTTCCAGGCCCGGCAGGGTGCGGGAGTAGGAACCGGTGGCGAGCACGATGTTCTTGCCCTTGTAAGCCGTGCCGTTAACGGTGACGGTGTCCGGGGCGGTCAGCTTGCCGTCGCCTTCGATGACAGTGATGCCCTTGGACTTGATGAGGCCCTGCAGGCCCTTGAACTTGCCAGCGATGATGCCGTCTTTGTATGCGTTGACAGCGTTGATGTCGATGCTGTCCAGGGTGACATTCACGCCGTACTTGGAGGAGTCGCGGGCGTGGTCGGCCAGCTCTGCAGAGTGCAGCAGTGCCTTGGTGGGGATGCAGCCGTTGTGCAGGCAGGTGCCGCCGAGCTTGCCCTTCTCCACGAGGCCGACGGTGAAGCCAAGCTGAACGGCACGCAGCGCGGTGGCGTAGCCGCCGCTTCCGCCGCCGAGTACCAGGATGTCGAATTCTTGCGCAGTTGCCTGATCGGCCACTTAGACGCTCCCTCGCGTGAACGATGACGCGATCTTGCGCATCATCTGGTCTTGGAACTTGTACTGCCGTGATTATGCCAGCAGGCAGGTTCGCTTTCATTTGTGACTACCGTGGTTCACCTTAGCGAACCACTTATCCATGCTCCACCTCGCCGCCGTGTTTGTGGAGCGCTTGTGGTGAGTGTCACGCGTCTTTGTGGCCAGGGGATCCTCCCGCTGCCACAAAGCCGCGTCACACGTGTCGGGGTTCTGGCTAAGCGGCCGCGAGGACGTCTTCCACGTAGGCCAGCAGGGTACGCACGGTGCAGCCGGTGGCCTGTTTGTGCGTGTAGCCGTAGGGGCTGCCGTTGTTGAAGGACGGACCGGCGATGTCGATGTGGGCCCAGGGGATCTGCTCCCCGTCCTTGCCCTTGCCCACGAACTCGCGCAGGAAGACGGCGGCGGTCATCATGCCGCCGTGGCGTTCGCCGATGTTGGCCAGGTCCGCCACCTGGGAGTCGATGCTTGGACGCAGTTCCTCGGGCAGCGGCATGGGCCACACCAGCTCGCCGGCACGGTCGGCGGCGGCCTTGAGCGGGCCTGTGACGCTGTCTGCACCCATGATCCCGGCCGTCCGGTTTCCGAGGGCAATCAGCTGGGCGCCGGTGAGCGTGGCGACGTCGATGATGGCGTCCGGGTATTCGCGGCTCGCCGCGACGATGCCGTCCGCCATGACCAGGCGGCCTTCGGCGTCGGTGTTCAGCACCTCAACGGTCTTTCCGCCGAACATGGTGAGGACATCTGCGGGCCGCGATGCCGCTCCACCGGGCATGTTCTCGGCGATGCACAGCCAGGCGGTGGCCTTGACGGGCAAGCCCAGGCGGGCGATTGCCAGGACAGTGTTAAGTACGACGGCGGCGCCCGCCATGTCGCTCTTCATGTCACCCATGCCGAGGGCGGGCTTCAAGGAAATGCCGCCGGTGTCGAAGGTGATTCCCTTGCCGACGAGGGCGATCTTCTTTGTCGCCTTCGCAGGGGCGTACTCCACTTTCACGAGGCGGGGCTGGCGGCTGGAACCCTTGCCCACACCCATGATGCCGCCGAAGCCTTCTTTCTCCAGCCGCTTTTCGTCCCAGACGGTCACCTTGACGGACAGGCCCTTGGCCAGTTCCTTCGCGGCTTCGGCGAATGATTCGGGGTAGAGGTGGCTGGGCGGCTGGTTCACCAGCGAGCGGGTGGCGTTCACTGCCTCTCCGATCAGGCTTGCACGCTTCAGCGCCGCAGTCAGTTCGTCGCCGGAAGCGACGTCCGTGTAGATCACCGCGTTGCGCACCGGGTCCTTGAGGCCGTCGCTGGTGGACCTGTGTTCGGTAAAGGAGTACGCGCCCAGGGCGGCACCCTCGGCGACGGCCGCGACGTCGGCGACTCCCGTCGTCGGGAACGCGAGGACAACTGTGGGCAGCCCTGCCAGTTGGCGGACGGCGGAACCGGCAGCGCGCCGGAGGGCTTCCCCGGAGAGCGGCTGGCCGGCGGCGACCTTGCCGACTCCCGCCAGGACGAGCACGCCGGCGCCGGTTTCAGGCAGGCCCGGGAGCCGTACCGCCTGATCGGCTGCCCCGGTGATGCCCAGGACCTTGAGGGATTCGTTCAGCGCCTCGGCTGACTTCGCAGCGAGCGGGTTATCGAGCAGCACCGGGCCGTCGGGACCCTGTCCCACGCCGATGACCACGGCGTCACTGGTGGCCCTCTTCAGGTCCTTGGCGAGGGTACTAAGGTTGATTTCAGTATTCTTGACCACGGGGTAAAGTCCTCAATTCTCGAAAAGGCTGTGCGCGCAGGAATGGATGTCTGACGCCGGCCACGGAAATCCTGCGGCCGTCCGGCCGCGATGGGGCCGGGGTGCCGGCCAAGCCCGTCCGGCAGGCCACTTGTCGATCGTAGCCGCTGGTGGCCGCGGGAGCGGAATCTCCTGAGACCTGCGCCACACCGGCCGGCGGAATGCCGGGCCTCCCGGCGGTGTTGTACAAACTGTCCACTTGAATCCTCGAAAGGAAGACGTTGTGCTTGAACGGATTTCCGGCTCACTGCTGGACCCCGATGCGCTCTACGCGAGCAACATCGAGCTGTTCCACAGCCCGGAGCTTCGCGGGCTGAACCTGGTGATGGGTTTCACCGGCTTTGCCGATGCCGGCCACGTCGTGAAGCAGATCAACGCGGAGCTGCTGGACACACTCGAGGCCGAAACGGTGGCAGTCTTCGACGCCGACCAGCTCATCGATTACCGGTCGCGCCGGCCCCACATCTCCTTCGTTGAAGACCATATTCAGGACTACCAGGCGCCGAAGCTCGCCTTGTACAAATTAAAGGACGGGCTTGGCAACGCCTTCCTCCTCCTGGCCGGGTTCGAACCCGATCTGCAGTGGGAGCGGTTCAGCCGCGCCGTTGTGGGCATCGTGGAAAAGCTCGATGTGAACCTCGTGACCTGGATCCATTCGATTCCCATGCCGGTGCCGCACACGCGCCCGGTGGGCGTCACGGTCCACGGTAACCGGCCCGAACTTATTGAGGGCATTTCGGTGTGGAAGCCCACGGTGGAAGTCCCCGCAGCTGTGGGGCACATCCTGGAACTCCGGCTCGTAGGCGCCGGACGCAACGTTGCCGGCTACGTCATCCACGTCCCGCACTACCTCGCCGAAGCGGAATACCCCACCGCCGCTGTTGCCGGACTCGAATTCCTGGGCGCGGCCACATCCCTGATGCTCCCCACCGACAGGCTGCGCGAGGCAGGCCGTGAGGTGGCACGCCAGATCGGCGAGCAGGTCGAGGCCTCCGACGATGTCCGGCAGGTGGTTTCCCGCCTTGAGGAACGGTACGACGAGAAGGCGGACGGCACGGTACGGCGCTCACTGCTGGCGGATGCGAACGACGAACTGCCCAACGGGGAAGAACTGGGCGCCGCCGTTGAGGCGTACCTTGCCCGCGAGAACCCCGGCCTCTAGCGTGGCCTGAGCTTGCCCGCCCTGCTCCTGCGCGGACCGGGCGGGCGCCCGTGGCGACGTGTCCGCATGGCAGACGGTTGCCACGATCCCCGGGGCGGCCCGGGCATAATGAAGGGGTGACTTCCCCCCGAGCCTGGCTGATCTGGACCATCGGTATCTTCGCTTATCTGGTGGCGGTCTCGCAGCGCACGTCGTTCGGCGTCGTGGGGCTGGAAGCCACCGACCGGTTCCATGCCAGTGCCTCGGCGATCTCCTTCTTTACCGTGCTGCAGTTGCTGGTCTATGCAGGCCTTCAGATCCCGGTGGGCGTGCTGGTGGACCGGTTCGGCTCGCGGGCCATGATCTCCGGCGGAGCCATCCTGATGGGGCTGGGCCAGCTCCAGCTCGCCTTTGCGGAGAGCATTCCCGGCGGCGTGGCCGGCCGGGTGCTGGTGGGTGCCGGCGACGCCATGACGTTTGTCTCCGTCATCCGCCTGATTCCCCTGTGGTTCGCCCCGGCGCGGGTCCCCCTGGTCACGCAGCTGACGGGTATGTCCGGCCAGCTGGGGCAGCTTTTCAGCGTGCTGCCGTTCGCCTTTGTGCTGCATTCCTTCGGCTGGACCCCCGGTTTCCTGATGCTCGCCGGCATGTCCGCGCTGGCAGTGGTCCTGGTGGTGGTTCTCCTGAAGGACCAGCCGCCCGGAACGGCCACCCCGGAAGTCCGCCGGGGGTTGCGGGCAACCGGCGTCTCACTCGCCAGCGCCTGGCACCAGCCCGGGACCAGGCTGGGCATGTGGAGCCACTTCACCATCCAGTTCAGCGGCACGGTGTTTGCGATGACCTGGGGCTACCCGTTCCTCATCTCCGGGCAGGGCCTGGAGCCCGGAACGGTGGCCGGACTGATGACCCTCTACGTTGCCGCCGGACTCGCCGCCGGTCCTTTCATTGGAAGCTTTGTCGCCAGGCACCCGCTCCGCCGCTCCACCATGGTGCTGCTGATCTCGGGAGCCACGGCCGCAGCCTGGGCCGTGGTCCTGCTGACACCGGGACCGTCTCCGCTGTGGTTGCTCGCCATCCTGGTGGTGGTGCTGGCCATCGGCGGCCCGGGGTCCATGATCGGCTTCGACTTTGCCCGGACCTTTAATCCCACGCACCGGATCGGTACCGCCACGGGGATTGTCAACGTGGGGGGATTCATCGCCGCACTGGTGGCGATCTTCCTGATCGGCTTCGTCCTGGACGTCCTGCTGGCCAGCGGCTATTCCGGCGGCGAGCTTTACGGCCTGAAACCCTTCCGGATCGCGTTGAGCGTTCACTTCCTGCTGCTGGCCTTCGGCGCCGTCATGATGCTGCGGTGCCGGCGCAAGGTGCGCCGGCAGATGGCGGCGCAGGGCGTGGTGGTACCCCCGCTGCTCCAGGCCATGGCACAGCAGCGGCGGGCCAGCGTCGCGCGGCGCCGGCAGGACAGCGCGGACTAGGTCCGGCACTTCTCCTCCACATCTGCCTGGGGCGGGCAGTTGTTGACATAGCCCGGGTAGGGGCTTCAATGCAGCCGGCGCCGGGCCAAAGCTGGAGTCATGAAACCTCCAGAACACCTGACCGTCCGAGGCCCTGAAGACATCCTCGGGTTCATTCCGCACTCCCTGGGGTACTGGCCCGCAGACAGCCTGGTGGCCATGACCATGCACGGTACTCGGCTCGGCGCGACCCTTCGGCTTGACCTCCCCGGCCCGGAAACACTCGCAGACCCGAGGGGTTACGCCCGGACCGTGCGCGACTACCTCTCCGCAGACCGCAATGCCAACGGCGCGCTGCTGGCCATCTTCACCAACCACGGCTGGATGGAACCGCCGGGGACATACGTGGGTCTCCTGGCTGCCTTGGAAAGCAGTCTCGACGCCGCGGGAATGGCGGTACGCGACGCGTGGTACGTGGGAGATGACTACTGGCGGAGCGCCAACTGCCCCGACCTGGCGTGCTGCCCCTTGCCGGGCATGCCGGTGCAGGTCATCAGGGACAGCATGCTGAACGCCGAGATGGTCTATCGCGGCAGCAGCGTGGGCCCGGCGCCCGCAAACGCCGCCCTGCAGGCCGCTGCCGTCACAGGTTCAGAGCGAGCCGCAGTCCTCGCGGCGGAAGACGCCTGGGCAGCGCAACTCGACCGGCGCCGGGGGAGCAGGGAACAATTCAACACCCTCCTGGCCCAATGGGGTTTGGTCCTGGCACGAGCAGAGGAGCTGCCCGCGGACAGTGTCGCGTACCTTCGGGCCTCCCTCCGCGCTCCGGCCTGGCGGGATGCGGTTTTTGTTATGGCTGCGGCGGGCACGCCGGCGGCCCTCGCGGGCGCCGAGGACTTTGGCATCTTCGACGACGACTGCACCCTCGCGCCTGTCAGTCCCGCGGGCCTGCACCCGCGGGATGCCGGAACCGTGCCGGATGACAGCCGCGGCCTGCCAAGTTACGGCCAGGTCCTGCTGGGCCTGGAACCTGGCGCTCCGGATTGGGACGGCCTGAACCGGCTGGATGCCGTCCTGGAACAGCTGGCGGCCTGCGGCGGACAGTCCGGCGCGGCAGCCCTCACGGGCCGCGGCTGGATTGCGTGGTGCCGGGGCAGGGGATCCTACGCTGCCGCCTACCTCGGCCGGGCCCTGGACGAGGAACCGGGCTACCGGCTGGCTGAACTCATGCTGGAACTGGTGCGCCGCGGAACCCTGTGCGGCTGGGCCGCGCGGAAGGAGGCGGCCTGGCGTCGATTCGAACCGGATGCAGCCTAGGTCCTGCTGCTTCTTGAGCCTTGCAGGGGAAAACCGTGAGACAATGGTTGCCGAGACCCGGTTGGGTCCGTGTATCAAGTGCACGTAATGCCCCCCTTACGGGAACATTACAGCCGTGCTGGCAGTTCTATTTATAGGCTCTGCCGGCCGTGGTTGCGCCTGATGTTGATCACGGACTTGACAGGGTCATAGTGGTGTTGCCCGTATGGTGATTCCACAGACCGCCGCTAGAAAGGTTTTCTGTGACCCCGTCTTCCGCGAAGAAGGACCCCGCCACTCAGGACGTCTTGTCCCCTGAGGAGAAGCAGGCTGCAACGAACGCCAAGCGAGCAGCAACGCGGGCAGCCAACAAAGCCGTCAAGGACGCCGCCGGTGACACCGCCGTCGACGGCAAGCCTGAGCCCAAGAAGCGCGGGCCCAAGCCCGGCGCCAAAGCTGCCGCCGAGGCAGCCGGAAAAACCGCCCGCGGCGCATCCGATTCCGATGAGGATGAAGTCGAAGACCTCGACGACATCGTGCTTGAGGGCGCCGATGCCGGCGATGACACCGAGATCGACGCCGCCAAGGCCGCATCAGCAGCCACCGGCAAGGGTTTTGTCTACTCGGACGCCGACGACGACGATGCCCCCGTCCAGCAGGTCATGTCCGCCGGTGCCACGGCTGACCCCGTTAAGGACTACCTCAAGCAGATCGGCAAGGTTGCACTGCTCAACGCCGAGCAGGAAGTCGACCTGGCGCTCCGGATCGAAGCCGGGCTCTTTGCCGAAGAGAAGATCAACGCCGACGACGGTTCCATGGACCCCAAGTTCAAGCGTGAGCTTGAGTTTGTCATTCACGACGGCAAGCGTGCCAAGAACCACTTGCTCGAGGCCAACCTCCGCCTGGTGGTTTCGCTCGCCAAGCGTTACACCGGCCGCGGCATGCTCTTCCTGGACCTCATCCAGGAAGGCAACCTGGGCCTGATCCGTGCAGTGGAGAAGTTCGACTACACCAAGGGCTTCAAGTTTTCCACGTATGCCACGTGGTGGATCCGCCAGGCCATCACCCGTGCCATGGCTGACCAGGCCCGCACCATCCGCATCCCGGTGCACATGGTGGAGGTAATCAACAAGCTGGCCCGCGTCCAGCGCCAGATGCTGCAGGACCTTGGCCGCGAACCCACGCCCGAAGAGCTGGCCCTCGAACTGGACATGACGCCTGAAAAGGTCGTGGAAGTCCAGAAGTACGGCCGCGAGCCGATCTCGCTGCACACCCCGCTTGGCGAGGACGGCGACTCCGAGTTCGGTGACCTCATTGAGGACTCCGAGGCCGTGGTCCCTGCCGACGCCGTGAGCTTCACGCTGCTGCAGGAACAGCTCCACTCGGTACTTGACACACTCTCGGAACGTGAAGCCGGTGTGGTGGCCATGCGTTTCGGCCTCACCGACGGCCAGCCGAAGACTTTAGACGAAATCGGCAAGGTCTACGGTGTCACGCGTGAGCGTATCCGCCAGATAGAGTCCAAGACCATGTCCAAGCTCCGCCACCCGTCGCGGTCGCAGGTGCTCAGGGACTACCTGGACTAGAACCGGAACACACGCAACGCGGGGTCAGTTCCTGCACTGAATCGAACGATTTTGGTGCAGAAACTGACCCCGCGTTGCTTTTGCCGCACTCCGGTCTGCGGCGCCCCGGCTTGGCCAGGGGGCTTAAAGCAAACAGGACCCCCTCCCAGCGGGAGGGGGTCCTGTCCGGATGTCTTGCAGGTCAGTCGACGGCTACGGGAGCCTTCTCGTGAAGCCTGCCGGTCTCATCGTGCCAGTCAGAGCTCATGGGCCTGAGGGTCGCCTCAACTGCACGGGCATGGTGGCCGCAGAAAAGCAGCTCACCGCCGGAGGTCTCAAGTACAACGCGGACATATGCTTGAGCCCCGCAACGATCGCACCGGTCCAGTGCGTTGAGTGTGCGGTCTGCCACTGCTGTTGTCATATCGGCCTCCTTAGTAGATCTGTATGTCTATATAACCAGCATTCGTAGCAATCCCATCGCAAGGACGGGTCAAGTTCGCTGACCGCGTAGCCACAAGAATGTCTCAAGTCGCGGATTAGGGTCACGGGGGAGTCACGAGTGGCCGCGGCCACAGCTCCCGCGGGGTGTGAAAGCAGTTTCCCGGGGCCCGCGCCGACTAGCATTGAACGAGCGTCCGCAGCGCCAGCTGTTCCGTCACTGAAGGAGTTCACCACCCGTGGCACCAAGTTCTGAGTACACCGCCCGGCACCTTTCTGTCCTGGAGGGCCTCGAAGCCGTCCGCAAACGCCCCGGCATGTACATCGGTTCCACCGACTCGCGCGGCCTGATGCACTGCCTCTGGGAGATCATCGACAACTCGGTGGATGAGGCGCTGGCGGGCTTTGGGCACGACATCAAGATCATCCTGCATTCAGACAACTCCGTGGAAATCCACGACGACGGCCGCGGCATCCCCATCGACGTGGAGCCTAAGACGGGACTCACCGGCGTCGAGGTCGTGTTCACCAAGCTGCACGCGGGCGGCAAGTTTGGCGGCGGTTCCTACACCGCCTCCGGCGGCCTGCACGGCGTGGGTGCCTCCGTGGTCAACGCGTTGTCCTCCCGGCTGGACGTGGAAGTGGACCGGGGCAGCAAGACCTACAAGATGTCGTTCCGGCGGGGCGAACCCGGGCGGTTCAAGGACTCGGGCACCAAGTCCGATCCGGCATCGGCGTTCGAACCGTTTGTTAATGACTCCGTACTGGACGTGATTGGCAAGGCCAAGCGCGGGGTGACCGGGACCAGGATCCGCTACTGGGCCGACCGGCAGATCTTCACGCCGGACGCGAAGTTCTCCTACGACGAACTGGCTGCGCGGGCGCGCCAGACATCCTTCCTGGTTCCGGGCCTCAAGCTCACCGTCCGGGACGAACGCAGGCTGGCCGGAACACCGGGTGAAGCAGGTCCCCATGAGGAAGTGTTCCACCACGACGGCGGCATCTCGGAGTTTGTCGACTTCCTCGCCGCAGACCCCGCCGTGACCGACATCTGGCGGCTCCACGGCTCGGGCAAGTTCAAGGAAACGGTGCCGGTACTCGATGAGCGTGGCCACAGCCAGCTCGCCGAGGTCGAGCGCGACTGCGAAGTGGACGTCGCCCTGCGCTGGGGCATCGGCTATGACAGCACGGTCCGCAGTTTTGTGAACATCATCTCCACGCCCAAGGGCGGAACGCACCAGTCAGGCTTCGAACAGGCCCTGGTCAAAACGTTCCGGAAGTCAGTGGAAGCCAACGCCCGCAAGCTCAAGGCCGGCAACGACAAAATTGAAAAGGACGATATCTTCGCCGGGCTGACGGCTGTCCTGACGGTCCGGCTGGCTGAGCCGCAGTTCGAAGGCCAGACCAAGGAGATCCTCGGCACCTCGGCAGTGCGGGCCATTGTGGCAAAGGTGGTGGAGCACGAGATCAACGCCAAGCTGAACTCCGCCAACCGCAACGACAAGGCCCAGTCCGCGCTGCTGCTCGAAAAGATCGTCAGCGAGATGAAGTCGCGTATTTCCGCGCGGGTACACAAGGAAACGCAGCGGCGCAAGAACGCCCTGGAAACGTCCTCCATGCCCACCAAGCTTGCCGACTGCCGGACGGACGACGTCGAGCGTTCAGAGCTGTTCATTGTGGAAGGTGATTCGGCGCTGGGTACGGCAAAGCTGGCACGGTCGTCGGACTTCCAGGCTCTGCTGCCCATCCGCGGCAAAATCCTCAATGTCCAGAAGGCTTCGGTGGGGGACATGCTCTCCAACGCGGAGTGTGCTGCCCTGATCCAAGTGGTCGGGGCCGGCTCAGGCCGCAGCTTCGATATCAGCGCGGCCCGGTACGGCAAGGTCATCCTCATGACAGACGCTGACGTCGACGGCGCCCACATCCGCACGCTGCTGCTTACCCTGTTCTTCCGGTACATGCGGCCCATGATCGACGAGGGCCGCGTTTTTGCCGCCGTCCCGCCGCTGCACCGCGTCGAGGTGATCAACGCGGGCCAGAAGGCCAACGAAATGATCTACACCTACTCCGAGGCGGAACTCCACGCGCTCCTTTCCCGGCTGGCCAAGGAAGGCAAGCGCTACAAGGAGCCGATCCAGCGGTACAAGGGCCTCGGCGAAATGGACGCCGAACAGCTGGCGGAGACCACCATGGATCCGCGGCACCGCACCCTGCGCAAGGTGGGCATTGAGAACGCCAAGCAGGCCGAGGACACATTCGACCTGCTGATGGGCTCGGACGTGGCGCCGCGGAAGGACTTCATCATTGCCGGTGCCTCCAGCCTGGACCGGGAGCGGATCGACGCCTGACGGGCAGGCCAGGGCCGGCCTGCTTAGCCCAGCAGGCCGGGCACAATCAGCAGGGCCGTGGGCAGTGCCAGCAGCAGGATGCAGCCGGCCAGGACCGAGCCGCGGGCCGTGGCAGAAAGTTCAGGCTGAGGCGACAACAGCCGGCTGACCCGCGAAGCCGTGGTGCGGGCGGTGTCGGAGCCGGTAACACCGGCTGCGGCCTCCAGTCCGTCGAGGGCCAGGCCTGCCCGGCCGGCCGGGCGGAAAGCGCCGCCCCCCGCCGAACCGCTGGCCACGATTGCTATGGCCTTGATGAGGGTTGCCCGGCTCTCCGACTTCAGCGCTACGTCATCAGCCAGCATCTCGATGAGCGAGTTCACCGACTCCTGGGCCAGCCGGGTGGTGGGAAGCCAGGGGAGCGCCTGGCGCCAGGCGGCGAACGCCCAGAGGAGCAGGTGGTGGCGTTGGTTGAGGTGGGCGTTCTCATGGCCCAGGACTGCCCGCAGCTCGGCCGGCTCCAGGGCTGCCATGAGGCCGTCGGAGAGCACAGTGACCGAACGTGCCCCGCCGGGCAGGCAGTAGGCGACGGGGGAGTCGTGGCTGATGACCACGGTTCCTGCCCCCTCTGCGGAGGGTGAGGCCAGGAGAGCCAGCAGTTCACGGTGGCGCCGGCGCTGCCGCTCGATCTTGTAATACGTGAGCAGCAGGGTGAAAACCAGGTGCGCGGTCAGCAGTGCTGCCGCGGAGAGGGCAAACAGATGCCAGAAGCCCAGCGCCGTGGTGGGCGCATTAAAGAGCACCATGCCCGCGAGGGCCCGGAGCCCGGCCAGCAGGTTGTCGCCCACCGGCTCGAGCCCGTAGACCAGCATGGCACCGATCATCGAAAGCCCGCCGGCGAGAGCAATGGCCTGCCAGAGAAGCATGGCGGTGAAAGGTGACCGGCCCGGCCACTGGGCACGCGAAAGAAAGATAGGCACTGGCCACGCCAGGACTATCGCAAGGACCGCCAGGAGGTATGAGGTCCAGAACATCGGCCCGCTAGACGTGGCCGAGCAGTTTGCGCAGTGTTTCGGCTTCGCTTTCTGTAACAGACCCGATGAACTGCGCCAGGACGGCTTCGCGGTCCGGGGCGGAGCCCAGCACTTCGTGCATTAGTTCGGCTGTGTGTTCTTCCCGGCTTGAAACCGCCTGGTAGCGGTGCGGCCTGGTGCCGCGTTCCCGCTCGACGAGGCCCTTTTTCTCCAGCCGGGAGAGGACCGTCAGCACGGTGGTGACGGCAAGTTCCTTACCCTCATGGCCTGCAGCGTCGCCTTTCGCCTCCGTGCTGGTTGCCAGCTTGTCACGCAGGGTATTTGCGGTGGCTGCTTCGTGGCCCGCCCAGAGCAGGTCCATCACTGCCCGTTCCAGTTCCCCAAGACTTGCCATTGCCTACATCCTTCTTGTTCCCGCATCCGCAGGCTGAGCGCCGCGGTGCCTGCATTTCTTGACTACAGATACACAATCAAATTTACCTGTTTTTTGCCTGAGTTTCTACGTCCGGTAGAACACGGCGGGTTGCGCGGCCTTGTAGGGGCCGGGAGGGCGTGCAAGTCTTGTTTTTACAGTGCCTGCCGCATTGTTCTACACTCTGTAGAAGTAAGAGTTCTACGTTTCGTAGAAGTTGAACCCCAACCCCGAGGGACTGCTGTGGAAGCTCTGGAAATCGCACGCTGGCAATTCGGCATCACCACCGTGTACCACTTCATGATGGTGCCCCTGACAATCGGGCTGGGCCTGGTGGTGGCCGTCATGCAGACCATCTGGCACCGGACCGGCAAGGTCGAGTACCTCAGGATGACGAAGTTCTGGGGCAAGCTGTTCCTGATCAACTTCATCATGGGCGTGGCCACCGGCATCGTGCAGGAGTTCCAGTTCGGCATGGCCTGGAGCGAATACAGCCGGTTCGTCGGTGACATCTTCGGGGCTCCGCTCGCACTGGAGTCGCTGTTGGCGTTCTTCGTCGAGTCCACGTTCCTGGGGCTGTGGATCTTCGGTTGGAAGCAACTGAAGCCGGCCATCCACCTCGCCTGCCTGTGGATAGCGGTGGTGGGATCAGTCTTCTCCGCCTACTTCATCATTGTGGCCAACAGTTGGATGCAGCACCCGGTGGGCGCGGAAATCATCAACGGCCGGCCGGTCATGACGGACGCCTGGGCAGTCTTCACGAACAACACCGCGTTGGTGGCCTTCCCGCACACCCTGATGGGCGCCCTGGCCGTGGCCGGCGGCTTCCTCCTCGGCATCGCCTGGTACCACCTCTGGCGCCGGCGCAAGGACGGCATCGACACCATCGGTCCGGACGGCAGGGTGGTTCCCGGCGAAGCCTCGATTCCCGGCCGGGACAAGACGGACTACAAAGTCTGGATCCGCTCACTGCGTATCGGCGCCATCGTGGCCATGATCTCGTTCGCGGGCACCGCCGTCACCGGCGACCTGCAGGGCAAGCTGATGTTTGAACAGCAGCCCATGAAGATGGCGGCGGCCGAGGCTGCCTGCCACGACGGCACGGGCTTCTCCGTGCTCAGCGTGGGCAACCTCGGGTCCAAGAACTGCGACGACATCACGGCTGTGATCGAAGTGCCGGGCATCCTGTCCTTCCTCGCCAACGGTGACTTCACCACCCAGGTCAGGGGCGTCAACGGTCTCCTGGACCAGTACAAGGCCGACTACGGCACGCACCTGCCGGACAACCCCATCTACGGCGAGCGTGCCGGCCAGGAAATCCAGTACGTGCCCGTCATGGAGGTCACCTACTGGGGCTTCCGGATGATGATCGGCTTCGGCGGACTGGCGGCGCTGGCAGCCCTCGTGGCCCTCTGGCTGACCAGGAAGGGCACCGTACCCGCGTCTCCCTGGCTGATGCGCCTGGCAGTCTTCGGAATCCTGGCCCCGTTCGGCGCCAACGCCGCAGGCTGGATCTTCACCGAGATGGGCCGGCAGCCCTTCGTCGTGGCGCCCAACCCGGACCTCAACGGCATCGACCAGGTGTTTATGTTCACCGCGGCGGCCGTCTCGCCCGGAGTGTCGGCCGGTGAACTGCTGACCTCACTCATCGTCCTGACCGCTGTCTACGCAGTCCTGCTGGTCGTGGAGGTCAAACTCCTGGTCAAATACATCCGCGGCGGAGTGGTCTCTGCGATGCCGGAACTGGCCCGCGTGCCGGCTGACGAGCACCCGGACGGCACCCCGGGCCCCGACGCCCCCGCCAAACCCGCCGACGACGTCCTGGCATTCGCCTACTAAGCAGAGCAGAGGATATTCGATATGGAACTGCTGCCCACTATCTGGTTCATTGTCATCGCGCTGCTCTGGACCGGCTACCTCTTCCTGGAAGGCTTTGACCTCGGCGTCGGCATGCTGATGAAGCTGTTCGCCCGGAACGACACCGAGCGCAGGGTGCTGCTCAACACCGTCGGCCCGGTCTGGGACGGCAACGAGGTGTGGCTGATCACGGCCGGCGCCGCCACCTTCGCGGCCTTTCCGCTCTGGTATGCCTCGCTGTTCTCCGCCCTCTACCTGCCCCTTCTGGTGGTCCTCGTGGCCCTGATCTTCCGTGCGGTGGCCTTCGAATACCGTGGCAAGGTGGACAACCACAGCTGGCGTGCACGCTGGGACTGGGCCATCGCGCTGGGCTCCTTCTTCGCCGCCTTCGGCGTGGGCGCCGCGCTGGCCTTGACCACCACCGGCCTGCCGCTGAACGCGAACGGCGACCGCGAAGGCGGCGCCATGGCCTGGTTCAGCGGCTACGCCGTCCTGGGCGGGCTGGCCGTGGTGGGGTTCTCCCTCCTGCATGCGCTCGCGTTCCTGGCGCTGAAGACCGACGGCGATGTGCGGCACCGGGCGCGCGCCTGGTTCGTCCGGCTGCTGCCCGTCCTGCTGCTTCCGCTGGCTGCCTGGGCCCTGGTTATCCAGTTCCTGGAAGGCAAGCCGTGGACCTGGGCGGCAGTGCTCCTGGCGGTGGTGGCCGCCGTCGCGGCATGGTTCCTGGCCAAGCGCGGATCCGAAGGCCGCGCCTTTGCGGCAATGGGCGGGTTCCTGGTGCTGGGCAGCGCCTCGATCTTCGGTGCAGTCTTCCCGGTGGTGCTTCCCTCCACGCTGGACCCCATGTTTGACCTGACCATCGCCAACGCCTCCTCCTCGGACTACACCCTGGGACTCATGAGTGTGGTGGCCGCGTTCGGCCTCCCCCTGGTGATCGCCTACCAGGCGTGGACGTACTGGGTGTTCCGCCGCCGGGTCAGCGCTGCGCACATCCCGGCCGCCCACAGCTTCCTGCCGGCTGTTGCCGCCCGGGCATTCACCACGAAGGGCTGAACCTGCGTGCGCCCAGACTTCCCGGCCGGACCGGCCACGCGTTCCGCCATCTACTGGCTTGGCCTGCTGTCAGCCCTGAAAGCCCTCTCCCTGGTCCTCATGGGCCAGGCGGTGGCGGCCATGCTGGCGGGGCTGGCTACGGTCAGCGCCTCCTGGCAGGACCAGCTGACGTGGGGCCTGGCCGGCGTTGTCCTGCGGTCCGTCACCGTATGGGCGCAGGGGATCGCCGCCCGCCGCGCCGCCCTGGGCATCAAGGAAGAGCTAAGGCAGGAACTGCTGGCCCGCGCGCTGCGGAACGGCGCCCGGAGTGCCGGCCCGGGCGACGGCGGCCTGGCCGTCCTGGCGACGCGAGGCCTGGACGCGCTGGACAGCTACTACACCCAGTTCCTGCCCGCGCTGGTGAACTGTGCCACGATCCCGCTGCTCCTCGGTGCGCGCATCCTCTTCGCCGACTGGGTCAGTGCCGTGGTGGTGGTCCTGACGGTTCCCCTGGTCCCGCTGTTTATGGTGCTGATCGGCAGGTACACGGAGGACCACGTCCGGGAGGCGCAGGAAACCCTCACCCGGCTGTCCGCCCACATGCTGGAGCTGGCCAAGGGGCTGCCCGTGCTGGTTGGCCTGGGCCGTGCCACCGCCCAGCGCAAGGCCCTGGAGGAAATCTCCGACGAATACCGGACCAAAACCATGGGAACGCTGCGCACCGCGTTCCTGTCCGCCCTGGCCCTGGAACTCATCGCCACCATTTCCGTGGCCGTGGTGGCCGTCTTCATCGGTGTCCGCCTGGTCCACGGCGACATGGCCCTCGAAGCCGGCCTCCTGGCGCTCATCCTCGCACCGGACTGCTACCTGCCGCTGCGCGAACTGGGCACCGCCCACCACGCCAGCGACGACGGCCGGGCAGCGCTCGCAGCCACCCGGACAGTTACCGAGGCGCCCGAGCCGCAGCCGCTCCCTGCAGGGCGCACCGCGGCGGCGTCCGCCGGAGTTCCTGCCCGCGGTATCCGTCCCGCGGACGACGACGGCACGGGGCCTTCCGCCGTCGGCCCCGCCGGGGTGACTGTCACCAATCTCACGGTCACCCACGCGGGCAGGTCGGCAGCCGCCGTCGGGCCTCTCACCTTCACCGCCCCGCCGGGCCGGATCACGGCCCTTGACGGCCCCAGCGGCGCGGGCAAGAGCACAGTGCTCGGCGTGCTCGCCGGCATAGTGGGCCACGGCGGCGGAACCGAAGTGTCCGGGCACCTGGCCGGCTTTGACCGGGCCGCAGTCGCCTGGGTTCCGCAGCACCCGGTCATGGTGGCGGACTCGGTCCTCGAAGAGGTCACGCTGTACATCAACGGCGGATCCGGGCATGTGGCGGACCACGAGGCGCAGGATGCGGCCCGGGAGTGCCTGGCCGCGGCTGCCGCCGGGCACCTTGCCGGCCATCATCCCGCCGAGCTGAGCCCGGGGGAGCTGCGGCGTGTGGCCCTGGCCCGCGGCCTGGCCCGGATCCGGGCCGGTGCCACCATCCTCCTGCTGGACGAACCGACCGCCCACCTGGATGCCGTTTCAGCCGCGCTGGTGCAGGAGTCCGTCCGCGCCCTCCGCGGCCAGGTCACCGTGATCCTGGTGGCCCACGACCAACAGACCCGCGAACTGGCCGACCACCTGGTGCCCGTCTCGGCCCGCGGCATCACGGCACGGTCCAGGACCGCTGCCATGCCGCGCGCGGCGGAGGCTGCAGCAGGACTGGACTGTACTGCGAGCCTCGACAGCGCAGCCGGCGGCGGTGCACATCAGCCGGCTACCGTAACCCCCGGCCACGGCGTGCCCGTGGCAGAGGATGTCCGCCCGGCTCCCACGGCAAAGCTGCTCAGCGGCCTCCTGGCCCCGGTGGCCGGCCGGTTCACGGGCGCCGCCGTGGTGGGGACGCTCGCCGCGATCTTCGCCGTGGCCCTGTCCGGGCTGTCCGGCTGGCTCATCATCAGGGCGAGCGAGCAGCCGCCCATCCTCTACCTGCTGACTGCCATCGTCGGCGTACGGTTCTTCGGGATCGGGCGGGCCGTCCTGCGCTATTGGGAACGGCTCCTGCTGCACGACGCCGTCTTCAGCGCCCTCACCCGGCTCCGCGGCCGCCTCTGGGAATCGCTGAGCCGCAAGGCCCTGTCACTGCGGCGGCTCCTGCAGGGCGGCAACGTCCTGGCGACGGTGATTGACGACGTCGATACCATCCGGGACCTGCTGCCGCGCGTTGTCCTGCCGCCCGTGACTGCCCTTGCGGTGGCCGGCTCGGCACTGCTGGCCACCACCCTGGTGGCGCCGGCCGCACTGCCTGCGGTGGCCATTGCCGCCGCCGTGAGCCTGATCGTGGCGCCCGCAGCTGCGCTCATGGGCGACAGGCAGTCCGCCACCGCGGAACAGCGGCTGCGCGCCGGTGTGCTGCGGCGCACCTCCGCTGCCCTGGACGCCCGGGCGGAGCTGCACGCCAACGGCATCGCCGCAACAGTCCTGGATGCCCTGCGCTCCGAGGACCGCACGGCAACCCGGGCGTCCCAGCGGTCCGCCTGGGCGGAAGGCCTGGGCCAGGCCCTCACAGTGGCTGCGTGCGGAACGGCGGCACTCGCGGCGGCCGTGCTCACCGCACCCCAGGTCATTTCCGGCGCCATGGAACCGGCCACGGCCGCGGTGATGGTGCTCCTGCAACTGGCGCTGGTGGAACCCTATGCAGCCATGACGACGGCGGTCCGCCAGTTCCCCGCCCTGCGTGCGGTCATGCGGCGGGTCGCGGATTCCGGCGTGCTGGAGGCAGACGCAGCCGGGGAGGACTCCAACGCAGCCGGGCAAACGGAAGGTGACGGGCTGCACCACGTCCCTGCCCGCGACGGGGGCGCCTCGGGAGTGGAACTCTCTAACCTTTCGGCAGCGTGGCCAGGCGGCGGCACGGTGTTCTCACGGGTCTCGGCGACAGCCGTGCCCGGGAACTGGCTGGCCGTGACCGGTCCCTCCGGTGCCGGCAAATCCACGCTCCTCGCGGTGCTGCTGGGATTCCTCCCGGCCGCAGCAGGCAAGGCAGCGGTGACCGGGACGGCGGCCTGGTGCCCCCAGGAGGCGCACCTGTTCGATTCAACGCTCCGCGGCAACCTGCTGCTGGGCCTGCCTGCTCCGGCACCCACCTCCGCAGAACTTCCGTCCGTAGCGCTCCCGTCTGCAGCACGGGACACGGAGCTGACGGCAGCGCTGGCCGCCGTCGGCCTTAACAGCCTGGTGTCACGGCTTCCTGACGGACTGGACACCAGGATCGGGCCGGGCGGCTCATTCCTGAGCGGTGGTGAGCGGCAGCGGCTCGCGGTGGCGCGGACCATCCTGACCGGCGCGGACGTGATCCTGCTGGACGAGCCCACAGCCCACCTGGACGCGGCGGCGGGACGGGACATGCTGGCCGACCTCCGCGCCGGGCTCATGGACCGCACGGTGGTCATGGTGACCCACAACCCGGCCGACATCCATCCGGCCGACACCCTGCTGGACCTCTCCGCGGCCTCACGGACCGGTGGCGCGGGCAGCGTCAGGGTGCCGTCTCCGGCCGGGAGCCTTCGCTAGGCCGATATTTGCCAGACTGTTATTCGCCAGGCTGTTATTCGCCATAGTGTCAGCCGTCGACGTCGTGCAAGTGATGCACCACGTCGTGCAGGAAGTACTGGGCCAGGGTCAGGACGGTGAACTCGGAGCCGTTGCCGCGCAGGCCCGTCCGGCCCCAGTCCTCCTCGCGGACCCTGGAGAAGGACTCCGCGATCTGCTCGCCCTCGGCTGTCAGTTCGGTGCTGACCACCGCCGGATCGGCGCTGCCGTAGTCCTTCTCGATGGCTGTGTTGTCCTGGTCCCAGTTCTCGAAGCGCGCGTCCTCGGCTTCCAGCATCATGTTCAGCCGCTGGTCGAACAGGGTGAAGACGTCGCGGACATGGCAGGCGTACTCCAGCGCCGACCAAGTGCCCTCGTCCGGACGTTCCGCCACCTCGGGGCGGCGCAGGACGGCCCGCCACCGCGGCAGCATGTTCTCCACACTCCCCGGCACGGTGGCAGGGGTGACGGTGGAAGCGTCGAAGGAGCATTCCGGGCATGGCCGGGACAGCACCCACGTCCAGTCCTTTTGGTCAGGAGTGATAGGCATGGCAGCAGTCTAGGCCGGATCGGCCCAGGCCATGGCCGGTCCCACCGCATCCACGGCCTGGGACAGCGGAATGCCCGAACCGTCACGCCGGCCGTGTTCCTGCGGCAGCGACCTGGCCACGCCGGCCAGCGAGGATGCCTTGGCCGGTCCGTGCCCTGCCCAGCCCAGCAGCAGGGTGTCTTCGCCCTTGAGGAACCGGTGGGCGCGGACACCCGCCGTGGCGCGGCCCTTGGCCGGATACTCGGCGAAAGCGGTCACCTTCGCGGCGCCGGGCGCGGTCCCCGGCAGGGCGCCGTCGGTCCCCGCGATGGTAACCACGACGGCGGCGTCATCGTTCGGGGCCACCGCACCGAAGAACACCACGTGGTCGCCGGCGCCGAGCTTGATGCCGCCCATGCCGCCTGCTGTGCGGCCCTGCGGGCGGACGTTGGCCGCACTGAACCGGAGCAGCTGCGCTTCGCGGGTCACAAACACGAGGTCGGTGTCGTCGGAGCCGGCCGGAGCGACGCCCACCACGGTGTCCTTGTCCTTGAGGGCAATGACTTCCCAGTCCTCGCGGTTCAGGGGGTAATCCGGCTGGACCCGCTTGACCACGCCCTGGACCGTTCCGATGGCCAGGACCTCGTCCAACGGGACGAAAGCCACGAGCGACTCACCCTTGTTCAGGGTAATGAAGTCCTTGGCCGGGACACCGCCCGCCAGGTTGGGCAGGCCTGACATCGGCGGCAGTACCGGCATGTCCATGACCTGGAGCCGCAGCATGCGCCCCTGCGAGGTGACCGCGGCGATCTCTCCGCGGGCGGACGTCCTGACCACCGATCGGAAGACGTCATGCCGGACGCGGGGTCCCGACTCGGCCAGCGGGTCCTGGTTGGATGTGCGGGCAATCTGGCCGGACGCGGTCAGGATCGCCCAGCACGGATCGTCGGGGATCTCCAGGGCCAGCGGCGCGGCTTTGCCCTTCACTCCGGGGGCGGCAGCCAGGGCGGCGGCCACTGTGGGGGAGACGGCCTCGGATTCGAGCAGCACGGTCCGGCGGGGCGTGCCGTATTTTTCCGCGATGTCGCCCAGTTCCGTGGACACAAGTTCTCGCAGCCGCTGCTCCGAGCCCAGGATGGCCTCAAGCTCGGCAATCTCGCGGCGCAGCTCGTCCTGTTCCTTTTCAAGCTCGATCCGGGAGTACTTGGTCAGCTGGCGCAGCCGCAGTTCCAGGATGTAGTTGGCCTGGATTTCGGTGAGGTCATAGATGGACATCAGCCGTTCGCGGGCGGCGGCCACCTCGTCCGAGGACCGGATGATCTGGATGACCTCGTCGATGTCCACGATGGCGATCAGCAGACCCTCCACCAGGTGCAGGCGGTCCTTCTTCTTGCCCAGCCGGTACGTCGTGCGGCGGCGTACCACATCGATGCGGTGGCCCACATACACGGACAGCAAGTCCACCAGCCCCAGCGTCTGCGGCTGGCCGTCCACCAGCGTCACGTTGTTGATGCCGAAGGAATCTTCCATGGGGGAGTAGCGGTAGAGCTGCTGGAGGACCGCGTTCGGGTTGAAGCCGTTCTTCAGCTCGATCACCAGGCGCAGGCCGTGTTTGCGGTCTGTGAGGTCCACGATGTCACTGATGCCCGTCAGCTTCTTGCTGTTGACCGCATCCTTGATCTTCTCGATCACCTTTTCCGGGCCCACCATGTACGGCAGTTCGGTGACCACCAGGCCCGTGCGGCGGGCGGAGAGCTGTTCGATCTCCACCTTCGCGCGGGTCTTGAAAGATCCGCGCCCGGTCGCATACGCGTCGCGGATACCGTCCAGGCCCACGATGCGGCCGCCGGTCGGAAGGTCCGGTCCGGGGACGAACCGCATCAGGTCATTGAGGGTGGCGTCCGGATGCGCGATCAGGTGCCTTGCCGCTGAGATGACTTCCACCAGGTTGTGCGGGGCCATGTTGGTGGCCATGCCCACGGCGATGCCGGTGGCGCCGTTGACCAGCAGGTTGGGGAACGCGGCCGGCAGCACGTCCGGCTGGGTCAGCTGGTTGTCGTAGTTGGGGACAAAGTCCACCACGTCTTCGTCGAGGTGGTCCGTCAGTGTCAGGGCCGCCGCCGCGAGGCGGGCCTCGGTGTACCGCGGGGCCGCCGGGCCGTCGTCGAGCGAGCCGAAGTTGCCGTGGCCGTCGATGAGCGGCAGGCGCAGTGAGAAGTCCTGGGCCATGCGCACCATGGCGTCGTAGATGGCCGTATCGCCGTGGGGGTGGAGCTTACCCATGACCTCGCCCACCACACGGGCACTCTTGACGTGGCCGCGGTCCGGCCGGAGGCCCATCTCGCTCATCATGTACAGGATGCGGCGCTGCACCGGCTTGAGCCCGTCCCTGGCGTCCGGCAGGGCCCGGGAGTAAATCACCGAATAGGCGTACTCCAGGAAGGAGCCTTCCATTTCGGACGTGACATCGATGTCCACGATGTTCTCGACGTAATCCTGGGTGGCTGCCCCGGCAGGGGGCGGGCTTTGGCGGCGGGCCATATGACTGGTGGATCCTTCTGGTGGTGCTCTGGCAGGGCGCAGTTTTCCGGCGCCGTTTTGTTGGCGCAGGGCCTGCGGCGTCCGTTTGTGGTTAGGCTAAGCCTATGGTGGATCAGCCCGGGGACGGCGAATATCCGGAACATTGGGAAGCCGATGTCGTGCTCAGGGACGGCGGCACCGCGCACCTGAGGCCAATTCATCCCAGCGACGCGGACGCTGTCCAGGCCTTCCATGCCGGACAGTCACAGAACTCAATCTACATGCGCTTCTTCACCTTCAAGGCCCGGCTGTCCACCAAAGAGGTCAAACGCTTCACGGAAGTGGACTACAAGGACCGGGTGGCGCTGGTCATCACCTTTGGCGGCGAAATCCTGGGAATCGGCCGCTACGACAGGCTCGATGATCCGACGGAAGCCGAGGTCGCCTTCAACATCGCGGACGTCCACCAGGGCAGGGGAATCGGTTCCATCCTCCTGGAACACCTCGCCGCAGCCGCCCACGAAAACGGCATCCGCCGGTTCACCGCCGAGGTGCTGCCGGAAAACCGCAAAATGCTGATGGTCTTCGCCGACGCCGGCTATGACGTCAAACGCCATTTCGACGACGGCGTGGTCAGCCTGGAGTTCAACATCGGTCCCACGGAAAGATCGCGGGCCGTGATGGAGTCACGCGAGCACCGCGCCGAGGCGAAGAGCGTGCGGGACCTGCTGACGCCGTCGTCCATCGCGGTCATCGGCGCCAGCCGCAAGTGGGGGACCGTAGGCCACCAACTGCTCGAACACATCATCGAAGGCGGTTTCCCGGGGCCGGTGTATGCCATCAACCCCGAGGCGCTGGAGCTCGCCGGGATGATGTCGTACGGCAAGCTTTCCGAGGTCCCGGACCCGGTACAGCTCGCGGTCATCGCTGTGCCGTATACGGAAGTGCCGGGTGTGGTGGATGACTGCGCCGCGGCCGGAGTCAAAGGGCTGGTCATTGCGTCCGCCGGCTTCGCGGACGACGGCGAACGCGGCCTGCAGCGTCAGCGCGACCTGGTGCGGAAGGCACGTGCCAACGGCATGCGTGTCATCGGACCGTCGTCACTGGGGATCGTGAACACACACCCCGACGTTCTGCTCAATGCGTCCATGGCACCTGCGATGCCGCTCCGTGGCGGCCTGGGACTGTTCAGCCAGTCGGCAGCCATCGGCGTGGCCCTCTACGCGGCGTCCAGCCGCCGCCGGCTGGGACTGTCCACGTTCCTCTCGGCGGGCAACAGGGCGGACGTCTCCGGCAACGACATCATGCAGTTCTGGGAGGACGACGCCGGCACCACCGCCGTGGGCCTCTACCTCGAGTCCATCGGCAACCCGCGCAAATTCTCCCGGATCGCACGGCGGCTGGCCCGCAGCAAGCCGGTGGTCGTGGCCAAGTCCGAGACCATGGGCCTGCGGCTCCCGCCCGGCCATGCCGTCCGCACCACCCAGGCGCCGGCCGGGGCCCTGGATGCCATGATGCGGCAAGCCGGCGTCATCCGGGTGGAAACCGTCGAGCAACTCATGGATGTTTCCCAGATTGTTGCCGGGCAGCCGCTGCCCGCAGGCCCGGGCGTGGCCATCTTCAGCAACTCCATGGCACTGGGCAAAGTGGTGGCCGACAGCTCCGAAGCCCACGGGCTGGCCGTGCACGGGATCGTCACCGACGTGGATCTCGACGCCGGGATGTCTGTTGCGCTGCCGGCCCTCCGCCGCAAGCTCCGGGAGACGCTCGCCTCTGACGCCGTCCACGCTGTGGTGGCTGCGCTGCTGCCGGCCCGCGGCCTCACGGTGGACAGCATCGCCGAGGTGCTGGCCGAGTGCTCAGCGGAAGCCGGCAAACCGGCAGTGGCGGCCTTTACGGGAATCCTTGATGCCTCCGTCTACGTGGAGGGTATGGTAGGCTCCGGGGCGCTGACCGTACCGTGCTTCTCCAACCCCGGCGCGGCTGTGGCGGCGCTCGCCGCCGTCGTGCGCTATTCCGAATGGCTTGCCCGGGATCCGGGCCTGGTGGTGGAGCCCGCTGGCTGCGATCCGGAAAGCGCGGGCTTCTTCCTGGAGGAACAGCTCCGTGATGTCCAGGGAGCCGAGCTGAAGGCCTTGGACGCCGCGTCCACGGCGTCACTGCTGGCGCACTACGGCATTCAGGTTTTGCCGTCCGCCGGGTTCGAGTCCGAGGCTGAGGCGGTTGAGGCAGCAGACCGGCTCGGGTGGCCGGTGGCCCTGAAAACCACGGATCCGGCCCTCCGGCATCGACTGGACCTGGGTGGGGTGCGGCTGGACATTGAGGACGCAGACTCCCTGCGCCGGACCATCGTGCAAATGCGGCGGTCGCTGGCGCCCTATGGTTCATCCTCTCTGGAGGTGCAGTCAATGGCGCCCGTAGGGCAGGCCTGCACCTTCCGGGCCATCGAGGATCCGCTCCTGGGGCCGGTAATCTCCTTCGGCCTGGCCGGGGACGCCGTCAACCTGCTGGACGATTGGGCCCACCGGGTCCCGCCGCTCTCAGTTACTGATGTCAAGGATTTCATCCGTGCGCCGCGGGCCACCCGCAAGCTGTCGGGCTACCAGGGCCTGCCCGCCGTCGACCTGGCCGCCCTCGAGGACCTGGCCCGCAGGCTGGCCTGGATGAAGGACAACCATCCCGAAATCGCGCTTGTCGAGTTCAACCCTGTCCTATGTGGCACCCAGGGCCTGTCCATCCTGGCTGCGGAGATCCGGATCGGCAACGCCGCCAGGCGTACGGACAGCGCCCGCCGTGCCATGCTGGGCTGAGCGCAGTTAGCATGTCCCCGGCCGATCTGTGAAAATGAGGGCATGAGCTCACAGCCTTCCCAGTCGACGCCATCCATGCCCGGCAATGACAACCAGGCACCCCGACCCCACAGCTCACAGAGCCACACGCCGCAGGCACTAAGCCTGGACGACGCCCTCCAGAAGGCCGGCTTCTACCCGCCGCTGGTGGCTGACGTCGTGGACGACGCCTTGGACGGCCGCGAATGCGTGGCCCACCTGGTGCACCTGGAAACCCACTTTGACCGGGCTGAGGTCCGCCGCCACATCACGGTGCTGGTCCTGACCTCCGACATGCTGGTGATCACCCACGTGGATGACCAGCAGCTCGATGAGGCCGGCGAACAAATCGTCGCCCAGATCTCCACCGAGTCCGTGCCGGTGGCGCAGATCCGTTCGGTGGTCCTGAGCTACATGTATTCCCAGCCACAAAACTACAAGCCCTCCGATCCGGTCAAGGAAGTCACCCTTGCCATCGCCTGGTCCGGCGGCCAGCGCCTGGACATGGGACCGGCCAGCTGCGGTGACCCGCAGTGCGAGGCTGACCACGGCTACAGCGGCACCATCGCCCAGGAAGACATCGTCCTGCGCATCAGCGCCGAAGCAGACGGCCCCCAGGCAGTCCAGGATGCCAAACTCTTTGCCCGCGCCCTCCGGGCCGTGAACACCGGTTCCACAGCCCCGCTGCTCCACACCGGCCAGGCCATCCAGCCCCGGCCCCGGACCGGCGTGTTCGGCAACAGGCTCAGCCGCGGGCACCAGCGCTGAGATGCCGGAGCAAGCAAAAACAACAACCTCTGGAGCTCTGTCCGAAGGGACCACCCGGCCACTGAACATGCCGCCGGCCCCCGCCTTTGGCAGGCGGTCCGTTGCCGAGGTCCTCACCAGCGCCGCGGCAAGCCTCGGCGTGGAGGGGTTCACCAATACCCTGGGGCTGCCGCCCGCGCAGCGTGTCTGTGTGGTCCTGGCGGACGGGCTGGGCCGGAACCTGCTGAAGCAAAAGTCCGCCCACACCCCCTTCCTGCGCTCCGTTATGCAGGCCGGGCAGGGAGAAGTTCCGGTGTCGCTAGACTCCACCTTCCCCTCAACCACGGCAGCAGCCCTGGCCAGTTTTGGCACCGGACTCCCGCCCGGCCGGCACGGCATGGTGGGATATGACGTCCTGGACCCCGTGCAGGACAAAGTGGTCAACATGCTGGGGAACTGGGACGCCAACGTCGACCCGCTCGCCTGGCAGCCACACCCCACTGTGTTCGAGCGCGCCGCCGCTTCAGTCACCGTCACCACCGTCAGCCTGCCGCAGTTCGGCAATTCACCGATGACCCAGGCAGCATTGCGCGGCGGCAATTTCGTCTCCGCCGTCACGGCCCACGCCCGCACGGCCGCCGCCGCCGAAGCGATGGCAGTGGCCGGACCTTCGCTGATGTACTTCTACGTCAACGAACTGGACAAGGCAGGCCACCGCTACGGCTGCCAGTCCGAACAGTGGGAACACCAGCTCGAAGAGCTGGACGCAACCGTCAAACGGCTCAATTCCGTCCTGCCGGCCGGGACCACCGTCCTGCTCACCGCGGACCACGGCATGTTGGACGTGCCGGAACAGCAGCGGATCGACTACGCGGCGGACCTGTCGCTGATTGAGGGGGTTCGGCATACAGCCGGAGAACCGCGGATGGTGCACCTCTACCTTGACGACCCGGCCGAGGCCAGCGCCCGCGAGCGGCTGCTCGCCGCCTGGCGGTCCCGCTTTGGCGACAGGATCTGGGCATTTGGCCGGGAAGACGCCGTCGCAGCCGGTCTGTTCGGGCCCGTGAGTCCTGCCGTCGCGCCCCGGATGGGGGACGTGATGATTGCCGCGCGGGATGCTTTGGCCCTCTATGACACCCGCCGGGTGCGGCCTGCGGCCATGGAAGTGGTGGGCCAGCACGGGTCACTCACCAAAGCCGAACGTGAAGTTCCGCTCCTGTGCTTTGCGGCCGAAGGAAAACCCCGCCGCCGCTGAGGCTTATTCCCGCTTGGTGCCGAAAACGATCTCGTCCCAGCTGGGCACGGTGGACCGTTTCGGCTTGGCCGGCTGACGCTCCGGCGAATCGGCCTCATGGTGCCGGCCCGGTGCCGGCTGATCGCTCCCGGCCGCGTAGGCTGCCCGACGGGGGCCGCCGCCCAGGAGTTCGTCCAATCCCACACTCGGGGCCCCCGCACCGGAGTCTCCCTGGCCTTCAGCCGGGGCATCCGGAGCCGCAGGACGCAGCGGGGACGCCACAATGGTGATTTCCCGCGTCTCCGTGCTGACGCCGTCGTGCAGTTTCAGGATGTCATCCTCATCGTCGGCGTCGCGGTGCGGCGGAATGAGGCTGAGGCGCGAGAGCATGGACGGACGCCCGTCACGCCTGCGCACCAGGGGATCCCCGGGCGCCGCCGGTGCTTCGCTTTCCGGCTCGGTGCCCTCCGCAGGTGCGTCGTCCGCGCCGGCCTGCTCCGGGTCCTCATCTGCCTGCTCCGGCACAACCTCAGACGGGCGCGGGTGCGCGGCCGGAACTCCGTGGGTCAGCAGCAGCGCCAAGGCGTCGTCGGCGTCCTCGTCCACACCCAGGCGCTGGCCGCGGCGGGAACGAAGCATATCCAG
This sequence comes from Pseudarthrobacter sulfonivorans, assembly GCF_024391045.1. Classification (GTDB taxonomy): domain Bacteria; phylum Actinomycetota; class Actinomycetes; order Actinomycetales; family Micrococcaceae; genus Arthrobacter; species Arthrobacter sulfonivorans_B. The sequence goes on from NZ_JANFCZ010000004.1 coordinate 92,909, forward strand.
CAGTCCATCGGATTCCTTGGCCGGCACAACGGGCTGCGGACCGGTCGCGTTGCGGGCAGCGGCCTCAGCGTCGGTTTCAAAGTCGAACGGCCGGTCCGACACTGCGGTGAGCCGGCGTGCGGGGACGGGGCCGTCCAATGGTTCGAGTTCGCTCAGCTGCTGGGCCCAGCGGTTGGTGTTTTGCAGCGATTTCCGGGCCGGGCTAAAGGTCCACAGCGCCGGCGGCCCCTCACCGATACCGGCGTGGCCTTCCCGCTGCGGTTCGAACCGGGCCGCAACCGTCCAGCTTCCGTCCTGGCGCCGCCAGGAATCCCACTCAACGGAGGACGGCTCAACGCCGTGGGCAGAAAGCCGGTGCCTGACCATGTCATCGAGGGTGGCGGGGTTGTCCCCGAAAATTGAGCGGTAGGTGTCGTGCCCGGGGGAAGGTGAGGCCACTTCCACCTTGCGCGCCTGCTGGGCCACGTATTCCCGCTCAGCAAGGACCGGGCCCTCGTACCGCTCCACCTTGGCAAGGGGCAGCCCGGAGAGCTCGGCCACTTCCGCTGCGGTGGCACCGCTGCGGATCCGGGCCTGAATATCCCGCGGCGACATGGCAACGGACGCAACGGCATTCGCCGTTTTCGCCGAAGACCGGCTGGCCGCCCGCAGTGCTTCATCAATCGGCAGCCGGAACATCTCGCCGCCGGCACCGCTCAACAGGAGATGCTCCCCGTCGTCGTGTACGCCTACAAGCCGTAGATCCTGCATGCAAATCCTCCACCCTGGCATTACTATCAATCGAAACTCTGCCACTGACGCGCCCTGTTTTCGGTTAGGAGCAAGGGCGCGCCGCGATATTCCGGGACTGCAGCGGGGGAGGCGGACGAAAACGCGCTTGCCGCGGGCGCCAGGATTCCCGGCGCCGATGCGTTTTTCGCAGGTCTTCCTTCCCGGGTCCGGAAATTCCCGGCTTCCGGCGGACCTGACGTTCCGGGGGCGTTACTTCCCGGAGAGCGCGGCGGCGAGTTCCTCGGGCCGCCGTGAGGAGGCCAGCCAGTAGGGCGTCCGGTCGGAGGGGTCGGTGATCTCGATCCGCACCACCGGATCAATCCAGCCCCGGATGCAGAGGTAGGCGAGGCCGTTGAGCTTCGTGCCTCGCTGCGCCGTCGCGTCCTTGCCCCTGAAGGTCTCCACGGAGCCGATGAACCGGCGATCGATGGTGGCCCGGCCCACGGTCAAGGCCTCGTCGGTGACCATGATGGTGGGAGTCGAGAGCACCAGCAGGATGGCAATGATCGCAAACATCACCACCGCGGCGGTGTAGCCCGCTCCCATGCTGATGGGAGCGAGAACCAGGATGCCGGCGGCGGAGATCCCCGCCGCGATGATCCAGATCCAGACGTTGGGCCACAGCCTCTCCCGGAAAGCCGCCGGGGCACCGGCGGGCGGGACATTGGGGACAGGTGTGGCTGAACTGGATTCGGGCATGCCATCAGCTTTCCATCTTTGGGCGGCTAATTCATCTTGGCCGCCCGCCGGGGTCGCACACGCGTCTAGGAGGGACCGGTGGCTGCGCGTTAGAGTGAGTGACTGTGACTGACGAACTCGCCACTGTTGAAACCGCTCCCGGCCCCGGTGCCTCCGGCTCTGGTCTGTCCGGCTCTGCGCCGGAACCGGCCGCCCCCCACGCCGCACCTGCCCTGCACGCTGCCCCCACGCTCCAGGTGCAGCTGAAAATGCTCGACGCCGGCCTGGCAGCGCCGTCGTACGCGCACCCCGGTGATGCCGGCGCGGACCTCAGGGCAAGGGAGGACGTGGTGTTGCAGCCAGGCGAGCGGAAACTGGTGCCCACGGGCGTCGCCATCGCACTTCCGGACGGCTTTGTCGCGCTGATCCACCCCCGGTCCGGCCTCGCCACGAAGCACGGACTGACCATCGTCAACGCGCCGGGCACAGTGGATGCCGGCTACCGCGGGGAAATTTCCGTGACGCTGCTGAACACCGACGCGCGGGAGGCCATCGAACTCCGGCGCGGCGATAGAATTGCACAAATGGTCATCCAGCGGGTGGAATACGCGCAATTTGTCCCTGTCAACGAATTGAGCGAATCCGTTCGGGGCGCCGGCGGGTTCGGTTCCACCGGCGGATTCACCCCGCAAAACGCCTGACCGCCGCCACCAGCATGCAACCACAACGTACACGCGGCGGCGCAAAGGCTGCCCCCTGCAGCGTTGATGATTTCAGCGGGGCAAAGCGCCCGGCCGGGTGCTTTCACAACTAAGGAGACAAACCCATGGTTTTTGGGCTCGGCAGGAAATCCAAGAAGGCACAGGACGCCGAACTGGACGAATCCTCCACGCAGGCGGAATCAGAGGAGTCCCTTCCGGCAGCCCCGGAAGATACGGACCGGCGGGCCAATGGACCCTTCGATGTGTCCGAAATCGACAGCCGTGACGGCTACGTTGATCTCGGGGCCCTGCTCATTGCTGCGAGTGAGGGACTTCAGCTCCGGCTCGAGGTCGAGGAAGCAACCCAGCGTGTGGTTGCCGTGACCATGGACCTGAACGGTTCAAGCCTGCAACTGCAGGCCTTTGCGGCCCCCAAAACCGAGGGTCTGTGGGACGAAATCCGTGAGCAGATCGGCCAGTCCGTGGGAAGCCAGGGCGGTCAGGTGGAGGAAGTCGAGGGCGCCTTCGGCACTGAACTGGTGGCCAAGCTGCCTGCCGGCGCCCCGGATGGCAGCCAGGGTTACCGGGTGGCCCGCTTCATCGGCGTGGACGGACCGCGTTGGTTCCTGCGCGGGGTCCTTGGCGGCGACGCGGCCATGGAGCGTGAGGCCGCTGCTCCGCTCGAAGCCCTGTTCCGCCGGATCGTGGTGATCCGTGGCGACAGCCCCATGCCGCCGCGGGACCTCCTCCAACTCCGCCTGCCCAAGGACGCCAGCACCACGCCGCCGCCTCACGCCCCCGAATTCACGGAGCCGGAGCGCGGCCCGGAAATCACCCAGATTGGCTGAATCCCAGGGGTCCCCGGACCCGACGCCGCAGGCCGGGATTCCGGTCAGCCGGCTCCCGGAAAAGGGCCGGGTCCTGTGCCACGGGTACATCGAATCGGTGACGTTCCTGCCGCCCAATGAAAGTCCGGCGTTCACGGCGATCGTCGCGGATCCCGACGATGCCCGTCCGGGTACCGGGGCGGGCGCCGGTCATGTAAACGAAAAGCGCCTCCGCGTGGTCTGGTTGGGCCGGCGCAGGGTGCCGGGCATCGAAGCCGGCACCGAAGTGCGCGTCGAAGGCATGCTGACCCAAAGCCACGGCCTGCCCACCATGTTCAATCCGCGCTACGAAATCATCTCCAGCCAGGAGCACTAATGAGCCCGTCCCAGCTGCCCGAACCGCATTCCGGACCGATTTCCGGACCTGTTTCCGGCCCGGGCCGGCCCAGTCCGGAACCGGACCATCCCGAAGTGTCCGGGCCTGAACAGTCCCCGATGGCCGGACTTGCGGAAGGTTATGCGGCCAAAGCGGGGCTGCACCGCACCCATGACGGCCGGATCGACGTCCTCAAGAGTGCCGGCGGCATTCAGGGCATCGCCGAGAGCATCGTGCCGGGCCTGGTTTTCCTCGTGGCGTTCACCATCACCAGGGACCTCACACCGTCGCTTGTGGCGGCACTGGCATCCGCCGCAGTTTTTACCGTGGTCCGCCTCGCCCAGCGGCGCCCGCTGACCCAGGCCCTCGCCGGTGTCGTGGGCGTGGGCATATCGGCCTGGCTCGCCAACACCACAGGCAAGGCTGAGGACTTCTACCTTCCCGGTTTCTTCACCAACGCCGCCTACATCCTCGGCATGGTCCTCTCCATTGCCGTCAAGTGGCCTTTGGCGGGCCTGCTGTTCGGTTTCATCCGCAACGAAGGCGTTGAATGGCGGAGGGACCCAGCCCGGGTCAGGGCCTACCGCCTGGGCACGTGGATCATTGTGGCTGTCCTGGTGCTTCGGCTGCTGGTCCAGGTCCCGCTGTACCTGATGGGGCCGGACGGACTCGCGGCCCTGGCCACCACCCGCCTGATCATGGGTGCCCCGCTGTACATCCTGGGCGTGTGGATCGCGTGGCTGGTCACCCGGCCAGCACCGGCCGCCGCCGACGCTCAGCCGTCGAAGCCGTCGTCCTCCGGCGCCTGATACCCGGCGGGCTGCACGCCTTCGTGTGCGTCGTGGCCGGCAGCCTCACCCGTTTCCGCGGACAGCAGTGCCCGCAGTTCGTCTTCGGCGGCGATGGTGGTGACAAAGAACAACTCGTCGCCGCCGTCGATCACGTCGTCGCGGCTGGGTGTAATGGGCGCGTGGTCACGGAGGATAGCCACCAGGGTGGCGTCTTCCGGCCAGCTGATGTCGCCAACTGTCAGGCCGATGACATGGGAATCGTGCGGCACGGTGAACTCCACCAGGGAGGAAACCCCGGTCTGCAGCGTCAGTAACCTGACCAGGTCACCGATTTCCACCGCCTCTTCCACGAGCGCCGTCATCAGCTGAGGCGTGTTGACGGCCACGTCCACGCCCCAGGAATCGTTGAACATCCAGTCGTTTTTGGGGTTGTTGACCCGGCCCACGGTACGGCCCACGCCGAATTCGGTTTTTGCCAGCAGTGAGACCACCAGGTTGACCTTGTCGTCCCCCGTTGCGGAGACCACGACGTCGGCGTCCTCCACTTTTGCCCCCTGCAGGGTACTGAGCTCGCAGGCATCGCCCACCAGCCAGTGCGCGCCGCGCAGACCGCTGCGGCCGATGACCTCAGGCTTCAGGTCGATCAGCAGGATGTCGTGTTTGTGCGCCAGCAGTTCCCTGGCGATCGAGGACCCCACACTGCCTGCACCGACGATGACAACTTTCACTACAACTCCTTGGCAGGTGCTTTGGCCAGGATCTGGGCGACCTGGGAACTGCGGTCCACCGGCAGCATGGCATGCACGGTGTCGCCGTCTTGGTAGAGGGTGCCCGACTGGGGCAGCATGCCTTCGCCGAACCTGGTGAGGTACGCCACCCTGATGCTGGCAGCTTTTTCGATCTCGGTAATCCGGTGGCCGATCCAGCCGGTCTCAAGATCCACTTCGCTGAGCACCAGCCGCCCCGAGGGCTCGCGGAAATCGCCGGCGAGGTGCTGCTCGGGCAAGATGCGGCGCAGCACCTGGTCCGCGCTCCAACGCACGGCAGCGACGGTGGGAATGCCGAGCCGCTGGTAGATTTCGGCCCGGCCGGGATCGTAGATCCTGGCCACAACATGGGGGACGTGGTAGGTCTCGCGCGCCACCCGGGTTGCCAGGATGTTGGAGTTGTCACCGCTGGACACAGCGGCGAAGGCGTAGGCCTCGGCCACTCCGGCCTGTTGGAGCGTGTCCCGGTCGAAGCCCACACCGGTGACTTTGCGCCCGGTGAAGCCCGGGCGGAGCCGGCGGAACGCCCGGTCGTCCTGGTCGATGATCGCGACGGAATGGCCGGCGTCCTCCAGCGTGTGCGCCAGGGTCGCCCCCACCCGGCCACATCCCATGATCACGAAATGCGCCACCGTGTTTCCTTACCTTCCGTCGGCTGTTGCTGCTGCAAGAACTCTACCGGCAGGCCGGGTACGGCAGCCGCTTCGACGCCGTCATGACATGCGCCGCGAATAAGACTAGCTTTGTGGAGTGCTGACAATATTGAATGCCGTCAAACGGGTGCTGGTGGGCAGGCCCTTCAGGAATGACAGGCTCGCCCACACCCTGCTGCCCAAACGGATAGCACTGCCGGTGTTCGCCTCCGACGCATTGTCCTCAGTGGCCTACGCGCCGGACGAAATCCTCCTGACCCTTGCCCTCGCCGGGGTGAGCGCCGTGGCCATTTCGCCGTGGGTGGGCCTTGCCGTCATGGTGGTCCTGCTGACGGTGGTGGCGTCCTACCGCCAGAATGTCCATGCCTACCCTTCCGGTGGTGGAGACTACGAAATCGCCAACGAAAACCTCGGTAAGTACGCCGGGCTGACGGTGGCCTCCGCCCTCCTCGTGGACTACGTCCTGACCGTGGCGGTCTCGATGTCGTCCGCTGCGGCCTACCTCACCACGGCAATTCCCTCCCTGCACGGGCAGCAGGCGCTCCTGGCCACCATCGGAGTGGTCCTCCTCGCGCTGGTCAACCTCCGCGGGATCAAGGAGGCCGGGACCGTTTTCGCGGTTCCCACCTACATTTTTATGGCCGCGATCCTTGGCATGACGGCGGTGGGCGCCTTCCAGGCGATCACCGGCCAGCTGGGCGAGGCGCCCTCGGCGAACTTTGAGATTGTGCCTGCACCCGGCTTCGACCAAGGCCTGGTGGGACTGGCCGGCGCCTTCCTGCTCCTGCGGGCCTTCTCCTCGGGCGCCGCCGCCCTGACCGGTGTTGAGGCCATCAGCAACGGGGTGCCCAACTTCAAGGTGCCCAAGAGCAAAAACGCGGCCACCACGCTGCTGTTGCTCGGTTCCATCGGCGCTGCGATGCTGGCAGGCATTATCTACCTGGCCAACGCCACCCGGGTCCATATTGTGCTTGACCCGGCCACCGAATTCCTCCTGAACGGCCTGCCTCTGCCCGAGGGCTACATCCAGACTCCGGCCATCAGCCAGATCGCGCAGACCATCTTCGGCCCCGGGTCCATCCCGTTCTACATCGTGGTGGCGGCCACCGGCATTATCCTTGTGTTCGCCGCGAACACGGCGTTCAACGGCTTTCCCGTGCTGGGCTCCATCCTCGCCCAGGACGGCTACCTTCCCCGCCAGTTGCGCACCAGGGGAGACCGCCTGGCCTTCAGCAACGGCGTCATTGCCCTGGCCGCCGGCGCACTGGTACTGATCGTGGCGTTCAACGCCGACGTCACCAAGCTGATCCAGCTCTACATTGTGGGCGTCTTCATCTCATTCACCCTCAGCCAGCTGGGCATGATCAGGCACTGGGGCAGGCACCTGAAGCTTGCCAAGGACAAGGCCGTCCGGCGGCGGATGATGAAGTCCCGCACCATCAACACCATCGGCTTCGGCATGACGGCCCTGGTGCTGGTCATCGTGCTGATCACCAAGTTCGAACAGGGGGCCTGGATCGCACTGCTGGCTATGTTCATCCTGTTCCTGATCATGTGGAGCATCCGCGCGCACTACGACAATGTGGCCAAGGAGCTGGCCGTGGACGAGGACTCCTCCCCGCGGGCCCTGCCGTCCCGTGTGCACGCCGTCCTGCTGGTCTCGCATGTGCGCAAGCCCGTGCTGCGCGCCCTGGCCTACGCGCGGGCGTCACGGCCCTCGCGGCTTGACGCCATCACCGTGGACATCAACGCCGAAGAGACCGCCCACACCGTGGCCGACTGGGAAAAGCTGGAGATCCCGGTGCCGCTCACTGTCCTGGCGAGCCCGTACCGCGAGACCATCACCCCCATCATGGAATATGTGAAGAACATGCGCCGCGACTCGCCCCGCGACCTCGTGGTGGTGTACATCCCCGAGTACGTGGTGGGCAAGTGGTGGGAGCAGCTGGTCCACAACCAGACAGCACTGCGCATCAAGACCCGGCTGCACTTCGAACCTGGCGTCATGGTGGCCAGCGTTCCGTGGCAGCTTAAATCGTCCGAAGAAGCCAAGAACCTGCAGGATATCCAATGACCCCACAGCCCACGTCCGCCACCGCACCCGCCCAGGAGGCCGCCGTCGAGCTGGTACTCGACATTGGCCCGGTGGCCCATGGCGGCCACTGTGTGGGCCGCCACGAAGGCAGGGTGATCTTCGTCCGGCACGCGATTCCCGGCGAAAAGGTCCGTGTCCGCGTGACCGAAGCGGGGGAGTCGGCCAAATTCTGGCGGGCCGACGTCGTGGAAGTGCTGGCGGCCTCCCCCGACCGCGTGGAGCACTTCTGGCACGCGGCGGATTCCCTCCGGTCGTGGCAGCATGGGCACCCGCCCGTGGGCGGTGCCGAATTCGGCCACATTTCCCTGTCCCACCAGCGCGGCCTGAAATCGGCGGTCCTGGCGGAACAGCTCAAGCGCCTCGCCGGCGTCGAAGCGTTGCCCGGAATCCAGGGCCTGGACACGGTGAACCTGGTGGAGGCAGTAGAGGGCGGCGGCCCTGCGTCCGCGTCCGGGGCGGATGCAACGTACGACGCCGGGACCGGGCTTGGGTGGCGGACCCGGGCCAGCTTCTCGGTCACCGCCGGCGGAAAACTGGGCATGCACGCGCACCGTTCGGACCAGGTCATTGCCGTCCGGGAGATGCCCCTGGCCTCCGAGGGCATTAACCGGTTGCGGCTGTGGGACCTCGACTTCCAGGGCATCGAACGCGTTGAAGTAGCAGCGCCGTCGAACGGTTCACGCCCTCTGGTGCTGCTCGCCCCGGCACCCGGAACCAGCCCCAAACGGCTCAACGCTGTCGCCGCCCAGCTCCCGGACGACGTTTCCGTGGCCTCCTTCGATCCCCTCACCGAGGAAGTCAGCCAGTTGCGTGGCCGGACCTGGGTGCAGGAGTCAGCCGCCGGCCACGAGTACCGGGTGACCGGTGCGGGCTTCTGGCAGATCCACCGCGACGCGCCCGGGACCCTTGTGGGTGCTGTCACAGAATTCCTCCACGCGGGCGGCTTCCTCCAGCCGGGTTCAGTGGTGGCGGACCTCTACGCCGGAGCCGGGCTGTTCACGGCGCCGCTGGCGGATGCGGTAGGCCAGACGGGCGCCGTCCTTTCAGTGGAAGGCTCCCCGGGAACCAGCCGGGACGCCCGCAAGAACCTCCATGGGGCCCCGCAGGTGGAAATCGTGCAGGGCCGCGTGGAGCGCATCCTCCGCCAGAAACCGCGGAATTTTGATGCCCTGGTGCTGGATCCACCCCGCGCGGGCGCGGGCAAGGCCGTGGTCAGCCAACTGGTTGCCGCCGGACCGCGTGCCGTTGCCTACGTTTCGTGTGATCCGGCGTCGTTTGCCCGTGACGTGGGGTACTTCCAGCAGGCGGGGTGGTCGCTGGCCGGACTGCGTGCGTTTGATCTGTATCCGCACACCCACCACCTGGAGACGGTGGCGTTGCTGACGCCGGCCCGGGGAAGATACTAGGATGACGGTAGTAATCCCACGTCGCGCCGTATTCACGGGTGAGTATTCACCGCTGACCTCTGCAATTTTGTGGCCAGCACTACTTAGGCCTGCCTAACTAGCAAGCGGTCTACCGCGCGACAAAGATGAAACTGTTGCGAGAGGAGTCCTGCGATGAGCACAGTGGACAGCTTCGGTTCAAAAGGCAAACTTAATGTAGCCGGAACCGAATACGAAATTTTCCGGTTGAACTCCGTTGAAGGTGCAGAAAACCTTCCGTTCAGCCTCAAGGTATTGCTTGAGAACCTGTTGAGGACCGAGGACGGCGCGAACATCACTGCCGATCACGTGCGTGCCTTGGCCGGCTGGGACCCGAACGCCCAGCCCGACACAGAAATCCAGTTCACGCCTGCCCGCGTGATCATGCAGGACTTCACCGGCGTCCCCTGCGTGGTGGACCTGGCGACCATGCGTGAAGCGGTCAAGGAACTCGGCGGCGACCCCAAGCGGGTCAACCCGTTGGCTCCTGCGGAAATGGTCATTGACCACTCCGTCCAGATCGACGCTTTCGGCAACTCCGGCGCACTGGAGCGCAACATGGAGATCGAATACCAGCGCAACGGCGAGCGTTACCAGTTCCTTCGCTGGGGCCAGACGGCGTTCGACGACTTCAAGGTTGTGCCGCCGGGAACCGGCATCGTGCACCAGGTCAACATCGAGTACCTGGCGCGCACGGTCATGACCCGCGAAGTTGACGGCGTGGTCCGGGCGTACCCCGACACCTGCGTTGGCACCGACTCGCACACCACCATGGTCAACGGCTTGGGTGTCCTGGGCTGGGGCGTTGGCGGTATCGAAGCCGAAGCGGCCATGCTGGGACAGCCCGTCTCGATGCTCATCCCGCGCGTTGTGGGCTTCAAGCTGACCGGGTCCATCCCCGCCGGCGCCACCGCCACGGACGTTGTGCTGACCATCACCGAGCAGCTCCGCAAGCACGGTGTGGTGGGCAAATTCGTGGAATTCTATGGCGAAGGCGTCGCGGCCGTGCCGCTGGCCAACCGCGCCACCATCGGCAACATGAGCCCGGAATTCGGTTCCACGGCCGCAATGTTCCCGATCGACGACGTCACATTGGACTACCTGCGCCTCACCGGCCGGTCCGAGGAGAACGTCGCCCTCGTGGAGTCCTACGCCAAGGAGCAGGGCCTCTGGCACGATCCTTCCAAGGAGATCAAGTTCTCCGAGTACCTCGAGCTGGACCTGTCCACGGTTGTTCCCTCCATCTCCGGCCCGAAGCGTCCCCAGGACCGCATCGAGCTCACGGATGCCAAGGAGCAGTTCCGCAAGGACATCCACAACTACGTCGCCATCGAAGACGGCAGCGTGGACGAGTCCCTCGACGAATCGTTCCCGGCCTCGGATGCGCCGTCCTTCACGCACGCTGACTCGCACACCACCGAGACCAGCCGTGTTGTGTCCGCAGCGAACGGCGCCAACGGGCGTCCGAGCAGCCCGGTGCACATCAAGACCGAAGACGGCCGCGAGTTCGAGCTGGACCACGGAGCGGTGTCCATCGCCTCCATCACGTCCTGCACCAACACGTCCAACCCGTCCGTGATGCTGGCAGCCGCGTTGCTGGCCCGCAACGCCGTCGAAAAGGGCCTCGTCGCCAAGCCGTGGGTCAAGACCTCCGTGGCTCCCGGCTCCAAGGTAGTCACCGACTACTACGAGAAGTCCGGACTGACCCCGTACCTGGAGAAGCTTGGCTTCTACATCGTGGGCTACGGCTGCGCCACCTGTATCGGCAACTCCGGCCCGCTGGACGCTGAAATTTCCGAGGCCATCCAGGCCAACGACCTTTCCGTCACCGCCGTGCTGTCCGGTAACCGCAACTTCGAAGGCCGGATCAACCCGGACGTAAAGATGAACTACCTGGCCTCCCCGCCGCTGGTCATCGCCTACGCCCTGGCCGGTTCCATGGACTTCGACTTCGACACCGATTCCCTGGGCAAGGACGAAGCCGGCAACGACGTCTTCCTGAAGGACATCTGGCCGAACCCGGTTGAGGTCCAGCAGGTCATCGATTCCTCGATTGACAAGGACATGTTCGCCCGCGGCTACGAGGGCGTTTTCGACGGCGACGCACGCTGGAAGGCGCTCGACACGCCTGCCGGTGACACGTTCGCCTGGGATCCGAACTCCACGTACGTCCGGAAGCCCCCGTACTTCGAGGGCATGAAGGCGCAGCCGGAGCCCGTCCAGGACATCACCGGCGCACGCGTGCTGCTGAAGCTGGGCGATTCGGTCACCACCGACCACATCTCACCGGCGGGTTCCTTCAAGTCGGACACCCCGGCCGGCCAGTACCTGCTGGCCAACGGTGTGGAGCGCAAGGACTTCAACTCCTACGGTTCACGCCGTGGCAACCACGAAGTCATGATCCGCGGCACGTTCGCGAACATCCGCATCAAGAACCAGCTCCTGGACGGCGTCGAGGGTGGCTTCACCCGCGACTTCACCCAGGCCGACGGCCCGCAGGCATACGTCTACGACGCCGCCCAGAACTACCAGGCAGCCGGCACCCCGCTGGTGGTCCTGGCAGGCAAGGAATACGGTTCCGGATCCTCCCGTGACTGGGCTGCGAAGGGCACGGCGCTCCTGGGCGTCAAGGCCGTCATCGCCGAAAGCTACGAGCGCATCCACCGCTCCAACCTGATCGGCATGGGCGTCCTGCCCCTGCAGTTCCCGGCCGGCGAGTCAGCGGCCACCCTGGGCCTGACCGGCACGGAAACCTTCTCGGTTGAGGGCGTCACCGCCCTGAACGAAGGCACCACGCCCAAGACCCTGAAGGTCACCGCCACCGCCGAAGACGGAACCGCGAAGTCCTTCGACGCGGTACTGCGCATCGATACCCCGGGTGAAGCGGACTACTACCGCAACGGCGGCATCCTGCAGTACGTCCTGCGCCAGATCTCCGCCAACTAGTAGGTTTCTGCTCACCGCAGCATCCTCCCGAAGCCCCGGCCGGTCAGCGACCAGCCGGGGCTTCGGCTTTGCATTTCACCCAAGGCGTTAGAGTTAATAGGCACGTCTACCACCCGAAGGAGGGGTCATTTGGGAATCTTGGACACCATCCGGAATCCGCAGGACCTGCATGGGTTGTCCCTGGGGCAGCTCGAAGAACTGGCTGATGAAGTCAGGAGCTTCCTCATATCCAATGTTTCCCAGACGGGTGGACACCTGGGCCCCAACCTCGGTGTGGTGGAACTGACACTGGCCGTACACCGCATCTTCGATTCACCGCGCGACAGCATCGTGTTCGACACCGGGCACCAGTCCTATGTGCACAAGCTCCTGACCGGCCGCCAGGATTTCAGCACCCTGCGCCAGCAGGGCGGCATGTCCGGCTACCCGTCCCGTGCAGAGTCTGAACACGACATCGTGGAGAGCTCGCACGCCTCATCGTCCCTTTCCTGGGCGGACGGCATTTCCCGCGCCCGGCAGCTCACCGGAGAAGGTGACCGGTACGTCGTCGCGATCGTTGGTGACGGTGCGCTCACCGGCGGAATGGCCTGGGAAGCCATCAACAACATCGCGGCGGACAAACGGCGCCGTGTGGTGATTGTCGTGAACGACAACGGCCGCTCATACGCACCCACCGTCGGCGGCTTCGCCGACTATCTCGCCTCGCTTCGTCCCACCATTGATTCCTTCCGCGCTGCACCCGCCTACGAGGGCACCCTGGACTGGTGGAAGAAGAAACTCCAGAACGGCGGCCCGGTGGGCCAGTTCACCTACAAGAGCCTGCACGCCATGAAAAAGGGCGTCAAGGACTGGTGGGCGCCGCAGGGGATGTTCGAAGACCTCGGCATGAAGTACATCGGTCCCGTTGACGGTCACAACCTCCAGGCCATGGAACATGCCCTGTCGACGGCCAGGAACTACGCCGGGCCCGTCATTGTCCACGCCATGACCGAAAAGGGCCACGGCTATGCACCCGCCCGCGCCCATGAGGCAGACCAGTTCCACGCTGTAGGCATCATCGACCCCGAAACCGGTGAGCCCACGGGAGCCTCCGGCGCACAGTCCTGGACCTCTGTTTTCGCCGATGAAATCGCGGCCATCTCCGACGAGCGCCCCGACATCGTGGGCATCACCGGTGCGATGCTGATCCCCGTCGGGCTCCACAAATTCGCCGCCAAGCATCCCGACCGCGTGATCGACGTCGGCATTGCCGAGCAGCACGCACTGACCTCCGCCGCCGGCATGGCGTTCGGCGGACTCCATCCGGTGGTGGCTGTCTACGCCACCTTCCTCAACCGTGCCTTCGACCAGCTCCTGATGGACGTCGCCCTGCACAAAGCCGGCGTCACAATCGTGCTGGACCGCGCCGGCGTGACCGGTCCGGACGGGGCCAGCCACCACGGCATGTGGGACATGGCCATGGTCCAGATTGTGCCGGGGCTGCACCTTGCCGCGCCCCGCGATGCCAACAGGCTGCGAGAAGAGCTTCGAGAAGCCGTCGCCATCGATGACGCGCCCACTGTGGTGCGCTTCTCCAAAGGCACGGTAGGGGCCGAAGTGGAAGCCATCGAGCGCCTCAGCGACGGTGTGGACGTGTTGGCCCGCCGCCCCGCAGGCTCATCGGAGAACGACGTCCTGATCGTCAGCGTCGGCGCCATGTCCGAACTGGCCCTGGACGTCTCCAACCGGCTCGGTGCCCAGGGCATCAGCACCACGGTGGTGGACCCGCGCTGGGTGCTGCCCGTGCGGCGCTCCATCATCGCACTCGCCTCGCATCACCGGCTGGTCATCTGCATCGAGGACGGCGTCCGCGCCGGCGGAGTGGGATCACGGATCCGGCAGGAAATGCGCGCCGCCGGAGTGGACACCGCTCTGAATGAGGTGGGCCTTCCCGCGGAGTTCCTGGACCACGGCACCAGGAGCCAGGTCATGGAACGCGTCGGCCTGACGGCACAGCAAATAACGCACGACGTCGTCGCTCAGGTTTTGGGAACAAAGGTTCCGTTTGCCCGCCCGCTGCCGGGCCAGGAGCACCCCACCACCGGCAGCCTCCCGATCCTGTGAGGGACGAAGACGCCCTGAAGTATCCTGGCGCCGCAGGGGAATACGGGCCGGCCACGCACACCAGCACCACGAGGATTCCGGCAGGACTCCAGCCAGGCCAGCTGGTGGTGGCGAGGAACCGGAAGTGGAACGGGAAGGCCCACTGGGTGGTGCCGGGCAAGTATCTGGGGGAGGACCGGCACGGCTGGTGGATCTTCCAGGGAACCAATGAGTTCTGCTCGCGGCCCGGCGCCGCGTTCTACACCCGCTCAGACGCGGTGCTGCTGGTGCCCCGGTCCGGGGACTGGGTTGCCACCTTTTACGATTCCGCCCACCCGAACGGGGTCCGGATCTACATTGATCTCGCGGTGGCCCACGAGTGGACTGAAATCCGGCCGGCCGTCACCGAGTTCCATGTGATCGACATGGATCTGGACGTCATCCGGATGGACGGACGCGGCGTCTTTATCGATGACCAGGACGAGTTTGCAGAGCATGCAGCCACCATGAACTATCCGGAACTCCTGGTGCACGACATCCAGGTGGCCACGGAAGAGCTTTATCAGGCCGTCAAGGCGCAACAGGCACCGTTCGACGGTTCAGACGTTGAATGGTTTACGAAGGGTCGGTCATGAGCGGCATCATCAGGGTCTACAAACGGGACGACGAGGGAGTGCTCCACTTCCGTGAAGGCTGGTTCGACGAGGACTACAGCCAGTTTGTAATGAACTACGGCGTGGTGGGCCACCAGAGCACAACCGAGGAAACCGACGTTGCCGACGCCGCAGCCGCGGAAGGCCTGATGGATGCCTTCGCGGTACAGTGCGCGGAGGACGGCTACGCCGAAATCCCCGACGACGAGCAGTTCTGGGTGGTTGCCCAGTTCGCCCTCAAAACCAAGGAAGGCACCGACCGGGACCGCTACCTTGAGGAAAAAGCCAAGAACGCGCTCATCAGCCACCTGGCCTGGCGCGGTCTGGGAACTGTTGAACGCTGCGAATTCAGCGAGTACAAGCTGAACATCTTTTGCCTGTGCCCGGACGTCAACAAGGCCGTCAACGCCATCAAGGTCTGCAGCCGCGGCGAGGACCTGGACTTCACCAAGCTGAGCATCGGCGCCGCTGCGTTCAGCGAACCGGCAAACTTCAAACTCAAGCACTCCGCGAAGCCCGCCAACAGCTTTAGTCTCTAGGGGAAAAACACATGACTGCATACCGCCGACTGGGTATATCGGGGCTGTCCGTCTCCGTGGTGGGGCTCGGCTGCAACAACCTGGGCCGCGCCAATACCGTGACCGAATCCCAGGAGGGGACTGACGCCGTCGTGCATGCGGCGCTGGATGCCGGCGTCACGCTCTTTGACGTTGCGGACAACTACGGCAAGGAGCCGGGACTCAGCGAAACCATGCTCGGCAAAGCCCTCGCCGGGCGGCGCGACACCGCCGTGGTGGCCACCAAGTTCGGGATGGACCTGCGCGGCGCCAACGGTCCTGACTTTGGTGCCAGGGGCTCCCGGCGCTACATTGTGCGGGCAGCGGAAGCGTCGCTGCGCAGGCTCGGCACGGACTGGATTGACCTGTACCAGTTCCATACCCCGGACCCGCTGACCCCCATCGACGAAACCCTGTCCGCCCTCGATGACCTGGTCACCAGCGGCAAGGTCCGCTACATCGGGCACTCAAACCGGGCCGGCTGGCAGATTGCCGAGGCGGAATTTGTGGCCCGCGCCAACGGCGGGACGCGGTTTATTTCCACCCAGAACCACTACAACCTCCTGGACCGGCGGGCCGAGCTCGAAGTCACGCCCGCGGCCGAGGCCTACGGCCTGGGAGTGCTGCCCTATTTCCCGCTGGCCAACGGTTTGCTCACCGGAAAGTATTCGCCGGACACCGCACCTGCAGGGTCCCGGCTGAGCCATACGCGGACCAACATGGTGCACGACGCCGATTGGGACCAGCTCGGCCGCTTCAGCGCGTTCGCGGCAGAACGGGACCTGACCGAAGTTCAGGTTGCCTTCTCCTGGCTGGCGGCGCAGCCGTCGGTGGGCAGTGTGATCGCCGGGGCCACCAAGCCCGAACAGATCCGCCAGAATGCCGAGGCCGTTGCCTGGACACCCACGCCGGCCGAGCTGGACGAACTCGACACGATCTTCCCGAAGGTCCCCAAAGTCGCACTCTTCTAGGAGGAACGCCGATGACCAGGCTCCTGCTGGATGTTGACACCGGGATCGACGACGCCCTGGCGCTGGCCTACCTGGCCTCCCTTCCCGACGTGGAGTTCGCGGCCGTCACGGCGTCGCCGGGAAACGTGGACGCGCACCAGGTGGCGCTAAACACGCTCGCCATGCTGGAGCTGTGCGGACGGACAGGGGTGCCGGTCGCCGTCGGCGCTGAGGGTCCGCTGGCCATCCCGCTGGTGACCACGCCGGAAACCCACGGACCCCAGGGCATCGGCTACGCCGTCCTGCCGCCGCCGTCCGGAACGGTATCGCCCCGGCATGCCGCTGACCTGTGGGTGGAGGCGGCCCGGGCCAGCCCGGGGGAGCTGACGGCCCTGATTACGGCGCCGCTGACGAACTTTGCGCTGGCCATCCGGCGTGAACCCCGGCTGCCCGAACTGCTGGGCAAAGTGGTGATCATGGGCGGCAGCTTCTACCACCAGGGGAACACCACCCCGACCGCCGAGTGGAACACCCACGTTGATCCGCAGGCGGCCAAGGAAGTCTATGCAGCCTACCGTGGCCTGCCGGTGGACCGGTTGCCCATCGTCTGCTCGCTGGACACCACTGAGCGGATCGAGCTGCGGCCCGAGCACGTGATGCGGCTCGCCGAGGCAGCGGGCTGCTCGGAGCGTGAGCTGGTGCTGCCAAAGCAGCCTGAAGGGCTCAGGAGCACCGCGGACAGCCCGCTGGTACGGCACCTGTCCGATGCCCTGCGTTTCTACTTCGAGTTCCACCGGCTCTACGGGCAGGGATACGTGGCGCACGTGCACGATTACTTCGCCGCCGGTGTGGCAGCCGGGAGGCTCGACTACGCGACCCGCCTGGCCACCGTGGACGTTGAAGTGGAATCGGCGCTGTTGATGGGCACCACCGTGGCCGACTACCGGAACCTGTGGAAGCAGCCGCCCAACGCCCGGATCGTCGCGGACAACAAGCCTGAGCAGGCGTTCGGGGAATTGATCCGGTCCATCGGCGGCCTGGCGGCACGGCTGCGCTGACCCTGCGGCCTCCCGGCGGGCCCCCTGCCGGCCGCGCCTGCGGAGCCGCGCCTACAGCGGCGCGTCGGCCGGCACGTCCACGTCCAGCGCCAGCAAGGCGTTTTCCACCACCTCGGTCAGCGCCGGGTGGATCCAGTACGGCCCACGTGCCAGGTTGGGCACCGTGGTGGACAGGGCGATTGCCTGGACCAGCGGCTGGATGAGGATGGACGCCTCGTGGCCCATGATGTGTGCTCCCAGCAGCAGGCCCGTGGACCTGTCGGCGATCAGCTTGACGATTCCCTCGGCGTCCTCCATTGCCCAGCCATACGCGGTGCTGCCGTATTCCTGAACAGCCACCACAACATCCTCCCCGTCACGGGCGCCGCTCCGGGCTTCCTCCTCCGTCAGGCCGACGGCGGCGACTTGAGGATTGCTGAACACCGCAAAGGGAACGCCGGTGTAGTCGATGCTCCGCAGCCCGTCCGGGTGTTCGAGGTTGTGGGCCACCACCCGTGCCTCCCGGTTGGCCACGTGTTTGAGCTGATATCGGTTGGCGATGTCACCCAGTGCATAGACACCCTCCAACGGTTGACCGCCGGCGAGGATCCGCAGCTGCCCGTCCACGGACAACGTCCCGTCCGCGTTCAGGTCAAAGCCGGCCGCGCCGGCGTCCAGCCGGTCCGTGTTGGGAACACGTCCCGTGGCCAGGAGCACGATGTCCGTCTCGAGACGCAACTGCCTGCCGTCGCCGTCGTCGAACACTGCAGTGACCCGGCCGTCCCCGTTGTCCTCCACAGACCGCAGCGCGAAGCCGAGCTCCAGCTTCCAGCGCCGGGCGGCGGCCTCGGCGAAGTGCCGTGCAATTTCCTCGTCATTGCCACGAAGGAGACGCCCGGACCGGTTGACTTGGACCACTTCGGACCCGAAGCCGTGGAAGATGGCGGCAAACTCCGCGGCGATGTATCCGCCGCCAACCACCACCACCTGCCGGGGCGGCCCGTCGATGCGCATGACGGTGTCCGAGGTATGCACCTGGGGAAGGTCCATGCCGGGGACGTCCGGCTTCACCGCCCGGGAGCCGGCGGCCACCACCACCTGGTCGGCGGTGATGCCGGTACCGGACTCCGTCCGCAGCGACCTGGGCCCGGTGAAACGCACGAACTCCTCATAGAGATCAACGTTCTCCAATTCCTCTGCCCGGTAGCGCCGGCCGTCGTCGGAGATGGCATCGATCCGGCCGAAGATCCGGTCGCGGATGGCATTCCAGCGCACCTTCTCAAGGGTGAGGTCGACGCCGAGACGCGAGGCTTCAGCGGGAACGGCTGCCAAG
Organism: Pseudarthrobacter sulfonivorans; assembly: GCF_024391045.1. Taxonomy (GTDB): domain Bacteria; phylum Actinomycetota; class Actinomycetes; order Actinomycetales; family Micrococcaceae; genus Arthrobacter; species Arthrobacter sulfonivorans_B. The sequence continues at coordinate 111,550 of NZ_JANFCZ010000004.1, forward strand.
GCCGACGGGTACACAAACATTTTCGTCGGGATGCAGCCGACGTTCACGCAGGTGCCGCCGAAGACACCGCCGTCGATGAGGGCAACCCGCTTGCCGTCCCAGAACGGGGTGATCAGGGAGTTGCCGGATCCGGAACCGATGATGGCGAGATCGTAATGGGGCATGGTTCGGCCTTTCCGTAGTCAGCGGCGCGTCGAGGCGGGTTTTCAGGGAGTCTACGCTGCATTCTCCGCGCCTGTCCGTCCCGGTAGAATGGACCGCGGACCGGGCCGGCGCTGATGCCCCCGGCTGCCGCCGAGGTGACATAGGCGGCGTTTCGCGCCGCCCGGACATGCCGGGTGTCAGAACCTGCCCCCCAGAAGGAACGCCATGTCATCGCCATCTCTCACGTTGCCGCCACACACACCGGCCGCAGCCCGGAAGCGCCGCCTCCTGGAAATTCTCGGCGCCCTGGCCATCGCAGGGACCTACATCTACCTGGTCCTGAACCAGCCCGACGACATTACCGGCGGCCCCGGCAGCGCCTCGGCGCTGACAGCACTGTCCGGGTTCCTCGTGGGAGCCGTCCTGCTGATCGTGGCCGTGCTGCCCACGCTTCCGGTGTCCACCCTGGTGCTGATTCCGGTTGCCCTGGTGCTTAACATCGTGCTGGGCCAGTTCGTGGGGAGCACGTTGGTGCCCTTTTACCTCGACGCCATCGGCACCGTGCTGATCGCCGTCCTGGCCGGTCCGGCGGCAGGAGCTGCCACCGGCGCCCTGAGCAGCATCATCTGGTCCTTTTTCAACCCCACGGTCCTGCCGTTCGCCGCCGGCGCCGCCCTGATCGGCTGCCTTGCCGGGCTCGCCGCGCGCTACGGGCTCTTCCGCCGTTTCTACCTCGCCCCCGTGGCCGGTTTCCTGACCGGGATCATCAGCGGCGTGGTCTCCGCTCCCGTTGCCGCCTTCGTCTTTGGCGGCACGTCGGGCCTGGCAACCGGCGCCATCGTCAGCGCCTTCCGTGCCATGGGTGACAGCCTGCTGGCGGCCATCACCAAGCAGGCTTTGATCTCGGACCCGATGGACAAGGCCATTGTTTTCACGCTCGTGGCCCTCCTGGTGTACGCCCTGCCGCGGCGCACCAGGCTGCAGTTCCCCTTCGTACGGCGCCACCGCGTGCTGGCCGGCCGGAACTCCTGATCCGTCCCTGATGCGCCTCCACCCCCTGACGTCGCTGGCGGCTGCCGGAAGTACTGCGGTGATCACGACGGCGGCCGCCAGCTGGCCGCTGTCCGTCGCCGTTTGTGCCGGTGCCGTGGGGCTCGCGCTGGCGGCCGGAATCGCTCACCGGCTGCTCCCGGCCGCAGTCGCGATTCTGCTTCCCCTGGGGTTGTCCCTGCTGGTGCTGCACGGACTGTTCTTTCCCGGGGGAATCACCGTGCTGGCTGAGTGGGGACCGGCGCGGCTGACGGCCGAAGGCCTGGAGTTCGCCGCCGAACGAACGGCGCAGCTTTCGGCCGCCGTCCTGGCGCTGCTGTTGTTTTCCTTCCGTGTCAGCGTGCCTGACCTGGTGGCGGCCCTGTCGTCGCGGGGAGTCAGCGGCCGGTTCGCCTATGTCCTGGCCTCGACCCTGACCCTGTTGCCGGCCATCAGCGGGCGGGTGCTGCGGATCCGGCAAGCGCAGGAATCCCGCGGCCTGGTGATCCGCCGGGGCTGGGTGCAGCGCATGGTCGCGTTCCGGCTGCAGGCGGTGCCGCTGGTCTTCTCCCTGGTTGACGAGGCCGGAACACGCGCCCAGGCATTGGAGGCACGCGGGTTCGGCAGCAGGGGCCCCCGCACGAGCTACCGCGAGGTTCCGGATCCGCCATTCCAGCGTGTGCTCCGGCTGGTGCTGTTACTGGCCGCTGTTGCTGCCATCGCGGCCCGGGTGGCGCTCCCGACGGCGGGTGCCTGAGGATGTCCGGCACGTTCACTCCGGCGCTGGCGGCCCGCGTGACGAGCTTCACGTACCACGGTGCTTCGGGCCCGGCACTGGCGGGTGTCAACGTGTCGGTGGCTCCAGGATCCCTGACAGCCGTCCTGGGCGGTTCGGGCAGCGGCAAGTCAACCCTGGGGCGGCTCCTGGCCGGTTGGCTGCGTCCCGGCAGCGGCGGCGCCATGGATGGATTCCTGGAACTGGCCGGCACCCGGCTCGAGTTCCGGGGAGCGCCGGAGGATCCACGGATCGACCCGGCCGGGTGGTGCCGGCAGGTTGGTTTTGTGCCGCAGGACGCGGCGGCGTCGTTGTCCACCGTTCGTGCCACCGTGGCCGAAGAGCTGGCCTTCGGCCTGGAGAACCTCGGGACGGGCCGGCCGAAGATGCAGGAGGCCGTCCGCCGGGTGGCGTCCCTCACCGGGCTGGGCAATCTGCTGGACCGTGACCCGGCCAGGCTCTCAGGGGGTGAGCTTCGCCGCCTCGCCATTGGCTGTGCCGTTATCACCAGCCCGCCGGTACTGGTACTTGACGAACCTTTCGCCTCGCTGGACACCGACGGTGCTGGGGCCCTGACGGTCCTGCTGCGGAACCTCGTGGCCGGTGGCACCGCCGTCGTCGTTTTGAGCCAGGCCGTGCACGCCCTGCTGTCCGACGCAGACCGCTGGATCCTGCTGCATGATGGCGCGTCGGTCATGGCGGGAACGCCGGCGCAACTGGCCACCACTCCTGATCTCGCCGCCGCCGGTGTCGTGGTGGCCCGGAACGAACGGGACGGATTGCCGCCGGACCAGGCGGCCCGGGCCCGTCCAAGAGGGGGCGGAACTGCGCCGTCGGGCGTTCCGGCGCTGGAGCTCCGCGATGTCAGCTTTGCCTATGAACGGCCGAAGGACCGGAAGCGGTTGGGCCGGTCCGCCCTACGCACGCCCGGGCCCTCGGTCCTGAACGGCGTCAGCCTTTCAGTGCACCCCGGTGAAATCGTTGCCGTCATCGGGCCGAATGGTGCCGGCAAGTCCACCTTGCTGCGGCACTTGAACGGGCTGCAGCAGCCGCTGGCCGGCAGCGTCCGGGTCAGCGGGCAGGACATCGCCGGGCTGCTCCCCGGCAGGGTGGCCGCGGATGTCGGGCTGCTCTTCCAGGAGCCTCGGGACCAGTTGTTTGAGCGGACAGCGGAGCGGGAAGTCGGCTTCGGGCTGGCTGGCGGCCCTGCTGCCACGGCCTCGGTGGGACGGGCTTTGGCCGCCGTGGGCCTGGCGGAGGTGGCCCAAAAGCACCCCGCTGAACTGCCGGCCTCGCAGCAGCGGCTCCTCGCACTGGCCACGGTGCTGGCCAGGCAGCCGCGGGTGATGGCTTTGGATGAGCCGACGGTCGCCCTCGACCGCCACAGCCTGGCGATGCTGGACGCAACGGTGCGGCACGCCGCGGAGGAGGGCGCCGCCGTCGTCCTCGTAACGCATGACCTGGCCTATGCGCGCTCCCTGGCGCACCGGCTGGTACGCCTCGACGCTGGCCGCCTGCGGGACGTGTGAAGCCCCCCTCGGAGTTTTTGGCCAGATAATCCGGCTTTAAAGGCCTAAGAACGGCATTATCTGGCCAAAAACTCCTCAGCCGAGGGGCTTCAGGCGTGGCTGGGAGCCGCCGCCGCGGCGCTGGAGGCGGTTCCCGGTGCGTGGAACCGCTTGCCGTTCACCCGTTCCGAAGCCCCCATCCGGTCCAGGTAGGGCGTGATGCCGCCCAGGAACATGGGCCAGCCGGCGCCGAGGATCATGCAGAGGTCGATGTCCTCGGGGCCGGCAACCACACCTTCGGTGAGCATCAGGCCGATTTCCTCGGCCAGGGCGTCCTGGACCCGGTGCAGGACGTCGGCTCCGGTGGAGGGGGACGTGCCGAAGGACATCAGGGACAGCGTGGACGCGGGGATTTCCTGGCTGCCGTCTGCGCTCGGGGCCCAGAGTGACTTCACGCCGTTGTCGATCAGCTTCTGCAGGTTGGCGGACACCTCGAAGCGGTCGCCGAACGCGGCGTGCAGGGATTCCTGGACGTGTTGCGCCACCGGCAGGCCCACCATGGCGCCCAGGGTGAACGGGGTCATCGGCAGCCCCATGGGACGGAGGGCGTTGTCCGCGACCTCGGCCGGGGTGCCTTCATCAAAGGCCGCCACCACCTCGCCCATGAGCCGCAGCAGGACCCTGTTCACCACGAAGGCGGGGGCATCCTTGACCAGCACGGCGGTCTTTTTCAGGCCCTTGGCCAGCTCAAACGCGGTGGCCAGCACGGCATCCCCGGTTCTGGGTGCGCGCACGACTTCCAGCAGCGGCATGACGGCCACCGGGTTGAAGAAGTGGAAGCCCACCAGCCGTTCCGGGTACTGGAGGTCAGCCGCCATGGCCGTGACGGAGAGGGATGAGGTGTTGGTGGCGAGGATACACTCCGGTGAGACGATGGCCTCGACTTCGGCGAAGACCTGCTTCTTGACGTTCAGCTCCTCAAAGACGGCTTCGATGACGAAGTCGGCGTCCGCGAAGGCTTCCTTGGACACGGAACCTGTTACCAGTGCTTTGGTGCGGTTTGCGGCGTCCGGGCTGATCCGCTTCTTGCCCAGGAGCTTCTCCACCTCGGCGTGGACATAGCCCACGCCCTTGTCCACCCGAGCCTGGTCGATGTCCGTCATGACCACGGGGACCTTTAGCTGGCGGGCGAACAGCAGCGCGAGTTGGCTTGCCATCAGGCCCGCACCCACCACGCCCACCTTGGTCACCGGCCGGGCAAGCTTCCGGTCCGGCGCACCTGCCGGCCGCTTGGACCGCTTTTGCACCAGGTCGAGGAACGCGTACACCGTGGCCCGGAATTCATCGCTCTGCATCAGCCCGGCCAGCGTCTCGCACTCGAGGGCTGCGGACTCGGCCTGGCTCATGGTCCGGTTGGCCTCCATGATGTCCAGGACCTTTGCCGGTGCCGGGGAGGCGTTGGACGTTTTGGCTTCCACGAACGACCGGCCGGCGGCCACTGCCGCGGCCCACCGACCGGCGACGGCGGGATCGGCGGGATCGACGGCGCTGGCCCGTTCCGGAACAGCCTCGCCGCTGATCACCTTCGCAGCCCAAAGGAGGGACTGTTCCAGGAAGTCGGCGGGTTCGAACAGGGCATCGGCGACGCCGAGTTCGAAGGCCTGCGTTCCGCTGAGCGTGCGATTGTTGCTGAGCGGATTCTCGATCATCACCTTGACCGCGTTCTCCGGGCCGATCAGCCGCGGCAGGATGTAGACGCCGCCCCAGCCCGGGACCAGGCCAAGGAACGCCTCAGGCAGGGCCAGCGCGCCCGCCCCGGTGGACACCGTCCGGTAGGTGGACTGCAGCGCGATCTCCAGGCCGCCGCCGAGGGCTACGCCGTTGATGAAGGCGAAGCTGGGGACGCCGAGGTTGGCAAGGGTTGCGTAAACATCGTGTCCGAGCTGGGCCATCCACAGGCCGTGCTCCCGGTTCTCCAGGGACTTGACCGCGGACAGGTCCGCACCGGCCACCAGGAAATAGGGTTTGCCGGTGACGCCGACGCCCACGATTTCCCCGCGGGCGGCGCGTTCCTTCAGCCCCTCCAGGACGGTGCCGAGTTCCAGCAGGGTGTTCGGGCCCAGCGTGGTGGGTTTGGAGTGGTCCAGCCCGTTATCGAGGGTGATCAGGGCAAAGACTCCAGGGCTTGGCCGGCCCGGTGCCGCCGGCAGGTCAATGTCCTGCACATACGAGTGCGTCACAGTCTCATTCGGAAAGAGTTCGGCAAGCTTGATGAAATCGGCGGCGCTCATGCGGCGGCTCCTTCGGTGGTTGCTGCGGCGGCCGTTTCGGTGCTGGCAGCGCTGGAGTCTGTGTAGTCAGAATGATGCGGGTTTTCCCAGATGACGGTGGCGCCCATGCCCAGGCCGATGCACATGGTGGTGATGCCGTACCGGACGGAAGGGTCTTCTTCGAACTGCCGGGCGAGCTGGTTCATGAGCCTGACGCCGGAGGAGGCCAGCGGGTGGCCCACTGCGATGGCGCCGCCGTAGCGGTTCACGCGGGGGTCGTCGTCGGAAATTCCAAAGTGGTCCAGGAAGCTGAGCACCTGGACGGCGAAGGCTTCGTTGATCTCGAACAGTCCGATGTCCTCAATGCTGAGTCCGGCGTTCTTGAGTGCCTTTTCGGTGGCGGGGACGGGACCGATGCCCATCACCTCGGGCTCAACTCCCGCGTAGGCGTAGCTGACCAGGCGCATCTTGACCGGCAGGCCCAGCTCCGCGGCGGCCTCGGAGGATGCCAGCACCGCTGCGGTGGCGCCGTCGTTCAGGCCGGCGGCGTTGCCTGCCGTCACCCGGCCGTGGGCGCGGAACGGTGTGCGCAGGGCCGCGAGGTCCTCTAACGTGGTGCCCGGCCGGGGCGGCTCGTCAACGGTGTTCACCGTCCAGCCCTGGCCCGGCTTCAGGCTGGCCACCGGGACAAGGTCCGGCTGGATCCGGTCGCTGGCGTAGGCCGCCGCAAGTTTCTGCTGCGAGGCAATGGCGTAGGCGTCGGTGCGTTCCTTCGTGATGGCGGGGAAGCGGTCATGGAGGTTTTCGGCTGTGTTGCCCATGTTCAGCGCGGCCGGATCAACCAGGCGCTCGGACATAAAACGCGGGTTCGGATCGGCGCCCGAGCCCATCGGATGGTTGCCCATGTGCTCCACACCGCCGGCAATCACGACGTCGTACGCGCCGAAGCCGATGCCGCTCGCCGTCGTGGTGACTGCGGTCATGGCCCCTGCACACATCCGGTCGATGGCGAAGCCGGGCACGGTGCGGGGGAGCCCGGCGAGGAGCGCAGCCGTGCGGCCGAGCGTCAGGCCCTGGTCTCCGGTCTGGGTGGTGGCAGCTACGGCCACTTCGTCGATCCGCGCCGCGGGCAGGGAGGGGTTGCGGCGCAGCAGTTCGCGGATGCACTTCACCATCAGGTCATCGGCGCGGGTGCCGGCATAGATGCCTTTCTCGCCGGCCTTCCCGAAGGGGGTGCGGACGCCGTCAACAAAGACGACGTCGCGGACAGTGCGCGGGGATCCGCTGCTGTGTTCTCCGCTGGGACGGGCTTGGCTCACGTTTACTCCTCATCGAGACATTGGCACCGTCCGAGGATGCGACGAGTTTTTTTCCAGATAATCCGTCATTCCGGGCCCGTCAGGGCGATTATCTGGACAAAAAAGCCGGCAGCACTCCTCAGGGCGGCAGTGCACTCTATGTTACTCGTGAGTAACATAGAGTGCAAGAGTCCCGGCAGGGGTGCTACTCGGCGGCCTTGGGTTCCTTCGGCGGCAGCGGCTGCGGGTTGAGGAAGGCGGCAGTGATCAGCGGCGCGGCCAGGCCGATCTGCCACTCGCGGGCACCCAGGGAGCGGAGGTCGGCGGCCACCGTCTCGACGGTGACGTCCACCGGCGGACGCCAGGCCACGCGGCGCAGGTAGTCAGGAGTGAGCAGGTTTTCCATCGGCAGGTTCAGCTCGTCGGCCTTGGCCTGCAGGAGCGGGCGGGCCGTGGACAGGCGGGCGGCGGCCTCAGGATCGCGGTCCGCCCAGACGCGGGGCGGGGGAGGGGCGTTGGTGGGCAGGTGCAGCGGCGGCAGCTCCTCAAGGTCCCGGGCAGCAGCGATGCACCGAAGCCAGCGGGGCGCCTCGCGCTGCGCCGCCCGCCCGTGGAAACCCTTGGTGCCCAGGAGCTGGGGCACGGTGGCGGGCATGGCCTTGGCCGCGGACACGAGGGCGGAATCGGGAATGAGCCGGCCCGGTGCGACGTCGCGCTTTTGCGCCAGCGAGTCCCGTTCGAGCCACATTTCCCGGACTGCCGCCAGCTGCCGGCGGTCCCGGATCTGGTGCAGGCCCGAAGTCTTGCGCCAGGGATCGATCCTGGGCGGCGCCACGCCGGCGGCGAGGATGGCGGCGAACTCCTGCTCCGCGTAGTCCAGCTTGCCGTCCGCCACCAGCAGGTCGATGAGTTCCTCGCGCAGCTCCGTCAGGACTTCCACGTCCAGGGCCGCATAGCGCAGCCAGGGTTCCGGCAGCGGCCGGGTGGACCAGTCAGCGGCGGAGTGTTCTTTAGCCAGTCCAAAGCCCAGCAGCTGTTCGATGACGGCAGCCAGGCCCACGCGGGGCAGTCCGGCAAGGCGTGCGGCCAATTCCGTATCGAACAGTTTGTCCGGCCACATGCCGAGCTCCAGCAGGCAGGGCAGGTCCTGGCTGGCCGCGTGCAGGATCCACTCCACGCCTTTGAGCGCATCGTTGATGATGGCGAGGTCATCGAATGGTTCGGGGTCGATCAGCCAGGTGCCCGAGCCTTCGCGGCGGATCTGGACCAGGAAGGCGCGCTGGCCGTAGCGGAATCCCGAGGCACGTTCGGCGTCGACCCCCGCGGGCCCGGTTCCGGCGGCGATGGCTGCCGCGCACCGCTCCAGCCCGGACTGCGTTTCAATGACCAGCGGCACGCCGTCACGGGGTGCGTCGAGGTCAATGACCACGGGGACTTGGCTGTCGAAGCCTTCCACCATGATGTGGTCAGTTGTGTCATCAGTGTCATCAGCCGGGGCGCCGGCTGTGGTGTTATCCGGAGTGTGTGGGGTCATGATGCTTTCAGTTTAGCGATCAGTGGTCATTGACAGGGTGCGGTCCTAGTTCCGGCGGCGGTTGGGAAGTGCGGAGACGCCGTCGGGCAGGGGAGGCAGGCCGGCGAACGTACACACCATGTCGGACCACGCCTCCAGGTGTGCCGTGACGTCCGACGACGCCGGGGTCCACGAAGCGCGCAGTTCGATGTCGATCGACCCGGGCCGGTCCGAAAGCGTGCCGAAGCTCTCCGACAGGACGCGGGTGGCAGTCCCGCCGGCCGCCCGGTAGGGGGCCTTGTGGTTCTCGAGGGCTTCAACGAGCCACGTCCAGGCCACGGTGCCGAGCATTTCATCATTGCCCATCTCGGGCTCAAGCTGGGCCCGAATGTAGGTCACGATGCGGAATTCCCCGTCCCAGACCGCGGAGCCTTCGGGGTCATGCAGCAGGATGAACCGGCCGGTGGCCAGCTCGGTGTCTTCGTCCTCCGTGCCTGAGGCTGCGGCCAGGGCCATGGCTGCGGGGCCGTGGAGAGGAGTGGTGCCGCTGCCGGGACCGGGCGCCATGACCTCGGCTCCGAGTGCCACCGCGAACGGTGCCAGCCGCGCCGGCGCCGGAATTTCCGCCAGGCGCAGTTCACTGCGGCACCGGGCTTTCCTGAGTGTTCCCAAGGCGTGGAGAAATTCCGGGGGAACCTGGGCGAGTGCGTTCACCATCGCAGATTACGCAACAGGGCCAGGCACACAGCGCAGGCTCGCCGTCGGCCGGTCATGCTACCTGGCCGTCCTGCCTTCATGGTGGGCCGCAAGTTCCCGGCGGATTGCGTCCACGAAGGCATCGATGTCCTCTTCGCGGGTATCGAAAGAGCACATCCAGCGGACCTCCCGGGCGGCTTCATCCCAGTCGTAGAAACGGAAGGATTCGCGCAACCGGTCAGCCACCCCGGCCGGGAGGACTGCGAACACGCCGTTTGACTCGGTCTTCTGGGTGGGCTCCACGCCGTCAATCGTGTCCACGGCAGCCCTGAGGCGGGCAGCCATGGCGTTCGCGTGGGCCGCTGAACGAAGCCACAGATCGCCCTCCAGCAGTGCAATGAACTGGGCCGAGAGGAACCGCATTTTCGAGGCGAGCTGCATGTTCATCTTGCGCAGGTAGACCAGGCCGTGGGCGGCCTCGGGGTTCAGGGCCACCACCACCTCGCCGTAAAGCAGCCCGTTCTTGGTGCCGCCGAAGGAGAGGATGTCCACGCCGGCGTCGCGCGTGAAAGCCCGCAGCGGTACGCCAAGGTGGGCAGCCGCGTTGGCCAGCCGGGCGCCGTCCATGTGGAGTTTCATGCCTTTGGAGTGGGCGTGCTCGGCGATGGCACGGACCTCGTCCGGCGTGTAGCAGGTGCCCAGCTCGGTGGTCTGGGTGATGGAGACGGCCAGCGGCTGAGCGCGGTGCTCGTCGCCGAAGCCCCACGCCTCGCGGTCGATCAGCTCCGGGGTCAGCTTGCCGTCCGGGGTGGGGACCTGCAGCAACTTCATGCCGCCGATGCGTTCCGGGGCGCCGTTTTCATCCATGTTGATGTGGGCCGTCGCTGCGCACACCACGGCACCCCAGCGCGGCAGCAGGGACTGCAGGGACAAGACGTTGGCGCCCGTGCCGTTGAAGACCGGGAAGCATTCGATGCCAGGTCCGAAGTGCTCATCCATCAGTTCCTGCAGGCGGGCCGTGTAGTCGTCCTCGCCGTAGGACACCTGGTGGCCTTCGTTGGCTGCCGCGAGGGCGGCCAGGACCTCAGGATGGACGCCTGAGTAATTGTCGGACGCGAAGCCGCGGATGGACGGATCGTGCAGGCGCGCGGTGGCGCCGGACGGCCGGGTGACGGCATGCGCCGTGGTTGTCATTGATTCGCTCACGTTCTCAGTCTAGGGAAGTCAGATGGGCGGCGGGTGCCTGCATGCCGGGTTCCGGAACGAGCCGCAGCTTCCGGCCGTTCAGGTCGGTGGCCGGGCGGCTGAACAGTCCGACGACGGCGGCCGCCAGGTCTTCGACATCGGTGGCACCGGGAAAGGTGCGTTCGGGATGCGCCTTCCGCAGCCCTGCGTCCACCAGCGCCTTGACCACGAGCACGACGGCGGCGCCGCGCAGTTCTGTGCCCGCGGCGGCGGCCGACCGGGCCAGGCCGTCGGCCATGGCCATGGTCCATGCTTCCGCAGCGGCCTTGGCTGCCACGTAACTGGCCGTCGCCGCCGTTGGTTTTTCAACCGCGGTGGAGGAGACGATGGCAAACCTGCCCGCGCCGGAGCCTGCCACGTCGTCGAAGAAGACCCGGGACACATTCCGGAGCGTGGTGACGGCGCCGCGTTCGAGGAAGTCCCAGTCGGCGTCGCTCTGGTCCGTGATGCCTTGGGCTCCCCGCCAGCCACCCACCAGGTGGATGACGGCGTCCATCGTTCCGGCCGTTTCCGCCAGTTCGGCCCGGAGGGCGTGTACGCCGGCCAAATCCGCGAGGTCGCGCACCAGGGGAGTGACGCCGTCGCCCGATTGTGCAGCGGCGGCGTCGATCCGCGCTTTGTCCGAACCCACCGTGAAGACCCGGAACCCGCCCTGCCGCAGCGCCTTGGCCACGGCCACCCCGGAGGGTCCGCTGCCCCCGGTGACCAGGACGTTCATGTGGTTGTCGTTCATAGGGCGGAGGCTCCTGTGATGCCTGCGGTGGATTCGATGACCGGGCGCATTTTCCTCTCCAATGCCTCGTAGAACATGGACAGCGGGAATTCGTCATCCAGCACCTGGTCCGTGAGGCCGCGCGGCGGGCCGGACACGGGAAGGGCATCGGCGCCCCTGGCCCAGACCGATGCCGGACTGGGCGTGACCGTGGCGGAAATCAGGTCATAGGCAGCCAGCCAATGGGCCGTCTTGGGCCGGTCGATGGAGCGCCAGTAGAGGTCATCAATGGCTGTCCCCAAAGCAATCACCGCGTCCGGCACCTGGTCCCAGTCGATGCGGAGCCGGGTGTCGGTCCAGTGCAGGACGTGGTGCTGGTGCAGCCAGGCGAAGAGCAACTGGCCGCCAAGGCCGTCATAGTTGCGCACCCGGCTGCCGGTGATCGCGAAGCGGAAGATGCGGTCGAAGATGATGGCGTACTGCACGAGCTTCGCGTGTCGCCGCGCCTCCGGCCTGGCGTCGTCGTCCTTTTCGATCCGGACGGACTCCCGGAAGGCGGTGAGGTCGCAGCGCAGCTCTTCGAGCGAATACAGGAAGTAGGGCATCCGCTGCTTGATCATGAACGGGTCAAAGGGCAGGTCCCCGCGCATGTGGGTGCGGTCGTGGATCAGGTCCCACATCACAAAGGTGGCCTCTGCCAGTTCCTGGTCGGCCAGCAGTTCCTTTGCGCCTTCGGGCAGGTCCAGGCAGGTGATGTCCGCGGCCGCACGCAGGACGCGTCGGAAACGCGCGGCTTCACGGTCCGCGAAAATGGCGCCCCAGGTAAAGGTGGGCGTTTCCCGGACGGCAACAGTCTCCGGGAAAAGGACGGCCGAGTTGGTGTTGTAGCCGCGGGTGAAGTCCAGGAACCGGATGGGCACAAAGAGCTTGTTGGAATAGTCTCCGGCCTCCAGTTCGGCCACGAACTCGGGCCAAATGACCTCCACCAGGACAGCTTCCACCAGTCTGCTGGTGCTTCCGTTCTGGGTGTACATGGGGAAGACGACAAGGTGTGCCAGGCCGTCCTGGCGCTGGAGCTGCGGCTGGAAAGCCAGTAGCGAGGAGAGGAAGTCCGGCACGCCGAAGCCATTTTTCGCCCAGGCCTCGAAGTCCGCGACGACGGCGTCCAGGTAAGCGGCGTCGTGCGGGAAGAGGGGCGCCAGTTCGCTGATCGCTTCGGTGATGGCGGCAACGTCGGCGGCGGCCGCGGCATGGCGTCCCGCGTCAGGCACCGAACCGTCCTGGATCTGCAGTGCCTGCAGCGATTCGGCGGCGCTCCTGAGTCTCAGCCAGGCGGGGTTTTCGGCAGTGATCCTGGTGGGGCGGGCGGTGGTGGTGACGGTCATTGCGGACAGCCTTTCTTGCTTGGGGCATCTACGGCGAGCGTAGCAAGCAACCAGGGTCGCTAACCCAAAAGACGGCCGAGCATAAGAAAGTCTCATGCTTGGCTGGCACGCAAGTGCTGCCAGGTGCGGCCCGGCCTCGTCCTGGCGGTCCTAGGACCCTGCCGATTCGGACCCGTCTGCATCCCGCGGGACCAGTTTCAGGGAGACCGAATTGATGCAGTACCGCTGGTCAGTGGGAGTTCCGTAACCTTCCCCCGCAAACACGTGGCCCAGGTGGGAGTCGCAGTTCGAGCACCGCACCTCCACCCGGTCCATGCCCAGCGTGCGGTCGTGGATGTACCGCACCGTGCCGTCAGCCAAGGGCGCCCAGAACGATGGCCAGCCGCAGTGGGAGTCGAATTTTTCGTTGCTCCGGAAGAGTTCCGCCCCGCAGGCACGGCATTGGTAGACACCCTCAGTGTGGGTGTCCACGTACTCGCCGGTGTAGGGGCGCTCTGTGCCCGCCTGGCGCAGGACGTGGTACTCCTCGGGGGTCAGTTCCTGCCGCCACTCGTCGTCGGACTTCCGGACGGCGGGCTCCGGCGCGCCAGTGCCGGCCCCTGCCATGGATGCCGGGATGGAGTCGGTGGCCTTGTTTCCGAAAACGCTCTTTCCAAAGATGCTCATGTTGTCCTCAACGCTCAGGAGTCGCCGATAAATCCCGAACCGGCATACAGGTGCAGGACGGGGAGCCCCAGCTGATCCTGGGCCTTGTTGGCCCAATCCGTGTGGAAGGTGTCCGCAACCGCATGCGGCCGGGTGATCACCACCGCCTGGGAAGCACCCAGTTCCTTCACCTTGGCAACCAGGCCACTCACGGCGCCGCCATCCACCACTTCGCCGGTGACACCGCCGCCCAGCCCGTCCAGGGCGGCCAGCGAGACCGTCAGCGTCTCCGCGGCCTCCGCCCGTTCGGCGCTGGGGTCGGGGGCGTGCGCGGTCAGGTCCCGGAAGGCCTTGGCGACATCCAGCATGGACAAATTCTCCAGGAAGTCCACCAGGAGATGCCGCTCGGTGTTCGACGGGACCAGCAGGACAAGGCGCGTGTCCGAGCCGTCCACCAGCCGTTGGATGTTGACACGGTCATCTGCACCCAGGGGTTCTTCAGTCAGAATGACGATTGGATCGCTCATGGCATCAGCCTAGTCGTGAGCAGCGGGGCCTGCACAGGACGCCACGGCAGCGGAAATGTGGCCAACCGGCCGTGGGCGGTAAGAATGGTTGCATGGCACCTTCCCCCCGCACGCCCGCGCCGACAGCTCCGAACCACACCGAGGGTGGCATCTCGCTGCGCGCCAAGTGGGCTTTGGGCGGTGCAATCGGGGGCGGGTCGATTGCGGGCCTGCTTGCCACAGGTTCCTCCGCCCTCGCCCTGTACTTTGCCCGGCGGGTGATCACTCCCGTCAAGCAACGGACGGCGGACCAGGAAGTCCTGGCGGTCATCGGGGAGGGTGCCGGAATGCAGGTCATCCTGGCGGCCACGCCGGAAACAACCGTGGAGGGTGTCTACGGCTTCTTCTTCGACGGCGGCAAGGGCCACGCACGGATCGGTCGGATCGTGTCCTACTCGCCGGCGGACGGCACGGTCCTGCGGGAAGTGGAGGCCGTCTACGCCGGCGACTTCGGCGCCGCCCGCCGCGGCTGGTGGAGCGGTGCGCTTTACCCGGATCCGGCCGCCGCCGGGATCGAATCAGAGGACGTGCTGATCGAGGTCGACGGCGGCCAGGCGCCGGCGTGGCTTATCAGGGCAGCGGGCGCGAATGCAGCGGGCGGAGCATCAGAGGGCGGTGCCCGGATCTGGGCCATCATGGTGCACGGCCGCGGGGCAACCCGCCAGGAGGCAATGCGCGCCGTCAGCCCGGCCCGGGAACTGGGACTGACCAGCCTGCTGATCTCGTACCGGAACGACGGACTTGCCCCGTCCGCCGACGACGGCCGGTATGGCCTCGGGTCCACGGAGTGGCGCGATGTGGAAGCGGCCATCGAGTACGCGCTGGCTCACGGCGCCGAGGAGATTGTGCTCTTCGGCTGGTCCATGGGCGGTGCCATTTGCCTGCAGACGGCGGATCTGTCGCGTTACCGGCACCTGATCCGGGCGATGGTCCTGAATGCGCCGGTCATCAATTGGGTCAATGTACTGGCCCACCATGCCCAGTTGAACAGGATTCCGTCCCTGGTGGGACGCTACGGGCAACTGATGCTGGGCCACCCGCTGGGGCGCAGGCTCACCGGCCTCTCCGCACCCGTCGACCTCAAGGCCATGGACTGGGTGGCGCGTGCCGTCGAGGTCCGCACACCCACGCTGATCATCCACAGCGTCGACGACGAGTACGTGCCGTATGAGCCCTCGGCCGTCCTGGCCGAACGGAATCCGGACATGGTTACTTTCGAGTCCTTCAGCCGCGCCAGGCACACCAAGGAATGGAACGTTGATCCTCAGCGCTGGGAGGGCCTGGTCAAGGCCTGGCTCGGCGTCCACCTTGCTCCCCGGACCAACCCCGGCCAGCACGGTCCGCAGGGTCAGCGCGATCCGCAGGAGCCCTAACCGGCGCGGGTGCCGATAGCCGCTGTCAGGGCGGACGTCAGCCGGATGAGCTCGGCCGGGGCCAGTTCAATGTCCATGCCGCGCCGGCCGCCGGACACCAGCATCGTGGTGAGGCTGAGGGCGCTGGCATCCACCACTGTGGGTGAGGACTGGCGCTGTCCCAGCGGAGAGATCCCGCCCAGGACATAGCCGGTGCGGCGTTCGGCGGCAGCCGGGTTCGCCATGACCGCCTTCTTGGCGCCGAGGGCGGCAGCGAAGGCTTTGAGGTCAAGGTTGCCGCTGACCGGGACCACTGCCACCGCCAGCCGGCCTTCGACCTCCACCATCAGGGTCTTGAAGATCTTCTCCGGCGGGATGCCGAGGACTTCGGCGGCCTCCATTCCGTAGCTGGAAGCAGCCGGATCGTGTACGTACGGATGAAGCACACAGGGAACGCCGGCCGCAGCCAGTGCTGCGGTGGCCGGCGTTCCCTGCGACGAGGTTTTCCGTCCCATGGCCTGGCGGGTCCGGACCTCAGGCTTCGAGCTGCTGGGTGGCGGCAACCTTGCGCTTGATCCGTCCCAACATGGCAGTCATGCCCCGCATCCGCAGGGGCGTGATGGCACGGGTGAGCCCCAGCTGCTCCGGCATGTCATCCGGAACGGCCAGGATTTCCGCAGCGCTGAGACCGTCAAGTCCTTCATGCAGAACTCCCGCGAATCCGCGTGTTGTGGGGGCTTCCTGGGGTGCTTTGAAGTAAAGCCGCACCGCATTGGCGGCACCGGCGTCGTTCTTTTCCACCTCGATGGTCAGGAACAGCGGCGACTGGCATTCCACCACCTGTTCCAGGAGTTCGGGATGGTCCTTCAACCGGTCCGGAAGCTCGGGGAGACCCTGGGAGAATTCCAGCAACAATTGCAGCCGCTCGGGTTCAGCCAGGGCCTGGAAATCGTCAACTATTTCCGCCAGCGCGGCGGGAAGGGCTTGGGTATTCATCACGTCCAGCTTACGCCGGTACCGTCCCGCGCTCGGTTCCCTTGGTAATCGGCACACGGACGGCGTTGCCCCACTCAGTCCAGGAGCCGTCGTAGTTGCGCACGGTCTCGAAGCCCAGAAGGTACTTCAGGGCGAACCAGGTGTGGCTGGAACGCTCGCCGATGCGGCAGTAGGCCACGACGTCGTCGCCCTCCTTGAGTCCGGCCTCGCCCAGGTACAGCGCCTCCAGCTCCTCGCGGTTGCGGTAGGTGCCGTCACCGGCTGCCGCGCGTGCCCAGGGGATCGATGCTGCCGTCGGAATGTGGCCGCCCCGCAGTGCGCCTTCCTCCGGGTAGGCCGGCATGTGGGTCCGCTGGCCGGTGTACTCCTCGGTGGAACGGACATCAATGAGCGGCTTGCCGAAGTGGGCCAGGACATCTTCCTTGAACGCGCGGATGGGAGCATCGTTGCGCTCCACCACCGGGTACTCGCCGGGGGCGGGCGAGGGCCGTTCGGTGGTCAGCTTGTGGCCTTCGGCAATCCACTTGTCCCGCCCGCCGTCGAGCAGCCGCACATCCTCGTGACCGAAAAGGGTGAAGACCCACAGGGCGTAGGCCGCCCACCAGTTCGACTTGTCCCCGTAGATGACCACTGTGGAATCACGGGAGATCCCCTTCGAGGCGGCCAGTTTGGCGAACGCTTCGCCGTCCACGTAGTCACGCGTCACGTCATCGTTGAGGTCCGTGTGCCAGTCAATTTTGACGGCACCCGGGATGTGGCCTGTCTCGTAGAGGAGGACGTCTTCATCGGACTCGACCACCACTAACTTGCCGTCGGCAACTGCGCCCGACTCCAGCGCGGTGGCAAGCCATTCGGTGGACACCAGGCGCTCCGGGTTGGCGTAAGCGGCAAACTTCTCGTTCTGTTCAACGGCGTAGGGCATGGAGATGACCTTTCATCGAGGTAAATGGCGGATCTGCGGTCCGAACCTCACTCCAGCCTAGCCACGGCAGACCGGCCTGTCCGCCCGCCTGTTAACCGGGGGAAATGTGGTCTTCGTCATGCGGAGGCCTCAGAAGGCGGTCCCGCTGGGGGAGCCACGGGTGGTTGCCGGTATTCTTTCTGGGGACAACCCACCAGCAGAACGGACCACCTTGGTACAGATCGAACAGCTTGCCGCACGCACTCCGGCGGTATCGGTGGATGAGCTCCTTAAGGGTTTCTATCCTTCCCCCCGGTTCGGCCAGGTTTCCTTCGGCAGCTACCGCCCGGACCCCAACCAGCCCTCCCAGGCGGCGGCGGTCAAGGCGCTGGAAGGATTCGCGGCCGGTGTCGGTGCCGGCGACGGAGCCGGGTTGTTCAAGAAACTTTTCGCCAAGAAGGTCGAAACCAGGGCAGGGATCTACCTGGACGGCGGATTCGGCGTGGGTAAAACGCACCTGCTGGCGTCACTGTGGCATGCGGCCCCGGGGCCCAAGGCTTTTGGCACCTTCGTGGAGTACACCAACCTGGTGGGCGCCCTGTCGTTCCGCAAGACCGTGGAGGCCCTCAGCCACTACAAGCTGGTGTGCATCGACGAATTCGAGCTCGATGATCCGGGCGACACGGTGCTGATGTCCCGGCTGATGCGTGAACTGGCCGACGCCGGCGTGAAGCTCGCGGCCACGTCCAACACCCTGCCGGGCTCACTGGGTGACGGCCGCTTTGCCGCCGTCGACTTCGCCCGTGAGATCCAGGTCCTCGCTGACCAGTTCGACGTGATCCGGATCGACGGCGAGGACTTCCGCCACCGCGGCCTGCCGGCTGCCCCGGCCCCGCTGAAGAACAGCCAGCTTTCGGCCCAGATGAAGGCTGAGTTCGACGGCAAGACCGTGGCGCAGGATGAATTCAGCTCCCTGATCGGCCATCTTGCCGGCGTGCATCCCAGCCGGTACCGGCAGCTTATTGACGGCATCGACGGCGTGGTGTGGCGCAACGTTGAAACCATCACCGAGCAGGCCGTTGCCCTGCGGTTCGTGGTGCTGGCCGACCGCCTCTACGACAAGGACGTGCCCATCCTGGCCAGCGGCGTCCCGTTCGACAAGCTGTTCACCGACGAGATGATGGCCGGCGGGTACATGAAGAAGTACTTCCGCGCCGTCTCCCGCCTCACCGCGCTGGCCCGTGAAGGCCAGAACCACGAACCCTCCTAGGCTTTCCCGGCTCCGGCAGGCCCGCGGTGGGCCCGGCTCCGGTAGGCCCGCCGCGGGTTTTCCCCGCAAGTCCTGCCGCGGGTTTTCCCCGCCTGATGGACTTTTCCCGTGGCGTTTCACGGGGATTAGTCCATGACGCGGGGAACAGCCGCCAGGCCGGGGTTGCCGCCGGTGTGCTTGCCTCCGGCCCGTTAAACGCCAAAGGTGCGGGTGCCGCCTCCCGGCGGGACCCACACCTCCTTGACGTACCTGGGCTAAGCCCGGGCCAAATCCTTGTTACGGAACCTGCTCAACCGGCGGAGCCGGGTTGACCGGCGGGACCTGCTCAGCGGCAGGGGCCTCGTCCGGTGTTCCGTTTTGATCAACGAGTTTGGAAGCGCCATCCTGGATCTTGTCGACCTGCTCGGCGAACTTGCCGCCGGTCTTGGTGTCGACGAAGTCCCCGGCCTTGGTGATGCCGTCCTTGATGGCCTGCTCGTTGCCTTGGATCAGGCCCTGAGCCTTGCCCTTAAGATCGTCAATTAGTCCCACGAGCACCTCCCTTCAATCGCGGAGCCAGGTCGCTCCTCCGCAACCGATCCTAGCTCCGTCTCCCTGGCGTGCCAAGGGAATAAGGCGTGGTGGGCGTTCGCTGAGCGCGGATCCGGTGACTGCTTCCGTTGGCTAAAATCGGGCAACAAAAAAAGCAGCTCCCGGGGGAGCTGCTGCTGTGGGCGATACTGGGATCGAACCAGTGACCTCTTCCGTGTCAGGGAAGCGCGCTACCGCTGCGCCAATCGCCCGGAACCGGACGACCGGCTTGATGGGGTATATCTAAGGAAATGAGAGCGGACGACGAGATTCGAACTCGCGACATCCACCTTGGCAAGGTGGTGCTCTACCAGCTGAGCTACGTCCGCGTATGAAGTAGTTTTCGGCAGAAGCCAAAAGTACTGCATGAAGCAAGTTTCCTTGCTTGGTGGGCGATACTGGGATCGAACCAGTGACCTCTTCCGTGTCAGGGAAGCGCGCTACCGCTGCGCCAATCGCCCATTGCCATCCGGGATGAACCGGAAAACCATGGTTTTCACCGAGGTGGGTACGGGATTCGAACCCGTGTAAACGGCTTTGCAGGCCGCTGCCTCGCCTCTCGGCCAACCCACCGTGTAAGCGCCGGTTCCGAAGAGCCGTTGCCGTGACAGTGTCCTGCGAGCGGACGACGAGATTCGAACTCGCGACATCCACCTTGGCAAGGTGGTGCTCTACCAGCTGAGCTACGTCCGCATGTTGACCGTTGATTCCGCGCCGTTTCGGGCGTTTCCTCGCGTTCCAACGAGTAAGAACTCTATAGGAGGTTCAGGGAATCTCCAAATCGGGCATCCCGGTCGGGCGGCGGCGGGCGCGGATCCCTGCAATCTAGGGGTTTTTGTGAATTACAGACCTGTAATTCGGCTGCGGCGCAATCTCGATTTCCATAAACCCCGTCGGGTCGGCTAGCATTCAAAGGCATCGGGGCGATTGGCGCAGTGGTAGCGCGCTTCGTTCACACCGAAGAGGTCACTGGTTCGAACCCAGTATCGCCCACCGAGGAATCAAGTCCGTTCCCGCTCAACCTGAGCGGGAACGGACTTTTTTGTGTCCACCGGTAATGTCAGCCCCCTGTGAAAGAGTCTTTGTATGACTGATCCACTCCTTGCCCACGCCACGGAATACGGCCGCATGTATGCGCGGTCCACCTCCGAACAGTTCTCTGTTCCGTCCATCACCACCGTCATCGGCCAGCAGCCGCACGGGCTGGATGGCTGGTTCGGATACATGGGTGCCAGCAGCCTGGCCAAGGACCCGTTGCTCGCCGAATGCCTGGGCAGCCCGGCAAAAATCCGGCAGGCCGTGAACCGGGCCTCCAAGGCAGCCGAAACCTACCGCGATGATGCCGCCCGGCGCGGGGACCGGGTCCATAACTACTGTGAGCAGGTTGCCCTCCGGGCCTTGGGCCGGCCGCATGCCATGAAAGAAACCCGCGAGGCTCTGGCGGCCAACGGGGAAGAAGCCTTTGCCGTGCGGTTTGACGAGTGGTGGGAACTCTACGATGTGGAACCGATCGCCCCCGAAATCACCGTGTGGAACAAGTCCGTGGGCTATGCCGGGACGTTGGACCTCGTGGCCCGCATCAACGGGCGGATCTGCCTTATCGACTACAAGACCAAAGGCACCACCCGGGACGGTACGGTCAAACCGCTGGATGACAAGGTGGTCATGCAGTTGGTGGCCGGCATGAAGGCCGAGGAAAGTCTGGTGGACCCGGTTGCAGGGGAGTGGGAGCCGTGGAAGTACGGGGAAAGCCCGCTGCTCCTTGCGGTGGCCATCGGTGAGACTGAGGTCCGCCCGGTCCGTGCCAACCCCGATGTCCTCAAGCACCACTGGTGGAAGTTCTGCGCCCTGCGCCGGGTCTGGGAGCTCTCGGCGGACACACTCGCCGCCGGCAACGCCCTCCTTCCAGTCGCTCCGCCGCCGTCCGCGCAGGTTCGCAGCGCCTAGCAGTACCGTGGGCGCTCCACAGCGTCAGTCCCGGGAGCCAGGCCCCTGCACCTAAACTGGATAGGTTCGCCAACACCCACCGTGAGGAAAGACAGCACATGGCCATTCTGAACATCCGCATCATTGGAGATCCCGTGCTGCGCACGGTTGCCGATCCTGTGACGGAATTCGGGCCCGAGCTCGCCAAGCTTGTCGCGGACATGACCGAAACCATGGAGGACGTGGAGGGTGCCGGCCTGGCCGCTCCCCAGATCGGCGTCAGCCAGCGCGTCTTTACGTACCGGGTGGGCGGGGTCGATGGCCACATCATCAACCCGGTCCTCGAAAACAGCGACGATTACCAGCCCGACCACGTTGAAGGCTGCCTCTCCATCCCCGGTCTGGGATTCCCCGTCCGCCGGTTCAGGGCCACCAAAGTCACCGGCGTGGACCTGCACGGCAACCCCGTTACCGTGGAGGGCGAGGGAATGCTGGCACGCTGCTTCCAGCACGAGACCGACCACCTCGACGGCATCCTCTATACCGACCGCCTCGAAGGCGAGGACCGGAAGACCGCACTGCGTTCCATCCGCAACGCGAACTACGACGCCATTACGGAACGCACGACGGCGAAGCGCGCCAAAACGGTCGGGTCCAGTTTTGGGGGCGCCAGCTTTGGCGGGACCGGCTTCGGCGGCGGCACGAACCCATGAGGGTCCTTTTTGCCGGGACACCGGCTGTCGCCGTTCCCTCCCTGGATGCCCTGGTCCGGTCGGGCTTTGACGTCGTCGCTGTCCTGACCCGCCCGGATGCGCCGATTGGCCGCAAACGCGTGCTCACGCCGTCGCCCGTTGCTGCGCGTGCCGCGGAACTGGGCATCGCCGTCATACACGCCACCCGCGTTGATGACGCCGTGACGGCGCAAATCGCGGCCGCCAAACCGGATGTCGCAGCCATCGTGGCATACGGCGGATTGATTCCCCGCGCCGCCCTGGATGTGCCGCCTCATGGCTGGATTAACCTGCACTTTTCGCTCCTGCCTGCCTGGCGAGGGGCTGCCCCCGTGCAGCGGGCCGTCATCGCCGGGGATGATGTGACCGGCGCCGTCACCTTCCTGCTGGAAGAAGGACTGGATACCGGACCTGTTTTCGGAACGCTGACCGAAAGCGTCAGGGTCGACGACACTGCCGGCGCCCTGCTGGAACGGCTGTCCCACAGTGGGTCGGTCCTGCTCGCACAAACACTGTCCGCCATTGATGCCGGGAAGGCCGCACCCCAGCCGCAGGCAGGCGACATTTCGCTGGCACCCAAACTGACCATCGATGACGGCAGGCTCGACTGGAAGCAGCCCGCGTTGGCCATCGGCCGGCGGGCCAGGGGGGTTACTCCCGAGCCCGGGGCCTGGACCATGCTGGAAGGTCAGCGGGTCAAGCTGGAACCCGTCCGGCTTCGTCCGGGCGCCCCGGCCCTGGCGCCCGGGACGCTGGTGCTGGACGGCAAAAACGTCCTGGTGGGGACAGGGTCCCACGCGGTGGAGCTGACCCGGATCCAGCCTGCCGGCAAAAAAATGATGGCCGCGGCGGATTGGGCCCGCGGCATGGCTTCACTTGAAAGCGTGGTGTTCGAATGAGCGAGTCCGGCGGTAATGCAGGCGGCCGAGGCAGGGGCGGCAGCGGCCGGGGCAAGGGCGGACCGCGCGACTCCAGCAAGCGGAATGCCCAGGGCCGCGAACGGAACCGGAGTTCCCAGAAGAGTTTCACCGAGAACGCTCCCGCTCAGCGCACGCGCCGGGCCGATCCTGCACGCCTGGTGGCCTTCGAGGTGCTCCGTGCGGTCGCCGCAGAGGACGCCTATGCGAACCTGGTGCTCCCGTCCCGCATCCGCCACCACGGCCTGGACAAACGCGACGCCGGATTCGCCACCGAGCTGAGCTACGGTGCCCTGCGGGGCCAGGGCACCTACGATGCCATTCTGGCCCACTGCGTGGACCGGCCGCTGGACCAGCTGGACCCTGCCATCCTTGATGCCCTGCGCATCGGCGTCCATCAGCTGCTGGCCATGCGCGTTCCCGCGCACGCTGCACTGGACCAGACGGTGGGACTGGCCCGCGCAGTGATCGGCGCTGGCCCGTCCGCCCTGATCAATGCGGTCCTGCGGAAGGTCACGGCCCACACCCTGGACGAGTGGCTGGAGCTGTTGGTGGCCGGGGAAAGCGATGAAACCAAGATCGCATCCCTCCGGTACGCCCACCCCGAGTGGATTGTCCGGGCCATGCGCCAGTCCCTCGTGGCGCACGGACGTTCCGCCACCGAAATCAACGACCTCCTGGAAGCCGACAACGCCGCACCGGTGGTCAACCTGGTCGCCCTGCCGGGGCTCGGCAGCCTGGACGAGGCTTTGGAAAACGGGGCCACCCCGGGTGAACTCGTGGAAGGCTCAGCACTTTCCAGCGGCGGAGACCTGGGCAGGCTCGCCTCGGTCCGCGAAGGCAGCACCCGCGTCCAGGACGTCGGCTCACAGCTGGTGGCCCGGGCCATGGCCGCCGCCGATCTCGGTCCGGCTACCAACCCGGAGCCCAACGGTGCAGACGAACGCTGGCTCGATCTGTGCGCCGGTCCGGGCGGGAAAGCCGCGCTGCTCGCCGCCCTCGCCCGGCAACAAGGTGCCACGCTGCTCGCCAACGAGCCGGCCCCGCACCGTGCCAAGCTCGTCAGCCAGGCCCTGTCCGCCGTACCGAAGGATGTCTGGCGCGTCCGGACCGGCGACGGCCGGGAGGTGGGCACTGAACAACCCGGGTCCTTCGACCGTGTCTTAGTGGACGTTCCCTGCAGCGGACTCGGTGCCCTTCGACGCCGGCCGGAGTCCCGCTGGCGGCGCACCCCCAAGGACCTGGCCGATCTCGGTCCGTTGCAGCGTGCCCTCCTCAAATCAGCGCTGGACGCCGTCCGCCCCGGCGGAGTGGTGGCCTACGTCACCTGTTCCCCGCACCCGGCCGAAACAACCGCCGTCGTCACCGACGCGCTCCGCAAACGCGAGGACCTGGAACTGCTGGACGCTGGCGCCGTAATGGACAGTGTGAGCCTCACCGGGAACCTGGGGGCGGGCCACGACTCCACGGCCCAGCTCTGGCCGCACATCCACAGCACCGATGCCATGTTCCTGGCCCTCATCCGCAAGAAGGCCTGACCCGTGAAAGGTTTGCCCATGCCGCAATGCTGCATCAACCCGAGCATCCTCTCCGCCGATTTCGTCAACCTCGAAGCCGAACTGCAGCGGATCAGCAACGCAGACGCCGTCCACGTGGACGTCATGGACAACCACTTTGTCCCCAACCTCACCCTTGGGCTGCCCGTGGTCCAGCGGATCCAGGCGGTCAGTCCTGTCCCGCTGGACGCCCACCTGATGATCGCCGACGCCGATCGCTGGGCGCCAGGTTTTGCCGACGCAGGGCTGGCGTCGGTGACCTTCCACGCCGAGGCGTCCATTGCGCCGGTCAAGCTGGCCCGGGAACTGCGGGCCCGTGGTTCCAAGGCCGGCATGGCACTCCGTCCTGCCACTGCAGTGGAACCGTATCTGGACATGCTCCAAGAACTGGACATGCTCCTGATCATGACCGTGGAGCCGGGCTTCGGCGGCCAGGCGTTCCTTGACCTGACCCTTCCCAAGATCCGCCGGGCCCGCGCGGCCATTGACGGCTCCGGGCTGGAGGTGGCCCTCCAGGTCGACGGCGGTATCACCGAGGAGACGATCCTTCGGGCCGCCGAAGCGGGCGCCAACGTCTTTGTGGCCGGCTCGGCCGTGTACGGTGCCGGGGACCCCGCCGCCGCCATCGGACGGTTGCGCGAGGCCGGCAGCCTTAAGTTACGCAGCAGGTCCGGGGAATAGTCCGGGCCTCCTGTCAGTTATGGCACAATAGCAACACACAATACGTGCTCCGGGGTCGGTGTAAGTCCGAACCGGCGGTGATAGTCCGCGACCCGCGAGCCGGTGCTTCCCCACCTGGGAGGGAACCGGCGGACGGTTGAACCGGTGAAATTCCGGTACCGACAGTTAAAGTCTGGATGAGAGAAGCACGTACAGCTGTATCTGCGGCGTCATGGTGACGCCGAAGCCTTCTGCTGTCGTATACCCCCGGAGCCATCGCGGTTCTAGAGGGAAGGAACGACACACACATGAACCCTTTGCGATGGCTCTTTGAAGCCAGGGCGCCCCGCACACGGGACGCCGCAAACGCCACAACGGCGGCCGCCCTATGACCGGGGCCGGCAACGTCACGGCATTCAGCGCCGCCGAGACCGCCGCCATGGATACCGCCCTCGAAGCAGCCCTGCGCGGGCCGCGCGGAGCGAACCCCCTGGTGGGCGCCGTCGTCATCGATGCCGAAGGGCGGCCCTTGGTGACCGGGTACCACCGCGGTGCCGGGACGCCCCACGCCGAAGCGGACGCGATAGGCCAGGCCGCAGCGGCAGGGCTGGACCTGACCGACTGCACCATGGTGATCACCCTGGAACCCTGCGACCACAGCGGCCGGACAGGTCCCTGCACACAGGCGATCATCGCCGCGGGGATCAAGGATGTGGTCTACGCCGTTGATGACCCCCATGACCCGGCCGCCGGCGGCGCAGCCACCCTGCGGAATGCCGGCGTCATGGTCCGCAGCGGGCTTGCCGCCGTCGAAGCTTTCGAGCTCAACCGCCAATGGTTCCTGGCCGTGGCCGCCCACCGGCCCTTCGTGACCCTCCACATCGCCCAGACCTTGGACAGCCGGATCGCTGCGGAGGACGGGACCAGCCAGTGGATTTCGTCCCCCGAGTCCCTCGCGGACAACCACGGCCTGCGGGGACGGATCGACGCCATCCTCGTGGGCACCCAGACGGTGCTGGTGGACAACCCCCGGCTCACGGCGCGCGACGCATCCGGAACAACGTCCGGCAAGCAGCCGCTGCGCGCCGTCATGGGCCTCCGGGAGATCCCGGCGGACGCGGCAGTCCACGGTGAGGATGGGTACGTCCTGCACCTGCCGACGCGCGATCCGCACGAGGCGCTCTCGGTGCTGTATGCCCAGGGCATCCGGCACGTCATGGTGGAAGGCGGGTCCCGCATCCTCAGCTCATTCCTGGCGGCCGGGCTCGTGGACGAACTCATCGTCTACCTCGCGCCCACCCTGCTTGGCTCCGGAACGCCTGCCCTCAGCGGCCTCGGAATCACCACCCTCGCCGACGCCCGGCATTGGGAATGGGACCCGTCAGACGGCGGCGCCGTCCAGACCCTGGGCCGGGACCTGAGGCTGCACCTGCGCCCCGAACCCCTCGAAGCTTTGGAACCACAACCATCCCGCACTGCCGCGGAACCAGCCATGGGAGGCTACTGATGTTTACCGGAATAATTGCCGAACAAGGACAGGTGCTGTCCGTGGAGCGGGACGGCGATACCAGCGCAACCCTCCGCCTGCGCGCCCCCGGCACCACCGAGGGCCTTGCCCTTGGCGGCTCCATTGCCGTGAACGGCGTCTGCCTGACCGCCACCGACATCGCCGGCAAGGAGTTCAGCGTTGACGTCATGGGCGAAACGCTGGTGCGCAGCACCATCGGTGAACTCGCGGCCGGAGATTCGGTCAACCTGGAGCGCTGCGTCCCTGCGGGCGGCCGGCTGGACGGACACGTTGTCCAGGGCCACGTCGACGGCGTTGGTCAGCTGCTGGAACGCGAGGCCCTCGGCAACTGGGAGCGCCTCCGGTTTGGCGTGCCGGCGAACCTTGCCCGCTACATCGCGGAAAAAGGCTCCATCGCCATCGACGGCGTGTCGCTCACCGTGACCGCCGTGAGCCCGGCGGCGGAAGCTGAACCGTGGTTTGAAGTAGGGCTGATCCCCACCACCCTCGCCGAAACCGGCCTGGGCGCCAAGATCACCGGCAGCCGGGTCAACCTTGAAGTGGATGTGCTGGCCAAATACACCGAGCGGCTGATGGCCTTCAGCACCGGCGCAGCGAACGGAGGAAACCGATGAACGTAACCATCCGGCTGGAGCCGGCACTCGACGGGAGCACGGTGACGGCCGCGGCGACGGTCCTGGACCCGGTGGAGGTGGCCGTCCGCGCCATCGCTGCGGGCCAGCCCGTGCTTGTGGTGGACAACGAGGACCGTGAAAACGAAGGCGACATCATCTTCGCCGCCCAGCACGCCACACCCGCGCTGATGGGCTGGACCATCCGGTACAGCTCCGGCGTCATTTGCGTCCCGCTGACCGGCGACCGTGCCGACGCCATGGCGCTGCCGCCCATGACGGCCGTGAACGAGGATTCCAAGGGCACGGCGTACACCGTTTCCTGCGACGCGGCCGTGGGGGTAAGCACCGGGATTTCCGCCACGGACCGCGCCCTGACCGCACGTGTCCTGGCAGATCCCGCCGCCGGACCCGCCGCCGTGACACGGCCCGGGCATATTTTCCCGCTGCGGGCCGTTAATGGGGGAGTGCGTGAACGCCCCGGCCACACCGAAGCGGCCGTGGACCTCTGCCGGCTTGCCGGTCTGGAGCCCGTGGGCGTCATCGCCGAAGTGGTGTACGACGACGGTGAAATGATGCGGCTTGACGGCCTGCGGGCGTTCGCTGCCGAACACGGATGCCCCCTGATCTCCATTGAGGATCTTGTGGCTTATCTTGAAGCAGGGGCTGCGGCCCCCGCGGACAGTGACACCGGGCCGGACGCCCGGACGGAGTAGAGGAGGAACAATGACGGCTTCACGTGTTTCGGATGACGGCCATATGAACGGCCACCACCCGAAGGCTGCCAGTAACGGCAAGACTCCTCACCCGGTAAGCGGCGGACCCATCGTCCAACTGCCCACCCCGTTTGGTGACTTTGTGGCCCAGGCTTGGATTGACCTGGCCACCGGTGCCGAGCACCTAGCCGTCACGTCGCCCAATCCGCCGCTCGACGGCCGGGCGCCGCTGGTGCGCCTGCATTCGGAATGCCTGACGGGGGACGTTTTCGGGTCGTACCGTTGCGACTGCGGCGAACAGCTTGCCTTCGCTTTGGAGATGATCAACGAATACGGCGGCACCCTGCTGTACCTGCGCGGCCAGGAAGGGCGCGGCATCGGCCTGGCCAACAAGATCAAGGCCTACGCCCTCCAGGAAGCCGGCTTCGACACTGTGGAGGCCAACGAACAGCTCGGCCTGCCGGTGGACGCCCGCTGCTACAAAGCCGCTGCCCAGATCCTGGCGGAGATGGGACTCCACGAAGTGCGGCTCCTCAGCAACAACCCGGACAAACAGAACAGGCTGGCACAGGCGGGCGTCAGGGTTGTGGAAATGGTGCCCACCGAGGTGCCGTCCCGCGACCAGAACATCCGCTACCTGCAGACCAAGAAGGACCGCATGGAGCACCGGCTGACGCTGGACACCCACGTGGCCACAGTGCCTGCAGCCGCGGCTGACACTTTTGACAACGAACAAGACTGAACGGAACACGAAATACGCATGAGCGGACACGGCGCACCAGATATCGACCTCACCACCCTCAACCCGGCGGAAACGTCGCAGCTCCGGCTGGCCATCGTTGCAGCCAGCTGGCACACCCAGATCATGGACGGTCTCCTCGACGGCGCCCTGCGCGCCGCCAAGGACGCAGGCATCAGCGAACCGACCGTCCTGCGCGTTCCGGGCGCCTTTGAGCTTCCGGTCGCTGCCGCGCGGCTGGCACCGCACTTTGACGCGGTAGTGGCCCTCGGCGTCGTGATCCGCGGCGGTACGCCGCACTTTGAGTACGTGTGCCAGGCGGCGACGTCGGGACTTACGGACGTGAGCGTCTCCACCGGGGTGCCGGTGGGCTTCGGCGTGCTGACCTGCGATACGGAGCAGCAGGGCCTGGACCGTGCCGGCCTGCCCGGCTCCAACGAGGACAAAGGCCATGAAGCGGTGACGGCGGCCCTCGCCACCGCCGTTTTGCTCAAGCCGTACGGCAAATAGAGGTCCCGGGCTGGCGGGGCGCGGTGTGTGTTCACTCACATCGCCCCCGTCATGCTACGGCCCGACACGCGCCGTGCTGCCCGCAGCAAGTAGGCTGTAGGGCGTGAAGAATTTCGAGACGCTGTTCGCTGAACTGAGTGAGAAGGCAGCCACCCGCCCGGCAGGCTCCCGCACCGTCGCTGAATTGGAGTCCGGAGTCCACGGCATCGGCAAGAAAGTCGTGGAGGAAGCGGCCGAAGTCTGGATGGCTGCCGAGTACGAGTCCGACGAAGCCGCGGCCGAGGAAATCTCCCAGCTGCTCTACCACCTGCAGGTTCTGATGCTCGCCAAAGGGCTGACCCTGGAAGACGTCTACAAGCATCTGTAGCCACTGCGGCGCCGCCCGGCCTTCCCGGCCCGCGCGCCCTCCGTGGCCCGATTGCTTGATCAACAGACCTTCCCAACAAGAAAGACCCCCATGCTGCGAGTAGCCGTCCCCAATAAGGGCTCCCTGTCCGAATCCGCGTCCGCGATGCTGTCCGAGGCGGGCTACCGCCAACGCCGCGACACCCGCGAACTGGTCATGATGGACCCGGACAATGACATCGAATTCTTCTTCCTCCGTCCCCGCGACATCGCCGTCTACGTCGGCCGCGGAATCCTCGACGTCGGCATCACCGGCCGCGACCTGCTGCTGGACGCCGAGGTGGAGGCAAAGGAGCTGCTGCCCCTGGGCTTCGCAGCGTCCACGTTCCGCTTCGCCGGTCCGGTCGGCGACTTCGCCAAGGTGGAGGAGCTCGAAGGCAAACGCCTCGCCACCAGCTACGACGGTTTGCTCCGCGGCTACCTCGCGGAACGCGGCGTCAACGCCCATGTAGTGCGGCTCGACGGCGCAGTCGAATCCTCCGTACGCCTGGGAGTCGCGGACGCCATTGCCGACGTCGTCGAAACCGGTAACACCCTCAAGGCCGCCGGCATGGAGATCTTCGGTGATCCGATCCTCAAGTCCGAGGCCGTCCTGATCGGCCGCACCGGTGAAGGCGGCGCCGCGAACGGCACCGCCAGGGAGATTGAGGTCCTCATGCGCCGCCTCCAGGGTGTCCTGGTGGCACGGCAGTACGTCCTCATGGATTACGACATCCGCAAGGACCTCGTGGAGCAGGCCGCAGCCCTGACCCCGGGCCTGGAGTCACCCACCGTCTCCCCGCTGCGGGACTCCGAGTGGGTGGCCGTGCGGTCCATGGTCCCGAAGCGGGAGACCAACCGCATCATGGACGAGCTCTACGACCTTGGCGCCCGCGCCATCCTGGTCAGCAGCATCCACGCCTGCCGCATCTGATTTAGGAGTAGCAATGGCTGTAGCTGTACGAGTCATCCCGTGCCTCGACGTCGATGCCGGCCGCGTCGTGAAGGGCATCAACTTCGAAGGGCTCCGCGACGCAGGCGACCCTGTGGAACTGGCCCACCGTTACGACAATGCGGGCGCTGATGAGCTGACATTCCTTGACGTCACGGCCTCGTCGGGCAACCGCGAAACCACGTTCGACGTGGTCCGCCGCACCGCCGAGGAAGTCTTCATACCACTGACGGTCGGCGGCGGCGTCCGCGGCGTGGCCGAGGTGGACAAGCTCCTGCGTTTCGGCGCAGACAAGGCCTCCATCAACACGGCAGCCGTCGCCCGGCCGGACGTCATCAACGAGATTAGCCGGCACTTCGGGTCCCAGGTCCTGGTCCTGTCAGTCGACGCCCGCCGGACACGCCCCGGATCCCAGCCCACGCCGTCGGGCTTCGAAGTAACCACCCACGGCGGCCGCACCGGCACCGGCATCGATGCCATCGCGTGGGCCAAGGAAGCTGCCGACCGCGGGATCGGCGAAATCCTGCTGAACTCCATCGACGCGGACGGCACCAAGGACGGCTTCGACCTGGAGCTCATCCGGCTGGTCCGGGCCGCCGTCAAGGTGCCGATCATCGCCTCCGGCGGTGCCGGCGAACCCGCCCACTTCCCGCCGGCCGTGGCTGCAGGCGCCGACGCCGTCCTGGCCGCCTCGATCTTCCACTGGGGCCCGGACAACATGATGGCCCAGGTCAAGCAGGCCATCCGCGAAGCAGGCTTCGAAGTCCGCTAGTCCCCACCCGCCCCCTAACCTCGCAAGCTCGGCCAGGGAACCCTGCGGGCGTGGGCCCACTTTCGCCCACTCTGGTCAAAGGCCCTTGTTTCTACAGTCCTACTTCGGCTGACTGGAGGAGGGCGACGGCGTCGGGCTGGCCTTCGAACGTGACGAGGGCGTGGCGGGTGCGGCCGTGGGCGTGCATCAGCAGTTCGCCCGGCTCGCCGACGATGGCCACCGAAACAGGGGCGCGCTTGGCCACGTGCCGGGGGCCGGAGGGCCGCACCAGCACAATGCCGAGATCCACGCCGCGGTACAGGATGGCGGCCCGTTTGATGAGCTCGTCCCATAGCGCGTCCGAGTACGCCTCGTCCAGGGCCCGTGGAGCCCAGCGGTCAACGGCCCGGCGGATGTCCTCCGTGTGGACGAAGTACTCGATCAGGTTGGAGCTCTCGTCCAACGCCTTGATCTTCATGGGGGACAGGGCCGGTGGACCGCTGCGGAACGTGTTCACGAGGCCCGCGTAGTCGTCCGGCGCCTTCAGCTTCGCGGCGAGTTTGGCGGTGGCCTTGTCCGAGGCTTTGGAGAGGCTCTTGATGATCAGGCCAAGCCCCACGGCCGCCTTGCGTTCGCGCAGGTAAAGGTGCGCGGCAAGGTCCCTGGTGCGCCAGCCTCGGCAGAGGGTGGGGGCATCAGGACCGGCCGCCAGGAGGGTTTCGGCCAGGACTTCGCGGGACGGGTCAACGTAATGCATCACTTGTGAAACTAGCACGAGAGCAGGGAGTTGGGCAGCAGAATCGCCACGGTGGAGGCCCCGTCGCTGACACCCTCCTTATATGCCCGTTGACGTATATTTAGGGGCCGCTGATCAGGCACTAGACTTGACCTGATGTCTGAGCAGCCTGCCCCCGCCCCCGTGCCCGTCCCGGCACCCACCTCCAATCCGCTTCCACCTGAGGTGGCAGCCGCGCTCAAGCGCGACAGCGCCGGTCTCGTTGCGGCAGTGGTCCAGCAGTTCGATACGAACGAGGTGCTGATGCTGGGGTGGATGGATGATGAGGCGCTGCACCGCACCATGACCAGCGGCCGGGTCACGTTCTACTCCCGCTCGCGCCAGGAATACTGGCGCAAGGGCGATACGTCCGGCCACGTCCAGTGGGTCAAGTCCGTGGCCATGGACTGCGACGGCGATGCCCTGCTGGTCCGGGTGGACCAGGTGGGCGCGGCCTGCCACACGGGAACCCGGACCTGCTTCGACGGACGCGAATTGGACGTCCGGACCGGCCCGGCCTCCTGACCCGATCCCTGGGCGGAACCCGCCGCAGCTTTCACACTTTTGCCAGCACCAAGCCAGTACCACGACGGATGCCGCCCGCGGCGGCACACAAGAACAGGCGGAGAAGCATAGCCATGCAGGACCTTGGAATCATCAGCCCGGGCCTCGAGGAGTTCCGCGAACTCGCCCGCACCAGCAGGGTCATCCCCGTGACGCTCAAAGTGCTGGCGGACGCTGAAACTCCCATCGGCCTGTACCGGAAGCTGGCCAACGGCCAGCCAGGAACTTTCCTGATGGAGTCCGCGGCGGTTGGCGGCACCTGGTCGCGGTACTCGTTCATCGGAGCCAGGTCCCGGGCCACGCTGACCACTAAGGACGGCCAGGCGCACTGGCTAGGGGAGCCCCCTGCAGGCGTGCCCATGGATGGCAACCCTGTGGACGCCATCCGCGATACCGTTGACGCGCTGCGGACCAGCAGGTTCGAAGGGCTGCCGCCGTTCACGTCCGGACTGGTGGGCTTCCTCGGCTGGGAAACCGTCCGGCACTGGGAACGGCTCACCAGCCCGCCCGAGGACGACCTCCACCTGCCGGAGCTGGCACTGAACCTGGTGACGGACATGGCCGTCCATGACAACCATGACGGCAGCGTGCTGCTCATCGCCAACGCCATCAACTTCGACAACAGCTCCGAGCGGGTGGACGAGGCGTGGCACGACGCCGTCGAACGGGTGCAGGCCCTGCTCGGCAAAGTGAGCACACCGGTAGCGCAGCCAGTGTCCGTCCTGGAACCGGCTGCCTTGGACTTCGCCTCCAGTGTCCAGGAGCGTTGGGCCGAACCCGCTTACCTGGAGGCCCTGGACCGGGGCAAGGAAGCCATCGTGGACGGCGAAGTCTTCCAGGTGGTGATTTCCCGCCGCTTCGAAATGGAGTGCGGAGCCTCGCCCCTGGACGTCTACCGGGTCCTGCGCAACACGAACCCCAGCCCTTACATGTACCTCTTCAGCCTTGAGGACGCCGACGGCCGGGAGTACACCATCGTGGGGTCCTCCCCGGAGGCCCTGGTGACCGTGACCGGCGACGAAGTCATCACGCACCCCATCGCCGGATCGCGGCCCCGCGGCAAGACGGTTGAAGGCGACAAAGCCTTGGCGGAAGAGCTCCTGGCCGACGAGAAGGAACGCGCCGAGCACCTGATGCTGGTGGACCTGTCCCGCAACGACCTGTCCAAGGTCTGCGTAGCCGGCACGGTGGACGTCACCCAGTTCATGGAGGTGGAACGGTTCAGCCACATCATGCACCTGGTGTCCACGGTGGTGGGGACGCTGTCCCCGCAGGCCAAGGCCTACGACGTCCTGAAGGCAACCTTCCCGGCCGGCACGCTCTCCGGCGCACCCAAGCCCCGGGCCCTGCGGCTGCTGGACCAGCTTGAGCCGCACCGGCGCGGGATCTATGGCGGTGTGGTGGGCTATCTCGACTTCGCCGGCGACATGGATATGGCCATCGCCATCCGCTCCGCGCTGCTCCGGGAAGGGCGCGCCTACGTGCAGGCCGGCGGTGGCATCGTGGCGGACTCGGTGAACCCCACCGAAGCGATCGAAACCGTGAACAAGGCCGCCGCGCCGCTCCGGGCAGTGCATACGGCGGGATCCTTACGCAACATTTCCGCGGGGTCGCTTCCCGACCCGGGGGAGGCCCGCGAATGACCCCCGTGTGGGCCCGGAAATCCACGCTGGTCCTCCTGATCGCCGTGCTGGCCTTGGCAGTTTTCGGCACGACGACCCAGACGTGGATCACGGTCACGCTTGACCCTGACCAGGCGGGCCAGGCAGCGGGGGGCCAGAACAGCCTTGCGGTGCAAGGCAGCAAGGCAGCCACGGCCGTGACAGCGCTGGCACTGGTGGCCTTGGCCGGCGGGCTGGCCGCTTCCATTGCCGGGAAGGTGGCCCGGTGGGTCATTACCGTCATTGTGGTGCTCGCCGCAGCCGGCATCGTTACCGCAGCCGCTACCGTGTTGTCTGATCCGCTTTCCGCCGCCCAGGGCTCCATCGCTGCCGCCACCGGGGTCAACGGAAGCCGCGCCGGAACCGAGGTGACCGCCTTCCCGGTGCTCGCCGTCGTCGTCGGAATTCTGCTGGCACTCGGCGCCCTGCTGATCGTGCCGGCGGGCCGGTATTGGAAGTCGCGCACCAAATATGACGCGGCCGTGTCAGCTGCGGGGGCGGGAACTTCCGCCACGGCAGCAGGGCCGGTGGACGAGATCGACAGCTGGGACAGGCTCTCGCGCGGCGACGACCCCACCTGAGCTCCGCCGGCAGCCGCCCACGGCAAGGCGCTCAAACCGCGGCCAGGGCCGCCGATGGGCAGTTTGTGGCCAAAAAATGGCAGAATGTAAGCAGTATTGATCCTGAGGAGATTTCACATGAGCAAAGCACCCGCACCCGCGTCCAAAACCGCCCCGGCACCTGCTGTGCACCACGGCGTTGACCACAGCCAGGATCTGGGCCACGGCAACAGCCCCGCTGCGTGGACCTGCGTCATTGTCATGCTGGTGGGCGCACTCATTGCGGCGATTGCCTTTGTCATCGCCAACACTCCCATCTTCATCGCCGGCGCGTGCGTTATGGTCCTCGGCCTGATCCTGGGTTACATCATGCGCAAGGCAGGCTACGGCGTCGAAGGCAGCAAGCTGAAGAACACCGGCCACTGATGGCCACCGTTCTCGATGACATCAATGCCGGTGTCAGGGAGGATATGGAGGCCAGAAAGCGCCTGGTTTCCCTTGCGGAACTGAAGGAACAGGCCGTCGCGGCCGCCCCGGCGCGTGATGCGTGGGCGGCCCTTGGCGGTCCGGCAGCACCGCGCGACCAGCTCAAAGTCATCGCCGAAATCAAGCGCCGCAGTCCCTCGAAGGGGGATCTGGCCACCATTGGGGATCCGGCGTCACTTGCGGCGCAGTATGCCGACGGCGGCGCCGCCGTGATCAGTGTCCTCACCGAGCAGCGGCGTTTCAGGGGCTCCCTCGCTGACCTGGACGCCGTCCGTGCCCGCGTGGATATTCCGCTGCTTCGCAAGGATTTCACGCTCGACGAGTACCAGATCTGGGAAGCCCGTGCCCACGGCGCGGACCTGATCCTCCTCATCGTGGCGGCGCTCTCCGACGCCCAGCTGCAGGAATTCAGCGCCCTCAGCCGCGAACTGGGCATGAACGTCCTGGTGGAGACCCACACCGAAGCGGAAATCGAACGTGCCGTGGCGGCGAAGGCGCGCATCATCGGCGTCAACGTCCGCAACCTCAAGACGCTCGACGTCGACCGTTCCGTTTTCGCGTCCCTCGCCGGCCTGATCCCCGGCGAAGCGCTGGTGATCGCCGAATCCGGCGTGCGCAGCGTGGACGACGTAACGCACTACGCCGCGAGCGGCGCCAACGCGATCCTGGTGGGCGAAGCCCTGGTGAGCGATTCGACTCCGCGGGAGCGGATCGCCGAGTTCACTGCGGCCGGCGCCGCCGCCATCGCCGCGCGCGCCTAGAGCGCGCAACCGCCGGCCCCGGTGCCGGCGGCACAACACTTCTGAACGATCAACTGGAACAGGACGGTGAGACTGATGGTTGATGCACCCTCAGAAAACGCTGAGAACAACGCCGCCGAGGCATTCCTGCAGGGCGGCTCACTGAAGCATGCCCCGGGGCCGTATTTTGGCGGTTACGGCGGACGCTGGATGCCCGAATCGCTCATCGCCGCACTGGACGAGCTTGAGGACACCTTCGAAAAGGCCAAGGCCGATCCTGAGTTCCTGGCCCAGATCGCAGACCTGAACAAGAACTACTCCGGCCGTCCCTCGCTGCTGACAGAAGCCAAGCGCTTCTCCCAGCACGCCGGCGGGGCCCGGATCTTCCTCAAGCGCGAGGACCTGAACCACACCGGATCGCACAAGATCAACAACGTGCTGGGCCAGGCCCTGCTGGCCAAGCGCATGGGCAAGACCCGAGTGATCGCGGAGACCGGCGCGGGCCAGCACGGCGTGGCCAGTGCCACCGCCGCCGCCCTCCTCGGCCTCGAATGCGTCGTCTACATGGGCGCCGAAGACTGCCGCCGCCAGGCGCTCAACGTCGCCCGCATGCAGCTGCTGGGCGCCACGGTGGTGCCGGTAACGAACGGTTCCCAGACCCTCAAAGACGCCATCAACGACGCCCTCCGGGACTGGGTCAGCAACGTTGACACCACGCACTACCTGCTGGGCACGGCCGCCGGCGCCCACCCGTTCCCCGCAATGGTGCGCTTCTTCCACGAAGTCATCGGCGAGGAAGCCCGGGCACAGATCCTGGAGCAGACCGGCAGGCTGCCCGACGCCGTCGTTGCCTGCATCGGCGGCGGGTCCAACGCGATCGGCATCTTCCACGGCTTCCTGGATGACCCCAGCGTCAAGATCTACGGCTTCGAGGCCGGCGGCGACGGCGTCGAAACCGGCCGGCACGCGGCCACCATCACGCTCGGCAAGCCCGGCGTCCTGCACGGTGCGCGCTCCTACCTCATGCAGGACGATGACGGGCAGACCATCGAGTCGCACTCCATCTCGGCCGGCCTGGACTACCCGGGCGTGGGCCCGGAGCACGCCTACCTGGCCGATATCGGCCGCGTCACCTACGAGCCCATCACGGACACCGAAGCCATGGACGCGTTCAAGCTGCTGTGCCGCACTGAAGGCATCATCCCCGCCATCGAGTCGTCCCACGCCCTCGCCGGTGCCATCAAGGTGGGCAAGCGCCTGACCGAAGGCAGCGCCAACCCGTCCGACACGGTGATCATCGTCAACCTTTCCGGCCGCGGCGACAAGGACGTGGAGACCGCCGCCGAGTGGTTCCACATGCTGGACGAGGACGGAAACGTCAAGGGCACCACCCTTTCCACGCGCAAGCCCAAGGGACCTGCCGACCGCGCCGAGACGGAAGCGGTCCCTGCCGCGGCCGGCACGGCCGCCGCAGATCACACTGCCGCTGACAACAACGAGGACCACTGATGACTGAACTGACGGCCAGCAAGTCCGCCGCCGCCATCGACCGCGCCCGCGACGCCGGACGCTCAGCCCTGGTCTGCTACCTGCCGGCCGGGTACCCCGATGTCCAGGCCACCATCGACGCCGGCATCGCCATGGCGAAGAACGGTGCCGACCTGATCGAAATCGGCATTCCCTACTCTGACCCGGTCATGGACGGCCCGGTTATCCAGGCGGCCACCACCGAGGCCATCGCCAACGGCTTCCGCGTGGAGAGCGTGTTCGACGTCGTGGCCGGCATTACGGCAGCCACCGATGTTGCCGTGCTGGTCATGACCTACTGGAACCCGGTGCTCCGGATGGGCGTTGACGAGTTTTCCCGCAGGCTGGCCGAGGCCGGGGGAGCAGGGCTGATTACGCCGGACCTCATCCCGGACGAAGCGTCGCAATGGTTCGCCGCCTCGGATAAGTACGGACTGGACCGGGTTTTCCTCGTGGCTCCTTCCTCCACTCCCGAGCGCCTGGCCATGACCGTGAAGGCGAGCCGTGGCTTTGTGTACGCGGTGTCCATCATGGGCGTCACGGGCACCCGCCAGGATGTCAGCAGCAGCGCCGAGCAGCTCGTTGCCGACACCCATGCCGCGGGGGCCGAGCGTGTCTGCGTGGGGCTCGGCGTGTCCAACGCCGGCCACGTCCGCGAGATCGCTGCCTACGCCGACGGCGTCATCGTCGGCACCGCGCTGGTGGCCGCAATCCGCGACGGCGGTGTCCCCGCCGTCGCAGAACTCACCCGCGACCTGAGCGCCGGACTCGCCAGGGAAGTGGCCTAGCCCCTATGCAGACGCTCCTTCACGCCGCCGCCCTGGTGCCGGCCAGCATCCCCAGCCCTGACTGGTCCGGCTTCGACATCCCGTTGCCGTGGGGGACCCTGCGGATCCACGCCTATGCCCTGTGCATCCTGGCAGGCATCGTCCTGGGCCTCTGGCTCACGTCGGTCCGCTGGGCCCGGCGCGGTGCGCCGGAAGGCAGCGTCTGGGACATTGTCATCTGGGCGATTCCCTTCGGCATTATCGGCGGACGGCTGTACCACGTTGTCTCGTCGCCGGACCAGTACTTCGGTCCCGGGTTCGACGGCACCGGCGACCTCTGGCTGATCCCGCAGATCCAGCGGGGCGGCCTGGGAATCTGGGGCGCCGTTGTCCTGGGTGTTGTGGGCGCCTGGATCGGTTGCCGGCGTGCGGGCGTGAAACTGACCGCCTTCCTGGACGCCGCGGCACCGGGGCTCCTGCTGGCGCAGGCCGTGGGCCGGTGGGGCAACTACTTCAACCAGGAACTCTTCGGCGGTCCCACGACGCTGCCCTGGGGCCTGCAGATCGACGCCGACAACCCCAACTTCCCCGCGGGGATGCCGGCAGATACGCTCTTCCACCCCACGTTCCTGTATGAATCACTCTGGAACATCGCGGGCGTGCTGATCCTGCTGGCCCTTGACCGCAGGTTCCACTTCCGCCGTGCCCGGCTCTTCTGGCTCTACGCGATGTACTACACGCTGGGCCGGGTCTGGATCGAAGCGATGCGGATCGACGAGGCCGAGCAGATCAACCTCTTCGGCATCACCACCCGGCTCAACGTCTGGACCAGCATCTTTGTGTTCGTCGCAGCCCTGGTGGTCTTCATCCTGATAGGGATGAAGGGCAGGCCGGAACCGGACACACCCTATCTTGCAGACCGCGGTCCGGTGGCCGGCTCAGACCAGGACCAGGTCACGGACAAGACCGGGGACGACGCCGGGGTCAAAGCCGCCGCCACCGTCCCGGCTGTCCGCGATGCGGATACCCGTGTCTCAGATAGTGAATCGCATGATAATCTGCCTGATATCCAAAATGGATCCGGAAATTCTTCCACCCCAACGGAAGAGGAACCGGCATCCGGGGACGGCAACAAGGCCATCCCCGTGACGCCGGAGACCGGAAATTCCGGCCGCGAGGTATCGGAATCCGCGCCGGAGGCTGGCACCAGCAGGTAGGACGCCGGCACGGCAGGGCAGCAGAGCCACCGCTCGGAGCGCCCACCCACCACAATGTCGTGGCAAACAGGGCCCGCCCGGACAGCAGATAGCCGCTGCCCGGTCAAGCCCGGGCCAGCGGCCTGCGTAACTCTTCGTTCAGCAGGCCTGTCTGGCCTACAATTTCCTGTAAATAAACACTTTGTTGTGCCCATCACACCGGCGCTCAGAAGTGGGGCCAACGGTGTCCCTTCCATACGTACGATCTCGAGGAAGGACGTCTTCAATGACCCATCTTCATAGCCCACGTTGGTCCGAAAAAATAGGATCCGACGGCCCCGTCTCTCCGTTCAAGCGCTTCGCTGCGCTGCCGGAGGCCCGGGGTCTTTACAACCCGGACAATGAAAAAGACGCGTGTGGCCTGGCGATCATCGCCACACTCCGCGGTGAGCCCGGCTACGACATCGTCGACGCCGCCCTGACTGCCCTGCGCAACCTCGAGCACCGCGGTGCCGTGGGCGCAGACGAAGGCACCGGTGACGGTGCCGGCCTCCTGATGCAGATCCCCGATGAATTCTTCCGGGCGGTCACAGAATTCGAACTACCCGCGCCCGGACAGTACGTGGCCGGCACGGCCTTCCTGCCGTCCGAGCAGCGCGAGGCCGATGCCGCCAAGGCGGGCATTGAAGGCCTCGCCGCCGACGAAGGCCTCACCGTCCTCGGCTGGCGCGAAGTGCCCATTGTGGCCGACCTGGTCGGTGCCATGGCCCGTGCCTGCATGCCGTACTTCTCCCAGCCCTTCTTTGCCTCGGCCGCCGGCGAGACCCTGAGCCACAATGAGCTCGACGCCCGCGCGTGGCGGATCCGCAAGCGTGCCCAGAACAAGTTCGGTGTCTACTTCCCGTCCCTGTCCTCCCGCACCATCGTCTACAAGGGCATGCTCACCACGGCCCAGCTGGAGCCGTTCTACCCGGACCTCTCCGACAAGCGCTTCAAGACCAAGCTGGCCATCGTCCACTCGCGCTTCTCCACCAACACGTTCCCCTCCTGGCCGCTGGCCCAGCCGTTCCGCACCATCGCCCACAACGGTGAAATCAACACCGTCAAGGGCAACCGGAACTGGATGCGCGCCCGCCAGTCCCAGCTCGCCAACCCCCTGTTGGGGGATTCCCCCGAAGAGCTGTACCCCATCTGCACGCCCGGTGCCTCCGACTCCGCGTCCTTCGACGAAGTAGCAGAGCTGCTATGGCTCTCCGGCCGCCCCATCACGCACTCGATCATGATGATGATCCCCGAGGCGTGGGAGAACCACGCCACCATGGATCCCGCACGGCGTGCGTTCTACGAGTACCACTCACTGCTGATGGAACCGTGGGACGGCCCCGCTGCCGTGTCCTTCACTGACGGCACCCTGGTGGGTGCCACCCTGGACCGCAACGGACTGCGCCCGGGACGCTACTGGATCACCGAGGACGGCCTGGTTGTCTTCGCGTCCGAGGTGGGCGTCATCGACGTCGAACCCTCCAAAGTGGTCAAGAAGGGCCGGGTTTCGCCGGGCAAGATGTTCCTGGTGGACACCGACGCCGGCCGGATCATTGATGACGAAGAGGTCAAGGCCGAAGTGGCCCAAGCGAACCCATGGGCCGCCTGGCTCAAAGAAAACCTCATCGACCTCAAGGACCTCCCCGAGCGCGAGCACGTGGTCCACACCGCTGCGTCGGTGAACATCCGCCAGCGGACCTTCGGGTACACCACCGAGGAACTGAAGATCCTCCTGGGCCCGATGGCCCGCACCGGTGCCGAACCGCTGGGTGCCATGGGTTCCGACACTCCGGTGGCGGTGCTGTCCAAGCGGCCGCGCCTGCTGTTCGACTACTTTGTGCAGTCATTCGCGCAGGTCACCAACCCGCCGCTGGACGCCATCCGTGAAGAGCTGGTCACCTCGCTGACCACTGCCATCGGCCCCAACGGCAACCTGCTGGACACCAAGCAGGTGCGGCAGCCGCAGGTTTCCCTGCCGTTCCCGGTGATCAATAATGACCAGCTCGCCAAGATCGCCAACATTGAAACGCCCGACGGCGACCGCATCGCCATGAAGGTCCGTGGCCTTTACCGCCCCGAAGGTGGCGAGTCCGCGCTGCGTGCGCGTCTCACCGAAATCTGCGAGCAGGTTTCCGGCGCCATCAACCGCGGCGTGCAGTACGTGGTGCTCTCCGACCGCGACTCGAACGCCCAGTGGGCGCCGATTCCGTCGCTGCTGCTGGTCAGCGCAGTGCACCACCACCTGCTCCGCAGTGCCAACCGCACCAAGACCGCCCTAGTGGTCGAGGCCGGCGACGTCCGCGAGACGCACCACGTTGCGGTCCTGATCGGTTATGGCGCGTCGGCCGTCAACCCGTACCTGGCCATGGAATCCGTGGAGCAGCTGATTTCCAGCGGCGACGTGGTGGGAGTGACCCCGCAGGACGGCGTCTACAACCTGATCAAGGGCCTGGGCAAGGGTGTCCTGAAGATCATGTCCAAGATGGGCATCTCCACCGTTGCGTCCTACACCGGTGCGCAGACGTTCGAGGCCCTGGGCCTTGGGCAGGAGCTGGTGGACGAATTCTTCGCCGGCACGCACTCCCAGCTGGGCGGCGTGGGCCTGGACGTCATTGCGGCCGAGGTTTCGGCGCGGCACCAGATGGCCTACCCGGAAGGCGGCATCGAGCAGCCGCACCGCCCGCTGCTTGGCGGCGGCGAGTACCAGTGGCGCCGGGACGGCGAGCCGCACCTGTTCAACCCGGAGACGGTGTTCCGGCTGCAGCACGCCACGCGTGAACGCCGCTACGACATCTTCAAGGCCTACACCAAGGGCGTGGATGACCAGTCCGAGAACCTGATGACCCTGCGTGGGCTCCTCAAGTTCAAGACCGAGCGTCCCGCTGTGCCCTTGGAGGAAGTGGAGTCCGTCTCCAGCATCGTGAAGCGCTTCTCCACCGGCGCCATGAGCTACGGATCCATTTCCAAGGAAGCCCACGAGACGCTTGCGATCGCCATGAACCACTTGGGCGGCAAGTCCAACACCGGTGAAGGCGGCGAGGACGTGGACCGCCTGCTGGACCCGAAACGCCGCTCCGCCGTCAAGCAGATCGCCTCGGGCCGGTTCGGTGTCACCAGCCTGTACCTGACCAACGCGGACGACATCCAGATCAAGATGGCGCAGGGTGCCAAGCCCGGCGAAGGCGGCCAGCTGATGGCGCAGAAGGTCTACCCGTGGGTGGCCCGGACGCGGCACTCAACACCCGGCGTCGGACTCATCTCGCCG
This sequence comes from Pseudarthrobacter sulfonivorans, assembly GCF_024391045.1. Taxonomy (GTDB): domain Bacteria; phylum Actinomycetota; class Actinomycetes; order Actinomycetales; family Micrococcaceae; genus Arthrobacter; species Arthrobacter sulfonivorans_B. The sequence continues at coordinate 153,989 of NZ_JANFCZ010000004.1, forward strand.
CCCCCGCACCACGACATCTACTCCATCGAGGACCTCGCGCAGCTCATCTATGATGCCAAGCGCGCCAACCCCTCGGCCCGGGTCCACGTCAAGCTCGTCTCCGAAGTGGGGATCGGCACTGTGGCATCGGGTGTCACGAAGGCGAAGGCCGACGTCGTACTCGTTTCCGGACACGACGGCGGCACCGGCGCCTCGCCGCTGAACTCGCTCAAGCACGCGGGTGTGCCGTGGGAACTCGGCCTCGCCGAGACGCAGCAGACGCTGATGCTTAACGGCCTGCGCGACCGCGTGGTAGTGCAGGTGGACGGTCAGCTGAAGACCGGCCGCGACGTCGTGATTGCTGCCCTGCTGGGTGGTGAGGAGTTCGGTTTCGCCACCGCGCCGCTCGTGGTGGAAGGCTGCATCATGATGCGCGTCTGCCATCTGGACACCTGCCCGGTGGGTGTGGCCACCCAGAACCCCGAACTGCGGGCCCGCTTCAGCGGCAAGCCGGAGTTCGTGGTCAATTTCTTCGAGTTCCTGGCCGAGGAAGTCCGCGAGATCCTCGCGGAACTCGGATTCCGCAGCATCGAGGAAGCCATTGGCCATGCCGAGGTGCTGGATGCCCGGGAGGCGATCAACCACTGGAAGGCCGACGGCCTGGACCTGGATCCGATCCTGCACGGCCTCGAGTTCGACGACGATGCCCCGCTGCGCAACATGACCTCGCAGAACCACGAGCTGGACAAGCACTTTGACCAGCGGCTGATCACCATGGCCACGGAGGCGCTGACCGACCGCAGCCCGGTGAAAATCGCGGTGGACGTCATCAACACCGACCGCTCGGTGGGCACGATGCTCGGCCACACGGTGACCAAGACGTTCAGCACCGACGTGCTGGCGCCGGACACCATCGACATCACCCTGACGGGCACTGCGGGACAGTCGCTGGGTGCCTTCCTGCCCGCCGGCATCACACTGCGCCTGTTCGGCGACTCGAACGACTACGTGGGCAAGGGCCTTTCCGGCGGACGCATCATTGTCCGGCCGGACCGGTCCAACGTCTTCAAAGCTGAGGGGAACGTCATTGCCGGCAACGTGATCGGCTATGGCGCCACCAGCGGCGAAATGTTCCTGCGCGGCCAGGTGGGCGAGCGCTTCCTGGTCCGCAACTCGGGAGCCACCGCCGTTGTTGAAGGCATCGGCGACCACGGCTGCGAGTACATGACCGGCGGCCAGACGCTGATTATCGGCCGGACCGGACGCAACTTCGGTGCCGGCATGTCCGGCGGCACCGCCTACGTGCTGGACCTGCGGACCACACGGGTCAACAAGGACGCGCTGGAGTCCGGGGAACTTCAACTCGTGGAACTCGACGCCGAAGACCGGGACATTGTCCACGGCCTGCTGGTCAAGCATGTTGAAGAAACGGAGTCGCTGCACGCTGCGCGGCTGCTGGAGAACTTCGACGACACTGCAGCCCGCATCACCAAAGTGCTGCCGCGCGATTACGCGGCAGTCCAGCAAACCCGGCTCAGCGCCATCGAAGAGGGCCTTGACCCCGACGGCGAAGAAGTATGGGCTCGAATCCTGGAGGTAACCGGTGGCTGATCCACGCGGATTTCTAAAAGTACGCCAGCGCGAAACACAGCCACGCCGCCCGGTTCCGGTCCGCATCATGGACTGGAAGGAAGTTTACGAGGCCCAGGAAAAGGGCGTCCTGAAGGCCCAGGCCGGCCGCTGCATGGACTGCGGCGTCCCGTTCTGCCACCAGGGCTGCCCGCTGGGCAACCTGATCCCGGAGTGGAACGACCTCACGTGGCGGGGCAAGGGCGAGGAAGCGATTGAGCGGCTGCATGCCACCAACAACTTCCCCGAATGGACCGGCCGGCTGTGCCCGGCGCCCTGCGAGGCGTCGTGCGTCCTGGGGATCAACCAGCCCGCCGTCACCATCAAGCAGGTTGAGGTCTCCATCGCTGACGATGCCTGGAACAACGGCTGGGTCACCCCGCTGCCGCCGACGCGCCTGACCGGGAAGACCGTTGCGGTCGTCGGCTCCGGCCCCGCCGGCCTGGCCGTGGCGCAGCAGCTGACCCGCGTGGGCCACACCGTGGCGGTTTATGAGCGCGACGACAAGATCGGCGGACTCCTCCGCTACGGCATACCCGACTTCAAAATGGAGAAGGAACAGGTTGACCGCCGCATCGAGCAGATGAAGGCTGAAGGCACCCGCTTCCGTACCGGCGTTGCCGTGGGTACCGACGTGACGTGGGAGCAGCTGCGCCGCCGGTATGACGCCGTGGTGGTTGCCACCGGCGCCACCGTCCCGCGTGATCTGCCCATTCCCGGCCGCGACCTGGACGGCGTTCACTACGCGATGGATTACCTGGTTCCGGCCAACCGCGTGGTGGCGGGGGAGACCGTGGAAAACCAGATCCATGCCAAGGGCAAGCACGTGGTGATCCTGGGCGGCGGCGACACGGGCGCGGACTGCCTCGGCACCGCGCACCGCCACGGGGCCGCTTCGGTGACCACGCTCGCCATCGGCAAGCAGCCGCCGTCGGAACGCGCGGGGCACCAGCCCTGGCCGACGTTCCCCACCCTGTTCGAAATGGCCAGCGCGCACGAGGAGGGCGGCGAACGCACTTACCTCGCCTCCACCGTGGAGTTCGTGGGGGAGAACGGCAAGCTCACCGGCGTGAAGGTGGCTGAAACGGAATTCGTGGACGGCAAGCGTCTCCCGAAGGCAGGCACCGAGCGGATTATTCCGGCTGACCTGGTGTTCCTGTCCCTGGGCTTCACCGGGGCGGAGCGGGCCGGCATCACCGAGCAGGTCAGCGCCGAATTCGACGGCCGCGGCAACGTGTCCCGTGACGGCTACTACATGACCAACACCGAGGGGATCTTCGTGGCCGGTGACGCCGGCCGCGGGCAGTCGCTCATTGTGTGGGCCATCGCCGAAGGCCGTGCCTGCGCTGCCGCGGTGGACAAGTTCCTCATGGGCAGCACCATCCTGCCCGCGCCCGTGGCACCGACGGACCGCGCCATCGCCGTGCTCTGACGTCCGGACTTCGACGCACGGTCAGTTCGCCTCAGGTTCACTTCCATAACGACTTAACCAATGCAGCACACTATTAGGGTAGGTATATGAGACGCGCTAAGATTGTGGCCACTTTTGGCCCGGCAATTGCCAGCTTTGAGAACACCTTGGCGGTGTTGGAAGCCGGTGTGGACGTTGCCCGGATGAACATGAGCCACGGCGACTATTCCGTGCACGACAACACCTACGAGAACGTTCGCAAGGCCGCAGCCCAGCTGAGCAAGCCGGTGGCCATCATGGCCGACCTGCAGGGGCCGAAGATCCGTCTGGGCCGTTTTGTGGATGGCCCGCACGCCCTCGCCGAGGGTGACGTTTTCACCATCACCACTGAGGATGTTCCCGGCACCAAGGACATCTGCTCCACCACGCTCAAGAGCCTGACCGAAGATGTCAAGGTGGGCGATGCCCTGCTGATCGACGACGGCAAGGTGGCGCTGCGTGCGACCGCGGTGGACGACGTCAAGGTGGTCACGGTGGTCACCGTCGGCGGGATGGTGTCAAACAACAAGGGCATCAACCTTCCGGGCGTGGCCGTGAACGTTCCGGCATTGAGCGAAAAGGATGAGGACGATCTTCGCTGGGCGATGCGCCGCGGTGTGGACCTCATTGCGCTGTCCTTCGTTCGCGACGCGTCAGACATCACCCGCGTGCACGAGATCATGGACGAAGAAGGCCGCCGCGTGCCGGTCATCGCCAAGATCGAAAAGCCGCAGGCCGTGGAGCAGCTCCACGAAATCATCGACGCCTTCGACGCCATCATGGTGGCCCGAGGCGACCTCGGTGTGGAACTTCCCCTTGAGGAAGTGCCGATCGTGCAGAAGCGCGCCATTGAACTGGCACGCCGCTGGGCAAAGCCGGTCATCGTGGCCACCCAGGTCCTCGAATCGATGATAGATAACCCGCGCCCCACCCGCGCGGAAGCGTCCGACTGCGCCAACGCCGTCCTTGACGGTGCGGATGCTGTCATGCTCTCCGGTGAGACCAGCGTGGGCAAGTACCCGATCGAGACCGTCAAGGTCATGGCCCGGATCATCGAATCCACCGAGGTCCACGGCCTGGAGCGCGTACCCCCGTTGGGGACCAAGCCCAAGACCCGTGGCGGCGCCATCACCCGTGCCGCCGTCGAAATCGCTGACCAGCTGGAAGCGAAGTACATCTGTACCTTCACCCAGTCCGGTGATTCCGCACGCCGCCTCTCCCGGCTGCGTCCCATCAGGCCGGTGTTCGCCTTCACCCCGGTGGAGCACGTATGGAACCAGCTGGCACTGACGTGGGGCATCCAGCCGGTGCTGGTTCCCATGGTGGGCCACACCGATGAGATGACCGCACAGGTGGACCGCAGCCTGCTGGAGATGAAGCTGGTGAAGGACGGTGACCTGGTGGTCATCGCCGCCGGTTCCCCTCCCGGCAAGGCCGGTTCCACCAACATCCTGAAGGCACACAGGGTGGGCGACTTCGCCGACGCCGGCAGCCTGGGCGACGGCAGCGCAGGTGCGCCCAGGGAGAAGCTCGGCCCCTGGCCGACGTCCTAAGGAATTAAATGGAAGGACCCCTGCCGGCTGGCAGGGGTCCTTTCGTTTAACCGCTGGGTCCCGCTGGGAGCTTGGGGCCTAGTTGACCTGGTTGATGATGGTCTCGGCGACTTCGCGCATGCTGAGGCGGCGGTCCATGGAGGTCTTCTGGATCCAGCGGAAGGCCTCCGGCTCCGTCAGGCCCATCTTGGTGGTGAGCAGGCTCTTGGCGCGCTCAACGAGCTTGCGGGTGGCGAACTGCTCCTGCAGGTCCGAAACCTCGCTCTCGAGGGCCTTGATTTCCTCGTGCCGGGAGAGGGCGATCTCTAGGGCGGGGATGAGGTCCGCGGGGGTGAACGGCTTGACCACGTACGCCATGGCGCCGGCGTCGCGGGCGCGCTCCACGAGTTCCTTCTGGCTGAACGCCGTCAGCAGGACCACGGGGGCGATGCGGGCCTTGACAATCTTCTCGGCGGCGCTAATGCCATCCATGACCGGCATCTTGACGTCCATGAGCACGAGGTCCGGCTTGAGTTCTTCGGCGAGCTGCACGGCCTTCTCGCCGTTGTCTGCCTCGCCCACGACGTCGTACCCCTCGCCGCGCAGGATCTCGATGATGTCGAGCCGGATGAGGGTTTCATCTTCGGCCACAATGACGCGGCGCGCCGGCTGGGACGTGGGGTTTGACTCCGTCGGTTCAGTCACGGGATCTCCTTGGAAAGGTACGGGGGAACATCACCATTTTAGGTGCGCCCGCGGCCGTACTTTGAACTGCATGGTCTGTTGCGGCTTCAGCGGCGCGATTCTGGAATTTAGCCTATCTGCATGTAGAGTAATTCCGCGTACGTGAAGCGATCGCGTTGCTCACAATCAGCTGTGGGCGTACCGGTTTGCATCTCGTATTCCGCGCCCGAGTGGCGGAATTGGCAGACGCGCCGCACTCAAAATGCGGTATCGAAAGGTGTGTGGGTTCGAGTCCCACCTCGGGCACAGCATATCCCCTCGTCGGAGGGGTTTTTGCTTTAAGGTGTTGACATTGACCGTGCTCGGGTCCCTCTGACGCTTGTCCTCGGCTTGGCCTGGCACCGCGGTGGCCCATGAAGTTACGAGGGTGGTGGGTTCAGAGCCCTGGCTGGTTGGTCCTCTGCTTCTGGGATGGGGGGTGTCCCTATGCTTTTAGTCAAGCGGCTTGGGGAGCTTTTTCCTGGTAGAGGGTTCCGTTTTTGAGCATGGCGAAGATGACGTCGCAGCGGCGCCGGGCGAGGCAGATGATGGCAGCGTTGTGTTTCTTCCCTTCGGCGCGCTTCCGCTCGTAGTAGGCCTTGGATAGCGGATCGTGGCAGGAGGCCATCCAGGCGGATCGGAACAGTGCGTTCTTGAGTTCCTTGTTGCCGGAGCGGGCAGGGAATTCTCCGCGGATGGAGGTGCCGGAGCGCCGTGTGACGGGTGCGATGCCGGCGTAGGCAGCGAGGTGTCCCGAAGTCCGGAAGCTGCTTCCGTCGCCGATGGCCAGGAGTATGGTGGCGGCGGTCTTGATGCCGACTCCCGGCATGGACATCAAGACCTTGGAAAGAGGGAAGTCGTCCAGGAGTTTCTCGACTTCTTCTGCCACGATGGTCCGCTGGTGTTTGAGTTCCTTGATCTGGGCGGCCACGCGCGGGATGACCAGCTCCACGGCCTCGGTCCCGGCGACGGTGACTGTCTGCTCGCCCAAGGCGGCGAACACGGTGTCGATGAGCGTGGCCGGGTCTTTGCGGCTGTGGTTGCGGGCCCAGCGCAGCACGTTCCCACGTCCGGCGGCACGAAGACCGGTCGGGCCCGCGTATTTGATCAGCAGTTCCAAGACCAGGGAACGGGTCAGGATGGTGCCGGGAAAGGCTCGTTCCAGGGCAGGAAAGATCTGCAGCATCAGTGATCGGAGCCGGTTGATTGCCCGCGTGCATTCGTGAGTCAGGTCGGTATCAAACCCGGAGAGCACCTTAAGTGCCGAAAGCACCTCGCTGTCACGGTCGACCGCGCGAAGGGTGTGCGGCATCGCCCGGGCCGTCTCGGCGATGATGAACGCGTCACGGGCATCAGTTTTTGAGTTTCCGGGATACAGATCCGCTGCTTTTCGCATTGCCAGGCCCGGCAGGTAGGCGACTTCGCACCCGCAGTCCCGGGCCACTGCCACGGAAAGCGCGCCAATCGTGTTCGGCTGATCCACGACGATTAGCACGGTCCCATGGTGCTGCAGGCTCATAAAGAGCTCCCGCAGCCGGGCTTCGTCCTGCGGCAACGGCTTATCAAAAAGACGTTCGCCGGCGCGGTTCAACGCGGTGGCATGGTGTTCGCTCTTGCCGACATCGAGTCCGCAATAAACGTCGAATCCCTGATCCATATCGGCGCTCCTTTGCACCACTATATGGCCGCAGTCACGACACCCGATGCCGGCACCCACGTTACTAAGAGACCTGGACCCATTGGTCCGGCCTTGTCCCTATCAGCGGTCAACAAGTGCCTCCGAACCCGGCGACAACACCCCCCGGATCATCAGTGACAGGGCGAGAAAGTCATACCGGGTCCAGCGACCATGCCCCCGGCGCTCGGGGACCCAATAAATGTAACGGGCATACGGGCCTCCTTTATAACCCTTTCGATGGCCGTGGTTGGCCTTGTTCGCTTCCTGTCGGCTTAGCGGACGGGGAGAAACGGATGGCCCGACGGACAGTGCACTGTGCCGCTTGGCTCGCGGCCATCCGCTGGCAGTTCGACGGGAAGATCATGCGTTGCCGTGTACAGCACGTCGAGGAACTGGAGGTCTGCGAATAGGAGCTGTTCCACCGACTCCGGGGTCGGCGCGATCGGTCTCGACCGGGCGTCGCGCAGTGACGTCAAAGCCACCGAGATCCGCAGCATCGCGCGGAACCCGGCCCGGGTCGGCGCCCAGTACATCCGTTCATCTGGTTGGTCCTGCCCCGGCGGTGCCCACCTGCGCCAGGCCGCCGCCTCCACCGCGGGCTCGATGTCGCCGAGCGAGCCGGCCACAGCATCGTCAGTCCCGGTGAGGCCGGCCCGGACCGACGGGAGCACGAAGTCGATCCGTTCGGCGCGCAGTGGTGACGGCGGCCGTGGTGCGATTTTGCGCACCACCGCCGGGCGTTCCTCGTTCGGGCACAGCATCGGCGGTGCGGGCGGCTCGGGGAGCGCCAGGCGGGGAACCGCAAGGAAGGGTCCATCGGTCACCTGCCAAGGCGCGAGGCGCAGTGCGACGGCGTAGAACGCAAGATCCAGCTCGACGTCCGCGGCGCAGGACGGGCACACCGCAAATGCACGGCCTTGCTCGACCAGAAACGCGTACAAGCGCTCCCGAGCGGCAATGACCGCGGGTAGCGCCACCGGGTCGTCGATAATCAGATCGGCGTGCTCGGCCCATATGGGCGCGCCATCCAGATCGACGGTCTGCACCAGCTCGCCGCGCAACAACGCTCGTTCGCGGCCGGGGCGCCGGGGCGGGTCGACGACGAGACCCGCGACGTCCGCACAGCGCGGGGGGTCCAGGGTGACCCGGCGCTCGGTGCCGGCCAGCGAGATGCTGGTACGACGCAGCGCATCGAGGCAGCCAACGGCAAGAGGTTCGGGCATCACGGCTTCAGCTCCTCGAACCGGACCCGCTTGAAGTTGTTCTCGACCTCGTCGTCATCGAACGCCAGGGTCCCGACCGGGACGTCAGCGAACACGCTGCGCCCAATGATCGGGTCGCCGTGCATGAACCAGTTGCCCTTGCCCCAAAGCTTGTCCGCCGCTGCGTTCAACGGCACGTACAGGTGGACCTCGACCCTCTCATCGGCCAGCCCGGGAACCTCGGCCGTCCGGCGCAGGTCGCCCACGAGGGCGTTCCCGCTCTCCGGCGTGTGACGGTCGACGTACCGGTAGACGCTGTCCATGTAGCCGCTGGCGCCGACGCGCGACAGCATCGGCATCGCGTTGAGCCGGTCCACGACCGTGCCGACGGTCGAGACCTTAAGATCCCGCTCGATGATCGCTGTGCGGGCGGCCGACGACAGGGCCGGCGCATCCTTCTCGCCGAGCTTGGCGGCAACGGCACGGTTCTCCAGTACGCGCAGCTCTATCGCGCGCTGCTTCGCCTCGTCAGGGTAGAGGAACCCGCGCTTGACGCGGTCGGTCAGCTGCTCGGCCATCGCGGCCTGAACCCTCTCAACCCGAGTACGCACGAAGGAGGAGACGGACTCCGACATTACCGGCGCGACGACCATGTCCATGTGCGCGCCGGCCGACTGCATCGCCAGCTCGGTGACCTGCAGCTTCTCCAGCGCCTGACGGTAGTCCCCGTGGTCGTCCACATAGGTGACGTAGGTCTTCGCGAGGTCGTAGGAGTTCTCCTGCAGGCGCTCCGCAGTGAGGCCCTGGAACGGCGGAACGATGGCCAAGTTGGCGGCGTACTGCGCCACCAAGCGCTCGGCCTGGATGATCGTCGCGTCGGTCGGGCTGAGGGCCGGGTCGACGCGCTCGACGCCCAGCAGGAGCTCGTGCATCCCCGCGACGCTCGCCTCACGGACGGACAGCTGCTGTTCGTAGGCCGCGCGCGCCTCCGATCCCGGCGTCAGCAGGGGCGAGGGCCGCGACCCGCCGACCGTGGGATCGAGGCGGTAGCGGGCGTTGTCCAGCATCTGTGTCAGCTCGCTCTCGTGCTTGCGGATCATCGCCCAGTCGACGGATCGGGGCTCGCGGAGAAGCCAGCTCCCGATCATCCTGAGCACGCCGATACGGGAGTCGATCATGTCCCACTGCTCCATCTTGCGGATCTCCTCCGCGGACATCCCGTCGAGGGAGAGCTTGGCTTCGGTCGACTGCATTGACTCGAGGATCTGCCTGCGGGACTCCGCCACGTGCTCTGCGTCGCCCTGATGCGCCCGAAACTGAAGCTGCACGAACTGCTCCCGCATGATGTCGAGCTCGGGCAGACCGGCCCATGCAGTCTTCGCCTCATCGTAGCCCCCGGCGAACGCCTTGAGCAGGTCGCGCTCCTTCGTGGTGACCTTCTCGCGATAGGCGCGGACCTCCTCGGCGATCTTGGTCTTCAGCTGGTCGTTCGGGGTCGGCCGGTCGGCCAACTCGAGAAGGCCGATCAGGACCGTGTACTCCTTCATCAGCTTCTTGATCTCCTGCCGCGAACGCGCGACGTCGTCCGGCAGGAAGTCGTACTTGCGCTCCAGCCAGTCGTACAGGCCGACCCACTCCAAGAACGGGTCGACCGCGAACTGCAGCGCGAACCCCGCCGCGGCGACAAACGCGTTCCCCGACCTCATCATCGCGCCGCCGAGGTACTGACACCCGACCTGCAGCCCGTTGCGGATCAACGAGTAGGTGATCGAGGCGTTGCGCTCCGCGTCGGTGGCGTACCGGTGCGAGCTCGCCTCCACGACGTCGAGCACGGCCAGGACGACGAACTCCGTGTTGCTGACGGGTATCTTGTTCAGCATCCGGACGCCGACGGTGACGCCGTACGCCGTGTGCACCGTGCCGATCAGGTACTCGGGGAGGTCGATCTGCTCGTCGAGGTACTGCTGGGTCGCGCCCTCCTTCTTCTTGACCATCGAATAGATCATGATGGCGCCCATCGGCCGGGTGGTTAGGTCGGCGATCTGGCGGACCCGGTCGGCCTTGGTGAACCTTGTGCGCTGCTCGACGACCGTGCCGTCGGGTGTCGTCACGCTCGCCACGTCGCCCGGCGCACCGCCGATCGGCTTGGTCACTTGGGCAAGTTCGGTGTCGACGTTCTTCAGCTCGTGCTGCAGCAGTTCCTTGGTCGCCTCCGGCGCGGTCTCGGCGTACTTCGACAGCATCGGCTTAAGCGAAGTCAGCTCTTTCGCGAACTCGGCACGGGTCTCGATGGTGTCTGTCGTGCGTAGTGTCTCGCGCAGCGCGTCGACCCGCAGGATCGCGTCTGCAATCTGGCGCTGTGCCTCGGTGATCCCGCCGGGTGGTTGTTTCAGCAGCGTGAGGGCAACCGGGTCGAACTTGGGCTCCCCGACGGGAGCGTCGGTCGCTACGAACTTGACCCGTTCATCGGCGAGCAGCGTCTCCAATGCGGTGTGCCGGGCGGCGGCGATCGGGTCGTCGGATGCCACGCCGGGTGCGGATTTGCCGGGATCCGGCGGACGCAGCTTAGACTCGTAGTGCTCTATGTAGGCGTTACGTGCCTTGATGATCTGTCGTCGGAGCTGTCCCAGGGCTTGGACCTTGGTGTTGCTTTCCCCCGTTTTCTGGCGGAACTCCGCGGCCGGAGTCCCCTTTTTCCGGGGGCGGGTCGCCAGCAGCTCAGTGATCGATCTCTCGATGGCGTCCAGCGCCGCGTCCGACCTGCGGAGGAGCCCCTTGCTCACAATTCCGGTCCGGTACGGGTCCTGAGTGACCCCGGCGATAGTCTTCTCCGGCCCCAGCACCACCTCGAGCAGGTCGACGGCTTGCTTGTTCGCCGCGACGTAAACTTCGATCTTGAGTTCGTTCAGCAGCCAGACCGTGAGCGGGTCGACGAGTGTCGCGGCGGGGTTGGTGGCGTCGATGTGGCCGGACACGATGACGATGTCCGTCGTCATGCCGCCGGACGCGCGCTTGACCCTGGTGAGCGCGCTCAGGCTCTCGATCAGGGTCCGCATCTCGCCGGTCCCGCTGACGAAGCCCTTCTGCGCGTGGTGGCTGAGGTCCCAGGCATGCAACTCGGCGGGCTTGCGACCGAGCCGGGCGAGCTCGGCGTTGAGCCGTTCGACATCCGCGCGGAGCAGGGACTCCATCGACTTCAGGTCGGGGGCCCGCTTGTCAGGGCTGATGAACAAGCGGAACCCGCCCTGGAACTCGATGACGTACGTCGTCTCGTTGGCGTCGATGCTTTCGTTGCTGGCCCGTGGAACCGTTCCCTGTGGGTTCGCCGCCGCCGCGGCAACCTGCTTCTTGATCAGGGCGTCGAGGTCCTCTGCTATCTTCGGACGTGCCGTCGAGATCCGGGTTCCGCTGGGCGTGTCGGTCTCGAGCAGGCCACGTTCTAGCAACACCGGTGCGGACTCGGTCTTCGGCAGCACCAGCTCGCCGAGAATTGGCGACTTGACGACGTGCAGCTCGCCGGCCTTGTTCACGAAGAGCGTCTCGAGCCTGATCGCCGACTTGGCCAGCTCCGCCTCGACGAGGCGGTCGACGTGCTCGTTCCAGCGCACCTCGCGGGTTGTCGGATCGAATTGTAGCACGCCGGTCTTCGGGTCGGTCTCCCACGCCGACCGGGTCGCGCTTGCCTGGTCGCGTACCTGCTCTCCGATCCGCCGGGCCTGTCGGCGGGCCACCTCCACGAGGACCTGGACCATGCGCGGGTCTTGCAGCTGGTAGGCATTGACGCGGACCGTGCCGATCCGGAATTTGGCCGCAAGCTCCGGTAATAGGCTGGTGTGGTCCTGATGCAGATGGGACAGCAGCACCTCGTTGATCGGCGCGTCTCCAATCACCAGCTCGAGCTGCTTCATCACCTCGGCGGTGATCTCGCTGTGGGCATGGGGGCCGACGCCCGCATCGATCAACGAAACGCCGTTCTTCGTCCTGACCACCCGCACGCTCCCCGCGCCGACGGCGAGCGTGGTGTACCGCGTGGTGATCGCGTAGTCGCCGCGGAGCGCGAGGGCTTCGAGCAGCGGCCGTGAGACTTGAGCCTCCTGCGGCTGCGGCGGCTGCCACTGGGGCACGACGGCTGGCGTGAACGGTGACACGGGGGCGGTCGTCCCAGGGCCGAATGGGAGCTGCGCCTCGGGCGCCGACGTCGGTTCCTCGCCCGTCTCGCACACCCCCCGGGACTCGTCGTGCGCCACGTCCACGGCCCAGCGCGGCACGGCGTACAGCACGACGCTGGGCGCGTCGAGGATCTGGTCCTCGAACTCGATCCGCTGCTTCACGGTGCCTTCCGGCGCACCGCCCGGGCGGATGTGCGGGATCTCGAGGTCCAGCCCGGAGGGCAGACACTGCGGCAGCGGCGGCGGCGCCACGGGCGCGATGCACATCTGCGCATGGTCGTCGTACGTCGTCGTGCCGAGCGGATTCCCGGTGAGCGGATCCGGGTCGAGCCCGACGGTCCCGAGCCCGCGCGGGGCACTGTTCAGCAGCGGTACGGCGCTATGACCCGACACGACGGCGTCGGCGATGGCTGTCGCGCTGCGCTCGTACGGGTCGTCTCCGGGTCCCCCTTGCTGCAGGCCGGCGTGCGCCTGGACGACATGGGCCATCTCGTGCGCAGCGAGTCTGAGGTCGGGTGGCTGGCGGAAACCGATCCGGTCATCAAGGGCGAACCCGCGGGCGCCCAGCTGGGACGCCATCGCACCGGCATCACCGCCCGTCTGGGTGCGTACGCCGGTGACGTCGTACGGCCCGAATGCACGTTGGATGCGTCCCAAGTGCGGCAGCGGCGCCTCGGCGGAAGCGAGCGACGCAGCAACAAGGCTCGTTCTTTGGTCCCCGGCCCTCGGCGTAATCGACGACGGCGCGGAGTCGGTCTTTGGGACCACATGGCCCAGCTCGTGCGCCAGCGTCCTGCCCGTCACAGGTGGAGCCGGCCGCCGCGCGGGGGACCGCCGTGCCGGCGCTGCTGGCGCGGCCTTGTCCGGCACGGGTCCGGCGGGCTGCTGACCCAGCTGGGTCACAGCGGTCCGACAGGCTCGGTCGCCCGGTCGGCAGTGCCCCCCATGGGACGTCACCCGCCTCTGATCGTGGTTTCCCCCGTTCCAGGGTTCCCACGATCGTCGCCGACCGGTGTCACCGGGCCGTTGCGGCGATCACCTACCTCGGCACACATGCACTATGAAGCTTTACTCTCGGGCCGGTCACCGTCCAGCCTTCCGCGATGTACTCGTCCCGGTCAGACTATGTGCTCAGGCGGTTGAAGTCGCGTCGCGGAGAACGCTGCGGGATGCGGCCGCACCAGATCTGACACGACCGCTGCGGCATCGTGTGGCAGCGGCTCGCCGGGACTGACCAGCGTGGTTCAGGTACCAGTCATGACCAGTTCCAGCTCATCGTGCAGCTCAGAGGGCAGCCCCCTCTCATGTGCGTCGGTTGGGCGTGGTCGAAAATGTTGCGGACGGCAACGGCAGCAACTCTTGTCTTTCCCGTTCCGGCTTCGCCCAGCACTACCAGAAGGGGGTATTCCGCGTCGAGAAATGGCTCCTGTCCCGGGCATGGTAGGAATGTCACAGGACTCTAGGATGATGAGAGGGTCCGGGGGCGCGCACTGGCCTTGAGTTGCTTGAGTACTGCGTGCCAGTGGGGTATGGCGCCCCGCGGAAGGGTGTCCATGAACGGGCGATGGAGGTCACCCAGATTTTGTAGAAAGACCCTACGACAATCCCTCTGCGGGGTCACTTACCGGTCAGCACCAAACAGTATTCCCAGTGTCTGGAGCTAATGGCAGCAAAGGAACGACACGAGCATCTGCGATGGCTATTCATCTGCGGGTGCTGTTTAGGGCGTGCCGCAATCGTGTCCGCGCTGGTCGTGGAAAGCCGAAACTTATTCGCGATCCGGATTTCTAAAGGAATTCAGGAACCCGGCGATCACGGCGAGCGCGTCGTCGGGGTTGGTGAAGTAGCGGGGGCGATCGTCGGAGGCTCCATGAAGGTTTCGTGCGACATCCCGCCTGGCCGTGACTGCGATGAGGAGGTTTTCCGTCTGTGTTTCCAAGCGCACTATGCACACGCCGATCTGTTCGAGATGTGTCGCCTTCACTGTATTCACCCCTGATGCTCGAAGACTATGACAATTGCTTCCCGCTGCTTGTCGGCACCTCTAAAGGTGTAGATGGGGGGAGCCGGGAGGCCGGTGTCGAGAGACGCGGCGAGCAGCGAGGCCCGCAGCGACAGCAAGGGACGGCGTTCCGCCGTTGAAGCAAGACCCACGACCGTCATGACCATGTTTCGCGGTTCAGGTACTTGTTCCGACAGCTCTTTGAGAACTTTCAGAGACACCTCCTGACCCGGGTAAGCCCAACCGTTGGCAGGGTATTCCATAGTGACAATCTTCTTCTTCGGATCGACCGCTGTGCCCTCCGTGTATTTAGTCGTAGTCCCTTGATGGTCGACGATGTCGATGAAAACATCGATCGGGTCCGTCGGAGTTGGCTGTACATTTCCCTCGCTCCGGCGTACGAATGCCACCCAAGGGGAGGGCGCCTCCTTGCCGCTTTGATAGCGCGGCACGAGGACATCAACCCGCGGATACGGCGCCGGCTGAGCCAGCGGAATACGCTCACGGTGCTGTGCTTCTTCGACGGCCTGCGGAATGTAGTCCGGGTCGCATGAGATCACGCGGTAGTCGATGTGGGTTCCGAAGAACATACTGACTGCGGATTCGACCGTAGGGGCACCGCGGGGCACGGGGAGG
This sequence comes from Pseudarthrobacter sulfonivorans, assembly GCF_024391045.1. Taxonomy (GTDB): domain Bacteria; phylum Actinomycetota; class Actinomycetes; order Actinomycetales; family Micrococcaceae; genus Arthrobacter; species Arthrobacter sulfonivorans_B. Next base: position 168,989 of record NZ_JANFCZ010000004.1, read on the forward strand.
TAGCCGGCTGGAGGCAGTTCCTGGAATCCTAGAGAGACCAGGGACACCCCGGACTTGGCCCTGGCGAAGGGGGCCGATCGGGCCGCTGCATCCACTTGCCGAAGGAAGTCCTCGCCGAGCTCTTGCCGCGTTGCTTCGTCGATCTTGACTCGGCTTCGGAAATCCCGCAGAACCTTGTACTTTTTGAACGTGTCGGTGTCGAAATCGATCTTGTCGAGTACTGCCGCATTTGCTGATAGCTGTGCTTGGAACTGCAAAACCTGCGCCATGAAGATGTTCCACGGACGCATCTGCAGGCGGGACTGCCAGGCGGCCGCGGCCGGCGGGCCTCCGACGTCACGGCGCGCCGTCCATACGTCCAGCACCCAATTGTTGTTGAAACGTTGCAGTGCTGCCAGGGGAACCCTGCCGGCCGGGGCCCGCTCGGTTCCCGCCGCCCAGGGCCACCGGGTCAGAGGGTTCAGCGGCTGGCCATTTGGTGTGGTAGCCAGCCACGGCTTGCCTTGATGGCGTTCACGTTCAAAGTATGCAGAGGCAAGACGTCCTCGTCGGTCGCGGGAGAATGATTGGGCTAAGCCCGGTAAACTGTCCGGCTCTACATGAACAGTGACACCGGTCTCCATCCACGGCTGGATGCCCTCGCCAGAGCCGGAACATGTGCTCCCGCAGGGGTCCCCATAGGTCTTCTCATGCCCGGCTGGCCACTCGGCCGGACCCACCTCTACGCGGAGGAAGCCATTAGGATCGAGGATTGCCGTTTCCTTCAGCTCCAGCACTGCCTCCGCGGTGGAGCGCAGTGGGCACCCGGACGGGTCGATGGCCAGACCCGGGCCGACTCGCAGCGTCTTCCCGTCCAAGACCATGCTGTATCCATACACCACGCCAGTGCCGCCAACTGTCCCTACCGCTTCGGCGAGCTGTCGTGCGTAGGTCTGTATCACGGCCAGATGTTCGCCTCGCAGGAACAGGCCGTCTACCGGGTTCAGGCGTGTGATGTCGCCGGGGACGGTGGGGCCGGGTAAACTGCCGGGTTGCTGGACCATGCCGGTCATGCTTCGGCCCTCCTGTTGGTCAGTGGGTTCGCAAACGTCAGGACGGCGTCGTGGCCGTTGTCGGCGGTACCGGGAGGACCGCCCACGCGTCCGGCCAACGGTACGCGGGGGCTATCGCCGTAGACGGGGGTGGGCCCGGTGCCGAGTACGATCAGCCGAATGAGCTCATTGACGGGACGGTCGGCCAGTTCGATGACGACACGCTGGGGTTTGTCCTCATAGCGGACCGTATCAATGTCCTCTTCCACCCAACCGCGTTCGGACAGCGACGTGATGCCGATGGCCCGGCGCAGCGAGGATTGCAGGACGGGTGCGCTGACCTCGAAGCTGAGCGTGCGCCCGTCGTCGGACAGGGAAGCGTCGCCGACAACGCGCGGGCCACCGCCGTCGTCTGTCCCTGTGATCCCGATCAGCGCCGGGGCCAGTCCACAAAGCAGGTCCTGGACGGCCGAGGTGGGCAACAGGACCGTCCGGACGGAAATATCCACGTCGTCAATGGTTGTGTCGAGCGTGCCGGGGGCATCACGGAGGGACAGAACGACGGCAGCCAGCACCACGCCTGCCTTGTCCTCCTCCTCGGGGAAGATGGTTGGGTAGCAGCCGCCGGAGTCGATGGCGGCCTTCAGCTCTACTTCATCGGCCGCGGCGAGCAGACGGAATTCGTGCAACAGTTCACCGGCCCTTTCGACAGGAGGCGCCGCAGCGGCTCGCTGCCGGGCGGCGACGGCGTCGCGTCCCGCGTCGTCATCGTCGCCCTGCTGTTTCTCGAGCCCCAGCAGCACGCGGACCCGGTGGTAGCCTCGGGACCCAGGTGCACGTTTCGTGCTCGCCTTGTCCTCGCCCGTGCGGCGGAGGCTATAGCTCACTTGTTCGCGGACCCGGGAGAACTGGTCACGTTGGCGGGTGACGTCGCAAGGATCGGCAAGAGTGGGCACGGCATTGGAAGGACAGGCATCAAACTCCGCGACCAGGTGCAGGGTGAGCGTTTCTGCGGCGCTGTCACTCTGGTCAGCTGCCCTTCGGTCTGCTTGGTCGGACCTGGTGATGCCGGCGTCCTTAAGCAATTGCCGGACATCGAGCAGCTTCCTGCTGTCCTGGTACAGCTCCCGCCCGACGCCGTCCAGAGCCAGTCCTGGCAGGACCTCGAGGTTGCGTGTGCCGTCGCGGTGGACGTCCAATCCGTGCACCACGCCGGAGCCGTGGAGCCAGGCATTGTGAAGCATCTGCTTGCCCCGCGGGTTGGCCATCAGGGCGTGGAAATCGGACTCGCCGAGCAGCATGCCGTACGCGACGCGAAGGGAGACGAAAGGGCTGGCCTGAAGGTCCGCCGCGCTGCAGGAGTTGCAGCCGCAGGACCCGGAGCGCTGTGTGGAGCCGTGCATCTCGGAGCTGGGCTGATCAGTCATTTAGTCTCCTTGGAGGTTCGCCGGGAAAGCGAAGCGATGCCTTGGCATATTCGCGCTGCATAGAAGCAACCAGATGCCTCTGGCCGATCCGGTCCCCTGAGGCTGCAGCCACGTAGGCGGAGGCGATGGCGGCGTTTCGGATCCAGCCGCCGGGCACGGGATACAGGTGTGCCAGGGCGGGCAGGTCGATGTCCCCGGCGAGGGCGTCAGGGGGCAGGTGCTGGGCCCACAACTCGGCCCGTCGGTCGGCGTCCGGGAGCGGGAATTCGACTACGAAGTCCATCCGCCTAATGAACGCAGCGTCGATGTTTGAGCGAAGGTTGGTGGTGAGGATGACCAGGCCGTCGAAATGGTCCAGCCGCTGCAGCAGGTAAGCTGTTTCCAAGTTGGCGTAGCGGTCATTGGCGTCGGAAATTTCCGTGCGGGTGGCGAACAGCGCGTCCGCCTCATCTAGCAGTAGCACCGCCCGTGTCCGTTCCGCAGTATCGAAGGCGGCGGCGAGGTGCTTCTCGGTTTCGCCGAGCCACTTGGAGACCACCCGGGAAACGTCCATCAGCAGCAGATCCGTGCCGGCGGCGGCGGCGACCGCGTGGGCAGCGAGGGATTTGCCGGTGCCGGGAGGACCGGTGAACAGCATCCGAGTGCCGCGGGCGGCATGCGCCCGGTCCCTCAGCTGCCAGTCTTCGAGCACTACCGCCTGATGGTCGAGCCGCGCAACAGCGTCCCGCAACTGCAAGGCGCATTCGTCCGGAAGCACCAGCTGACTCCACTTGACGGTCGGGCTGAGCAGTTCAACGCCGGGGGGCAGGCTCAACCCGGCGCGGGCCCGGACCAGTGCCGTCACCTGTGAAAGCCGCAGATGCGTAGCGGGGATAGCCTCGGGACTGGGGCTTTGGGTGCCCTGAGAAGCGGCGTCGACGGCGAGTTCGGCGATCAGCGCCGGGTCCAGCGGGTGCCGGGCCGCCAGACCCGCGGCCTGCCCGGCGGATCCCGGGAGGGCCGCCGCCCAGGCGTCTTGCTGGTCTTTGGCTCCCACCGGTCCGGTGTCCAGAGTCAACAGAGGACGTGACCCGGAGACGCGTACCGAGGTGGTAGCCGAGCACACCAGCACCGGCCCCGCATGGGTGCCGAGGGTCAACTGACTCTGGTCCGCCCATTCAGCGTGATCCGGCTGGTCGGAACCGGCCAAGATCAGCAGCGGTACGGCCCTGCGCAGGGCCGCATGGATGGCAAGAAGGGCGGCGCCGGTTGTATCTCCGGCTTTCAGCCGTGCCGTGGCCACCCGCCGCCCCGCTGCGGCTGCCACGGCCGACGCACGGCTGAGCGTGATCGTGTCCTCCGAGCCGGCGGCGATTATGGTGCAGGGAAGGTTTGCCGCCAGTGCTGCCACTGCTGCTCGCGGCCCGGCTCCGGCCAACCAGCCGCTGAGTCCGGGGGGGACCGGACCGATGTCCACGCGCGCCAGAGCGGCCGGCCAGATGTCATAGCCGTGCAGTGCCTCCCAGAGCGCGTCAGCTAGGCGCAGGGAGCGTTCGAAGAGCGGGCCGCTGCCAACGAGCCGCAGGAGCCCTCTACAGACGGCTGGGCCGGCCAAGAGACGTCGCAGCTCAGGACGACCGTCCGCCGAGCCGGCCGCTGCTGGATCGAGAGTACGGTTTTCCGCTACATCCGGAACAAGTGCGCCGGCGAGGACCACGGCTGCGATCCCGAGGGTGGGATGGGGTTCACCCTGCGGATGCAGGCTGCGAAATGTGGCCGCGATCCCTTCGTGTTCCTCCGCCAGCCCGGCCAGCAGTATCAGATCCACCTCAGGCGGCGACAACGCGAAGTGGGAGACTAGGGCGTCCAGCGGTGCGTCCACTAATTCGGGACCCACGGAAGCTGCATCGGCCCAGTTGCTCAGGAATGCCGCAGCTTCGGCGGCGCCGGACGCTGCACTTCCGTGCAGCTCCAGCACCGCAGCCACATCGCGAGCGATCCGCGCGCTGCGGGCGGTCAGATCCGCGCTGATGTAGGAAACAGCTGGTCGGGATGTGCCTTGACGTTCGAGCCTAGGAATAGACATAGCGCACCACTACCCCCAGCCACGGGATCCAGCCGGGATCCAGATCCAGTCCGGCACGCCGGATGTCCATGTCCACGTCCGCCAGATCCAGATGCACTTCAATCCAACCGGGCTGGGCGAGGACGATTCCGCGGCGGAAGGCAGTCCCTGCCACGACGTCGAACGGATCGTGGTGCGGGCGCCCGAGGCGCACAGCTGTGGTCCGGGCCCAGTTGCCGGCCCAGGTTTGCAGGGCCGCTAGCTCCGATACTGATGCTTCATCGCCGTCGGGAGGTTCCGCTCCCGGAAGCAGCCCGGCGAAGACCAGGACGGCAGGGTCGTTGGGTGCTGCAGGCACCAGCAGTTGACCCACACGGTGCAGCAGCCAGCGCAGCGGCCTGCCGGAGAGCACCGGGGCCGCGAGGAGGCCATCAGGTATGCCGGCGTCCGCTGCAGTAGCGAATAGGAACGGCAGCCCGGCCCACAGCGTGCAAAATTGGTCCGCGTCGGCCGGGTTCTCGGGCTCCTCGGGATCTTCGGCCCCACTTACAGGGATGTCTGCAGCTTCCAGTGCGGACTTAGCCCGAGTCTCTGTGTGCCGGACTTGCTCATCCGGCGGCGGTTGGGTGACGGACTGTACACGGGTGCCGGATGCCGCTGCGACAGGGGCGTCGGACGTAACGAAGGCGTTCCCCAACACGGAGGCCGGGTCAAATCCTAAGCTCACGGCATGCAGTAGCTGCGCTGATTCGGGGCCGCGGAGCAGCCCCGGATCAACCTCGGCGAGGGACAGGACCGCCCACGCGGCGGCGGTTGCACCATCGGCGCGCAGGACGCTGCGTTTCATGGCTCTAGCCAGACTCGAGTGGCGGATGACGTCGGCTGCGCGGTCGGCGAAGCGGCTGCCGGCATCGAAGGCGGGTGCGCTCGGGGCCAGGGGACCTTTGCGGCCATCTGCGTTCCCGCCGAAGGAGTTCTCGGTGCGTCCGGCTGCCAGGCCTCGGGCGGAACCTGCCTTCCCGCGGATGGAATCCTCTTTGCGGTTGGCAGGCCCAGTCGGCATCAAGTCAATGGTGCCGCCGGACGGACCTTCCCGGCGCTGAAGGGACCCGACCATGAGGTTGGCATGCGCTCCGACAGCTGCCAAGACAAGTGCGGCGAGCTCCGACCAGCCGCCTCGACCGAGCAGTCGGTGCAGGGACGCGGCCCCGGATGACTGTGCCGCATGGACTACGGCTGGCACGGCCTGTTCGGGCCAGCGGCGCAGGGCGGCCAGTAGAGCCCTTTCCGGGGAGCTCTCAGGGTCCGGGTCCGACGGTTCAAGAAGCCCCAGCTGGTACCAGGCCCAGGCATTCTCCGTGCTTCCGGCAGTCAGTGACGCTGCCAGATCGTGGAGGGCGTCGGCGCGCCTGGGGAAATGCAGTACGCGGGGAGTGCCGTCGTTGATGCGCTGGCGCAATTCATTGACCAGTGCCTTCGCCCATTCGAGTTCCAGGGACGGGCCGGGGCGTTCGGGGTCCAGGGACAGCAGTAAATCCAGCCGGCGCAGGCACCACTCGCCGTCGGGGAAATCCACCCCGGACAGAGCCTCGTCCAGCCGGTACCCGGCCAGATTCTCAAGCATGTGCTGCAGTCTCCGGCCCAGCCCCGCCGGTCCGGCCGCGTCAACGGAGTAACCGCCGTCGTCCTTCGCGCCGGTCTCCGGCTGCCCCGTCGGCGGCAAAGCGGTGGCGCTCAGGGTGCCGATGAATAGGTCTGTCATCCGACTCTCACCTGCCCCACGGACGCGTCGCCGACCCGGGAACCAGCCGCCGGAGTACCGACGATGCCGTCGCCACCGACTCTAAACTGGCCCAATACGGCCGGGGCCCAGCCGGTGTCCGGCCCCACGAAAGACGTCAGGTTCAAATGCAGCCGCTGACCCACCCGCATCCCGGTCCCGAGCTCGCAGACCTCGTAGACAGTGTGTGCAGGGCGGTGCACGTCCAGGATGCTGCGGACTACGGCGCGCTGCTCTTCGGTGAGCCTACCCGGGACTAGTAGCGTGAAACGGTGCGCGGAGCGCTGGAAGGAATCCTGCCCAAGTGCCGGGCCGGTGCCTGCTGGCTCAGCCGCGGAGGTTCCGGCAGGGGATTTGACCGGCAGGGCAACTCCGCCGATCGCGAAGCGGCCCAGCACACCGGTAGCACGGGCATTCCCGCCGACGGCGGGGGCCGCTGCGCCGCCTGGCCCGGCACCGAGCACCATGCCGCCGAGGCCCCTAAGCTGCCAGGCTTCGATGATCACCGGCGCCCGGCCAAGGTACAGTTCCAGCATCCGGATCAGTGCGCCCCGAGTGCCCCGCCTTGTGAAAAGCCGGTAGGCTTCCGCAACCAACGTGCGCCGAGCGGATTCCGGCCAGCGCTGGTCCAGCACCAGCCCGGCGAAGCTGGCCAGCCAGGGCAGCGCCTCCTGCGGGGCGGTGCGCGGATCCAGCAGGATGGCACGTTCGGCTGCGCGCCATTCCAGCTCATGGAGAGTGCCTTCCAACGGGGCCAGGAAACGGTGCAGGAAGTCGGCGTCCGCGTCGTCGCGGGACCACGCGCGCGGCAGGCTGTTAAGCAACCGGTGGCCGGGGCATTCAATGCGTATGGCACGAACGCGGGGGCTGGCGTTGGCTGTTCCGGTGAGGCACAGTTTGAGCCAAAGATAGCGGCCCGGAGCGGCGGTGACCTGGGATTCGTAGGTGGCAAAGCCGCCCTCCGGGGCATTCGGCCATGATTGTTCCGGTCCATTGGGGCGACGGAAAACAGTGCCTTCACGGGTTAGTCCGTCAAGGAGTTCGCGGGAAGGCAGCGGGGGTGTCTGCTCAGGATGCGGTACGGGCCGCGAGCCGCGGGAAGGCGCGGTAGCCTCTACCGGGTCCAGCACGTCCTCGCCCTCGCTTGTCAGGAACTTCAGGGTGGCGCCGGTGCCCGCTGGCAGGCAGGCCTCCAGAAAGACTCGGCCCCACCGGGTATGGTAATGGCCACTGTCGAGCCGGTACGTGACCACGGATCCGGACGGCGCATGCCGGGCCGCGGAGCCGGCGGTGGAAGAGAAGCCACAGGCTGTCGTGAAAACGATCCGCCCTGCGGGGGATATCGTAAGGGCCCCGCCGTCGAAGTCCGGAGCCTCTGCCGGCTCCAACTCTGTCCAGCCGCACTCATCATCGTGCTGGAAGCGTAGGAACGGCTGCCCGGGCGCCCGGGCGACCACAAGCAGACCGTTCGAAGTTGCCTCGATGTCGGTGGCGCCCTCGACCTCAAGCTGCACGGTACCGTCAGGGGAGGCGACAGCGCTGTGTCCGCCGCCGCGCCAGAGCACCAGGAGGCCGCCGGTGAAGTGGGCGGTGATGCGGGTGGGCGCAAGCCCCGGAAAACAACACGGATCCACCAAGACGGGGCCCGGCCGGGGTCCGCGGCGGCCGTCCAGAAATACGATTTGGTCCGGGCGGCGCAGCAGTACCGCTGCCCGCCCGCAATCAGCGGCGACATCGACCGGCCGGGTGCGGCCGAACGGAACCCGGCGCAGCAGCCGCTGGGCCCACAGATCGACCACCAGCACCGCGTGGCCGGAGGCTTCGACAACATACAGCCGCTGGGACCTGTCCACGGCCAGAGCGCCGGGACGGCCCAGCGTACCGTGGCCCGTGGTAGGGGACTGCGTGCCGTCCTGATCGAAGACGTCCACCCGTCCGGCCTCGGGACGGGAGCGGTAAGCACGGCACCACCGGTCAAAGGCGAGGCCGGCGAGGCACGGAACCGGCAGGGCGACACTAAACTGCTGGGCCGCACAGTCGTCCTCGGGCATGGTTGCTGGTTCGGTCCAGTCCAGCACCACACCGCCGCCGGGCAGCAATGCTGTGTGTTCGTGTGCGCAGCGGGCCCACTGGTCAGGCTGTACCAGCAGGGTCAGGGTCCGGTCCGCATACATCAGCAGACCTCCGGAGGAAGGGGGACTGGAATTTTCTTCGCCGGGGCGGGTGCGTAGTCGGTGCCCAGCGGCAGCGGCGGTCCGGATAATACGGTGATCTCGGCGAGCTCCGGCACCTGCCAGGGCATCAGATCGATGCGCTGCTGGGATTCCCGGACGGGATGGCCCTGCCCGGCTTGGCTTGTTCCGACTTGGGGGACCGGAGCCAGAAGCAGATCCTCAAGATACTCGACCCCTTCCACTTGGACAGCCACCGCCTCGAGCTCCGCACGGCGGATGGTGCGGCCCAGCGGCCAGCCGCCGCCCTCCGGACCGAAGGGGGGAAGGGGTGCCAGATATTGGCGCAGGATCTGTTCCACCCAGCGCCGCACCGCATCCACCTGGTAGCCGTCGCGAACTTGCACACCGACGGACACGCCGATTTTCACGTACTCGGGGGGAATAATGTACAGCTCCGTGGTGACCAGCCGGCGGGCGTCCAGATAGGCTGCCACTCGGCGCAGAAGGCCCAGGTCAGGCTGCGGCGCGCCGGGGTTCTGCAAATCAGCCTCTGGAAAGACCATCACGCTCACGACGCCGGCAGCCGGCACCGTGGGATTGTCCGGATGCAAGAGTGGCAGCGTCTCGGCGCGCTGCACATCGGACACCATCAGGGCCAATTCCCGGAAGTCCTCCGCGATCACAGCCCTGTCGTGGCGGTGAACTTCGGCAGGGATGGCATCCATCGCCTCGGCCAGCCCGACGCCGTCCTTTCCGCCTACCGCAGGCAGTGGATTGGTGACCTTGACGCCGGCTGTACCGGGGAGGGCAGTGACAGCTCTGCCGCCTACGTTACCGGCGGCACCACCGCCGAATTGGTAGGACAGGACACGGATTCGCTCGCCGATCTGCGGCACGAGAGCGCGGCCGAAAGACACGGACCCGTGTTCGTAGTCGACCATGAAGTGCCGATCCGTGGGGCGGGTGTCGGAGAAATTCTGCACCTCCAGCCACGGCTTCCAACCCCCTACATCCTCCACTTCCAGCCGGACGCTGCCAGCGACTACGGGGTGGTGGTTCAGCGGGTAGCGCTGATCGCCGTCGCCGGTGCCGTTGCCTAAGAGCTCAGCGGCAGCCGTTCGGGACTGGATCGCCTGAACGGCGTTCACGCCGACCCACCGGACCTTGCCGATGGAATCGTTCCTGACGGTTTGGGCGTTTGGCGTTTGAGGTGCCGGGCGGCTGACCTGGATCCACGCGATCACGTGCCTGGCCAGCTTCTCATCATCCAGAGGAGGCGGGCTGTCCGTGCCCCCGCTGGCGGCTCCGGTCAGGTCCGGAAGCCTGGGGGGCAGCTCCAGCTTGACCACGCCAGTGGTGACCAAGCCCTTTGTGGTATCCCCCAGGACAGTCAGGTCATGGAACGCCGGCGGCTTGTTTGTTTGCGGGGCGGCGGCTTCGGATTGGGGCCCGTTCCACAGCCGCCACTGCATGGGCGGAGGGCTGGAAGTCAGACCAGCCGAGCGGAAGGCCGCTGCGCCGGCAGCGTCCAGCGACTCGAGGCGCAGTGGCTCCGGCAACTTCTCGTCAAAGGCGATCCCCACGAAGAGCGTGCGTTTGGCCAGTTTTTCCACCTCAGTGGTGTCCTTCCGGAGAAGCGCAATCCACAAAGCTCCGTCCGCTTGGGCGCTAACATCCACCGTGACGGCGCCATCGGCCAGCGGGTCCTGCGAGACCAGCGTGGTGCGGTAGAACTGGGCGGTTTCCGTCTTGACCTTGGCCCGGACGAGCGCGTCCTCGCTGCTCTCCTGAGCCGCCGGCGTCGCCGGTGTCTCAGGCGATTTGCCCGCTGCGAGCACTTCCAGCGGCCACACATACACCTCGTCTGTGGTCTGGAACGGCGTGGAGCCCGCGGCGGCCTCCACGCCTTTGAGGACCTGCACGCCCTCTGCCCGCTCGGTGGTGGCTGCCAGCAGCGTTATCGCTGGCTGAGGCGGACGGGGCCGAACACCCAGCAGCCGCAGGAATTCAATCCGCGCGGCATCCGGGAGCTGGTTGAACTGGTAGAGCAGCGATTCGCCTAGATAGGCAAACAGCTCCACGAGCGCGATGCCCGGATCGCTCTCATTGTGGTTGGTCCACTCCGGCGCGTAGACGGGAATGCGGCGGATCAGCTCGTCGCGCAGTTGCTCGTAGGATCGGTTGTCCAGGATCGGGCTGATCAGTGCCATTGGGTCGCTACTTCAGATAGAACGGATACACGAGGTTGTCCGGCCGCAGGTCCGCCAGCCGCACGTAGGAGATATCTATCCATAGCAATGAAGGATCCTCTCCGGGCGTCACCGCAACGTTCGTCAGGCGGATCCTGGGTTCCCACTGGGACAGCGCCTGGACTATGTCCTGCTCCATGGACGTGCGCGTGCCCAGAGTGTTCGGCTCCATCAGGTACCGCAGCAGCCCGCAGCCGAAGGACGGGAGCATTATGCGCTCTCCAGGTTGGGTGTCCAGGATGGTGGTGATGGACTGTCGGATCAGTTCCATGCCGCCGATGCGTTCGATGCTGAGGGTTTCGGAGCCGGGCCGCAAGGGGAAGCGCAGTCCGACGCCGGTCCACTGGTCCGCGATGTCATTGGATTGAGCTGTTGAGGACACGTCCGCCATAAGTCTATGGTGTGACGGGCGGCGTCACGGCGGCGTTTCGCGGAGAAATTGGTATTGGCGCCGGCCCTGGTTTCCAAGAACCCCCTCGCGCTGCGTAAGTGGTATTGCGGCGGCGTCATCAGCGCGGCGGTGCCAGCTTCGCAGCAACACCATGCTTGCCCTTGATCAAAATGTGAGGATTGGCTTGAAGGGATGATCAGCCTTCCACTGTTGGCGGAGTTGCTCCATGAGGATAAACGTGTCGCCGGGTTGAGCGACGAGATCCTCAAACCAGCTCCGCTTCTTCAATGCAGCACCGAGCTTTTCCGGCGTTGCTCCCTCGTCCCCGCTCTCCCACGCCTTCCACTGTTCAAGGAACTGGTGCAGGCCTGCAGCGATCCCGGCCTGCATACTGGCGGTGATGGCCTCGCTCTGTTCGTACGGTACCCCTGGGAGCATGCGGTTCCACAGACGCTGCTTTTGCTTTTCGATGTCCTCGACTAGGCCGAAGCCGCAGTCCACGGCGACCTCTATGACGAGCGGGCCGGCTGCCCTCACCATCGCATCGCGTGCTCGGGCAAGCTGAAGGCCGACCAAGCCCTTGCCAGAGGGTGCTGTCCCGGACGCAAGGACACCACTGCCGGCGGCTGCCCCGCCGAAAGACATCACCCGGATGGCGACTGTCGCCTCTGGAGCGAGTAGCGAGGTGGCGGCCCAGGTGAGATTTCCCGCCAGCGCGATCCACCAGTTCTGCCTCGCCGCCGCGTCATCAGGCTCCGGCACGCCTGCGAGCGCCGTGGTCCCTGCCGTGAGCCAGAGGTTCGCGTAGTTGCTGGCCCAGATGGGTAGGGTAGCAATAGCGCCATTGGAAATGTTTTGCCTTCGTTCGCCTTGCGCAGTGGTGTCGCCGGCCTTGATGAGGACAGGGTTGGTCTCAATGACGTCGCGTTGGACCCTGGAGTTCGCCGCAGGATCACGCGCCTGGACAACATGGGTTAGTTCGTGCGCGATGAGCTGCTGACCCCGGTTTGTTCGGGGTTGGTACTGCCCTGCACCGAAGCTTATGTGGGGACCCACAGTGAAGGCTTTGGCGGCGAGTCGATCCGATGCTTGAGCGGCGGCGGCGTCAGTGTGGATCCGGACTTCGCTGAAGGCCGCACCAAATAGTGGTTCAAGCGCAGCTCTCGTATGTTCTTCCAAGGGCTGTCCGGAGTTCGATGGAACGATTGATCCGACCGAGTTTGCAGCCGTCCGACGTAGACCGGCCGCCGGCGGTCGCAGATCGCTAGGCATTCCCGCCGGATTGCCCGATCCAAGGCGAGCGTAGTGTTCGACGCGACTGGCCATGCGTTCAGCATCCTTTTCCTGGCGGTCCTCCGGTCGGCTCACTGGAAGTTCCGTCGACAGGCCCAAATTGGGGGAGCGCCAAACAAGGGTCTGGTAGGGCTCTGAAACTGGGCCGTCAGCAGCGGCAGACTCAGATTCGCTGTGCAGCCCGGGTCGGGGCGGAGCCGCCTGGACTCCCTCAACTTTGTGCATGCCAACTCGTGCGATCATGACTGCCCGCACATTGGATCGTCCGGCTTTTCCTCTGAAACGGGCGGGGCAGGAGTGACAGTGTTCTTGGCCGGATCCATGCCGGCTATTAGCTCTTCGAACAGTTCTGGCTTGGCGGCAAATTTCGGATCCTTGATCAGCAGGTCGACCCCCTCGGGCGAACCCAGCAGCTTGTTGACTCTGTCTTTGGTCGCCTTGTTGGCCGGCTTGGCAAGGTCCGGCAGGCTGTTTCCGGCGAGGAAGAAGTCAGTCAGGATTCCGAACGACGCGGACGGCGGGAAGCAGAACCGCAGGGCGAGCATCCACCAAAGCTGGAAGATGAAAACGACGATCGGCAAAAAGAGCATGAACAGGAAGAACGCAACGATGAAGAAAAGTTCGATGGCGAAGGTGCAGACGCTGCCGCCGGGTCCGACATCCTGCCTTTTGCCGTCGGTAACATCCTTCAGAGAAGGAGGTGGGAGTGCGGAACCGGGGGGCGTCGTGACCCGCATCCCGCCTTGCCCTTGTGGCGAACCCGCGCGGGCGGCGAGCCGTCGGAAGTCGGGCAGTGTGACCGACGTCGTGTGGTTCTTGGTGCCGTCGGGATCGTATGGGGCAGCAAGTCGGAAGGGTTCAGTGGCCTCACCCCAGGATGCTTCCGTCGGGCACTTCCGGGCGGCGTCCTGTTTCTGCCGCACAAAACAGAGGAGTTCGTAGACCGCGTGCTCGTCCAGCTTGGGCAAAGTCTTCTTGGTCGAGTCGACCCAATGCGTGGGCGAGAACGTGGGGATAACGCCGAACCACAGGGAGCGCGTGTGGGCCGCTTCGCAGTCGCCCACCTCGGCGGGAGGAAGGCGCCACATTGGGAAGTCCTCTTCCTTTTCGTCCTTGCCCAACGGGCCAACGGTGCGCCAGCCGCTTCCGCCCGGGCCGGTGATCCACGCTTGGTTATCGGCGTGAAAGCGGACTTCGTTCAGCAGTTTGGCATTGTCCTCCTCGAACCGGAGGCGGGCAGCGTCGTCCGCCCAAAAGACGTCCGGCAAGTCCCGGGGCAGACCTTTCGTGACCACCGTGCGGTGCTGCGTCTTGGCCAGGTCCACCAGCACGTTTCGGGCTAACTGCCGGACGGGCCGTTTGTTGCCAGTGACTGAAGTGAACCGGCGCCGCATGACGAAGCGGACCTCGAGGTCCTCGTGGGAGCCGGCGCGGGGCAGGCCCGACTGGTCGCAGAAGACCTCCACCACCAGGGCATAGAAACGATCGTGGCCGGGCTGGTATAGCTTGCGCAAGCCCGTGGTGAGCAGCGTGCTGGTGGCGAACCGTTCGCGCCCTTTGACGCCGGAGGACAGGGCCACCGGAACGGGGTAGCTCCATTGGTCGTCTGCGCCGGTCTTCAGCGAGTCCCGCGGGTCCTTCAGCAGTCGCTCCACGAAGGTCGAATCGTCGTACATCTGGATGCTGGGGCGGCGCGCTTTCGCGTTCTGGAGGGAGAGGTGATCGCGTTCGCGAACGTACCACGGGGCCCGCAACTGGAATCCAGTGTCCATGGCGGTCACCAGAGATTCCCGACACCGGGAGTGTACGCAGGCGAGCTGACCAGCACGCTAGCCTGCAGGGTGGTGCACTTGACGACGCCGTCGAAGGTCGCGACGGCGGAGTGGACGTTCATCGTCGGCGCGGTGACGCTGACCTGGGAGTTGGCCTGGATTTCAATGGCGCCAGCTGCAGTTATGCGGACGGAGCACCCGTTCTGGTGCTGGATGGTGATCTCCTTGGTGGCATCGTTGAGGACCACTCTGTGGCCGGCGCTCATGGTGATGCTCAGCTTCAGGGCGCCGGCAGTATCGTCGAACTCAAGCCTGCTGTCCCCCCGGGATCGCAGCATGCGGATGTTGTTGGCGGATTCCGGGGCATGCGGCAGCGCGGCCTGGCCGTTCCAGGCGCAGCCGACAATATAGGGGCGGCGCCAATTGCCCGCTTCGAAGGCGGCCACCACTTCGCTGCCGACTTCGGGCAGGATGGCCAGGCCCTGGTCTTTGTCCGCGTAAGGTGTGCAGAGCGTGGCCCACGCGCGCACGTCCCGGTCCCCGGTGGTTCCCAGCGTGGGAAACCGGATTTCAATTCGCCCGAGCTTTTCGGTGTCCACGATGTCGGTGACCAACGCCGGATACACCCCGAAGTAGCCGGGGGTCCCTCCGTCCATGGGATGGGTCAGAGTCATTGGAAGGCTTCGTTTATGGTTGAGCGCTCGGCCTCGAACCCGGTCCGGAGTCCGTGTTCGTGCTCGAAGACGTGACGCACACGGGTCACGTAGTAGCCGGGGCCGGCGAAGGGAGAGCCCACGGACTGAAGAGCCAGGTTGCTGCCCACCACCATGTCCGGCGTGCCGCGTGTGGTGCCAACGGCGGTGACAAAGCCGCGCCCTCGGCGCAGCATTTCCGCGTCCGCCCACGCCTTGGCTTCCGACGAGGTGAGGGCAGCTTCGCGAACCCGGAGGGAGACGCTGGCTCCGAGCGCTTTTTCGAGGACCCGCGGGCCGCTGAGTCCGCTCATGGCTTCGCCTTCGACGATGTCGACGCCGGCATGTTCTTCAATAACGGATCTGGTGGAGGCGTCATAGCCCGTGACTACGACTTCGCTGCGCTGGTGGGCGAGGTCGGCGCGCAGCTTCACCGAGAGCAGCTGGTTGCCTTGCACCAGCGTCAGCGCAGTGCCGCGGCGCTGCGGCCGGGAGGTGAAATGCAGTTTCCTTCCGGTGCACCAGACTTCGGCCTGCAGCAGCCGAGCGCGTTCGCGCAGAAAGGCAAGGTCGCTTTGGTTGACCTGCTGGACGACGTCGTACCGGGGGCCATCAGCGGCGATGTCCGTCTGCAGGCCGTGCTCGGCGGCGATCCGATGAGCAAGGTCCGCGTCCGTGACGTTCTGGTATGTGCGCATGCGGCGGGTCATTCGCAGCCTCATCAGCGCATCTTCCGCGTACACCACGACGCGCGGGGGTTCACTGTCCAGAAAGACCGCCTCAATTCCGGAGATGGTCCCCTCGAAGACGGTGCGTTGGGTTCCTGGGGGGCCGAGGGCGACGTCGACTGACTTGCCGAAGTCCAAGGCGCTGCCGTCCAGGTAGAGCATCCTGGCCGGCGGCCCGGAGGCACCGGGCCCGACGGCGACGAAGGTCGCCTGCAGGGTGCGCAGGCCCTCAGAGCCCTCCGCCACCTCCAGACGGACACAGTCACGGGCCAGGCTCGGAATGAGTTCGCCATTGACTGTGAAGACGGGGGAGACGGCGGCCAGGAGCGGGTCAGTCATCGAAGCCCTCGCAGGCAGTCCGCCGGACGAGGTCTTCCGCTGTGCGGCAGAATTCGCCCCAGCGCTCCTGGGCGGCGCCCAGCGGTTCGGGTAGCCTGGCTTGCGAAGCGCTGCCCGCTGCGCTCGCGGCAGGCGCCACGTCCGTGTGGATTTCGCCCACATGTACGCCCATTGGTGACCCACCTCCCGCTTTCGATCAGTTGTCTGTTCGCAATTTGTTTGTTCGCTTGTGACCCTTCTATGTTGGCTGGGCTGCGTCACGCTGCCGTCGCTGGTGATTCCATTGCCAGTAACGGCGTCGAACACACGGCGTCGATCGCAGCCACCAAACGTCCGCTGGAAGGACGTTCCGGTCTGACGTGCCAGGCGAAGATTACGTAGGCGTATTTGGGGCTCCCCCAGAAGCGAGGATTCCGGGGCGTGGTCTTAGAGGAATGGCCATGCCGAAACTCTGCGTCCGTGGGTCCAACGGCGCCGCAGCGTTCACCGAATTGTGCGCCATCCGGGAAGCGCCGGCGGATGACCCGGCCAGGGCTGTGGTTCGGGTTGCCGGAACGTCGAAGGCCGCCCGGGCCGTTCCGATCTGCAGCTCGGCGCGGGCAGACAGCATCGTGTTCACCGATGCACAAACGCCGCCGCCGGCCGCCAGCGCGAATCCCGCCGCCATTTCTGCAGTGACGCCCGCCCCGGCATTGATCGCCGCACCAGCGTTGATCCTGACGCCGCCACTGGCATCGGTCCCGGTTTCGAGACCGGCGCCAGAAGTGATGCCCAGGACAGTGCCGAGCAACGCGGCAGTTCCAAGTTGGCTTCCGGCGGCAAAGCCTGCGGACATGCCCATTCCGGCTTCCGCGCTCAGGCCTGCGCTGAGCTGGACCTGCGTGCCGGCGGTCAACGCGAGAGGGCCGTTCAGACCGGCCATGGCAGCCCGCCACGTAGCCGGATCCGCGCCCACCCGGGCGAGTAGCTGCTGCACGCTTTCTCCGCCTTGGGCTGTGGCGGTGCTGTCCGGTCGGGGGGCAGGTGCGGCCCCCAGCCCTGTCCGGACTCCGGCTTCGCCCGGTCTGATTGCAGCCTTGGCGTCCTGCGCCCCCGGCCCCGTGGCGTTGGCTTCCCAGGCCGGATCCTGTTCGGTGATGGTGATCGCGAGTTTGGCGCGCAGCGGCCGTCCCGCGGGCGAGAAGTAGTCAAGGTCCTCGGTGAGCTGGGTTACGATGCCGCTGAAGTGGAAGGTGCCCCAGACGAACCGGACGGGCGGGGGCGCGTCCGCCGCGTGGTCCTTATCAGGTTCAACGAATTGGCGCACCTTCGCGGTCTGGTCCCGGACATCGGCAGGTTGTCCGGAGGCGTCGCCTTCCGCTGTGTCGTACTCCAGATCGAAACTCAGGGTCGCTGACTGCGCTGAGGGGTTTTGCCGCGCTTGCGTACGGGTGGTAGAGCCGCCCTTGTCCACATTGTTTTGCCGCGAAATTTTCAGGGATGTCGGATTGAACTGGACGTCGAAGGTGCCGTTCTCGGCTGGGGCAACGGTGGCCCGCGCTTTTGCTCCCTTGCCGGGGGTTTTCACGAGCCGGACCAGCTTCGCTTTCTCCAGGGTTTCGCTCACTGTGTCAGCTCCTTTCCCAGCCGCAGGCCCTCATGGGCAATAGTGACTTCCTCTACGGCGATCTCTCCGGTCTTCGCGTTCAGTGTTGGCCCTGAGACCTTCATCGGTAGGCCTCGGGAGAAGATCCAACGAGCCAGCGGACGGCCCCCGGAGGCGTCATCGACGCGGATTTCGCCGTCGTACCGGGCGACCGGCAGTGCCCCGCTGACCATCGAGGTCAGCCAGTTCCACAGCTGCGCATCCACTTCGCCGCGGCCGCTGATGAACATGCCTCGCTTCAGGACCACCGGGGTGAGCTTGACGCGCCCCACCCGGCGGACGACGCCGTCGTTGCGGCCGCCTTCCAGGTACTCCCGCACGTCGGCCTCAAGCTGTAGGCCGCTGCATTCGGAGAAGGCCCCGTCCACGCAGATCGGCTCCCCGCGCGGACCGGGGACGCTCGGTGTCAGAGTGACCCGGAACCTGAATGTTTGAAGCAATTCGTCATCCACGGAGGCTTTCCTGTCCTGTTTCCGAGGCCTGCAGGGCGCCGTCGACGTCTTGGGAAATACGCAACACCAGATACTCCAACGGCGAGGCGGGGGCCACTCCTATTTCGGCGACCAACCGGCCCAGTCCCAGAGACTGCGGTGCGTTCAGGCCGTCGTCGCACCGGACGAAGAAGGACTCCGCCTCCGTTTTGCCCGCGAACGCACCCAGGCGGTGCTGGACGCGGAGGAATTCGGTCACCATCCGCTGCAGCGAGTCGCGCAGCTGCGCAGTGTTGGGTTCGAACACCAGCCACTGAGATTGGCTTTCCAGCGTCAGAGCCAGCATGGTCATCAGGCGACGGACGCTCAGCTGGATGTATTCAGGTTCGGTGGACAGAGTGCGGGCCGCGGAGAGCCGGAAGCCGTCCCGTTCCTGCCGGTAGACGTTGATGCCCCGCAGATGCAGTTCGTCATGCGTGGCATCTGTGACGGTCTCGGCCGCCAGCACCGCTCCGGCAGCGACGGCATTCGCCGGACCCCAGGACAGGCCGAGCCTGCGCTCGCGGTCCGCCGTGATGCCTGCGGCGAATGATGACGGCGGCACCTGGACAAGTGAGGTCCGCGTGCCGTCGGCACGCGGAACCCCCAGCCACGGGTAATAGGCTGCCGCGTAACTGGTCTGGAAACAAGCCCGCCAGTCCAGGATCTGGCGACGTGACATGCCTTCCGGCACATCCAACAGTGCCACGAACCGGTGCCGCAGCTCGGCTACTTCCACCAGCCTCCGCTGGCGCGCCAGTATTTCCGCGAGATCCGCGGGACTCCGGGCGTCCAGCCCCGGGGCAGCATCCCCACTGGGCGCGTAGATCGGTTCCACAGCCTCAGGCAGGAAACTGCTGCAGGAATCACAGCAGTTACTACGGTCCTGCGATTCCGGGGCTGGCAATGGTTCGGGTTCGGACGGGCTGTGGAAGGAACGCCAAGTCAGGTCCGGCACGCAGAGCAGCCCGATCCGGGATTCCCTGCCCATGGCGTCCACACCGCGGTGGTGTTCTTCATCCAAGGGGTCCTGGTCTGCCGGACCATCGTCGAAGAAGCTGTTGTAGCCGATTTCCGGGCTGCGATCGGCTCCGTCCTGTACGCGCTTGATGCGGGCGTCCGCGAGCAGCGGTTCCGGTGTCAGCGATTGCTGGGTCCAGTCACCAGCGGAGCGCAAGAGCGTTGACTCAATGTCCAGCACCTTTGGTAAAAATCGCGGATGGCCAGGTCGCAGCCCCAGCCCGGTCAGTCGTTCGGCGGAGCCGGGTGCCGCTCCCGCCTCACTGACTTCGATTACCGCCGTAACAACGTCCACCCCGAAAGACTTGGCGGCCGGTTCATTCGGCGGCGATTCGAAGACGGCGGAACGCCCGGACATGCGCGGGTCGGTGCGGCGTTCACCCGTCACCCAGTTCAGCAGCGGCGGTGCGGTGGGGGCCAGCGGGCGTAGGCGCACGAGCGTCCAAGGCGCCAAGGCAGCCCCGGCGGGTAGCCGGATGCCGCCGTCGTCGTCCAGAGTGCTAACGAAGGATTGCAGCACCTCATAGCCGAGCCGAATTTGCAACCCATTGCCCCAAGTTCCCTCGTTGGCTGCGGCAAGGGCTGGGCCGCCGTCGTCTACGGAACCAACGCGGAACTGCGCGGTGGCATCGTCAGCGCTGGAGTGCGGCGCATTGGGCGGAGCCACGCGCAGGATCCAGGCGCGTTCCCCGCCTTGGGCGAAAAAAGCCTGTACCGCGTACGGCAGAAGACGGTTAGGAGCGCCCCTCGGACGTTCAAAGCCGCCAAAGCTGCGCACATAGCCCGACCAGCTAGTGACCAGGACCGGAGTGTGGACCGGCCCTCGGAGGGCAACACCCACAAAACCTGTTTCATCCAGCCGCACCGCATCTAAGGCGGCGGGTTCGTCCGGACGCATGGCGTGGCGGTAGATGCCAGGGCGACCCAGCTGCAGGCCGGCGGTCACGTGGACTGGTAGTCAATGCTTTCGGCGACCAGGTGCAGTTCCTCCATTGCTACTTCACCGCCTCCCTTGCCTGTCAGGGTGGGGCCAACCCATTTCTTCGGCTGGGCCTGTCGCAGAATCCAGCTACAGACGGCGCTCCGCCGCTCATCCAATAGCGTGATGGTCACGGTGCGAGGTTGAATATCGCCGCGGCTGGTGTTCTGTAGCCAGATGAACAGGCGTAGATCGCCGATGACTCCCCGCTTGAGCGTCACGTCGTCGGTGCTGTTGATGTTGGGCACTTTGCGGACGTGGTTGTCGCGGTCATTGCCATTGCGGTACTCGGAGAACTTAATTTCATTGCCCAGGCCGCTGACGTCGGAGAAGCCGCCGGCGATGAGTTCCTCGCCGCCAGCATCACCAAGCTTGACCATGAAGTTGAAGGCGCCGTAAGGGTTGTCTCGGGTTGCCATGATTCACTACACCTCAGCCTTGCTGCGCGTCAGCGGTCCACTGACCGATGCGGAAGATCACGAATTCCGCCGGATAGGTTGGGGCCACTCCGATAAGGCAGATGAGTCGGCCGTTGTCCAAATCATTCTGCGTCATAGTGGTCCGGTCACAGCGCACAAAGAACGCTTCTTCCGGTTTGGTGCCCATCAGCGCCCCGGTTCGCCAGGCCGTGAGGAGGAAGTCCTCGATGGACTGGCGGATCGACGCCCAGAGCCGCTCGTTGTTGGGCTCGAACACTGCCCACTGGGTGGACTTATCGATGGAGTGCTCCAGATAGATGAACAGCCGGCGCACGTTGACGTACTTCCATTCCGGGTCCGAGCTGACAGTCCGGGCGCCCCACACTCGGTTGGCCCGGCCCTCGAAGAACCGCAGGGCGTTGATTCCCTCCGGATTCAGAACCGATTGCCGGTCATAGGTGACGTTCTGGACAAAGCGTGTCATCCCGAGAACTACCTCGTTGGCCGGTGCCTTGTGAACGCCGCGTTGGATGTCATTGCGGGCGTAAATGCCTGCGGTGAAGCCGGACGGCGGCAGGTCGAGCAGAGTCGTACCCGCTGTGGGGTCAACTTTGGCCGTGGGATCGACGATTTTCACCCAAGGGTAGTAGAGCGCCGCGTATGTACTGTCGAACTGGGAGCGGAAGCTGCGGACGTCCGAAATGGATAGGTCGGCTGGGGGATCAATGATTCCGATCCTGTAAGCGCCGCGGGCCTCGCAGTGTTGGATCAGGTTGTCAGTTGCAGTCTTATGTTGTGCCGCGTCCAGACTGACAGCGTTCGGGGACGAGACGATGGCTATGTCATCGATCTCAGCGAGCGCCTCGAGGCCGGAGGCTGACTTTGTCACATCGTCGGGGTCTGCCACTTCGCCAGCGATGGTTGCGGCGTCGAGGCTAGCGCCTTCATTTCCTCCGCTCAGAAATGTCTTACCACCCAGCGACAGGAGCGCCGTCAGCAGGTCGGATCCGGCCGGTGGGGGGTTGGATGTGTCCAACCAGACGAGGCTGAATTCATCGACAGGGTCGAACGCCTGCAGAACCTTGGAGATTGAGCGCGGGTGGTCTGCGCCCACTTCGAGCCCCGGGTAAACGTCCACCCGGCTTCCCCAGGTCACGGTGACGGTGACTGTCAGGTGACTGGCTGCGCTTCCGTCTGACGGGGCGGGGGTTACCGAGTTGGTAGCCGGGTCGTAGAAGCCGAGGGCTCCGGCCGCGTCCCTACGGACGATCTTGACCGCGGCAGGCACTGGAAGGCGAGGCTTTCGTGTCGCCGGATCAGGTTTAGTCGGAATATCCTCGGGCTTAGCGAAAGTTTCGACAAGTGCCTCGGGTGTGACTCCCTGCAGTTTTCCGATGATCACGCCCGGGACCGGCCCGGGTTGTTGGACCAGGATGTTCTTGCTGCGCTGCAGGCTGACTTCCACGCTGAACTTCCTGCCAGCTTCGCCTGGCCAGCGTGCCCGCCAGGTTGCCACAGGCGGTCCTGCAACCGGCACTGGCAGACTGGCAAAGTGCACGTTCAGGTCAACAGCACCGCTGAAATTAAAAACTCTGGCCACATACAGTCGCCGCCCGCCATTTCCGAAGAACGCCCGGGCGGCGTAGGCGAGATAGTTTACCTTCTCGTCGGGCCCAACGGTGTCGAGGCCGCCGAAGGCCCGCTCGAATTCGGTGAAACTTGATACAAGCGTGGGTTTCGGCGTCATAATAACCGAATCCGCACCTACCCGGCCGACAACATAGGGGACCGGTCCGTATTTAGTGAGCCCGGCCATCCCGAAAGTGGAGGTGGAGACGCCCTCGATTGACTTGGACCGAAAACTGGTTTCCTCGAGGTAGACACCAGGGGTCAGGTATTCAGGCATGTGGACCTCCTAGGTCACACTTGAGGTTTGAAGGGAACGTCGTTGCGAAGGGTGAGTTCGGCGCCGATAGGGACTTTCTTGAGTCGCAGGGGTACAAGCGAGGACACGTAGCGCGGCGGCGGGCTGACGCCGCGGAGAATAGCATTGTCCAGGTCTTGCGAAGTCGGCGGCACCGATGACCGTATGACTGTCTCAATGGCCAGGTCAGCGCAGCGGTCCCGGGTATCCACGAGATTCAGCTCGCCCGGGGCAGAAGCCACCAGGTCCAGGTCCACGGTGTCCTGAAGCGGATTCTGGTCCGGATCGGTTACGACTAGCAGGAACTCGCCACGGTCATCCGCGTGGGCCCGCCCGGCGACCCTGCCGTTGGGCCCGATGGCGGTGATTCGGGCCCAACGGACCGGGATGCCCCTCTCGGCTACCCGGCCGCGGACCAGAGTGGTGCCTCGCGGAAACACGTACGCCGACCCTGGCGAGAGCCACACCCGCAGCAGACGGGATGAGACCGGAACGTACGGACCCTGTGCGGTGGCGCTGACCGCCGCAGGCGGCCACAGATGCACGGAGAACCTGCGAGGCACGTACCTTCGGGCCGGATCATCCACGCGAACCACGAGCAGACCGGGAACCGAGGATCCGTATCGAAGCTTGAAGCGGCCCGTCCCGGAGTCCTCGAGATCGCTGCAGGGCCAGCTCGGGTCCGGGTTTCTGTTGCGAAGGTGACTAGCCGGCACCTGCCTGCCTATGCGTATCGGAGTGCGGACGGGAGCGCCGCTGACTTGATCCAGACACACAACTCCCAGGGCCAGTTGATGCACGATCCTGGCCGTGCCGATAGCTGTCTCAACGGTCATCAGATGCCCGCCTCAGTTCGCGTGGCAACGGTGGACACCGGTTCCCGACCCGGCTCCAGCCGGCCTTCTATGCAGATGACCCGCGCAATATATGGCAGCGTCAGCCTGAAGTCGGTGCTCAGTGCCTGAAACGCCTCACTCATTGAAACCAGCGCCAGATCGTCCGGAACGATCTGCACCGCGTCGCCGGCTCCCCACTCCCCGACGGGGTCAAGTAGCGGACCGGTCAAGATGCTGTCGCATTCCAGTGTTTGTGCCGCGAGCCCCAGAAATCGCAACTCGTCCCACGCGTTCGGCGCCCATGCGGCGATGAGGAAGTGCATTCGCAGCGGAATGCGGGGTATTCCGTCGATGCTTGCCACGCTGGACCATCCGGGTCTGGTTTCACTATCTACACTGACGCGGTAGCAGTAGAGAGCGATGGCAGGCTGTTGGATCAACAGGCCCTGATTGTTCCTCATCGTCTTGAGCTCATTGGTGCTGGCCAGGAAGGCGTTAAGTTGTGCGGCCGCCGGGACCGCGCGAAACCGTCGATTGAGTAGTGCGACAATGCTCAATCCGGCGGCAGCGAGGGCCTGGTATCCAGCCATGCTGCCCATTCTGGATGCCTTGCGTCACCAGGCCGTCTCACCGCCTCTCGACGTGAAAAAGAAGCCGTGACCACGCGGTGACAGCGCCATAGAAGGCTGGGGGTGCTGCTGGTGAGAATTACCAGCGCGCTCACGGAAGGAACGCTGATGGACACTGAGAATGACGTAGGGCGCGAGGACGAGCGCAACGGCAAATCCGCACCCAAAGATGACCCGGCCTGCGATCCACAACAGATTGATGACGTACAGTGCCGCATGCGGGGCATTGCGAAACAGGCTGAATATAACGCTCAGTTCAAAGACTTGTTGGTCAAGGCCAAAGCCGATTACGAACAAGCGCGGCAGGACTACCGGCAGAAAAGACACGATTCGCAGCTGAAGGTCCAGGACCTGAGACATCAAGTCAAGCAGCTAACGGAACGACTGCGGTGCAAGATCGAACAGGAAAAGGTCGTGCGGTGCATCGACAAAGCGTTCCTGCAGGTCGTCGAGGAACTCGATGCATGCCAGAAGGGGGATGGTTGCTGCTGCAGAGAAGACGAATGCCAGTTCGACACTGACGTAAGCGGTGTTACTCAAGATAAATTGGATGAAGAGTTGGTCAAGCGGATCAGCAAATACCAGCAGTGGACGGATGCCGCTCAAGCTTGCTTTACTCGGCTGGTCGGCGAGCCTGCCGCTCTCGAAGTTCGCGTCGCAGCACGCAAGGCCGACATTGACGGGATCAGCGCCGCACTCATGGCAGACCCGGCGACTACCGATCTGAAAACCGTCTACGCAAAGGCACTGGTGGCTGACCGGGAAGTGAGGCGAGTTTGGAACGGGTTCGACGACATCGGCGATTTCGTGGACTGCCTGTGCTCCACACTCAACTGCTGGACTAACGGATGCAAAGCGGTGTCGGAGCTTACGGGGGCGAGAGCTGTCCTGGAGTGCAAGCTGGAGGCCGGCAGGGACCGCTGTATTCGACTAGAGACCAAGACGGTCGAGGAAATACTGGTCATCTATGACAAGAACTGGGCGAAAGACCATCGTCAAGGGGAGTGGGATCGACACACCAAGCATGACCACGACGGGCATGACCACGACGGGCATGACCACGACGGGTATGACCACAACGGGCGTGACTGCGGGTGCGGCAGAAGGAGTGGCGACGGGAATGGTGCTGTAGACGAAGTATCTGGAAGCAACGACGGAGAGTCCTCTTTGGCATGACCGAAACGAATTGGTGACGGTGTTGTAACGTCGTCACCGCTAGCCTCTCGTTCGTCCGTGTTTTCGTTCGAGGAGGAAAGATGTCGGCTGATACCAGCAAAAAATGGGAATCGTCCACCCACGAAGGGAATTCTGTTTGCCTGTTGGGCGGGCCCTATGTAATTCAGTCAGAGCGACGGATCATGGTGCCGGAAGGTAGCAAGAGGCTCCTGGTTTTTGTGGCACTCCACGAAGGGAGCGTAGACCGCCGCTTCGCGGCTGGAACGCTGTGGCCATACGTTTGTGATGAACGTGCGTCCGGCAACTTGAGGTCGGCACTCTGGCGACTCCGCGGAGCAGGCATCGAGGTTCTTGACGTGGACAAGATACTAATCGGTCTGAAGAAAGACACAGGACTCGATATCCATTCATTGCGAGACTGGGCCGGGCGGATCATCGCCGGAACCGCGATTGCATCTGATTTGCAGATACCCCCATTGAGCATGGAGGCCCTCGACCTCCTTCCAGGGTGGTATGACGACTGGGTTGTTTTTGAGCGGGAAAGGTTGCGCCAGCGGATGTTGCACGGTCTCGAAGCACTGTGTTGCCAGCTGATTCGGCTGAATCGCCTTGCTGAAGCCGTTGAGGTCGCCATAAACGCCGTGGACATAGATCCCTTGCGCGAGAGCGCCCAAAGGGCCTTGATGGAAGTCCACCTGGCGGAGGGAAACATTGTCGAGGCACGCCGAACCTATCACGCATATGAACGGCTTGTGGCGCGTGAACTCGGCGTGAAACCTAGCTCCAAAATAAAGGGTCTTGTTGAACGGACGGAAGCTCCCGACCCACTGTTTACGGTCGTAGGTGGTCGTTGAGTCGATACTATCGACGGCAGATTGTGCCAGAGTGAATTCGAGGACGGCGCCGAACTCGTGGAGTGAGGTCCGATCAACAGGTCGAGCAGCGGGGCGGTCAGGGAGAGGCGCGCAAGGAATGGCCAAAGAGCCGGAAGGGACAGGGAAACTAACTGCAGCCTTGGTTGGCGTGGCAGCTTTAGCATTGACAGTCGGCCTAGTTGTGTTCGTGACAGCTGAACCCAAACCGTCGCCGGATACCATGTTGGCGCTAATTACCTCTGTCGTAGGTGTCCTCGGAACGCACATAGGACATGTAGTGGGCCATCGACTTGGCAAGGCAAACTTTGTCATTCCCTCTAAATCCGAGCGCAGGGAGACTTAGCAACGAGTGCGTGCCCGAACCGGTGAGAAGGTTTTCGGGACAGTTCCTGCTTCCGGAGCACCCTTGATTCACTCGGCTGAGAACGGTCCTGAAAAGGCTCTCCGTCAGCACGACCGCCGCATCGGCACGCGGCCGACTGTGACTAACAGTTTTCCCCGACACCTTCCAACGGCACAACCGGGCCGAGCGATCCATGCGTGACCGTCAAATTTCTCAACCACCCCTGATTAGACGCGGGTAAACGGTTAGTCTCTGTGCTGTCGACGTGCAGGGACGCAGCCTTTTGAGAGGGGACGTCTGGGCGTTCTTCAGGGTGCGGGTGTTCCCAAGGCCGTTCTAGAAGGCCACGCGCCACGTGGTCGATCTCCACCGTGGAGGCGGTGGTGTGAGCGCGGTTGCCCTCCCGATGTCACCCAGTGTTCCGTACCGGCCCTGCAAATGGCTGGTATACGACACCCAGGGAAGGCCTCGGCCAACGCGCCAAGGGGCGGGCGGCTCCGGGGAAAACATTTTCCGTGGAGGTCGTCAGGTGCCGTTTCCTGTCCCTATGTTCATTTTGGGAAAGCTCAGTCCGGGGTCGTAGCCAATCGCGGCCTTTCCAAGCCAATCCTTCCATAGGGGGCAGTGGAGGGCGTAGCCGCAAAGGACAGCCCCGCCACTGTTCCCCTGCCGGTCAGACCCTTCTAGCCCAAGGTCTCCGTTGTCGTGAGCCATTCGTTGAGATGACCTTCACGAGCGATTCCTTCCCCGGGCACATAGGCCTCGCCAAAAAGGTCGACGTGGGGCTCGATGAGCCCCACAGCCACCGTCGGCCACGTCCACCCGTCGTCGGCGCTCGCCTGGACAGTGAACCGGTGGCCTGGGTGGGGCGCTCCCGTCGAGACGCTGCGTGACGGTGAGCCTTCCCGAGCCTACGCTCAGCTAAAGCCCATCGGACGGCGCAGACCGCTCCGGCCCAAGACGGAGCTCGGCGCCGGCGGCACTGTAATCGAGGTGTCCGCGTGTGCTCTCACGACGGCGTCGACCAAGCCGAATTCGTCGTCGCCAGGCCCGATCTCGGAATTGAGCCGATAGGCCGCCCCAACCTCGGTCGCAGCTCCAGACGACGACCACAGCAGAAGCCCTGCTGGTCCCGGACCAGGCTGACACGCCGAGGTTCGGCATGGATTCACAAAGTCGATGCTTTCCGCCAGATCTTCCGCCGACTTCAGACACGCATGACTTGACGTGCAACCAAAGAAGGCCCGTCTAGCTCGGCGACACGGAGACGATCTCGCCTTCCCCAATTCTCTCGGGGTCAGTGACGAAGTAGTGTCCCTCGCTGTTGAAGGAAATGGGACCCTCATTGCGGAACATATTCGCCAGAGCGGCCTGTTCAGCGGCGTTCACGAAGATTTGGTATGCCGACGAGTCGCCTTCGAGTGAATAGTAGAAATAGAACTGCTTGTCCACGATGTTGAAACCGAGCGAATAGCTACTGACCTTGCTCCAAGTCATCTTGGTCACCCCTAAATGGTAGGCAGTCGGACCCAACTACCGAAAAGTTTCCGTTCCTCTCCCGCCGCGCAACAGGGCCAAAAGTCCCCAGGTTGAATTCTCGGTGGTATGCCCCCGTCCCGTCGAAGAACAGCGTCTCGGTGACGCCCCGGCAAAGGCGCCGGCTCAAGCGATAATGCTCAGCGATCCATCGCGCGCGAACCGCGGCCGCGGCGCCCTGACGGGCACGGGCAATGCCACCGCTTGGAACCGGGCGGTGAGTGCCCGCTCGGACGCGAGGTCGGCTGTCCACGAGCGGGGAACTGGGACTGCCCCGGGTTTGCTTGACTCCTGACTTGGGAGGATTAGTTCCTTGCAGCAAGGATGTTCACATGCCGAAGCCTTTCCCGCTCAGGACCGCAGCGAACATTGGGGGATCACCCGCCAACCGCGGCTTGGGCTAATCGTTCAGCGCCGTCAGCTAAGGCTTCCCTGAGCGGTCCTTCCCCGAGCCGGGATGCATAGGAAGCGAAGACGGTGGCGCCGACGACCCGACCGGCGTTGATTTGCCAGGGTTCAGGCTGGGGACCATCAGTTGGTCCCGGTCCCGGTCCCGGCCACGGGAAGGGCCACTTGCGAGGCCACGGCGTGCCGCACCAGTCATCGATCACTTCACGCACCATGCGGATAGGATCATCACCGCGCAGGTCGGCCTCTACGGCTAGTCGGACGAGTTCACGTGCCATAAATCCGGCTTCCAACTGCAGTCGCTCGCCATTCTCCTTCGGAGGGAGCGGCTGGGGGTTGAGGGCGACAGCGTCATATCTTTGGCGGATCAACGGGCCATGCGGGTGAATTGCATCCCATATTGCCGGATTGATGCGCGCTATGTGAGCGAGCAGAGTGATGTAGTTCATGACCATCCTTCGAGACGTAAGAACGGCGGGCTGCCAGATGAGTCGCGTGAAGCAGGCCGTCCGCCGCGCTGCTTCGCGTCGCCAGATGGGCCCGCCTCGATGTTCTCCAACCGACGTCCTACCCTTGATGAAGCCCGAGTCTAGGCAGGGCAGCGTTACAGCAGCGTTATTCACGGCAGGGTATGCCTGCACCTGGCTGGCACGGGTTGCTGTCCGCCGACGCCGAGCCCGGCACACAGGATGAACCGGTCGGTGTTCACGACTTTGCCCCACCCCAGCTCGACGGGGCTGCGGTAGTATTCGCTGATTTCCTGGCCGTTGTAGCTGCCGGCGATGTAGGCCGGCTGCGCAAACGCCGGCATGGCGGCACGGAAGTATTCGAGGTAGTCGGCCATGTCTTCGTCGAAGATGGCAGGGATGTAGTCCGTGGCGATCGTGGGGAAGCACGCCTCCAGATGGTTGATCATGGCTACCCGGCCGCCCAGCTTACGGATGCCGTGATCCTGACCGGCCTCCAGCACCGCGGTGTAGATGTCCTCGGCGATTTGCTTGGGGCCCTGGAGCTCGAATCCGACCTCGCCGGCCATGCCCTGCCGCAGCGCGAAGATCTCGTGCCCGGCAACGGTGACGGGCACCGCGTACATGTACTTGGCTTCCATGAGTTCCCGGGAATCGGTCAGTTCGTGCAGGACCTTGATGGCATTGGGCCCTGACACCTGGAAGATGAACCAGTCCTCGCGGGTCACCTTGGCGTCGTAGTCGCCGCGTTCCAGATTGAATGCGGCCCAGAACCCACCGCGGCCGTGAACCACGAAGTCCTCTTCGCCGAACCGGGTCAGCACACCTTCGTGGATGACTTTGCCGTCTTTGTTGGTGTGGATCGCGTGCTTGGACTGGCCGATTTCGAATTTCTTGTAGCTGTTGACGGTGATGTCCGAAAACAGCCGGAGCGTGTCGGGGCCGGTGAAGCGGTGCTGCCACAGGAAAGACCAGTCGCCGATGTAGCAGGTTTCCTTCCAAGACAGGCTCTCGTCGAGCCAGTCCGTGTATTCGGGCTGTCCGAAACGGCTCCAGGCGTAGGTCTCCGGTGCTGTTCGCATTGAGTCGACGGTGTACGTCATTGTTGCCACCTCTAATAGCTAGGGCGGCCAAAGGAATCGTCTGCTCGGGGAGGGCAGCGGATCAACCATGAACCTTGGCCTGGTTGTTCTGTGGTGTAAATTACCACTGATTCAAGGCTAGGTTTCAGAAGGTTATTTATCAAATAGAATGTAAGTATCCGAATATAGATGAATTCTATGCAGGCTACGGTCGATCCCATATCCTTGCTCTATGCAGGAACCAGGGAAGTACGATCTGAATCTTCTGCGGGTCTTCGTACTTGTCTATGAGACGCGCAGCGTGACCGACGCCGCGGAGATTCTGGCCATCAGCCAACCGTCCGTGAGCTACGCGTTGTCGAAGCTGCGCAAACTCTTCAGCGACCCGCTCTTTCACCGGGGGCCCAAGGGTCTGGAGGCAACGCCAACGGCCATCGGCCTCTACCCGGAGCTGAGCCAATCCCTCCGGACAATTGACTCGGCGGTGCAGGGCATTTCCGAATTCGACCCGGCGACGACCTCCCACCGGTTCCGCCTCATGATGACGGACCTCGGTCTTATGGCGTTGTTCCCCTACATCGTCGCGGCCATCCTTGAAGCCGCGCCGAATGTTCGGATTGACGTCATACCGTTGGACATCTCGCAGCTCCACGAGAGGCTAAGGCGCAACGAGATTGATGCCGCGATCGGGATCCCTGCCCTCCACGAGAGCGACGTACTGGGAGAGCTCCTCATGGACATGCCCTACGTAGGCGTCTGTGCAGCGACACATCCGCGCATCTCGAACAGCCCGTCACTGGAGGAGATCGCAGCTGAAAAGCATGTCGTCGTCTCGAGTGCACTGGGACACGAGCATGTGGTCCATCGTCTGGCCGAGCTGGGCGTCCGTGACTCAGTCACCGTTACTCTCCCAAGCTTTGCAGTGGTGGCGCAGACTCTTGCCGTTACCGAGCACGTCAGCGTCGTACCCAAAGCCCTCGCCGACATCATTGAGTCACACGGACTGGTCCGGCAGTTCGACCTCCCGTTCACCCTTGAACCCGGCCGCGTCACCCTTTACACCTATCGTCGCGACGTTGCGTCGCCCCCGGTGGACTGGCTTCGGGGAGTCATCGCGACGTCGCTGAGACAGTACCCGTATCCGAAGTACGTCACCGAAGAAACGTCGTCGAAGCGAGCGGGCTGAAGTTTCCATGTTGGCTAGATTGGCCTGCTGCTTGCGGTTTCGTGGTTTGGTCATGTGATTGCTTGCCGAAAAGTTCATGGTCGGCGTTGCGGGCTGCGCAGAATGGCCAATTTTGGGGTGTGCACAATGTGCACACCCTGGGCTCCAGATCGGGTCGGACTGGTGGCGGACTGTACCGGATTCCGCATGTTTCCGGGGGAGCGCAGTGTTTGCAGGGGCTGGAATGCAGTTCGAGTCCCACCTCGGGCACTACGTTTTCCTTCGTCAGAGGCGATTTTGCTTTGACGTGTTGACAAAGCTTGTGGTCGCGTCGCTCGGACGGCTGGTGTGCGGGCTGTGGCCTGGCCGCCGCGGTGGCCTGTTCAGGTGTGTGGGGTGACGGGTTCAAGACCCTGGCTAGTGGGGGTGGCTTGTGAAAAAGTGAAATATCCGACGCTAGGGTTTTGCGGGGCGTCGTAGTGGCCTGTATTTGCCGGGTTTGATGTGGTTGGCGCGGGGCCAGGTGTAGTCGCCGGTGAGGTTGATGTGTTCCCAACCCAGCGGTGAGAGGAACCGCAAGAGGTCCGGGTTGATTTCACTGCCGTTGCTGGTCAGGGTGGCAACTGTACGGTCCAGGTAGACCGTGTTCCAGAGGACGATGGCTGCGGTGAGAAGGTTCAGCCCGCTGGCGCGGTAGCGTTGCTGCTCGAAGGATCGGTCGCGGATTTCGCCGAGCCGGTTGAAGAACACGGCCCGGGCGAGGGTGTTCCGGGCTTCGCCCTTGTTCAGGCCTGCGGTGACTTTGCGGCGCAGGCTGGGGTCCTGGAGCCAGTCCAGCAGGAAGAGGGTCCGTTCAAGTCTGCCCAGTTCCCGCAGGGCGAGGGCGAGCCCGTTCTGGCGGGGGTAGGCGCCGAGTTTGCGCATCATCAGGGACGCGGTTACGGTGCCGGTTTTGATGGACGCGGCCAGGCGGAGGATCTCGTCCCAGTGCAGGGCGATCGTTGTGGTGTTAATGCTCCCGCCGATCAGCGGGGCCAATGCCGACAGTCCGGGATCGTTGGTGGGTGTGTAGAGGCGGGTGTCACCGATGTTGCGGATTCGTGGTGCGAACCGGTAGCCGAGCAGGTGCATGAGGGCGAAGAGATGGTCCGTGAATCCGGCGGTGTCGGTGTAGTGTTCCTGGATTTGCAGTTCAGACTCGTGATAGAGCAGACCGTCCAGGACGTAGGTCGCGTCGCGGTCTCCGACGTTGACGAGTTTGCTGTGGAAGGGCGAGTACTGGTCCGAGACGTGCGTGTAGACGAGCCGGCCGGGTTCGGCACCGTACTTGGGGTTCACGTGCCCGGTGGACTCGGCTTTGCTGCCGGCCCGGAAGCGCTGCCCGTCAGAGGACGAGGTGGTCCCGTCTCCCCATTGTGCGGCAAAGGGGTGGCCGTGCTGGGTGTTCACGAGTTCCGCCAGCGCGGCGCTGTAGGTTTCGTCCCGGATGTACGAGGCTTGGTGGTGGTTCAGCTGGGCGTAGCTGACGCCCGTGCAGGATTCGGCCATTTTCGTCAGACCCAGGTTGATCCCGTCAGCGAGGATGGCGGTGAGCAGGAGCTGCCTGTCCTTGGACGGCTGGCCGGATTTAAGGCTGGTGAAGTGGCGGGTGAATCCGGTCCAGGTATCTACTTCCATCAGCAGGTCGGTGATCCGGATTCGCGGGAACATGGCGCTTGTTGGTCGATCAGTGGCTGCGCGTGCGCGGGGACGATCGTCTCCAAAGGGGTGATTTTCACACCTTTCTCGGTGACCAGCACCCCGGGGAGTTCGTCGCGGGCGGCGAGGTTGTTGACTTCCTGCAGCCGCTTCTGAAGAAGGGCAAGCCTGCCCTCGAGGTACTGGATGCTTCCGTCGGTGGTGATCAGAGGCAGCTTCCCGGAGTTCTTTATCCCGGTGTAGTCATCGCCGGCAACAAGGTAGTCATCGAAGTCGCGGAACTGACGTGATCCGGCGACCCACATGTCCCCGGAACGCAGGGCATTCTTCAGTTCCGCGAGGGCACAGAACTCGTAGAAGCCCCGGTGGAAGCCGTCGTCGGTGAAGACCAGCGGCTTCCACCGTGGCCTGATGAACGAGGTGGGTGCATCCTCCGGGATCCTTCTGGCGCCGTTGGTGTTCAGGGCTCGGATGAGGTTGATCGCGGCCAGCAAGTCCTGTGCCGCGGGGGCTGCGTGGAGGTCAAGGACGCCAAGGAACGCCGGCGTATAGCGGCGCAGCGTGGTGAAGTGCGCGCTGACGAGGGCCAGATGATCTTCGAAGGCCGGCCGGGTTAGTTCCTTCGCCTGGGCGATGCTTGTCGCCAGGGATTCCCAACCGATGGCGGTTTCGATCGCGGCGAAGGGGTCTTCGCCGTTTTCCTTGGCCGCGAAAAGGGCGTCACCGAGCCTTGAGTGCATACGCATCATGGCTGTGACTGTGGAACGGGACGCAAGCGTGTCCTGGTTCTGTTTGTTCTGCGCTGTCCGGATGAGCCGGCCAATGATCCTGTCGTGCAGCTCGATGATTTCGTCGGTGACGGTTGCCATGCTTTCCACTGCCACGGCAAAGAGGGTCGCGTATCGGCGTGCGGGTTCGAACCTGGCCAGATCCGCCGCGGTCATCGCTGCACCCTCCCGGGCAAGCTTCAGCAGCCTGTTCCGGTGAACCAGCCGGCCCGCCGCCCACGGGAGATCAAGGGCACGCCAGGCAGTAAGCCGGTCAATGTGCTCGTTCATCGACCGTGCGTTGGCGCGCAGCGGTGCCTGCCGCAGCCAGCCGATTTGAGTCGATGAACTCTCAGGGCGACGGAGAAGCAACCCGTCCAGGTGTTTTTGGTGCTCTACCGAGAGGTGGCCTCCCAGGGTGGCGTAAATGTTCCGGTTCGCCTTAGTCAGGGCCTGTGCGCAGGCCCGTTCAATGACGCTGACGCCAGGCAGAGCGACCCTCCTTGTCCGCAGGAAGTCCCTGGCGCTTTCGACCAGGAGCAGGCCCTTGTCTGTTTGCGCAGCCACATTGCCCACGTGCTCCACAAGCTGGCGGAAGTCTGCAATTCCGAACGCTGACATGCCCAGATACGCGCGAATCTCTCTTCCGTGCTCCTGCCGCGTTTCCTCACGTTCCCCGTAGTCTGTCCATGCATCAGGCGAAACGGCCAGACGGGAAGCCAGCCAGGAAAGCAGTTCAGGCGCGACTTCGGTGTCTTCGGCCAGCGCGATACCCGGGTGACGCAGCAGACCCAGCTGGATGGCAAAGCCCAACCTGTTCGCGTCCCCGCGGCGTTGCCGGATCAACGAAATATCCGCCTCGCTGAGCGTGTAGTGGGCTGCAATGTCCTCTGCTCTAGTGGGTATTGCCAGAATCTGGCTACGCTCGGCAGCCGTGAGCAAAGAACGCAGAGCCACGTCAGAAGTCCTTATCTACGACGCCACCGTGTCCCGCGGACATGCTGCCGTTCTGCTGCGGCGCGCAAGGCCCGTCGTTCATGGTTTGGCGAGGTGTCGGTAGATGGTGGGCCGGGTGACGCCGAATTCCTGGGCGATGTGTTCGACCGTGTGTGCACGCTTGCCGTCGGGCCCCTTTTCTTCATACATTTCCCGCGCCAGCCTGACCTGGCGGGGGCCTAGTTTTGGTTTCTGCCCGCCGGTCCGGCCCCGCGCACGGGCCGCGGCGAGCCCGTCACGGGTCCGTTCGGACATCAGGGCGTGTTCGAACTCGGCGATCGAGCCGAGGATCTGGAAGAACATCCGACCGATGGCTGTGGAGGTATCGATGCCCTGGTCCAGGACGACCAAGTCCACACCGCGTTCCTGCAGCGTCTTGGACAGGTCGATGAGGTTCTCCAGCGACCGGCCGAGCCGGTCGAGCTTGGTAACGACAATCTGATCCCCTGCCCTGTTGGCCGAGAGCAGGGCCTTGTCCAGTTCGGCCCTGCGTGCCAGCTTTCCTGAGGCCATGTCGAGGAAGATCTGCTCGCAACCGGCCGCAGTCAGGGCGTCATGCTGGGCTTCGGGGTGCTGATCGCGGGTAGAGACCCGTCCGTATCCAACTCGCATCACCAAAACGTATCACTAACCCCGCTAAGCATTACACAGGCACGTACACGGGAAGCACTACAAAACTTGCCACGTGGTTGTGAGGTTCGATGTCAGTTTCAGAAGTCGTCTGCACGGGATGTCAGAAGTCCTCTGCACGCAGCGGGACTTCGGTGCCAGGCCGCGCGCCCGAAGGCACCCGGTGCTCCGGCGTTCTACATAGTGTCAAGCTTGTGACAATTGCATTCAAACGGTGGTCAAGCGGTCACTCTATGTGACTGATGGACGGGAGTAAGAAGGCCCGGAAAATGGCGCCCGACGTGGCCGGTCCGGCACTAAAAACCGCAGCACTTCAAGGGCCGGAACGGCCCCGTAAGGTGGTTCCCACGGAGACGCGCCGGTGCCCGAAAGTGTGTCATCCGACGGCATTCGCCGCAGCTGACATGCGGAAAGTTTTTCAACTCTATGGAAAAAAGGCAGCTGAGGTATTGCCTTTTGGGAGTCGGGTCGCAGATGATCATCGTGTGCTCACTGGGGAGCGCGAGTTGCTCACTGGGGAGCACATTGAATTGGGGGCGCAGCATGGCTGCTTTACGGTCTCTTTTGTCAGGTCTCGTTCTTTCCGCGGTTGTTCTCACGGGCCTCGCCGTGCCTTCATTCGCGGTGACTGAAGCGCCGGTCAAGGTTCAGCCACCGGGCCGGGCCCCGGCCAGCGCACTGCCCCGGGGAGCGGGTGTGGAAGCCGCGGCCGCCCCGGCGCTGGGGATGGCGCCGATGGTTTTGCCGCCGGCGTCGGGTCCGGACGGGATCAAGTCGGGGAACCGGTCCGCGGCGTCGATGGTGACGCGGCACCTGACGGACAGGACGGCCATTTCGTGGAACCCGACGAACGGCAACATGGTCCTGGCCGGGCAGCTGCTGCACATCAAGGGGGCCGGCCGGGATCTGGGCATCGGCTGGCGGTACAACTCCCTCAACGATGCACGCCCGACGCTGTCCGTGGGAGCCTCCGAAGCGGCGGTGACCGTCGGTGCGGACAGTTCCGTGTCCTACACGGCGCCGGATGGCGGGACATACAAGTTCGTCCCGGCCGGCGCCGGGGCCTGGACGATGCCTCCGGGGCTGAACGCGACCATCACCAATTTCACCTCAACGGCGGTGACGATCCGTTTCAACGACACCGGGTTCAGCAACGAGTACGCGAAGGTCGGGTCGGTGTTTCGGCTCGTGTCCGAGAACGACCAGAACGCCACGGCGCCGAACAAGATCACCTATACCTACGACGCCGCGGGCCTGCTGACCACGATCACCGACACCATCGGCGGCCGTCCAGTCACCTTCGCCTACGATGATCCGAACAACCCGGAGCAGCCCTCCCAGATCCATGATGACGCCGAGGTGCGGGATATCTGGTTCGAATACAACGGACCCGGCGGGGCGATGTCCGAGATCACCGATGCCAACGGTGAGGTCATGATCTTTGGGTACGGGGCTCCGAGCAACCGGATCACCACGATCACCGACGACTCCAACATCGTCACGACCTTGGCGTACGACGCCACGTCGAAAAAGCTCGTCCAGGCCAAATACGCCACCGGCAAACCCGTCCAGAGCATCTACGGCTACAGTTACCCGTCCGGAACGCTCTCCAAGGGAACGGATCCGCTGAACCGTGACACGAACTACGAGTTCAACGCCTCCGGGCAGGTCACCAAAATCACCGACGCGCTCGGGCACACCACGCAGGGGAGCTTCGACGGGCACGACAACCGGCTCACTTCCCTAAACGGGCTGGGCAACACGACAACCTACGCGTACAACGCGAACAACTCCCTGACGAAGGTCACCAACCCTGCCGGAGGGTCCGCGGGCGCGGAAACGACGTTCGCGTACCCGTCAAACACCGGCAATCCGCTCTCGAACTACCAGCCCACCTCATCGATCAGCAGCGAGAACCAGACCACCGCCTACAGCTACGACGCGGCCACTAACAACCGGTACCAGACCACCACCCCGGGCGCCGGGGGCGGGGCCGGCGGGACCCCGAAGCTGAACTACCAGGGCGACGCTGCCGGCACGACCTGCGGGGCGAAGAAGGGCCAGGTCTGCAAGTCCACCGACGGGAACGGCAACGTCACCAGCTACACCTACGGGGCCCTGGGCATGCCGACGACCATCACGTACCCCGCCCCGCTCGGGGCGGTCACGAACGCCTACTACGACTCGGGGAGGCTGCTGAGCTCCACCGACGGCAAAGGCCAGGTCACCGACTACTACTACGACGATAACGACCGGCTGGTCGAGATCAACAAGGGCGTCAATTGCGCCAGCAAGTGTGTCTCCTACGATTACGACGGGCGCGGAAACCTGCTCGAACGCAAGGACGATTCCGGGATCACCACCTACACCTATGACGCGCAGAACCGGCCCACGTCCAAAACCGCCGGCGGGGTCACGACCTCGGTCACCTACGACGCAGCCTCCAATGTCACCAGCTTCACCGACCCGACCGGGACCGTCAATTACAAGTACGACGCCGCGAACCGGCTCGTGTCCCTGGCCGAACCCGGCGGGTCCTGCCCCGCGACCCCGGTGTTCCCGAACAGCACCAAATGCACCGGATTCGGCTACGACAACGCCGACCGCCGCACTACCACGACCTACCCCAACGGTGTGAAGAACACCACCGTCTACGACGGCGCCGGCAGGACCACCTCCATCACCGCGACCAACACCAGCGCGGCCGTCCTGGCCAAGCGGGCCTACACCTTCACCACCAACGGGACCAAAGACGGGGCATTGCGCAAAACCGTCACCGACCAGGCAGGCGCCGTCACCACCTACACCTACGACGAGGTCAACCGCCTCACCTCCGCTGCCATCACCGGCAGCACTGAGACCTGGGCCTACGACAAAAACGGCAACCGAACCCTGGACACCAAGACCGGGACCGCCAACGTGTACAACGCCTACAACGGAGCAGACCAGCTCTGCTGGTCCGGGGCCAGCGCCGGGACCTGCGCCACACCCCCGACCGGGGCAACAACCTATGCCTACGACGCCAACGGCAACACCACCACCGCCGGAACAACGACCCAGGCGTACAACGTCTTTGACCAGTTCACCGCCAACACCAACGGCGGGACCACCAACTACACCTACGCCGGGCCGCGGAACGACGAACGGCTCACCGCCGGGGCCACCGCGTTCCTCAACGGCTCCCTCGGCACCACCCGCCAAACCACCGGCGGGGCCAGCACCTCGTTTATCCGGGACCCGGACGGTACGCTCATCAGCATGCGCACCAGCAGCGGGGCCAGCTACTACTACACCACCGACGCGCTCGGCTCGACCATCCTGCTGACCGACAGCACCCAGGCCCCGGCCGCGGCCTACGCCTACGACTCCTGGGGCCAAACGACCACCGCCACAGGAACCCAGTCAGCCACCAACCCCTGGACCTACGCCGGCGGATACAACGACACCACCAGCAACCGCATCAAATTCGGCGCCCGCTACTACAACCCCTTCCGCGGCCGCTTCACTCAACCCGACCCATCAGGCCAAGAACAAAACCGCTACCTCTATGCAGGGGCAAATCCTGTAAACAGTAGCGATCCAAGCGGGCTATTCTTTGCCTGCGGAGATCTTGTCTGTCCCGATCCGACATACTATTCTCCGAACTTCGGAACTGGCGGGCCCCCGGATCAGATGACGGGGGGATGCAAACTAGGCTTCGGGATCGCGATGACATCCATATTTTTGCCCGGCATTGATCTCTGGGCTTTCGGAGTTCTTTTCCTTACTCCCTTTACGTGCTGACACCCCCGATACCGCTCGAAAAAGGACCCCAAATGAAGCCCTTCAATCCCCCTCGGGTAACGCTCATCTGGCTATCGTTGCTAGTAATATTCTGGGGCGTACTTGGTGTCGTTACTCTAACTACGCAGGGGGAAACCTGGAAGGCTGTACTCCAACTTGCACTAGGAGCACTTTGCCTTCTGGGGCTGGTGGTCGGCACAATCAACAGGAAGCGAAAGGCCGGGAAGTGATAGCGGAATTAGCCGGGCACCGATTTACGGAGGGGTTAGACCCCTCATTTGCCCCGCAGCCCGCGGCTTTCTCCGTCCCTGCTGGCCTGACCTCCAGTGGTGGGTCCCGGAGGGCCGGTGAGGGCGACGCAACGTTACAGGATTGGCGGGCCCTCGGCGCCTACCACAGCTGCAGCTGCCTGTGCGGCGGCCCTCCCGGACCTGGGTTAAAGCAAAGTGACCGGGAGCTGTGCCGCTCCGGGTCACCGAGCGCTTCCGTTAGGTGGTGAAGCGAGCCGGATGAGGTATTCGAGGCATCAGTTTCTTCACTGTGGTCTCCCTAGGCCAAGGACGATCGCCCTTCGGCAAATGGCTAGCAGGACAGTAACTTTCGGCCGTCGGGACGCAGTTCTCCGGCGGGTGATACATGCCGGTAGAGGGTCTGGCGGGTGATGCCGAGCTCGGTGCAAAGTTCGCTGACCTTCGTGGTGGGTTGCCCCATTGATGCCACGGCGAGCCGGAGTTTTGCTGGGGTCATCTTGTAAGGGCGCCCGCCATTGCGGCCACGTGCCCGCGCAGAGGCGAGGCC
The DNA here is from genome assembly GCF_024391045.1 of Pseudarthrobacter sulfonivorans. Classification (GTDB taxonomy): domain Bacteria; phylum Actinomycetota; class Actinomycetes; order Actinomycetales; family Micrococcaceae; genus Arthrobacter; species Arthrobacter sulfonivorans_B. Next base: position 208,555 of record NZ_JANFCZ010000004.1, read on the forward strand.
GGCGAGGGTGCGTTCGGAGATGAGCTCCCGTTCGAATTCGGCGAGGGCGGCGAAGATTCCGAAGACGAGTTTGCCGGAGGCGGTGGTGGTGTCGATGGCGGCGCCTTGGCCGGTGAGGACTTTCAGTCCGATGCCGCGTTCGGTGAGGTCGTGGACGATGTTGACCAGGTGGCGGAGATCCCGGCCGAGCCGGTCGAGCTTCCACACCATCAATGTGTCTCCGGCCCGCAGGGACTTCAGGCACGAGACCAGTTCGGGCCGGTCCTCGCGCTTACCCGACGCCTTGTCCTCATACAGCTGTCCCGGCCCGACGCCCTCCGCCGTCAGCGCGTCGCGCTGCAGGTCCGTCGCCTGGGACCCGTCGGCTTTTGAGACGCGCATATATCCGACCAGCACAGCAGCTCCCTATGTCACTTATACGTTCGTTTAAGTGACAACGGGATTGCAAATCAGAGCGGATGCAAAATATGTCACTTAACCCGTTATTTATTCTAAGTCATGCAAAGGGTGATTGGTTCTCTGTTTGTGACAGAAAGTCGAGGGGTATCTGAAGCTCGGCGAAGGTTTGCCGGAGGCCGCGCAGGGATTGGTCACTGCGGCATCCGTACCGTGCGAAGTCGAAGAGGTGCTGCGCTACGAGCGGGTCTTCTTTGGCTGCTGCGATGCAGGCGTCCAGTGCGTCGGCTGCCTGTTTCAAGAGCTCATCGAGGGTCGGTCTTTCTTGAGCGCCGGCGCGTGCTGTCAGTGTGCTAGGCGGGGTTCCGTCGCTGATCCGGGGGTTTGGTTCGGGCCTGAGGAGGTGTGCGGAGGTTCCCAGGGCGGTCAGTGAGCCGGCTTCGATCATTTCCATCGCGGCGGCGGCTGCTTCGAGCAGTTGCTGCTGTCTGCTCCAGTGGAGGGTCTCGAAGGGTTGCCACGACTGCAGGCCGGCCCGGAAGGGGTGTCCGCAGTGTTTCCAGACACGGCGGACGTCGTCCAGTTGCCGGCCGTATCGTCCCTGGGCTGTGGTGAGTTCGTCCAGGAGGGTCCGCAGCAGCCGGAACCAGGTGCCGGCGTGAACCGGATACCGGGGCAGGTCAACGGATCCGGTGGTTATCGCCTGCCATGTGCGCCGGTCCATGAGGGACAACGGCTCCGGCAGGGGCCGCTGGTCATCGGCGGGAGTTGCCCACAGGATGTAGTCAGGAGGGTGTCCTTCGTAGGTTTCGAGTCGGCGCCCGTGGACCGGGCAGCTGGCCATGAGCGGCAATTGCCAGAAGAGCAGTAGCGTCGGGCTGGATTCCAGGCAGTCCGGGCAGCCCCGCCGCGTCCCGGTTTCCGGCAGCCATGGCAGCCACTTCCGCGGGGTGTAGATAGTGCGCCGCTTGGGCGGCAGGAGCACCGAGAGCTGGTGCACATAGGTTTCGTAAGCGTCGGGGGCAGGGTCGAGGCTGTCGAAGAGCCATGGCACCCATCCGGCCATTGTCATGGCGTTTACGCGGTGTTGGTCAAGACCTGTGCGTTTGGCGAGCTCTTCGAGCAGGTCCGTCGGCGGGTTCAGATCGAGCTCGGGGTCGCTGAGTTCCCGGTGGCCGAGGCCGTGTTCGAGCAGTTCGGAGGAGTATATGCCGTAGCTGGCGGCAATCCGCCGCAGCCAGGAGGACAACGATTCCGTTTCTGCCGGCGCCGGGTGCAAGGGCCAGCGTTCCGGCGGTCTCATCTGAGTTCGCGTTCGAACTTCCGGCGCCGGACGCTGGGACCGTCATATTCGGCCAGGGTCAGCGTCCGGTGGTTGATGGCTTCTTCGCCGCTGTCCACTGCGGCTACTGCGGCTTCGGTCAGGAGCGATGTGAGCTCCCCGATAGTGCCCTCGCTGCGGGTCAGGAGGTAGCGGGCCATGTCATCGGTCCCCAGATTCGAGCGCGTACGCAGCGGGAAGGAGGAGCCGAAGCTGGCCAGCAGAGATAGCAGGTCGGCATCGGCTTCCCATAAGGGCAGCGTCACGGGCTCAAACCGGTTTTCGAGCTGGTCATCGGAGCGGATCGCAAGATAGGCCTCACGGGTCCCGACCCCCACCAGCGGGATCCGCAGTTCGTTTCCCAGGAAGCGCAGCAGATTCAGGAATTCGCGCCGGACATCGGCGCGGCCGGACAGCACATTATGCAGTTCGTCAATCACCAGGATCCGCACACCGACGCGCCGCAGCACAGCGAGGGTGAGCTGTTCCAGGTCAGCTACGCGCCGGCGCGGTCCCGGGGGCGCACCGAGCGCGGCGAGGACGGCCGTGTAGAACCGCGGGACGGACGGTTCGGAGGGCATCTGGACACACAGCACTGGGATGTGTTCCCGGTCCGCCGTGGAGTGTGCCGGGTGCTGGCGGTGGAACCGTTCAATGATCATGGACTTGCCGTTGTTGGTCGGTCCGATCAGCAGGAGGTTAGGCATGCGTTGTTTGCCGGGCCAGTCATAGAGTGTTTCGAGCCGGGTGAGAGTCTGCACGGCCCGGGGGTAGCCGATCCAGCGGTCCGCCCGAATGCGCCGGATCCGTTCCTCCGCCGGCAGGCGCGCCATAGCCTGCGCCCAGGGCTGTAGATGGGACAGATCCGGCGGCGGGTAGTCATCGATGTTCACCACTGCTCGACCTCTTCAAAAGGACGGGCTGCCGCCTCGTCATTCGTGGGCGGGAGCATTTCATCAGGTGGAGCCGACGGGTTCATCGCGGGTCCGGAGGCCTGGAGGTGGCGCCGCCGTTGCAGGTCCCGGCGTGATCTGCGGGTTTCTTTTTGGGCCGTGGCGGTGATCTCGCGCATCTGATCCATCATGCGGAACAGTGCTTCCTCGTTGACCTGGTCATGTCCCTGTTGACGGAGCCGCGCCAGTGCCTGCCGGTGTTCCCACAACGTCACCGCCGGGTGGGAAACGGTGCGGTATGGGACTTCCACATAGGCCGTTCCTTCCGGTTCCAGCACCCAGACCCTGCTGATGTCCCGCGGATCCCGCCGGATGATGAATTTTTCCTCCCGCTCCCGCCGTGCGATCCAGGGTTTGAGCACGTTCGCGAAGTAGTGGACGTGGTCGATGACGAAACCGGTACGGGTGATTCGGCGCCGGATGACAGGCAGGAAATCGACGAGAAACGCGGCGGGATGCGCAACGACAGGCTGCGCACCGAACTCTTTCACGCCCTCGTCCCAGCGCCCGGCGGGTGTCTGGTTCAGGGATCCGTGGACGCTGCCGTGGTAGCCGGCGACAGCCAAGGCCAGCCAGCTTTCCAGCTCCGTCAAGGTCAGGGCGGACATTTTGTCGGCATCGTAACTGCCCCGCTGTCCCGGGTTCGAGAAAGTCGTCCCGGGAAGTTCATGGACCCGCTGCATCACCGTTCCGACAATACGCTCCACTATGCCGCCGTAGTGCGGGCGCCCAAGTGGCCGGTAATTGAGATTGATACCGTGCTGCTCGCACCCGCGGCGCAACGCCGCGCTCTTAAATTCCGAAGCGTTGTCTAAATAGAGTGCGCAGGGTTTGCCGCTCATCGGCCAGGCCGCGTCCACGCCCAGGGCTTCCAGCCAGGGCCGCTTGTCACATGCCATGTGCGCGATGCACAAGCCAACCGACACCGCAGACGGTGCCTCCAGGGTCACGACCATTCCCAGAATGCACCGGCTGTAAACCTCGATGGCCACCGTCAGGTAGGGCCGGCCGATGGGCTGCCGGTCCCGGTCATCGACGATGATCAGGTCAATCACGGTGTGGTCGATCTGGACCTGGTCCAACGGGGCCACGATGTCCGGCACCTTTCCGCCGGCCGACTGCAGAGGCCGGGCGGCGTCGCTGCCCTCACGCCTGCGCCTGACTTCCACCGGGTGCAGCGCCTCGATCCGGTGGGCGACAGTATTCCTTGCCGGCACGGCCAACCCCAGCGTCTTGCATTCGCGCATGATTTGGCGGTGCACAACCGCCAGGGACGGCTTTTGCTTCGTCAGGTAAGTCTTCCGGACGACTTCACGAATTACGGCCTCCACAGGCTCCGGCAGGCGCCCGCCTCCCCGGCCGCCGGCGGACCGGCCCGGGGCCAGGTCCGTCAGCAGACCGGTGCCCTTTCGGCGCCGGCCGATCAGGGTGTAGACCTGCCGTCTCGACAATCCCAACTCTTCGGCCGCGCTGTCCGCCGCCGCGTGGGTGACCGTGGTCATGGCCGCCAAAGGCGCAATGACCTCGTCCTGCCGGCGCAGGCGCTCCCACGCCTCATCCGACATGCCCAGCAGGCCCCGCTCCAAGATCTGCGGGTCATCCGATGTCATGACTGGCGCCGACGGTGCAGACGACTCTTGACCATAATTCAGGCTAGTGCAGGCAACTTCTGATGGAAATGCCGACAGTGCAGATGACTTCTGACAAACGGATGTCAACAGTCCCGTGCACCCGGGCCATGCTTCCGCATGAAGTGGTGCAGGCAACTTCTGAAACCGACATTCGATACACATTCCCGGGAGTGTCTCGCGAACGAACGTTACCCGACACAGCTTAGACATTGTCAATTTTCGAAAGTCGTTTCACGGAGTGGTAGGAGTCGTACCCACTCTTTGGGGCATCACCCGTAGTTTCGATCGATGCGCTGACAGATAGCGCTGCGAGCACTGCCGTTTGGAGCAGAGGAACTGTTGAAATAATGGAAAACGGGCGCATAGGGCTTCTGGGCAGTCCAACGCCGCCAACAGTACCCGCGCCGTCTAGCAGCCGCATGAACTGGCAGACAAGACATGACAAGCGAGCTACTCGATGGTAGATTCGCCTGCATGACAGCCTGTCAAGCAAATTTGACAGAAACTGAATAATGTCATGCCATCAAATGAGCTAGTTGAATTGGGGCAACTGTGCAAAGAATCGAACTTGATGGATTTACCTACGTTCGTTCAGTCATATCTTCGGATACAGTGATCTTCCTATCTGATTTGATCCACGAAATGGTGATCAATCGGAGTCCGAACGTGCAATTTGTCCAAGATGAGAAGCTGATACCTCGGAAGGCCAAAGACGTTCACCTTCACTATCCTGAGATTTTTTCCAACGGTCGCTTAGACAATGCGGTTGGTATCGCAAAATCGTATTTTGACACGAATGAAGTCACTCTCTTCGCCTCTACGGCTTGGCTTAAACCCGCAGGTGGGACCCCCAAACCACCACATCAAGATGCCGCGCACTGGACCCACGTTATTCCTACCGACTTCTTGACGGTATGGATTGCGCTTGATCCGTCGACAGTGGACAACGGAGGAGTGCACTATCTGCCGATGGGCGGAGACAGGACATTACGCAGGCACGTAAGGGGAGACGTAGATTATGTTCTCGACACTCCAGTGCAGAAGGCGCTCGGCCTCACCGAGGACCTCCAGCCTGGTGATGCATCGGTGCACACGGGCTTCGCTATCCATTGGTCAGAACCGAATACCAGCACCAGGCCCCGTCGCGGCTTAGCCTTGGCCTTCGCTCATCCTGATATAGATTCCTCCGATCACCCCGGAATGTTCGATTCATTCCTCCGCCTCTAATGAAGAATCAACTCGATACCGTCATTGGAACGAGCAGGCTAGATGAGGCAGAGAGTCTGCGAGCCTACATCGCGTTTGTCCTGGGAATGCAGCCTCAGAGCCTGCTAGACATCGGGTTCGGTCACGGAGAACTACTCAAAGCAGCGGATGAGCGCGGTATTCGCAGTTACGGGATTGATGTGAATGACGGACCGCACCCCCTTTTGCAGGGGTCCGGGGTGAAGACCTTCAGAGCAAATGCCGAGAACCCCGGCGGTCCCAGCAATTCGTTCGATTTCGTGACTATTCGACATACCCTTCATCATCTGCCTTCCCCACGTCGATGCCTTGAGGAAGCAAGAAGGCTCGCCAGAGCACTGATCATTGTCTCCGAGGTCCAGTGGGATATGAGCAAACCGGAAAATGCTTTGGCGTCGAATATCGACCACTGGCATAAGAAAGTGGACCGTCACCTTGGCGTATTTCATGAGAACCCTTTAGAAATCGAGGAGATACTTAATCTTGGCCAATCGGTAGGGATGGCACCTGTGACACGTGTCAGATTTACCGGGGTAATGAAGGCCGACAATCACACGATCGCTTCACAGCTCTCATCTCGACTGTCCGGTTTGGATGAGCACCCCGACCTTCAAAGTGAAGGACTGATGCTACTGGAAATGTCCCGTCATGAAGAGACAGCAAGCCGCATTTCCGAGACAGTAGTTTTCAGAAAAGATCAGACCGAAAGGAGGGAATAGTGGAAAAGACTCAGGAAGTAATTGACGAAAAGATCGAAGTACTTGAATTTGAGCCGGTGGAAGAAAGCTACTTGGCCATCACCTCACCTGCTGTCCAGATCAGCTAGTCAGATCATCAAGAAGACGGCGCAATGTTAACGCATGTGCTGGGTTGCCAGCCTTTGGCGACCCAGCACATGCGTCGAACGGAGAAGAATGAAACTCTTAACTTCTGAAAATGAGCTCTACAGTGCGATCCCCTCTGAGCTCAGGGCCGAGGAACTTCGCGGCAACATGAATCGTCTCCTCATCAGTGATCTCAAGAAGTACCTGTTTGCCGCCAAGAAGCTGTATCCCGAGATGGTTGACTCTGCCCTCGGCGATATCGCCAAGCTTGATCCGTCCAGACGTATCAATCCGATGTATTTCACGCTTCTATGGCAACTGACTTACGGACAGCGCGAACGAAACTTCGGGCTTGTAGGCTCGGCTCTTGGCAAGCTGTGCATGATTCCCGACGACCAAAAGCACTTCGACGGGTTCCGGCATGAAAATCTTCAGTGGGACACGCTGGATAACGAGATCTATGCCTTCCTTGCAGGCCCCGACGGCCCTAGATCAAGGGAGGGAAACCTGCCCGAAATTCAGAAACTCACGCCCTCGGAACTTGTCGCGGGAGAGGACTGGTTGACCAACTCCATCGAAGCGATGAGGGTCCTTGATCCTCAATTGGCCATTGAGTTCGACGCATTTGTTGCCCAGATACGACTCTTCAAGGGTCATACAGCGCGAGGGATTACGAGCCCCCGGTGCTGGGGTGCGATCTTGTTGCGGGTTCCTGACCCTGGGCTGGAGCGGGACGAGCCCATCATGTACTTCCTCGATCATGTGACGCATGAGACCAGCCACATCTTGCTTCATGCGATCATGGCCACTGATCCGCTGATTATGAACGGTTTCGAGGGTAGGTTCAGTGCGCCCATCAGGTGGGATCCGCGACCTCTGTACGGTATCTTCCACGCCATGTTCGTTCTGAGCAGGATTTCTCGAATGCTTCATCGCTACGCATTGGCCGAGAACCGGCCGGCCCTTTTCGACGCCCGCGATACCGCCATGAAGCGCTTTTGGCACGGATACGACACCATTACGAAGAACGCCAACTTGACCGAAGCCGGCGTTCAGGTCCGTGAGTCCTGCGCCAACATGGTTCGAGGATTGGTCTAGCGAACTTTATGATCACTTCATTGGATGACCTTGCCCGTGCAGTGCCGGTCACACGAACTCATCATGCTTTGTCCATCGGGCCAGAATGGCATCTGGTTAGACATGCCACACGACTGCATGTGCAAGGTCATCCCTTGACCGTCATCGGTTTTGGTTGTTCACGCAACCTGTCTCAGGCTGAGCAAAGCTCCCTGTGGGAGTTTCGCGAGCGACTTTTGAGTATTCGCTGGGTTACGGAGGCTAACGACTCTATAGTCGTTCCACGAAGGATCGCATCTCAGGACCCGGTATTCCCTGGCATGCGCAGGTCCGAGCTGCTCCCAGATCGCTGGCAGACGACAAAATCCGGTCTGCACAAGGCTAACGGGCTGGCTATCCATGCCGATCGCAGCGCATCAGAGCATGCTGCTATTCGGGAAATCGTGGAGCGTGCGGCGCTCTTTAGGCTTTGGTACTCCTCGGAGGTGTTTAAGCTTGAGTTTCAGGAGTCACTCGCCCTGCCTGGAAGTCTTACTCTTTCGTCCTACTGGGGACTTGTCGGCACTGATGATTACCTTTGCATAAGCGTCATCGAAGGAGAAGACGTCTTCGTCATTGGCTCAGCGATTCGCGATCTCCTCGAACCCGCTCTGGAACATTCACAGGCCGAGGCGTTAATGGTAGCTGAGGGTGTCATCGGAAAAATGGAATCTCCGTATGTGAAGGCTTCATCGACTACAAAGTTGGGTAGTCTGTCGGGACCGCTAGCAAAGGATCGCCGCAGGTACTTTGCCGAGCTCGTCGAACGCTGCACAGAATCCACCGCCCCAAGGCGTCTTGAATTCTCAAGAGACGACATTCTGTTGTACCCCCTTATCTCCTGGGAGGGCGCTTATCTTACTCGGGCCATTATTGACCGGGGAAACTTGTCAGTTCCGCTAAACGGCGTACCGGTCAACGTCCCCGTGGATCCCTTTGTCTGAGGACCTGATCTGTGCTCAATACTTATAAGACTCTCCTTCGAAACCGGAACACGCGTTTCATCATCACAGCATCCTTTGTGAACTCTTTCGGCTCGGGGCTGTTTAATGCGGTGGTAGTCCTCTTCGGCATTAGCCGTACAGATTCAGCAGTATCCGTGACGCTTGGCCTGACTTCCGGCGCGATCGGTGCTGTCTTGCTGACACCTTTGAGCGCGAAGGCTGTAAGGCGCTATGGTGCACGACCATTGGTCGTTCATCTGGCACTACTACGCGCCCTGATTTGTTTCCTGATGGTACTGCTGCCCGGTTCTGTATTTTCGGTTCTGTTGGCCCTGCATGTCGTTCTAGAGAGATTCACCTATCCAGGGTCCCAAGGCGTCTTGAACTATGTTGCGGAGGGAGAACATCGGAGCGCAACCCTGTCCCTCCGCCAGCTCATCAACACGCTGGGCCTGGCACTTGGCGCATGGTGCGCTGCAGCGACTCAGTTGAGCGCCGTAACCGTGTCCCCTCTTTTGTTGATCGTTCTCAACGGTGTTTCCTTTATCTTGAACGCCTTCATGTACCGATGCATCACGATGCCATTGCAGCCAATGGAAGTGCGCGAACTCTCTAGGAATAAGACGAAGGCACCTATCGGTCTTATCGTCGTCTCCTTGTCACTAGCAATAATCATGTCCGGTGGAGCTGTGGTTACCTACGGATTGCCGCTCATTGCGCTGGGCAACCTGGAGTCCCTACAGGAAATCGTCCCTCTCACTATTGCCATTGACGTCAGCATCGGGGCGCTCATCTTCGCTTTCGTTACCCCCCACATACGCTCAATACAGTCCGCGGCATGGATTTTTGCATGCAGCGCAGCCCTCTGCATCACAGGTGTCATTGCGTTCGGTTCCGCCGTTGCCGCCGGAAAGATAAGTCCCGAGCTTGCAGTCGGGGTTACGGTTGTTCTCTCCGCCTGCATCGCTTTGGCCAGTTTCTCAGCCTACTTTTTGTTTTCCTCACCCGAGGATTCCACCCGTGAACCTCGCTATATGGCTGCCTTCGGACTGTCTGGAACCATGACACGCCTGGTGTACCCGACCTTTGTTGCCTTCGTGGTTTCCAGCCACCAAAACGCAGTGATAATGGCTGCATGTTTCATGGTCTTAGCTGCAGTCATTGCTTCATTGGGGATGAAGCAGATTGTGAATGCATCTCTATGATCTGCCCGGTCTCACCTACGACCAGGCAGGGTGTCTGCAAAGTGGTTGGCGGGGGAGCTGCTGCCTTAAAGCGTGAGACGATCCGGGGCTGGCTGTTGGGACTTGGATGATCGGTCACACCACAGACGCTGGGCCATGTGGTTAAAGTATTCGGCTTCATCCCTGATCACGGACTCCCATTCCTGGTGGGCGTCCACGTCGTAAGAAAGATCTCGGAGAGGTACGAGGGCCTGCTCCACGATGTAGCCGTTCAGCCGCCTTTGCTCCCACCACTACGACGGTCCCAAGACCTTAGCGTCGGATATTTCACTTTTTCACAAGCCACCCCTAGTGGGCCTTCCGGCTGCTGCGACTGGGGTTATGCGGTACCTCGTTCCGGTTCTGTCGAGTTGGTCGTGGGTGGCCAACACCTATTCATGGTTCTTGGCGGCGTTCACGACATGACGTTGCCAGATTCGCTGTACTTCTATCTTGGAAAGCTGCTCCTGGACGTTTGCTCGGTAGTAGGCGGCCATGTTTGTCTGGCCAAGCGGGGTGTTGACACTGTCAACGATTACGTCATACGTATTTGGCTGCCGTGACGGCCAGCAGGCGTTCCACTCATAGAGCCGCTAATCCACGGCGTCGCGAAGACGACTTTGAAAATACGCAGGGCTTCCTAGACGGCGCCTGATAGGTCAACGTTCCAACGTTTGAGCCGGATGGCTTCATGCAGGGCTGGTGTTTCTCGGATGTAGGGTGCGAGGCCTCCGGGCTAATCCTGTGTTGAAGGACCCGTTCGATCGGTGCTTGGTGCGCTGCGGCCATCGGACTAACCTGAAGGGAAGACAGGGGCAAGTTCCCTGTTATGGATTACTGAGGGTCCCGCGGCCAGGCGCTGCGGGGCCTTCAGCCGTTTAACTGCGAGTGCCAGAAGACCGATCTCAATCTTGTCGGTCATTGCCTGCTCACCCTTCGTAAGAAACTACGTGCCCGGACTGCGGGAGTAGGCATGTTCTCTGGTGACCTAGCCGTACCTTTTGGCTGCCTGGACAACCTTAAGGGGACCTTCCACTATGAGCCGAAGCGCTAATTGACCCGCGCGAAGTACCCGCCGACCTCACCGAGGCGGTTGCGGGCGGCAAAGACAGAGCCTGGATCCAGGTCGGAGGTCCACACGGACTTCAGGTCGCCCGACTTGAGTTCGCCCTTGTCCGGCAGCGTTTGACTCGATCATGAACTGTATGGCGAAGCCCACTTCGCAGTCGCCGTTGGGCTGATCCCGACGAAGTCGTCAGGGCGCTGACGTATGTCGGGTGCAGGTGGAAAAACCAGTGGGAGTTGCGCGGCCAGGACGGCAGTGAGGTCATCGAGAAGACCATTACACTGACGTCTGGACCGGCCTGACCACAGGTGATGTCGGTTTGG
>NZ_JANFCZ010000040.1 GCF_024391045.1 Pseudarthrobacter sulfonivorans
CCGGCACCGCCTCAAGAACCGGGCACTGACGGTGGCCACCTGGCTGGTAGCTGCGGGAGTCGCCGTCGTACTTCTCCTGGCGGGACTGCTGCTCCCGGGGATGCTGGCCGAGAAGGGCCCGCAAACGCTCAACACACAGGCCATTCCCTACACGTTGGAGATCCCGGCGGGCTGGACCATCCGAACCCGCGAGGCCGGGAACAGTACTGTCACGGTGATGTCCGGCGCGGACCTCACCGCCCTGTTTGCCGATGAACCGGAGGCCCTGGCCAAAGCGGCCCGGACCGCTGCCGAGCCGGACAAGGTGGTGGGGCTGGCCATCTACCACCAGCCGGTGGGGCTGAGCGGGCAAAGCCCTGCAGCGCGGGTCAACACCGCCGAAGCCCTGCTGCCGGGCCTGGATGCGCGCCTTGTGGACCGGGGACCGGCCACCGTGGGGCAGGTCCGTGCCCAGGGCATGGAGGGAACCTTGCCCCTCTCGGCCACGGTCACCCTGCAGCTCCGTGTTTTTGTGGTGGAGACCGAGCCGGTCCAGCTACTGGTCTTCTTCGCTCCTTCGTCACTGTTCGAGCAGCGGACGGCAGTGTTCGACCAGGTGGCCGCGTCCCTCCGGACGAAGTGAGGGGCGGGCCATGCCGGAGCAGCCGCAGCCATCCGCGGCAGAGACGAGCCTGGTGATCCGCTCGGACGGCCACGAATGGAGCTTTACGCCCTCGGAGACGGTCCGGGTGGGACGGGGCACGGCCGCCCAGGTGCGCCTTGATGATGACCGCGTCAGCCGCGAGCACCTCAAGATCAGGCACTCCGACGGCCTCTGGTGGGTGGCTGACCAGGCTAGCCATAACGGCACGTGGATCCTGGACCCGGACCGGGTGATGGATCAGCCGGTGTCCCTTCCGCCGGGCGGCCTCCGCCTGCGGCTGGGCCATGTGGACGGGCCTGAACTGCAGCTGGAGGCCAAAGCAGCCGGGCCGGCCGCCGCCCCGCGGGTGCTGACCATTGGACGGTCGCGCTCGTGCGACGTGACGCTGGATGACCCGCTGGTGTCACGCCGGCATGCCGTCGTCGATATTGCCGGGCAGGCCATGCTGCGCGACGCCGGAAGCTTCAACGGCACCTTTCTCAACGGCAAGCGCGTGGAGGCGGCCACGCCGCTGCACCCCGGTGACCTGATCGGCGTCGGCACGAGCACCCTGACGTGGGACGGCTCAGGCGTTGCCAGTCCGACGCCGGCACGCCCGGTGTTCAGTGCCCGGCACCTGGAAATCACCACCAGGTCCGGTGAGCACCTGATCGATGACCTCTCCATGACAGTTCCAGCCGGCCAGCTGGTGGCGGTGATCGGGCCGTCCGGGGCCGGTAAATCCACGCTGCTCGGAGCCCTGACCGGGCTGCGGCCCGCGACCCGAGGAAAGGTCACCTGGAACGGCCGGGACCTGTATTCGGAGTACGCGCAGCTCCGCTTCCTGGTGGGGCTGGTGCCGCAGGAAGACATCCTGCACCGCCAGCTGACCGTGCGCCGGGCGCTGCAGTTCGCTGCCCGGCTGCGCCTCCCCCCGGACACGGGCAAGGCGGAACGGGACGACAGGGTCAACCGCGTGGTGGCGGAGGTAAACCTTTCCAAACGGATTGATCACCGCATCGATTCGCTCTCGGACGGCGAGCGCAAACGGACCTCGATTGCGCTGGAGCTGCTGACGGCGCCGCAGCTGATCTTCCTGGACGAACCGACGTCCGGGCTGGATCCAGGCCTGGACCTGCAGGTGATGCGGAGCCTGCGCTCACTGGCGGACGCCGGCCGGGTGATCCTGGTGGTGACCCACAGCGTGCTGGCCCTCAACGAGTGCGACCGGGTGCTGGTGCTGGCCCGTGGCGGGCGGGTGGCGTTTTTCGGACCGCCTGCGGATGTGCTTCCGTTCTTTGGTGTGGCGGACTACCCGGCCGCGTTTGCCGCCCTCGAGGACCAGACCTGGGTCCGCCGGTATGCCCGCTCCCCCGCCCGCAAAGCGTACGGCGGCGGCACGGGCGCGGTGGACGCCCCTGTTCCGGCCGCGGATTCACCACCGCCGCGGCGGGAGGCTCCCCTGCGTCAGTTCCTGACGCTGATCCGCCGCAACGCCGCCGTGGTTGCGGCGGACCGGCTCTTTGTTGCGCTCCTGGTGGGCATGCCCGTGCTGCTGGCGCTGCTGGCCCATACCTTCCCGGGCGGGGCGGGGCTCTCCGTCCGTGCGGCGCAGGGTGACCTGTCCCTGATCCGGCAAAAGCTCATGGTCCTGGTGGTGGGTGCGGCGGTGATGGGCCTGGCCCTCTCCGTGCGGGAGCTGGTGGTGGAAAGGCCCATTTACCGGCGGGAGCACGCCGTCGGTCTGTCACCGTGGGCGTACCTGCTCAGCAAGGCGGCGGTGCTGGGTGTCCTGGTGGGCCTCCAGTGTGCACTGTTTACCGTCCTTGCGCTGTTGGGACAGCCCGGGCCGGACCAGGCGCTGCTGCTCGGCAACGGGCTTCTTGAGGTTGCGGTGGCGGTGGCCGCAGTGGGAGTCACGGTGACCATCGGCGGGCTGACCGTGTCCGCGGCGGCCCTCACGACGGAACAGACCATGCCTGCCCTCGTGGCACTGGTGATGGCGCAGCTGGTCCTGTGCGGGGGGCTGTTCACCGTCGCCGGCCGTGCCGGCATCGAGCAGGTCTCCTGGCTGCTGCCCACCCGCTTCGGGTACGCGGCCACGGCCGCTACAGTCGGGCTGCAGCGGCCTCCCCTGCCGACGGTGGACCAGCTCTACGAACCCCAGGCCGGGCAGTGGCTTGTTGACATGGGACTGCTCGGCGTCCAGGCGGTGGCGCTCCTCCTCCTGGCGGCGTGGGCGCTGCGCCTTTCGGTGACGCGGAAAGGACGGCTGTGACCTGGGCGCTCAAGCCCGAAGCAGCGCTCACTGCGCAGCCGTGTTTGAGTACGTGGATACGCGCTAGTGCGTCCTCGGTCCGTGGCCGCGGATGCGGTGGGCGTAGACCAGCAGGCCGATGCCCGCCAGGATCATGACGGTGGGGACGGCAAACTCCAGGGGCACCAGCAGCGCCGTGGCCTGGAGCGAAAAGATCAACCCCAGCACTCCGAGGACGCCAGCCGGAACCAGGGGCCACTTCATGGTGCCGGTGTGACCGGACGTCCGGACCGGAACGGCGGAGAGCACACCGAAGGTGGCTGCCAGGCCCAGGAACAGGACTCCCGCCACGGCCATGCCCTGCAGCGCCGGGAGGGCCACGATCACGGCCAGTGTGAACATCACCCCGGCCGGGATGAGGGCCCACCAGTTTGCCGTTTGGCGCAGGTACACCCCGGTGAATCCGGCGGCCATGAACAGGAAGAGGTAGGCTCCGCCCGCACTGCCGGGCGCCACCTGGCTGGCGGTGATGACCGCGGCCAGGCCCAGGAAAACGGAGCCGGGAATCGCAGCCCACCAGTAATCACGGCGGCGGAAGAAGACTGCCAGGAACACCGCCCCCACCGCGGCGAACATCAGGGCCGGCACGTAGACGCCGCTGTCCATCACGCCGAGCCGGTCCAGCAGGAAGAGCAGGCCCACCGCCATGAGGACGATGCCCGCACTGATGCTGGTCTTTGCCGATTCCACTTCGTGCCTCCTGACGTAGCGCAGGCGGCAGCGCCGCACTGCTTCCTTCAGGCTAAGTCCGGCGTGGAACGGGACGTAGGGCACAAAGCCCCGGCGTCACGTCGGAAGCGCTCAGGCCACTCCTACCCAAGGTGCCGGCCGCGCCTACCCAATGTGGAGACTGGTAGCGCAATCTCTGGTGCACCGAGCCCGGGCAGAGTTAGGCTGCGGTCATCGCCCGCCTGCGGGACCTTCGAGGTTAGGAACGTCGATGCGTACATTTCACCGAATTCTCGCAGGGGCAGGTGTCCTGTTAGCAACAGCCCTCCCAGCCTCCGCAGCCCTGGCTGCCCCGGCCCAGTTGGAAAGAGTTGGCTTCAGAATCGAGTACCTCACCGGTTGCACCGACGATCCCGAGCTAGTCGTCATCAATGGCAGATACCATCTGCTAACCCTGACCAAGGCCGACGGATCTGTGGCATATCATCTTTCCATTAAATCCTCAGGCGTTGGCGACGATGGCATTGTTTACATTGTCAATGAGAACGCCTCGGACAGAATCAACGCCGACGGAACCGAAATTGTCTTGGATCAGTTCCGGGTGATCAGTAAAGGTTCGTCCCAGAACGTCCTCCAATTTGTCGGGTTCACCATCTCGCCCAGCGGCGTGTTGACGCTGACAACTGACAGGAGCGTCTGCGTGGGCTGATCCGACGTCAGGGCGCGCGGGTCACGCCTGTGGGGCGTGCCAACGGCGCCGGCCCGGCTAGGCTCAGGCTGGCTCCAGTTCCCGGGCGGGCTCCTGAGCGGAACGGACGACGGCGGGATCCAACTTTTTGGAGGCCCAGCGGCGGATGGGGCGCTCCACAAAGCGGAACGACAGGTAGGCCATCAGCACCGTCACGGCTGCCGCGAGCGGGACGCGGAGCCAGAGTGACGGGACCAAGGGTATCAGCAGCAGGTAGATGGGCAGGTGCCAGAGGTAGGCGGCGTAGGAGAGGTCGCGGCCGGGGTTGGCGAGCCAGGGGTGGCTCAGGATCCGTGAGGCGAGGCCGGCCGGACGGAGGACCAGTGAGCCGATGACCACCCCGGCCAGCAGCGCCAAAACGCTGGGGCCGAAGGTCCAGAAGACATTGAACCAGGTGCCGGCCTCGTTCGGCTCCTTGAGGGCGAACACGGCAGCCACCAGGGCGAGTCCGGCGAGCGGACCGGCCCAGAGGGCACCGGTTTGCAGGGAGGCGTGGACCCGGGACCCGGGCTTAACGGAGGTGAACAGCAAGGCGAGGGTGCAGCCCAGCAGCAGCTGGTCGGCCCTGGTGTCCGGCCCGTTGTAGAGCCGGGCCAGCGGAGCACCACCGGAGACCAGGAGGAACCGAGACACCAGGAAACCTGCCGCCAGGACCGCGGTCAGCCAGGTGACGGTCCGGACCTTCCAGAACCGCAGCATCACCAAAAGCAGCAGCGGCCAGACTAGGTAGAACTGTTCCTCGACGGCCAGGGTCCAGGTGGGGCTCAGCGCGTTGCCGCCGGTGGAGTACCCGAAGACTCCGTAGTTGGCCAGGTTCATCACGTAGCCGGCCGCCGGAATGGCGTTGGCTTCCTGGCCGCCCCACCCGGACAGCGGAAAGATCAGGCCGACAAAAACCACCACGGCGCAGACAGCCAGCAGCGCCGGCCAGAGCCGGGCCAGCCGCTTGGCGTAGAAGACGCCCAGCTTCAGCCGGCCCGTGGCCCGGTACTCCTTCATGATCAGGAGGGTGATCACGAAGCCGCTGAGCGTGAAGAACACGTCCACGCCGATCGATCCGCCGGGCACGAGGTCCGTCACGGTATGAAAGAGGAAGACGCCAATGACGGCGATTGTGCGAAGCCCGTCAAGGGCATGTTTACGCCCGGAAATCAGCCCGTTGGCGGGCGCAACCGGGGGTGTCATCGTCGTTTGGGTTCCACTACTTGACCAAGGATTCACCCTTTAAGCCTACATAACGTTTCGGTAACTACCTGAATCGGCTACTCCTGCACCTTTCACCGGACACGGTTGCCACCACATCACGGGCCCGGAAAAGCACGATGTATTGTGGCACCAGATTCGGAAAGCAGCTGATGGCCGAATCACTGGTGAGGGGTGTCTGCCTTTTCATGAACAACGCGACGGCGCCGCCCGCCGTGAGACGGTGCATCCCAAGAGGGACGCAGTAGGGGACGCGATAGTCAGCCGCCCGGATCTCGGTGGCCCGCTAGCGATTACAGCGGTCAAGCGAGTAAAAGCAGGCCTTCTCCGTTGGAATTGCGGAATCAGCTCGAACCGTAGGGGCCCAATCGGCTGACCATCAGGCGTCACATGCGGGTCAAAGCCAAAGACGGGCTATTAGTGGTTGGTGGGGAATTGAGTTCGTGTCGTTGAAGACAAGGGGCTGTGGCCCTGCTGGGATGAGTGGCTAGCATTCAACCTGGAACAGGGCCACGAGCCGTGACCGCGCCTACCGGGGTCGCAGCCGCCGCTGCCACCATACTTTGCTCGGCATTGAGGAACACCGGTCCGGTCCGTGCGCTACTTCCAGGAGCCCGGAACGAAGGCGTGGACCCTGGTCGAACCATGAATGACCACGATCGTTGATCTGGATACCGGCCAAGTCCTGGGCGTCGTGGACGGCAGGGACCACAAGGGCGTCGCAGATTGGCTGTTCGCCCGGCCCCTGGAGCGGCGGCTTGCCGTGCAGGTCGTCGCGATCGACCTCTCGGCGGAGTTTTCGAAAAGCGTTGCGGATGTGGCTTCCGCGCACCGCCGTCGCGGTCAATCACTTCCACCTGATCTCGCTGACCAACCAGTCCATGACCGAGACGCGGCAGAGCCTCTCCCAGCAGGTCAGGGCCGCCGCGGGGGTGCCATCGACAGGGCCTGGGCGCACCGGCTGCTGCTCCTGGGCGGCGGCGACACGCTCAGCTGCAGGGCCGCGCACCGGCTTGAGGAAGTCTTCGCTGTCGATGATCCAACCGGCACCCTCCAGGCAGTCTGGAAGATCAAAGAACAAGTCCGGACCTTGCTGCGGACCGGTTCTCTGGAAGGCGCCGCAGAGGCCAAGAAGGTACTAGCGCGGGGTTTTCATGGGGACGCCGCTGAGCTGGCGTGTTAATCAGGGAAAGGGTGCTCTGAACTGGGAAAATAGTGGTTGTCGAGACCGTTATTTGCCGAGCGAGGGAGCACCCTTTCGATGCAGAAGTCTACCGCTGTTTTCCCGTCGGTGCCGCTCAGTTTCACCGGCCAGTCGCTGATCTCCCACGCCGGGGTTTCGGTGCTCACAGGCTTCATGGACGCGCTGGAATTCGGCAGGCTGTGCGAGGACAGGCTTGGCCAGTTTGTTCCCTCCGGCGCGAAGCACCGGCCCGGCCGCATGGTCGGGTCCCTCGCCGCGGGAGGGAACACGCCTCGGACCTGGACATCCTGCCGTCCTCACCCGGAGTCTTCGGGCAGCTGCCCTCGAACGCGACCGTCTCCCGGTTCTTCGAACGCACCGTCACGAATCCCGAGTTGTTCGGCTACGGGTTTGAGACCCTCACCCGGGAACTGCGCACCCGGGCCTGGGACGCCGCCGGGAACCGGAACCCGGCGCTGACCGCAACCGCCTTGGGCCCTCTGATCATCGACGTCGACGCGACCCTGGTGACCTCCCACTCCGATAAGGAAAGAGTGGCAGGCACCTACAAAGGCGGTTACGGGGCTCATCGCATTTGAGGGTGTAGTCGGCGCCTGAATCCGCCGGTTTCCAGCAGTGATCGGGCGATGTAGTTGGTCAGGTTCCGGAAGCCCAGGGCCGAGCCGCGCAGGTGCTCGACTCCGTCAGTCGAGCACATCGTAAGGGGCGCGCCACGTGGATTCTTCCCGGCTGATCCGCTCGACCCAGGCAGCCGGGACCCAGCGGGTCTCGATGCTGAGGTCGTCGTCCTGCCACTTCACCTGCGCATAGTTCGGGGTCCAGGCGATGGCCTTGCCATTGACCGTTTCCATCTCCATGCCGACCCGGATGTAAGGTTCGCGGTTGTACGTGGGGCGGGTCACCGGTTTCCGCTCAAAGTCCGGGTGCCCAGGTACCGGAAGGCGGGCAGCTGCTCAGCGTTCTCACGGTCGGCAAATAGCGAATCGGACCCGCCACCCAGGGAAGGGGTGGCGGGTCCGATCGTATCCGGCCCGGCCCTGCGCCAGGGGCGCACAGGCAGTAAATCTGAAAACCTGCCGATAGTGAAGCGGCTTCCCAGGGGTCTGCGGCAGATGCCTGGAAAGCGGGCAGGTCGGCCGACAGGCCGCACGACCCATGCAGTAACGGCCTGTTATCAATGCGTTACATGAAAAGCCATGCAAAGACAACAAACACCAGGGCGACCGCGGCCACCGCGACGAAGCCCGACCACGCACGGGAGAACCAGCCGACCGGGGCCACCGTGGCGATTCTCTCCAGCCAATATTCCTCCCCGGTCACCGGGTCGATGTGGTCCTGCCAATCCCCGGTGCGCTTGTAGTCTGCGGCGTAGATATGCTGCTGGATCTCACCGTGCGTGCGCACCCGCCCGCGGGAGACAACCTTGCCGTTGTCGTCGAAAATCCGGATCTCGCGCATCTCCGTGACCGTCTCGGCTGCCTCAACAATGGCAACGTTCCTGTACTTCATAATTCCCCCTGCAAATGCGAGTGGTAGATCGTTCAATCGTAGGTTGGTCGAGCATCTGCCGAAGCAGCAAAGGCGAGAAGTCACGAATGACTTCCCGCCTTTGCTGGCTCATCGCATTTGAGGGCGTAGACGGAGCCTAAATCCGCCGGTTTCCAGCAGCGATCGGGCTATGTAGTTGGTGAGGTTTCGGAAGCCCAGGGCCGAGCCGCGGAGGTGCTCGAGCCAGCCATTGATTGCTCTTCAGAATTGAGGGTGTAGTTTCGGTCTGAATCCGCCGGATTCCAGGAGCGAGCGGGCTATGTAGTTGGTGAGGTTGCGGAACCCGAGGGCTGAGCCGCGAAGGTGTTCCAGTCTGCCGTTAATCGCTTCTGTGGGGCCGTTCGATGTTCCGGGCCGATCGAAGTACGCCAGCACGTCTTCTGCCCGTCGTTTGAGGGTCCGCCCCAGCGTCTTGAGCTCGGTGAGAGCGGCCTGGACGCCGTTGCTGAGGGAATCGACCACTGCCTGCATGAGCTTCTTTCCCTGGATGCGGTCCGGCTCCCGGTAGGCGGCAATCATGCGCTGATAAATGCCCCAGCCGGCTTCGACCTCGACGTGCGCATCGGTGGCGAACAAGTCCTGAAGGCGTTGGCGTTGTTTATCGGTGAGCAGGTCCTCACCCGTGTGCAGTGTCCGCCTCGCTTTGTAGAGAGGATCCCCGGCGCGGCCGCGGTGCCCGCACGTTGCCTGCTGAACCCGCCGCCTGCAGACGTCCAGTGAGTCCCCTGCCAGGCGGATGACGTGGAAGGGGTCCATGACCGGGACGGCTTCGGGAAGCTCTTCGGCGGCTGCACTTTTGAAGCCGGAGAATCCGTCCATGGCCACGACTTCCACCCCTTTCCGCCACTCCTCGGGGCGTTCGTTCAGCCACGTGGCGAAGACCTGCTTCGAGCGGCCCTCGACCATCTCCAGCAGCCGGGACGGGCCGGTGCCGTCACGGATCGGTGTCAGATCGATGATGACGGTGACGTACTTGTCCCCGCGGCGGGTGTGCCGCCAAACATGCTCATCAACACCAATGACCTTCACCCCATCGAAACGCCTGGGGTCATCGATCAACACGCGCCGGCCCTCCCCTCAATTCGGAAGAGCCCGTTACGGGTTCGCTCCGTTCATCGCCTCCTGTGATTACGGCGCCGGCAAGGGGTCCGGGGAAATCCTCGCCGCCGTCCTCCGGCCCGGCAACGCCGGAGCGAACAGCGCCGATGACCACATCCGGGTCTTCCACACCGCCACCGCCCAACTGCCCGAGAGATTCTACGACGGAACCGGGGCCCTGGTCGGGGAGAAGGTCCTGGTCCGAACCGACAGCGCCGGGGCCCCGAGGAAGTTCCTCTGGCACCTGCACAGTCTCGGCGTGCAGTTCACCACCACCTACACCCTGCCGTTCGGCAAGGCCCACATGGTCGACTGGATCAGCGACAAAGAGTACTGGCAGCTGGCCCTGGACCAGACCGGGCACGACCGGACCGATGCCTGGGTCATCAACGCCACCTTCTTAGTAGCCCCCGAATGAGTAAGAATCGGAGTTGTTGGCCTGCCGGTCCCGGCATTATTAAGGAGGAACACGATGTCGTTGCCGCGCACCCGTTCGCACATAAGGCCGAGCCGCAGACGTTTGTTGTCGAGGAAGGGCCCCACGGAATGGCGACTCCGCGGCCGGGATATGGCGTTATTGGGGTCGTTTCGCCGCGTGCCCATCACTAACTGTCCGTCGTCTCGGTTGTCCGCTCCTTGGGGCCAAAACGAATAACAAGCCACTTGAACGTAGGGATTTCTACGACGTGATGAAGCACTGAGGCCAACAGACACGAGGCCCCCAGCGAAGCGAGAACGGTGGCGCCTGCCCCGAGCTTAAGAGCTTCAATTTGGAGGATAACGATCTGATGCGCAAGGTAGAAGCAAAAAGAGACTTTGCCAGCATAAATCAATGCACGTAATTGCATGAAAGGCATCGGCCTGTGAATGTCGGTGAGCACGAACCCTATTATCAGCACCAAATAGAAGAGTGTGGCCCAGACGTTGACAGATGGATAATCGTGAGCAAACAAGAATCCCCCACTGGCCAGAAAAATAACCCCCAATCCCGTTACCCAACGCGGGCGCCACCCAGAACGAATGGCAAGAGCAGCAACGACACCCAGCATGAACTCGGGCAGGCGGATTATGGGATTGACGTAATGCAGAGCGGCGACCGCGGCCGATGCAGATTCCCCCGAACTCGCAATTACGAAGACCGACGAAATTGCGAAGGCTCCGAAAGCGACAATCCACATCGCCCTTACATTCAGACGACCAAGGAATCGCACTATCAACGGAAACGCTGCATAAAACCCGATTTCACAGGATAACGACCAAGCCACGCCGTTTAGAGAAAATGCATAGTCGAGACTCGGCGGCCATGCTTGCAAGAGAAGAAGATTGAGGATCGCAGCTAGTGGACCGTGCGATCCATTCGGATTCGGCAAGAGCAGCACAACTAACCACATCGCAATATGGCTCGGATACACTCTAGCAACACGACGTAGATAGAACCTACTGGTTGAGAAGTCCGGACGGTAGCCCCATGCAAGCACAAACCCGGAAAGCACGAAGAAGAAAGCAACGCCGGTGTATCCAAGGCGCGCCGGGGGAAAATTAATGACCCCCGCAGCCTCCAGATGGTATATAAAGACTAAAAGCGCCGCAAACGCCCGCAATGACGTCAGGGTGGGCAAATCCCGGGGCAACAGAGTTGGTTTGTCACTGAAAGCTGTCGCATTGAATTTCCTGCTCAACGGATGAACCTGACATAGGAGGAACTAGAAAACTCAAGGAGGCTCCGGGCGGTCATCTGGGGCATCATGGTGGCGGCGAACCGCTCCTGTCCGGGAGCCGTTCGACGAGACGAGCGGCTCCCTACATCGGCACCGTCAGTAATGCTAAAGCCCAGTAATGAGTCTTCCAAAATATTGCCCGTCTGGTTAATTCGGCTAACGATCGGCTCAGCGCAAAATTTATCCGGGTGACCTTAATAGTGCAGTAGCTATACTTTAGGATACTGACCCGGTTGTGCGACAAAACTTCCGAGAGAGAGTTCCACTGCAGCTAAATTTGAACTGGAGGATGCGCATTCATTAGACGCAATCATGAACATTCTTTCCGCAGATAAAAAGATTCGTAACATGCATCACACGCGAACTTTCTTTGGCCAACTACTTACGAGGCCCTTCAGGCCCATCGATGGTCGCTCAATCAGAAACCAGCTTACTGCCGCGATCGGAATCGTCGCGAGAAGGCTCAACATAATAAACCAGGGCAGCCCAAATTTCTCTAAACCTAAGAGCACGAGCATCTGTTGCACGGGAAAACCATACAAATAGAGGCCATACGAAAAATCGTTGTGCCGACCAACACGCTGGAAGACCGCAGGTAGCGCGATGCCACCCCACAAGCACAGATATGTGAACGGTATAGCGACAAGGCTACGCCCCAACCCAAGCACGAGAATCGTGACGAGAACTACTGCAGCAGCAGCCGCTAGCTTTCCGCTCAATGGTACTAGATGTGAATACTGGAATAGACATGCACCCGCCACAAAAAATGGAAGTAGAAACGCCGCATCACCAAGCAGCCCACCAAAGTCCAATAGGTCTGAGAGAAAGCTGTAGGCCGTAATTCCACCTAAGCAAAGCGAAAAGAAAATCGGCTTGAATTTTAGACGGGGAAGCAGGAATGCCACCCCAATAACCACATAGCACACCAACTCGTAGCGGAGAGTCCACAGCGAACCATTCCAGGTCCAAGGGAAGGGCGCACCCGCAAGCGCCCCGGTGAACGGGATGCCGTTGAAGACCATTGAGGCATTTGACGCAACGTACTCAAATCCTGATTCCAACGACCAATTTCCTCGAACCGTTGCTGCCACTGGGCCAAATATAAGGCCAACCACCGCAAGGCACGCCCAATATCCAGGAAAAATGCGAAGGAAGCGTCGCCATAGGTACGACAAAAAGTCAGTTCTGGTACGGCTAGCCGTAATCAGGTACCCGCTGATTGCGAAGAACCCTCCCACCGCGATGTTCCCAAGAGTCAGTCCACCAATCCTCCACTCTGCCCCAAACCCGCCAATGGGAGTCGAATGCGATATGATGACGAGGCTGGCAAAAGCGAGGCGCAAGAAGTTCAGAGAGTTGTTTCGCGAATCAAGGCGCTCTCGAATCGAGCCCACGGCCGTCCCCCAAGTTTAGATATCTGCGTAAACGTTCTTCAGTGGGCAAGTTTACTCGGTCTTCCCGCCAACATTGTACTCCGGGCCATTCCGGAGACGGCCGGGTTACTGCGTATAGTTCAAGCATGGGGATTAAGCAGCAAATGACGTTCTGCGGCGCCTGCGACAAGACGCCAACCATGTGACGCGCCACCACAAGCACGACGGGGCGAGGTCGCTGACCGCCGTTATCCTTTGTGCTGAGCACGCAGATACAGCAACCTGCGACCCAACTCCCCTTCGTCGTCGAGGAAGCCGGAGTACCCATCTGAGACGAAGGCGGCAGCGTCGGTCCTGCCACTCTCGCGAGAGGAACGTCTCATGCCGTGCCGGTCGAGACGCCAATAAGGGCCAGGTTTCCGCGATTCATCTGTCCTGTTAGCGAGGAAGTTCATCGGCGGTCGGGCTATGCCTTGTGGCAACGTTGCGCATGCTTTTGGCAGTAACCCAGTCCACACTCTCGCTGGCGTATGACGCAGGCAGGACCACGCGACGAATA
The DNA here is from genome assembly GCF_024391045.1 of Pseudarthrobacter sulfonivorans. Taxonomy (GTDB): domain Bacteria; phylum Actinomycetota; class Actinomycetes; order Actinomycetales; family Micrococcaceae; genus Arthrobacter; species Arthrobacter sulfonivorans_B. The sequence goes on from NZ_JANFCZ010000040.1 coordinate 13,060, forward strand.
CTGGGCATATACAGGCGGGTACAATTGGGGCCGAGCGTGTAAAACGCAGTGTTGGGGCCGCTACAGTTCGGCCCCCAATCGACCCAGGGGGACCCGGTTTGGACCTACGCGACCACATGCGCATTCTTCGCCGCAACTGGATGCTAGTTATTGTCACTGCTCTTGCCGGCCTTCTTGTGGGTGGTTTGGCTTCAGTGCTGACCAAGCCCACGTATACGGCAGAGACTCAGCTGTTCGTAGCCATTCAAAGCTCCGGGACGGTGCAGGAACTCCAGCAGGGTAACAACTTCAGCCAGGCCAGAGTCCAGTCCTATGTTAAAACGGTCAATTCGCCTGTGGTACTGCAGCCTGCAATTGATGCACTCGGCCTCAACGTCACCGCACAGGAATTGGCATCCCGTGTTCAGGCGACTACAGAGTTGAACACCGTGTTGATCAACATTACGGTTACCGACTTCTCTCCGGTACAGTCCGCGGCCATCGCGCAGGCTGTTTCTAACAGCCTCATACAAGCGGTGGACGAACTAGAGAAGCCAAAGGCAGGGGGCACTTCTCCTGTCCGGCTTTCGATAATCAAACCCGCCACCGCTCCGGTAACTCCGTCAGGTCCAAATACAAAGGTTAACCTGCTGGTCGCCGGCCTTTCGGGACTTATCCTCGGAGTTGGCGCTGCACTTCTGAGGGCCACGTTGGACAGTCGGGTCCGCGGCGAAGCAGACCTCCGTACCGTGACCGACGCATCCCTTCTTGGGGCTATTGCGTTCCATCAAGATGCTGTGAAGAAGCCTCTGCTGACTCAGGCAGAAGCTCAAAGCCCAAGGGCTGAATCCTTTCGGCAGCTACGCACGAATTTGCAGTTCGCCAATATCGCCGGTAGAGCCAAAACCGTCTTGATCACTTCCTCCCTTCCAGGGGAAGGAAAGAGCACGACGGCAACGAATCTCGCCATTGCACTAGCTCAAAACGGGCAGAGCGTGTGTCTGATTGACGCCGACCTCCGACGCCCAATGGTTAACGAATACTTAGGACTTGATCGAGGCGCGGGACTAACCACGGCTCTTCTCGGCGAGATTCATGTGGACGATCTATTACAGCCTTGGGGCGGGGACAACTTGTTCGTTCTCACGACTGGGCAGATTCCGCCCAACCCTAGTGAGCTTCTGGGCTCGGAAGAGATGCGACACCTGATTGAGCGGCTGGAACAAGCCTTTGATACTGTCATAATCGACGCGCCCCCCATACTTCCAGTCACAGATGCGGCAGTCCTGTCACAGCACGTCGGCGGTGTAGTTGTTGTTGTCGGAACGCAGAAAGTCAAGAAGAATGAGCTAGCTAGATCGCTTGAAGCGCTGGAGCTCGTCGGCGCCAAAGTTCTGGGAGTAGTTCTGAACAGACTTCCCGCCAGAGGTCCCGACGCATACTCCTACGGCTACTACACGCAGTCCGAACAACGTAGTAGAGGCGAGGTCGCTGGGCCAGTCGATCTTCCGATGGCTGAGGCCCAGACGTCTGAAGACGCTGGGAGTGGATTTCAGCCAAGTTTGGTCGGGCGTGAGAGGCCGGCATCACGCTTCCCTGGGGCGGAAGCTCGACGGCTGAGCTGAAGAGATCGCACAGCAAAAAACACAAGCTGGTCTGAAGGCAGTAGACATACCGAGTTAGGACATTGCAACAGCCTGATTAGTGAATATCTCTTGGGTTGGTGGTTGCCAACACCGCCAACGTTCCGGAGGTCAATTTGGCTCGAAAGGCCACAAGAACTTCTAGCTTGACTAACAGGATGGCAAAGCCAGCCCGGTTGTCTGACGGAACGGAATGCACCCGGTGCTGGTCTGGCAGAGCCCGTCGAACGCACTTCTTGTGTTGAGCTGCTACATTCGACTTGAATTGCAGAATGGTCGGCTTGAAAATGTTGGTGGCCTGCTGCCTATCCTGGTACAGGTCTGACACATGGTTCCCTAGACAATTGGCTTGCGGACGGCCTGGCCCGCACGCCCTATAACCATAACCTCGATCTTGGGCAAGTCAGCATCCAATACCCAGGCCCGGGACGCCGGTTCGGCGACCGGCCGGCCGTGTCCCCTCTCGGCGACATGGATGGCAACAGTGTGGTGAAGTGTCAGTCCGGCCAACACTGCGATCAAGAACATCTAAGAGCAGCCCGCGGCTATCGCAATGCAGCCAACTATAAAACGATTATTCTCCTAAGCAGCGCCGTCCGGACGGCGGCATGACGCTTCCAGGGATCCATTTCCCCACGAGCCGCGAAGAGCCGGGATGTCGCGCAGACGTTGTGGGCGGCGGGAATGCACGCGGGTGCTGATCACGCCACAGGCGGGGCAGCCGGTCTCGGCGGTGGCTTCGACGTGGATGGCAGATAGCTTCAGTTGGTACGGCTGGTCTGGATAGTTGGTGTGTAATCTCGCTACATCGTGGACACTGAACCTCATCCCTTCGTGGACACCGAGTCTCATGGCTTTGTGTGTCCTGTCTCAACACATCGTGGACACACGATCTCATGACATCGTGGACACGGTGTCTCAGCACATCGGAGACACCTGCATGGGGATGTCGTCTGTGATATTCGGGGGAATGACGAATTCTCTCTCGCCGCAGACGCGCGCCGCCATCATCAACTATGACCCCACCCAGCCTCACGCCCTGACCGTCACTGAGTTCTGCGGCTCGGTCAAGATCTCGCGGAGCGTCTTCTACAAGATTCGTACGCGTGCTGCCCACGAATCGACCGGTGCCCTGCACCCACGCTCCCGGGCACCGAAGACTCCTGCCCGGAGGTACGAGCCTGCGGTCGTCAACGAGTTGGTGAAAATCCGCAAGAAACTCAAAGCTGAGGGCTGGGACTACGGTCCACGTTCGATCTACTACGAATTGGCCATGCAGGACGCGTTCCCGGGCGGGAAGGTTCCGTCGGTAGCGACGATAGCTCGCCTTTTGGCCAGCGTCGGTCATGTCGACGCGGCACTGAGTATTTGAAGGTTTGGAGGCCACCCGATATTGCCTGTCTGGGCCATTGATATTGCCGGTGGGGGCCAGTGGCCGGGGTTGTGGGGGCCACCGGCCCCACCGGCAATCTTTACTGCTTCATGGTGGCGTGTTCACGCATGTTGTGGTTGCCGGTATCGACCCAGATGGTGTTATGCACGATTCGGTCCATGATCGCATCGGCGTGGACCCCGGAGCCGAGCCTCTGGTGCCAGTCTTTCTTGGCGTACTGGGTGCAAAACACGGTTGATGCTGTGTCGTACCGGCGCTCCAGCAGTTCCAGGAGCATGCTGCGCATGCCCTCGTCGGGGTGGTCGAGAAGCCATTCGTCTTATGTAGAGCAAATGGTTATGCGAAGTGCACCGCTGTCGGGTCCTGTTCATCGGTCTCGGTAGGATCGATCGCTTCGCATAATCGTTTGTCGTCACAGTAGGTCGCGTAGCCAGGCAACCAGGTCTGCCCGTTGCTCCTTCCCGTAGGGGCTTTCGGGAACGATGTTCGCTTGGGCGGCTTCGATGGCTCGGCGTTTGGCGTCAGTGCTGGCCCGGGCATAGATCTCCGTGGTCGTCACGCTTTCGTGGCCGAGGAAATCGCGGATGTAGATCAGGTTCACGCCGGCGTCGAGCAGGTGCATGGCTTTCGAGTGGCGCATCACGTGAGGGTGCGCTTTCGATGGAACTGTCTCAGGATGTGTGCTGTGCGCGGCTGTGACGCATTTTTGCAGCACGTAGGCGACCCCCGCCCGACCGAGCGGATTCCCGCTGCTGTTCACAAACAGCGGCTCTGTAGGCGCGGCGTGGGAGCGTACTGAGGCGACGTAGCGAGACAGTATCTCGCCGACTTGTGAAGACAATGGGATAACGCGTGCTTTCCTCCCTTTCCCGATGACCCGGGCGGTGTGCGGGCGAGAGAACGTCAGGTCTCCGACCGTCATCCCGCAGATCTCGCTGACTCTGGCACCTGAGTCGTAGAGAAGGGACACTATCGCGAGATCTCGCAAAGTGCCTGACGCGGCGGCGACTACGAGTTGCACGGCATCGACGTTCAAGAATTCGACCTCCGCGGGTTTTGGGGCCTTCATCGAGGGAATCTGAAGGAGGCGGCGGCAGATCTCGATGTGCTCGGGCGCCTGGGACTGAACGAACTTTGCGAATGATCTGATGGCAGCGATGCGCGCGTTCGAGGTTGAAGCGGCGCATCCGCGTTCTTCGCGAAGCCAATCGGTGAATCGGCCGATATGGTCGGGGTCGAGGCTTGCCATGATGACCTTGTCGGGTGTCACGCCCTCGCAACTGTTCATCCATTTGAGGAGCAGCACGAACGTGTCCCGGTATGAAGCGATGGTGTGAGGGCTGAGCCCTCGCCTTCTCGGCAGGTAGTCGATGAGGAATGTTTGCAGCAGCGACTGGAACTCTCTCATGATGCACCCTCGAACACACGTTGCGATGTCTGCTGTTGCGCGTCGATGATTCGGAGCAACGTGTCCGTGGTGAATCTTAGGTAGTACTCGGTGCTCTGAATGTCGGCGTGGCCCATGTATGTGGCCAGAAGAGGTAGGGCGACGTAGATATCTGTTCCGTCATCGACCATTTTCTCGAGCGCGTGAACCGCATACGAATGCCTGAGATCGTGCGGGCGAATTGGTCTGCCCTGACGTGTGAGAACACCAGCCTGAGCGAAGATGAGGCTGAGGGCGACACCCGCATTGCTGCTGCGCGGAAAGTTGCCCCGTGCCGTTGGCATCAGCGGCAGGGCGCCATCTGCGCCCGCGAGCTCGCATCGTTCCAGATAGCCTGCGACGTACTCCCACAGAGATTCCGACATGGGCAGCAGCCTGGTCCTGTCGCCTTTGGCGTGCGTGATGAGAATCGTGCCCACGCTGAGATCCACGTCGGAGAGGGCAAGCGCGCAGACTTCACCGATGCGCATACCGCAGCACCAAAGCAACCGGAGCAGCAACCTCCGCTGCTCGGATTGGGCGCGATCAGCAACGGTGAGGATGCTGGCCATCTCGGACTCTGACACGATCCTCGGCACAAAATCGGTGGTGTCGCGGGCGAGCCCCTCAGGCGGGATCGCCGGCGCGAAACCCTTGCTGGCAAGCCACACACAGAACTGCCGCAAGATGGCGATACGTTTGCACTGGGTTGACGCTGCCTCGTCCGGTTTCCTGGCGGTGAGTT
>NZ_JANFCZ010000041.1 GCF_024391045.1 Pseudarthrobacter sulfonivorans
GCCCTTCCCCCAGCGGCCGCGGCACCGGCTGCCGCTGCCGTGGGTGCCGTTTCATCCGGCCCGGTTTCCCCGGCTGCCCCGCTAGCCTGCTCCTGCCCGGTTTCCGTGGGATCTTCGCTGGGCTCGCCCTGGTACAGCCCGTAGTAGCTGTAGAGTTCCTGCTCCTGGGTCTCCGTGATGGCTCCGCGGTCGCTCTCGATGCGCGGGCCGTTCTTCACCGTGTCCTTTGTGAACGCCACCCGGATCACGGATTCCTCGAGGCTGGCACCGGTGAGCGGGGCGAAGGATTCGGACATGCCGAACAGGCCGGTCCGCACGGTGACGAAGGCGGGGTCGCCGGAATCGCCGCTGGTGAAGATCTGTTCCACGGAGCCGATCTTCTCCCCGTCCGCGTCCACCACGATGCCTCCGTTGAGGACGATGTTGTCAATGTCCTGCAGGCTGAGCATGGTGCGCTCCTTCTCGTGAGTCAAGGCGTTCCTCCGTGTGGTCTAAAGCTATCCCGCGGCTGCAAGGGCCAGGACCGCCGCCAACACAGTCAAAGGCGTCACCATCAGCCCGAAGAGCGCATAGCCGCGCCAGGTGATCAGGACGTTCATCCGCACCAGCCGGTCGTGCCAGAGCAGGGTGGCCAGCGAGGCCCACGGCGTGATGAGCGGGCCGACATTGACGCCGATCAGCAGGGCCGCCATCCGCTGCGGCGTCTGCGCCAGGGGTTCGGCCAACAGGTAGGCGGGCAGGTTGTTCAGCATGTTGGAGCCCACCACTCCCGTCGCGGCCAGCCGGAGCAGCTCGGGGAAGCCCTCCCCCGTGCCGGCAAGCTGGCCCACGAAGGCCGAGGCATCCAACTGGCGTGCAGTTTCCATCACCAGGAAGAGCCCCGAGGCGAACAGCAGCAGGGACCACGGCACCAGCTGCACCTTGAGGACGCGGGGGCGCCGGAACGCGAAGACCACAGCCAGCACAACGGCAGCCGCCAGGGCAGGGATCCAGACCGCAACCCCGGACACCAGGGCGGGCAGCAGCAGTACCAGCACCACGGCGGTGGCGCCGAGCAGGACCCGGTCCGCCGCCGTCGTCGATCCTCCCGTTTCCGCATCGGGCCGGATCCGCCCCACGGGGATCCGGGAGTAGCGTTTGCGCAGGTCGCGGCGGAAGACGAGCCCAATGAACACTAGGGGAACCAGGACAGCGGCAAGGGACGGCGCCCACATCAGGGCCGCGAACCCGGCGGGACTGATCCCGCCGAGGCTGTGCTGCGCCAGCAGGTTGGTCAGGTTGGAAATGGGCAGCAGCAGGCTGGCGGTGTTGGCCAGCCACACGGTCATCAGGGCGAACGGCAGTGGCGGCAGGCCGGCCTGCCGGGTCACGCTCACCACCACCGGGGTCAGCAGCACCGCCGTGGTGTCCAGCGACAAAAAGACGGTGCTCAGCGTGGCGAACACGGCCACGCACAGCCACAGGCGAACGCTGTAGCCGCGGCCCCAATGCCGGAACCGGCGGGCAATCCACAGAAAAACGCCGGCCTCGCTGGCCAGCTCCGTCACCACGGTCATCGCCACGACGAACAACAGGATCGGAGCCACCCGCTCAACCAGCGCGGCCAGGTCAGCCGCGGGCAGCGTCCCGGTGAGCACGGCAACGGCGCCGGCCGCCAGCAGGACCGCTCCAATGATCGCCAGACGCATGAACGGATTCTAGTCCGCGTCCGAGCCTGCCAGGCGGCCAGCCGGAGTCCACACGCCGCTCATTGGAGTCCGCTCACCCGCCTCCAGGCGTCCCGCGCTTCAACCGCACTCGTGAACTCGGCGCCCACCCGCCCCGTGGCATGCCGCTGGGCCCCGCCGACATCCAGGAAGGACAGGACGGCGGCGCTGAGCTGTTTCGATTCCGGTCCGCCGGGGCTTGCATTCAACACCGCCCGCCAAGACCTGAGCTGCTCCGGCTCGGCCAGCCGGAAGCAGACCAGAGCTGCAATAACGCACAGTTCATGCACGTCGTGGACCGCCGATCTCGCCTCAAGCCGTTCCAAGGACGAATGAAGGAGTTCGTGGGCCTGCTGCGAATGCCCCGCCCGGGCCGCAACGAGCGCGTCTATTGACTGCATTTGTGCGATGCCGATGGACGAATCCACGGCCACGTTCAACTCCCTGGCATCCTCCAGGGTGGTGCTTCGATTGCTGGCCCCCATCACTTCCTCCACCCGGGCAAGGTGGCGCAGGCCACGGGCGAGCTCCAATTGCCTGTCGTGTTCCCGCGAATGCTGAGTGGCCACTGCGAACGACATCCGTGAGCGCATGAAGCTGCCGTTCCAGAACCAGACGTGCCCCAAGAGATCGGCCTGCTCGTCGGCGGAACACCAGTCCACCGAGGCGTCCTCGAGTTCGCGGCGTGCGGCCTCCAGCTTGCCGCTTCGAAGCCCTGCGAGCACTTCCAGTTTTCTCCTGCGGCGGCGGATTTCGGGTTCGTCACTGGACTGCTCCATCGCCAGAAGGTTAAGGCATCCGCGGATGTCACCTTCCAGTAGTGCGCGCCTTCCGGCCGCCACCCGGGCCAGGTCAGCCATCCATCCAGGCGCACCGTCACGCTCCGATCCGGAAACCACCTCCTCCACCGGGGCGTGGCCCTCAAGTGCGCAGATCGAGTGCACCAGACCTGCGAAGCCCGGCTGACCGGCGGCGCCCCGTTCCCCCACCAAAGCAAGCTGACGGCGGTATCCCCCGCTGTTCGCAGCAAAGATCAGCGGGACTGCGGTGGCCGGCACAACGGCGCCCATCGCGGACACTGTCTCGAGGAATCGCACGGCCTGAAAGACTCGCGCCCGGCCCAGGACATCCGCCTGCTGCGCCCCGGCATTGGTACTCACCCAGTGGGCCGCTCTGGTGAGCAGCGACTGCTTCTGACCGGCCGTCCACTGCTGGCCATCCTCGACGCTCGAGGCCACTAGGAGCCGCACGCCGTCAGTAATCCTGAAATCGAGCCAGGGCGAGTCGTTCTCTTCGACGAAGTGACGCTCAGTGAACTTCCTCAGCTCCGTGGAAAGTGCCTGCGGCACCAGCTTCTCCAGGAGCGCGATATTGAATGCCGGAATGAGCGCCGCCGCCTGGAGGAGGTTTTGCTCCACGGGCGACAGACCGCGCATGGTCCGGGTAAAGAGCTTGGGGAACCCGCCGCTCAGGTCCGCTTCCGTGAGCGGTAAACCTTGTTGCCGCCGTATGTTGCACAAGTCCACGGCGCACTTGAGGTATGCGGGATATCCGTTGCTCTTGGCCACAATCATTGTCAGGACGTTCTCCGGCGGCCTTATTTCCTCCGGCCATGCGGCATTGAGGAACCTGCCCGAATCGTCATCCGTTAGCCGGTCCAGCAGGTGTTGCCGCGGCTCGTTGTTTGTTGAGATCAGCCCGGGCCAGTTATCGGGTCCGCTCCTGACGTATTGCCCTTGGCTCTGCACGTCGGCCCACCGGAGACGTTCGCGCCCGGTAACCACAAAGAGGCAATTGGGCATCAGGAACATCAAGCCGCACAATAAGTCTTCAAGTGAACCCAGATGGCCGCTATCCGACTGGATGTCCTCCCAGGTGTCAAAGAAGATGATGTATTCGAGCGGACGCTGGCTTCCACCGTCGGCAGGATCCTTGATCTGCTGCTGGCCCAGATCCCAGGCCAGGAAGTACGGCAGGAAAGCCAGTAACGTCATCAGATCCTTCTCGTCCAGGGCATCGTCCAGGTGAGGACAATCGAGCAGGAGCTTCTTCTGCGACGAACTCCTGGCAAAAGTTCGCACTGCGTGAGTGGTCAGGCGGGCGGCACCGCCGATCAGGCCAAAGCCGGAGGTGTCCAGCACCGCTTCTGCGAGGTCAGAGAGGGCATCCGTCATCACGCTGCCGAGGTCCGCGGCGCCGGTCGCGGCACGGCCAGGAGGGGTGCCCTGCAGGTATTCCTTCAAGGCCTCCCCCGGATGAGCCATGCTCCAGTACAGAGAAAACGCGAGGTCAAAGGCCGGCGCCGGGATTCTTTGGGCGGCCAGGCGGGCGCGGATCGCGATCAGGAGCGTTTCGAAGTCACGGTCGCCTGATTTCGCGAAGTCATGCCGATACGTGATGGGGCCTGTGCGATCCGCTTTGCCACCAGAACTGACGAGTGAATCCAGGTGGCGCGAGAGCGCGCTCTTGCCTATCCCGCTTTGCCCATAAAATGACAAAACGTTGTTCCGGGGCCGAGCCAAGTCATTGACCAGAGTTGGATCCTTCGCGAGCTCGTTCACCACCCGCCGGCTGGCTGCCAATGCCTCGGCTTGGGCCACTCGATTCGTGAAAATCCGCGTCCCCGCTGACGGCATTCTTCCCGATTCAAGCAACCCCTGCAGTCCCATGACTCAAACCTACATGGCCCCAACATCTCAGACCTGACGGGCAGCTACAGGTCCGCGAGCACCGCCCCCGGCTTCTCCATGCAGTCGGCAACGAACCGGAGGAACCCGGCCGCCGTGCCGCCGTCGCACACGCGATGGTCGAAGGTGAGCGTCAGTTCGGTGACCTTGCGGACCGCGAGCTCGCCGCCCACCACCCACGGCTTGTCCATGATGCGCCCTACGCCGAGGATCGCCACCTCGGGGTGGTTGATGATGGCCGCGGAGCCGTCCACACCGAACACGCCATAGTTGTTCAGCGTGAAGGTGCCGCTCCCCAGCTGCTCCGGCGTCCCCTTCCCTTCGCGTACGACGGCGGTGAGCCGGCGGATCTCCCCGTCCAGTTCGCGGGCGCTGAGTTTCTCGGCGTTGCGGATGGAGGGCACGGTCAGGCCCCGATCGGTCTGCGCGGCGAAGCCGAGGTTGATGCCGTCGAAGGACACGATCTCCTGGGCGCCGTCGGCTGTGGTCTCGATGCGGGTGTTCAGTTCGGGGAATCGTTTTAACCCGGCTGTGACAAAACGGGCGATGAACGCGAGCAGGCCTGGCGCGGCGTGCGAATCGGCCTTCTTCATCCCGGCCCGAAGCTCCACCAGGGCGGTCGCGTCAACGTCCACCCAGACCGTGGCCTCCGGAATCTCCTGCCGGCTGCGGGTCATGTTCGCGGCGACCACCTTGCGGACACCCTTGACCGGCGTCCGGGCGGAAATGCCCAGGCCCGTGCGGGAGTCGGTGCCGGCCTGCGTTTCGCTCGCCACCGGCTTCGGCCCAGCCACGGGAACAGGCTCAGCTGCAGGGCTCGCCTCAACCTCGGGTGTGCTGATGGCTGCTTCGACATCCCGGCGCATGATCAGTCCGCTCTCGCCCGAGCCGTGGAGCCCGCCGAGGTCCACGCCGTGTTCCCGCGCCATCCGCCGGACCAGCGGCGAAATGACAGCGCCCAGCTTCCCGGGCACCCGGGTGCGGAGCAGCGAGAGGTCAAGGTCCGGCGTTTCGAGAGGCTCCACCCCCGAAACCGGCCTACGCGGTGCCCGTGTGCGCCGAACCTGGCCAGCACCGCCTGGAGTCCCGTACCCAATCAGCACATTGCCGGACCCGGCCTTCTCCTCCTCGCGGTACGCGTTGGCAGCGACCTCAGCCGGCGCGGATGATGCCGCCCCGGGAGTGGCATCGGGCCTTCCGGAGCCGGACGGCATGCTGCTTGCAGCAATGCCGTCCGGCGAAGGGGCGGGGGCGGCATCATCCGCGTCGGCCCCAACAGAGCCAACACGCGCAACGGAGATCAAAGGCTTCCCCACGTCCAGCGTCTGCCCGGGCTCGCCGTGCAACTCCGCCACAACACCGGCGTAGGGCGAGGGCACTTCCACCACGGACTTGGCCGTCTCCACCTCGGCGATGGGCTGGTCCACCCGGACCTCGTCCCCGACGGAAACGAGCCAGTTGATCAGTTCGGCTTCGGTGAGGCCTTCGCCGAGGTCGGGCAGCATGAATACTTGCAGTGCAGAGGTCATTGGTCAGTCTTCCCACTGGAGGGTGTCAACGGCGTCGAGGATGCGGTCCACGCCGGGCAGGTAATAGTGCTCAAGCTTCGGCGCCGGGTACGGGACGTCGAATCCGGTCACGCGGCGGATGGGTGCGGCGAGGTGGTGGAAGCAGCGTTCCTGGACCCGCGCCACGATCTCGGAGGACACGGACGCGAAGCCGTGCGCTTCGGCGATCACCACGGCCCGGCCCGTCTTGCGCACCGACGCGCACACGGTCTCGTCGTCGAACGGAACGATCGAGCGGACATCAATGACTTCCAGCGAGCGCCCCTCCTCGGCAGCCGCCGCAGCGGCGGCGAGCGCCGTGGGCACCGACGGACCGTACGCGATGAGCGTTGCGTCAGTGCCGGAACGCGCGACGGCGGCGCGCCCCTCCGAGGACTTGCCCACCTTAAGATTCGCAGAGTGAGCAGCCCGCAACTCGTCAAGGTCCACCATGTCCTTGGACCAGTACAGCTTCTTCGGCTCCATGAACATGACGGGATCGTCCGAGTCGATGGCCTCCCGCAGCATCCGGTAGGAATCGGCCACGGTGGCAGGCGTGAACACCTTCAGGCCGGCGGTGTGGGCGTAGTACGACTCGGAAGAGTCGCAATGGTGCTCCACTCCCCCGATCCCGCCGGCGTACGGAACCCGGATCACCATGGGCAGCTTCAGCGCGCCCTTGGTGCGGTTGTGCATCTTGGCCACGTGGCTGACGATCTGCTGGAACGCCGGGTAGGCGAACGCGTCGAACTGCATCTCCACCACCGGCCGCATCCCGTTCATGGCCATGCCCACGGCCATGCCCACAATGCCGGACTCGGCCAGGGGCGTGTCGAAGCAGCGCTGTTCGCCGAACGTTCGGGTCAGGCCGTCGGTGATGCGGAAGACCCCGCCCAGCTGGCCCACGTCCTCGCCGAAGACCAGGACGGAGGAATCCGCGCCCATCGCGTCGGAGAGTGCCGTGTTCAGGGCCTTGGCCATGGTGACGGACTGCGGACCCGACGCCGACGCCGCGGAAGCTGCGGACGCGGCGGCCCGGGCAGTCGCAGCAGAAACGTTGCCGTTCGCCTCAGACGAGGTGGTAATTGTCGGGCTCATCTTGAGGCCTCCTGCGAAGAGGCAGCATCGCGGGCAAGTTCGTCGGCCAGCATGGCGGCCTGCTCCTTCAGTTGCGGTGTAGGGGATGAGAAAACGTAGCGGAACAGCTCCTGCGGGTCCACCGGAACATCCTCCCCCAGCCCTTCGCGGAGCTGCGTGGCAACATCCTCAGCGTGCGCGGCAATCCGCGAGTCGCCGTCGTCGTCCAGCAGTCCACGGTCGGTGAGGTACGTCCGCATGCGGTTCACCGGATCCTTGGCCAGCCACTCGGCAACTTCGCTGTCCTGACGGTAGCGGGTGGCGTCGTCGGCGTTGGTGTGCGCCTGCATCCGGTAGGTGTTGGCCTCCACCAGGAGCGGACCCGAGCCGCCGCGGGCGAGCGCAACGGCGCGGTCCAGCACGGCGAGGAGGGCCACCACATCGTTGCCGTCCACGCGTTCGCCGGCCATGCCGTAGCCCACGGCCTTGTGCGCCAGGGAAGGGGCCACGGACTGGTGCGCCAGCGGAACGGAGATGGCGTACTTGTTGTTCTGGACGAAGAAGATGACCGGCAGGTGGAAGACGGCGGCGAAGTTCAGGGCTTCGTGGAAGTCGCCTTCGCTGGTGGCGCCGTCGCCGCACATCGCCAGCACCACGGTGTCCTCGCCGCGGAGCTTGGCCGCGTGGGCAACCCCGACGGCGTGGAGCAGCTGGGTGGTCAGCGGCGTGCACTGGATGCCCACCTTGTGCTGGGCGGGGTCGTAGCCGCTGTGCCAGTCGCCGCGGAAGATGGTCATGGTCTGCACGGGGTCGACGCCGCGGGTCATGACCGCCACGGCGTCGCGGTAGGTGGGGAACAGCCAGTCGCCGTCGGCGAGGCAGAGCGCCGCGGCCACCTGGCAGGCTTCCTGCCCGTGGCTGGACGGGTACACGGCCATGCGGCCCTGCCGGACGAGTGCCGAGTTCTGGTCGTTGACGCGGCGTCCGACGACGAGCTGCTCGTACGCTGCCAGCAGTTCGGCATCGCCGGGCACCGGGTACTCGTGGCCGGGTTCGGTGCCCTGCTCGCCTTCGGCCAAGAGCCGGCCGTCCGGGTCCACCATCTGGATCTGGTGCCGGGCGGGGAGCATGTAGTCCTCCACCGTGATGCCGAACTTGCGGACGGCTTCGGTCACGGCGGTTTCGGCCGGGCGGCGTTCTGCCTGGTCCGGCGCTGCCTGGTCCGGCGCAGAGCCCGGGGCGGTGCGGGGCGCAGAGTGGTCCGCGGAGATCGTCATTGGTCAGTCCTTCTGTAGCCACTATTCCTTCCCAGTATTGACCTAACAGCTGTTTCGTATCCACAGCTGACGCGAATCGTGGAAGGGTAAGGCATACATGGCTGGTTTCGAAGACGAATCGACATCCATGGCGGCCCTACGGCACGGAGTTGTGGACAGATTGGCAGCGGCGCCGCAGGGCGCGACAGTTATCGGCGAACTTTCAGGAACTTTCGGTAGTGTGAGCCGGAACTGTCCCCTCCCAAAGGTCACCTTTTTGTTTGGTCGAGAACATTCCCCCCGCCACGAGCCGGACGGATCCGGGCCCGCCCAGTATCCCGGGCAGGGCAACCTTGTCGCCACGAGTTCGAGCCGGCGCTTCAGCTTCCGCCGTGCACCGCGCTGGTTTAAGGCTGTCACGGCCGTCGTGGCCGTGCTGCTGGTCGGGGCCATCGCGTTCGGTGGCTACTGGGCCTGGCGCCTGCAGTCCAATATCGACAGTGCCGATTTGAGTGCCGGCGGCCAACGGTCCGAGGGCGCCGTGAACGACAGCACCGACCGCTTGCAGGTCCTGATCCTCGGCACCGACACAAGAAGCGGGGCAAACGGGCAGTACGGCACCGAGGACCAGTCCGCTGGCTACGGCCAGTCCGATGTGATGATGCTGCTGGACATTTCGGCGGACAACAACCACGTCAACGTCATCAGCCTCCCCCGTGACCTCCTGGTGGACATTCCTGCCTGCACCGACAAGAAGACAAACAAAAAGTATCCCGAACAGAAGGATGCCCAGATCAACAGCGCCATGGCCCAGGCCGGAATCGGCTGCGCCGTGGACACCATAAACAAGCTGACAGGCCTGGAGGTGGACCACTTCATGATGGCTGACTTCAACGCCGTCAAGGAACTCTCCAACGCCGTCGGCGGGGTGGACGTCTGCGTGAGCGATGCGGTGGACGATCCGCTGTCCGGCCTGCATCTGCCCAAGGGAACCTCGCAGGTGCAGGGCGACCAGGCCCTGGCGTTCCTGCGGACCCGCCACGGGTTCGCCAACGGCGGTGACCTGGGCAGGATCAAGGCCCAGCAGGCGTTCCTCGGCTCGCTGACCCGCAAGCTCAAGTCCGAAGGGACCCTCGGCAACCCGCAGAAGATGCTGAGCATCGCGGACACGGTCACCAAGAACCTGACCGTGGACTCCGGGCTTGCCTCGGCGCCGGCGCTGCTGACCATCGCCAACCGGCTCAAGAACATCGATCCGGCCAACGTCAACTTCATCACCGTACCCACCGTGCCAGCAGCGGACCCCAACCGGCTCGCCCTGGATGAGCCTGCAGCGGCCAACTTCTTCGCCGCACTCCGCAAGAGCGCCGACCTGACGCAGCCCGCCCCTGCCGGGACGGAGTCAGCGCCGCCGGCCGCTCCTTCCGTCCCTGCCTACGACAAGTCCCTCCAGCCCATCACGGTGGCCAACGGCACCAGTGTGTCGGGGCGCAGCACGGCCATCGCGGCCACGCTCACCAGCGCCGGCTTCACCAAAGTGAACCGGGTCCAGGGACCGCCTCGGACCCAGACCATGGTGTACTACAGTGCAGGCTTTGAGGACGTCGCGGCTGACGTGGCCGCGTTGTTCGGCCTGCCTGCCTCCAGCGTGCAGCAGGTCACCAACGTCCAGGGCGTGCAACTGTACGCGGGCGAGGACTTCGCGACGGGAGACAAGCCGACGCCTGCACCGTCGGCCTCCGGCGACTCCTCCGGCGGCGTGGTGGCCCAGACCGCCCAGGACCAGACCTGCCAGGCGGCCAACCCGCTGGGCTAGCGACGGCTAGCGAAGCCCAGGAGTACCGGTACTGGCCAGAGACCCTCTGGCCAGTATTCTATCCATGCAACAACCTCCTGCCGGTTTCGTATCCAGACCGAGTGCGAATCGTGGGAAAGCCGACGCAGGATGGCTATTCTGGGAGACGAAACGTAACTACGGCAGGGAGCTGTGGACAGAGTGGCAGACACACCAGAGCAGGGTGAACCGGCACCGCTGGACGACGTGGACCGGCACATCATCGCCGAGCTGACCCGGGACGGCCGGATGTCCGTCACGCAGGTGGCCCAAAACGTGCACATCTCCCGGGCCCACGCCTATACCCGGATCGCCCGGCTCACCGGCGAAGGCGTGCTGACCAAGTTCACCGCCCTGGTGGACCCCATCAAGGCGGGGCTCAAGTCCTCCGCGTACGTCACCCTCAAAGTCAGCCAGCACTCCTGGCGGGAGCTGCGCGAGGAGCTCCGGGCCATCCCGGAGGTCCACCACATTGCCCTGGTGGGCGGCGACTTCGACGTCATCCTGATGGTGCGCGCCATTGACAACACTGACCTGCGCCGGGTGATCTTCGACCAGCTCCAGTCCATGCCGGGCGTCCTGGACACGCAGACGTTCCTGGTGTTCGAGGACGTGGACACGCGTTAAGGTTTCCGGAAAGGCACAAGGGAAGACCTCGGCACAGCCCGACGCTGAACGTGCAGGGGGCCGTCCCCTAAGCCCCGGGCGCACCCCCCTAATGTGCCACCTGCCCATTGACCCCGATGTGCGCTCCGACCTAGTCTCAGTCCACTTACAGACTGCTACGGTCCGGGACCGCCAGTAGAGGTCAGTCCAGACGCGTTCCGATGTGAGGGCATTTGCCCGTTCAGAGTGCCACATATTGCGGCCCGGATGCCGCTCGGCCGCAACCCCCTCAGTTCTTCCGATCATCGGAGAAGTCGATGTCCAAAAGCAACCTTGTCCGTTCGGCCGGTGCCGCCGTCGCTGCACTCGGCCTCTGCCTCACAGGATCCGCCCAGGCGTTCGCTGAAGGCGCCAGAGTCGAAAAGATCAACTTCAACGACGGTTCATGCAGCATGACCAATGGTTTCGAATTCTGCAGTACGTTCCAAGGGACACTCAACGGCGTCTTCGCACCCAACGGCCTCGTGAACTTCACGATGGACGTTACGAACACATTCAGAGTGACGGCACCTGACGGGACGGTGAGGTCACATGACGAGAGGGTGCACCAGAAGTACTTGATCAAAGACGGAGCTACGCACGTAAGCCTTTACCAGCAGTCGGTCGTCGACGACTTCGGCCCATTCACCTGCACCCTGGACGTGCACAGCCACCTTGTCGATGGTGCGGTCCAGTTCGACCGCGGCGAAAGTATCTGCACCGTGGACTAGAAGCGGCTCCTTGGCCCGCCGTCGCGACTCGGAACGTTTTCACAACCTCAGGACTGAATGATGAAGTCAGGGGGCCGTGGTGAGGTAATGGGGTCAGCGTGGCGGTGGATGACCTTCCACTGGCTGTCTTCGTGCCGAAAGATGGTCGTGACCCGGAGCGGCACGGGCGTCATTTCGGTGGACCCAGCGACCCTGGCCCGCGTCCGTTCGATCTCAACGATGTAGGCAAGGTCCGTCCCGGCATAGTGTGAGATGCGCTCGAACGTGATTGGTTCGCCATCCCGCAGCAGGGCTGAGGCGCGGTCCATGATGCCCTCCACCTCGGCGCGGCCGCGTCCCGGGGGCCCGAACGGATTGGCAAGGGTGACGTCTTCGCGCCCGGAGAACATCCGTTTCTGAGGCTCGGGGTCACCCGTTACGAAAGCGTCGAGGGCCTGATGGTATTGCTCGATGGCATGGTCAAGCTCTGAAAGGGTGTGGGCCTTCTCGGACTCGGACATTTGCATTTCCTCCAGCCGTTCCACCGCACGGCCCGGCATGCCTGACTTCGCCGCATCGGCCTCGGGACTGATAGTTGGCATCGTGGCACTGCCTCCCGTGGAAGTCCATAGGCTGGTAAACCAGCAGCCGGACGCCGTGGCCGGTCGGCGCGTGTCTCCCGCCGACCTGTCCTGAGAGGGGTGTGCGGGGCGTAGTCTGTTGACAGCCCCGGCACCGAGGTCAAGCATGGACCAACAGCACCAATCCTCTGTCAGGAGGGGCATGCCAACTTCGTGGCCGAATCTTCTCTTCCGCCTGTTGAGCGCCGGAGTTACCTCCGCCGCCGGAACAGCGGCCAACCTGGCAGCGGGAGGCCCCGCCAACCCGCTTCTGGCCGGCGCCATAGAAGCGGCTGCCAAGCAAGCCACGGAACACCTTCTGAAGCAGTTCCTTCCCGCCCAGCAGGAAGCGGCGCAGCAACTGGATCTGCTGGCCCGCGACATCCAAGCGCTGGCCGGGGGCATCGACACCCGGGTGCGGTCCCTGCAGGAAGGGCCGGCCCGGGCAGCCCGGCTGCACATGGAGGATGCTGCAGTTCATCCGGAAAGAGCGGCCGACGAACTGCAGGCAGCCAGACGGCTCCTGTATGAAGCGTGGGGCGCTGCCTCCGACCCGGGCCAGCGTTCCCTGGCCGCCCAGGAACTCAGCGGCGTGTACGCGTTCCTGGGGCAGTATGACGATTCTGTCCGGTGGCTGGAACGGGCCCTGCCGGACAGTGACGCGGCAGTCTCCGAGGCCATCGAAGCCTTCCGTGTTTCGTTGAACGCGTTCCCGGACAGCGTCCCGCGCCGCGCGGACGCGAGGGACTTTGTCGAAGTGGAGTTGCGGCTGAAGCGGGTCTTCGCTCCCCTGGACAAGGTAGTCCCCGCGGCCCAGCGGCTCGTGGAAGCCCGGTATGACGCGCTCGACCTTCGCAAGCGGGCCATCCCGCTCGGCACCGGCAGGCCCTGGCCGGCTGCGCCCAGCAGGGTGGAACTCGGGCGGGGCGGAGAACTCCTGTTCAGTACCCCGGCAGGCGGCGCCGCCGTGGACCTTGGCCATCGCCAGGACCCGGCCATGAGTCCCGACGTCCGCGCGATGCTCCGCTCCCTGAAAACCCTGCACTTCTCCATCGCGGACGGCCCATGGGTGAACCGGCCGGGGCACACCTACGTGGTGGGTTCGTCGCCTCAGCTCGGCGGCTGGGAGCCAAGCGCCGGGATCCAGCTGGCGCCCCGGCCGAAATCCGAAGGCACCATTTCCTCCACGGTCTGGACTCTCAAACGAAAAACGATGGAGGCAGTAATCCAGCTGCTGGACGAGGAGAACGTGGAGACCCGGTATTTCTTCGTCCCGGACGAGGGCGGGGAAATTCTCTGGGATCCATGCACGCGGAGGATAAACGCCCAGACGCCGGCTTCTTTCTACCGGCAAAGTGACATGTTTACGCCCGCCCCGGAGGTCTGGGGCACTCCATAATAGGGAGGCCGGAGTAGCGGCAAAGCCTTGAGCGGCAAGGACAGTCGGGTTTACAGTAATTCGATGGACAAAGTTGTTCTGACAACGTGGTTTTCCGGTGTTTACGGCCGCCGGTAAATAGCCAGTTGAGGAGGTTTTGACCCGCCCCGCCTTTTCCCCTTGAGAGGCTCCTCATGTTGTACAGGCGCATTTCCATCATCGCGGCAGGAATTCTGGCTGTCAGCGTGCTGACAGGAGGCGCCAGCCCCACGCCCACGCCGTCACCCTCCCCCACAGTCGCGCTGAACAGCGGCACGGAGGGGGCGAAGGCGGCGCTGGTCCGCATCGAGCTCTTTGCACTCTCCGAGATTGCGCACGTGGATGCCTCATCGGGGGTGGCCGACATCAGGCGCGGGACCTCTGAAGTGCCGCTGGGATCCGGCACCGGCGTCCTGGTCTCGGCAGACGGGATCGTGGCCACCACGTGGGCGAACCTCGCCGTGGACGAAGGTACGGTTGCCGTCAACAGCGCCAATGATCTCTTTAACAACGTGATCCGCGTACCGATTGTGGGCAATGACGGCAACCCGCAGCGGCGCGGCACAACGCCGGACGAATACTGGGCGCCGCACCTGCAGCACTGCTACAACCTGGTGGCCCACTGCGTCCTGTTCAAGGTTCCGCAGTACCGCATCCGGACCTACACCGCGGAACCGACCAGTGTGGTGGCCGAGCTGCTCAACAAGCCGTCCAATCCGCAGGACGTCGCCCTGCTGCAAATCACCGGCGGCGGCGGAGCACCGACGGCCAGCCTGGCACCGCCGGATGCGGTACCGGGCCCCAAGAGCTTTCTGCTGGGCTTCGTGGGGCAACCCACAACTGCGGCCGGGCCCGCCCAGATTCCGGTCACGGTGGACGCCGCCGCGGGCCGCATCGCGTCTCAGCAGGACCTGGGGGCGTTGCTGGGCTCGGGAATCTCCGGCGGCCCGGTGATCGATGGCGCCACCGGGCAAGTGCTGGGCCTGGCCGGTCCCCCGCAGGCTGACGGCAGGGCCATCCTGCAGCCGGCAGCCGCCATCCAAGCTGCAATGGCGGCGGCGAAGGTTGAAGCCACGCGGTCGAAGTTCGATGTTGTGTTCCGCAGCGGCGTGGACCATCTTGCGGCCGGTAACCAGGGCGGCTCCGCCGTGAGCGCCTTTGAGGAGGCGCTGACGTACTACGACTCGGCGTTGGCCACCAGCCACCTGGCAGAGGCCAAGGCAATGGGGAGCCAGCAACCGGCCGGGCAGCCCACTGCCGATGCGTCCGGCGCTGACACTTCCGCCCCGATTCCCACCGTGCTGCTGGCCTCGCTTGCCGGCGTCCTCCTCCTGGGCGGCATCGTGCTGGCCCTGACCATGCGCCGGCGCAGACCGGCAACCGTCCCGGGCACCCCCCGCGCCGAGAGGACCGGCGGACGCCACGGCTCCCTCACCAGCATGACGGCGCCGGCCGGACACGTGAGCGGGCCGGTGGACGCTGACGAAACCCGCGCCGCAGGTCCTTTCGGCGCGCGCGCTGCCCAGCCGCCAACGGACGCGGGCGGACAGTCCCGGGCGTCCTGTCCCCACTGCGGTGAGCCGGTGCAGCCCGGCGCACGGTTCTGTCCAGGCTGCGGGCAGCCCGTGGGGTGACACGCCGTGGAGCACGTGCAAACCGATCTCGCGCCGGGGACGGACTTCGCCGGGTACACCGTCCAGTCCCTCATCGCCCGCGGCGGCATGGGAGTGGTCTACCGTGCCCTCGATGTCCAGCTTGGCCGCCCTGTCGCGCTGAAGCTTCTGGCCCCCGAGCTGTCCGCCCATGACAAGTTCCGGCAGCGCTTTGTCCGCGAGTCCCGTTTGGCTGCTTCGGTGGACCACCCCAACATCCTGCCGGTGTATGCAGCCGGGGAGTCGGCCGGGCTCCTGTACATTGCCATGCGCTTCGTCCACGGCACGGACCTGAAAGCTGAGCTCCAGGAACGCGGCTCCCTCCCCCTGCCCGAAGCCCTGCGCATTCTCACTGACACGGCCGCGGCCCTCGATGCAGCCCACCAGGCCGGGCTGGTTCATCGTGACGTCAAACCCGGCAATATCCTGCTGTCCAACAGCGCTGCCGGGACTCACCGGCATGTTTACCTCACCGATTTTGGGCTCACCAAGCGCACCACGTCCGCCACCGGCGTCACCACCGTTGGTCACTTCCTGGGCACATTGGATTATGTGGCGCCGGAGCAAATCCGCGGCCAGGACGTTGATGGGCGCGCCGATGTGTACGCCCTGGCGTGCGTCGCGTACACGCTGCTTGCGGGTCATCCGCCGTTTGATCACGACGACGACGCGGCGCAGCTTTGGGCGCACATGGTGGAGGAACCGCCGCTGCTGCGCAGCGAACGGCCGGATATCCCGGCCAGGGTGGAACGGGCCATCAGGGCCGGCATGGCCAAACTGCCCGATGACCGGCCGCCTACCTGCGGTGCGCTGATCGGCATGATGTCGGAGCAGGCCGACGGCGGTCCCCGCAGCCGGCCGTCCGGCGGCAGGAAGCA
>NZ_JANFCZ010000042.1 GCF_024391045.1 Pseudarthrobacter sulfonivorans
CGTCGGCGCCGGCGGGGAAGCACCGCCGTCGGCCATGTGGATAAGTCACAGGGGACCGTCCGCTTAAGCCGCGGCCGGAGTTCGTGAAAGAATCAGCACATGCCTGAAACTGCCGCCACAGCTGACACCCGCACGCCCTCCGGACGCCTGGCCCTCGCCGCGTCACCGGAGCCGATCGCCCTGGGCCCGCTGGACGGCCGCTACAAGTCCGCCATCGCACCCCTCGTGGACTATCTGTCCGAGGCGGCGCTCAACCGTGACCGCGTTGCCGTCGAGGTCGAGTGGCTCATCCACCTGACCAGCAACAACGTTCTTCCGGGCGCCGGTCCGCTGAGCCAGGCGCAGCAGGAACAGCTCCGCGCCATTGTCACGGAATTCAATGCTGCATCGGTCGCTGAACTGGCCGACATTGAAGCCGTCACGGTCCATGACGTCAAGGCCGTGGAGTACTACATCGGCCGGCGCCTCGCAGGCATCGGCATCGAGAACCTGACCGCAATGGTCCACTTCGGCTGCACGTCCGAGGACATCAACAACCTCTCCTACGCCCTCGGCGTCAAGGGTGCTGTGGAGGACGTGTGGCTCCCCGCAGCCCGCGCCCTTGTGGCCCAGATCAGCAAGATGGCCGAGGACAACCGCGCCGTCCCCATGCTCTCCCGCACGCACGGCCAGCCCGCCACCCCCACCACGTTGGGCAAGGAACTGGCGGTCATCGCGCACCGCCTGACCCGCCAGCTGGACCGGATCGCCAAGACCGAGTACCTGGGCAAGATCAACGGCGCCACCGGCACCTACGCCGCCCACGTCGTTTCCGTTCCCGGCGCTGACTGGCAGCAGGTGGCCAAATCGTTCGTGGAGGGCCTGGGCCTGACCTGGAACCCGCTGACCACGCAGATCGAAAGCCATGACTGGCAGGCTGAGCTGTACTCCGACGTCGCACGGTTCAACCGGATCCTGCACAACGTCTGCACGGACATCTGGAGCTACATCTCCATCGGCTACTTCGCCCAGATCCCGGTTGCCGGCGCCACCGGGTCCTCGACGATGCCGCACAAGGTCAACCCGATCCGCTTCGAGAACGCCGAGGCGAACCTGGAAATCTCGAACGGCCTGCTGGACACCCTCGGCGCCACTTTGGTCACCTCCCGCTGGCAGCGCGACCTCACGGACTCCTCGAGCCAGCGCAACATCGGCGTGGCGTTCGGGCACTCGCTGCTCGCCATTTCCAACGTTGCCAAGGGCCTGGACCGGCTGGATGTTGCCGAGGACGTCCTGGCAGCAGACCTCGACACCAACTGGGAAGTCCTGGGCGAGGCGATCCAGATGGTGATGCGCGCAGAGGCGATTGCCGGCGTCGAAGGCATGGAAAACCCCTACGAGCGGCTCAAGGACCTCACCCGGGGGCAGCGCGTTGACGCCGCACGAATGCAGGAATTCGTCCAGAGCTTAGGCCTCTCGGGCGACGCCGAGGCGCGCCTGCTCGCCCTCACGCCCGGCAAGTACACCGGCATCGCGGACCAGTTGGTGGACCACCTGAAGTAGGAGGCACTCCACCAGCAGCAAAGAGTACGACGGCGGCGCCGGGTCCTGAGGGGCCCGGCGCCTTCGCGTTGCAGTAGCGGCTGTTTCCGGTTGCAACGAGCCGCAGCCCGCAGGTGCGAGACTGGAGTCATGAAGCTGCTCCTCATCCGCCACGGACAGACCCCCGGCAACGTACTCGGCCAGCTGGACACCGCCCACCCGGGGCCGGGACTCACAGAACTGGGCGAGCGGCAGGCTGAGGCGATGGCGCGGTCCCTGGCCAACGAACAGATCGGTGCGCTGTACGCGTCCACGCTGGTGCGGACCCAGATCACCGCTGCGCCACTGTCCAGGATGAAGGGCCTCGAGGTTGAAGTGCTGGCCGGGCTGCACGAAATCGAGGCGGGCTCCCTTGAGAAGCTCACCGACCATGAAGCCCACAAGCGGTACATGGGCACGGTCTTCTCCTGGGCGGCCGGGGACCTGGACCTGCGGATGCCTGCCGGCCCGGACGGGCATGAATTCTTTGAAAGGTACGACGCCGACATCGCCACGATTGCCGACCACGCCACCCGCGGCGGGGACGCCGCCGTCGTCGCCGTCGTCAGTCACGGCGCAGCCATCCGCACGTGGGCAGGCCTGCGCGCGGTCGACGCCGACGCTGATTTTGTGGCGCGGCACGTGCTGGCCAACACCGGGATTGTGGCGCTGGAAGGCGACCCCGACGCGGGGTGGAAGCTGATCCACTGGGACGGCAGCCCCATCGGCGGCCTGGCACTTGCGGATCCAACAGCAGAGGACCCCACGGGCACGGACGTGACCGGCCCTTAACGACCGGACCCGCAACAGCCGGATCCGGCGGCGCGCTGTCAGCGCCGGTGCAGGAGCCGTACGGGCTGAGGGCCAACAGCCAGCCGCCGGGCCATGACCGCCGCTTCCGCGGCGGAGGGCCGGGCGGCGCTGTCCATGGCGGTGACTGCACGCAGCAATGCGACCCAGCCGGGCCCCAGGGCGGCCGGAACAAGGGGGCTGCGGAGGGTCCGTGCCACGAGGGACTCCACCGCCGTACCGGTGTACGCCCTCGTCCCGGTCAGCAGTTCCAGAAGCACCAGGCCCAAGGCGTAGACATCCCAGCACGGCTGCGCGGAACCACCAGAGGCCTGTTCCGGACTCATATAGTGGACGGTTCCGGAGGACATGCCCGGCTCGGGCGGCGCGCCGGCAGCGGCCGCAATGCCGAAGTCCACGATCCGGACCCGGCTTCGCCGCAACCCGCTGAGCATCAGGTTGGCCGGCTTGATGTCCCGGTGCACCACGCCCCGCTCGTGAAGGTGGCTGAGGCCATCAAAAAGGCCGCCCGCCCAGGCCGCCACTTCCGCCGGGGAGCGCCGCGGGCCGCGGCCCACTTCCGCAAGGCTGGGTCCAAGCGCCAGTTCCTCCACAATGTAGGGCCGTCCTGACAGTTCTCCCTGCCCCGCCATGGTTCCTTCCGCAAAGAAGGTGACCACCGAAGGATGGTCCAGGCCGGCGAGGATTGCGGCTTCGTTGGCGATTCTCCCGCGGTATTTGGGCGAGTCGTCGGCTGCGATCTTGACGGCGACGTCGCGGCCGCCTGTCAGGTCCACGGCGCGGAAGACCCCTGCCATGGAGCCCCGCCCCAACTGCTCCCGCAGGCGGAAGCGGCCACCCACCAGTACGTCCCCGGGCATGCTGCTCGAAGGAGGAGCCGCTGGCCAGGGTGTGACCGTCAGGGCTGTCATGCTCTGGCCGTGAGGGCCGGGACCAGCTGCTCAGGCGCCCCGGGCGCTTCTGCCGGTTCCGGCCAGCCGGTGGCCCAGGCATCGAGCTGAAACCCGCAGCGGCAGCGCCAAACGGGTGGCAGCCGGACCGGACCCGCTTCCGGCTCAAACGTGTACTCGACGGCGGTTCCCCCCACGGCCGGAACCACCATTTCCATCTCTGTGGCGCAGTGAACAGGCCAATCGTCCCGGCCGGACGACGGTGCGGAAACAGGATCCAGCGTTAGTGGCTCAAAATATGCATTGATGGCGCTCATGACTCCCTCAGGATCTTTACGAACTGATCCTAAGCATACATATTACTAGTCGAACTAACTAGCTGGACTAGTTATATCCCTGGCGGGCTCCTCCGCCTGGATGGCACGGGTCATTTGCTGGAGGAATTCGACCACCACCCGGGCGTCTTCCGCCGAGAGCGCCTCGGCCACGGACATCATGCGCCGGTGCATGTCACCGAGCGTCTCGCGGACCTCCTGGTCGGAGTCCGCGGTCGGCACCACCACAACAGACCGGCGGTCGGTGGGATGGGACTCGCGCCGCACATGGCCGCTCGCCACCAGCCTGTCAATAAGGGATGTGGTGGAGGCGCTTGTTATGCCGAGGAACCGGCTCAGGTCCTTCGGCACCACAGTGCCCCCCGAAGCCTGCGACCGCAGGAGGTACCTCAAAGCGAGGATGTCGGTCTCCCCCATACCCATTGAGTCGCGCGTGGAGCGCCGGACGGTGGTCTCGGCGGTGCGGTAGTCGCGGAGGGATTTCAACACTGCAGCACTGGCGTCCAACTGGCCATCCGGCCCGTACCAATACCCGGATCCTTCGTTTTTGGAGCTCATACAATCATCTTAGACCGACTGATAACTAGCCTATCGAGAATGTTTCCCCGGTGGGGTCCGCACGGCGTTCCGCTGTTCTCTCATTGCTAACGGCGAGGAAACACCGGCGTAACCCCCGGCCAATACGTTTGTCAGGCATATCCCTTCGGCGAATCGAGGCAGTCATGCAGACCAACCCGCGTCTCAACATCAGGGCCGTGACCTGGGCAAATCCCGTGGGAGCCGATCTGCGCCGGGCCCAACAGGCGGAACTGGACGCCCGCTTCGGTAGGCCGGACCACGAACCCGGGGTCCCGCCGTCGGGCGCCGACTGCGCTGTCTTCCTGGTGGCCTACGACAAGGGGTCCGGCCAGCCCGTGGGCTGCGGCGGGTTGAGGCTCCTGGATGACGCGACGGCGGAGATCAAGCGGCTCTACGTCCTCCCCTACACGCGTGGCTCGGGCGTGGCCAGCTCCATCCTGGCGGCCCTCGAGGCCGAGGCACACAAGCAGGGAATCACGCGGATCAAGGCCGAGGCCGGCTCGGCACAGCCCGATGGAAGGAACTTCTACGAGAACTCCGGCTTTGATCCGGTGCCAAACTTTGGCGCCTACATCGGCGTGGCGCACTCGTACTGCTATGCGAAACTGATCGACTCGCACAGCGCAGCCCACACCGCCATGGCCTGAGGCCGACGGACGGGCGTCACACGGCCGGCAAAGACTGCGCGCGGCACGGCCGGTCGGCTAACCTCGCCCTATGGAATCAGCAGACATTACGTTCCGCACGCGCAAATGGGTGCGGCCGGAGGACCTCAACGCCAACGGCACGCTGTTCGGCGGGAGCCTGCTGAAATGGATCGACGAGGAAGCGGCCATCTACGCCATCCTCCAACTCGGCAACGGGCGGGCGGTGACGAAATACATCTCCGAGATCAACTTCGTGAGCTCCGCAGTCCAGGGCGACCTGATCGAAATGGGCCTCACGGCCACCCGGTTCGGCCGCACTTCGCTGACGATGCGGGCCGAGGTCCGCAACATGATCACCCGCCAGAGCATCCTCACCATTGAGCAGATCGTTTTCGTGAACCTCAGCGCGTCCGGCCAGCCAGAGCCGCACGGTTACACCGAAATCACTTACGACCGGGACAGGATCCCCACCCACCACCTCACCGAAACGCTCAATCAGGACTGACGACGGCGGGACGCGCCTTCGCGCTCCGGCCTCCTGCCTCGCGACGTTCACCGCACGTTTACGCACTGTGCCCTGAGTGTTCCGGCAAGGGGACCAGACTCGACAGCCGGGCTGTTTATCGAATCGATAGCTTTTTAGCCCCCTTATCTGTCGAGTCCAGCTATAGGCTTGCCGGACCGTGCTCCGACCCAAGTCCAGAAATGAGTTCTGATCGTGCGTAAACTGCAGACCCTGATGGCCGCCGCCGTCGCCGTCACCCTGTTAGCCGGCTGTGGCGCCGGCACTGCTACCCCGGCCGCGTCCGGCGAGGCGTCGTCGACGTCCACTGTCCCATCCGGTGAGACGCTGGTGGTCTACACCAACTCCAACGGCGAGGGCCGCGGCGAGTGGTGGACGGCGGAGGCCGCCAAGGCGGGCTTCAAGATCGAGGTGGTTGGAGCCGGCGGCGCAGACGCCACGAATAAACTCATCGCGGAGAAGAACAATCCCATTGCCGATGTCGCCTTCGGATTGAACAACATGTACTTCGCCCAGATTAAGGCCGCCGGTGCCCTCGAGCCCTTCGAACCGGCCTGGGCGGGCGAAGTGGACCCGGCCGTGGGGGACAAAGGTGACGGCAAGGCGTACTGGCCGCTCGTGAAGCAGGCCATCCTCCTCGGCTACAACTCGGACAAGATCAAGGCCGACGCTGCGCCGAAGGACTGGACGGACCTCTGGACCAAGGACGAGTTCAAATCCCGCTACGAGCGGGTAACAGGGCTCGGAACCGCAACAGCGCAGCTGGTTTTCGCCGGAATCCTCTCCCGCTACAAGGACAGCTCGGGCGACCTCGGCGTCTCAGCCGAGGGCTGGAAGCAGGTTGAGCAGTACTTCCGGAACGGCAGCCCCGCCGTGGCCAAGACAGACCTTTTTGCACGGATAGCGTCGGGTGACGTGGATATGGGCCAGATGCCCTCTTCGATCATCGCCGAGCGGGAGAAGTCCTTCAAGGTCAACGTCGAAACAGTCATCCCGTCCGTCGGAGTTCCCCTCGCCGTTGAGCAGATAGCCCTCGTGAAGGGAACGAAGAAGAAAGCCGAGGCTCAGAAGTTCATCAACTGGTTCGGCAGCGCGGACGTGCAGGGCGCCTTTGCCAAGCAGTTCAACTCGATGCCGGTCAATAAGACTGCCGCATCCCAGGCCAACCCCGACGTGGTGACTTTCTTCTCAACCGTCAAGCAGCAGGACATCGACTGGGGGTTCGTCCAGGAAAACATGGGCCCCTGGGTGGAGAAGATCGAACTCGAATACATGCAGTAGGAGCCGAACCCTCCAGAACGTCCCGCACCGAAGCCGGGCAAGCCGGCTCCCCCTCAGACAGGTACCCATGATCCGCCTAGACAACATCGAAGTAACCTTCGGTGATTTCGTAGCCATCCCGAACCTCGACCTCCACGTCAGGCCCGGGGAGTTCTTCACACTGCTGGGCCCTTCCGGATGTGGAAAGACGACGGCGCTGCGCACCTTGGCCGGTTTCATCGAACCGTCAGCGGGGTCGGTCCATGTGGACGGGAAGAACGTCACCAGGCTTCCCAGCGACAAGCGGCAGGTGGGCATGGTGTTCCAGAACTATGCCCTGTTCCCCAGCATGACCGTCTGGGAGAACATCGCCTTCGGGCTGCGGGTCAGGAAGGAAAAATCCGCCGGGACCGACCACCTGGTGCGCGACATCGCGCGCCGGGTGGAGCTCAGCGACGAACAGCTCCAAAAAAACGTTGCCGAGCTGTCCGGGGGCCAGCAGCAGCGTGTGGCCGTGGCCCGGGCACTGGTGCTGCGGCCGAAGATTCTCCTGCTGGATGAGCCGTTGTCCAACCTCGATGCCAAGCTCCGCCACCAGCTCCGGCAGCAACTCAAGGACCTGCAGAGCGAGTTCGGCATCACCACCGTGTACGTCACGCACGACCAGGACGAAGCCCTGGCGATGAGCGACAGGGTGGCCGTCTTCAACAAGGGCGTCGTGGAACAGGTGGGGACGCCGCAGGCGATTTACGATGACGCCGCCACGGAATTTGTCTGCAACTTCATCGGTGACAGTTCGCCGCTGACGCCGGAGTTCATCGCTGAACTCAACAGGCTCTCCCGCGCGGGACTCAGCGCCGCTGCCAAGTCGTATCTCCGGGTGGAAAAGGCGTCACTGACGCCACCCGCCACCGGAGGCGCCGCCGTCGGGCTTTCCGGAAAGGTGGTTTCACGCACCTATCACGGGCTCCACAGCCGCTACCTGGTGCGCAGCCACGGCGCGGACCTCCGGCTGCTGGTGAAGGAAGACGGCGCCGCGCACCCGGAGACGGGGGCGGAGACGACGGTATACGTCCAGCCGGGGCATGTGCTGCAGTACCACGCTGAGACCGGTAAGGCCCTGGAAAGGCAGGGCCAGGCAGTGGTCACCCCATGAGCGGGACCCCGGCGAAAAGGATGCTCCGCTCCCCGTTCATCCTGATTGTGGGATCGGTGCTGACCTGGTTCATTGCCGCGTTCCTGGTCTGGCCCAACCTCAACGTCCTGCTCGCCACATTCTTCCCGGACGGGAGCTTTTCCGGGCGGGCGGCGGAGAAACTGTTCTCCTCCCAGCGCGCCATGAAGTCCCTCGGCAACAGCTTCCTGCTGGCCGTGGCACTCTCCATCACCGTGAACGTGGTGGGCATTTTTATTGTGCTGGTCACCCACTACTTCAAAATCCGGGGCTCCCGGATCCTTTTCCTGGGCTACGCGTCCACCTTCATCTACGGCGGCATCGTCCTGGCGGCCGGCTATAAGTTCATCTACGGGGATAAAGGCATCGTGACGGCGCTGCTGCTGAAGGTGTTCCCCGGCATGGACGCCGCGTGGTTCTCCGGCTTCTTCGCCGTCCTGGTGGTGATGACGTTCGCCACCACCACCAATCACATGCTGTTTGTTGCCAACGCGCTCAAGAGCGTGGACTACCAAACCATCGAGGCCGCCAAAAACCTGGGCGCGTCCGACTGGACCATCCTCCGCAGGGTGGTCCTGCCCATGCTCAAGCCCACGTTGTTCGCCGTCACCATCCTGTCCTTCCTGACGGGGCTGGGGGCGCTCAGTGCACCCCAAGTCCTGGGCGGCCGCGATTTCCAAACCATTACGCCGATGATCCTGACCTTCGCCAACAGCACCACCTCGCGGGACCTTGCCGCGCTGCTGGCTGTCATTCTGGGCGTGGCCACCATCCTGATGCTGGCGGTGATGACGCGCCTCGAGAAGGGCGGCACCTACTACTCCGTGTCAAAAGTGTCCTCCGCCCTACAGAAGCAGCAGATCACCAACCGCACGGCCAACGCTGGGGTGCACGTGATCGCCTACCTGCTCTTCGCCGTATACAGTCTGCCGGTGCTGCTGATTGTGCTGTATTCGTTCGCTGACGGGGCCGCGATCCAGACCGGGCAGCTTTCGCCGGGCAGCCTGACGCTCGATAACTACACTCGCGTGCTGACCCAGGAATCCGGCCTTCGGCCCTTCATCATCAGCGTCATCTACAGCGCCCTCGCCGCGGTGATTGCCGTGGGCGGCCTGCTGTTCGTGGCCCGCCTCCTGCAGAAGTATCGGAACTGGGTCAGCTCCCTTTTCGAATACCTCCTGCATATCCCCTGGATACTGCCGTCGGCCCTGCTGGCCCTGGGCCTCATTATCAGCTACGACCACCCCAACCCCCTGGTGGGCGGCGCCGTCCTGACCGGGACCACGGTGATCCTGCTGATCGCCTTCGTAACGGTCAAGATCCCCTTTACGCTCCGCATGCTCAAGGCGTCCTTCGCATCGGTGAACTCCTCGCTTGAGGAGGCCGCCGCGATCATGGGCGCCAAGACCCTGTACGTCTTCCGGCGGATCCTGCTGCCCCTGGTGCTGCCCGCAGCCGCAGCCATCGCCGCCTTGAACTTCAACAGCATGCTCGATGACTACGACACGGCCATCTTCCTCGCCCACCCCCTGGTCCAGCCGCTGGGCCTGATTATCAAAGCGAATACCGACGGTGCCGAAGGTGTGGAGGGCGTGGCAAACACGTTCGTGTACACCGTCCTGCTGATGGTCATCACCGGCCTGACCATGTACCTGGTCTATGGCCGGTCCGGCAGGCGCGGCGCAACGGGCGCGCCCAGGAAACGAGCCCGGAAGCTCCCCGCCGCAACGGAAATCGCTGCGGGCCCTTCTGTCGCTGAAACGCAGGCCACACGGGAGCCAGCGGCTCCGCTGCGCTGACTGGGCCGCGGCTACTTCGGGTGCGTTGCTGCGGCGCCTTCGGGCGGCAGCACGGTGTCCGCCACCTGCTCGACGTAGCGTGCGGCCAGGGGACCCACAACGGCCATCACCAGCACATATGCCGTGGCCAGGGCCGCCAGTTCCTGGGTGACGGCCCCGGATGCCACGGCCAGTCCGGAGATGACGATCGAGAATTCCCCGCGGGCTATCAGCGCCGCGCCGGCACGGAGACGGCCGGACCGGGTAATGCCTGCACGCTTCGCGGCCCACATCCCGGTGGCCATTTTGCTGGCAGCGGTCATCAGGGCAAGGGCAAGCGCCCAGCCCAGGACCGGCGGAATGGAGGCCGGATCAGTGTTCAGCCCGAATGCCACAAAGAAGATCGCGGCAAAGAGGTCCCGCAGGGGTGCCAGGATCCGCGTGGCGCTGTGCGACGTGACCCCGGAGATCGCGATGCCGAGCAAAAAGGCTCCCACCGCGGCGGACACCTGCATGACTGATGCCAGTCCGGCCACCAGCAGGGCCGCGCCGAGGACCTTCAGGAGGAACACCTCGGAATTTTCGCTGTGGACGGCCTTGGACACATGGTGCCCGTGCCGCAGCGCGACGATGAGGACCACGCTCACCGCGGCCAGCGCGACGCCGACCGTTGTGAGCCCGCCGATGAAGCTGAGACCGGCAAGGATGCTGGTGAGGACGGGAAGGTAGACGGCCATGGTCAGGTCTTCAAACACCAGGATGGAGATCACCACACGGGTTTCACGGTTGCCCAGCCAGCCCAGGTCGGTGAGCACCTTCGCCGCGATGCCCGACGACGAGATGTAGGTGACGCCGCCCATCACCATGGCACCTACAAGTCCCCAGCCCAGCAGGAGGGCAAGTCCCGCCCCCGGCAGGAAGTTCAGGACAAGGTCGAGGAGGCCGGCCCGCCATGACCTCCGCAGTCCGGTGAGAAGCTGGGACGCCGTATATTCCAATCCGAGCATAAGTAGGAGCAGAATGACGCCGATCTCCCCAAAGAGATGCGCCACCGGCTTCATGCCGTCAAGTTCAACGATGCCTCCCGTGCCGAAGGCGAGGCCGCCGAGAAGATACAGCGGGATGGGCGACATCCCGATCCTGCCGGCCAGCCTCGCCAGCAGGCCGAGGGAGAACACCACGGCCCCAAGTTCAATGAGGCTCAAGGCCAGCTGGTTCATGCCTTCTCCCGCCGTCCCCCGTTTATGCCGACATGCTGGCAAACATGAGGGCCATGACAGCGGCACCGATGGCTTCGAGTCCGTGTTCCGCGCGGCCGGACCGCCGTGAAGCTGCGGCCCGGCGGTGGCTGGTTCCGTTTTTCTGGTAACCGAGCCAACGGACCGCGAAAAATACCGCTGCGGTCCCGAACAGTACTGTCAGCAGGAGCGCGAGTGCCGGCGAGTGGTCCATGGCAGCGGAGGCCGCGCTTGGGGATGCGGCTGCCATGGAGTGATGGGTGTGCGGCGTGGGCATTGCGGCGGGGGAATCGTGCTGGGTGGTGGCCAGGCCCATCATGGCGATCATGACGGCAGCGGCGGCCATGGTGAGGCTGTGGTAAATGCACTTCAGCCGGTCCTGGCTGCCGTCGCAGAGGATCCTGAATTCCGGCCGGGCCACCGCCTGCAACACAAACCACAGTGCCGCGCCGGCGAGCACGGCGATCTGCGCCAGCATCGTGGACGGCGCGAGGTTCCACACCATGGCGGCCATAATTCCGTTCATCAGGGCGTGGAGGCTGCTGTTGGCCCGGTCCGTCAGATGGCGGCCGCGGGCAGCGCGCATCAGGTAATAGGCACCGCTGAGAAGCAGGATGGCCGTAAGGCCCCAGTTGATTGCGGGAATGCTGAACACGCGGCTCACGCCCCTTGCTACGGATTGGGTGTATGTGGGTAGTCCCCGGCGCGGTTATCGACCGCGCCGGGGACGGTGGGAGATGCGGGCGATGTTAGGTGAGATCCAGGACCTTTTCCCGGTCATCTGCGTGGGGATCGGCAGAGGCAGCGGCTGCCCTGGTTTTTGCCCGTTTCGTCTCGTGCTGCGAATACAGCCAGATGGGTATGTAGATACCCAGCACGCCAAACGCCACCCAGGTGGGAGCCGAGCCGATTTCCAAACCGTTGAGGTACACGACGCCGACAACACACAACGGCACATTGAATAGGCCAAAGACCATGGCGACATGCTTCCAACGTTTAGGCGCCTTGAAGGGCCTCTCCTCCGTCGCAAACGCCGGGTCATTCTTGGATTTGACGTAAGCAAACAGGGTCAGCCCATGGGCTATGGTGTAGCCGATTGCCGAGGCCCCCAGGACCGCTGAGGCGTCTCCCATGGAAATAAGCGCAAAGTTGAAGGCGGCGATGACCAGCAGGGCAACAAACGGAGTTCCGTGACGGTTGGTGTGACCAAAAACTTTAGGAAGGTTGCCTTCCAGCGCCATGGAGTGCATCGCACGGGAAGAACCCAGATAAGCCGTTTGAATGATCAGGACCATGGCTGCCATTAGCAGGATGATGGTGATCATGGAACCGGCCTGTCCGAAAACAGCCTCGGCGACTGGAATCAACGGCGAAACGGGTTCAGCCAATACACCCTCAACCCCGAGGGCACCTATCACCGAAGATTGCAGCATGACGAACAAGAACAAGCAGATGATGCCGCAGGCAAACAGTGCCTTCGGGGCATCCTTGGACGGGTTTTTGTACTCGGGTCCGTACATCGCCGCCGTTTCCCAAGCACAGGCGCTCCAATGCGCAATTCCAAAGACACCGAAGAGAATCAGAATATGGTGCAAGTCCCAAGCCCAGTCAGTCGGCCACCAACTGCCGGTGATATTGGCTAGATCGACGTGCCCGGTAGCGAAAGGGGCCACGGCCAGGATAACCAGCGGTATCAGCGATATAGCCGCCAAAACATAGCCCAGAATGGCGCCTTCTTTCAGGCCGAACCAGTTGACGACGAACAATGCTGAGAAGATAACGCCGCCGGCCATCAGTGAGAGTTGATACTGAGTGAAGGTTTCACTCAGAACCGGGAAGAGCCCGTGGAGGTAGCCGCCAACCAGAATGGAAAAGATCGCCAGGATCGGGTTCCAGCCAAACCAGTAGCTCCAAGCGGTAAACCCGCCGAGCAGCTTGCCCTTGTCGTACATGCCTTTATGGTTATTAGTGCGGAAGACGTGCTGCGCAAACCCCGGCACACCGGAAACCTTGGGAAAGGTCGTGGCCATTTCAGCGTACGCGGTGTTCTGCATGAAGCCCTGAAGTACGGATAATCCCCAGATCAAAATAGCTGCGCCAGACACATACATCGGCAGATAGCCCAACGACGGCAGAATCAGCAAGGGCACCCCCAATGCAATCGCCATACCCTGCTTCCAGTCGATCGACCTTTTCAGGTGATCGACGTCATCCAAACGTTTTTCACTCATAACATCTCCTTTGATGGATTGAACGTCGTGTGATCTCTACTGCCTGGGCGCCTCCGGCGGCCGGCGAGTATGGGACGGACCCTGATGCGCGAACGTCAAAGCACATTGGAAGGTCCGAGAGGAGTCGCCCTGGTGGCGAAACGAGTCCGCGGGAGCACAGTGACGATTCACCGCGCTCCCGCGGACTCATTAAAGGCCTGTTAATCGTTGGTGCAGCATTGTCCGTTGGTGGTGGCCTCTATGGAGCTGGGGAGGTTGAGGGTGGGGTTTTGGTCGAAGAAGCCGTGGGGTTCGAGCATGAAGCCGATGTTTTGGCGGGGCATGACGGGCCAGTCTTCGAGTCGGACGACGTGGTGCATGCCGAAGGTGTACCAGACGACGAGGTCTTGATCGACGATGTTCCGGTTTTTTTGGGTCCAGATGTGCAGGCCGTCGTCGGCGCCGGTGGCTTGGTTGGGGAATTCTCCGGCGGCGAAGCGTTCGGTCCGGTCGTACGCGGTGACCCAGAGGTTGTTCCGGGCGAACTGGGCGCGTTTGGAGACGTAGGACTCGTCGCCGGCGGCGAGTTGGATCCCGTTGGTGGGGATCAGCCGGTAGGCGACGGGTTCGTTGACGATGTTGCGGGAGTCGTGGTTGGCGATTTTCCAGAACCGGTGTTTGGCCGAGTCGGTTTTGCGGATCGCGGCTTGTTCGGTTTCCAGGAGCCGGTCCACGGCCATGAAG
>NZ_JANFCZ010000043.1 GCF_024391045.1 Pseudarthrobacter sulfonivorans
TCTCTCACTTAATGTGGGTCTTTACGTGACGCTCTCTCACTCTGATGAGGGAGCGTCACGGCTTTAAGTGCTTACTTGTGACGCACAGGTCGCGGTCTCTCAGTGGCTCGCGAACCCTGACGCCTCGGGATGATCAAGCCAGGCGCTGCGCAGCGCCCGTTTGATCCTCACGACTGCGCGCTGGAAATCATCAGCAGAGTCCTCCTTGCCGAAAATAAGGACCGTCCAGCCTGCTGCCTCGAAGGCCTTATCCCGTCTCCTGTCGCTGTGGATCTGCGCGTCACCAAGGTGATGACCGCCGTCGTACTGGATTGCGATGCGGCGACGACGGTAGCCGAGATCGGCCGACGGCGACCGGGCGTCTCCTGCGCGCAACGCCACCTGGAGTTCGGGCTCGGGCAGCCCTGCATCCATGATTGCCAGCCGAAGCAGCGACTCGGGGGCCGAATCCGCGCCCACCCGCATCAGATCCAAAGCTTCACGGGCCCGGATGATGCCCTGTAGATTCGGGTGGCGGCCCGCCAACGCACGCAGTCCGGCCACCGTGTCATAGGGCTGTGCCCTCCCTTCGAAATCCTCCCGCGGAATGCGGATCAGTTCATCACCCATGCTCACGAGGTCTTTGAGCGGCAGAATCCGCGCCAAATCAAGCCACGTTCGGGACCGTGTGCTCATGCGGATGCCATCAATTACTTCGATCTCGGCTTCTAGGGCCAGGACGGTATGGCCGAACACACCCTTCCGGCGGACTGACGGCAGCGAACGCGGCTTGCTGAGGTGCAACTCCGCGGAATCAGCCAGCCACGGTGGCAACAGCTGGCACCGGAGCCGGGCCGCGGTGACGTGTGAGATCCAAGCTCCGGGCGACGCGGCGGACAGCGCCCTGGCGGCGCCTTCCAGCTCAAAATCCCAGTCAGCAGGGCGGTAGAGGCCACGTCCCACGTTGATGACATCCTTGCGGCGAAGCCGGTCCGGGGTAACGCCGCAGGCCAGGGCGGAGCCGAAGGTGAACGGAGCCGCGGATAACGGTGCGGGCAGAATATCTTGCTTTCGCATGCTGGCATTGTGACCCGAAACACCATAAGGCTGCAGAAGTTATCCACAGGCTGCCGTTCGGCCGCCGGAGGTGAGAGAGGGTTCCCCGAAAACCCACGTTTAGTGAGAGAGGGTCTGTCGAAAACCCACATTAAGTGAGAGAGCGTCGCGGCGGCAGGGGTTGGGGCAGGGCTGGGGCTGGGCTGGGGGTGATCGGGTGTCAGGCTATTTGGATTGCAGCGCGGCCAGCCGGGTGGCCAGGTGCAGCGCTGCCAGCCGCCCCGTTCCGCGGGGGTCTCCGCCGCAGAGCGAAAAAATCCGTTGCAGCCGCTGATGCATGGACTGCCGCTCAAGATGCAGCTCCCGCGCGGCCTGGGCGGTATTGCAGCCTGAGTCCAGCCAGACCCGCAGGGTGTCCAGGAGGGCGGAGTGGCGCTGCTCGTCGTGGTCGAGGATGGCTCCCAGCTGCTGGCGGACGAAGTCCGTGCGACGGGCGTCGTCCAGGGAATGGGATGCGAGCCGTTCCACCGCGAATTCCTCCGCATCGAGTACGCCCCCGGACTGCATAGTCCCCCGTTTGTGAACCCCGGCGGCGGAGGCAAGTTCGAGCGTCAGCCTGGCTTCGGTCAGCGACCACGGCGCCGCGGCAATTCCGGCGGCCACGGGGCCCACTGCACTGACGCTCCCCTCCGGCAAATCAAGCTCCTGCATTCCGGCCAGGATGTCCTTCCTGTCTTCCCTGGTGCTGCCCGGGCGAAGGACGGCGAGCACCAGGAGCTCCGCGTTGTCCGCGTAGCTTGCGCTGTGCCGTCCGGCCCTGT
Organism: Pseudarthrobacter sulfonivorans; assembly: GCF_024391045.1. Classification (GTDB taxonomy): domain Bacteria; phylum Actinomycetota; class Actinomycetes; order Actinomycetales; family Micrococcaceae; genus Arthrobacter; species Arthrobacter sulfonivorans_B. The sequence goes on from NZ_JANFCZ010000043.1 coordinate 1,857, forward strand.
CCAGCAGTTGTTCGACGGCGGTACGCAGCTGCCGCGAGCCCGGGGACCGGACCACGATGGCGACCAGCTGCGCTGACAGCGGTATTCCTGCCGCCGGGCCCAGCTGTTGGAGCCGCCAGCTCTGGGTGCCCGAATCGACGGCGCGGATCAGGGCCGCGCCGGCCATCTCCTTAAGCCCCGGGGGCATGCGCTGAAGCAAAGCCAATGCCAGGATGTCCACTGAGCGGTTCCCCGCGATTCTCGCCAGGTTCACGTCGGCTCCGCCCAGGGCGCGGAGCGTCAGCCGGGCCGACGGGATGCCTCGAACGGAAACGTCAACAATGACCGTCAGGGCCCGGTCCTGTTCTGCGTTGGCAGCCGGCGCAGGTGCCGCGTCGGCGTCATGCTCAGCGGGCAGGGCGCTTGCCAGCGGGGCGCCCGCATTGGTGGTCAGGACAACCTCCGCACCGGTGGCGTCGGCGAGGACGGACAGGATCCGGTCGAGGCTGCCGCCGTGGGCCAGCTCCACCGCCATGGCATGGCTTGCACGGTCGGCCTGCTGCAGGTGCGCGGCTGACTCGCTCACCAGCAGGGAGTTGACGGCTTCCATCACGCCAACAAACGGCACCCGTTTGCGGAGCTCTATCAACGGAAGCCCGGCGGCTTCAGCCGCTCCGACCATGGCGGACGGAATGGAGGGCAACGCCGTGCCCGTTTCGATGGCCAGCGCTGCCACGCCACGTTCCGCCAACTCCCAGATGTAGCCGATACGCCGCTGATCCGTCGCCGCGACCAGGGCCTGGCCGCCGGTGAGCAGCAGTTCACCGCCGCCAAGTAACGGGGCGATGTCCAGCACTTCACTGGAGTGGATCCAACGGAGCTGTGTCTGGGCCGCAATGGCCGCCGCTGCGCGGATCACCGGGTCCGCGGGGGTGAGGGTGGAATGTTTCAAAACATCCTGCAGTCGTATTGGCATGACACTCCGTCGCGTGAAAGGCATATCTTCATGACACATCATATGTGGTGATTGTGGCGTGAGCCACATAATCTGGGGTTATCCCTTTTACTCATGGAGGCTCCCCCATGCAAGACAACCTCTCCACTAAGCAGTCTGAGTCGGCAATGGTGCCGGCCGAGGACTGCGAGGCCTGGCTTCAGCCCATTCCCGAGTCCCAGCGCACGCGCAAAGTTTCCGGCCAGTTCTGGATCTGGGCCGGCGCGAACCTTGCACCGATCAACTGGGTGCTCGGCGCCCTCGGCATCCACCTCGGCCTCGGCTTCGCCGACACTGTCACTGTCCTGGTTTTGGGGAACCTGATCGGCATGCTGCTGTTCGGCTGCTTCGTCCTCCTCGGCCAGAAGACCGGCGCCACCGGCATGGTCCTGGCCCGCGCCGCCTTCGGCCGGCGCGGCAACTATCTCCCGGCAGCCATCCAGGCGCTCCTGGTGATCGGCTGGTGCGCAGTGAACACCTGGATCATCCTGGACCTGGTCATGGCCCTCTTCGGCACTCTGGGCTGGGTTGACCCCGAAGCCCACAACTACGCATGGAAGATCGGTGTGGCCACCGCCATCATGGCCGCACAGGTAGCCATCGCCTGGTTCGGCTACAAGGCCATCGCAGCGTTCGAAAAGTGGACCGTGCCGCCCACCATAATCATCCTGGCCGTCATGTCCGCAGTGGCATGGTTCGGCATGAAGATCGACTGGGGCTACGCCGGCCCGGCCGGGCAGATCCTGCAGGGCTCCGACCGCATTGCCGCCATGAGCGCCGTGATGACCGCCATCGGCATCGGCTGGGGCATCACCTGGTTCACGTACGCCGCCGACTACTCCCGGTTTGTGAGCACCGAAGTCCCCAAGCGCAAGGTCTACCTGGCATCCGTCCTGGGCCAGTTCATCCCCGTAGTCTGGCTCGGTGTCCTCGGCGCCAGCCTCGCCACCAACAGCGGCGAAATCGACCCCGGAAAACTGATCGTCCAGAACTTCGGCGTCATGGCCCTGCCCGTACTGCTGATGGTGCTGCACGGGCCCATCGCCACGAACATCCTGAACATCTACACGTTCTCAGTGGCAACCCAGGCGCTGGACATCACCATCAGCCGCCGCAAGCTGAACCTGTTCGTCGGCGTCTTCTCCCTCGCCGCCGTCGTCTTCTTCATCTTCCAGGAGGACTTCGCAGCGGTCCTGGACGCGTGGCTCATCGGGCTTGTTGCCTGGGTTGCCGCCTGGGGCGGAGTCATGCTGGTCCACTACTTCTGGCTCGAAAAGCGCCACCCGGGCAACCCTGAGCGGCTCTTCGACGCCGTCGGCACCAAGCGGCTCCCCGTGGTCAACTGGGCCGGTGTGGTGTCCCTCCTGGTGGGCATCTTCGCCACCTGGCTGTTCATGTACGGGCTTGTTCCCGCCATGCAGGGACCCATCGCGGTGGCACTGGGCGGCTGGGACCTCTCCTGGCTCGCAGGCGGCCTGGCCAGCGCCGGCTCCTACGCCCTCCTGGGCCCGGTCTACCACCGCAGGCACCTGGACTCGGCCCTGCCGGCCGAAATCGTTGCCCAGGCAACCGCCGACCTGAAGTTCGCCACCCAGCCCACCGCACCGGCCGGGCTCTGACGAAATAACCACAGACAAGGAAGCGCCCGACGGCGGCAGGAGACTGCCGCCGTCGGGCGCTTCTTTTGTGCGCCGTTCGGACTGTGCGCCGTTCAGCCTATGTGCCGTTCAGCCTGTCAGGAGACGCCCGCGGCCAGCACGCGCTTGACGTCACCCTCGTCGGGGTAGGCCGCCTGGGTACCCTTGCGGGTGGTGGCGAGCGCGGCAGCGATAGAGGCGAAGGCGGCGGCGTCAGCCAGTGACGCGCCGGCCGCCAGGCGCGCGGCCACGGCACCGGTGAACGCATCGCCAGCGCCGGTGGTGTCCACCGCGTTGACCCTGACCGGTGCGATCTGGACGAGCTGCTGCTCCGGGCCGGCCAGCGAATCCAGCACCACGGAGCCGTTCGCCCCGAGCGTGACGAGGACCCGCTGCAGCCCGCGCTCGGCAAAGCGCAGCCGGACCGTTTCCCAGTCGCCGGCGTCCCCGTCGCTGCCGGGAATCTCGGCCGAGCCCAGGAACTGCGACGCTTCGTGGGCGTTGACCAGCAGGACGTCCGTCAGGTCCGCGAGCTGCTGCGGAATCTCCGCGTACGGCGAGAGGTTCAGCACCACTGTTGCGCCGGCGTCGTGCCCTGCCTGCGCGGCGGCCAGCACCGTGTCCATGCTGACTTCCAGGCAGAGGCAGACGACGGCGGCGCCGTCGATGACATCCGCTGCCGCGGCGACGTCCGCGGGAGTCAGGGTGCCGTTGGCCCCCGCCGAGATGATGATGTTGTTCTCGCCGTCGGCATCGACAGCTATGACGGCGACGCCTGTCTCCGCCGGGGCGGTCCGGACATTCCCGACGTCCACTCCCGCACCGGAGGCTGAGGAGAGCAGCATCTGCCCGTTGGAGTCATCCCCCACGGCACCGACGAGGAGGACGTCTGCGCCCAGCCTGCTGGCGGCAACTGCCTGATTGGCGCTCTTGCCGCCCGGATTCACGGCGAAACCGTTGCCGTGCACCGTCTCGCCCGGCTGCGGCAACCGCTCGCAGTAGATGGTGAGGTCCGCATTCAGGGAGCCGACGACGACGATCCGGCCTTTGGATTCAGCCGTTGCCGCGCTCATTCGGTCACCTCAGCCTCAACCGGCTTGGGGATCAGGAGTGAGGCCGCGAAGGCAGCCACGGTGATGACCAGGCCGGTGACGACAACGCTCAGGTAGGACGCTTTCGCATCGCCGAGGGCCGAGGTAGCCACCAGCACCGCGGGCAACACCAGGAAGCTCAGGCCGGCGCCGAGGTTGAAGGCGCCCGCATTCATGCCGGGCAGGAAGCCCGGGTTTCCGGCAGGTGAGAGCACAACTCCGAGGCCGTTAAGCATGATGTTGACCGTACCGGCGTACATGATGCCGAGCAAGACCGTGCCGGCGATCATCATGGGCAGGCTGCTGAGGCCGAAGAATCCGATGATGGCCAGGGCCGCGATGCTGCCAACCATGCCGATCCGCAGGACCTTGGTGTAGCCGAAGATCGGGGCGAGCCGGCCACTGATGGGACCGACCAGCCAGCCGAGCAGGGCGTACGGGGTGAGGATGATCAGTGACATTTCGGTGGGGCCGATGCCGAATCCGGGGTCCGCGGCCTGGACGTAGGCGGGGACGATGCCGTTGATGACGGCGAAGATGCCGGTCATGGTCAGGGTGGTGGTGAGCAACGGCGCCCAGGTGGAGCGCTGGCGCAGGTGGACGGTGGCCACCATGGGCTGCTTGGCGCGTTTTTCCACGGTCCAGAACCCGGCGAATGCCGCCGCGGCAACCACCACCAGGCCGATGGACAGCATCAGCGTGCCGGAATCGAAGGCGCCCACAAGCTTGGAGCCTTCGTTGAGGGCCGTAAGAAGGGCACCCACCGCAATCACAATGAAGAACACGCCCAGCCAGTCCATGGTGGTACCGGCGGCGGGCTTGCTTTCACGGGCAAGGAAGGCGATCAGGGCGGTGGCGACGACGGCGAGGCCCACCATGAGCCAGAAAATGCTGCGGAAACCATAGTGTTCGGCGAAATAGCCGCCCACGAAGGAGTCCACGCCGGCGACGCCGCCGTTGACCGCGGTGATCAGGCCCATCAGCGTGCCGTATTTCTTCGGGCTGCTGACGGCTGAGCGGAGCATGATGAGGCAGAGCGGCACGGTGGGGCCGCTGACGCCCTGGATGATGCGGCCCACAAAGAGCCAGGTCACGTCCGGGGCCAGGGCTGCGATGACCGAACCGGCTGCCATCAGGACCATCATGCCCAGGAGGACCTTCTTGCGCCCGATGATGTCGCTCAGGCGGGGCAGGAAGAGGGAGAACAGGGCGGCCGCGGTGAAGAACCAGGTCTGGGACAGGCCGATGGTGGCCTGGTCCGTGTTGAGCTCCTTGCCCATGGTGACCAGGGCGGGGCTGAGCATGGACGCGTTGAGCTGGAAGGCGACGCAGGCGGCGAGCAGGGCCACCATGAGGGCGGTGATGTTGCCGCCCTTTGTGATTGTGGGAGAGGTGCTCATGCGTTGGACCCTGCCGTTGCCTCGAGGCCTGCGGGTTCGCCGATCCGGACCAGCGCATCGGTGACGAGGTCCCAGAACCGTTTGTGGTCCAGCTCCACGGCCACGGAGGTGTGGCAGTCCGCGGGTGCGGGGGCACGGAAGTCGGCCACGGTCATCCCGAGCGTCAGCTTGCCCTGCAGTTCGATGTCCACGGGAACCTTGCGGGTGCTGACGATGCTGGGATCGATGACGTAGGCCACGGCGCAGGGATCGTGGACGGGCGGGTAGTCGAAGCCTTGGGCGTCCTTGTAGGTCTTGGTGAAGAACTCCATGAGTTCCAGTACGAACTTGGCCGGTCCGGTGCCCACGGCGGCGATGTTCTCCACCACCTCCGGGGTGGCCAGGGCCTGGTGGGTGAGGTCCAGGCCCACCATCACCACGGGCCACTTCTCGTTGAACACGATGTGCGCGGCTTCGGGATCGATGATGATATTGAATTCGGCCACGGCGCTCCAGTTGCCCACGTGGTAGCCGCCGCCCATCAGGACAACTTCCTTCACGCGTTCCACAATGCGCGGTTCCTTGCGGGCAGCGAGCGCGATGTTGGTGAGGCCGCCGGTGGGGACCAGGGTGACCGTGCCCGGTTCGTGCGCCATGACGGTGTCGATGATGAGGTCGACGGCGTGGCGGGGGTCCAGTTCGATGGCGGACTCGGGCTGGGCGGGGCCGTCCATGCCGGTTTCACCGTGGATGTCCGGGGCGTTTTCGATGGTGCGGACCAGCGGGCGGGCGCAGCCGGCGGCGAAGGGAACCCCGGTGATGCCGGCGATGGTCCCGACGGACAGGGCGTTTTTGGTGACCTTTTCGAGGGTCTGGTTGCCCACCACCGTGGTGACGGCCAGCAGCTCGATATTCGGGTTCCCGTGGGCAAGAAGCATGGCGACGGCGTCATCGTGCCCGGGGTCGCAATCGAGGATGATCTTCCTCGGGGCGGGTTTCGTTGTGTCAGATTCCACTTTAAATTCTCCACGTCATTGGGGCCTGCACGAGCAGCGGGCGCGCACTTAATACTGCGATCATGACACCACCACAGGCATTGCGTCAAGCGCTTAACGTTGCCGCACGTCAAGCGCTTGACTAACTCCGGTCCAGGCGTGCTGAGCGGACCGGTACGCTGCCTGCGCTCCCGGCCTACTACGATCGGAGAATGGAATCCGTGGAACAGCAGCAGCGGCAGCCCCTGCGGTCGCGGCGGATCACGGCAGCGATGGTCGCGGCCCGCGCGGGCGTCTCGACGGCGACAGTGTCCCTGGTGGCCAACGGCAAGACCGCCGGCCGCGTGTCGGAAGAGAACATCCGCCGGGTTCAGGACGCGATTTCCGAGCTCGGTTACGTGGTGGACAGCGTGGGCAGCTCACTGGCCAAAGGCGTCAGCTCGATCGTCATCCTGGTGGCCCCCGACATCTCCAACCCGTTTTTCGCCAAGGTGATCGCCGGCGTGCGCAAGTCGCTCGGCGCCGATTACCAGCTGCTGCTCTCCGTCACCGACGCGGGCGAGTTTCCGCAGGCGGACGACGTCCGGAAGCTGATGGCCCTGCGGCCTGCAGGGCTGCTGGTTGATGCCCCGAATGCCGGGTTCCTGGAGGACCTTGGCGTGGCCGGGCCGCTGGTGCTGCTCGACGCTCCGGGGCTGGAGGCCTATGCGCCGTCCGTGAATCTGGACGTAGCTCACGGCGCCCGGGAACTGGCGGCCCATCTGGCAGCCGCAGGGCACCGGAAGGTGGCCTACGTGGACAGCGTCACCGGGACGGCAACGTTCGCCCTTCGCCGCGAGGCTTTCCTCGCCGAGGCCGCGAACCACGGGATGACCGTGGATTCCGATCACATCATCAGCACCACTATCGACGTCGGCGCGGCAGCGCGTGCCTTCGCCGCTGCATGGCCGCGGTGGCAGCGCAAGGGGGTCACCGCCGTCGTCTGCTGTACCGATACGCATGCCTACGGCGTGCTGCAGGAAGCACGCGTGGCGGGTGTGCAGATCCCGGGACAGCTGGCCATCGCGGGCTTCGACGACCTGCCGTACTCCGCCACCAGCAATCCCAGCCTGACCAGCGTGCACCTGCCCGCCACCCCCCTGGGACTGAAGGCCGGCGAGCAGCTGCGCCGCCTGATGGAAGGCCGCGAGCTCGAGCAGCCCCAGCTGACGCTCGAAAGCTCCCTGGTGGTCCGCAACTCCACGTCCCCCTGACCCCTCCCCCTGACCCCTCCCGTCATCGACCCTCTCTCACTCCCCGCAGGTTTTCGGACGACCCTCTCTCACTTAACGCAGGTTCCGGGACGACGCTCGCTCACTTTCCCGAAGAAAGTGAGAGAGCGTTGCCGGTTTTCCTGCAGGAACTGCGAGAGCGTCCTGGCGGGAGGGTGTCGTAGGGCCGCCGTAAGCTGGGAACATGCCGAGTAACTGGGACAGCCTGGACGTCAGCCTCCGCGAATCCGTGCAGGAGAACGTGGAGCTCTACGAGCGCGTCCGCCCGGCCCTGAAGCTGGTCACCCGTGATGTCCTGCTCATCCTGCGCCGCATGCTCAAGGACAGCGAGGTGACACCGCTGTTCGTCACCGGGCGCACCAAGACGGTGGAGTCGTTCCGCGAGAAGATTTCCCGCATCGAGGAGCCGCTTGAGCCGGGCGGCCCTCCGGTGCTGAAGTTCCCGGACCCGTTCCGCACCCTCAACGACATGGTGGGTGTCCGGGTGATCACCAAACTGCCTGCCGAAAACGCACTCGTGGCCAACATCATCAAACGCCAGCGCCAGGTATTTGATTGCCGCGGGGACCGGGAGAAGGACATCGGTTCCATCGAATCCGGAACCTATGGCTACTCCAGCCGCCACCTCATCCTGCGCACCATCCAGAACGAGGCCGTCAAGGAGTACCAGCACGTCTTTAATCCGGACATCCCGCCCAACGGCAGTTACTTCTTCGAATGCCAGATCCGGACGGTCTTCGCACACGCCTGGAGCGAAATTGAGCACGACATCCGCTTCAAGGCCGAGGATCCCCGCGCCTGGACACCGCATTTCGACCGCCAGTTCACCGCCACCGCGGCCATGCTGGAAACCGTGGAGGGCGCTTTCGCGGACCTGCACGAACGGTATGAGGAGGTCCGCAGCTACTGGGACATGGAGGGCGAGGGCGCGGCGCCGCTCACCCCCAACCGGATCCGCGACGTATGGCGCACCCTGCTCCCGCATGTGGACCGCAAGGTGGACGACGATTGGGGCTGGGCGGCGGAACTGATGGCCGCCCACGGCCTGAACCAGACCGTCCAACTGGCCGGCCTGCTCAGCGCCCAACGCATCACCGAGGTCCGCAAGGCCCTGGACCACCGCTACTCCCCCGGCCCGGACCGCCTGCTCGATGACCTCCTGCTCTGGCAGTACGGCACCAAACATATCGACCTCACCGCGGAAGCGCCCGACGCCGTCCCGCACCCGCGGCGCGACAGCCTCCTGCGGCGGCTGAAGCAGATTGAACGCTACCGCCACACCAAATCCAGCTGACCTTTTCAGGCCGTAAAGATGAGGCGGTCCCGTGGCGCAAATTATTGGGCACCGCGGACAGTCAACTACCCTTGACTCGTAGGGGCGGCTGTTATAAACGGACCCCCGAAGCTTCCGGTTCCCGCCCCGCGGCACGATCCGGCGCCCGTTTTGCCCCTCTCTGACAAGGATTCCGCCATTTCCACGGACGCATTCTTCGCCTCACTCACCCGGATCCGCAACGTCATCCTGCCGGCGTCCGTACGGTCGTGGCTGAACACTTCCCGCGGGCTGCTCACCGGATTCATCCTGGTGCACCTCGGTTTCCTGATCTTCGGTGCCCTGCTGTCCCTCCGGGGTGAGGCGTTCAGCGATACCTTCATCTACCGTGACTGGGCTGCTGCCGGGTTCAATGACGCGAACCTCACCGGCGGACCCAGCCCCTGGGTGTACCCCATCCTGGCGCTGATCCCCATGGCGATCGCCGGGCTGGCCGGACCCGGACCGTTCTTCTTCCTCTGGGTACTGATGACCACGCTCCTCAACGGCTGGGGCCTGGCCAAGCTGACGGACCGCGGCCGCAACCAGGACGCAATTCCCGCGGGTTGGTGGTGGCTGATCTTCACGCTCCTGATGGGCTGGCTGGGCTTCGCACGCGTGGACGGCCTCACGGCTCCGATCGTCCTGGTCGCACTGGCCTACGGCGTGGGCCGGCCGTTCATCACCTCGGTGATCCTGGCCGCGGCCACGTGGGTCAAAGTCTGGCCGGCCGCGGTGATGCTTGCCCTCTTCGCCGTCGTGAAGAACCGGCTGCTGGTGGCACTGGCCGGCGTGGCAACGTCGGCCGTGGTGGTGGGCCTGGCAGCCGCCATAGGCAGCGTGCCCAAGCTGCTGAACTTCCTCACCCAGCAAGGTGACCGGGGCATGCAGTTGGAGGCCACCTTCACCACGCCCTGGCTGTGGCTGTCCGTGCTGAACATCGGCGACTCCCGGATGTACATGAACACCGATATCAACTCGATGCAGGTGGACGGCCCCGGCACCGCCGTCATGTCCGTGCTGATGCAGCCGTTGCTGATTCTGGCGGCCCTCCTCGTGGCCGGCCTGACCTTCTGGGCACTGCACAACGGCAAGATCAACGGCGGGGCCGACGGCGGCGTGGACCGCACCGAACTGCTTCTCGCCGGAGCCCTCACCCTGACCAGCGCCTTTGTGGTCTTCAACAAGGTGGGCTCGCCCCAGTTCATGGTCTGGCTGGCTCCCGCCGTGGCCGTGGGCCTGGCGCACAGCTGGCGTGAATGGCGGGTGCCCGCAGCCATGCTGATTGCCATCGCCGTGGCCACATTCTTCATCTACCCGCTGTTCTACGACGCCCTCAGCCACAACAACCCGCTGATGGCCGGCGTGCTGACCATCCGCAACGTGCTCCTGGTGGTCCTGTTCCTGTGGTCCGTCCGGCGGCTGTACTCGCTGGGCAAGAAGACTCCCGCGTCCGTTCCCGCGCTCAAGGAGTCCTGAGATTTCCACGACGTTCTTCGACCGGCTGGTCAGTGTCCGCAGCAAACTCCTGCCCGCCCCGGTGGTGGGCTGGTTCGCCCGCCCGTCCAGTGTCTGGTGGGGTTTTGCGGTCATCCACCTGTACTTCCTGGGCTGGATGGCGTCGTTCTTCCTGAACGGCGACACCTTCAGCGACACCGAGCAGTACCGTCAGTGGGCCATGGACGGCTACAACCCGGCCAGCCTGGACGGCAAGATTAGCCCCTGGGTATATCCGGTGCTGGCACAACTCCCGATCTTCCTCGCGAACATCGCCGGGACCAGTCTCTACCTGCTCTGCTGGTTCCTGATCATCACGGCCCTCAACGCCGTCGGCCTGGTGTTCCTGACCCGGGGGCCCCGGAAGGTGCGGGGCATTGCCCCGGCCTGGTGGTGGCTGTTTTTCACCGTCTTCATGGGGTACCTCAGCTTCGCCCGCGTGGAGGGCATCACTGCCCCCATAGTGCTGATAGCCCTGCTCTACGCGGCCGAACGCCCGGTGGTGGCGGGCGTCCTGCTGAGCGTCGCCACGTGGATCAAAGTGTGGCCGGCGGCCGTCCTCGTGCCGATTGTCATTGCCAGCCGGAAGCGGATCCAAGTCCTGGCCTCAGGCGTCGCAGTCACCGCGGTGGTGGGCCTGGGCACATACCTTTCCGGCGGCCTCCCGCACATCATGGACTTCCTCACCAACCAGGGCGAGCGGGGCATGCAGCTCGAGGCCACGTTCTCCACGCCGTGGGTGTGGCTGAGTGTGTTCCACATTGCCGGCTCGAAGATGGCGGACAACACGGCCATCAACTCCACTGAGGTTTACGGGCCGGGCGCGTCCGTGGCCGCCTTCCTGATGCAGCCGCTGCTGATCGTCGCCGCAGTGGTGGCGGCCATCCTCCTGGTCCGGGCGTTGAAGCGCGGCGCCGAGCGGGAGGAGCTCTTCCTCGAAGGCGCACTGATGATGGTCACGGCATTCATCGTGTTCAACAAAGTGGGTTCGCCGCAGTTCATCATCTGGCTCGCGCCGGTGATCGTTGCGGGCCTGACCCACGACTGGGACCGCTGGAAGGTCCCCGCCGCCCTGCTGATGGGCATTGCCATCACCACCTTCGTGATCTACCCGCTGTTCTACACCCCGCTCATCCACGCCCACCCGGTCATGGCAGCCATCCTCACCACCCGCAACGTGCTCCTCGTGGTGCTGCTGTGGTGGTCGGTGAAGCGGACAGCTGAGCTCGGACGGAAACCGACGGCGGTCCGGCAGGCCTACCCAAACAGGTAGTTCTAACCATCCCGAAATAGCGTTCCGCCCCTCTGTAAAAGACTGGACGATGGATGTCAGGACCCCAAGTCCCCACCCATCGCAGTTCCTACAGAAAGTAAACGCCATCATGAAGCTTCAAGTTGCCATCGACCTCCTGACCACCGAAGCCGCCCTGGAACTCGCGGGTCAGGTTGCCGAATTCGTGGACATCATCGAGCTCGGTACCCCGCTGATCAAGGCCGAAGGCCTCTCCGTCATCACCGCGGTCAAGAACGCCCACCCGGACAAGGTCGTCTTCGCTGACCTGAAGACCATGGACGCCGGCGAGCTCGAAGCCGACATCGCCTTCAAGGCCGGCGCTGACCTGGTCACCGTCCTCGGCGCAGCCGATGACTCCACCATCGCCGGCGCCGTGAAGGCC
>NZ_JANFCZ010000044.1 GCF_024391045.1 Pseudarthrobacter sulfonivorans
GCTCCTCTGTAAATCTTGTTGTGGGCACTCCTGCAACAGGCAGGTGCCGGAAAGTCCCAAGGCCCCGCGCAGTCCTGAGAACGGATTGCGCGGGGCCTCGGTGAGGTGAAGCTACTCGTCCACCTCGCCGGTGGTTTCGTACGTGGCGATCTTGCCGATGCGGCGTTCATGGCGCTCGGCCTTGCTGAACGGTTCAGCGAGGAACGCCCGGATCAGTTCGGTGGCCTCCTCAACGGTATGCTGCCGTCCGCCCACTGCCACCACGTTGGCGTTGTTGTGTTCGCGGGCCAGTTTCGCGGTGTCCAGGTTCCAGGCCAAGGCGGCGCGGATGCCCTTGACCTTGTTCGCGGCGATTTGCTCACCGTTGCCGGAACCGCCCAGGACTATCCCGAGCGCGTCCACGCCTTCGGCCTGGTCGGCCGCGACGGCGGCGGCTGCGTTAATACAGAACGCCGGGTAGTCGTCCTCGGCGTCATAGACGGCCGGGCCGTGGTCCACCATGTCGTAGCCGCTGGCAGTCAGGGCAGTAATTAGGTGGGAGCTTAATTCCATCCCGGCGTGGTCGGTTGCGATGTGAACGCGCATGAGTAGTCCTTCAGGCTGGTTGGGGTGCGGTGTTGAGCTGGCGGGCCCGCGGGCCAAAGGCGAGCTGGCCGTTGGTGCGCAGTGACTCGATGGCATCCTCGGGTGAGGACTTGCCGTACACGGCGGAGCCGGCCACAAAAACGTTGGCACCTGCCTCCGCAGCGCGCGTGATGGTTTCTTCCGTGATTCCACCGTCCACCTGGATGGCGACGTTGACCCCTGAACCGTCAACCGCGGCACGTGCCCGGCGGATTTTCGGCAGCATGACGTCCAGGAACGCCTGGCCGCCAAAGCCCGGCTCTACTGTCATGATCAACAGCATGTCCAGTTCGGGGAGCATGTCCAGATACGGCTCCACCGGGGTGGCCGGGCGCAGCGCCATGCCCGCCTTGGCCCCGCGGGCCCGGAGCTCCCGGGCCAGTTTGATGGGGGCATCCGATGCCTCCACGTGGAACGTCACAGAGCTGAGGCCGGCGTCGGCGTACTGCGGTGCCCACCGGTCCACATTGGCGATCATCAGGTGGGCGTCCACCGGGACGGGGCTGACCTTCTGGATCCGTTCCACAACGGGCAGGCCGATGGTCAGGTTTGGCACAAAGTGGTTGTCCATGACATCCACGTGCACGGCATCGGCATTGCTGATCCGGGCGAGCTCGGCCTCGAGGTTGACGAAGTCGGCCGAGAGGATGCTGGGGTTGATGCAGCAGTTCAGGGGTGATGCGGACATGGGTCTGCCTTTCGGTAGCAGTCAGGGCTCGGGTCAGGACGCCTTCCGGGCGGTGGCGAGGGCGCCTTCGACGTCGGCCAGCAGTTCCTTCCAGCTGGCCACGAACTTGTCCAGGCCCTCGGATTCGAGGAGGGCAACCACGTCGTTGTAGGAAACGCCCAGCGCGTCTAGGGCGTACAGCACGGCCTTGGCCCGCGCGTAACCGGCCGTGATGGTGTCCCCGGTGACCACACCGTGGTCAAAGGTCGCATCCAGCGTCTTCTCCGGCATGGTGTTGACGACGTCGGCGGCAACGAGTTCGGTCACGTACAGCGTGTCGGGGTAGGCCGGGTCCTTGACGCCGGTGGAGGCCCACAGCGGACGCTGCGGGCGTGCACCGGCTTCGGCCAGGACTTCCCAGCGGTCGGTCGAGAAGAGCTGCTCGTACAGCTGGTAGGCCAGGCGTGCGTTGGCGACGCCGGCCTTGCCCTTGAGCTCCCTGGCTTCGTCGGTGCCGATGGCGTCGAGCCGCTTGTCGATCTCGGAGTCCACGCGGGAAACGAAGAACGAGGCCACCGAGTGGATCTTGGACAGGTCGTGGCCGTTTTCCTTCGCGAGTTCCAGGCCGGACTGGAAGGCGTTGATGACGGCGCGGTAGCGGTCCAGGGAGAAGATCAGGGTCACGTTGACGCTGATGCCTTCGCCCAGGGTGGCGGTGATCGCTTCCAGGCCTTCGAGGGTTGCCGGGATCTTGATGAGGACGTTGTCCTTGTCCACCTTCTTGTAGAGGTTCTTGGCCTCAGCGATGGTACCGGCTGTGTCCCAGGCCAGCCGGGGATCAACTTCGATGGACACGCGGCCGTCAACGCCGTTGGTGGCGGCGGCGATCGGGGCGAACAGGTCGCAGGCGTCGGCGACGTCGGTGGTGGTGATCTCGAAGATGGTCTCCTCGACGCCGGCGCCCTGCGCGGCCAGAGCGGCGATCTTTGCGTCGTAGTCCGAGCTGGACGTGATGGCAGCGTGGAAGATGGACGGGTTGGTGGTCACACCGACCACGTTCTTCTCTTCGATGAGCTTGCGCAGCGTGCCGGTCTCGAGGCGGCTGCGGGAGAGGTCATCAAGCCAGATGGATACTCCGGCGTCGGACAGCTGGGCGGTGGGGGTTGCGTTGGTCATGGTTCCTGCTTCTTCCTTCAAAAATGTGGGCTGGTGATGGTTCGCGGCCGGCGCCGCGGGACGCCCCCCAACGAGGTCGCCCCGCGGCGCCGGCCGCAGCAGAGGTTAGTTGCGGGCGGCGGCCAGGGAGTCCTTGGCTGCTGCGGCAACTGCCTCCGCGGTGATGCCGAACTCCTGGAAGAGGCGCTTGTAGTCAGCGGAAGCGCCGTAGTGTTCGAGGCTGATGGAACGGCCGGCGTCGCCAACGAATTCCTTCCAGCCCAGGGCCAGTCCGGCCTCGACGGAGACTCGGGCCTTGACGCCGGCGGGCAGCACGGACTCGCGGTAGGCCGCGTCCTGCTTGGTGAACCACTCGACGCACGGCATGGACACAACGCGGGCGGCGATGCCTTCGGCCTGCAGTGCTTCGCGGGCCTGCACGGCCAGCTGCACCTCGGAGCCGGTGGCGATCAGCAGCACGTCGGCCGGCACGGTTGCGCCGTCCTTGGAGGCTTCGGCCAGCACGTAACCGCCCTTGGCCACACCCGCCGGGGACGCAAAGGTGTCACCCTGTGCCGCACCGTTGCCGCGGGCAAAGGTGGGGACGTTCTGGCGGGTCAGGACGATGCCTGCCGGGTTGGAGTGGTTCTCCAGCATGGTCTTCCACGCGATGCCCACCTCGTTGGCGTCGCCCGGACGGACCACGTCCAAGCCCACAATGGCACGGAGGGTGGAGAGCTGTTCCACCGGCTGGTGAGTCGGGCCGTCCTCGCCCAGGCCGATGGAGTCGTGGGACCACACGTAGATGGACGGGACACCCATCAAGGCCGAGAGGCGGATGGCCGGGCGCTGGTAGTCGCTGAAGATCAGGAACGTACCGGAGAACGCGCGGGTCCGGCCGTGCAGCGAGATGCCGTTCACGATCGAGGCGGCAGCGTGCTCACGGATGCCGAAGTGCAGGACGCGGCCGTAGGGGTTGCCCTTCCACGCATCTGTGGAGCGGGATACCGGGATGAACGACGCTGAGCCTTCGATGGTGGTGTTGTTGGACTCGGCGAGGTCGGCCGAACCGCCCCACAGTTCCGGCATGACCGGGCCCAGCGCGTTCAGGACCTTGCCGGATGCGGCGCGGGTGGAGACGTCCTTGCCGGCCTCGAACACCGGCAGGGCGGCGTCGATTCCGGCGGGAAGCTCCTTGGCTTCGATCCGCTCCAGCAGGGCGGCGCCCTCCGGGTTGGCCTGCTGCCACGCCTCGAATGCTGAATCCCATTCGCTGCGGGCTGCGGCACCGCGGCCGACGACGGCACGGGCGTGGGCGAGCACGTCTTGGTCCACTTCGAACGACTTTTCCGGATCGAAGCCGAGCACGGACTTTAGGCCCGCAACCTCGTCGGCGCCGAGGGCGGAGCCGTGGATCTTGCCGGTGTTCTGCTTCTTCGGGGCCGGGTAGCCGATGATGGTGCGCAGCGAGATGATGGACGGCTTGGAGGTTTCAGCCTTCGCCGCGAGCAGGGCCGAGTACAACTCCTGGACGTCTTCGACGTATTCGCCCGTCTCGGTCCAGTCCACGCGCTGGGTGTGCCAGCCGTAGGCCTCGTAGCGCTTGAGGACGTCCTCGGTGAAGGAGATGTCGGTGTCGTCCTCGATGGAGATGTGGTTCTCGTCGTAGACCACCACGAGGTTGCCCAGTTCCTGGTGGCCGGCCAGCGAGGAAGCCTCGGAGGTCACGCCTTCCTGGATGTCGCCGTCGGACGCGATCACCCAGATGGTGTGGTCGAACGGCGACGTGCCCTCGGCGGCGTCGGCGTCGAACAGGCCGCGCATCCGGCGCTGCGAGTAGGCGAAGCCCACGGAGGAGGCCAGGCCCTGGCCCAGTGGGCCGGTGGTGATTTCCACGCCCTTGGTGTGCTTGTACTCGGGGTGGCCGGGGGTCAGCGAATCCCAGGTGCGGAGCGCCTTGAGGTCGTCCAGTTCCAGGCCGTAGCCGGAGAGGAACAGCTGGATGTAGAGGGTCAGCGAGGAGTGGCCGGGGGACAGGATGAAGCGGTCGCGGCCGATCCAGTCGGGGTCGCGGGGGTCATGGCGCATGAGCTTCTGGAAGAGGAGGTAGGCGGCCGGGGCCAGGCTCATGGCCGTGCCGGGGTGGCCATTGCCCACCTTTTCGACGGCGTCCGCGGCCAGGACCCGGGCGGTGTCCACCGCGCGGTCGTCTGCGGGTGTCCAGTTGAGGGTTGCTGCGGTTGCAGCGCCGGGGAGCGTTACATTTGTTGTCGGGTTCACGGTTTGTCCTTTTGGATCTGGTCGGCCTGGAGCGGCCGGACGGATGCTTTCTGGTTGATATCCATGATTGCGAACCAAATGGGCAGGGGTAACACTGTTTTCTGACGGTTCTTACTACCCTTTTGGGTTGGAAGCTTGTTTCCGCCCGGGTAGGCTGTCCGGATGGGCACCGTCGCCCATCAGCCCGTGAAGGAATCCACCATGCCTTTTCCAGACCTGCCGTGGCCGCTGTTGCAGAGCGTGGCGGCATTGGCCGATGCTCCCCTTGCCCAGATCGCCGAGCGCCTGCGTGAAGCAACACTCCCCTACATGGCAAGCAGCGCCCTGGTCATCTTCACCGAAGACTGCACCGGCCGGCCGCAGAAGAAGGCGGGCGATGAGGACATCATCTCCCGCGTCTCCATCACCGAGCTCGACGCCCTCCGGGCCACCCTTAAGGATGAGGGACCCTGGTTCGGGGAGGCCGAGCTCGCCGGCCAGATCCGCCCCGCGCTTGCCCTGAAGCACGCGTCCAGCAACGCGCTCCTCGTCCTCACCGATCCCCCCGCTGGCCCGGAACGCAGTGAGGGGCTGGAACTGGTGACGTATCTGTGGCGCCTGACTGCGCGGCGGATCCGCGAGAAGGTGGCTGATGCGCCGCCGTCGTACCTGCTCGAATCCCGGGCGGCATCCGCGGAACGTCTCCGCGTGACGGCGGAACTGACCGACCTGCACTCCACCACCCTGGAGACCCTCCTCGCAGCGCTGCGTTCGTCCTCCCTGGACGATGCGGCGGCCCGCGCCACCGTCACCGACCTCACGGCCAAGGCTTTGATCGGGCTCCGGACCCTCAGCGACCGCACCACGGATCTGGTGAAGGAACCGGTCGCGAAGGCCTTCGAACGCCTGCGGGAAGACCTGCGGCCGCTCACGCGCTACAGCGGCATCGAGATCGAGTTCATCGAGCCGCCGCTGAACGGAAGGGCCCTGCCCGGTGAAGTTGCCCACGCGGCCCGGGCCATCGTCCGCGGACTGGTGCTGACCATGACCGAACAGCCGGATGTCAGCAGGGTCCGGACGCAGTGGGACTGCGACGGCGAAAACCTGCTGATCAACGTCCGTGACGACGGCCGGGGTGCGCTCAAGGCCGACGCGCCGAGCATCGCCCGCCTGGACCGCCGGGTCCAGGCGCTCACCGGAACACTGCGGATCGACGTCATGCCAGGCTGGGGTGCAGACGTTTTCGTCACCCTTCCCCTGGACCTGCAGACGAAGCCGGCCGGGGATGTGGCGGGCTGGGATCTTGCTGCCCGGGAGCTCGAGGTGCTCGAACACCTGGTGGCCGGTCACCGCAACCGGACCATCGCCTCAACGCTGGGAATCAGCGAGAATACGGTCAAGTTCCACGTGCGGAACCTGTTTAAAAAGCTCGACGTCGGCTCCCGCACCGAGGCGATCGCGCTGGCTCACAGCCACGGACTCCGGTGACGCGCAAGTGACGGCGCAGGCCCGCTGACCGGCGGACACGCAACGGCCCCGCCTCCCGTGAATCGGTTGATTCGGAGGCGGGGCCGTTGCGCTGCCTAAGACTGTGCCGCCGGGTCAGCCGGCCGTGGCAGCCGCCAGTGATACGGACTCCCCGGCAGCCTCCGGTTCGGCTGCGTGCGGCACAAACCGGACGAACATTGCCTTGAAGCCGGGGGTGTTCGATTCCCTCGCCACGTTTTCCTTGTGGACCAGGGCGTTGGCTTCGGGGAAGTACGCGGCGGCGCAGCCCTTCGCCGTCGGGTAGGCCACCAGGCGGAACTTGTCCGCCTGCCGGTCGTTGCCACGGAAGGTGCTGACCACGTCCACCAGGTCCCGGTCCTTGAAACCGAGCTCCGCCAGGTCTTCAGGGTGCACCAGGATCACACGCCGGCCGCCCGAGATGCCACGGTAGCGGTCGTCCAGGCCGTAGAAGGTGGTGTTGTACTGGTCGTGGCTGCGGATGGTCTGGAGCACCAGGTGCCCCTCCGGCGGGGTCAGGTATTCCAGCGGGCTGACCGTGAAGCGGCCGCGGCCGATGTCCGTCTTGAAGGAGCGGGTATCGCGGGGCGGGTTGGGCAGCACAAAGCCGTTCTTGGTCCGGACCCTGGCGTTGAAGTCCTCAAACCCGGGCAGGACACGGGAGATATGGTCACGGACCACGTCGTAGTCCTCAGCCATGGCCTTCCAGTCCACTGAGTGGTCCGGCCCGAACGTCGCTTCCGCCATCCGGGCCACAATAACCGGTTCGGCGAGCAGGTGCTCAGAGACCGGCTGCAGCCTGCCCTGGGTGGAGTGGACCACGGACATGGAGTCCTCCACGGACAGGAACTGGGCGCCCTTGGGGTGCTTGTCGTCTTTGTCGGTCCGGCCCAGAGTAGGCAGGATCAGGGACGTGCGGCCGTGCACCACGTGGGACCGGTTGGGCTTCGTGGAAATGTGCACGGTCAGGCCGATCCGCTGCATGCCCGCTTCCAGTGTCTCCGTGTCCGAGCAGGCGAGCGAGAAGTTGCCGCCCATGGACACAAAAACGTCCACCTCGTCACGCTCAAAAGCCTCCATGGCTTCCACGGCGTCATGGCCGTGATGCCGCGGGGACTGGATCCCGAACTCGGCGTCCAGTGCGTCGAGGAGCCATTCCTTCGGCTTTTCCCAGATACCCATGGTCCGGTCACCCTGGACGTTCGAGTGGCCGCGGACCGGGCAGGCGCCGGCGCCGGGCTTGCCGAAGTTGCCCTGCAGGAGCAGGACGTTGACCATTTCCTTGATGGTGTCCACCGAGTGCGGCTGCTGCGTCACGCCCAGGGCCCAGCAGAAGATGGTGGCCCTGGATTTGATGAGCATCCCGGCCACGGTTTCGATCTGCTCACGGGGCAGGCCGGTGGCCTTTTCCGTTTCGGCCCAGTCGAGTTCCTTGCGGGCCTCAGTGTAGGCGTCGAACCCGTCGGTTTGCGCGTCAATAAAGGAACGGTCGACGACGGTGCCCGGGTTGCGGTCCTCCTCCGCCAGGAGCAGGTGTCCCAGTGCCTGGAAGAGTGCCAGGTCTCCGCCCACCTTGATCTGCAGGTACTCGTCGGCCAGCGGCGTGCCGCCGCCCACCACGCCGGAAACGGTCTGCGGGTCCTTGAAGTTGAACAGGCCGGCCTCGGGGAGCGGGTTCACGGCCACCACCTTGCCGCCCTTGTCCTTGCACTCCTTCAACGCTGAAAGCATCCGGGGGTGGTTGGTGCCGGGGTTCTGCCCCACCACAAAGATGAGCTCGGAATCGTGGATGTCCTCCAGGGACACGGTGCCCTTGCCAATGCCGATGGTCGGGTTCAGCGCGGAGCCGGAGGACTCGTGGCACATGTTGGAGCAGTCCGGCAGGTTGTTGGTGCCCAGGGCGCGGGCGAACAGCTGGTACATAAACGCGGTCTCGTTGGCCGTCCGCCCGGAGGTGTAGAACACGCAGCGGTCCGGCGTGGACGCGCGGATGTGTTCGCCGATCAGGTCGAAGGCCTCGGCCCAGGAGATCGGGGAATAGTGGGACTCCCCTTCGCGGATCACCACGGGCTCGCTCAGCCGGCCCTGGTTGCCCAGCCAGTACTCCGTTTTTTCGGCGAGTTCGGCGATGGAGTGCTTGGCCCAGAATTCGGCCCCCACCGTGCGGAGGGTGTTCTCCTCGGCCACGGCCTTGGCCCCGTTCTCGCAGAACTCGGCCGCCTTGCGTTTGGTGGCCGATTCCGGCCAGGCGCAACCGGGGCAGTCAAACCCGCCCTGCTGGTTCAGGCGCAGCAGGGACTGCGCGGTCCGGGTAACGCCTGCCTGGGCCACGGCGCGTTCGAGGGCCACCATCACGGCCTTGACCCCGGCCGCTTCCTTTTTCGGCTTGTGAACCTCGAGGTTGTCCTCGTTGATGTCCGCGACGGGGGCGGGCTGCTTACCGAACTTCATTGTTCCAACTTCCTTTGCGGCTCACGCCGTTCCTGTTCACAACGCCCGTTGAGGCACGCCAGCTGTCCTGGCGTGCCTCAACGGGTTCCTGCTCTTCACGATCCTGCGTTATTGGGAAACCTTAGCCAGCGTTTCCCGTTCGGCACCAATAGTGGTGTTATCACCGTGGCCGGTGCGGACCACGGTCTCTGCCGGGAGGGTGAGCAGCCGCTCCCGGATGGACGTCAGGATGGTGGGGTAGTCGCTATAGGAGCGTCCTGTGGCTCCCGGTCCACCGTTAAAGAGGGTGTCGCCGGTGAAGACAGTTCCCTCGCTCTCGAGGTAGAAGCAGGTGGAGCCCGGGGAATGGCCCGGCGTGTGGATGGCGAGCAGCGCGGTGCCGCCCACCTCGAACACGTCGCCGTCGCCGTGGTACCGGTCGGGGTCCGCGTCCGGGTAAACCTGCTTCCAGAGGACCAGGTCCTCCGGGTTCAGGATGATCGGGGCGCCGACGGCGGCCGCAACCTCCCGCGCCGCGCCGATGTGGTCATTGTGCGCGTGGGTCAGCAGGATGGCCAGGACCCTCCGGCCGCGGACCTGGTTGATGATCGCTGCCGCATCGTGCGGGGAGTCGATGATGACGCACTCATCGTCGTTGCCGACGATCCAGACGTTGTTGTCCACGTCCCAGGTGCCGCCGTCGAGCGAAAAAGTACCTGAGGTGACCAGGTTTTCGATGGTGATTGTCATGAGGACTCCTTCTGGGTCTTGAGTTCAACAACCGAGCGCAGGACCTTGCCCTCGTGCATCCTGACGAAGGCTTCCTCCACCTGGTCGATGGTGATCCGCTCGGTGACGAAGGCATCCAGGTCCAGGTTGCCCTGCTTGTAATGCGCCACGAGCATGGGGAAATCACGGGCGGGCAGGCAGTCGCCGTACCAGGAGGACTTCAGCGACCCGCCCCGGCCAAAGACATCCAGCAGCGGCAGCTCAAGCTTCATGTCCGGCGTCGGGACACCCACCAGCACCACGCGGCCGGCGAGGTCGCGGGCGTAGAACGCCTGCTTGTACGTTTCGGGGCGTCCGACGGCGTCAATCACCACGTCAGCGCCGTTGCCTTCCGTGAGGGCCCGGATGGCTTCGATGGGGTCTTCCTTGCTTGAATTTACCCCGTGGGTCGCGCCAAGTGACTTGGCCATCTCCACCTTATTGCTGTCGATATCCACCGCAATGATGGTGGTGGCACCGGCAAGCTTTGCTCCGGCGATCGCGGCGATGCCGACGCCGCCGCAACCGATGACGGCCACGGATTCGCCGCGCTTGACCTCGCCCGTGTTGATGGCGGCACCGATGCCGGCCATCACACCGCAGCCGAGCAGCCCCACAGCGGCGGGGTCGACGTCGTCGTCAATCTTGGTGCACTGTCCGGCGGCAACGAGGGTCTTCTCCGCGAAGGCGCCGATGCCCAGCGCGGGAGAGAGTTCCGTTCCATCCTCGAGGGTCATCTTCTGCGTCGCGTTGTGCGTGTTAACGCAATACTGCGGCTGGCCCTTGGCGCAGGCACGGCACTCCCCGCAGACAGCGCGCCAGTTCAGGATCACCCGGTCACCGGGCGCCACCTGCGTGACACCGGGGCCCACCGCGCTGACCACGCCCGTGGCCTCATGGCCCAGCAGGTACGGGAAATCGTCGCCGATGCCGCCCTGCTTGTAGTGCAGGTCGGTGTGGCAGACGCCGCAGGTGAGAATGTCCACCAGGGCCTCCCCCGGTCCCGGATCCGGGACCAGAATGGTCTCCAGCGAAACCGGGGCGTTTTTCTCCCTGGCGATGACGGCCTGTACTTTGTGGACCATTATTCTTGTGTTCCTTTCCTGGATCCGTCCGGATCCGGTGAATCGGCACCAAGTGCCAATCTAACTGACGCGTTGGGGTTCCACGTCAATATTGAGCGATCGCGCTTATGCAGTCCCTTTAAACCGTGATCAGTGACTGCCGGTCCTTGTGGCGTTCAGGCTCGCCGCTGCAGGTGAAGGTCATGGGGCTTTCATGGACGGTGGTGGGGAGGTTGGTGATGGTTTCTCCGAAGACCTCGTCGGGGTCGAGGCGGCGGAGTTCTTCGGCGAGGCAGTCTTTGAGGCTGCGGCGGGGCAAGGAGATGCGTTGCGCCGGCTGGCCTGGTTGGGTCAGTTCC
>NZ_JANFCZ010000045.1 GCF_024391045.1 Pseudarthrobacter sulfonivorans
TGCCTTCACGGCACCGGCGATGGTGGAGTCATCGGCTGCGCCGAGGACGGTGACCAGGTCAGCACCGGCCTTGAAGGCGATGTCGGCTTCGAGCTCGCCGGCGTCCATGGTCTTCAGGTCAGCGAACACCACCTTGTCCGGGTGGGCGTTCTTGACCGCGGTGATGACGGAGAGGCCTTCGGCCTTGATCAGCGGGGTACCGAGCTCGATGATGTCCACGAATTCGGCAACCTGGCCCGCGAGTTCCAGGGCGGCTTCGGTGGTCAGGAGGTCGATGGCAACTTGAAGCTTCATGATGGCGTTTACTTTCTCTAGGGAAATACGGTGGTGTTGAAAATTGGGTGAAAACTGCAGCCGGTGAAGTTTGAGCCCCGGTTATTCGAGGTTGGCGTGCCTGAGCCAGAGCTCTTCGGCCGGAACATCGGTGTTGTCCCACAGGGACTGGAAAAGCGCTTCAGTCGCCAGGAAAAGGACCTGCTCAAAGAGCGATCCCGAGTACTGGCGGGAAACGCTGGAGCCGTGGTCAGTCTTCTGGGCTGCGGGGATGATCACCACGGTGTCGGCGAGGCCTGCCAGCGGTGAACTCGCGTTGGTGGTGAACGCTGCGATCCGTGCGCCCGCCTTCGCCGCTGTTTCGGCTGACTTGACTACGCCCGAGGTGGTCCCGGAGCCGGAGGCCACCAGGAGGAGGTCACCGGAAGCGATTGCCGGAGTAGTGGTGTCACCGGCAATGTGGACATTCAGGCCGAGGTGCATCAGGCGCATGGCGGCCATCCGCAGGACCAGCCCGCTGCGGCCGGCTCCGGCAACGAAGATACGGCCGGGATGGCTGAGGTGGCGGCCCAGGTCGGCGAGCTGCTGCTCGTCAATCTTTGCCGCGGTGTCCGCGATCTCATCCCGCACAAGAGAGAGATTCCTGACAATGTCATCTGTGCTGGCGTACCCGGTACGAACTGCACTTGTTGTCGTAGTCACGATGTTTTCCCCTTCTGTTCGGTCGTTGGCCGGAAGCAGCCGAACGACGCTTTCTGGTTGATATCCATACTCCCGAAGCGCGCGGGTAGGGGTAACACTGTTTTCTGACGGTTCTAACTACACTTAAGGATTGGTCCTTCCGCGGAAGTCGAACGCGAGTGCTGGAAAACCGCAGTTTTGAAGGATTTATTGCATAGACTCAGTACTGCAAGCCAGGTCTGGTCGGTGCTGTCCGGGCCTGTTCGTTTTGACCCACCCCGTATCCCATTTCACGGAGCGCAGACAGTTGGCCTCGCCGTCCTCATTCCAGTCCCAGATCTATCGGTCCCTGCCGGAAATCGAGAGGGCCGATGCGATCGTGGACAGGATTACCAAGGCCATCGGGCTCGGGCTGCTCAAAGTGGGTGAGCGCCTGCCCCCCGAAGCGGCTCTCTCGGAGATGTTCGGGGTTGGTGGGGCCACACTTCGCGAAGCCTTGGGTGAATTGCGCGAGAGCGGCGTCGTTGAGACCCGGCGTGGACGCAGCGGAGGAACCTTCGTTGTCCGGCAGCCCCGGACGCAGACTGATGCCATCCGCGACTGGTTTCTCTCCACGTCCATCTCGGAAATCCGTGACATTGGAGACGAACACTCGGCGATAGCGGCCACCACTGTCCGCCTCGCCTGTGAGCGCGCCGAAGCCCATGACTGTGAGCGGCTGCAAGAGCTTGCCCGGGCATTAGTGCTGGCTAATACTCCCGAGACGCGCGCCCCCGCTGACAGCCGCTTCCACATCGAGATGGCCATAGCAGCCCAGTCGCCACGGCTCGCCAATGCCGAAATCCGGCTGCAGGAAGAAACAGTCCAGCAGCTTTGGACTCCCTTGACGGTGGCATTTGACCCGGAACAGGCGACCGCTGAACACTTGGAACTGGTCCGGGCAGTTGCCCAGGACCAGCCCGAGAAGGCGCAGAACCTTGTCCTTGAACACATTAGGCGGAATATTTTCCACCTGATCGACAAGAAGCTCACCCTCGGCTACGCCCAATCAAACCAGGATGGTCAATGAAGCCCACCGCCGAAGTCGTACATGCTGCCAACGCCCTTTCTTCCTGGTTGACCGGGGTGTGCACCGAGGTCACCGGACTGGCCGGCGACGAGTCTTCCCTCCTGGAACGAAACCTCGCGGGCAAGCCCCGAGTCGATGTGGCTGCCCTGGCCGGCTTGGACGAGTATCCGCGGCAGTTCCTGACCAAAAACACTTTTGCGGCCGGAGCCGGGACCTTCTTCGCAGTGGAAGCCCTTGAGGAGGCAGTGCCGGCTTTGGACTGGTGGGCACGCAAGGAATACGGCACCATCGGCAAACTCGACCTCGACATGACTCCGGGCAGCAGCCGCTATTACGATTACGTCAAGCTGCCGTTCTTCTCCACCGCCGCTTCCACTGGCGAGCAGAGCCTATGGGGACCCTACGTAGACTTTCTGGGTTTCGAGGAATACATCCTGACGTTTGCGGCACCGCTGCGTGTCGATGGCCGTTTCGCCGGCGTAGCGGCCTGCGACATCCGGATCAAGGACCTGGAACCCCTCATCATGCCCACCCTGCGCACCGTTCCCGGCGATGCCGCATTGGTGAATGCAAGCAACCGGGTCATCCTTGGCAATTCCGGTTCATACCTTGTTGGTGAGCGGATTAAATCCGGCAACCCCGCCCAGCATCGGATGGCTTTGGATGTTCCCCATCTTGGCCTTTCCCTGGTTTACACCGTCTAGAGTGGGAAACCGGCGGCCTCGCTATCGTTCCTCGTAAGGCGTCCGCCGCGCCATATCGGCGCGGATAAAAGCTATCGCATTAGAGCTTTTAAGCTGTAACCTCTGGAAGTGATCTACTTCGCAGGCGATACCGCGGAACAGTCACTGGCAGTCCACTGGCCTACCTGCCGGCAGGGCAAAGTGGCTGTAAACCTGCCCCGCGTCGGAGCCTGCCCCAGCCAGCCGTCCTGATCTGACCACGGGATCGCGCCGCTGGCTGCTAACCGCAGCAACACATCCCGGTTTGGACGGATGTGGCTTTTCACCCGTCACTGGGAGATCCATAAACCGGGTTCCATAACGAAGAAGTCAGAGACGACTGAGTAGTTTAAGGGAGATTTTTATGAGTGAAAATCGTTTGGACGGAGCCGATCACCTGGAGAGGTCGATCGATTGGAAGCAGGGTTTGGCCATCGCGCTGGGGGTGCCGTTGCTCATTCTGCCATCACTGGGGTACCTGCCCCTGTACCTGTCAGCTGCAGCCATTCTCATCTGGGGACTCTCGGTTCTTCAGGGTTTTATGCAAAGCACGGCGTATGCCGAAATGGCCACTACGTTTTCGAGGGCCTCAGGGCTGCCTGGCTTTGCCCAGCACGTCTTCCGGACCGAGAACTACAACGGTAGGTATGACAAGGGGAAGCTGATCGGCGGCTTCTCCGCCTGGAGCTACTGGTTTGCTTGGACACCGGTGCTGGCAATCTTCGCCATTCTGGTGGGCGGCTACCTCCATGGGCTGTTTCCGGTGCTGGGCGAAATGTTTACCGAGAACGAGCTTGCCCTGATGACAGGCCTGGTGATCTTCTCCGGATTGTTTGTGGTGAACTGGTTCGGCCTGAAGGACGGCGCCATCCTGGGGTACATCCTGGCCGCCATTTCACTGCTCCCGCTGGTTGTTTTGGCCGTGGCGCCGTTCGCCACCGGACACGTCGAGCTGGCCAATATCACCGGCAGCTGGTTGCCGGCCGACTGGGCGTGGGACATGCACCATATCCTGATCCTGTTTGGCATTTTCGCGATTGCACAGTGGAGCGCGTGCGCCTGGGAGACCGCCGCCATTTACGGCCCGGAATACAAGAATCCGTCCAGGGATGTGCCCAAGGCCCTGCTTGCCTGCGGCATCATCTGTTTCTTCTCGTTTGTTCTCGTGCAGGCTGCGGTGATCGGCGTGCTGGGTGTTGACGGCGTCCTGGCCGAGCCCGTTTCTCCCCTGATTCCCGTGGCCCAGGCCGTGTTCGGCGAAGCCGGGTCGGTCATCACCATCGTCATGCTCATCGCCGCCATGGTCCTCATCATCCAGACGGCCTACCTGGGTTCCTCGCGCGCCATGCACTCGATGGCCATGGAGGGCAATCTGCCCAAATCCCTTGGTAAAACGAATCGCCATGGCACCCCGTTCGTCGCCATGCTGGTCATCGGGGCCTTCAACCTGGTGCTGATCTTTATGGGAAATCCGGCCGCGATTGTCGCTGCGTCGGCAATCGGCTACACCTGCGCCAATGGCATCAGCCTGTTCGCCTACGTCAGGGCCAGGAGGCACCCGGCCTTCGCCGGCCTGGACCGCCCCTTCAAAGCTCCGAAGGGCTGGAAGAACGTTGCCATGGCCTTCGGACTGTTCAACCTGCCCCTGTGCCTGATCGGCGTGGTGTACCTGAACAGCCTGGAAATCGGCTGGGCTCCAACCTGGGTAGGTTTCATCGTACTGGCCCTTTACATTCCCATCTGGGTGTATTCCCAGAACGAATCTGAACGAGCAAAAACCAGAACAGCCGCCGCTGGAACGTCGGACCCTGCTGAGCCCGACAAAGTCCTGGACGCCAGATAAGCCTCCGCACTGCTCACCAAGCGGGGACGACGGAAAGATCAAGACACTTCTAATTAATATCTAAAAAAGACTGGACTAGATGAATTACGTCCCGTAGTTTTGCAGGTAGGCGCAGGGAGTGACTCGCATCACACAAGCGGATCGCAGCCAGGCTGGATATCCGGAGCGACGACCCCCTCCCAGAGCCCCCATATTTCCCACACCACTAGTCATAGGAGTCATCATGGAAACCACTCTCGTAGGAACCCTGAGCAAGGCCGGCGCCATCCACAAAGTGGAGAACGGCTTCATCGGACTGCCGTCGATGGACGAGCCCGGAACGATCGCCGCGATCGGCGACTCCCTGCACAACCCCGAAGGCTCGGTCATGTGCGCCGGCTTCTTCGAGCTGAAGGCCTCCGAGCCGCTGGTGTACACCTACACCTACGACGAAATGAAGGTTGTCATCAAGGGCGAGTTCATCCTCACGGACCAGACCACCGGTGAGGTCACGCACGCCAAGGAACGCGACGTGCTGTTCTTCCCCAAGGGCACCACGGTCAAGTTCGAAACCCCGGAATACGGCCTGGGGTTCTTCGCCGGCGACCGCACCTTCAACCCGTAAGGACCGGCCATGCGTTCCGCGTCCATGCCGCCGACAGCCGGCACCGGCCTGGAACCTGGATTCCGCGGTGTCATCTGTGTATCTTTTGGATCCACAGGTGACACCGCAGTTCCAGACACAGATGGCCAGTCCCGGTTTGATCTCCATTTCGAAGCCGCAACCGCCGACACCCTTTCGGAACTCAGTTCCGTATTCAGCAGCTCCCGTGTAGGCGTCCGTCTGGTACTTGCAGGCCCCCCGACAGATATCCGCGCCGCCGCCGCAGTTGCCGCGGACTGCGGGCTTGTCGGCGAGGAGGTAACCCTCCTGCCCCAGGAAACCGGACCCCGGTTCATTTATTGCCCGCACTGCCTCAGCACCACCATTGACGAGACAGCCGATACCGAAGTGAAGTGCCAAGGGTGTGCTACCACCTTGGCCGTCACTGATCATTTTTCCCGAAGAAGAGGCGCATACCTGGGCTACTCGGCCCATGCCGAGGAGGCAGCATGACCGCCACAGCGCTCCAGCCCCGTGTCCACTCTGCGGTGGAGGGAGGCCTCCACCTCGAAGTAACGAATGTCAGCCGTCAGACAGAATCGATTGTCAGCATTACGATGGCCGCTCCGGCAGGCGGTAAGTTGCCCTCCTACGTACCGGGGAGCCACCTGGTGGTCCAGTACGGGAGCGGCGTCAATGCCTACTCGCTCACCGGTTCAGGCAACGCGCCATCCGAATACACCATCTCCGTTCTTCGGGTCGATGAAGGTGCTGGCGGGTCCGTGGCCATGCACCGGCTCTCCGTCGGGGACCGGGTTAACGTTTCGCGCCCCCGGAGTGCGTTTGCTCCCGCATCAACCGCGACCCACCATCTGCTTGTTGCTGCGGGAATCGGGATCACGCCGATTCTTTCGCATGCCAGGGCGGCGGTGGAACGGGGCAACACGGCCTCAATGATCTACGTGCACCGGCCAGAGGCCGGCGCCCATGTGGCGGAAGCGCGGGAACTGCTGGGGCCCGGGCTGACCGCCTTGATCGAGTGCACCAACCGGGGCAGTTTCCAAAACGTCCTGGCTGAAGCGCTCATAACTCAGCCCGTCGGAACCCACCTCTATGTGTGCGGTCCGGTGGTCTTCATGGATGCGGTCCTGGAAGAGGCCAGGCGCCAGGGCTGGTCCTCGGCCCGGTTGCATTCAGAAGCCTTTGGCGCCGCTGAACTGGATGAGGGTGAACCCTTCACGGTGCATCTGGCCCGCAGTGGCGTTCGCTTGGACGTTCCGGCCGGTGTTTCGTTGCTGGAGACGCTCGAAACAGCGGGGAAAACCATCCCTAACATGTGCCGCAAGGGCATCTGCGGCGAGTGTGTGCTGCCGGTGCTTCGCGGGGCACCCCAGCACCGGGATCTATACCTGTCCGATCAGGAAAAAGCCGCGAATACCACAATGATGTGCTGCGTTTCGCGTAGCAACGACCCAGAATTGGAGTTGGACCTTTGAGTAGCACCATCATCGAAACCGATCCTGAAGCCGCCCTCCTCCCCGAGCGGATCAGGCGTTTTCCCTTTCCTTTTGCCTCCGACACCTACCGGTACAGCGCGAACGTCGAACCGGCCACCAAGACGGCACCGACAGAAGCCGGTTCGTGGGGAGCCAATCTTGTGGACATCGACGAACATTATCTGGACGAACTGGCCGAGCGCGCCGAGATTCTGACCCGCGATCCTTCCCGCGTCAATGTCCTCCCCCACATGCGGCCGGCAGTGTGGGACGCCCTGACCACGTTGTTGTCCTCCATGGCGGAAGACTACCCGGACACGATGTCGTTCCAGCGGGAAGGAAACAACTGCCGCTGGCGGAACGGCCTGCAGAATCTTGAGGTGGAGTTCACCGTCGGCGACGATAGCTCACTTCCTGAGGGGCCAATGCGGTTCCTCGGCAGCCAGATCCAGGACGACATCATTCTTCTCGATGTCCGCGAGGATACCCTGTGGCTCGATGCCGGCCTGGTGACGTTCGCCGCTGACTGGTCATTCGGATTCGATGTCGGCATGAACTTCCTCGAAATCCACCACCCCGTCCCGCGGGTAAAGGAAGAACGCATCATCAGCCGGGCCGAGCAGTTCCTGCTTCGCCTGCAGCCCGGGGAACAGTTCCGGCGGACCAACTGGACCATGACCATAGGCCGGCGCATGGACACCTCCACGGAAACCTACCCTGAGTGGGGCCCGGACCGCGGCACCATAGCCGAGGACCCCGGGATGCCGGAGAAGCTCCACCTGCGGGTGGAAGTGCAGCATCTGATCCGCCTCCCCCATTCCGGGGCCTTGCTGTTCCTCGTCCGGACCCATCTGCTGCCGCTCACCGACATCGCCCGGGTCCCTGCGTGGCGGGAAAAGATGGGCCACGTCCTCGCCGAACTTCCGGACGACATGGCCGAGTACAAGGGAATCATCCGCTACCGCAAAGCTGCCTCGGATTGGCTGCTGGACCGCTGATCCCCCGCTAACGCGCCACAAAAAGAACAAAAAAGAATATCCCTAAAAAAAGCTCGACTAAATGTTTTATTTCACGTAGCTTGGCAGCAAGAGGGAAAGGTGACCGGAATCACGCCAGCGGAGGTCAGTGCAGAGTTCCGCGGGCAATGTCCACACCGGCACCTCCAGGCAGTTTCCAGCACATGAGGAGCCTTCCAGGTATTCACCGAACGCCTCTCATGTCACGGGGCTCGCCTATCAAGCCCACAGGGTTCTCATCCTCAAGAATGAA
>NZ_JANFCZ010000046.1 GCF_024391045.1 Pseudarthrobacter sulfonivorans
GCTGTGCCGCCACCCCGTGGTGGGCATGGTTTTTACAGCTGGTTTCAAATTTTTGCAGCCTTCGTTTCCCGTTATTTCCGGGGGTGTTGGTTGTTTTCTGTTTTTGTTTTACTTCAACGGAGAGTTTGATCCTGGCTCAGGATGAACGCTGGCGGCGTGCTTAACACATGCAAGTCGAACGATGATGCCAGCTTGCTGGTGGATTAGTGGCGAACGGGTGAGTAACACGTGAGTAACCTGCCCTTGACTCTGGGATAAGCCTGGGAAACTGGGTCTAATACCGGATATGACTCCTCATCGCATGGTGGGGGGTGGAAAGCTTTTGTGGTTTTGGATGGACTCGCGGCCTATCAGCTTGTTGGTGAGGTAATGGCTCACCAAGGCGACGACGGGTAGCCGGCCTGAGAGGGTGACCGGCCACACTGGGACTGAGACACGGCCCAGACTCCTACGGGAGGCAGCAGTGGGGAATATTGCACAATGGGCGGAAGCCTGATGCAGCGACGCCGCGTGAGGGATGACGGCCTTCGGGTTGTAAACCTCTTTCAGTAGGGAAGAAGCGTAAGTGACGGTACCTGCAGAAGAAGCGCCGGCTAACTACGTGCCAGCAGCCGCGGTAATACGTAGGGCGCAAGCGTTATCCGGAATTATTGGGCGTAAAGAGCTCGTAGGCGGTTTGTCGCGTCTGCCGTGAAAGTCCGGGGCTCAACTCCGGATCTGCGGTGGGTACGGGCAGACTAGAGTGATGTAGGGGAGACTGGAATTCCTGGTGTAGCGGTGAAATGCGCAGATATCAGGAGGAACACCGATGGCGAAGGCAGGTCTCTGGGCATTAACTGACGCTGAGGAGCGAAAGCATGGGGAGCGAACAGGATTAGATACCCTGGTAGTCCATGCCGTAAACGTTGGGCACTAGGTGTGGGGGACATTCCACGTTTTCCGCGCCGTAGCTAACGCATTAAGTGCCCCGCCTGGGGAGTACGGCCGCAAGGCTAAAACTCAAAGGAATTGACGGGGGCCCGCACAAGCGGCGGAGCATGCGGATTAATTCGATGCAACGCGAAGAACCTTACCAAGGCTTGACATGGACTGGAAATACCTGGAGACAGGTGCCCCGCTTGCGGCCGGTTCACAGGTGGTGCATGGTTGTCGTCAGCTCGTGTCGTGAGATGTTGGGTTAAGTCCCGCAACGAGCGCAACCCTCGTTCTATGTTGCCAGCGCGTAATGGCGGGGACTCATAGGAGACTGCCGGGGTCAACTCGGAGGAAGGTGGGGACGACGTCAAATCATCATGCCCCTTATGTCTTGGGCTTCACGCATGCTACAATGGCCGGTACAAAGGGTTGCGATACTGTGAGGTGGAGCTAATCCCAAAAAGCCGGTCTCAGTTCGGATTGGGGTCTGCAACTCGACCCCATGAAGTCGGAGTCGCTAGTAATCGCAGATCAGCAACGCTGCGGTGAATACGTTCCCGGGCCTTGTACACACCGCCCGTCAAGTCACGAAAGTTGGTAACACCCGAAGCCGGTGGCCTAACCCCTTGTGGGAGGGAGCTGTCGAAGGTGGGACTGGCGATTGGGACTAAGTCGTAACAAGGTAGCCGTACCGGAAGGTGCGGCTGGATCACCTCCTTTCTAAGGAGCGCCTACAGACCGGTTCATGCCATGTATGTGGTGTGGGGGTTTGTCAGGAGTACGCCCGTTGCGCAGACGTTTGTTCTGCGGCGGGTGCTCACGGGTGGAATATCAACAAATAGGTGCCTGGTGGCACGGACCGGTTTTGTTAGTACGGACCTTTTGCTTCTTCCTTTGGTGGGAGGGTGAGGGGTTGTGGAACGCGGCTGGTGCGTGGTGGTGGGTAGTGTTTGGCACACTGTTGGGTCCTGAGGCAACAGGACCGGGGTTTTCCTTCCCTTTGTGGGTGGGGGTTCCGGGTTTGTTTGTTTCTGGTTTCCTGGCTGCACTGATCATGCGTGGTGACTTCCTTGTGGGGTTGCGTGTGTGGGGTGTGTGGTTTGGGGTTGTTGTTTGAGAACTACATAGTGGACGCGAGCATCTTTTATAAGAAGCAATTTCCAAGAATATGAACCTGGATCTGGCTGCGCGTGGTGATGGTCTGCCCTTTTGGGGTGGGGTGTTGTTGGGTGTGGTTGGTTTTCGTGGTTCTCTCGTGAATTAGTTTTTTGATCTTTTGTGGTCAAGTTTTTAAGAGCACACGGTGGATGCCTTGGCATTAGGAGCCGAAGAAGGACGTAGGAATCTGCGATAAGCCTGGGGGAGTCGATAACCGGACTGTGATCCCAGGGTGTCCGAATGGGGAAACCCCGCCGAGCGCGCGAGTGACTCGGTGACCCGTACCTGAACACATAGGGTGCGTGGGGGGAACGCGGGGAAGTGAAACATCTCAGTACCCGCAGGAAGAGAAAACAATAGTGATTCCGTTAGTAGTGGCGAGCGAACGCGGATCAGGCTAAACCGTTCCATGTGTGATAGCCGGCGGGCGTTGCATGGTCGGGGTTGTGGGACTTTCCATACCAGTTCTGCCGGGCTGGTGGGGTGTGATGTGCAGGCATAGGTGAACGGTCTTGAAAGGCCGGCCAGAGAGGGTGTGAGCCCCGTAACCGAAATGTTTTGTGCCGCCCGGATGAGTATCCCAAGTAGCACGGGGCCCGAGAAATCCCGTGTGAATCTGTCAGGACCACCTGATAAGCCTAAATACTCCCTAATGACCGATAGCGGACCAGTACCGTGAGGGAAAGGTGAAAAGTACCCCGGGAGGGGAGTGAAACAGTACCTGAAACCGTGTGCTTACAATCCGTCGGAGCATCTGCAGCTTGCTGTATGGGTGTGACGGCGTGCCTTTTGAAGAATGAGCCTGCGAGTTAGTGTTACGTCGCGAGGTTAACCCGTGTGGGGAAGCCGTAGCGAAAGCGAGTCTGAATAGGGCGTTGCAGTGGCGTGATCTAGACCCGAAGCGAAGTGATCTACCCATGGCCAGGTTGAAGCGACGGTAAGACGTCGTGGAGGACCGAACCCACTTCAGTTGAAAATGGAGGGGATGAGCTGTGGGTAGGGGTGAAAGGCCAATCAAACTTCGTGATAGCTGGTTCTCCCCGAAATGCATTTAGGTGCAGCGTTGCGTGTTTCTTGCTGGAGGTAGAGCTACTGGATGGCTAATGGGCCCTACAAGGTTACTGACGTCAGCCAAACTCCGAATGCCGGTAAGTGAGAGCGCAGCAGTGAGACTGTGGGGGATAAGCTTCATAGTCGAGAGGGAAACAGCCCAGACCACCAACTAAGGCCCCTAAGCGTGTGCTAAGTGGGAAAGGATGTGGAGTTGCGAAGACAACCAGGAGGTTGGCTTAGAAGCAGCCATCCTTAAAAGAGTGCGTAATAGCTCACTGGTCAAGTGATTCCGCGCCGACAATGTAGCGGGGCTCAAGTACACCGCCGAAGTTGTGGCATTCACACAGTCTCTAAGCCTTTGTGGTTCAGGAGTGTGGATGGGTAGGGGAGCGTCGTGTGGGCAGTGAAGTCGCGGTGTAAACCAGCGGTGGAGCCTACACGAGTGAGAATGCAGGCATGAGTAGCGAAAGACGGGTGAGAAACCCGTCCGCCGAATGATCAAGGGTTCCAGGGTCAAGCTAATCTGCCCTGGGTAAGTCGGGACCTAAGGCGAGGCCGACAGGCGTAGTCGATGGACAACGGGTTGATATTCCCGTACCGGCGAAAAACCGTCCATGTTGAACAGGGGATACTAACCGCCCGAAACCTGCCCGATCACCCTTGTGGTGTGAGGGTTTTGGTGGAGCGCGGGACCTGATCCTGGGAGGCAAGCGTATTAACAGGTGTGACGCAGGAAGGTAGCCGAGCCGGGCGATGGTTGTCCCGGTCTAAGGATGTAGGGCGAGTGGTAGGCAAATCCGCCACTCATGATGCCTGAGATCTGATGGGACCCCCTTTGTTGGGGGGATTTGGTGATCCTATGCTGCCGAGAAAAGCATCGACGCGAGGTTTTAGCCGCCCGTACCCCAAACCGACACAGGTGATCAGGTAGAGAATACTAAGGCGATCGAGAGAATTATGGTTAAGGAACTCGGCAAAATGCCCCCGTAACTTCGGGAGAAGGGGGGCCCCAACCTTGAACACCACGTGCTGGTGGGAGGGGATCGGGGCCGCAGAGACCAGGGGGAAGCGACTGTTTACTAAAAACACAGGTCCGTGCGAAGTCGCAAGACGATGTATACGGACTGACTCCTGCCCGGTGCTGGAAGGTTAAGAGGACCGGTTAGCCCTTACGGGCGAAGCTGAGAATTTAAGCCCCAGTAAACGGCGGTGGTAACTATAACCATCCTAAGGTAGCGAAATTCCTTGTCGGGTAAGTTCCGACCTGCACGAATGGAGTAACGACTTCCCCGCTGTCTCAACCATAAACTCGGCGAAATTGCAGTACGAGTAAAGATGCTCGTTACGCGCAGCAGGACGGAAAGACCCCGAGACCTTTACTATAGTTTGGTATTGGTGTTCGGAGTGGCTTGTGTAGGATAGGTGGGAGACGTTGAAGCCCGGACGCCAGTTCGGGTGGAGTCATCGTTGAAATACCACTCTGGTCACTTTGGACATCTAACTTCGGCCCGTAATCCGGGTCAGGGACAGTGCCTGATGGGTAGTTTAACTGGGGCGGTTGCCTCCTAAAAAGTAACGGAGGCGCCCAAAGGTTCCCTCAGCCTGGTTGGCAATCAGGTGTCGAGTGTAAGTGCACAAGGGAGCTTGACTGTGAGAGAGACATCTCGAGCAGGGACGAAAGTCGGGACTAGTGATCCGGCGGTACATTGTGGAATGGCCGTCGCTCAACGGATAAAAGGTACCTCGGGGATAACAGGCTGATCTTGCCCAAGAGTCCATATCGACGGCATGGTTTGGCACCTCGATGTCGGCTCGTCGCATCCTGGGGCTGGAGTAGGTCCCAAGGGTTGGGCTGTTCGCCCATTAAAGCGGTACGCGAGCTGGGTTTAGAACGTCGTGAGACAGTTCGGTCCCTATCCGCTGCGCGCGCAGGAAATTTGAGAAGGGCTGTCCTTAGTACGAGAGGACCGGGACGGACGAACCTCTGGTGTGTCAGTTGTACTGCCAAGTGCACCGCTGATTAGCTACGTTCGGATGGGATAACCGCTGAAAGCATCTAAGCGGGAAGCTCGCTTCGAGATGAGATTTCCATACACCTTGTGTGTGAGAGGCCCCCAGCCAGACCACTGGGTTGATAGGCCGGATGTGGAAGCGAGGACTAACGACTCGTGAAGCTGACCGGTACTAATAGGCCGATAACTTACACCACACACCACCCGTGGCAAACGGTTTCAAAAGCGTTTGCACCCATCACGGGTGGTACAAAGAAAATAAGACTGCTTGCGTCCACTATGTGGTTCCCAACCAACAAACCCGCACCAAGGGTTTCGTTGCCCAGGGAACAAAAAAC
>NZ_JANFCZ010000047.1 GCF_024391045.1 Pseudarthrobacter sulfonivorans
TGTCCGTTCTCATTCCAGATGTCAGTTTTCGCATTCAACGTGTCAGTTAACGGATTACAGACGATTCTCAGTTAAGTTGTCAGCGTGGCTGAATGTGAGGCTTTGGGGTCCCTGCCGTTGAATGCGACTGACTCGGCTCGGATTCTCGCGCGGTTGGATGGACGCATCCTGGATGAGCCGGTGTTGCCGGCTTGCGCATCGCTGCGCTTGGAATCTTCGCTGCCGGTCCGTTCCTTTTTTTCCTGGCCCGGCAAGCGGAATTACGAGGGTTCGTGGTGGTCCGGCACGACGTGCTCGCATGTGGGCTTTGAGAGTCTGCTGGAGCGGGATTTCCTGATGCTTGCCGACTATGACAGGGACGTTGTCGGGATCGCGTCCCAGCCGTTTGCTGTGCTGTGGCCTCAAGGGACTGACAGTGCCCGCGGCCATGTGCCGGACTTCTTTTTGCGGCTTCGTGACGGCGGCGGACGGGTCGTGGATGTGCGGCACCCGGACCATCTGGAGGCCGGGGCCCGTCAGTTTTCCTTGACCCGGGCGTTGTGCGATGAGGCTGGCTGGGACTACCAGGTGTTCTCGGGGATGGCAGAGCCGGCGGCTTCGAATCTTCGTTGGCTCTCTGGATACCGGCTTCACAGATACGCTCCGCCCAGCACGATCGTGCCCGCGATCATGGAAGCAGTCGGTTCGGGTGTCTCCGTGTCCGCTGGCGTGCGGCGCGCTTCGCGAATGCTGCGGCTCGAACCTTCCACCGTTCAGGCCCATCTGCTGCATCTGGCCTTCATTGGGGTCCTCCAAGTCGGCCTGGACGAGCCATTGTCGATGGAGACTTGGATCGCCCAGGCCCAGGAAAAGTCGCCGATGCCGAGACTGGCGGCTGCGTCGTGAAGTCCGTCCGCCTTTTCGATTTCATCCAGTTCGACGCAGGATCCTGGCAGGTTGTAGCCCAGGACGGGCCCGAGCTGGCCTTGAAGAATCTTGCTACCAATCGCATCCGACGAGTTCCGGTGGCCGATCTGTTGATCGATGATTCGTACTTGCCGGATGATCCCCCGTCCCTCCTCTCGCTGGACAATGCTGCGGCTCTGGAGACGCTCTCCCCCGGCACCCGTGACGGTGTCCTTGCCCTTCACCGGCACGTCCACGAAGTGCTCCACGGGATTCCTCCAGGGTCACTGCCCGGCACGAACCCGAAGCCAGAATACGATCTCGCCAACCCCTTGCAAGTCCGGATCGAAGCCAAGCTGACGGAACTCGCTGCCCGTGGGATGGCCATGACTGAGCGGACAATGTTCCGCCATATCGCCGAATACCGGGCGCATGGCATCGGGGGCCTCGCTGACGGCAGAGCCACCCGCCAGGTGAGCGTGGCCGGGCGAACCGACTCCAGGGTTCTTGCACTGGTCGAGGCTGAAGTGTCTGGGCAGAAGGATGCTTCGACGGGCACGCGATCTCGCGTTATTGCTCGGGTTCGGGCGGCCGCAGCCAAGTCGGATCTCGCCGTGCCGTCCGATGCAACGCTCTACCGCATTCTGAAGAAAATCGAGGGTTCAAGGCACCCCTTCGGAAACGCGACCACGCGCCGGACGCAAGGAAACCGGCCGGACAGGCCTTGGGGACGCCAAAGCCCATCCCGCCCCGGCGAGCTCGTGGAGATCGATTCGACGCCGATGGACCTCATGGTCGTTTATCCGGACGGCAGCAGCGGACGCGTGGACCTGACTTTCGCACTGGACATCGCCACGCGCACCCCGTTGGCGGCCATCCTTCGGCCGGTGGCAACGAAAGCCGTGGACGCGGCCGTGCTGCTTGCCCGTGCCATGACTCCCCTGCCGATGCAGCCGGGATGGGATGCATCGTTAAGCTATTCACGATCCGTTCTCCCGCCTGGGATGCTTCCGCGCGACGAGGATATGCGCTCCGCTATCGCCGCCAAGCCGGTCATTGTGCCCGAATCCATCACGGTCGACCGTGGCAAGGTCTTTGTCGGCTCGACCTTCACGGCAGCTTGCGAGCGTCTGCAGATCAGCATCACCAAAGCGGCCCCTCGGACGCCCACGGACAAGCCCCACATCGAACGGTTCTTTGCCGGTGTCAACACAGGGTTCACCCAGTATCTGGCCGGCTACACCGGCCCGAACGTGGTCCGGCGGGGCAAGGACCCGGCCGCCGAGGCGATATTCACCCTCGCCGAAGTGCAGAACCTGCTGGACTGGTGGCTCGTGGCCGTCTGGCAGAACCGTCCGCACCCGGGGCTGCGGCACCCTGCCATGCCGAAGAAGGACCTCACTCCGAACGAGGCCTTTGCCGCCCTGGCCAGCGTCGCGCCACAGATCCCCGTAGCCCTCACCCGGGACGACTACATCGCCCTCCTGCCTGTCGAATGGCGTTCGATCCAGGCCTACGGAATCAACTTCCACGGCCTCCACTACGACAATCCGGGCTTTCACCCGTACCGTTGTGTCCCTTCCGGGCTCCCTTCTCCGGCCGACGGACGCTGGGAAGTTCGGTATGACCCTTACAGACTCCAGTCGATCTACGTCCGTGACCACAAGAAGGGTCAGTGGATCGAGGCGAAGTGGACCCTGTCCACGCACCTTGTGGGACCCTTTTCCCGCGATGTCCTTGCCGCCGCGAAGAAAGCCATCGACAGGCGAGGCGAGACGGTGGCCGGCAGGGATCTTCTTGCCGAGATCAATCGGATCCTGACCGCTCCCACGGGGCGCGCCGAGCGCCAAGCCACACAACGCACTCACACAACACCGTCGGCCGTCCCGGAACAGGAGGCCGGGCCGGACCCGATCACCGAACCCACCGCTACGCCGGTGGCGCCGATCCGGGCGCCGGACCCAGTCATCGTCGAATTTCCCCGGCGCCGCCGCCACGGGCGACGCATCGATCTTCTGGAGGACTGAGACATCGCCATCCCAGATAGCCTGGCGGCCTGGCGCGATTTCGTCGCGCATTTACCTGAAGAGCCCCTAAATTGGACGCTGTCAGAAGTGCAGGCACTCTCCGTTGAGGCGAAGTCTGCCTACGACCGCACCCGGTTCGCATGGCTCGCAGCAGACACTGTCCTGGAAACCACAGACACACAGGCACTCTCCCGGCAAGCCCGAATTGCCATAGCCCGCAACGCGGCCAGCACGGCGACCGCCAGGCGGGGCATCGCCATCTCGGGCGCCGCAGGAATGGGGAAATCGACGGCGGCTCTGCTTCTAGGCAAACGCCACGACAGATCAGAGCGCAAACGACTCGGACGCGAGGACGACCGAGAGTTCGCGCCTGTGGTTTACACCGTTGTCCCGCCTGCCACGACGCCGAAAATGCTCATGCAGGCCTTCGCGCAGTGGCTCGGACTGCCCGTGCTCCAGCGGGCCACGGCACCGATGCTCGCCGAGCAGGTCGTAGCCGTATTGCGCACCCTGGGCACGTCGTTGGTGATCGTCGACGAAGTGCACAACCTCAAGACGAACAGGCAGGCCGGAGCCGAAGCCGCCAGCACCCTTAAACAGTTCGCGGACCGTCTGGACGCGACCTTCCTCTACGCCGGAATCGATCTTCCGACAACCGACCTCTTCGCTGGCGAAATGGGCCGACAGATCAAAGCCCGCATGATCCTCCACGAGATGACCCCATACTCCATCGGGACGAAAGAGAACCGTGAATCGTGGGCCGACCTGGTGCTCGGAGTCGAAAACCTCCTACCGCTGGCCGCGCACATACCAGAGTCCCTTGTCGAGGAGTCTCACTACCTCTGGGACCGGACCGGCGGGAGCATCGGCGCCCTTCGCGGCCTTCTCTCGGACGCAGCCATCGGCGCGATCCTCGACGGCACCGAAAAGATCGACCGGCGCCGGCTCGAAGCAACAGCCACGGACTACGCAGCCCAGGAGCACCACCGATCACACAGCAGATCCAGCGCCTCAAAGTCCAAGAAACATGGACTCAGGATGGCCCAGTGAACCTCGGACCCCTACCGGTCCCGACCCGCCTCACCCACGGCGAAGGCATCGAGAACTACGCCACCCGCCACGCACAACGCAACGGCACCAGCGTCGAACAAATCGAAAACGCCCTCCGGAAGGCCGGCATAATGCCCAAATCCCGTACTCGGCTGCACCCCGGACGCCTTCAAACATGGAGAGCGCTGGGCGGACTCCACGACCGGGCCTTCGACCCGAAGCAGTCTATCGGCGGCCACCCGGTCATCGTGCGGGAGCTATGTCTGCGCTGCGGCAATGGAAACCTGCGAGTCGGCCGGACTCCGTCAACCGGCTGGGTCTGCGTCGCTCACCGGCGATGGATCGGCCAAGTTCAGCTCGACATCCGCCAACTGCCCGAACTGGTCGCCGCGGAACGCCACTTCAGGTCCACCCTGGTCTCCCGCGGAATCCACGTCGGCACCCCCGCCATGCTGACCGCGAGCGAATGTGCCAGTGCCGGCATCGCACTCTCCACCCTCGAAGAACGCGCGGCCCGGGCCGGAAGACACGAGTACGAAATGCTGATCTATCCGGAAACCGTGAAAATCGCCCGCCTCATCACCCGCCCCGCCTTCAAAGACTGGATCCAGAATCCCGCACACCCAGCCGGGCAGAGGCGCGATCGGGTCGCCAGTGAAATCGCGCGCACGATCTTCCGCACCGGTGAGAGCCAACGACGCCGCGCTGCGCAGCGGATCGAAAACGCGCTCCGAAGACTATCCCGTCGCGGCATCGAGTGGCTCGCCTAGGCCTTCCCCACCCACGCCGCGAGCCCCAAACCACTTACGGAACTGACAGATTGAATGAGAAAGAATCCGCCAGATTTCTCTCATCCAACCTGTCAGTTCCCACGTCGCGACTGACAACTACATTGAGAACGGACA
>NZ_JANFCZ010000048.1 GCF_024391045.1 Pseudarthrobacter sulfonivorans
CGAAGCCCGTGTCCCGTTCTCCGTGGCCGGCGGCGTCAAGCTCGCCACCATCGGCGATGTCCAGAAGGCCGGCGCTGACGTCGCCGTCGCCGGCGGCGCCATCTACAGCGCAGCCGATCCCGCACTGGCAGCCAAGCAGCTCCGCGCCGCAATCAACTAACCCAGCCCACGGACAAACCGGAGGGCCTCCTGGTGCATCCCAGGAGCTGAAACTCATCCAGACCCGACCCTCTTTGGAAAGGCAGCCCGATGCTACAAACTTCAGATTCTTGCCTTGATATGTGGATGGGCCAGGAGGCTCTCGCCGAGGCTATGGTTCCCGTGATTGGCCGGCTGTACCGCGAAAACAACGTGGTCACCAGCATTCACGGCCGGAACCTGGTCAACAAGTCCACCATGGATATCCTCAAGGCCCACCGTTTCGCACGCCGGATCAGCAAGGACGAACTGCGCCCGGAGGAGACAGCCCCGCTGCTCGAGACCTTGCTGCAGCTGGACCTCGGTCCGGCCGCGATCGACGTCGCCCTTTTGAACCAAAAGTTCAGGTTCGAAGGCAACGGCGCTTCCCTCGAAGACTTCCTCCGCACGGAACTCGCCCAACTTGTGGGCAAGCGCGGCGCTGATGACCGCGCCAGCACCGACGTCGTCCTCTACGGCTTCGGCCGCATCGGACGCCTTGTGGCACGGCTGCTGATCGAAAAGGCAGGGGGCGGCCACGGCCTGCGCCTGCGCGCCATCGTGGTGCGCCGCGGCTCCGAAAACGACCTCACCAAGCGCGCCAGCCTCCTCCGCCGTGACTCAGTGCATGGCTCCTTCCGGGGCACCATCCGCGTCGACGAGGCAGCCAACACCATCACGGCCAACGGGGTGCGCGTCCAGGTCATTTACTCGGACAACCCCGCCACTATTGACTACACCGCGTACGGCATTAAAGACGCCCTGCTGGTGGACAACACGGGCCGGTGGCGCGACGCCGAGGGCCTGTCCCAGCACCTGCAGAGCAAGGGCGTCGCCCGCGTACTGCTCACCGCCCCAGGCAAGGGCGCGCTGAAGAACATCGTGCATGGCATCAACCACGGCGACATCCAGGACACGGACAAGATCGTCTCCGCAGCGTCCTGCACCACCAACGCCATCACCCCGGTCCTGAAGGCCATCAACGACAAGTTCGGCGTGATCCACGGGCACGTGGAAACCGTCCACTCCTTCACGAACGACCAGAACCTGATCGACAACTTCCACAAGGGCGACCGCCGCGGCCGTTCCGCTGCCCTGAACATGGTCATCACCGAGACGGGTGCGGCCACTGCGGTTGCGAAGGCCCTGCCCGAACTTCAGGGCAAGCTTTCCGGCAGCTCCATCCGCGTCCCCACGCCGGACGTTTCCCTGGCCATCCTGAACCTGAGCCTGGAAAACGGCACCACCAAGTACGGGGTCAATGACTTCCTGCGGGAAATGTCCCTGCACTCGGACCTGCGCCAGCAGATCGACTACGTCGATTCCCCCGAAGTGGTCTCCACCGACTTCGTCGGTTCCCGCCGCACCGGCGTCGTTGACGGACTGGCCACCATCTCCAACGACAAGAACCTGGTCCTCTACGTCTGGTACGACAACGAGTTCGGCTACAGCTGCCAGGTGGTCCGCGTCATGGAAGAGATGGCAGGCCTGAAGCGCCCCTCCTTCCCCGCAACGGACGTCGTTGAGGAAGCCATGTCCGTACTCGCCGCCCTGGCATAAATTCAACCGCCGCCTGGCCCAGGCTGCGGCCACAACCGGCCCGCCGGACCGTGTCCTGGCAGGCAGCAACAGAAAGGTACATCCACATGAGCATCACCTTCCAGCCCAGCGAACTCTTCAAGGGCAAACTGGACGAATCTCCGCTCGGTCCTCCGTTGGCCGAGGTACTCGGCGACGAGATACCCACCCGGATTGCCATTCCCTTTACCAGCGACGATTCCCGCATCCTCTCCGGAGTCTGGGAAGCCGATCCGGGCCTCTCCCGGTGGGAGTTCCTGGAGCGCGGCGAGGCGATCCATGTCCTTGAAGGCCGCATGGTGGTCACCGAGGACGGTGCCGATCCCATCACCCTGGAGGCCGGAACAGCCGCCATCTTCCCTATCGGGTGGCAAGGGACGTGGGAGATCCAGGAACGGATCAGGAAGTTCTTTGTGATCTTCACGCCGTGACCGCAAGTGTTCTGCCAGTTCAGGCCCGGGGGCTTAAACCCCGGGCCTGACAGGTTTTGGCCCCCGATCGCTGCGTGAGGCCCGGCCTGTAAACCTTCTCCCATGATTTGAGCGGAAAAATGAAAATTGGAATCCTCACCAGCGGCGGCGACTGCCCCGGCCTGAACGCCGTGATCCGCGGCGCGGTCCTCAAGGGCATCGCCATCCACGGCCACGAATTCGTGGGTTTCCTCGACGGCTGGCGCGGTGTGGTTGAAGGCGACGTCATCGACATCCCCCGCACCCTGGTCCGTGGCATCGCGAAACAGGGCGGCACCATCCTGGGCACCTCCCGCACCAACCCGTTCGAAAACGGCGGCGGGCCCGAGGTCATCAAGGCACATCTGAAGCGTTTGGGCATTGATGCGATCATCGCCATCGGCGGCGAGGGAACCCTGGCCGCCG
Organism: Pseudarthrobacter sulfonivorans; assembly: GCF_024391045.1. Taxonomy (GTDB): domain Bacteria; phylum Actinomycetota; class Actinomycetes; order Actinomycetales; family Micrococcaceae; genus Arthrobacter; species Arthrobacter sulfonivorans_B. The sequence continues at coordinate 2,631 of NZ_JANFCZ010000048.1, forward strand.
CCAAACGCCTGACCGACGCCGGACTGAAGATCGTGGGCGTCCCCAAGACCGTGGACAATGATCTCGACGCCACCGACTACACGTTCGGGTTCGACACCGCCGTGCAGATCGCCACCGAGGCCATCGACCGCCTGCGCACCACCGGCGAGTCCCACCACCGCTGCATGATCGTGGAGGTGATGGGCCGTCACGTGGGCTGGATCGCCCTGCACGCGGGCATGGCAGCCGGCGCCCATGCGATCCTCATTCCGGAGCAGCAAGTCGGCATCGGGCAGATTGCCCAGTGGGTCAAGGAAGCGCACGCCCGCGGCCGAGCGCCGCTGGTGGTAGTTGCCGAGGGGTTTGTCCCGGACCATATGGAGTCCCCGCACTCCGAGCGCGGACTGGATACCTTCGGCCGTCCCCGGCTCGGCGGCATCGCGGACCAACTGGTCCCGGAACTGGAAGCCCGGACCGGCCTCGAAACCCGTGCCACCATCCTGGGACACATCCAGCGCGGCGGCGTACCGTCGGCCTTCGACCGCGTCCTGGCCACCCGCCTGGGCATGGCGGCCGTCGACTCGGTGGTGTCAGGCCACTGGGGCACCATGGTTTCCCTCAGGGGCACGGAAATCGAGCAGGTGGGCTTCCAGGAAGCGTTGGGCAAGCTGAAGACGGTCCCGCAGAACCGCTACGACGAGGCCGCGGTCCTGTTCGGCTGAGGCGTTCGCGCTGCCGCGTCCAAAGCCTCCAATACCCTGGCGTTGTTTGCGGCGTCCGCGAGGTCGTAGCGGAGCGGTGTGCCGTGGAGGACGCTGTCAGCAAAATGTTCGCCCATGCGTACGAAGTGGTTTGCGCCTTTGACCTCGTGATAGACCGTCTCCTGCCCGAAGTGGTGCTCCTCCAAGACCGAATCTTCCTCCAGGAGGCCAAAGGGGTTGTCGAGGTAGAGCCGGCCCGCGGTGCCCGTGACTTCCAGAAAATTGCGCCGTTCGAGGTTCACTCCCGTATCAAAAAGCGCAGTGGCGCCGCCGGGAAAACGCAGCATGCCCGCAATGCTGGTGTCGATGCGGCCGCCGTCGTTGGCGTCACGGTAGTTGCCAAAGGCTGCGAGGTGAGCCGGCTCCTGCGCCGTGACCATCCGGCTCACATTGACGCAGTAGCAGCCTGTATCGAAGAGCGCGCCGCCGCCGAGCCCCGTATACCAGCGGATGTTGTCGCCCCCGCCGGCATCAAACGTGTGGCCGACGTGGAGAAACGTCAGATCGCCCACCGCATTGGCCGCCAGCAGCTCCTGCAGCTTCTGGAAACGCGGGTGGAAACGGTACATAAAGCCTTCCAGGACCTTGAGACCGGTCTCGTCGGCCTTGCGTGAAATTTCCCCGCACTCGGCAGCGCTCATCGCCAACGGTTTTTCACAGAGGACGTGCTTGCCTGCGTCCAGCGATTTCAGGATCCATTCGAGGTGCAGGGCGTTGGGCAGCGCAATGTAGACGGCATCGATGTCGGGGGACTCCAGCAGGGCCTCATAGGAACCGAATGCCTGCGGGAGGCCATGCTTTTCGGCGAATTCCCCTGCCCTTTCCCCTGTGCGGGACGCAATCCCCAGCACCTCTCCGTTCGCCGTTTCCTGCAACGCCGGAATGGACTTCCGGACGATCCGGGCGGTGCCCAGGACGCCCCAACGCAATTTCCTGCTCATTGACTACTCCCTTTGTCAGGCCCGCCGGGCAGATTAGACCGTCTCCGCAGCTCAGCACGTCTTTGCAGCTTAGAACGTCTTTGCAGCTCAGAAGGTT
>NZ_JANFCZ010000005.1 GCF_024391045.1 Pseudarthrobacter sulfonivorans
GCGCCGCCCCAGGCGTTTGCCCTGAACCTCTACCGGGACGGGGACTTCGTTCCGCAGTACACCTTCGACTGGTGTGTTGCGGCGAGCATCCAGATCGCGCACAACCTCATCGATAACACCGGCGGCACATGGGCCGACAGGGCTCAGCAGAGCGAGCTGTGGGAGATGGCCAGGGCACGGTCCTCCAACTCGTTCAACGGCGCCAACCCGTTCGGTTGGGCGCAGGTGCTGACCGAGTCCGGGATGGGCCCCTACAAGGTGGTGAGCATCGCCGATTATCAGGACGCACTGCGGACCGCGGCGCGGGCCATTGCGGACACGGACCGGCCGGTGGGGCTGGTCATGTGGAGCGGCCGGCATGCCTGGGTGATGAGCGGTTTTGAGTCGCTCGGCGATCCTCAGCACTACCCCGGTTTCACGGTCACGGGCATCCGCGTCCAGGATCCCCTCTACCCGTACGGAAGCCAGCAGTGGGGACCGTCGCCCGCGCCGAACAGCCTGCTCACGCCCGACGAGCTGGCCACGCAGTTCGTAGTCCGCGAGCCGCGACGCTGGAGCAGCGACCTTCCCACCGGCTACCTGCTGGTGCTGCCTACAGCCGCGGCCTGATCAGGTCCTGCCTGATCAGGCCGCGCCCGCTGGCGGCACGCAGAGCATTACCGGAGCGGATCGAAGGGGCGGATCTCATCCGGGATGTGACCGGTGGCGATCTGCTCGGCCAGCAGTTTGCCGGTGGCCGGTCCCAGCACGATGCCCCACATGCCGTGACCGCCTGCAACGTAGACCCCGGGGGAACGCGTCGCCCCAACTACCGGCAGCCCGTCGGGCGTGACCGGACGTGCGCCCACCCAAATATCCTCAAGGTTCTCCAGGTCCATGTTGGTGAACAGCGGCCGCACGGAGGCGAGGATGGCGTCAATGCGACCAGTCTGCAAGGGCTCGTCCGGGCCGCGGAACTCCATGGTGCCGGCAATCCGCAGGCGGCCCTGGTACGGCGTGCACGCCACCCGGCGGGCCGGGAAGTAGATGGGGAACTCGGCGGGATCGTCCGTGGCCACGCTGAAGGAATAGCCGCGGCCGGCCTGGATCTGGGTCTTCACGCCCAGCGGCTTGGCCAGCGCCGGCAGCCACGCTCCGGTGGCAAGCACCACGACGTCGGCGTCAACCGGCTCCTGCCCGTAGCTCTCCACCGAGATCCCCTGCGGGCCGTGACGCAGCGAGCGCACTTCCCTGCCGGTGAGGATCCTTCCGCCCCTGGCCTGCACGGCTTCGGCGAGTGCCTCGACAAACGGCCCGGGTTCGATGAACCGCTGGTCCCCCATCTCGTAGACGGCGGAGACGCCGGCGGAGAGCTGCGGCACCTTAAGCTGCGGATTGTCCAGGCGCGTCAGCGGCACCTTCTGGCCGGCTTTCTCCACTTGCTGGATCTCGTGGATGAAGGGCTTGCTTTCCTTTTCCTGCTCGAACCCGATAACGAAGGGCCCCTTACGCGTCCACGCTTCCACGCCGCCGGAAGTCAGCTCGTCGAAGGCGTCCAGTGCCACCCGGTCGATCGGTGTCAGGGCAGCCATGGCCTTGTCCCAGGCCTTGGCCGTGGCGTGCAGCCCGAAGCGGGCCAGGAACGCCCACAGCTTCGGATCCAGCCGGGCCGGGATATGGAGCGGCGCAGTGGAATCCAGCAGCGCCTTCGGGGCGTAGGACCACAGGGTGGGGTCGGCGAGGGGCATGGCCATGCCTGGCGTGAGCCAGCCGGCGTTGCCCCACGAGGCGCCGGCAGCGACGCCGGAACGCTCCAGGACTGTCACTTCGATGCCGCGTTCCTGCAGGTGCCAGGCCGTAGCCAGGCCAACCATTCCAGCACCGACAACGACGGCGGTGCGCGGCGACTGTGCACGTGCGTACATTCCACTCTCCTTCAACCATGACTTATGCCACATGGCATTGCCTTCAGTCTGAAGAATGCAAAAACCAACCTCAATTGATTCGGCAATCATTCTGGGGAAAGCTGGGCTTATGCCAAATTATTCAGAAAGAGGCGGTAGTTTCCCTCCGGGACCGAACAACGCTCGGCACGCATTCCTGGACGAAACGGACCGCCTCATCGTCCGGATGCTGCAGGCTGACGCGCGGACGCCGAACAACGCCATTGCCGCCGCGGCCGGCATCGCCCCGTCCACCTGCCACGGCCGGATCCGCTCCCTTCAGGAGCGGGGCGTCATCCGGGGCTTCCACGCTGATGTGGATCCGGCGGCAGTTGGCCGCGGACTGCAGGCCCTGATAGCCATCCGGCTGCATGCGCACGCGCGAGCCAACCTCACCGAATTCGAAAACTACCTGGCCGGGCTGCCCGATGTCGAGAGCATCTTCTTCGTCACCGGGGACCGGGACTTCCTCATCCACGTCGCCGTGGCCGATTCCGCCGCACTCCGTGACCTGGTGGCCGCCAACCTGAGCCTCAGGCCCGAAGTGGCCGGCACGAACACCACTGTGATCTTCGAATACGTGCGGCCCACGGAAAGATCGCCCTCCGCCTGACCTGCACCGTTACCAACCGCCCCGGGTGGGCGTATGACCCTTTCGGGCGTCGTCGGGCATTGCCATCTCGGCTCGCAGGCCCAGCAGCCGGATGGGGCGGTTCGGCTCGATTGCGGTTGCGAGGTCCAGGGCCCGGGCGAGGATTTCGACCCGGTCGAAGGTCTCCGGGATCTTCCTCGCATGGGTTGTGGTGAGGAACGGGGCATACCGGACCTTGAGGGTCAGCCCGACCACGGGCCGCCCTTCGGCCACAACATCCTCCAGGACATGCGCCGTCAGCTCCCGCACGGCCTCGTCCACCTGGGCGGGCTCGGTCAGGTCCCGCTGGAAGGTGGTCTCCCGGCTGTGCCCGCGCGCCACCCACGGGGTGTCATCCACCACGCTGGCGCCGTCGCCGCGCCCCAGCTCGGCATACCAGAGACCCATCTTGGGACCGAACTCGGGGACCAGGCTCTGGGGGTCGGACGCGGCGAGCTCGGCGACCGTATTGATGCCCAGTTTGGCCAGCCGGGCAGACACTTTGGCGCCGACGCCCCACAGGTCCCGGGTGGGTCGAGGGCCCATGACATTCAGCCAGTTCCCGGCGGTGAGGCGGAAGACGCCCGCCGGCTTGCCAAAACCGGTGGCCACCTTGGCCCGGACCAGGGTGTCGCCGATGCCCACACTGCAATGCAGCTGAGTACGTTCCAGCACAGCGGCCTGCACCTGCCGGGCGTAAGCTTCCGGGTCCTCCGCCTCAATACCCATGAAGGCTTCGTCCCAGCCGAGCACCTGCACGGTAGCGCCGGGCCGGGCACGCAGCGTAGCCATTACCGTTTCAGACGCCGCGAGATAGGCCTCGTGATCGACGGGCAGGATCACGGCGTCGGGCACTTTCCGGGCCGCAACACGCAACGGCATGCCGGAGCCCACCCCGAACGCCCTGGCTTCGTAGGATGCGGTGGACACCACGGCACGTTCGGTGGGGTCACCCCGGCCCCCGACGATGATCGGCTTACCCGCAAGTTCAGGCCGCCGGAGCACTTCGACCGCAGCGATGAACTGGTCGAGATCAACATGCAGCACCCACGGGACTCCGCTCACGCCACCAGTCTGCCGCAAACATCCCCGGCATTTCAGAATCAGTTGCGGTCAGCCGCAACAAAAAGGTTGACTTATCAAGTATTGGTGCGACAATAGATGCATACGCATACAAAACGCGTACCGCGGGAACATCGTTACCACCGTGACCCGCGCAATCGCTCTAGAGATTGGACTGACTCATGCAACTCGAGAACAAGGTCGCATTCATTACCGGCGGCGGATCGGGGCTCGGTCTCGCGACCGCAAAGTCCTTCATTGCCGAAGGCGCCAAGGTCATGATCTTCGACTACAACCCCAAGTCGCAAGAGGTTGCAGACCAGATCGGCGCGAAGTTCGTCCAGGGCGACGTCTCCAAGGCCGAGAACGTTCAGGCCGCCGTCGCCAAGACGGTTGAAGAATTCGGCCGCGTGGACATTGCGGTCGCCTCCGCAGGAGTGGGCGGCGAGGGCGACGTTGTCACCTCGACGGTCGACAACTGGGAGCGCACCAACGGCATCGACTACTCCGGGGTTTTCTACACCAACAAGTACGTCATCGAACAGCTCCTCAAGCAGGGCCAAGGCGGCGTTGTAGTCAACCTCGCGTCCATGTTCGGCCTCGTTGCCGTGTCCAACAACATCGCCTACTCTGCCTCCAAGGGCGGCGTTGTGAACATGACCCGCGCCGCCGGGACAATGTACGCGAAGGAGGGCATCCGCGTGAACGCGGTGGCCCCGGGCGTTATCCGTACCCCGCTCATCGACGAGCCCACCCTCGAGCAGTATGCAAAGCTGCACCCGGCCGGCCGCGTCGGCGAGGCGCAGGAAGTTGCCGACCTCATCACCTTCCTGGCAAGCGACAAGGCAAAGTTCATCACGGGTGCCACCATTCCGATCGACGGCGGCTACACGGCCGTCTAGCCGGAACAGGCACCGCGCGAAAGTGCCCCCTCCCAACGGAGGGGGCACTTTCGCGTCATGATTCCCTTACGCCTTCCGCCGCACCACCAGGCCGGTTCCGGCGGGAGCACCGCCGTCGGGCCCTGCCTTTGCCTCCAACCCGTCAACGGTGAGTTCTTCGACGTCGGCAGCGGTGTCCACCAGCACGGTGTCACCGTCCGCGATGTCCCCGGCGAGGATGGCCTTCGCCAGCCGGTCACCGATCTCCCGTTGCACCAGCCGGCGGAGCGGCCGGGCACCGTACGCGGGATCAAAACCGGTCATGGCCAGCCAGGCGCGGGCGCCCTCGGTGACGTCCAGGGTGAGCCGGCGGTCGTGAAGCCGCTTACCGAGCTCGGCCACCTGGAGTTCCACGATGTGTGCCAGCTCGTCCACCGTGAGGGCGTCGAACAGCACCACCTCGTCCAGCCGGTTCAGGAACTCAGGCTTGAAGGAGGCGTTGACCGTGGCCATTACGGCGTTCCGTTTGGCCTCCGGATCCAGCGTAGGATCCACCAGGAACTGGCTCCCCAGGTTCGAGGTCAGCACCAGGATCACGTTGCGGAAGTCCACGGTGCGGCCCTGGCCGTCGGTGAGGCGGCCGTCATCGAGCACCTGCAGAAGGATGTCGAAGACCTCAGGGTGGGCCTTCTCCACCTCGTCCAGCAGGATCACCGAATACGGCCGACGGCGGACTGCCTCCGTCAGCTGGCCGCCCTCCTCGTAGCCCACGTAGCCGGGAGGCGCACCAACGAGCCGTGCCACCGAGTGCTTCTCGCCGTACTCGGACATGTCGATCCGCACCATGGCGCGCTCGTCGTCGAAAAGGAAGTCCGCGAGTGCCTTGGCGAGCTCGGTTTTACCCACACCGGTGGGGCCCAGGAACAGGAATGAACCGGTGGGCCGGTTGGGGTCGCTGATGCCGGCACGGGCACGCCGCACGGCGTCGGACACCGCGGTGACGGCCTTGGCCTGGCCAATGAGCCGCCGGCCCAGCTCCTCCTCCATGTGCAGCAATTTTTGGCTTTCACCCTGCAGCATGCGGCCGGCCGGAATACCGGTCCAGGCGGAGATGACCTCGGCGATATCGTCCGCCGTGACCTGCTCGGCCACCATCTGGGCGGGCTTGTCCGTGTTGGCTTCCTCCGCGGCCGCCGCTGCGCTCAGTTCGCGTTCGAGGGCCGGGATTTCGCCGTAAAGGATCCGGGACGCCGTCTCCAGATCACCCTCCCGGGCGGCCTTGTCGTACGTGGACCGCAGCTCGTCGAGCTTGGCCTTGAGGTCGCCCACGCGGTTCAGGCCGGCCTTTTCAGCCTCCCAGCGCGCGTTGAGTGCATCCAGCTCCTCGGTCTTGTCCGCTTTGTCGGCCCGCAGGGCTGCCAGGCGCTCCACGGAGGCGGCGTCTTTTTCGTTTTCGAGGGCCAGCTCTTCCATGGTGAGCCGGTCCACGGCACGGCGGAGCTGGTCGATCTCCTCCGGCGCGGAGTCGATCTCCATGCGCAGCCGGGAGGCGGCCTCATCAACCAGGTCGATGGCCTTGTCCGGCAGCTGCCGGCCTGAAATGTACCGGTTGGACAGCGTGGCCGCCGCCACCAGTGCGGAGTCCGCGATGGTCACCTTGTGGTGCGCCTCGTAGCGTTCTTTGAGGCCGCGAAGGATGCCGATGGTGTCCTCCACGCTGGGCTCGCCCACGTACACCTGCTGGAACCGGCGCTCCAAGGCGGGATCCTTTTCGATGTTCTCTCGGTACTCATCCAGCGTGGTGGCACCGATCAGCCGCAGCTCGCCGCGGGCCAGCATGGGCTTGAGCATGTTGCCGGCATCCATCGACGACTCGCCCGTGGCACCGGCACCCACCACCGTGTGGATCTCGTCGATGAACGTGACGATCTGCCCCTCGGAGTTCTTGATTTCCTCAAGGACGGCCTTAAGCCGCTCCTCGAACTCGCCGCGGTATTTCGCACCGGCCACCATCGAGGCCAGGTCCAGGGCGATCAGGGTCTTGCCGCGCAGACTTTCGGGCACGTCGCCTTCCACGATGCGCTGGGCGAGGCCTTCGACGACGGCAGTCTTACCCACGCCGGGCTCGCCGATAATCACCGGGTTGTTCTTGGTGCGGCGGCTCAGCACCTGGATGATGCGGCGGATCTCGGTGTCACGGCCGATCACCGGGTCCAGCTTGCCCGAGCGCGCCATCGCGGTGAGGTCGGTGCCGAACTTCTCCAGGGACTGGAACGTGTTTTCGGGATCCGGGCTGGTCACCTTGCGGTCCCCTCGGACACCCGGCAGGGCGGCGAGCAGCGCCTCATGGGAGGCACCGGCGTCGCGCATTAACCGCCCGACGGCGTCACTCCCAGCAGAGAGCCCCAGCAGCAGCATCTCGGTGGACACGAAGGTGTCACCGAGGCGTTCGGCCTCGTTTTTGGCGTTTTGGATGGCCTGCAGCGCAGGCCGGGACAGCTGCGCCTGCTGCGTGGAACCGCCCGATGTAGCCGGCAGGGCCTTGATGGCGCTGCTCGCCTGCACGCTGACGGCGTCCGGGTCAGCACCGGTGGCGCGGAGGAGCGCGACGGCGACACCCTCCCGCTGGTCCATCAGCCCTTTGAGCAGGTGGGCCGGCTCAACCTGGGGGTTGCCGATGGTGGAGGCGTTCATGGCTGCCGCCGATAGAGCCTCCTGGCTCTTGGTGGTGAATTTGACGTCCAAAGAGAGCTCCTTCCGATTTAAGCATTTTCGCTAAGTTGAGTCTACTACGCTCAACTTTACGCGCGGTCTGCTACGCCTCATGTTTGCCGACGGCGAACTTCCTGTCCAGAGCCCTTCGGAGTTTTGTCCAGATATTCGGCCTCTTGCCGCCCAAAAGCGCCATTATCTGGACAAAAACTCAATAGCCGGCGGCAGGCTTGGTCTCGATATAGTTGATCACCAGGAAATCCCCGGCCGGGACCAGCTCCACGTACCAGCGGGTCGGTTTGTCCAGGTCTTCCCAGCTTCCCTGGCCCGCAACGACAGGACGGTAGACGGCGTCGAACTTCAGGAATGTCCCGCTGTCCGTGGCGCTGGAATCGATCTCCTTCAACAGCTCGAACTTCCCGCGGCCACCCGACTCCGGCAGGGCAAGCCGGACGGACGCCAGGTTCTGCTGGTTCATCACCTTCACGGACGCGAAGTACTCCCACCAGGCCACGTCGCTGTGGGAAGTGAACAGGGTGCTGGAGTAGGCCTCCGCGTTCCGGGCCGCCAGCCGCTCAACGCAGTTTTCGGGGACCGTGGTGCCGGGGCTCCAGGCGGTGACCAGTTCGGATCCGGCATTGAGCCACGCGCCGTAGGCGTTCAGGACGCTCCCGATCGTTTCGCGCGGCGTTCCTATCGGGATGCGGACGGGTGTCAGGTCGTTCTTGCCAACGAAGGGGCATTCCGGCGGCAGCGCCGACACGGGCGTGGCCGGGGCGATGTCCGGCGGGGGCGTCGGCGACGGAACCAGGCTGCAGCCAGCAAGGCCTGTCAGCAGCGCCAGCGCGGCAGCCGCCGTCGTGATTATCTTCAAGTTTCTTCCCCCCAATACCGCCGCCGCACCCGGACGACGCTGCCCAGCCTACCCGCCGCCCGGCGCCCCGGATGTGCGAGAGCGTCCGGCAAAACCGTGCAGCAAGTGCGAGAGCGTTGGGGTCAGACGGGGTAGATGGCCACCGCCCCGGCCTTGATCACGAAGTACACCCGCAGGCCCGGGGCGAGCGCCAGGTCCGCGGCGGCAGCGGGCGTGATGTCCGCACTCAGTTGGCCGTCTTCGCCGGCGCGGACGCGGATCTGGTCACCATGCGGCTCCAGGTCCGTGATGGTCACCGGGAAGGTGTTGCGCGGGCTGCCGTGCGCTTCGGACAGGAAGATGGAAACGGCCGACGGCGGGAAGACCGCCACGCCGGGCTGTCCCGTGGGCAGCGGGCCGGGGAGGTCGTGGTGCTGTCCGTAGAGGTTCAGCCCGCCCGACCGGAGGCCGTGCTCCGTGATGTCGCCGGCCAGGAAGTTGAGCCCGGCGAGCCCGGCGGCAAACCGGCTGCGCGGCCGCTGCAGGACCTCGCGGGTGGGGCCTTCCTCGGTGATCCGCCCGTCCTCCAGGATGACCACGCGGTCGGCCAGCATGAGGGCATCGAGGACGTCGTGGGTGATGATGATGGCGCGCCTGTTGTGGAGTACGCGCTTGAGCAGCCGCCGGAGCAGCGGCGCGGCATGGATGTCCAGGGCGGCCATCGGCTCGTCCAACAGCAGGAGTCCGGGATTGGCCGCGAGCGCCCGCGCCACCGCCACCCGCTGGGCCTGCCCGCCGGAGAGCTCGCCCGGGCGCCTCGCCTGCAGGTCCGTGGCCTCGACTTCAGCGAGCCAGCGCAGGGCCGACTCCTTGGCCGCACGTTTGGACGCGCCTGCACTCCGGGGCCCAAACGCAACATTGTCCAGCACGCTCAGGTGCGGAAAGAGCAGCGGTTCCTGGGCCAGCAGGCCGGTGCCGCGATGGTGCGGCGCGGTCCATTCCCCACGCCCGGCGGTCAGGTCAAACAGGGTCCTGCCGTCCAGTTCGGCCCTCCCGGAGTCCGGATGCAGCAGGCCCGCGATGACGTTGAGCAGGGTGGATTTGCCCGCGCCGTTGGCTCCCATGACGGCTACGGTTTCGGCCGGGCCGACGCGCAGGGACACGTCGAACCCGCGCTGTTCCACGGCGGCCTGAACCAGAAACGTCACTGGACGCCACCGCCCGCGGCGCGCGCCGTCGTCGTACTCTCCGTATTTGCAGGCCTGCCGGCGCGCGGGCCGCGGTACGCGAGCGCCACCACGGCGATGGCCACCGCGACGAGGACCAGGGAAAGCGCGACGGCGGCATCGGCGTCCGTCTCGCGCTGCAGGTAGATTTCCAGCGGCAGGGTCCGGGTCACGCCCTGCAGGCTGCCCGCGAACGTGAGGGTGGCGCCGAATTCGCCGAGGCTGCGCGCGAAGGAGAGAACCGCGCCGGACGCGAGGCCCGGGAGCACCAGCGGGAGCGTGACCCGGCGCAGCACGGTGCTGGGGCGGGCGCCGAGGGTTGCAGCCACCGCTTCATATTTCGGTCCCGCGATGCGCAGGGCGCCCTCAAGGCTGACCACCAGGAACGGCAGCGCAACGAAGGTCTGGGCCAGCACCACAGCAGTGGTGGAGAACGCGATCTGCACACCGGCAACTTCCAGCGTCCTGCCCAACAGCCCCTGCCGGCCGAACGTGTACAGCAGCGCGATGCCGCCCACCACCGGCGGCAGGACCAGCGGCAGGAGGACCAGCGAGCGCAGGATCCGCTGGCCGGGAAAGCTGCCGCGGGCCAGGACCAAGGCGAGGGGCACCCCCAGGATGACGCACAGCACGGTGCTTGCCGCCGAGGTGCGCAGGCTCAGGCCCAGGGCCGTCAGTGACGATTCCGACGTGACCAGCGGAATGAAGTTGGCCCAGTTGACCTTGGCCACCATGGCCGCCAGCGGGAGCACCACCAACAGCGCCCCGACGATGGCCACGGCGTAGATCCAGGCGGGAACCCCGGTGTAGGTGGCGGCCTTGCGGGCCGTCATGGTCCTCATGGTGTGCCGAAGCCGGCCTCTCCGAGCGTCTTCCGGCCTTCCGCGCCGGTCACCATGGCGATGAAAGCCTGCGCGAGTTCCTTGTTGCGGGCCGGACTTACTGCGGCGATGGGGTACGTGTTGACGGCCCCGCTGGACTCGGGAAACGTGATCCCCTTGACCTTGTCTCCCGCGCCCTTGATGTCCGTGACGTACACCAGGCCGGCGTCGGCTTCGCCGGAAGTCACCTTGCCCAGGACGTCCGTGACCGACGATTCCTCACTCACCGGGGAGATGGTCACGCCGGCAGCTTTCTCCACCGCGTCGGCGGCCGCCCCGCAGGGAACCTGGCTGGCGCAGAGTACCACCCGGGTGCCGGGCTTCGCCAGATCGGCGAAGGATGCGATCGACGCCGGATTCGACGGCGGGACGGCAATCTCCAGGACATTGGTGGCAAAGTTCTTCGCGGTTCCGTCGAGGAGCTTGGCGTCGGCAAGCTTGGCCATGTTCTTCGTGTCCGCCGAGGCAAAGACATCGGCGGGCGCGCCCGCCGTGATCTGGGTGACCAGGTCCGATGAGCCGGCGAAGCTCAGTGCGACCTTCGTGCCGGGATTCTTTGCCTCGAACTGTGCGGCGAGGTCCGTGAAGGTGGCTTTCAGGGAGGCCGCGGCGAAGACGGTCACAGTCCCGGAGAGCTGCCCGGTGGAACCTGACGGGGAGGCCCCGGGTGCGGATGCCCCGGGTGCGGTGGATGCCGCGCAGCCGGTGAGGCCCGCCATGACGGCGGCGGTGATCACCGCGGTCTTCAGATGCTTGGTGGCGCTCATGCGGAGCCCTGTCCCTGCTGGGTTTCGATGATCACAGTGGTGGCCTTGACCACGGCAGTGGCCACGGAGCCGAGTTCCAGGCCCAGATCGCGGACGGCCTCGCTGCTCATCAGCGAGACCACACGGAAGGGCCCGCACTGGAGTTCCACCTGCGCCATGACCTTGTCCGTGGTGATGCCCGTGACCAGTCCGACAAACCGGTTGCGCGCCGAGCTGCCGCCCCGGTGCGGATCGTCCGGGAGCTGGGCAAGTTTCTGGGCGTGCCGGGCCAGTTCCAGGCCATCCACGGCCAGCCGGCCGGTGTCGTCTTTGAGGGCGGCGAGGGTCCCGTTGTCCGTCCAGCGCCGGATGGTGTCATCGCTGACGCCCAGGAACCGGGCGGCTTCTGATACGCGAATAGTGGGCATTCGGCCAGTTTAGACCGCATTTGCGGTTTTGCGGCCTATTTAGGGCTTCCCGGCAGGTGTTACGGCAGGTGCTCCGGCCCGGGCGGGAGGTTGGTGGTGGCGGGCCCGTGGATGACCGTGCCGTCGACGGCGAAGCGGGAGCCGTGGCAAGGGCAGTCCCACGTGGTGTCGGCGGCATTGAACTCAACGGTGCAGCCAAGGTGGGTGCAGATGGCTGACAGTGAGTGGATGCGCCCGTCGCCGTCCCTGTATACGGCGGCACTCTCACCGGCCACATCCAGAACTGCTCCCTCGCCGGGGGCCAGCGAGTCTTCGCGGGGCGCCGGTGCTGTCTCGGCAGGCGCTGCCGCGGTAGCCGCGGTGGGCACCCCCGAGGCAGCGTCCCCCACCGCGCCGGCCCCGGCGGCCGGGGCGCGTCGGTTGCTGTCGAACACCGCTGCCCAGGGGGTCTCCCGTCCGCCGAGGGTGTCTGCGAGGATGAGGGCCGCAGCCGTTCCGTTGGTCAGACCCCATTTGCGCAGCCCGGTGATGACGTACACATGCCGGGCGTCCGCGGACATGAGTCCGACGTACGGCAGCCCGTCCGCAGGCAAGTTGTCCTGGGTTGACCAGCGGTGGGTGATTTCTCGGACGCCCAGCCTGTCGCGGGCGAAGGCGGCGAGCCGGCCGAACCTCCCGGCGGTGTCGCCCGCCTCGGAAGCGGGATGCCCTTCCCCGCCCGTCAGCACATAACTCTGGCCATCGATGGCGACGGTCAGGATGGAGCGCATCGGTTCGTCCACGCTAATGAACGTCGCGTCAAGCGGCGGCGCATCCACGCGTCCGGCCACGATGTAGGAGCGGTGCGGCTGGCAACGGGAATCGAAAGCCCCGTCGTCGCCGAACGGCACGTTGGTGGCGACGATGATGTCGCGCGCCCGGACCGTCCCGCCGTCGGTATCCACCACACCCGGACTGCCGTCGTGAAGCCGCAGCGCCCGAGTCTGTTCGAAGACGAAGCTGCCATCGCCATGGACTGCGCGCGCCAGGCCCTGCAGGTACTTCACCGCGTGGAACTGTGCCTGCCCGTCAAACCGGACCGCACCCTTCGCCGGAAACGGCAGCGGCACATCCGATGTGAAGCTCGAGGGAAGGCCCAGGCTGGCGGCCAGATCCGCTTCGGCACGGACCAGCTGGAGGGCCTCGTCGGTCTCGGCATAGGTGTAGTTGGTGACCAGGCGGAAGTCACACTCGATGCCCTCCGCAGCCACCACCCGCCGGATGTGGTCGATTGCGTCCTGGTTGGCCTGGCCGTAGATGCGGGCGGTGTCCGTGCCGTGGCTGCGGACCAGGTCGGTGTAGGCAAGCCGGTGCAGCGAGGTGACTTTGCCGGTGGTGTGGCCGGTGACGCCGGTTCCCACCCGCGCCGCCTCGAGGACCGCCACGGTGTGCCCGGCGCGTTTGAGCGCCAAGGCCGCCGTCAGTCCGGCAACACCGGCCCCGATGACCGCCACGTCCGCCTCTGCGTCGCGGTCCAGTGCCGGATAGCCGGTCTCCCCGGCAGAGGCAAGCCAGAGGGAAACAGGTTCACCTTGCAGCCGCCCGCCGCCTGGTATCTCCATTGGAACCTCCCCGTTGACGGAACGTGCAGCCACATGTGTGCTGATCATCCGCCTTCCGCCGGGGAATATCAACGGCCCCAGTGCCGCAGTATGCGCAGGTCAGCGGCGCGCTGTGGAACATCGCCTGCCGGCGTCCTACGCTATGGGGAGGGGAGGGGCCGTGGTCGCTGAGGAGCATCGCCATGAAGTGGATCAGGCCCGACAGCCCCGACTTTGACCAGGCCCGCAGGGTCTTCAACGCCATGATTGACAAACGTCCGGCGGTCATCGCCCAGTGTTCGGGTGACGCCGAGGTAGCCGAGGCCCTCCGCTATGGACGCGATAACGCCATGGTCGTTGCCGTCCGGGCCGGCGGGCATTCCGTGGCCGGCATGTCCACGAACGACGGCGGCCTGGTGATCGATGTCCGGCCCATGAAGTCGATCGGCGTGGATCCGGAGTCCGGCATGGTCACCGTCGGCGCAGGCGTGACCTGGGGCGAGTTCGACCATGCCGCACAGGAGCACGGGCTGGCCGTGACCGGCGGGCGCGCCTCCACCACCGGCGTCGCAGGCTTCACCCTCGGCGGCGGTTCCGGGTGGCTGGAACGCGCGTACGGGTTCGCCTGTGACAGCCTCGTCTCGGTAGACCTGGTGACGGCCGACGGCGATCGGGTCACCGCGAGTGCTAAGGAAAACCCCGAACTCTTCTGGGCCCTGCACGGCGGCGGCGGAAACTTTGGCGTGGCCACGTCCTTTACGTTCCAGGCGCACAGGCTCGGTCCCATGGTGCACGCCGGAATGTGGTTGTGGCCCGGCGAGGAGGCCACTCACATTTCGCGGGCTTACCGGGACCTTGCCCTGGCGGCCCCGGACAGTGTGGGCCTCGGAATGCTCTATCTGACCGCGCCGCCGGAACCGTTTGTGCCCGAGCATCTCGTGGGGAAAATGGCCGTGGTCATCGGCTACGTCTATGCGGGAGACCCTGAGGAGGGTTCTGAACATGCCCGGCCCTTCCGTGAACTCATGCCTGCCGTTGACCTGGTAGGCGACACGCCGTACGCCGAGTTCAACGGCGCCCTGGATGATCCGCCGGACCACTACAACTACTGGAGCTCGGATTATCACAACGAACTGTCCGACGACGCCCTGGACGTGTTTGTGGACTCGGCCAGGAACCTGCCCGACGCCACCTCCCAGCAACTGGTCGCGCGCTGGGGCGGCGCTGTCGGCGGTACTGCGGGCGCAGCCACCCCGCTGATTAACAGGGACGCGGCCTGGGTGAGCCACCCGTACGGCATCTCCCCCACGCCCGAGGAAGGCCAGCTCGCCAAGGCCTGGGTCAAGGACTTCCGGCAGAAAATTGCGCCCTACGCCACCGGCGGTGTGTGGCTGAATTTCATCGGCAACGAGGGCCACGACCGCATCCGTGCCGCGTTCGGCGACGCCAACTACGCGCGGCTGGCGAGGGTCAAACGGGACTTCGATCCGCAGAACATCTTCCAGGGCAACCAGAACATCCTGCCGGCGGGCTCCTGAGTTCGGGCTCCTGCCGTCCAGCCCGAACTAGACTTCTTGCATGTCGATCTATATCGATCCGCCCCTCTGGCCTGCCCACGATACACACTTTTCACATCTGGTCTCCGACTCCTCGCTGGCGGAGCTGCACGCCTTCGCGGCCGCGGCGGGCATCCCGGACAGGGCGTTCGACGGCGACCACTACGACGTTCCGGAGCGCCGGTTCGATGACCTCGTGGCGGCCGGCGCTGTCCCGGTCGAGGGCCGCATCTTGGTCCGCAAACTGATCGCCAGCGGGCTGCGCATCCCTGCCAGGCAGCGCAGCAAATCCCTCAAAGTGCCGCTGCTGCACCGCTGGGAAAGCATCATGCCCGGCCACGACGCCCTCTTCCTGGACCTCCTGGATCGGTGGGGCGAGGACCACCGCAAGTACCACGGCCGTACCCACCTGCTGGCCGTCCTCGAGGCCTTGGACCTGCTCACCGAGCCTGCCGATCCGCCGAAGACCGTGCTGCTGGCGGCCTGGTTCCACGATGCCGTGTACCGCGGGGTTGCAGGCCAGGATGAGGAGGAATCCGCACGGCTGGCCGAAGACCGGCTGGCTGAGGCTGGACTCCCGGCGGCTGAGGTTGAGGAGGTGGCGCGCCTGGTCATGCTGACGTCGGACCACCGTCCGGAGCCGGGGGACGACGACGGCGCCCTCATCTGCGACGCGGACCTTTCGGTCCTCGGCGGGGAACCGGAGCCCTACGCCCGGTATGTGGCCGCCGTCCGCGAAGACTACGCGCACATCGGCGACGCCGATTTCGCCGCCGGACGCGCCGCCGTCGTACGCCAGTTACTGGAACTGGACCCGCTCTTCCACAGCCCCCGGGCACGGGAGCTGTGGCTGGACGCCGCCCGCCGGAACCTGCACGGCGAGCTCGCCTGACCCGGACGGCAGGGAGTTCTGCGCCCTGCGCGCGCGTCAGCGGTAGGCGCTAATAAAGGGCCGGTTGGTGGGGACGATCTGCTTGCCCAGCGGCATCAGGCTCACCGGGATGAGCTTCAGGTTGGCGATGGCCAGCGGGATGCCGATGATGGTGATCGCCATGGCGAAGGCCGTCACCACGTGCCCGATCGCGATCCAGATGCCGGCCACCAGCAGCCAGATGACATTCCCCAGCAGGGAGAACACACCCGTTCCGCCGGGCTTGTCCACTACCATCCGACCGAACGGCCAGAGCGTGTACGCCGCGATCCGGAAGGACGCGATGCCCCAGGGGATGGTGACGATCAGCAGGCAGCAGATGATGCCCGCCGTGAAGTAGCCCAGGGCAAGCCAGAATCCGCCGAAAACGAGCCAGATGATGTTGAGCAGAGTCTTCATGTGTCCATTGTGCCCTGCAGGGTCTGACAAAAACGTCGGGGTCTGCCCTGATTGGCCCCTGATTTCTGCCGCCTTGGGCCGTTCCCCGGCCGCAAGCTTCAGCCGATGACCTTAGCCTTTGGCCGCCGTCACGAACGCGGCGATCTTATCCAGGTCCTTCACCCCGCGCGACGCTTCCACGCCGGAGGAGACGTCTACACCCCATGCGCCCGCTGCCGCGGCGGCGTCGCTGACGTTGCCGGGATTCAGTCCGCCGGCCAGGAGCCACTGGCGGCCCTGAAGTGCTGTCACGTCAACCATGGAGGCGTAGTCCCACGTTTCACCGGACCCGGGGACGGCGGCGTCGATCAACAGGATGTCCTCGCCCCAGTTGGCGAAGGCGTCCGCGGTGGCTGCCATGGTGACCGCCCTGATGAGCTTCATGCCGGCGTCGTGCACTGTGGTGACGTCCGCCGGGGTGAGGTCGCCATGGAGCTGGATCCATTCGAGTCCGGCGGTGCGGGCGATTGCGAGGGCATCGGCCACGGGTTCATGCCGGAAAACGCCGATGGCGGTCACGCCGGCAGGCACGCCTGCCAGCAGCGCCGAAACCTGGGACGGCGAGACCGCGCGAGGACTCGCAGTCAGCACAAACCCCACCGCGTCAGCCCCGGCGTCGACGGCAACGCGGACCGATTCAGGCGTACTAAGACCACATATTTTGACGAACATTTCAGGCTCCTCGAGTCTTTGTGTGCTATGTCCCCCGGGAGGAGAGTAGCAGGCGTGGGGTCATTACAGTGATCCCGGCCTGCGGCGGGGGCATCGGCACACGAACTAGGCTGGACGGATGGAGATCATCCGCTTCGCAGAACTCAGGTCCGAACCGTGGCGCAACGGCGGCGGGGCAACCCGCGAACTGGCCAGCCATCCGAAGGCGGCCTCCGCGCAGGACGGCGCCTGGGACTGGCGCGTCAGCATCGCCGACGTCACCAAGGCCGGGGACTTCTCGGCGTTCCCGGGCATGGAGCGGGTGCTGACCGTGCTTGAGGGCGAACTCCTCCTGCTCACCGTTGACGGTGCGGAGCATCCGTTGGAAAAGTACCGGCCGTTCAGGTTCTCCGGTGACGCTGCCGCGCACGGTGCCCTGCCCACCGGCGACATCCGGGACCTCAACGTCATCACGCGGGCGGGTTCGTTCAAAGGCTTCACGTCCATCATTGAGCTCTCCAAGAAGCGTGCGCATCCGGTCTTCGAGGGCCAGCTGGCCGTGCTGCTGCAGGGACAGGCCACCGTCAGCCCCGGCGCGGCCGTGGAAGCGGACGGCACAGAAGATGCCGACGGCGGAGCTGCCGCAAGGCCCGCTGAACCCGAGGCGCTCAACCGCTATGACGCCGTCGTCGGTTCCGATACCCGCTCCCCCGAGATCCTGGGCCGCGGCTTCCTGGCCGTCGTGTCGATCGACCGCGTCGCAGGCTGACCGCGGGGCAGGCTGACCGCGCAATCCCGGCCCATCTCATCCCAACTGGGGAGTGGAACCCCGCTGGTGAAGTTGGCCACCAGACCGACCACCCGCCGTCGGGCGTTTGCTACGCTGTTGACAAGGTCCCGCACTGGGGCCTCCGGACGACGGTTCAGTACCCGGCGCGCGACAAGACTGGCCAAAGGATCTGTCATGTCGTGGGTAATCCTCATTCTTTCGGGGTCGCTGGAGGCCGTGTGGGCCGCCGCCCTGCACCGGACCTTTGAATCAGCCGGCCGGCGCCGCATCGCACCCGCCCTCCTCTTCCTGGTCTCCGTCCTGGCCAGCATGGCCGGGCTCGCCATCGCCATGCAGTCCATTCCCACCGGGACCGCCTACGCCGTCTGGGTGGGTGTGGGCGTGGTGCTGACCTCCGCGTATGCGATGGTCACCAAGGCAGAACGTCCGACGACGGCGCGCCTGCTGCTGCTGACCGGCATCGCCGCGTGCGTGGTGGGCCTGAAGGTGGTGGCGTAATGAACAAGCGTTCCGTTGCGTGGCTGTTTTTGCTGGTGTCCGCGGTGCTCGAAGCCGTCTGGGCCACCGCCCTCGGCTTGTCGAACGGCTTCACCCAGCTGCTGCCCACCATTGTCTTCGCCGTGACCTCCACGCTGAGCATGATCGGCCTGGGGCTCGCTATCCGCAGCATCCCGCTCGGCACCGCCTACGCCGTCTGGGTGGGGATCGGAGCTGCCTTGACGGTGGGCTGGGCCATGGCCACCGGCGTCGAACCCTTCAGCCTCCTGAAAGTGCTGTTCATCGCCGGGATCGTGGGGTGCGCGGCCGGGCTGAAGTCGCTGCCTGCCGACGCAAAGGTCCGTGAGGACCAGCCGGTTTAGGCTTTTGCCATGGACTCCCCCGAAATCACCGCGGCGCTGACCGCGCTGCGGCACAGGCTCGCCGGCAACACGAACGGCGGGTCCGGCGGCCCTCGGACCCTGCTGGGTATCACCGGGGCCCCTGGCTCGGGCAAGTCCACCTTCGCCGCGCGCCTGCAGCGGGAGTTCGGCCCGGGCGTTGCCGTGGTGGTTCCGATGGACGGCTTCCACCTGGGCAACGCCATCATCGACGGCACACCGCTGCGGCAGCGCAAAGGAGCAATGGACACGTTCGACGTCGGCGGGTACCTCTCGCTGCTGCAGCGGCTGGTGCGGCGGGACGAGGCAGTGGTCTACGCCCCGGAGTTCCGGCGGACTCTGGACGAACCGGTGGCAGCGTCCATTGCCATCCCGGCCTCCGTGTCCCTGGTCATCACCGAGGGGAACTACCTGCTCGCAGACACGCCGCCGTGGAAGGACGTCCGGGCGCAGCTGGACGAGGTCTGGTTCATGGACACGCCGTCTGCGGTCAGGTTGGCCCAACTAGTGAACCGGCACGTGGAGTTCGGCATGGAGCGGAGCGCCGCGGAAGCCTGGGCCTCGGGCCCGGATGAGGCCAACGCCGTGCTGATCGAGGCCACCCGGGCGGGAGCGGACCGGATCATCCCCTGGGGCTAGGCCTCTCTCCGTCGACCAGCGAGATCTCGGCGCTAAGCGGGCGCCGTAACGCCGAGACGTCGCCACTCGATGCGTGGGCCGGCCATAAAACCCACACAGAGCCCGGAATACCATTGACGGGCACGGGGTTCTTGGCTGGGACAGCCTTTTCTCAACGAACGGAGCGCGCTCATGACTGCATCAGCACCATCGGTACACCTCGGGGACGGCCTCACTGTCAGCCCCCTCGGCTTCGGCGGAATGGCCCTCACGCCGGTGTACGGCGACGTTGACCCGGACGATGCCCTTAAGACCCTGCACCATGCGGTGGATGCCGGCATCAGCTTCATTGACACGGCGGACATCTATGGCGGAGGCAGCAACGAGGAACTCATCGCGAAGGTGTTGAAGGACCGGCGGCAGGAGGTTCAGCTGGCCACCAAGTTCTCCCTCGTGGGCACGCCCACCACCGGCTACACCGACGTCCGCGGGGATGCGGCGTATGTCCGGCAGGCAGTGGACGCCAGCCTGAAGCGGCTGGGCACGGACGTGATCGACCTCTACTACATGCACCGCCGTGACCTCCGCGTTCCGATTGTGGAAACCGTGGAGGCCATGGCGGGGCTTGTGCAGCAGGGCAAGGTCAAACACCTTGGCCTGTCTGAGGTGACCGCGCAGGAGCTTGCCGAAGCCCACGCGGTACATCCGATCGCCGCAGTCCAAAGCGAGTGGTCCATTTGGAGCCGCGATGTGGAACGCAACGTTGTTCCCGCCGCCGCCGGACTGGGCGTTGGTTTTGTGCCGTATTCGCCGCTGGGCCGGGGATTCCTCACCGGCACCGTGGACGCGTCCAGCCTTGGTGCCGACGACTTCCGACGCCGGATCCCCCGATTCGCCGAAGACGCCGCCGCTGCCAACCAGGCAGTGGTGGCCGCCGTCCAGGCCGTGGCCGCGGAGCTGTCCGCAACCCCGGCGCAGGTAGCCCTCGCCTGGCTTCTGGCCCAGGGCAAGCGGCTGGGCCTGCCCGTGGTCCCCATCCCCGGCACGCGCAAAACGCAACGGATCGACGAAAACCTGGGTGCCTTGTCCCTGGTCCTTACCCCGGCGCAACTGAACGCACTGGACGAGGCTGCGGACGCCGTCGTCGGCTCCCGTTCCGCGGATCCCACGTGGGTGTCCGAGGGCCGCGAATAGCCAGCACCGTGAATAAACAGCAGCGTGAATAAACTGGGGCGCATGGAAACCCTCATTCATGACCTGCAGGACATCTCCATCCGCCGGATTTCGGTCAGCGAGATGGACAACAACGTGTATCTGCTGACCGCGAAGCAGTCGGGCGCGCAGCTGCTGATTGATGCCGCGGACAACCTTCCGGCCATCCGGGGGCTGCTGCGGGACGCAAACCTGGACACCGCCGCAACACCCCGCCTTGCCCTGATCGCCACCACCCACCAGCACTGGGACCACGTCCGGGCGCTGGAGGAACTGGTGGCCGCCACCGGCTCACGCACTGCTGCCGGCGTGGATGACGCCGCGGCACTGCCTGTGAAGGTGGACGTGCTGCTGAACCACGGCGACGTCGGCAACTTCGACGGTTTCGACGTGACCGCAGTGCACCTGCGCGGCCACACGCCGGGTTCCATCGCGTTTGTCTACCGGGACCCGGCCGGGCCCGCCCACATCTTTTCCGGGGATTCGCTCTTCCCCGGCGGTGTGGGCAACACCCAGAAAGATCCCGAGCGGTTCAACCAGCTGATTAATGACGTCAGCGAGCGGCTGTTCGATGCCTACCCGGATGACACGGTGGTGCACCCGGGCCACGGCAAGCCCACCACCCTCGGCGCGGAACGCCCGCACCTGGAAGAGTGGCGCGCCCGCGGCTGGTAGGCAGGCTTAACAACCAATCGAGTGCTCCGTAACCGCCGTTTAGAAGGGTCATAACGGCAGTTACGGAGCACTCGGTGGCGTTTAAGTTGGGCCCACGCCGGCAGGGTTCCCTGGCCGGGCTTGCGAGGTTTGGGAGCCGGTGGGGATTAGCGGCTGCGGCGTTCGTTCGAAGCCGGAGCCGACGCGCGGCGGGGACCGCTGCGGGCCAGACGGCCTTCACCGGAACGGCCGTTGCCGCCGTAGGAGCCACCCGAAGTACCGCCGGTGGTCGAAGACCAGACAGCCTTGTTGCCGCCGGTTGCGCCCGCACCGGCAGAGCGCTGTCCGCCACCGGTCCGGGCACCCGTACCCGCGCCGGCACCTGCTGTGCGTGCGCCGGCTGCGCGCTGGCCCGTTGCCGGACGGCCGTTACGCTGTCCGCCGGAAGACGCCGGGCGGCCGGAGGAAGCCGGACGTCCGGTGCCGCCGCGAGGAGCATCGCTGCGGGTTACGCGTGAATCCGTGCGGCCATCAGCGCTGCGTCCGTCTGAACCGCGGCCAGCCGATGCACGGCCACCTGCTGCGGGAACGTCGTTGCGATGGGTGGAGGCAGCGGTGCCGCGGCCCCTGGCGTTGCGTCGTGCAGCAGCTGCTGCAATGGCGCGGTCCTCGTTCTGCTCAGCTACGCGATCGAATGCTGCCCGCGCCTCGGTGCGGCCTTCGTAAGCCACGGCGCGGCGTTCTGCACGGGGCAGGTCGGTGCGGGGAGCCTCGGTGGAAACACGTCCGCGGCCACCGCGTCCACCACGGCCACCCGCGGTGGGTGCAGCCTGGCCACTGCGGCGGGCGCGCTTGCGCTCCGCGTTGGCTCCGGTGGAGGTGCCGCCGCCCTGCTGCTTGGCCTTGGTAGCCAGCAGTGCCGCACGGGTGCGGGGATCGATCTTGTCGGCCATTTCGCCCACGAGTTCAGCAACCAGCGGGGAGTTGGCCGTGACGCGCTCGAAGTTGACCTCGACGCCGGCAGCCTTCATCAGCTTCTTGACGTCGGACTGCTGCTCCGGGAGGGTCAGCGTGACAACGGTGCCGTCCGAACCCGCACGGGCCGTACGGCCTGAGCGGTGCAGGTATGCCTTGTGCTCTGTGGGCGGGTCAACGTGGATGACCAGTTCGACGTCGTCCACGTGGACGCCGCGGGCCGCGACGTCGGTGGCCACCAGGACGCGCACGTCACCGGAGGAGAACTCGGCGAGGTTGCGGTCACGGGCGTTCTGCGAGAGGTTGCCGTGCAGGTCGACGGCGGGGATCCCGGCGTCGGTCAGGGTCTTGGCGAGCTTGCGGGCGTGGTGCTTGGTCCGCATGAAAAGTACGCGGCGGCCGGCACCGGAGGCGAGCTCGACGATCAGCTGCTTCTTGACAGTCTGGTCGTTGACAACCAGCACGTGGTGTTCCATGGTGGTCACCGCGGCCTGCGGATCGTCCACGGAGTGGGTCAGCGGGTTGGACAGGTAGCGCTGGACGATCTTGTCCACGCCGTTGTCCAAGGTAGCGGAGAACAGCAGGCGCTGGCCCTGGCTGGGGGTCATGTCCATAAGCTTCTTGACCACGGGCAGGAAGCCGAGGTCGGCCATGTGGTCGGCCTCGTCCAGGATGGTGACCTCTACGCCTTCGAGGGTCAGGATGCGCTGGCGGATCAGGTCCTCCAGGCGGCCGGGGCAGGCGATGACAATGTCGACGCCGGCGCGCAGGGCCTTTTCCTGGCGGGCCTGGGAGATGCCGCCGTAGATCACGGTGGTGTTCAGGCCCATGGCCTTGGCCATCGGCTCGATGGTGGCATTGATCTGGGTTGCCAGCTCGCGGGTCGGTGCGAGGACCAGGCCCATGGGGCGGCCGGGCTTGCGGAAGTGCTTGGCTTCCCGCTCAGCGAGTCTTGCTACAAGCGGGATGGCGAAAGCGATGGTCTTGCCGGAGCCGGTGCGGCCGCGGCCCAGGACGTCGCGTCCGGCCAGGGTGTCCGGGAGGGTCTTGACCTGGATGGGGAAAGGCTCAACGATTCCCTGGGCTGTGAGGGTCTCGGCAAGTTCTTTGGGCGTGCCGAGGGCAGCAAAAGTAGTCATAGATTCAAGGTCTTTCAGGCGGTATCCGTGCGGATATCGGCCCCCGATGCCGGTTGGCTCAAGGGTTTCGCCGAAGAAAAGTCAGGTGATCAACCGGGCTGCTGCCCAATTCAGGGCGGCGGCTGGGACCAAATGGAACGCGTTCATCGACGCAGGATGTGCCTCTCACATGAAAAAACCCGCTTCCCAACGTTTGGGACTCCAACCAAGGAGCAAGCGGGCATCACTGCACATCAAGTCCCCTAAGCGTACCACCCCGCGGCCCGCAGCCCCGATTCCTGACCCTCCCCCGCCCCATGTAGGTCGCAGCACATGTCGGTTTGAGGCCTCATAACAGCATCTGCTGCGACCCAGTTGGGTGGGGATCGCGGTGGGGAAGGGACGCGCAGACGGGACCGTTGCCTTCGAAGCCGCGCCGGGGCAGGCTTGAGGCATGACTGAACAGGGCGGGGACCACCAGCACGGAACGCACGACGGCGACACTCACCAGGGGGATCAGCGGCAGCAAAGCGCGGCCGAAGCCTGGGACGAAAAATACGGCAGCAAGCCACAGATCTGGAGCGGCAAACCCAACGCCCAGCTGGTCCGGGAAGGTGCGGGGCTGCGGCCCGGCAAGGCACTGGACCTCGGTTGCGGCGAAGGTGCCGACGCCATCTGGCTCGCGCAGCACGGCTGGACGGTCACCGCCGTCGACGTGTCCGCCGTCGCACTGGAACGCGCGGCCAGGCACGAAAAAGACGCCTTGGACCGCGCCAGTGTGCACGCCGGCCCGGGCGCCATCGCCAGCCGCATCCACTGGGAACAGTGCGACCTGGACGAGTGGCAGCCGGCGGAGGCTTACGATCTTGTGTCGTCCCATTTCCTGCATGGTCCCCAGCTGGTGTGGCAGGGCCCGCTGCGGACCGCGGCTGCCGCGGTCAAGCCCGGCGGCACGCTGCTGATTGTGGGCCACCACCCCCACCGCCTGCCGCCGTGGGGAAACCACACCAACCCGGACATGTTCTACACCCCGGAGCAGCTCGTGCAGGAACTGGGCATCGAATCCCCGGGCTGGCAGGTGGAGGTAAGTACCACGCGGGAACGGCCTGCCACGGGTCCGGACGGTGAGGAAGCCGTCATCTCCGATACCGTGCTCCGGGCCACCCGCCTCCTCTGAGTTTTTGTCCGGCAGGAGGGTTAGCGGGCGACGCGCGGGGCTACGGCCACCGCGGCGACGGCGAGCACCGCGGTCAGGGCGAAGACCCCGGCGAACGATTCCGCCGTCGTCGTAAATGCCGCGAACACGATGCCCGTGGCGGCGAGGGCCAGCGCGCCGCCCAGCGAGTCCGCGATGGACATCGCCGAGCTGTTGAAGCCCTCATCCGCCTTCGTGGACAGCGCCAGCGTCATCACGCTCAGCCGGGGATAGAGCAGTCCCATGCCGCCGCCGGCGAAGATCCAGGCGGCGATCGCGACGACGGCGGACCAGTGCAGTGCCGATGTCGCCAGCGTCAGGACGATGGCCAGCAGCACCAGCGCGGCACCCGTGCGCACCGCCGTGCGGTGGGGCAGCCGCGGGCCGAGCCTGCCCTGGACCGCGGCGGCACCGGCCCACGCGACAGCACCCGCGGTGAGGGCCAGCCCCGCGAACGTCGGCGCAAATGCATACCGGTCGATCAGCAGGTACGGCAGGTACACCTCCGCCCCGAAAAACGCCGAGCCCGCAAGGCCACGCGTCAGGATGACGCTCGGCAGGCCCCGCCGCGCGAGCAGTGTTCCCCGCGGCACGAGCGGGCGCACCGCAACCAGGGCAATCACGACGGCGGCCGCGGCCAGGAGCGCCGGTGCGGCGGAAAGTCCCGCGATGGTGACGTCCGCGGAGAGGTTCAGGCCCAGCACCGCGAGCGCTGCGAGCGCAGCCCAGGCAATCCGGCCCACCGCCCAGGGCGGCGGCGTTCCCTGTTCCGCCGGACGGTCAATGCCGCGGAGCACCGGAACAATCATCACCAGCGCGGGGACCACCAGGACCACAACGCCCAGGAAGACCCAGTGCCAGCTCAGGACCTGGGCCACCAGGCCGGCAGCGAACGGCCCCACCAGCGACGGAACCACCCACGCCGCGGAGAAGGCAGCAAAGATCCCCGGGTGCAGGGCCGCAGGGTAGACCCGGGCCACCACCACGTAGAGGGCCACTGTCAGGGCCCCGCCGCCAAGTCCCTGCACCAGGCGTCCGCTGACCAGCATCGGCATGGACACTGCGGTGCCCGCGATGATCAGGCCGAGCACAAACAACCCCACGGCGGCGTAGAGGGGCAGGGCCGGCCCCCGCCGGTCGGACCAGTTTCCGGCCGTCACCATCCCGATCACCCCGGTGGCCAGCGGCCCGGCGAAAGCCAGTGCATACAGGCCGGCGCCGTCCAGTTCGCGGCTGACCACGGGCATGATGGTGGTCACCGCCAGCGATTCGAAGGCCGCCAGGAATACCAGGGCGCACGCGCCGATGGTCACCCACAGGTATGGCCGCTGCAGGATCCCGGCGGTGGTCCCTGTTGTAGGGAGGGTGGAATCGTGCACGGCACCAGCCTGATCAGTCGTTGTGCAGGCCACCGTATCAGCCCCCTCCCCGAGTTATTGTCCAGGTAACCCTCTTTTTTGGCCGGAAAACCGGCATTATCTGGACAAAAACTCCAAGGGTTGGGGTTGGTGTGGGTTACCGGACGGCCAGTGCTTCCTGCACGCTTTCCGCGACGGCGCGGGCGCCGGCCTGGCCCATGACAATGGTGTAGTGGTTAACGTCGGGCACCTCACGGACGCGCAGGCTCGGCAGTTTCCCCGCCCACTCGTCAAGATAGCCGGGGGCGTACAGGGCCGCCGGTTCGTTGAGGAGGCCCCGCGGCGCACGGAGCACCCGGGTATCCACGGCCAGTTCGTCGAGCGCCTTGAGCAGCGAGGCGCCCCGGTGCAGCTCGGCGGTGTCCTCGGCCATGGCCTGGTAGCTCGTGGCCGGCCTCAGCTCCGGCTCCTCCCCCGTCAGGTCGTAGTCCACGTACTCCTCCACGAACTGATCCCAGTCGCTGAACGCGGGGTGCTGCCGCCAGAACGACCGGTAGACCTCGCGGCTGGGGAACGTGGAATTCAACCGTTCGGCGGCCGGGCCCAGCACCGCCGCCACCACGTCCTCGTCCGAAATTCCGGCCGGCACCTGCAACGGCAGGCCGCCGTCCACCAGCACTAGCGACCGGACCAGCTCCGGGAACAGATTCGCCAGGACCACGGAGGCGAACGCACCCATGGAATGCCCAACCACCACCACCGGCCCGGTGGTGAGGGCGCCCAACACCCCGGCAAGGTCCTGCGCGTGCGTGGGCATCCCGTAGGGCCCCGGCAGCGTATTGCTGCGGCCCCGTCCCCGCAGGTCGGGGGCGATGATCCGGGTATTGGGCAGCGCCTCCGCCAGGTACGGCCACGCCTTGTGCGATGCCGTCACGCCGTGGACCGCGAGGATGGTGGGCGCCAGGGGATCATCCGGGCCCCAGAGGGCGGTATGCAGGGTGCCGCCGCGGACCTCGACGTCTGTGGTCCGGTATCCGGTGCTGCTGGCTGCTCGGGTCATGGGGCTTTCCCTTCCTGGGGCGGGATGGAACCGGCGGGTGTGGGCGCGTGCGGGGTGGCGCCGGGTGCGAGGGCCCGCTCGATGAACTGCATCATCTCTTCGAACACGTCCTCCGGGACGTCAGGCCGGGCGCCCGGGACAGGTTCGGTGCCTTCCTCGTCCCAGAGCACCCAGCGCATGCCGATCAGTTCGCCGATCCCCATCAGGGCCCACGCGGCAACGGTGGGATCCATGTCCCGGACCTCGCCGTTCAGCTGGGCCGCCTTCAGGCCGGCGATGTAGCCGTCCACAATCCGGGTGTAGTGGAGCCGCAGGGCGCCGGGGGACACGAACTCGGCCTGCCGGATGATCCGGTAGAGCGCCGGGTGCTCAGCCGTGAACCGGAAGAAGGCCCGGAACCCGGCCCGCTCGGCCTCAATCCGGTTGGTGGCGCTGCGGGCGGCATCGGTCATCGCGTGCCGGACCCGCCTGTTGAGGTCTTCCACCACTTCGTCGAAGATGGCCTGCTTGCCGTCGAAGTACAGGTAGAAGGTACCGAGTCCGACGGCGGCCCCTTCCGTGATCTTCACGATGGAGGCTTCGTGGTACCCCACCGACGCAAACACCGTTTCGGCTGCTTCGAGCAGTTTGGCGCGGGTGCGTGTTCCCCGGGCCGTGCGCGGCTGGGCGCTCATGGCCGGCTGCCTTCTGCGTGGTGTGCTGCGTGTTCGGGCAGCGCGGGTTCCTGTTCTGAGAGCTCCTGCCGCAGCCTGGACCGAAGCACCTTATTCAGCGCAGTCCGGGGCAGTGCCGTCACCATGGAGATGCGGGTGGGTACCTTGAAGGCGGACAGTTGCGTGGCACAGTGTTCCAGCAGTTCCTGCTCGTCAGTGGCCATGCCTGCACGTACCACCACGAACGCCGCACCGCTTTCGCCCCAGTGCCCGTCCGGCACGCCCACCACGGCGGCCTGCGACACGGCGGGATGTGCCAGGAGCACCGCCTCCACCTCGGCCGGGGCGACGTTTTCGCCGCCGGAGATGTAGATGTCCTTGATCCGGTCCACCACCCTGATGTACCCGTCGGCGTCGCGTTCCACCAGGTCGCCGGTGCGCAGCCAGCCGGCCGCGAGGACAGCTGCCGTGGCGGCGGGGTCGCGGAAATACCCGGCGAACACCCCGGGGCCGCCCACCAGGAGCTCACCGGTGGCGGCCCCGTCGTAAATTTCACCGGTGACCGGATCGGCAACCGCGACCGCGACGTGCGGGTATGCCTTCCCGGAGTAGCCCACCATCCGTTCGGCGTCCTCGTTGGCCAGGCACAGGACGTTGGGCGAGGCCTCCGTGAGCCCGTAACCCTGGCTCAAGGCCACCCCGCGGCGGTGCCAGATCCGCAGCAACGGCGCCGGCATCGGCGCGCCGCCCACCACGGCGTGGCGCAGGCTGCCGAGGTCCGTCCGGGCGAAGTCCGGGTGTTCGGCGAGCATCAGGTACTGCGTGGGCACGCCCATCAGCATGGTGACGCGCCGTTCTGCGATCAGCTGCAGGACCCGGCCCGGTTCGAAACCGCGCTCCAGGACCACCGTGGCGCCGGCCCACCAGGCCAGCAGCGGCTGGATGTTCCAGCCGCCCACATGGAACTGGGGCAGGACTGCGAGCACCACATCTGTACTGGCCATGTCCAGGGTCCGGGACAGCGCCAGGTTGGTCCAGAAGCAATTGGCATGGGTCAGGACGGCGGCCTTACTGGCCCCTTCAGTGCCGGAGGTGAAGATCATGAGGAGGGGGTCATCGTCGCGGACTTCCCTCCCGGCGAACGGCGCTGGAGGCAGCACACGCGACGGCGCGGGCACGGATTTTTCGACGCCGCCGGGCCCGGGCGCCACGGTCCGCGGCGGTTGGGGCAGCAGGGAGCACGCCGCGGCCGCCAGGGCGTCCAAGTCGTTTTCAACGAGGAGCAGCTGGGGGTCCGCGAGTTCCAGCTGGGCGGACAGTTCGCGCGGCGAAAGCCGCCAGGACAGCGGCACCAGCACCAGCCCGGCCTTGGCGCAGGCGAAGAACACCACCACATGGTCCGAGCTGTTGCCGGTCAGGGTGGCGATCCTGTCGCCCGTGACGTAGCCGGCGGACTGCAGTGCCGCGGCGAGGTCGGCTGCCCGGCGTTCCAGTTCGGCGTAGCTCAGGGTGAGGCCGCGGTCGTCGATGGCGATCCGGTGCGGGGTGGCCAGGGCGCGGTCCGCGGTCCAGCGGCCCAGCGTGTGCAGGCCGTCCGGCCGTCCCGGGCCTGTTGTGCCGGTCATGCTGCTTCCTCCAGGATCTCGCGGGACTCCTGCACCCTGCTGGTGCCGCGCCGGCTCCGGCGCTGCGCCAGCCGCTGGGCGGCACCCGTGAGGCCGCCGGGCAGGAACAGCACCACCAGGACGAACAGGGTGCCCAGGATGAAAAGTGGTTCTGACAACGGTACGCGCAGGATGTCCGGGAGCCCATCGATGGCATCGGAATTTGCCAGCGCGGTGAGGCGCTGGTCCAGGATCGTGTAGAAGACACCCCCGATCACCGCACCCCAGCGCGAACCCACGCCGCCCAGCACCACCATGACCAGCAGGGTGATGGTGAGGTCCGCGGACACGGCCCGGGGGACGGCGCCGCTCTGCAGCAGCAGGAACACCATGCCGATGATGCAGACCAGGACGGCGGAGACCACGAAGATCAGCAGCTTCACCAGGTAGGGCTGCAGGCCGAGGACCCGCACCCGGAGTTCGTTTTCACGGACCGCCGCGGCCACATGGCCGGCGCGGGAGGACTGCACCCACGTGACGATGATGAAGACGGCCACCAGCACGGCGAGCGCCAGCCAGTAAAGGTTGCGGGTGTTGACCACGCCCACCAGGAAGTCCGGCAGGTTGTCCGTGCGCAGGGTCAGGCCTTCGTCGCCGCCGGTGGTGCCTTCCGGGTTGCGGCCCACCACCACCGAACCGGCCTGTGCGAAGGCGAGGGTGACCATGGCAAACGGGATGCCGCTGACCTTCAGGCTGATGCTGCCCACCACGTGGGCCAGCACGATGACCACGAGCAGGGTCAGGCCCATGGCCGGGAGCAGCGGGATGTCCAGGTTTTGCAGGATGATGGCCAGCCCGTACACCCCGGCGCCGAAGTAGAGGGCGTGGCCGAACGAGAGCAGGCCGGCGACGCCGAGGAGCAGGTGGTAGGTCAGTGCGGCGGCGGCCATCAGCATGCACATGGCCAGCAGCTGCAGCGACCCCGGCGTGTAGGTGGGCCCCGGCAGGACCCCGGGCAGGGACAGGTTGAGCAGCGGCAGCAGGATCAGCAGGACGACGCCGGCGAGTCCGGCTGCGGTGCCCGCAATCCTGCCGCGCGTCAGGCGCAGCGGTGGGCGGCCGCCGTCGTTCGCGGTACGACGGCGGGACGCGGCAGCGGTGCCTGCCTCCCCGCCGGTTGTGGGCCCGGCGGGCGCGCCGTTGGTTTCCGTGGCGTCGGTTTCGGTGGTCATGAGGTTCTCCCGAGCAGGCCGGAGGGGCGGAACAGCAGGACAAGTGCCAGGGCCAGCACCACAACGAAGTCGCCGGTGCCGCCGAGGTAGAAGTTGGCGAACTGCTGCAGCACCGCCACCGCGACGGCGCCGATGGCTGCGCCGGTCAGGGACCCGAGGCCGCCGATCACGGTGACGATGAAGGCGAAGATCAGCAGCGAGCCGCCCAGGAGCGGCGAGACGTAGCCGAAGTAATGCGAGGCCAGGACCCCGCCCAGGCCCGCCGCGGCACCGCCGATGGTGAAGACCAGCGTGAACGCCTTGCGGACGTCGATGCCGAGCGCGGTGACCATGGACCGGTTCTCCACGCCGGCCCGGATGATCATGCCGTAGCGGGTGTTCTTGAGGAAGAACACCAGGGCCAGCAGCACCAGGACGGCGGCGATGATGCAGATGAAGCGGTCGTTGGGAATGCGCGCGCCGAGGATTTCGGTGGTGTCCTTGAACCAGGCCGGACCCTGGATGAAGACCGGGTCGGTGCCCCAGATGCCGTCGAACAGTGCCACCGCGGCGAGCGAGAGGCCCACGGTGATCAGGACCTGCTCGATGTGCCGCTGGTACAGGCGGCGGATGAGGACGAATTCGGTGAATGCGGCGAACACGGCTCCGGCCACGGCCCCCACCAGCAGGGACAGCAGGAACGTCCACCAGTTGTCGGCACCGGTCCGGCGGGCGATTTCCCAGCCGGTGAAGGCGCCGAGCGTCAGGAAGGCACCGTGGGCGAAGTTCAGAACGCCCATCAGTCCGTAGATCAGGGACAGTCCGGCGGCCACGAGGAAGTAGAGGGCCCCGAGGC
This sequence comes from Pseudarthrobacter sulfonivorans, assembly GCF_024391045.1. Taxonomy (GTDB): domain Bacteria; phylum Actinomycetota; class Actinomycetes; order Actinomycetales; family Micrococcaceae; genus Arthrobacter; species Arthrobacter sulfonivorans_B. Next base: position 30,681 of record NZ_JANFCZ010000005.1, read on the forward strand.
CCAGGCCGGTGAAAAGCAGCAGGACAACGGTGCTCACAGGGCTGCGCCTTTCTCGTGCGCGGCGGCGGTTTGGTGGCGGGGTGCCGCGTCGTGGGCGGCGCCCTCGGTGGAGACGCCCAGCAGCCGTTGCGTCAGCCCGTCGTCGTCCAGGAACTCCAGGGCGTTGCCGGTGTGGACCACGCGTCCGCCGGAGAGGACCACGGCGCCTTCCGCCAGCCTGCGGACCACCTGCAGGTTCTGTTCCACCAGCAGGATGGGGACGGTCTTGGCCGCTTCGGCGAGGGTCTCGGCCACTTCGGCCACGATCTTCGGCGCCAGCCCCTTGGTGGGTTCGTCCACGAGGAGGACCTTGTTGGTGTTCAGGAGTGCGCGGGCCAGCGACACCATCTGCTGCTGGCCGCCCGACAGGGTCCCTGCCATCTGGCCGGCGCGGGCCAGCAGGTCCGGGAAAAGCTCCTCGACCAGCTGCCGGCGGGGTGCGGCGTCGCGTTCGGCGAGCCTGAGGTTTTCGGCGACGGTGAGTTTGGAAAACACTTCACGGTCCTCCGGGACATAACCCACGCCGCTCCGGATGATCTTGTAGGTGGGCTCCTTTTCCACCCGGACGCCGTCCAGTTCCACCTCGCCGGTCCGGTCAATCAGGCCGATGATGGCTTTGATGGTGCTGGTCTTGCCCACGCCGTTGCGGCCCAGCAGGGCGGTGATGCCGGTGGCGGGAACCGTGAAGGACACGTCCTCCACCACCTGCTGTCCGGCGATGTGGGCGTTCAGTCCTGCGATCCTGAGGATAGGGCCGCCGGGTTCGGGATTTCGGGGATTGGGGCGCTGTGCTGCGGCGGTCATACGGGTTCTCCAAGGTAGGCACTCTGCACGGTGGGATCGGCCATCACGGCATCGGGGCTGTCCAGGGCCAGCAGGCTGCCGTGGTGCATCACTGCCACCCGGTCCACCAGCCCCAGGACCACGTCCATGTGGTGCTCCACCATCATTACGGTGCAGCCGCGGTCGCGGTGCATCCCGCGGATGATCGCGGTGAGGGACGGGACGTCCCCGGACGCAACGCCCGCCATCGGCTCGTCAAGGAGGACGACGGCGGGATCGGTGGCCAGGAGGACGGCGATTTCCACCTTGCGTTTCTCGCCATGCGAAAGGTCCCCCGCCGCCGTCGTGAGCTGGCTGGTAAGCCCCACTTCACTGATGGTGCCGCGGGCAATCCGGGTGGCCTCGTCCGAGCCGGCCGGGAACCTCAGCAGGTTGAGGCTGCCGCCGATTTTGGCCTGCGCGGCGAGCCGGACGTTTTCCAGGACGCTGAGCCGGGGGAACAGGTTTGACGTCTGGAAGGTCCGCCCCAGCCCTGCCTTGGCCCGGCGGTGGACGGGTGCTGCCGTGATCTCCCTGCCGTTCAGGCTGATGCTGCCTTCGGTGGGCCGCATCACCCCGGAAATCAGGTTGAACAAGGTGGTCTTGCCGGCGCCGTTGGGGCCGATGACGCCGATCATTTCTCCGGCGCCGACGGCGAAGCTCACGTCCTGGAGGATGCGGGCACCGCCGATCTGCAGACCGAGTCCGTCCACCGCGAGGGCAGGCAGGGCTGGAGCGTTCATGTCCTGATCCTCTACTTCTTCTCGGGCGGTGCCACCTGGTCGCCGGGGACCACCTTGACGAGCTCGGGTGCCCAGGCAGCGCTCTTCTGGACGAGCTTGACCTGGTACATGTCCTGGACCAGTGCGTGGTCTGAGGCCCTGACGGTCTCCTTGCCCTTGGGGCCGTCGAAGCTGAAGCCTTCGAGCGCCTTGACCATGGCGTCGGTGTCGGAGCCGCCTTCCTTGATGGCCTGGACGATCATCTGGCCGGCCACGAAGCCGTCCGGGGTGAACAGGTCGGCCTTGGCGCCGGCCTTTTCGACGGCGGCGATCATCTTCTTCTCCACCTCGGTGCCGGAAGCGCCCGGGAAGTAGTGGTTCAGGAAGCTGATTTTGCCGGTGGCTTCCCCGTAGGCGCCGAAGGTGGACGCGTCGCCCAGGCCGGTGACCACCGGGGCGGCATCGAAGGCGCCTTGCTGGCTGAGGGCCTGCCACATGGTGCCGGAGGTGGCTCCTGCCCAGGCCACGAAGACCATGTCCGGCTTGGCGTCAACCAGCTGGCGGGCGAACGGGGTCAGTTCCTGGCCGTCCGGGACGAGGACGGACTCTACGGTGGCGCCCTTGGCTCCGAGGACGGCCTTGACGGCGGCCACGTTGCCCTGGCCGAAGGCGTTGTCCTGCGCGAAGACCACTACCTTCTTGCCGTTGGTGTCGATGAAGGAGCCGGCGGTGGCCACGTCCTGCAGGCTTTGGCGGCCCGAGCGGAACGTGTACTTGTTGATGCCCTGGATGGCGTCCGTGGCGGCGGGACCGGAGATGTAGAGGACCTTGTTCTGGGCCGCCTGCTCGGCCAGCTTCAGCGCGATGCCGGAGACCACGGTGCCGCCGATGATCTTGTAGCCCTTGCCGATGAGGTCCTTGGCTGCCGTCACTGCCTTGTCCGGATCGCCGCCGTCGTCAGCGTACGTCAGGTTGATCTTGGCGCCGTTGACCGCACCGGTGCCGCCGGTGGCGTGGTCGATGCCGGCCTGGAGGCCCTCATAGTAGGTGGCACCGTAGGCGGCCAGCGGGCCGGTCTTGGAGTAGATGATGCCAACGTCCACCGGTTCGGCCGACTTGGTACTGCCGGACTCGGCCGGGGTGGCGGCTCCGGGCGTGGGCGCGCAGGCGCTGAGGGCCAGCCCCGTGGCCATCACGGCGGCGAGCAGGAACTTCTTCGTATCCTTCACGGGATGCCTTTCGTACTAAAACTGGGGATTGTGGACAACGGGTGCGATTAAGAAATCGTGAGCAAACCTGAAAGGTGATTCATGTTACGGCAAATCTAGGGCGTGACTCATCAACTGTCAATGGAATTCCCCGCCCGATTTAGGCAACGCGGGGTCACCAAACACCCAATAGACGGCGCGGAGGGGACATCAAGTGACCCCGCGTCGGTGTGTGGCGGGCGGGGTGCGTGAGGTGGGTGGGGTCGGGGGTTAGCCGCCGACGTACCGGTTCCGGCCGGCGCGGTAGCCGAACACCGCGGCCAGGGAGCCTACGCCGAGGAACAGCAGCCCGGCGGCGGTGAAGGAGCCGGTGGACTGGTGCAGCTGGCCCACCAGCAGCGTCCCGGTGGATCCCACGCCGTAGCCCACGCCCTGCATCATCCCGGACAGATGCGCGGCGGTGTGGCCGTCGCGGGTCCGCAGCATGATCATGGTCAGGGCCACCGCAGTGAGGCTTCCCTGCCCGAGTCCCAGCAGCCCGGTCCACACCCAGATGAACTGCAACGGCCCGAAGATGCTGAGCGCGAAGCCGCCGCCGGTCATCAGTGCCACCAGCACACTGATGGCACGCTGGTCCCGGAACCGTGCCGCGAGCGCAGGGGCGAACAGCGAGCCCAGCATCTGGAGCACAATCGAAACGGACACCATCAGCCCTGCGGTCCCGCCGTCGACACCGCGCTCGCGCAGGATGGGCGCCAGCCACGCGAACACGCTGAAGGACATCATGGCCTGCAGCACCATAAAGATGGTCACCTGCCAGGCGACCTCCGAGCGCCACACGTTGACGCCGTCCGACGCGGCCTGGTGCCGGACGGGGTGCTGCCGGAGCGCCACCGGAAGGAACAGCAAGAGCACGACGACGGCGGGCAGCGCCCAGAACCAGAGCCCCGCCGTCCACTCCCCCGTTGCCGTGAAGACCGGGTAGGTAAAGCCGGCGCCGAGGGCGGCCGAGGCGCAGATTGCCGTGGTGTACAGCCCGCTCATGAGGCCCAGCCGGTGCGGGAAATCGCGTTTCACCAAGCCGGGGAGCAGCACGTTGCACAGGGCGATGGCTGCACCGCAGGCGGCCGTCCCCACGAGCAGGGCCGGCAGGTGCCCGGCGCCCGGCAGCAGCCCGCCCAGGTCCGCCGGCCGCAGCAACAGCCCCGCCGTGAGGACCGCCATGGCGCCGAGCAGCACGCGCTCCGCCCCGAACCGGCGGGCCAGGACAGGGGCCAGCGGCGCAAACACGCCCAGCAGCGTGACGGGCACGGTGGTGAGCACCACCACCGCCCAGCCCGGCAGGCCGGCGTCGGACGTGAGCTCCGGAAGCACCGCGGCGAAACTCGAGAAGACCGTCCGGAGGTTCAGGCCGATGAGCACCAGGCAGAGGCCCAGGTATGCCAGGGCGCGGCGGCTGCGGGGCCCGTCCGGGAGCTCCGTGGGGGACGCCGGGGGAACATCGTCGATTTCGGCGTCGACGAGGAATCCGGGTACGTCAACGTTGTCAGCACGGGTCACGGCACCCATTGTGTCAGGCGGCAGTGGGCGCCATCACCAAGGCCATCCCGAAACCGCTGCCTGCCCGCAACTCAACTACTCTGGAAGGGATGAGTGAATCCCCAGAATCTCCCCAGCCTCCGCATGTTCCGCGGCCGGTGACGCCCGGAACCCAGGCCTCCTTCGGCACGTACGGCGGCAGGCCCGTCAGCTTCGTGCGCCGCGGCACCCGCCTTCAGGGCAGGCGCCAGGCGGCCTGGGAAGAGCACGCGGACCGCTGGGCCGTGGACGTGCCGCGGCACGTCGCCAACACGTCCGTCCACCCGGATTACACGTTCGACGCCGAGGCGGAGTTTGGCCGGAAGGCACCGCTGATTGTGGAGATCGGGTCCGGGCTGGGTGACGCCATCTGCCACGCCGCCGAGGAAAATCCTGACACGGACTTCCTGGCGGTGGAGGTCTACACACCGGGCCTGGCCAACACCATCATCAAGATCAACAGCCGCGGGCTGCAGAACGTGCGCGTGGTGGAAGCGAACGCGCCCGAGGTCCTGGCCACCATGCTGCCGGCAGGGTCCGTCAGCGAACTCTGGGTCTTCTTCCCGGACCCCTGGCACAAGTCGCGCCACCACAAACGGCGCCTCATCCAGCCCGAGTTTGCCGCGCTCGCTGCACGGGCGCTCAAACCGGGCGGCCTGTGGCGGATTGCCACTGACTGGTCCAACTACGCCGTCCACGTCCGCGACGTCCTGGCGGGCTCCGCCGACTTCGAGAACCTGCACACCGGCGAGCGCCACGGACCCGAAAGCCCCCTCACCCAGGTGTGGCAGTCCGGCGTCGAATCCCTGGTGGGCGGCGCACCGGTCCGCGAGGGCAGGGCCCCCGTCAGCACCGAACATACCGGCCCGAACGAGGGCGTGGATGAAACCGGAGGCTGGGCGCCGCGCTTCGAGGGCCGGATCCGGACCAGCTTCGAAGCCAAAGCCCATGAGGCCGGCCGGCTGATCTTCGACCTCTGCTACCGGCGCCGCTGAGCCGCGGAAGGCGAGTGGCCGGGGGTCAGGCCACGCTGATGGACGAAACGATCTCCTTCAGCATGTCCACCCGCGGCTCAATCTCCGGGTTCACGTAGGGCCAGATCACCACAACACCGATGAACCGGTTGTTCTCCCAGACGCCGACGCTGGCTGCCACCCTCGCCGCACCGTCGGGGTCCGAGTAGCCAACCAGGACGGCGTACGCGGACTTGCCCGGCAGGTTCAGCGCGCCCTCGGTCAGCACGGTACCGGCACGTTCGAGATAGAAGTCCGACATGACGTGCGCCCAGCCGTTGGCGCCGGGGGCATCGGTGACGGAGGTGTCGTCCTTGATCACGGTGACCAGGACACCGCCCAGGAGGCCGTACTGCTCGGTGTTGGGTCCTGCGGCGGAATCCTCGAGGACCTGGGTGTGTTCGGGAAAGTCTGCGGTGAAACCCAGGGGGGATTCGATGTGCACTGACATGGTTGCTCCTTAGCGGTAAGTCTTGGGATCAGGCACGGCCACGTCAGAGCCGCTCGAGCTTGGTGTCGTTCGCGACCTTATAGTACGTGGACACGTTGGTGGTCGCCTTGTTCTCAGTCTTCAGCTCCACCTCGCCCGCCTTGAAGTCCACGCCCACCTCATTGGAGGCCGTCACCACGTTGTTCACCTGTACCGTGGCCGAACCTGCCTCATACAGCTTGGCCGCATCCGCAGCCGCCGCGCTGTCGTTGCCCAGCGCCACATTGCGCATGTAGCTGTCGATCACCGGTGCGTTGTCCGGGGTGTAGTCGATGTCGATCTTGACGGTGCTCTGCGTCCCGACGGTCACGTTGGACTCGAGCTTGGCGCCTTGCAGGTCCGGCCCGGCACTGGCTCCCTGCGCTACGTTGCCCTCCATGGACACCACGATCGACTTGATGCTGCTGTCCTTGTCCAGGTTCACTTCCAGGCCCCCCTTGCCGGAGGCCGTGAACAACTGGCCATCCAGGTCCAGCTTGCCCTGGGCTGACACCTCCCCGCTGCCCTTGGCAGTACCGTCCGTCAGGTTCCGCTCGTAGGCAAGATCCAGCTTGGCGGAGCCGGACGCGGGCCCGGCATCGCCTTTGGCCTCGAAGGAGAGGGTTCCCTTGACCTTGTCGTCCCAGCTCGTCGCGCCGTTGTGGTCCGCGGCCTCCTGGATGGTGGTCATGAGGTAAGCAGGCGCGTTGGCGGCCACGTCCTTGACCTCTCCGATGCTGTCCGGGGGAAGGTCCCGGTACATCTGGTTCCGGGCAGCCACGGCCTCTTCGACGCTGCCGAACTTGTACTCGCGCGATCCCTCTCCGTTGAGCGTGATGTTTCCCGATCCGGTGGTGTCGTTGACACCCACCCCGACGTTTCCGTAGACCTTGAGCGTGGCTGACCCGTCGGCGTTCTCGCTCACCACCGTGCCCACTTCCGCGCCGGCGTGGAACCAGGCGATCCGGCCGTCGATGGTGGCCTTGCCGCTCTCGGTATAGACCGGGGTGTCTGCGAGGGCGAGTACCTTGAGATGCTCGGCGGCCTGGTCCTGGGCGGATGCCGGGATGCCTCCGTCCATTTTCATCAGCTCGGCGGCGAGGGGTCCGTGCTTGCCTTCGCCTTCGATCAGGTACTGACGGTCAGCCTCGGACAGGGCCGCCCACCATTTGGCCTGCTCCTCCGGGGTGCCCTTGAGCGCCTGGTCGAGTCCCTGTTCGAGCTCCTGGCGGTGTGCCTGCGCCTCGGCAGCTTTCTGCATCTGCTCTTCAAGCCAGGTCTGGGCGCGGCCGCCCAGACCCTTGAGCTTGTCCAGGAAGCTTCCGCCGCCACCGGCGCCGGCGGCATCGGATGCCTTTTCCTGCTCGTTGGCGTGCTGCAGGAGCAGTTTGGAGTTGTGGCGCAGGCTGGACGCCACGCGCTCCAGGGTGGGGCGGTGGCTTCCGGCCCAGTCCTGCCGGAACCGCTCGCCGTCGATGCCCTTCCAGGGTGCGGACTGAATCTGCCCTTGCAGGGAGCTGGCCCGGCTACTGAGCAGTGTGGCCGCCTTGTCGACGGCCTTCGCCAGATCACGCAGCTGGCTGACGTCCGCGCCGTAAAAAGTCATGGTTTTCCCCCGGAAAGTGAAACGAGTGGGTTTATCGCTGAACTTATGGTCGCACGGCGGCCAAGACCCGGCGATGGGGATCACTCCCCATCCCCGCCTTCACCGGCGGCGGGATCGTCGGCGCACCTCACGGCCGCCCGGAGCGCGGGCAGCGGGATCATCAGCGCACCTCACCGGCACCCGGAGTCCGGGGCTGTCGGCGGCAGTCTTTGCGTGGCACGATAAGAATTGTGTGGGGGCACGCAATTTGCGCCTCCCTGGCGCCGGCAAAAGGAACCGTCATTAAAAGAGAATTAAGGCAGGCCGCAGACGCTGCGGAGGACGTCACCAACTCGCGAGTTTTGGAGCTGCTGGCACGGGCGGGGTTCGCCGCAAGCGGCATCCTGCACTTCCTGATCGGGGCAATCGCCATTCGGCTCGCTATGGGCGGTACGGGGAACGCGGACTTCAGCGGGGCCGTGGCCGAACTCGCCGGCCAGCCCGCCGGCCCGTTCCTCTTGTGGGCAAGCTTCGCCGCCTGCGCGGCACTGGCGGTGTGGCAGGCCAGCGATGCGATCTTTGATTACACCAGGCTTCCCACCAAGAAAAAGGTGGGAGAAAAAGCCAAGGCCGCAGCGCAGGCCCTGGTGTTCGCCGGGTTCGCCCTGACACTCCTGGCCTTCGCCATGGGCACGGGCTCCGTTAACGACAACAGGCAAAAGGCGAGCGACCTCACCCTGACCGTGATGAAGGCACCCGGCGGCGTGGCCCTGTTAGTCCTGGTGGGGACAGCCATCGCCATCACCGGCGCGGTCTACGCCATTCGGGGAGTCAGGAAATCCTTCGAAAAGCACCTGGTGATGCCCAGTTCCCCACCGGCCCGGACAGCCGTCACCGTCCTGGGCGTCGCCGGCTATGTTGCCAAGGGCGCCGTGCTGCTGCTGACCGGACTGCTGATCGTGATCGCCACCCTCAGGGCCCATCCGGAAGACTCCACGGGCCTCGACGGCGGCCTCAAGGCGCTCCGCGACCAGCCCTTCGGCGTGTACCTGCTGGCCGCTGTGGGGGCCGGCCTGATCTGCTACGGCGTGTACATGGCGGTCCGGGCCAAGCTGGCGAAAATGTCCAGATGAGCTACGGAACGGTGATCACGGCGACGGTTTTCTCGTCGTCGTCGCGCAGTTCCACGGTGGCGATGCTGGCCAGCTGAACAGGTGTGGCGCCGGTGACCTTGACCCGCCCGCTCGGCGTGGCGGTCCAGGCGCACGCGCGGTCCTCCCCGCCGGCACGGTCCCGCACCCACAACGAGTACGTTCCGGTCAACGGCATGCTGCTGCCGTTCACCGCCAGTTCCGTGCCCCAGGTCTTCCGGGCCAGGTCCACGCTGAACCGCAGGCCGTTGTCCGCCTGGACCGAGTAGCTGGCATCCGGCTGCGGCGGCCGGTTCAGCAGCGGCCCTGCGGCCACGCCCAGCGCGAGGCACGCGGCGGCGACGGCGCCCACCAGCCCGGCCCACCGCCGTCGTGATTTACGACGGCGGGTGGCCAGTTCGGTCAGGACCGCCCGGGGCACCTGGGCACCCGGCTCTGCGGTGGCAGCCGGACGGGAAGTTCCGGTCAGTGCCACCGCGTCCGGCACGGGAAGCGCGGCCAGCAGGGCCGGCAGGCTTTCCAGATCGGTGAGCTCCGCGCGGCAGTCGGCACACTCCTGAAGGTGCTGCCCGAAGCGCTGCGAATCGGCGGCATCCAGTCCACCCAGCACATAGGCGCCCAACAGATGGTGCAGGTCGGCGGCGTTCACCGTTCCACCCCCATCTCATCCAGGATGGTCCGCAAAGCGCGGACCGCATAGTAGGCCCGTGACTTCACGGTGCCGCTGGGAATGTTCAGTTGCACGGCGGCTTCATTGACGGTGAAGCGGCGGTAGTGGAGCGCCACCAGCACGTCACGGTGTTCGCTGCTGAGCCTGACCAGGGCCTCTTCCATCAGTACCCGGTTGAGCAGTTCGTCCACCCGTTCAGCGGCTTCGGCGGGATCGGCGACCTCCCGTTCGGTGACCTCGCTGGGCCGCCGCTGGGCTTTCCGGTAATTGTCGATCATGATGTTGCGTGCCGTCCGGAAGAGGTAGCTTCGCAGGCTGCCGGTGATATCCGGGGCCTTCTGCCAGACCCGGAGCACGGTCTCCTGGACCACGTCCTCGGCCAGTTGCGGATCCCGCGAGGCACTGAGCACGAACCGGCGCAGGGCGGGGCCGTGCTCGCGGTAAATCGCGGCCACCACTTCCTCGTCCAGCGGCATGCCGCCTCCTTCAGTCCCTGACGCCCCATCCGCGGTCCCCCGTTTGCTGCCGGGACCTCGTGTCGGCTGATACGACGTCCGCCGCGCGTAAACGGTTCACTGCCGGCGATCCGGGGGCGATCAGGGGACGGCCGGTGCACCATGCTTGAACCATTCTTCACCTTTGGCCGTCTTATGGTTAGCGTTCGGCGATCCGACGCCGGGCCCCAGCGAGGGAGCACCTCCATGAAGAAGCATCCGGGCACAAGTCTTGCAGCGCTGGCCCTCCTGGCCGCGCTGGCAGGCTGCGGCGGCAGCCCCGGAACCACCAGCACATCGGCCGCGCCCGGCGGGTCCGCCACAAGTCCGACGGCCTCGTCCTCCGCCCCGGCCGCGGGCCCGGGCGCCACCCCCGCAGCACCCGCCGTCGACCTCATGACCGCGTCCTCAAGCGCCGGCAAGATCGTGGTGGATGCCAAAGGCATGAGCGTCTATTTCTTCGCAAAAGACCTCAAGGATTCCGGCACCAGCGCCTGCACAGGAGCCTGCCTCATGTCGTGGCCACCGGTCCAAAGCAACGGAACCATGCCGTCCGCTGACGGGATCACTGGAGCGCTGGGCACCATCACCACGCCGGACGGGACAAAGCAGCTGACCCTGAACGGACTGCCGCTGTACCACTACTCGAAGGACATGAAGCCGGGCGACGTCATGGGGCAGGGCGTCGGTGGCCTCTGGTACCTCGCGGATCCGGCCGGGGAGATGATCAAGGCCGAGGCGCCGGGCTACTGAGGGTGGCGGTTACGAGTTCCGGTTACGGCCGGACCACCGGCAACTGGACTGGAGGGGTCGGCGGAAGGGGCAGCGCTGGGGGCTGTCCCTCGCCGTTCGGCAGCCGGTCCGGCACGCCGGGCAGGCTGGGCGTGAGGTTTTCCGGGACTGGGAGGTCCTGGAGGGGCGCGGCCGGGACGTGGGACGGCTGGCCCGGAGCGTGTTGCGGGGCCTGGCCGGGTTTCGATTCAGGAGCGGCCGGAGCCTGCTGCGTGACGGGTGGTGATGCGGGCACTGTGGCAGGAGAGACTGGCTGCGCCGGCAGCGGAGCCGGCGTTGCCGGCTTTGCCGGCTGTGCGGGATTTGACGCGCCGCTAACGGTGCCCACGAAGGAACTGACGGCCTTGTTTACCTGGCCGAGGGAATCGCGGAGGCCCTGGTCCGACGCCACCGCGACCGCGCCGCCGGCCGCCAGCGACACGGCCACTGACAAGGTGGTGAGGGTGATTCGGCGCTTCGCACGACGGCGGGCTGCGAGTTCGTCGGTTGCGGTCTGAGTTGCGGCCTCCGGCGTGGCATCCGGCGTCCGGGGCGCAGTCGACGTTGGCGTCCCAGCCGGCGTCGGGGTGGCAGCCATCATCAGGGTGGGTGCAGGCGCCGGGGTCGGCGCCGGGGCCGGGTTCTCAGGGCTGTCCGCAAGCTGGGCGAGCCGCTCTGTTTGGGGGGCGGCCTCGGGGACGGCGGCGAGGTGGCGGGTAGGCGGGGCCATCAACGCGGCCACCGCGGCAGATGCCTCAGGCTGGCCGCCGGCCAGGTCGCGCAGGTCCTGCAGGGCGGAAAGGAGCACGGCGTCGTCGTCGAACCCCGCGTCACGGAGCAGCCTGTCGACGGTCCCGTCGCTGCTGGAGCCTGCGATGTCACTCATGATCTGCCTGGTTCCTTCTAAGGGTCTGGTCCTTGAGGTTTTGCAACGCCCTGCGTTGGAGCTGTTTGATGGCGCCCTGGGATTTGCCCATGATGCTGGCCACCTGTTCGATGGACAGGTCGGCCACGACCCGCAGGGCCAGGACTTCCCGGTGGTCGTTAGGCAGGCCCTCCAGCATTCCGGCCGCACCGCCGGCGTGGCCGAGGGCGTGGTCCTCTGCCGACGCCGTGCTGCGCGCGTCCTGCAGGGGATCGTACGGGGTGAAGGCCGGGCTGCGTTCAACGCGCCGGTAGTGGTCCACCATCCGGGCGTGGGCGATCGAAAACACCAAGGATTTGGCGCCCTGCAGCCCGCCGGTCAGCTCGCCGATTTTGGGGAAGAACGCCAGGAAGACGTCCTGGGTGACAGCCTCGGGATCGTCGACGCCGCGGGCCCTGAGGTAACCCAGGACAGCGCCGGAAAAGGTGCGGTAGACGACGCCGAAGAGCACGGCCGGATCAGCGCCGGCAGTGTCTGCAAATATGTCGATGTCTTCTTCGGCCAAAGTGTCTGGCACCAGTGGCTCCTTCGTCCCGGGCGACAGCTTCATCCCGGCATTCTGGACTGCGGGCGGCCCTAACCGGCCGTTTTCCCGCAGTCCAGCCTAGCCGGGAGGGTCCTAGCGGGCCGAAACGGCGGGGACGTCCACGTCGTGGCCGGGCACGGCGGCAACTGCGGGCACAGCCGGAACAGCGGGGACGACGGACTGCCCGTTGGCGCCCGGCACTGCCGGAACAGCGGGAACCGCGGGAACAGCCGGCAGCTCGGGGCGCTCGGCCTTGACGGTGGCGGATCCTTCTGCGGTGGCCTTGGTCTCAGCGGCGGCATAGCCCTTGGCGACCACGTCGGTGCAGAAGGCCTTCACGTTGCCCTCACCCTTGGCGGCGATGACCAGCGAGGAGAAGCCTTCGGAGGACGCGTTGAGTCCGCCGTTCGTGAAGGCGGTGCAGAGGCCGAATGCTGCGGCGCCGGCAGCGTCCACGGCGGTGCCGGCAGCGGCGGAGACGTTGGCCTCGGCAGCAAGCTTGTCTTTGGATACGGCAGCGTTGCCGGCGGCTGCGCCGTCAGCCGTCACTGCGGCGTCGCCCGTGGCGTTGGCCGAAGCCTTGTCTGCAGCCTTGTCGGCGGTGTTCTTGAGTGCACTATCCGTAGCGTCAGCGGCCAGCTTCGGTGCCGGAGCGCCGAGCAGTTCGTGGGCGGTCTGCTGGGCTCCGGTCGGGAGGGCGCCGGAAACAGCGGCGACGCCGGTTCCGCCGACGGCCAGGGTGCCTGCGGCGAGGACTCCGGCTGCGACTTTGCTGGTGGCGAGAACAGTGAAGAACGACATAAGACACTCCAAAACTAGGGAACGATTCAGATCCGGCTCCGTGGGGAACCCATCACGCCCTACATCGCTGGCCGGCCGGGGAAAGTTACGGCGCTGCGGGAATTTCTTTTAAAGCGCCCGCCGTCGGGAACGCCCAAACGCAACAGGGCCGCCGGAACGTTCCGGCGGCCCTGCACTCCTTCGGCGATTGCGGCGATCTGGGCGAACCGGGCGAACCGGCTCCCCGGGGAACTCCGCCCGCCGAACCCGGCCCGCACAAGCCCGCCGCGCGCGTCAGATGAGGTGCGCTACGCCTCGATCATCTCGTCGTCGTCCACTTCCTCGAACTCGACGGCGGCCACGATCTCCTGCGTCTCCGGGTTGATCATGAAGGCCTCGTCCTCTTCCTCAACCATGAGGAAATCGCCGTGGTCCGTGCTGAAGTGCCAGGCCAGCGTCTTCTCGCCGTTGTGGACGTAGTTGGGGTCACCCATGGTGATCTTCTCGAGTTCGTAACCGGCAACATCGCACAGTTCGCGGATGATGACTTCAAAATCCGGCGCGTTGTCCAGGGCTTCCTCGTCGGCCCGGGCCTGGCGCTCTTCGAGGTCGGGCAAGAGCGCAACCTGGCGTTCGATGTAGGCGCTGAGCTCTTCGTCATCGAGCACCAGCAGGTTTTCCTGGGCCAGGAGCCAGGCGGCGTTGAGGGCCGTGATGTTCTCAGTTTCGAACAGTTCCTCGAACTCGCCGTCGAGTTCCTCCATGGTCCGCACGGCGTCGTTGGACTCTTCCTCGGTGTCCAGGTCGCCGTCAAGGTAGCGTTCCTCGTCCTCCTCGGACAAGGCATCGAACGCCGTCACGGTCCGGTTGAAAAGCTCCAGGTGCGCCGTTGCGCCGATGCTCTCCAGGCCCTCGCGGATCAGCGGATCGACTTCGTCACGGTCGGCGGTGAAGACGTACTGGGCGAAGCCGCCCTCCAGGGACTGCGTGACGTAGAAGTCCACGTAGTAGCTGCGCAGGGCCACGGGTGAGATCTCGCCGGAGTCGAGCAGGCTCCCGTACATGGCGTTCACCACGTGAACGTTGGCATCGACAACCTCCTCACTCCCGGCTTCGATGCTGGCCTTGGTCAGGACGACAGGGTTCTGGCTCGTGGTCATGGGATTCCTTACTGCTGCTGAAACCGGTTGATGCTCGGGACACTTTCACGCTACGTGGGCCCGGACAGCGGTTGGTTGAGGCGGAAGTGAACGTCAGGCGAAGTTTCAGGCCCCTGCCGGGCGAACTAAGATGAATCAGATAACCATCGATCGGCCCCGGCCACGCCGCGGGCACTGAAAGTAGCGCGCACCATGCCATCCCAACCGGACGAGAGTGCGGCACTGGCAATACAGACTCCCGCCATCAACGACCGCTCCCTCGCGGCCGGCCTGGCCTATGCCATGGGGAGCCGCGTTTCCGGCATATCGTTCGACGCCACCACCGGCCTCATGCTGGGCAAGGTCCGGGGCGGCGCGGACGTGCCCTACTCCACCACGGCCAAGCTGGTCCGGAAAACAGGCGGCTGGAGCTGCACGGTGGGCGTGTGCAGCTGCCCCGTCCGCAAGGACTGCAAGCATGTGGCGGCGTTGCTGTTCGCTGCCGAGGACAATCCCGCCATCCGCGTCCAGCTGCTCGCCCCCGCCGAGGTCTCCCGGCTGTCCCGCCAGCCCGCCAGCCTGGACCTGGCCGACTGGGAACAGGCCCTGAGCCCGCTGATTTCGCAGCCCGGCATCACCCCGTCCAGCAACGGCATCCCGCTGGCCCTCCAGTTCGAGATCGAGGAACCCACCCCGCACTTCTCCTACACAGGCCGCCGCGACCCCCTGCGCAGCGTGCGCCAGCTCAAGGCCCGGCCCGTGATCATGGGCGCCAAGGGCAAATGGATCCGCGGCGACGTCTCCTGGAACACCCTGAGTTACCTGAACTTCCGGCGGGAATGCAACGAAGCGCACATCGAGTGGATGCAGACCTTCCTCGCCGCGCACACCGCCGCCGCCAACCGGGTCCACAGCTCCTCCGCGCTCTGGCTGGGCCTGAACACCTTCGCCGGGAAGAACATGTGGAGCCTGCTCGCCGATGCCAAAAAGATCGGCCTCGCCCTCGTCCACAGCCGCGGCACCGAACCGGTCCGGCTCGCGGAGTCTCCCGCCGCCGTCGGGCTTAATTTGAGCCGCTACGGCACGCCTGCCGCTGCAGCCGCGGGGCAGTCACCCGATAAAACAGCCGACGACGGCGGGCTGGAGCTCGCGCCCACCATCACCGTGGAGGGGGAAGAGGTTGATCCGGCGACCGTGGGCACCATCGGCCGCCCGGCGCACGGCATCTTCCTGACGACGGGCGGCGAGGCGCTGCCGGGGGTGGCTGCGGACAACGTGATCACGCTGGCCCCGCTCGAGAGTGGCCTCAGCGAGGAGTTGCTGTCGTTCGTGACCGCCGGCAGCACCCTGCACATCCCGGCCCGGGACGAAACCCGCTTCCTTACCGGCTTCTATCCGAAGCTCAAGCAGACGGCCCGGGTCACGGCGAAGGACGAGTCCGTGGAACTGCCCGCGCTGGCCGTCCCCACACTCTCGCTGCTGGCCAACTACGGCGCGGACCACCGGGTGCGGCTGCACTGGGAATGGCACTACAAGTCCGGCACGCTGGTCACCGCCCAGCCGCTCTGGCGGCACCCGGGCGACCATGGCTACCGCGACGACACCGCAGAAGCACGGATCCTGGAGGGCATCGGCCAGCCGTGGAACGTGGTCGCGGCCCTGGGCGAATCCGCCACCGGCGGCTGGGGCACGCCGCGGCTCTCGGCGTCCGCGGAACTGAGCGGCCTGGACACGCTGGCGTTCACCGAGGAAGTCCTGCCCCTGCTTCGGCAGGCGCCGGACGTTTCCGTGGACACCGCGGGTGACATCGCAGACTACCGCGAGGCTGAGGAAGCGCCCGTGGTGTCCATTTCCACCAAGGCCACCGAGCAGCGGGACTGGTTTGACCTTGGCATCCAGATTTCCCTGGAGGGCCAGCCGGTGTCCTTCGCCGCCGTGTTCTCCGCGCTCGCCGCCGGCCAGACCAAGATGCTCCTGCCCAGCGGCGCCTACTTCTCCCTGGACCTGCCGGAGCTCCACCAGCTGCGGGCCCTGATCGAGGAGGCCCGCTCGCTGCAGGACAACAAGGACGCGCCGCTGCAGATCAGCCGCTTCCAGGCCGGGCTCTGGGACGAACTGGCGCAGCTGGGCATCGTGGACGAGCAGGCCGCCGCGTGGCGCTCCGCGGTGGGCGGCCTGCTCGAGGGCGGGATCGACGGACTGCCACTGCCTGCCTCGTTGAACGCCGAGCTGCGGCCCTACCAGCTTGAGGGTTTCAACTGGCTCAGCTTCCTCTTTAAGCACAGCCTGGGCGGGGTCCTCGCGGATGACATGGGCCTGGGCAAGACCGTGCAGGCCCTCGCGCTGATGTGCGCGGCGAAGGAGCAGGCCGCGGAGCTGGCGGCTGCCGGCACCGCGCCGGACGCTTCAGCGCCCGACGGCGGGACTCCAGGGCACGGCGGCGGCACTCCCTTTTTGGTGGTGGCCCCCACCAGCGTCGTGGGCAACTGGGCGGCCGAAGCCGCGCGCTTCGCCCCTGGCCTGACCGTCCGCACCGTCAGCGAAACCTTTGCGAAGAACGGCCAGGACCCCGCCGTCGAACTGGGCGGCGCGGACATCGTCATCACCTCCTACGCCCTGTTCCGGATCGACTACGAGTCCTACGCCTCCAAAACCTGGGCCGGCCTGGTGCTGGACGAAGCCCAGTTCGTCAAGAACCACCAGTCCAAGGCCTACCAGTGCGCCCGCAAACTCCCTGCGGCGTTCAAGCTGGCCATCACCGGCACGCCCCTGGAGAACAACCTCATGGAGTTCTGGGCACTGACCTCCATCGTGGCACCGGGCCTCTTCTCAAGCCCGAAGCGGTTTGCCGAGTATTACCAAAAGCCGGTCGAAAAGAACGGCGACAAGGGGCAGCTGGAGAAGCTCCGCCGTCGGGTCCGTCCGCTGATGATGCGGCGCACCAAGGACCAGGTGATCAAGGACTTGCCGCCCAAGCAGGAACAGATCCTGGAAGTGGTGCTGAACCCGCGCCACCAGAAGGTCTACCAGACGCACCTGCAGCGGGAGCGGCAGAAGATCCTGGGCCTGATCGAGGACGTGAACAAGAACAGGTTCACCATTTTCCAGTCGCTCACCCTGCTGCGGCAGCTCAGCCTGGACGCGTCCCTGGTGGATCCGTCACTTACTGGTGTCCGTTCGTCGAAGCTGGACGTGCTGTTCGAGCAGCTGGAGGACCTGGTGTCCGAGGGTCACCGTGCCCTGATTTTCAGCCAGTTCACCGGCTTCCTGGGCAAGGTACGCGCCCGGCTGGATGAGGAGAACGTCGAGTATTGCTATCTCGACGGCGGCACCCGGAACCGTGCCGACGTCGTGAATGAATTCAAGAACGGCAGCGCGCCGGTGTTCCTGATCTCGCTCAAGGCCGGCGGCTTCGGCCTGAACCTGACCGAGGCCGACTACGTTTTCCTGTTGGATCCCTGGTGGAACCCCGCGTCCGAGGCGCAGGCTGTGGACCGGACCCACCGGATCGGGCAGGCGCGGAACGTGATGGTGTACCGGCTCGTGGCCAAGGACACCATCGAGGAGAAGGTCATGGCGCTGAAGGCCCGGAAGTCGCAGTTGTTTGCGGACGTCATGGAAGGCGATGCCCTCTCCGGCGGCGCCATCACGGCGGAGGATCTGGCGGGTCTGTTCAAGGACTGAGCCTGGGCGCTGCCGCTGTGGAGTCCGTGAATTGCCTGCCGCCGGCGGGTTAGGCGCATCCAGCCAGAATGCCGGCGATCGCGTCATGCTCGGCCGGGGTTGCCCACAGTTGGTACTTGGCTTTGACCGCGGTCTGGCGGGCAACGTATTCGCAGCGGAACGCCTTGTTTGGCGGAAGCCAGGTGGCCGCGTCCTTGTCGCCCTTGGCCCCGTTGGTGGGCCCGTCGGCAGCCATGAGGTTCAGGGGATCGTTGGCCAGTTCCTTCCGCTGATCGGCGCTGAGCTGCTGGGCGCCCTTCTGCCAGGCGTCGCTGAGTGCTACCAGGTGATCAATCTGGACAGCGGAGCTGGTGGCGTTGCCGCGGACAAAGCTGATGGTGGTCCCGGTGTATTTGTCGGCCAGAGTTCCCGTGGCAACCACGCAGTCCTTTGTGCCGGGCTTGAACGTCTCCCCCTCGAGGTCCCTGGCGAGGATGTCATTGCGGGTATCGCAGCCGTTCCGGTCGACGTCCGCCCAGGCGGGGCCGAATTCCTCGCGGGTGTAGCCCGTCTTGGGTGCGCGTCCCTTGACCGGGATCGTGTCCAGCTGCGCGAGGGCCGTAGCCACGTCGGCCGGCGTTACAGACTGGCTGGCGGAGCTGCCCGGCTCTCTGGCACCTTCGGCCATCCTGGTGGCGGCCTGGGCTGCGGCATCGCACCCGGCGAGGGTGCCTGCAACAAGCAGGGAAAGGAACAGGGTGAAGCCCTTGGTGGCGGCGGAGCGGTTGATCGGAACGTCCTTCGGGAGTGCGGCGGCAGTTGTTCGGTGGCGGTGAACAGGCTACTAGCGCCAGCCGTCCCGGGCTGACAGGCTGGCGGGTGGAGTCGGTCACGCCCCGCATGCCGGAGCCACCGGATCCCTGTGCGGGCCGGGCACTTCTCACGACAACGGGCCGAACCGCGGAACTATAAGCCAGCGATCGCCGGCACCGGTCCGCAGTTCGGCCCACGGCCGGACTCGTCAACTATTTATTTTTGGGCACCTGCTGCTGCCGATGTGGCCGGTTTCAACTTCTGCCGGCTGGTATCAGGCGCGGAGCGGCGAACCCAACTGCACGGGGTCCTCGTCAGTCAGGTAGGCCAGCTCCGAGTGGGCGGCGAGGTCGATGCCGCGGAGCTCGTCTTCCGGCTTGATGCGCAGGCCTACTGCACGGTCCAGGATCTTCGCCAGGATCCAAGTCACCCCAAATGAGTACGCCAGAACCGAGACGGTGGCGATTGCCTGGATCCCCAGTTGTTCGAGGCCGCCGCCGTAGAAGAGGCCGTTCACCCCGTTGGGAGCCTTGTCGGTTGCGAAGAGGCCGATCAGCAGGGTGCCGATGATGCCGCCTACCAGGTGGACGCCCACCACGTCGAGTGAGTCGTCGTACCCCAGGCGGAACTTCCATTCGATGGCGAGGGAACAGACTGCGCCGGCAATCGCCCCAATGGCCAGTGCGCCGAGCGGGCTGACGGCACCGCAGGCAGGAGTGATCGCTACCAGCGCGGCGATCAGGCCGGATGCCGCGCCCATGCTGGTGGCGGCGCCGTGGCGGAGCCGCTCCACCAAGGCCCAGGCAAGGAGCCCGGCAGAAGCCGCCACTGCCGTATTCAGGAAGACCACGGACGCGGACTGGCCGGCGGAGAGGGCCGAACCGGCGTTGAACCCGAACCAGCCAATCCACAGCAGGCCGGCACCAATGAGGACCAGTGGCCGGCTGTGGGGTTTGGTGTGCTCCATCTTCGGCCAGCCGGAGCTCTTGCCCAGGACCAGGGCCAGTGCCAGTGCGGCCGCGCCGGCATTCATGTGCACAGCGGTGCCGCCGGCGAAGTCGATGGCCTTGATGCCATTGGCGATCCAGCCGCCGGTGACGCTCCCGTCCGCCGACGAGAAGGCAAACACCCAGTGCGCGATCGGGAAATAGACGATGGTCGCCCAGATGCCCGCGAAGAGCATCCACGCACCAAACTTCATCCGCCCGGCCGCAGCTCCCGCGACCAGGGCCGTGGTGACGCAGGCAAAGAACAGCTGGAACGCGGCGAACAGGATCCCCGGAATGGAGGCCGAGTCATCTTTAGCCAGCAACTGCCCCATTCCCGGGAATTCGGTCACGTCACCAATCAGCCCCAGGCCCCCCACAGAGTTCCCGAAAGCCATTGAGTAGCCGAAGAGCGCCCAGATCACCGCCACCAGGCTCGCGCCGCCGAAGCACATCATCATCATGTTGAGAATGCGACGCGACCCCACCATGCCCCCGTAGAACAGTGCGAGGGCGGGAATCATCATGCAGACCAGCGCGGAGCTGGCCAGAATCCAAGCGACATTTCCCGTGTCCATGGGAAACCCCTTTCGTGATGCGAAGAAAGAACGGACAGTGTCCGTCGAAGCCGCGCCGGGGAGGGACGCGGAGTCAGTACCACGTTCATTGGATGGCAGCCACTGCCGTCTGATTCCAACTTTAGGGCCGCCTTTTCGCCTTAGGTTTCCGGCCGGTAAATTCAACGTTTCAGTCATCCACCCGCGAGTTTCAGAGGTCACTCCAGTTCGTGCGTCGCCACGAAAGCACAGAGGCCACGGACCTTTGTTGGTCCGTGGCCTCTGCGAAAGGAACGTGCTGTTTGGGGGATGCCTTAGATGAGCCCCTGCGCCAGCATGGCGTCCGCAACCTTGACGAAGCCGCCGATGTTGGCGCCGAGCACGTAGTTTCCGGGCTCACCGTATTCGTCCGCGGTGGACGCGCAGCGGTCGTGGATTCCCACCATGATCTCGGTAAGGCGCTGCTCAGTGTGCTCAAACGTCCAGGAGTCGCGGCTTGCGTTCTGCTGCATCTCCAGGGCCGAAGTTGCCACGCCGCCTGCGTTGGCCGCCTTACCGGGGCCGAACAGCACGCCGGCGTCCTGAAAGACCGAAACGGCCTCGCGGGTGGAAGGCATATTGGCGCCCTCACCCACCGCAACCAGGCCGTTGCGCACCAGCCGCGCGGCAGCATCGCCGTCGAGCTCGTTCTGGGTTGCGCACGGGAGGGCAACCGTGGCGTCCACATCCCACACCGAGCCGGCCTCAACGTAGGAGACCCCAGAACGGCGGAGCGCGTAGTCCTTGAGGCGTCCGCGCTCCACTTCCTTGATCTCGCGCACGAGCTCGACGTCGATGCCCGCCTCATCGACGATGTAGCCGGACGAGTCAGAGCAGGCCACCACGATGGCGCCGAGCGTCTGGGCCTTGGCGATGGCGTTAATGGCGACGTTGCCGGAGCCGGACACCACGACGCGCTGGCCGTCGAAGGACGCGCCGCGGGTCTTCAGCATCTCCTGGGTGAAGATGACGGTGCCGTAGCCTGTGGCTTCGGGCCGGACCAGGGAGCCGCCCCAGGAAATTCCCTTGCCCGTGAGGACGCCGGATTCGTAGCGGTTGGTGATGCGCTTGTACTGGCCGAAGAGGTAGCCGATTTCACGTCCGCCGACGCCGATGTCACCGGCGGGCACATCGGTGTACTCGCCGATGTGGCGGTACAGCTCGGTCATGAAGGACTGGCAGAACCGCATGATTTCGGCATTGCTCCGGCCGCGGGGGTCGAAGTCCGAGCCGCCCTTGCCGCCGCCGATGGGCATGCCGGTGAGGGCGTTCTTGAAAATCTGCTCAAAGCCGAGGAACTTGACGATGCCGAGATACACCGACGGGTGGAAGCGCAGGCCGCCCTTGTACGGGCCCAGCGCAGAGTTGAATTCAACCCGGAAACCCCTGTTGATCTGTACACGGCCGGAGTCGTCGGTCCACGGGACGCGGAAGATGATCTGGCGCTCGGGCTCGCACAGGCGCTCCAGGATGGCGGCCTCCAGCAGCTCAGGGTGCCGGTCATGGACGGGGCCGAGGCTTTCGAAAACCTCGGTCACGGCCTGGTGGAATTCTGCCTCGCCAGGGTTTCGCGCCAGTACCGTATTCCGGATGGCTTCAAGCCGCGCGTCCACACTGTCTCCTCAAGTTTGTTAAATGTTCAACATGAAATGATAACAACCGAATGTTCCTGCCCGACTATTTGTGTCCTCCGCCCTAAAATCCCCTCTCCGTTCCTTTCCCCAAGTGGGCAGCGCTGTCCGTCGTTTAGGCGCCCGGAATGGCAGCTGCCGCTACCCCGTTGGGTGCGCGGGCACCTGACGTGAAACCATACGGATCATGGCCCAGAAAATTGCGTACCAGGGTGAACCCGGCGCCAACTCAAATATCGCGTGCATGGACATGTTCCCCGACCTTGAAAGCGTTCCGTGCGCCAGCTTCGAGGACGCCTTCGAGCTGGTCTCAAGCGGTGAGGCCGAGTTGGCCATGATTCCGATTGAGAACTCGATCGCCGGCCGGGTGGCCGATATCCACATCCTGCTCCCCCAGTCGAACCTGCAGATCGTCGGCGAGTTCTTCCTGCCCATCCACTTCGACCTCCTGGGCATCCCGGGCAGCACCATCGAGGGCGCCACCGAAGTGCACAGCCACATCCACGCCCTGGGTCAGTGCCGCCGCCTGATCCGCGATGCCAAGCTCCGGCCCGTCATCGCCGGCGACACCGCTGGCTCCGCCCGTGAGGTCCGTGAATGGAACGATCCCGCCAAACTGTCCCTCGCTCCTCCGCTCGCCGCCCGGATCTACGGCCTGGAAGTGCTGGCGTCGCGCGTCGAGGATGATCCTTCCAACACCACCCGTTTTGTGGTGCTGGCCCGGGAAAAGGAGCTGCCCACCCGGGAGGAGCTGCCGGGTCCGGCGGTGACCAGCTTTGTGTTCCGGGTCCGGAACGTCCCCTCGGCGCTCTACAAAGCGTTGGGCGGGTTCGCCACGAACGGGGTGAACATGACGCGGCTGGAAAGCTACATGGTGGGCGACGAGTTCGCGGCCACCATGTTCATGGTGGACGTTGAGGGCCACCCCGAAGACACGCCGCTGCGGCTGGCCCTGGAGGAGCTGGACTTCTTCACCACCGAAGTCCGCATCCTGGGCGTCTACCCCGCCGCCGACCATCGGATAGCGCAGGCAGCCAACAGCTGACCGCCCGCGCCGCCCACACCGCCCACACGGCCCCCGCGCCCCGGCGCGGCCGTCGCGTGGGCGGCGCCGTAGCCGTTACTCCTTGGCGGATCCGTCCGCGGCGTCACCGATCGCGGGCTCGACCTTGGCGATGGAGCCGGTGGCGGGCGGTACCGGAGGCGTGAGCACCGAGGCGTAATCGTGCTGGGTGGAGTAGGTCAGGAAGCCCAAGTGCGCCTCGTAGCGGTCCAGGACGTCGTCGATGATCTGCTGGTGGGTCACTCCCATCAGGTCATACCCCTCAGAGCCGGTCTGGGCGAACACTTCCACCCGGTAGTAGACGTCGGTTTCGCGGGACATGCGGCCGCCGAACATGGGGACCGGCGCCTCCACGGCCTGGACCTGGTACTGGAAATCGCGATGGTCCGGGATGCTCACCACCAGGCAATGGCTGGAGATGCCGCTTTCCTCGTCGGGAATGATGTCCAGTGTTGCCGGGTAGCCCTGGTTCGTGAATTCGCGGAGCACATCGGCCAGTGCAGGCTGCACAACGCGTTCCATGAACTGGGCCACCTGTTTCTTCGAAGGGTACGAACGCATCCCGGCGAGGCGTTGCCGCCAGGTGCGGTCCGGCACCATTCCGCCGTGCGCCGCCGTCGACTGCCGCCGCAGGACCTGGCCTTCGCGTTCGGCCCGCTCCATGCGCAGTGCCTTTGAGAAGGATGCCATTACCAGCCAGGCGATGATGGTCACCGGCAGCGCAAAGATGAGCGTGGCGTACTCCATGGTGGTCACGCCGCCGGCAACCAGCATGGCGATGGTCAGCAGGGCGGTGAGGACGGCCCAGAAGATGCGGAGCCACTTGGCGCCGTCCTGGGAGGGGTCCGGGATGGAGGAGGAAAAGTTGGACATCACCATGGCGCCGGAGTTGGCGCTCGTCAGGTAGAACAGCAGGCCGGACAGGGTGCCCAGGCCGATGAGGAAGCTGGCGCCGGGGAACATCTCGAGGAGGGCGTACCAGCCCTGTTCCGGGCTGTCCATGGCCAGTTGGGCGAAGGCGGTGTTGCCGCTCAGGACCTCGTGCATGGCGCTGTTGCCGAAGATGCTCACAATCAGGAAGTCGCACAGCACCGGCGCAGTGATGGCGGCAATGACGAACTCGCGCAGCGTCCGGCCGCGTGAGATGCGGGCCAGGAACAGGCCCACGAACGGGCCCCACGCCAGCCAGAAGGCCCAGAAGAAGAGCGTCCAGCTGGCCATCCACTGCGAGCCGCCGTCCTCGTAGGCGAAGGTCTGCAGGGTGCGGTCCGGCAGGGTGAACAAGAACCGGCCAATGTTCTCCACCATCGAGTTCAGTAGGAATGAGGTCTGGCCGGTCACCAGGATGTACAGCAGCATGGCCGCCGAACTCCAGAGGTTCAGTTCGGAAATCCAGCGGATCCCTTTATCAACACCCGACGTGCACGCGGCGATGGTAAGAACGACGGCGACAATCACCAGGGCGATCTGCAGCGCCAGGCCCTGTTCCAGGCCGAACATCAGGGCGAAGCCCACGTTCAGCAGCACCACACCGATACCCATGGACGTGGCAACACCGAAGACGGTTCCCACCAGGGTGACGATGTCGATCGTGTCACCGATCCCGCCGCGGACGCGTTTGCCCAGCAGCGGATACAGGGCGGCACGGATGGACAAGGGCATGCCCCACCGGTAGGCGAAGTAGCCCATGGCCATGCCGAGGAGCGCATACATGGCCCAGCCCGCCACGCCGTAGTGGAACATGGTCCACACCACGGCATCCGCGGCTGCCGCCGGGGTTTGTCCCTGGCCGGAAGGCGGCGAAATGTACTGGCTGATGGGCCCGGTGACGGAGAAGAACAGCATGTCGATGCCCACGCCGGCGGCGAACAGCATGGCCACCCATGTGAAGAGCTTGTATTGGGGCCGCGAGTGGTCGGGGCCGAGCCGGACCGAGCCTTCCTTGGAGAAGGCCACCCACAGGACAAACCCGATCACCACGGTCACGGTGAGGACGTAGAACCAGCCCACGTTCTCCGCGATCCATGCCACCACGGTCTTCATGGTGGACTGGGCACTTGCCGGCACCAGCATCGCCCACACGGAGAAAGCGATGATGATGATCGACGCGATCACGAACACACGCCAGTTGACCTTGGGCTGCGGAGCCTCGATCAGTTCGGCGGGGCCGCGGCTTAGTTCCTGGCGTGAAACCGGCGGGCGGTTCTCGAATTCCGGGCCGTTTCGGCGGCGATCCGTGCCGCCGAGCTGGCTGCGTGGAACCAGCGCTTTCGGTGGTCCATCTGCCGGGCGCCGCGTGTCTTCTTGTTCAGCCATGGAATCTCATGCTAGTACACCTGGCCGGAACGGGACCCGGTCAGGGGTACCCTGCAGACGGCCGTCAGGAGCCCGCTTTCACGGGTTCAAGGCCTCTTCCGGCCTGCTCCTACGCGGGATTAGGGCGGTTGAGGAGCGGCGCGAAGAACGCGGCCAGGTCCGCCGTCGCTGTTAGGGGAAGCACATTTGCTACGTACTGGTCCGGCCGCACCACCACCACAACACCGCCGCGGTGAAGGCCCCGGAGATCAAAGATGCTGTCCTTGGGATCGGTGGCGTAAACCTTCTCATAGTCCGTGAGCCGGAACGGTCCGACGTGCGGCTTGAACACCGCCGGCACAGCACCTATTTCCACCTCGGTATGGTCCTGCTGGTAGACGACCTTGACGTCGAACCAGGCGTCAGGATCAAGGCCCGACGGCGTCGCAGCGAGCGGCGATTCGGCTGAGTTCGCGAGCCACTCGGCGAGGTCCGTGGTGGGTGACGGGGCGCCTGCACCGGCGGCATCCGCGAAGACGTAGATGCGCCAGCGGCCGTCTGCCGTGGCATGGTGGCCCAGGTGCATCGGGTTGGCGTCGCATACCCGCACCACCCGGGCGGACCTGAAGCGTTTGCCGATGGGGAAGCCTTCGGCCAGGTCCTGATGGGCGGGTCCGCCGGTGATGAGGGACGGTGTGTACTGGGTCATGAATCCGGCGGGGAACTCGGCGGTCCTGACGTAGAAGTCCTCCAGCTCGGAGGGGTTCTCAAACTCTTCCGGCTTCTTCGCCATCATGGTGGACCACACTTTGTCGAAGTCGATGAGGTTTTTCGCCACCACCTGGCGCTCGGCCGAATATGTGGCGAGCAGGCTTGCGGGGCTCCGGCCTTCCAGCACGTGTCCGAGCTTCCAGCCCAGGTTGAACCCGTCCTGCAACGAGACGTTCATGCCTTGGCCGGCCTTGGCGCTGTGCGTGTGGCAGGCGTCGCCCGTGATGAACACGCGCGGCGTGCGCGTGCCGCGCTGGTCCGGCAGGACGTCGTCGAACCTGTCTGTCAGGCGGTGGGCAACCTCGTAGACGCTGTGCCAGGCGACGTTCCGGACGTCCAGCGAGTACGGGTGCAGGATGGCGTTCGCGTGGCCGATGATCTGCTCGATGGTGGTGCTGCGCACGGCGCCCTTGTCGTCCGGGTCCACCTCGCCGAGGTCCACATACATGCGGAAGAGGTGGCCGCCCTCGCGCGGGATCAGCAGGATGCTGCCGCCCGAGCCGGACTGGATGGCGCATTTGGTCCGGATATCGGGGAAGTCCGTGACGGCGAGGACATCCATGACGCCCCAGGCGTGATGGGCCTGGTCGCCGGCCATGGTGCAGCCGATCGCAGTGCGCACCTTGCTGCGCGCCCCGTCCGCGCCGACAACGTATTTCGCCCGGACAACACGCTCTTCGCCCTCGTCCGGACCGGCCGCGCGTGCGAGGGTAACAGTCACCGGATAGTCGCCGTCAGCCACTTCCAGGCCGCGGAACTCGTACCCGTAGTCCGGCTTCATCCGCGTTGGGGCATCCGCCATGTATTCGGCGAAGTAATCCAGCACGCGTGCCTGATTAACAATCAGGTGCGGGAACTCGCTGATGCCCATCTCGTCATCAACTGCCCGGGCGGCCCGGACGATCCGGGAGTGGTCCGCGGGGTCCGGCTTCCAGAATGCCATCTCCGTAATGCGGTAGGCCTCGGCGATGATCCGTTCGGCGAAGCCAAAGGCCTGGAAGGTCTCGACGCTCCGGGCCTGGATGCCGTCCGCCTGGCCGATGACGAGCCTTCCTGCACGGCGTTCCACAATGCGCGTGGTGATGCCGGGAAACTGGGACAGCTGGGCCGCGGCGAGCATGCCTGCCGGGCCGGTGCCCACGATCAGCACGTCCACCTGGTCGGGGAGCCCGGCCGGGCGGTCAAGGCCGACGCCGGCGGCAGGCTGGATGCGCGGGTCCCCTGAAACGTAACCGTGGTGATGGAACTGCACGGGCTTCCCTCACTTCGTTGTGTGAATGTACTCGATAGTACGCCGGTCGGCCCGCGATTTCAGGGCCGCAGCTTGGCGTAGGATCCTCGCATTCGATGAGTTTTCGTCCAGATGTTGTGCCCACGCCGCTTCCAAACGGGCATTATTTCGACGAAAACTCCAGGGACGGGCCGGCTACCCCATCGCCGGAACCGCAGTGGTCCCGGAACTGAACTGGCGGCGGGCCCAGCGTGCGAGTTTTTTGCCTTTGCCCTTCCACCAGCTGTCCTCGTCCTTGTCGCTGTGGAGGCGGAAGATGATCGCCACCATCACGAACGTGGACATACCAACGTCCGTCCAGGACCAGGACAGGGCGGCGATGAGGGCACTCATGCCGGTGGCGATAATCGAGGGGATGGCGAGCGTCCGGAAGACGGTGCTGGCTATGTACCGGCGGTGCGATCGCGGCACCGAGAGTGCCCGCACCATGTCAAAACACGCGCAGACCACCACGACGGTCTGCCCGAAGGACAGCAGGATCAGCCCAGCACTGGACCCCGCAAACATAACGACTGAAGAATTAAGCACGTGAAACCCCCAGGGACTCGAACCTGCGCTGTGAGACCAGCAACAGTTACATTCAAGACACCGGGGGCGGACGGGGCACGAGTAGTGAGTACTCTACTTTTCGGCGTGCACGCGTCCGGGGTTCTTGTTTTCGGCGTGCCTACTTGCCCAGGGCCCTGGGCCGCCAGACCACCACTGCCTGCGAGCGGGCGCGCGGGCGCTGGCCGCGTGCCAGGCTCACCACATCGCCCGCTGCACCGGCTGCGAAAATCCTGGAATCCAAGGGATCACGACGGCGGGCCACCTCCTCGGTCAGCTCGCTTACCTTGCGCTGGAGCGCGGCCACCTGGTTCTCTAGTTCGAGGATCCGTTTGATGCCCTCCAGTGAGACGCCCTCGTGGGAGAGCCGCTGGACCTCTCGCAGCATGTTGACGTCCCGCTGCGAGTAGCGGCGCGACTTCCCCGGCGCCCGGCTGGGCGACACAATGCCCAGCCTGTCGTACTGCCGGAGCGTCTGCGGGTGCATATCCGCCAGCTCGGCCGCCACCGAGATCACGAAGATCGGCTGGTCAGCACTGATATTCACGGCTTGCTCCGCTTACAGCCGGGCCTTGGCGGCCAGGCCCTCGCGGACATCGGCGTCGGCCGTGGCCTCGGCAAAGGCCTTCACAGCCGCTTCGGCGTCCTTGTTCAGGTTCTTGGGGACCGCGACGTCGATGGTCACCAGGAGGTCGCCGGTCGCCTTCGACGTTTTCACGCCGCGGCCCTTTACCCGGAGCGTGCGGCCCGACGGCGTGCCGGCCGGAACCCGGACCTTGACCTTCTCGCCGTCGATCGTGGGGACCTCGATGTCGGCACCCAAAGCAGCTTCCGGGAAGGTGACCGGGACGTGGATGCGGAGGTTGTCGCCGTCGCGCGTGTAAAAAGCGTGGGACTGGACCGAGACAGCCACAACCAGGTCCCCGTTGCCTGCCGGAGACGGCTGGCCCTTCCCGCGGACGCGCACTTTCTGCCCGTCCTTGATGCCGGCGGGGACACGGACGTCGATGACTTCGCCGCTCGGTTCGCGCAGGCCGATGGTGGTGCCGCGGATCGAGCCGGCGAACGAGATACTGGTGGACGCGGTGCGGTCAGCGCCCTTTTGGGGTGCGCGCTGGAAGCCGGTCTGGCCGCCGAAGCCGCCGCCGAACAGGTCCGCGAACTCGGGCGGAATGCCGCCCGAAGTACTGAAGCCGCCGGAGTGGCGGCCGGCGTTCCCGGTGAACAGGCCGCCGAACATGTCCTCGAAGCCGCCGTTGCCGCCGGCAGCGCCGCCCGGCGCGAACCTGGCGCCTCCGCCCATGGCCCGGATGGCATCGTACTGCTGGCGCTCGTCCGGATCGGAGAGCACCGAATAAGCCTCGGAGATGTCCTTGAACTTCTTCTCCGAGGCGGCGTTGCCTTCGTTGGTATCCGGGTGGTGCTGGCGGGCAAGTTTCCGGTACGCCTTCTTAATGTCGGCGTCGGAAGCGTCCTTGGCGACGCCAAGGATCGCGTAAAAGTCCTTGTCCACCCAATCCTGGCTAGCCAATGGCGTTTCCTTTCAAAAGTCTTTTAACTGACAGCTCTCCGCGGTATAGGGGCCCCCGCCCCTACGCGTGGTGACTCGGTCCTGTCGGACCAAGCCACCACGCTCCGGCAGGCCCGAAGCCACTCCCGGGGCCCCTATACCGCTGCGAGCTTTGTGGTTATCTCACCTTACGCAGGGACTGCGACGATAACCTGTGCTGCGCGGAGGACGCGGTCGCCTGATTTGTAACCGGAGCGGAGGACCTGGCTGACGGTGTCAACCTCGATGTCCTCGCCCGACTGCTGGATCAGTGCCTCGTGGATGTTCGGATCGAACTCCACGCCGGTCTCGGCGATACGGACCAGGCCGTACGTCTTCAACGTGGTCTCCAGCTTGGTGGCGATGGCCGCGAACGGGCCCTCCGCGAGGTCACCGTGCTGGCGCGCGGCG
Source organism: Pseudarthrobacter sulfonivorans (assembly GCF_024391045.1). Classification (GTDB taxonomy): domain Bacteria; phylum Actinomycetota; class Actinomycetes; order Actinomycetales; family Micrococcaceae; genus Arthrobacter; species Arthrobacter sulfonivorans_B. The sequence goes on from NZ_JANFCZ010000005.1 coordinate 60,188, forward strand.
TCGATGTCGTCCAGGACCGGAAGCAGCGAGTTCAGGACGCCGATGACGGCCATCTCCCCTGCCACGGCCCGGTCGCGTTCAACGCGCTTGCGGTAGTTGACGTACTCGGCCTGGAGGCGAAGGAGATCGTTCTTCAGCTCCGCGGCTTCGGCGTGGGCTGAACCCTGGGCCACCGAATCCTCGGCCGGCACCTCGACGCCGTTGAGGATTTCCTCGGCCTGGGCCAGGGCGTCACCGTCGGAGTCCACCGGCGCCTCACCCTGGGGAGCCTCACCGTGCCCGCCCTCCGGGTGCCGGGCCTGCCCGGTCACCGGGTCAACCTTGCGGTTGTCCCGGATGACCGGTTCCTGCTGGCGTTCTTCACCGGGTGATGCGTTGTGCTCTTCCTCGTTACCGTGGTGCGGCATGGCTACTTCTTCGCTTCGTCTTCGTCGATGATCTCGGCGTCGACGATGTCTTCTTCGCCGGAGGCAGAACCGGTCTTCTCGCCGCCTGCGGCACCTTCAGCACCCGGAGCACCGGTGGCGCCGTCCGGCGAACCGGCCTGGGCGTAGATTGCCTCGCCGAGCTTGGTCTGGGAAGCCTGCAGCTTCTCGAACGCGGTCTTTACGGCGGCGTCATCCGTGCCTTCGAGGGCCTTCTTGAGGGCGTCGACGTCGGCCTGGACCTCGGTCTTGACCTCTTCGGGCAGCTTGTCGGCGTTGTCGGCGATGAGCTTGTCCACGGAGTAAGCGAGCTGTTCGGCCGTGTTGCGGGTGTCGGTGGCCTCGCGGCGGGCCTTGTCCTCGGCTGCGTGCTCCTCGGCGTCCTTGACCATGCGGTCAATGTCTTCCTTGGACAGCGCGGTGCCGCCGGTGATGGTCATGGACTGTTCCTTGCCTGTGCCCTTGTCCTTCGCGGAGACGTGGACGATGCCGTTGGCGTCGATGTCGAAGGTGACCTCGACCTGCGGGACGCCGCGCGGAGCCGGCGCGATGCCGGTCAGCTCGAACGTGCCCAGCGGCTTGTTGTCGCGGGTGAACTCACGCTCGCCCTGGAAGACCTGGATGGCCACGGACGGCTGGTTGTCATCAGCGGTGGTGAAGGTCTCGGACCGCTTCGTGGGGATGGCGGTGTTGCGCTCGATCAGGTGCGTCATGACGCCACCCTTGGTTTCGATGCCGAGGGACAGCGGGGTGACGTCGATCAGCAGGACGTCCTTGCGCTCGCCCTTGAGGACACCGGCCTGGAGCGCGGCGCCGACTGCGACGACCTCATCCGGGTTGACGCCCTTGTTGGGCTCCTTGCCGCCGGCGAGTTCCTTGACCAGGTCGTACACGGCGGGCATACGGGTGGAACCGCCGACGAGGACGATGTGGTCGATCTCGGAAAGCTTGATGCCGGCTTCCTTGATAACGTCGTGGAACGGCTTCTTGGTGCGCTCGAGCAGGTCCTTGGTGAGGTCCTGGAACTTGGCGCGGGTCAGCTGCTCGTCCAGGTGCACCGGGCCATCGGGGGTGACGGAGAGGTACTGCAGGGAGACGTTGGTGCTGGTGGAGGAGGACAGTTCCTTCTTGGCCTGCTCGGATGCTTCACGGAGGCGCTGCAGGGCGATCTTGTCCTTGGACAGGTCAATGCCCTTGACCTTGAGTTGGTTCAGCAGGTAGTCCACGACGCGCTGGTCCCAGTCGTCGCCGCCGAGGCGGTTGTCACCGGCGGTGGCGCGGACCTGGATGGTGGAGAAGTTGTCTTCGTCCTTGCCCACTTCGAGCAGGGAGACGTCGAACGTGCCGCCACCGAGGTCGAAGACCAGGATGAGTTCGTCTTCCTTGCCCTTGTCCAGGCCGTAGGCCAGTGCCGCGGCGGTGGGCTCGTTGACGATGCGCAGGACGTTCATGCCCGCGATTTCGCCGGCTTCCTTGGTGGCCTGGCGTTCGGCGTCGTTGAAGTAGGCCGGAACGGTGATCACAGCGTCGGTGACCTTTTCACCGAGGTAGGACTCGGCGTCGTTCTTCAGCTTCATCAGCACGCGCGCGGAGATTTCCTGCGCGGTGTACTTCTTGTCATCGATCGCGACGGACCAGTCGGTGCCCATGTGGCGCTTGACGGAGGCGATGGTGCGGTCGATGTTGTTGACGGCCTGGCGCTTGGCGATTTCGCCCACCAGGACCTCGCCGGACTTGGAGAACGCAACGACCGACGGCGTGGTGCGGCCACCCTCGGCGTTGGCAATAACGGTGGGCTCGCCACCTTCGAGAACGGAGACGACGGAGTTGGTGGTTCCGAGGTCGATACCTACTGCACGTGACATAAGTTGCTTCCTTCTTTCCTTGGAAACTTGCTGGCGCCCACTCATTGAGCGTTCTGCACTCAACTTTACTCAGGGCATGAAAGATGTCAATCCAAAGTTGAGCGCAGTACGCTCAACTTTGGAGTTTTCGGAGGACACACCACCCCGGCCGCCGCGTGTTTCCGGGGATTTTGGACCACGGGAAGTACGACGGCGGCTGGTGCGTTTCGCTGTAGGAGAACGTTTGGGGGCGTCGCGGCGCCGCCGGCCTACCCGTGGAGCGGTCCGCGCTCCTGGTCGGTGGTGTTTACCTGTCCGTCAGTAAGGCCCTCCCGGATAGCCCCTTCTGCACGGTCCGTTCCGGTGGTCCCGGCCTCACCGTAATCACCGTCGGGGTACTGGGCTTCCTCGGGATCCACTTCGGCGGGGCCCACTACTCCGGCATCGCCGTAGTCGCCCTCTTCGTACTGGCCGCCTTCGCCCTCCAGCCCGGGCGCTGTGCCGGCGCGCCGTGCCTGCTCTTCCCGGGCAGCGTCGCGGGCAACCGGCTCGTCGGCAGGAATGTGATTTTCGCTCATGGTGGCATCTCTTCCTCGAGGTTGCGCGTCCATGCGGGCGCACTTGGAGTTTACCCAGCACAGGCCGGGCTAAACAGGGGCGGCTGCAACTTAGATCCGTTTATCAGCGTGCTGCCACCAAGGCCTGGGGAGCCGCCTGCTTCATCCGCGTCTGCAGCCATTTGAGCTGCCTCGATGTCTCCTTGCCGCACTGCGCCACCACCTCGAGGAGTTCCTCATCGCGCAGGGCGGAAGCGGCCTGCTTAACCATGGTCCAGGTGATGTCCACGAAGCTCGCCAGGAGGTACAGGTCCTGCAGGTCCCGAAGCAAGCCGACGGGTCCGCTCCGGGTTTCGGCAAGGCCCTCGGCGTGCAGGCGTTCCGGTTCGTTGCCGGACTCCTCCTCGCCGTAGCGTTCGACGACGGGCTGCAGCAGCCGCCGATGTCCGTCGCACTGCCCCGCCAGGGTGAGGCACAGGAAGTGGACGTCCGGCTCCTCGCCGTGACCGTCCGCGACCTGGCGAAAGGAGCTTCCCAGGGTCTCTTCGGCCTGGCGCAGCAGCCCCAGGTAGATGGTGAGGTTCATGGCCTGCCTCCAACTGGTGTGATGGCGGATGGGAACTCGGGCGGCGGGGTGGGCTCAATGGCCTCGGACGCCTCGGCTTCCGGACCGCCTCGGGTGGCCGGAACCGCGCCAGTCCCGGTGGGGCGCGACGCCGTCGTGGTCGGTGCCGGTGCTGGTCCTGCACCGGCACCGATCCGCTCAACCCGTACCGCCGCGTTCTTGAACACCGGTTGCTTGGAGACAGGATCCCACTCGGTCAGGGTCAGCTCGTTGGCGGCCGTAGGGTGTTCCCCTGGTGTTCCGCCGGTGTCCCAGTAGCCGTAGTGGAAGGGGGCAAAAACCGTCCCGGGGCGGATGTCGGTGATCCGGACGGGCGCCTCAAGGCGACCCCGCCGGGACGTTACCCGCACCAGGTCGCCTTCGGCAATTCCGAGGGCGGCACTGTCGTCGGCGGCCATTTCGAGCCAGACTTTCGGTGCGGCGGCATCGAGCGGCCGGGAGCGCGCCGTCTTGGTCCGGGTGTGGAAATGGTAGGCGGTCCGCCCGGTGGTGTAACGCAGGGGGTAGTCCTGGTCCGGTTCCTCATGGGGCGGCACGTAGGCGGTGCTGCGCAGGATGGCCCGGCCGGCGGGTGCCATCGCTTTGTACTCGGCGGGCGGTACGGATGCCCCGGTCAGCAGGTCGTGGCCGTAGCTTTCGCAGTAGTCGGGTGCCGTGGGGAACTCGCCGTCGCCGTACAGCCGGACGCAGCCGTTAGGATTCTCGCCGTTGCAGGGCCACGGGATGCCGCTGCCGCCGCGCAGCCTGTCGTAGCTCATCGCAGAGTAGTCACACGGCCGGCCTGCTGAGCATTCCTTCCACGCCTCGAAAGTGTCCTCCGGGCCGGTCCACGGCAGCAGCGGCCCGCCGGACAGGTTCCGGAAGTCCATCCGGCGTGAATAGTCGAGGAAGATGTCCAGGTCGGCCCGGGCTTCACCCGGTGGTTCCACCGCCTTTTCCGAGAGGTGGACGGTGCGGTTGACGTTGGTGAACGTCCCGGCCTTTTCGCCCCACCCCGCGGCAGGAAGGACGACGTCGGCCGCTTGGGCGGTTTCGGTCAGGTACAGATCCTGCACCACCAGGAAGAGCTCGGGCTTGGCGAGGATCTCCCTGATCCTGGGGAGCTGCGGCATGGACACGGCCGGGTTGGTGGCCGAGACCCAGAGGAATTCGATGGACCCCTGCTCCGCGTACCGGAAGATCTGCAGGGCATGCGTGGGCGGCGCCCAGTGGGGAATGATGGCCGGATCGACATCCCAGAGCCGTGCCAGCTCCTTGATGTGGTCCTCGTTTTCCCAATTCCGGAAACCCGGCAGGTCGCCGTCGGCCCCGCACTCCCGATTGTTCTGCGCGGTTGGCTGCCCGTTCATTTGCAGGATGCCGCAGCCGGGGCGGCCCAGCAGGCCGCGGAGCAGGTGCAGGTTGTTCACCTGGCAGGACGCCGCTGTTGCCTGCGAGGACTGGTAGAAACCCTGCAGCACGGTGGACAGCACCCGTCCGGACATGCCGAAGATCCGGGCCGCTTCCCGGATGTCCGCTGCTGCCACGCCGCACGTTTCCGCGGCGGCCTCGGGAGTCCATGGTTCCACTGTTTTCCTGAGCTCTTCCAGGCCCAGCGTGTGGCTGTCCAGGTAGGCCGCATCCTCCCAGCCGTTGTGCAGGATTTCCCGGACCAGGGCATGCATCAGGGCAAGGTTGGTGCCCGGCTTCAGCGCCAGGTGGACGTCGGCATGCCTGGCAACCTCGGTGTCACGGGGATCCACACAGACAATCTTCGGCCGGTCCGGTCCGGCGATCCGGTCCAGGACGCGGGACCACAGGACGGTCTGCGTTTCGGCCATGTTGTGGCCGTAGAGGAAGAGCGCGTCGCAGTGGTCGATATCTTCGTAGGCGCCGGGCTGTCCGTCGGCTCCAAACGACTCCTTGAGCGACGCTGCCGCGGTGGCCGTGCACAGCCTCGTGTTGCCGTCCATGTGGGGCGTGCCGATGCCGGCCTTGCCGATCACCGCCAAGGCGTAGTACTCCTCGAGGAACAGCTGGCCGCTGGTGTAGAAACCGTGACTGAGGGGACCTTTGGCCGTGAGCAGTTCCCGGCTCCGCCCCACAATGCGGTCCATCGCCACCTCCCAGCTGCACTCCACCAGCCGGCCGTTCTCGCGGATCAGCGGACGGGTGAGCCGGTCCTTGTGCGAGACTCCCTGCCAGCTGGCGAAAAGCCCCTTCGGCCCCAGCCGGCCGTGGTTGACCAAGTCGCCTGCCCGGCCGCGGATGCCCACCATAGAGCCGTCCTTGACCGCGATGTCGCAGGCGCAGCCGTTGCTGCACAGGACACAGGCGGACTGCACCCAACGGTCAACGTCCGCTTCCTGTACGCCGCCGTCGAGCGCCTGGTCCACCCGGACGGGCCACAGCCCGCCCCGGGCATAAGGGGTTCGGCTCCCCCAGATCTCAGCTATGCGGTCAGCCACGGCGGCCTCCTGGGTTCTTACGGCGGCGGAAGACTTCCTGCTGCTCAGGCTAGACCCGGATGATGCCAAACAAAAGGGCAGTAGGCTTACTATTATTGGCCCACGTAGCCGGAACCGTTCGCGTCCGGGCGTCACGCAAAACAGGCTTTCGGCGCCACCGCGGGCCGGCGTCCCCGGAAATCCGCGCGCTTACCGACGACGGACGGCCAAAAGCATGCGTGGCGTGACACGCCGGGCCGGATCAGATCGAGCTGAAGCCCGCCACGCCCGCGAGGACCGCCAGGTGGTGCTCGAAGAGTTCATCGCGGGCGCTGAACGTTTCGGACCCATACTGGCCGAAGACCTCGAAGCTCACGGCGCCGAACAGCGACGTCCACGCCAGCACGCCGTTGGCCACGAGGACGTCGGGCACGGCCAGTCCAAGTTCCGCGCGGATCGTTTCGAAATCGGCAGCAAGCGCCGGAGGCACGGGGGGAGGCACGACGGCGGCACACGCCGGCGGCGTCAGGTCGCCTGCGCGGTAGGCGGCGTCGAGGATCCCCACCAGACGGTAAATCACCCGGGTGCCGGGCGCCGTGGTCTGGCTGGCGGGGGCCTGATAGCCGGGCACCGGGCTGCCGAACAGCAGGCCGTAGCGGGCGGGCTCACGCAGCGCCCAGCCCCGGACTGCGAGTCCCAGGGCAGTAAACCGGCCGGCGAAGTCACGCTCAGGCCGTGCGTTCACGGCCGCATCCACCGCATCACCGAGCTCGTTGTAGGCGTCCACCAGCAGCAGGGTCAGAAGCTCGTCCCGGTTGGCCACGTAGCGGTAGACGGCGGACGAGACAACACCCAGATCCCTTGCTACGGCGCGCAGGGACAGCGCGGCCGCGCCGTGGGTTGCCAGGTGGTCCCGGCCCAGCCGAACAATGTCAGCGATCGTCTGGGCACGGGCCCGCTCCCTGGGCGTCCGGACGGCGGTTTCCGCGTTGGCGGCGGCGTCACTCATGGGTCCAGCATCGCACAAAGCAGAGCAGTGTCAACAATTGAGAGCACTGCTCTTGACGTAGGTCCGGACGGCGAGCATCCTTATTGGAGAGCAGTGCTCTCAAACGAAGAAAGTCTCGAAGGGGAAGTCATGAACGATCTCAATGTTGTCACGGGTGCCGGCCCTGTTGGCTGGGCGGTCGCCGAACAGCTGGCCGGGCAGGGCAAGCACGTGAAGGTACTGACGCGTTCCGGCTCGGGCCCGGCGCATCCGCTGGTGGAACGGCTGACCGTCGACGTCCAGGATGCCGCCCAGGTGCGTGCGGCGTTCGCAGGCGCCACCGCCGTGTTCCACTGCATCCACGGATCCTCCTACACGGCGGACGCGTGGCGGGCGGAACTGCCCCGGGCGGAACAAACGGTGCTGGCCGCGGCGCACGAGGCTGGCGCCGTCGTCGTTTTTCCCGAAAGCCTCTACTCCTACAGCGAGCCGGACCGGCCCATGACCGAAGCGGGGCCGCGGACCGCCCGCGGCGGCAAGCGCGGAGTCCGCACTGACCTGCTCCAGTCCAGGGACGCCTCGCCCGCCAACACCGTCAGCGTGGCGGCCGGCGACTTCTTCGGCCCGCATGTCCGGAACTCCCACGGCGGCGAACGCATGGTGGCGCCTGTCCTGGCGGGAAAGAAACTCTGGGTTGTCGGCAGCGCGGACCAGCCACACTCGTTCACCTACGTCCCGGACCTCGCAGCGGCGATGATCCGCTCCGCGCAGACCCCCGCACTGTGGAACAAAGTGTGGCACGCGCCCACCGGTCCGGCGGTGACGCAGCGGCAGCTGGCAACTGCCTTCGCGGAAGCCGGCGGAGCCGCCCCGCCGAAGATTGGGGCAATCCCCGGTTGGGCGCTCCGGACGATGGGTGTCTTCTCGAAGGATCTCGGGGAGCTCGGCGAGACCCTCTACCAGTTCCAAGAGCCCTTCGTGATGGACTCGGCCGCGAGCCAGGCCGCCCTGGGCCTGCAGCCGACACCCCTGCACCAGGCCGCCGCGGAAACGGTGGCCTGGTGGCGGGCGCAGGGCTGAGGCTACCCAGGGCGGTGGCTACCGGCTGCCGGCGCCTTCCGACTCCAGCTCCACGTCTGCGGTGTCCCGCGTGGCGGCCGCATCCAGCTCCGGACGGCCCAGCTTGCTCGGCCACCAGATGCGCGGGCCGATGTCGGAGGTCAGGGCCGGAACCAGCAGCGAGCGCACCAGGACCGTGTCCAGCAGCACACCGAAGGCCACAATGAACGCCAGTTGGACCAGGAACATGATGGGAATGATGCTCAAGGCGGCAAAGGTGGCGGCCAGCACCACGCCGGCTGACGTGATCACACCGCCGGTCACCCCCAGCCCGCGGAGGATCCCCGGACGCGTCCCGTGCTTCAGCGATTCCTCGCGCACCCGGCTCATGAGGAAGATGTTGTAGTCCACGCCCAGGGCCACCAGGAAGACGAATCCGAATAGCGGCACGGTGGCATCCGCGCCGGGGAAACCGAGCAGATTGTTGAACACCAAGGCCGAGACGCCCATTGCCGCGCCGTAGGACAGCACCACCGAGAGCACCAGGAGGACCGGTGCCACCACGGAGCGGAGCAGGAGCATCAGGATAAAGAGGATGACCACCAGCACCACGGGGATGATGATCACCAGGTCGCGCTGCGCGGTGGTGTTCGTATCCAGGGCCGTGGCGGTCACCCCGCCCACCAGCGCACCGGCGTCGACGGCCTTCACCTCCTGGCGCAGCGCCTTGACCACGTCCTCGGCCTCGATGGAATCCGCGGCATAGTTGAGTGTGGCGTTGATCAGCACTTTGCCGTCGCGGACGTCGGGGGCGGTGGGGGCCCCGGGTGCGCCTGAACCGGTGGAAACGATGGGGACGCTGCCTGGAGCCAGGAGGTAGGCGTCTCCCACGCCGTCGGCCGCTTTGACCTTTGCGAGCACCTCTGCAGCCTTGCCTTCATCCGCAACCACGACGGCGGGGCTGCCGCTGCCGGCGTCGAAATGGCGCGCCAGCGCGTCCTGGCCGTCCACGGCGTTGGACGCTGTGAGGATGACATCCGTCTGCGGCACGCCGTTGGCCTTCAGCTGCAGGATGCCCGTCGAGGCCACCAGCAGCAGGAGGACCGAGGCGATCCACACGGTGCGCGGGCGTCGGGAGACCAGCGAACCGGTGGCACGCCAGAGACCCTTCTGCCCCTCCAGGCCGGTCACCAGCTCCGGTTCGCGCTGGTGGTCCGGGACCAGCTTGGGGCGGAACGGCCAGAACGCGGCCCGGCCCAGGAGTGCCATCAGCGCCGGCAGCAGGGTCAGCGCCGCGAACAGCGAGCAGAGGATGCCCGCGGCGGCCACCGGGCCCAGGCCCTTGTTGGAGTTCAGATCGGAAAACAGCAGGCAGAGGAGAGCAATGATGACGGTGGCGCCGGAAGCCACGATCGGTTCCACGGACGCCTTCCACGCCGTCAACACCGCCGCGGTCCGGTTGTGGGTGTGGGTCAGGGCTTCGCGGAACCGCGCCACGTACAGCAGCGCATAGTCCGTGGCCGCGCCGATCACCAGGATGGACAGGATGCCCTGGCTCTGTCCGTTCAGCTGGATCCAGCCGAGTTTGGCCATTCCGAACACCAGCAGGATGGCGGCGCACAGTGCGAAGACGGACGTCAGCAGGACCGCGATGGGCAGGAGCAGGGAGCGGTAGACGATCAGGAGGATGACAAAGACAGCACCGAGTGCCACCAGCAGCAGGATGCCGTCAATCCCTGCGAACGCGCTGGTGAGGTCCGCGGCCAGGCCAGCAGGTCCGGTCACGAACGTCTGCATGCCCTGCGGGGCGGCGTCGGCAACGGTGGCCCGCAGTTCCTTGACCGCTTCCTTCAGCTCACCGGATGAACGGATCGGGGCGATGAACTGGACAGCTTTCCCGTCCTCGGAGGGGATGGGGCCGATCACGGTGCTGCCGAGCTTGAGGGCTTCCAGGTCGGCTTTCAGGCCGGCGGCCTCGCCCAGCTGGGCCCGGGTGAAGGCCTCAGCATTCTCAATCACGATGACGGCAGGCACTTCATTGGAGTCCCGGAACTTTGCCTGCCATTCCTGCGCCGCCGTGGCTTCGGCACTTGCGGGCAGGAACGAGGCCTGGTCATTCGAGGAGACCTCACTGAGGCGTCCGAACGTGGGTCCGCCAATGCCGGCGACTGCCAGCCACGTGAGCACCAGGAGGACCGGGATGAGCCAGCGGAGCCAGAACGGAACCCGCGCGCTGTGTTGGGGACTGGTTTTCATGATTCCTTCTTGACCGGGGAGCGGAGGCGTACAATTGATTCCATCATAGAGTATCTCCACCATAGAGATAAGTGGCTGTCGTGCAATTTCCTCCATCGTCCCCGTGGAAGGGCCCCGGAGGGCGTTGCTGCAGTAAGATCCGTCAAGGCACCGCGAGGTGCCGCCATCAGCACCGCGGCCGCAGGCAGAGGAGGGACATACATGGCAGGAGAACCCTTCCAGGGGCCACCCGACTCCGCACCGCAGTCCCTCATCCGGCTGCTGCAGGAATTCACGCTTGAGGCCAACCGGTATGCGGACTCCGCCGGCGAGCGCAATGACATGCACCGAACCGATCTGAATGCCCTGGCTGTCATCATGCGCCACACCGCCAAGGGCCTTGTGGTCACGCCCGGCGTCCTGCGGAAGGAACTGCACCTCAGCTCCCCGGCCACCACTGCCCTCATCGACCGGCTGGACAACTCCGGCCACGTGGTCCGCGAACGGCACGCGTCGGACCGGCGGCAGGTCCAGCTCCGCATGACGCCCAAGGCCTTCCAGGACGGCGGCGCCATGTTCCTGCCGCTGTCCCGCCATATGGGGGCGGCCATCGCTGCCTTCTCCCCCGAGGAACTGGAACTGGTGACCCGGTTTATGACCGCCATGGTGGATGCCACCGTCGCCGCCCGCCAGGAAGCGTCCGGCGACGTCCCGGCCACCCCCGGCTCTCCTGCCAACCCCGGAGCCTCGGCCGCTGCTGAGTCCCGCCCGCCCAAGTAGGTAGCGGTACATGTCGTTTTGGGCCCTCATACCCACTTGTGCTGCCACCCAGTTGGGCGGAACCCACGACGGCGGTTCCTCCCATTCCTGCAACGGCGGCGGTAGCGTTTGGTTATGAGTGCGCAGCAGCCTGAAGACGACGATGTGTATACGCACGGCCACCACGAGTCCGTGGTCCGCGCCCACGCTTCCAGGACCGCGGAAAATTCCGCGGCCTTCGTCATCCTGCACCTCACCCCCGGGACATCCGTGCTCGACGTCGGCTGCGGACCCGGGAGCATCACGTGCGATTTCGCCGCGCTGGTTTCCCCGGGAAAGGTGACCGGCCTGGACCGCTCGCCGGACATCATCGCGCAGGCAACGGCGCTCGCCGCTGAACGCGGCGTCACCAATGCTGAGTTCGTCGCGGGCAATATCTATGACCTCGACTTCGAAGATGAGACGTTCGACGTCGTCCATGCCCACCAGGTCCTGCAGCACCTGACCGACCCGGTGGAGGCACTGCGGGAGATGCGCCGCGTGGCGAAGCCCGGCGGCATTGTGGCCGTGCGCGACGCCGACTTCCACGGCATGAGCTGGTACCCGTCACTGCCGGAACTCGACGAGTGGATGGAGCTTTACCAGCAGATCGCCCGCCGTAACGGCGCCGAGCCCGACGCCGGACGCCGCCTGGTCTCCTGGGCCCAATCCGCCGGCTTCACCGACGTGGCGCCCACCAGCAGCAACTGGCTCTACGCCACCGGCCAGCAGCGGAGATGGCAGGCGCGTGTATGGGGCGAGCGGGTGCTGCACTCTGCGTTTGCGGACCAGGCCCTGGAGTACGGTTTCGCCAACGCGGCCGACCTTGCCCGGATCTCTGCGGGCTGGCACCGCTGGGGATCCACCGACGACGGCTGGTTCCTCATTCCCAACGGCGAGGTCATCGCGCGGGCGTGAGCTCCGCGTACCTTTTGGTCCACCGCCTGACTTTTCCACATACGGATATTCCACGCTGACACGCACCATTGCGCCCGAATAGCGTCGGATCATGATCATTCAAGCAGGCTTTGACCTTGAACTACTCGCACGGCCGTTCATAATCCAGGAAGACAAACTGCTCCCCCGGCTGGTGGTGATCGGGCTGGATGCAGAAATGCAGCTGGAGAGCATCACGGTGGCATCCGACCACTTCACGGGAAAGCTGGAGCCGGAGTTCGACGCGGTTCTGGATGAGTTGGAGTCACAACGGATCCGGTATTTTGCGATTGCCCATGCCGGGATCTGGGCGGAGCACTGCCCGCCGTGGGAAGTGCCGATCATCCAGGAGGCCGCCGGCCTGAAAGTGTTGGCGGATCAACGCGGCTTCCGGATGATCGGACACCTTGGCATTGATGAGACGGGATACATGTGCGACGGGCCGCACATGTACTTCGACCAATACCCGCTGGGCGATGACCTTCCGTGCACCATGAGCCACTGGGTGCATTCGAGCTACCGGGGCTACGACTGAACCGCCCTAAACTTGGGAGGTGCAATTCTCCCTTTGGCTCGCGCTTGCGGGCGCCGGCGTCCTGATCAGCTTCACCCCGGGGGCCGGTGCCATCAACACCATGAGCAACTCCCTGACGTCCGGGTTCCGCCGCTCCATTTGGGGGATCCTGGGCCAGCAGGCGGCCTTGGTGGTCCATGTGATCATCGTGGCCCTTGGGGTCGGCGTGCTGGTGGCCAGCTCACCGGTGGCCTTCAACGTGATCCGCTACGCCGGCGCCGCCTACCTTGTGTACCTGGGCATCCGTCAGTTTCTCAGCAAACCGGACCTGGACCAGGAACAGGCGGCCGCACTTCGGAACGAGCCGGGGTGGTCCATGTTCCGTCGCGGCCTGTGGGTCAACCTCCTCAACCCCAAGGCCATCGTTTTCTTCCTCGCCTTCATGCCGCAGTTCATCCGCCCGGAACAGCCGCTCCTGCCCCAGTACGCGGTACTCACCACCACCGTGGTGGTCATCGACATCATGGTCATGTGGTTCTTCTTTGCGCTGGCCGCCAAGTCCTTCCAGCGTTTCACCCACAACGCCCACGGACAGAAGGTCCTGAGCCGCATATTCGGGGTCCTCTTTGTCGCAGTCGGCGTTCTCCTCGCCGTGATCCACTAGCCCATGCAGCAAGCGACACCACAGCAGGTACGCTCTACTTTCATGACCCCCGCACCCGTGATCATCGCCATTGACGGGCGTTCCGGAGCAGGCAAGACCACGCTGGCTATCGAACTGGCTGCGCGGCTGCGGAACCACCACAAGGTCTCCCTGTTCCATCTTGAGGACATTTACCCGGGCTGGAACGGCCTCACGGCCGGCATCGAGCGCTACGTTTCGACCGTCCTGACACCGCTGAGCGGCGGCGAAGCAGCCACCTGGACCAGCTGGGACTGGGCAAACCACTACGACGGCGAGACCCGCACCACCCTCCCCGCGGAAATCGTGATCATCGAGGGCGTCGGTGCCGCCGCGGCTGAAGCACGGCCTCTGCTCAGCGCCGTGGTATGGGCGGATTCACCGGACGATGTCCGCCGGAAGCGCGCGCTGGACCGTGATGGCGGCACTTATGAGCCGTTCTGGGAACAATGGGCGGCGCAGGAAGATGACTGGCTCGCCGACGACGATGTCCCGGGACATGCCGACATCCGAGTGCTGAATCATGCTGACGGATCGGCCCCGGCGGACGTCCTCCAGGCACTCTCCTACCTCCCTGCACTGGCACCGGTCATGGTTCCCGAACTTGCCGCCCGCCGCGGCCTGAAGCTACGGGCGGAGCGCCTGGAGGGCCGGCCGGACACCGCAGCCCTCTTCGCGACGCTGTACGGAACTTCCGTGAACGCCGCCTGGCTGGACTCCTCCAACGCCCCCGCTGCCCCGGAGCCGGCCGCCCCGGAGGATGGTCTTCCGGGAACTGGTCTCCCGGCTGCCGGGAGTCCGGCGCAACAGTCACCCGCCGCCGCCCGCAGCCGCTTCAGCATCCTCGCGGACGACGCCGGAACCTACGGCCAGTCGGTCACGCACCGCTCCGGCGAAAGCGTGGTCACCGCCGGATCAGCAACAGTCCGTGTGCCGGGACCGTTCTTCCGCTGGCTAGACACCGTCTGGGGACGCAGGGCCGTTCGCACCCCCGACGCCTATCCCGGCGACTTCACCCTGGGCTGGGTGGGCTGCCTGGGCTATGAGCTCAAGCGTGAAACCGGCGGCTCGGACCTGGCGTCACCCACCCCCGATGCGGCGCTGATTTTCGCCGGCCGGGCCGTCGTGGTGGACCATGTCGAGGGGACGGTCTGGCTCCTGGCTTTGGATGCGCCCGACGCGGACAGTTGGCTGGCCGCCGCACGCAGCGCCGCCAACGCAAACGGCGGCAGCAGCGCAACCGCCGTCAACGCAAGCGCAGTGAACGCAACCGCCGCCCCGGCTACCCAAGCCGGCGGCAGCTCCGGCATCGCGCCTCCCCGCGGTCCCGTTTTCACCAGCCGCGACACCGAAGAGTCCTACAAACAGAAAATCGCGGCCGCACAACACGAGATCCATGAGGGGAACTCGTATGAGGTCTGCCTCACCACCACGCTCACGGCCACGCTGCCGGCCGGCGCGGCGGACCCGTGGCCCACCTACCTGGCCCTGCGACGGAGGAACCCGGCACCGTTCGCCAGCTACCTGCGCTTTGGCGGCCTGGCCGTGGCAAGCACCTCGCCGGAGCGGTTCCTGCGTATCACGTCCGACGGCGGCATGCGCGCCGAACCCATCAAGGGCACCCGCCGCCGGGGTACTGATCCGGAGCGGGACAGGGCCCTGCGGGAGGATTTGGCGTCATCGCTGAAGGACCGCGCGGAGAACATCATGATCGTGGACCTGCTGCGGAATGACCTTAGCCACTTCGCCGAGCCCGGATCCGTGACGGTCAGCCGGCTGTGCGAGATCGAAAGCTACGCCACGGTCCACCAGATGGTGAGCACCATCGACGCCCGGCTGATGCCGGGCTCGCCGCGCGCGGAAGCCGTGGCTGCGTGCTTCCCGGCCGGGTCCATGACCGGCGCGCCGAAAATCAGCACCATGGCCATCCTGGACCGGCTGGAGGACGGCCCGCGCGGGTTGTACTCGGGCGCCATCGGCTATTTCTCGCTGAACGGAGCCACGGATTTGGCGGTAGCCATCCGCACGCTCGTCACCTACACCGCGAACGGCCCGGACGGGAACGGCAGCCACGGGGCCGCAACGGCGGAACTGACCCTCGGCGTCGGCGGCGCCATCACCGCCGACTCAGTACCGGATGAGGAGTACGACGAAATCCGGGTAAAGGCGTACGGCGTGCTTTCCACACTCGGCGCGGAGTTCCCGGACCGATAGACCGCGAACCCGCGGAGTTACTGGACGGTGGCCGTCAGCCGCGCCACGTTGTCGATGTAGCGGGCAGCGAGGGGCCGGTTCACCCAGCTTTCAAGCAGGAGCTCCGTGGAAATGTCCCGGTACGTGTCTTCCACCGCGCGCATGCTCTTCACGATGTCCGCGCCGAGCAGCATCACCGAGACCTCCATGTTCAAGGAGAAGGAGCGCATGTCCATGTTGCTGGAGCCGAGGACGGCAACTTCGTCGTCGATGGTGAAGTGCTTGGCGTGGAGCACAAACGGGGCTTTGTAGAGGTAGATCCGGACGCCGGCTTCCAGCAGCGCCTCGTAGTAGGAGCGCTGGGCATGGTGGACCAGGAACTGGTCGCCCTTTTCCGAAACGAACAGCTCCACGTCCACGCCCCGCTGGGCCGCGGTGGTAATGGCGTAGAGCAGCGAGTCGTCGGGGACGAAGTACGGGCTGCAGATGGAAATCCGGTGCTGGGCCGAGTAGATCAGGGTGGTGAAGAGGCGCAGGTTGTTTTCCGTGATGAACCCGGGCCCGCTGGGCACTACCTGGGCAGTGACGTTGCCGGGTTCCGGGTTGGCCGGGAGCTGCAGCTGGTGTTCGAGATTTTCGTCGGTCTCGCTGAGCCAGTCGGTGGCAAAAACCACGTTCAAGGTGGTGACGATGGGCCCGCGCAGGCGCGCCATCAGTTCCACCCATTCGCGGCCGGCTTTGCGGTGCTTCGGGTTGTTGTAGGACGGCTCAATCAGGTTCTGCGAACCGGTGAAGGCGATTTCGCCGTCCACCACCATGATCTTGCGGTGGTTCCTGAGGTCCGGACGGCGCCACTGGCCCTGGGTAGGCAGCAGCGGCAGCATCCGACGCCATTGGATTTTGCTTGCCTTGAGCCGGGTCAGGAGGTTGCGGTAGCCCTTGATCCGGAGGGTGCCGATGTGGTCGAACAGCACCCGCACTTCCACGCCGCGTTCGGCTGCCTCTTCCATCGCCGTCAGGAGGTCGTTGGTGACATGGTCCGTGCTCATGATGTAGAACTCGGCGTTGACGAATTTCCTGGCGCCGCGGACGGCCTCAGTCATGGCAAGGATGGAGTCCGGATAACCGGGGATCAGGTCCACGGAGTTGCCGTCCACCATCGGCAGGGAACCCAGCCGGCGGTTCAGTTCACCCGCGGACTTGACCCAGTCCGGGCCCGGATAGTCACTTTCGACGTCGGCAAGCGCCGAGATGCCGGACCGCACCCTCGTGTTGACAATCTCCTGCTGCTTCCGGCGCCGGCTGGAGAGCTTGAAGTTCCCGAAAAGAAGGAACAGAACCAGGCCGAGGAACGGGATGAAGAAGATCCCCAACAGCCAGGCCATGGCCGTGGTGGGGCGCCTGTTGCCGGGAATGATGCCCACGGCCAGGACCCTGATCACCAGATCCGCAATGCTCAGAAGCACCACAAGCCACGTCGGCGCAGTACCGGCAAGCGAAATCGGCCACAACACTGGAAATACCCCCGGGGTGTGCGCACCGGCGGACGGATTCCGGCCGGGCAATGACCAAAGCTTAGCCGCGCCGGGCCCGACTAAGCTGGAGCCATGACCTCTCCTGCGCCCGTGGTGCTCGTTTTCCTTGACCCCGACTACCCGGAAGGCCGCCTGGCCGACGCCTCGCAGCCCCAGCTGATGGCCACGGACCAGGGTGCCACGCGCGGTGACGGCGTGTTCGAATCCATGCTGGCCGTGGGCGGAATCGTGCGGAAACTGCAGGCCCACCTGGACCGGCTGGGCGGGTCAGCCGAGGCCCTTGACCTCGTTATTCCGGCGCAGGAGCAGTGGCGCGCCGCCATCGCCACCGGCGTCGCGGAGCACCGCGGCCAGCACCCCTCGGCGTCGCCGGAAGAGGATGAGGTGGTGGTCAAACTCGTGGCAACACGGGGCCCGGAAGGCGCCGACTCCCCCACCTGCTGGGTGCAGGTATCCCCCGTAGGTGCCCTCGGCCGCCGCCAGCGCGAGGCCGGCATCGACGTCATCCTCCTGGACCGAGGCTACGACAGCGATGTTGCGGACCGCGCCCCCTGGCTGCTGCTCGGTGCCAAAACCCTTTCGTATGCGGTGAACATGGCCGCGCTGCGGCACGCGCACAAACAGGGCGCCGACGACGTGATCTTCCTGTCCGCCGACGGCCGGGTCCTGGAAGGGCCCACCTCCACCGTCCTGCTGGCACACGTGGAAACATCCGACGACGGCGCCGGCGGCATCCGCACCGTCCGCCGGCTGATCACGCCCCAGCTGGACACCGGGATCCTCGCCGGCACGTCCCAGAACGCACTTTTCAGGGCCGCGAAGGCGGCCGGTTGGGAACTGGGGTACGGTCCGCTGGAACCGCAGGACCTCCTGGACGCTGACGCCGTGTGGCTGATTTCCAGCATCCGCCTGCTGGCGCCCGTGAACCACATAGACGGCAAGGAAATCGGCACGCCGGCCCTGCAAAAGCAGCTGACGGCCGAACTGAGCGCACTGTACGCAGGAATCCAGTAGGTCCCATGACGGTGCGCAGCGCGGGCATCCTGCTGTACCGGCACGGCCCGGGAGGCGGGCTGGAACTCTGGATTGGGCACATGGGCGGGCCTTTCTGGGCCGGCAAAAAGTCGCATTCCTGGTCGCTTCCCAAGGGCGAGTACCAGGCGGACGAGGACCCGCTGGCCGCAGCCCGCCGCGAGTTCACTGAGGAGATCGGCACCCCGCCGCCGGCCGCTGACTATGCCCTGCTCGGCGAATTCCGCCAGCCGTCCGGGAAGCGCATCACGGTGTTCACCGCGGCGGCCGCCGATTTCCAGCCGGAAGAGATTGTCAGCAACACCTTCCCGCTCGAATGGCCGAGGGGTTCCGGGACGGTCCGGGAGTTCCCCGAAATCGACGACGCCCGGTGGGTCACCGAGGCCGATGCACGCGACAAGCTCGTCAAGGGCCAGCTGCCCGTCCTGGATGCCCTCGTCCAGGGCCTCGGCGTCGAAGGCCTGTTGAAACGGCAGGATCATCCGTAAGGTTTGGTCCATGAACTCGCACACGGATCCGATCATCAAACTGACCTTTGACGAATGCTGGGAACTGCTCGCCGACGAGATCGTGGGGCGCCTGGCCCTGGTGGTGGACGGCCATCCGGAGATCTTCCCGGTCAACTACATCCTGCAGCGCAGGACCATCGCCTTCCGCAGCGCCGGCGGCACGAAGCTGTGGAGCGCGGCGTCGGAGCGGCCCGCGGCGCTTGAAATCGATGGCTACGATCCCGGCACCGAGCAGGCCTGGAGCGTGGTGGTGCGCGGCGACACGGAGTTGATCGAAGACCAGGCTGAGAAGGACGCCGTGGACGCCCTCCACCTGGAACCGTGGCAGCCCGGGGACAAGAACTTTTACATCCGGCTGACCCCGCGCGCCCTCACCGGCCGCCGGTTCCGGGTCAACAAGCCGGACGTCTGGAACACCCGGCCTGCGGACCGCCGGCGCGCCTCCTTCGAATAACCCGTCTTTCAACCACCCGTCCTTCAACAACCCGTAGGCGCACTTCCATGAGCAACGATGCCCGCGTCCCCGTCATCCTGGGCGGGGCCCGCACCCCCTTCGGCAGGTTCCGCGGCGGCCTCTCCGGCCTGACCTCAAGCGAACTTGGCGCCCACGCCATCCGCAGCGCCCTGGCACGGACCGGGGTGGCTCCGGAGCAGATCCAGGCCGTGATCGTGGGCCAGGTGATCCAGGCAGGCGCCGGCCAGGGACCCGCCCGGCAGGCCAGCCTCGCCGCCGGCATCGGGTGGGACGTGCCCACCGTGACCATCAACAAACTCTGCCTGTCGGGGCTGACCGCCGTGATCGACGCCGCCCGGATGATCCGTGCCGGCGAGGCCGACTTCATTGTGGCTGCGGGCCAGGAATCGATGACCAACGCTCCGCACCTGCTGCCCAGGCTCCGCGGCGGCGTGGCCATCGGCGACACGGCGCTGCTCGATTCGCTCAATTTCGACGGCCTGCAGGACCCCCGCACCGGGGAACTGATGGGCTCCGCCACCGACGCCGGGAACGCCCGCCTCGGCATCAACCGGGAGGACCAGGACACCGTCGCGGCCCGCTCCCACCAGCGGGCGGAAGCCGCCCGGGCGGCCGGCATCCTGGCCGCGGAGATCGCTCCGGTGGAAGTGCCGCAGCGCCGCGGCCCCGCCGTCGTGATCGATGCTGACGAAGGGATCCGGCCAGGCACGACGACGGCGGCACTCGCAGCCCTGAAGCCCGCCTTCTCCACGGCGGACTCAGCCACCATCACCGCAGGGTCCTCCTCACCGCTCTCCGACGGCGCGGCCGCCGTGGTGGTGGCCAGCAAGGCAGCAGCGGAAGCGGCCGGCCTCAGCTGGATCGCCGAAATCGGAGCCCACGGGCAGACCGCCGGACCAGACGGTTCCCTGCACTCCCAGCCGTCCCGCGCCATCGAGCGTGCCCTGAAGCTTGAGGGGCTGACCGTCGCGGAGCTGGACCTTATCGAGGTCAACGAAGCCTTCGCCTCGGTGGTGCTGCAGTCCGCCAAGGACTTGGGAATCGACGCCGAACGGATCAACGCCGACGGCGGCGCCATCGCCCTGGGGCACCCGGTGGGCGCCTCCGGGACCCGGCTGGTGCTGCACCAGTCCCTGGCGCTGCAACGCCGCGGCGGCGGCACCGGTGTGGTGGCGCTGTGCGGCGGCGGCGGCCAGGGCGAGGCGCTAATCCTGAAGGCCTGACGCGGACCCTTGCCGGATGCCGGGTCAGGTGCCCGGGTATCGGCTCAGGTGGGAATGATTCCGAACAGGACCCGCTTTTTCACCATCAGCCACAGCAGGCCCAGGATCGCCGCGTAGGCAGCCGTGTTGAGCAGGAGGTCTGCCTGCTTCAGGGCCGGGATGTTGGCGATCACGGCGATCAGCACAACGTGCAGGATGAAGACATAGAGCGTGGCCTGCCCGAGCGGGATCAGGAACCACCCGAGGCCGCGTTCCACCGGTTTCCAGTACGCGCTCAGGAACGCGTAGGCGGCCACCACCAGGACCAGGACGTTGAGCAGCCGGCCGGGATCCAGGTAGGTGCGGGCAAAGAAGGTGTCGTACATGACCCGGTAGGCAGCATCCGGGATGACGGCCAGGCGCAGGTCGAAACTGTTGGCCAGATACGGATTGCACCAGGACAGGAACGCGAAGACGGCCGCGAGCACCGTACACGCTGCCACCACCCACTGATGTGCCGACAGCCAGGCGACGATGCGGTGCCGGTGGAAACCTGCCACAAGGCCGAGGACAAACAGCACCTGCCACACCAGCAGCGGGAAGGAGTCCTCAAACTGGGACGGCAGCAGACGGAACCGCGTCACGGCGCCCACCGCGTACAGGCCCAGCGTGGCGGCCAGGACCCACAGCCACTTGCCCCGGTTGAGTGCCGCAAGGACCAGGGGGCTGATGAGGAGCAACACAACGTAGAGGCCCATCACGTTGAATTGCCAGGGCCCGAACTGCAGGAGGATGATGGCGGGCAGGATTTGGGCGGGGACCGGGAACTGCAGCAGGGTTTCCATCCCGGCGTACAGGTCGTAGGTACGGCCGACGGCGTTGTGCCCGGCCCCGCCGGTTCCCTGGTCCACGTAGGTGGTCAGCGCATCGGTCTGGAAGAACGGCAGCAGCGAGAGCAGGAAGACGCCCACCAGCACGGCCAATGCCGTCATGTACAGCTTGCCGGCACGGCGGGACGTCAGGTCCAC
Organism: Pseudarthrobacter sulfonivorans; assembly: GCF_024391045.1. GTDB lineage: Bacteria > Actinomycetota > Actinomycetes > Actinomycetales > Micrococcaceae > Arthrobacter > Arthrobacter sulfonivorans_B. The sequence goes on from NZ_JANFCZ010000005.1 coordinate 81,251, forward strand.
CACCTTGCCGAAGTCGTCCCTGACCCTGGGGCCATAGACCATGCCCACCACCAGCCCGGAGAACAGGACGAACAGTTCCGCGCCGGACACGAACCCCACCGCCTCCTGGGTGAACAGCTGGAACAGCGAGGTCATGCCCAGGTGGTTGACCACCACAAAAACAATGGCCACCCCGCGCAGGAAGTCCACGCGAGAATCCCGCTTGGACGGCGGGCCGTACCCCCAGCCGGCCACCGCACCTACCCGCCGCGGCAGTTGCCACAGGCCAACCAAAAGGATGAGCATGGCCGCAGCCACGCTCCAGGCCGCGGCCCCGGACAGGGAATTGGCGGGCGTTGCCTGCTGGCCCCCTCTGACAGCCGTCACCGGGCCGGTGGTGAGGCCGGACTCGGCCAGCCTCTTGCCCGCCGCGCCGGCAATGCCGCCGTTGCCCGTCAGCCGCCAGTCAATGCTGACCACGCCTGTGTCCCGCGTGCTGGTCCGTTCGTCCCAGACGACGGCGGCCGTCCGGGCAAAATCCGCTGACGTGGCCGTGGCCAGGGTTTGGTCCCACCAGGACGCCTTGATCTCGGCTTCCGCGGCGCCGCCCGCGGCGGGGCTGTAGAACGCAGCCGTCTGGAGCAGCATCGGCTTGTTCCGCCCGGCGGCGTAGGCGGCATAGAAATCCTCGTTGCCGGACTGGGTCAGCATCGCGGTCAGCTCGCCCCCGGCCGGGAGGGTGTTGACGGCGGAGTTGCCGCCGGTGTCATCGTGGTACGCCGTCAGCCCTACCCACTCCACGGCATCGTCGCCCGGATAGTACGGTGCATAGGCGGCATCTGACCCGTCCCAGCGTCCGTCACCGTTCGTGTCCAGCAGGGCGAAACCCTCAGAACCCTGCGCCGGGGCGTTCCGGTGCCGCGCAAACGGGTAGTCACGCCCAAGGAAAGGCTGCCACACCATCACGGTGCCGGCGTCGTCCGTTGCTTTGAACTGAGCGGCGACGTTCCGGAATGCTGCCCTGTAGGCGTCCGGCTGCTGGCCCCATTCCACCCAGCTTGAGTTCATGTCCGGGGCGAAGCGGATCAGGAGGGTGCCTTTGAAGGACCCCGCCAATTGTCCAACCTTGGCCGCGAAGGCCTTGGCGGCAGCCGGGTCCACCTGGTCCAGTGCCGTGGTAGGCCGCACCGTGAGCATGGCATGGGAACCCTGCCCGGCGACCTGGCCCAGGTACTCGCGGATGTCCTGCTCCTCGCCGGGCCGCACGGGCAGCGAGATCTCGTGTCCGAGGAGCGCCGGTGCCGCCCCGAGCCGATCGGCAAAACCCTGGGCCGAGTCCTCGCCCCACTCCAGGACCGCCCCGAGCAGGGGCTTGCCCTTCGCCGGTTCAGGCTCTGCCGCCCGGGCCGCGCCCGCGGGCAGCAGGCCCAACAGGAGGAGCAGCGCCGCCAGGAGTGCGGCTGGCAGAGGGCGCCGGAATCCGGGCACGGCCGACGGCGGCACCCGCCTGAGTGCGGTGGCTGTTCGCATGCTGGTGTTGGACCTTCCCCCAGACGGCTGTTACAGAGACGGTGGCCGGTGCCCCCGCCAAACTCTATCGGTCTTCGCAGGTCAGGCCCGCTTTAAGGCGCCAGGATCACCAGCGTCTCCAGGCGCTGGGCACAGGAGGCCCTAATCAGGGTCCGCTGCCCCGAAGCGGCCCGGTTGTTAACTCCGGTGTCATCGCACCAGTCCACGTTATACGGGTACGCGGTGACACCGGCTTTCCCGGGGGACATGCCCGCCGGGACGGTGAACACGAAAGTGAAGCCGCCGTCGTCGGTCATGGGTGCGAGCTCTTCCAAAACGGGGGTGCCGTCCGCATTCAGCAGTTGCACCTGGACCTGGGCGCCCGCGCCATAACGTGCATCGCAGGCAGCGTCCGGGGCGCTGACCGTGACCTGATCGCCGGGTTTCGCCTCCGACGGCGCCACGCTGAACGCGGGCGGCATGCACGGCGGCGGCGCGAAAACGTTCCGGCAGCTGCTGAGCGCCACGGTCAGAAACACGGCACACAGCACTCCGGCCACAAAGCGCCGCAACCCACGGCTCAAACGGTTCTCCCCCATGGTCCGATTCTGATGCCCGGCTGCCGCGCATGGAAGCACGTGTTGGTTACGGAACATGACGGCGGCGGCCGTGCCGACGGGCGGCCCGGGTGTTACGTTTTTCGGGAGTAATGAGAACCGGCGCCAAGCCCTGACTGGCCGGTCGGCAACCCTCCTATCGCGGCGGGGTGCCTCAGGTGAATACTCGGCATATCGACCCATTCGAGCTGCAAGCGTGAAGAAGGAGTTCCGTCGTGTCCGACGTACCTGTTCCTGAAGAAAAACTGTCGTACCGGCTCATCACCGGCCCGGACGACAGGACGTTCTGTGAGCGGATTTCCGCCGCCCTGGCCGAAGGCTATGTCCTGCACGGCAGCCCGGCCGCCACGTTCAACGGCACCGCCGTGATCGTCGCCCAGGCTCTTATCCTTCCGGCTGCGATCGCCAGCGCGGATGCCGCCGTCGCCACCGCCGTGGAGGATCTCGAGGCGGGCGAGGATCTCGAGTTCGACGGCGAGGGCCACGCATGAGCTACGCCGGAGACCTCACGCCGCAGGAAGCCTGGACCAGGCTGCAGCAGGGCGCCATCCTGGTGGACGTCCGTACGGAGGGCGAATGGGCGCACATCGGCATCCCGGTGACCGCGTCCGCGAACGAAAAGGGCACTGACCCCTTGTTCATCCCGTGGACCTTCCCGGGCGGCATTCCGAACCCCGATTTCATCACCGACCTCACGCGGCAGGCGCCGGAGGCCGAAGCCGCCGAGCTGCTTTTTATCTGCCGCTCCGGCCAGCGTTCCATCGCCGCCGCCACCGCCGCAACGCAGGCCGGCTTCACGTCCTACAACGTGCTGGAAGGCTTCGAAGGCGAACCCGACCGCTACGGCGAGCGCACGGTCAACGGCTGGAAGAACCGCGGCCTGCCCACCAACCTCGGAAGCCGTTAAATGACATTCAACAATGACGCCGCCGGCTGGAGCCCTGACACCCAGGCCGTCCGCGGCGGGCTGGACCGCACGCAGTTCCAGGAAACCACCGAGCCGATCTTCCTGAACTCCGGCTTCGTTTACGAGTCCGCCGCCGCGGCCGAACGCGCCTTCACCGGTGAGGACGAACGGTTTGTCTACTCCCGGTACGGCAACCCCACCGTGGCCACGTTCCAGGAACGCCTCCGGCTCCTCGAAGGCACCGAGGCGTGCTTCGCGACGGCGTCGGGCATGTCAGCGGTGTTCACTGCCCTGGCTGCCCTGCTGGCTGCCGGTGACCGGGTGGTTGCCGCGCGCTCGCTGTTCGGCTCCTGCTTTGTGATCCTCAACGAAATCCTGCCGCGGTGGGGCGTTGAGACGGTGTTTGTGGACGGCCCGGACCTGGACCAGTGGCGCGAAGCCCTGTCCCGGCCCACCACCGCCGTGTTTTTCGAATCGCCGTCCAACCCGATGCAGGAAATCGTGGACATCGCCGCGGTCAGCGACCTGGCGCACGCCGCGGGTGCCACGGTGGTGGTGGACAACGTCTTTGCCACTCCGCTGCTGCAGCGCTGCGGCCAGTTCGGCGCGGACGTGATTGTGTACTCCGGCACCAAGCACATTGACGGCCAGGGCCGGGTCATGGGCGGCGCCATCCTGGGGACGGCGGAGTTCATCAACGGCCCGGTCAAACAGCTCATGCGCCACACCGGACCGGCGCTGTCATCCTTCAACGCCTGGGTCCTCACGAAGGGCCTGGAGACCATGGCCCTGCGCGTGAACCACTCGTCCGCCTCGGCGCTGCGGCTGGCCGAATGGCTCGAGCAGCAGCCGGCCGTGAGCTGGGTCAAGTACCCGCTGCTGAAGTCGCACCCGCAGTACGAGCTCGCGGCGAGGCAGATGAAGGCCGGCGGCACCGTGCTCACGCTGGAACTTGCGACGACGGGCGGCCGCTCGGGCAAGGAAGCCGCCTTTGCGCTGCTGGATGCGCTGCGGATCATCGACATCTCCAACAACCTCGGCGACGCCAAGTCCCTCATCACCCACCCGGCCACCACCACCCACCGCGCCATGGGACCGGAAGGACGGGCCGCCATCGGGCTGAGCGACGGCGTGGTGCGCCTGTCTGTCGGGCTCGAGGACGTGGACGACCTCATCGGAGACCTCGAACAGGCGCTGAAGCAGGTCTGACGCCGGCCCGCCCGGTCAGTTGCCTGGCCGCCGGAGCTCCCGGGATGCCGCCTGACGCACGGAGTCCGTCAGCTGGTTGAGCACCGGGGAGTCAATCTTCCACCGCTGCCAGTACAGGGCCACGTCCACCGGGTCCTCCGGCGCCAACTCCACGAGGCCCCCGTCCGCGAGGTCCCCCCGGAGCTGCTGCTCCGGCAGCAGCCCCCAGCCCAGTCCCAGCAGGATGGCCTGGGCAAATTCGGCCGACGACGGCACATAGTGCCGGGGTGCCGTCAGCTCCGCGCCCGTCATGGTCCGGAAGAACCCGGCCTGCAGATCATCCTTGCGGTCGAAGTCCACCACCGGCGACCGACTGCCGGCCACCAGTACAGGACCCTCCTGCCACCAGCGCTGCACATAGGCCGGGCTGGCCACCGCCCGGTACCGCAGGGAACCCAACGGCTCCACGCTGCACCCGGGGACCGGCTCCGGCGTTGCTGTTACCGCCGCCATCACCGCGCCCGAGCGCAACTGCCGGGTGGAATGCTGCTCGTCCTCCCGCCGGAGTTCGAAACAAGCGCCGAGGTCCGCCGGCAGGCTTGCCAGCGCAGGCAGGAACCAGGTGGACAGCGAGTCGGCGTTCACCACCAGGGGGATGGGAGCGCTCGGCGCGGCGGGGTGACCGCCCAATTCCCGGTGCGTGTCCCACTCCAACTGCCGGACTTGCAGGGCGAACCGCAGGACTGCCTCGCCGGCGGTGGTCGGCCGGACCGGGCTGGTGCGCTGCAGCAGGATCCGGCCGGCCGCATCCTCCATCGCCTTCAGCCGCTGGGAAATGGCCGACGACGTGACGTACAGGCTGCGGGCCGCCGCCTCAAGGGTGCCCTCCTCCACCACTGCGGCAAAGGTCCTGAGCTGTTCCAGCTGGAACCCTTTCATTAGCTTTCCTTAATACAAGTAACAATATTTAGCTGGAGTAATGCTAGCCCGGGCCGTACGTTGAAACATATGGACTTCACAGGATTGCTGGGCCCCGCCGCGCTGGGTTTCGGAACCGGGCTCGCCCTCATTGTGGCCATCGGCAGCCAGAACGCCTTTGTCCTGAGGCAGGGTATCCGGGGCGAGCACGTGGCCGCCGTCGTTGGGGTCTGCAGCGCCTCTGACGCGGTGCTCATCGCCGCCGGGATCGCCGGCGTGGGTGCACTGCTGCAGGCGAATCCGGTGATCGTGTACGTGGTCCGGTTCGCCGGCGCGGCTTTCCTCGTGGCTTACGGCGTCATGGCGGCGCGCCGGGCTTTCCGTCCCGGAGCCCTGACGGCGTCCGGCCGGCAGCCCGCCGTCGGCCTCGGCGCCGCCCTCAGCACCGTGCTCGCCCTGACCTGGCTGAACCCGCACGTCTACCTGGACACCGTCCTGCTACTGGGGTCCGTGGCCAACCAGCAGGCGCAGGAGCTGCGGTGGTGGTTCGGCGCCGGCGCCATTGCCGCAAGCGTGCTGTGGTTCAGCGCTTTGGGTTTCGGTGCCCGCGTCCTGCGCCCATTCTTTGCGCGGCCCTCCTCCTGGCGCATCCTCGATGGCTTCGTGGCGCTGGTGATGCTGACATTGGGGATCCGGCTGGCCGTCGGCGGTTGAGTCGGCGGCGGGGGCGGGGAACTAGACCTGGCGCACGCGCAGCAAATCTGCAACCTCGTCCGCCTCGGACAGCCCGGAAGTGCCACGCATAGTGACACCCACCGCGTGGGACACCACGGCCCCGAGCCCGTCGTCGTCGGACGCTGATCCCTCCACCGCAGCGTCACGCACGCGGCGCTGTTCGGCGGAACCGGTGCCCCGGGAAATGATGTCCTCCACACCCTGCCTGGCCAAGGACAGTTCGCCCTGTTCCTCCAGCACCGGCGCAAGATACTCCACCAGGGAACGGACCACGGCCACCGCGGGGGCCGGCCGGAAGGTGCCGAAGTCCAGCAACTCACCGCCCAGCCCGCTGCTGGATGCCTGCCACGCCGCCATCCGCAGCAGCACGGTGGGCACCGGCGCCGGCTCCACGCCCTCCCGCCATTCCCGACTGGCCGACTCCACCAGCGCCCGCACCAGCACGGCGATCAGGGCCGCATCCTCGGCACGAAGGCAGACATCGGCAACGCGGACTTCAATGGTGGGATGGTTCCGGGACAGGCGGGCATCGAAGTAGATCATGCCTTCGTCCAGCATCACCCCGCTGTCCAGCAGGCGTCCCACCACCCGCCGGTACTGGGAATACGTGCCGAAGATGGCTGACGGACCCGAGGTGGGCCACCGGTTCCAGGCCTGGGTCCGGTAACTTTCGAAACCGGTGGACAGCCCCATCCAGAACGGCGAGTTGGCGCTCATGGCGGTGAGGACGGCCAGCTTGTCCCGGATCCGGTCCAGGACAGCCACGCCCTCCTCGTTGGACTCAATCGACGTATGGACATGGAAGCCGCAGGTCAGCTGTTCCTGGGCGGTCAGGCCAAAGCGCTCCAGCATCCGGGCATATCGCGGGTCCGGGGTGGTGTGGCTCGCCAGCCCGAACGGGGACGTGGCCAGCGCAGCCACCCGCGCGCCGTACTTGCGTGCCGCCCGGTCCGCGAGCAGGCGGCCTGCCCGGATCTGCGGGAGCAGCTCGGCGTACTCGAGGCAGGGCCGGGTCTGGGTCTCGATCTGCTCGAGTTTCAGCTCGGCGCTCAGGCCCATTTCGTCGTCGGGCGCGGTTTTGTCCCGGGTTCTGCCCGCGTAAGGGTCTGGCGGGGCGTCGTCCGCCGCGAGCCGGTGCCCGGCGAGCAGGGCGTCCGCCAGCGCAAGCGGCTGCCCCGAGTCCGGATCAACGATCAGGAGCTCTTCCTCGACGCCGAAAGTTCGCATGGTTATATTGTGCGCCAGCCGGGCGGGCCCGCGGCAGCCCGGTCCGGGTGACGGATGCGGCCGACTGAGGGATGACCGGCCCTGGTGCGTCGGGGGCCGGTCCGGAACGACTCGGGTGGGGATGCGGCCGGCTGAGGGATTACCGGCGCTCCGTGTGGGATTCTGCACCATCATCCGGCGTGGACCTGACCTCCGGCGCGGGATGGCGCGGCCCCGACTCGCGCGCCGCGGAATCATGGCGCAGAAACCCTCGGCCGACCTTTCCCCCACAGCCCGCGTTGTCCACATACCGTCATTTGCCAGCCCACCCCGGGCCAAAACCGTGGCTAGCTCGATCCATGGACCCCTTGGATTACCTGAGATCCCTGTGCGGTGTGGCCCGAGTTGGCCAGCTGCGTCGGGAAGCTCGCGCGAGGCCTGGCGGAAGGACATGACCCGGTCCAACATTGCCCAGACACTGGGCCACGCCGTTCTGAACTATGCCCCGGAACAGATCTGGAACAGCCCGGACATGGTGTTGCGGGAAATCCGGGCCGTCCTGGAGTGTGGCCGGGCCGTCCCGTGACGGGTTCTGCACCATCATCCGGCTTGGACACGGCCGCGGGCGCGGGATGGCGCGGCCCGCACCCCCGCAAGGCTGAATGATGGTGCAAAAGCCCACGGTCCGGCCATTCCTAGCCCAACCCCGGCCCGGCCATTCCCTAGCCCAACCGGGCCCCTAGAAAACCCCCGGCCCACCTAGTCCTGGAAGTACTCCACCTTCGCGCCGATCGTGTTGAGCCGCTCGGCCAGGTCCTCATAGCCCCGTTCGATCACGTAGATGTTGCGCAGCTCGGAGACTCCCCGGGCAGCGAGCATGGCCAGCAGCAGGCAGGCGGCCGGTCGGAGGGCAGGCGGGCACCCCACCTCGGCGGCGCGCCACTTGGTGGGGCCGTTGACGTAGATCCGGTGCGGGTCCAGCAGCTGCACCTGGGCGCCCAGCCGGTTCAGCTCCGTGAGGTAGATGGCCCGGTTTTCGTAGACCCAGTCGTGGATCATGGTCTGGCCGTGCGCGTTGGCGGCGATGACCGCGAAGAACGGCAGGTTGTCGATGTTCAGCCCGGGGAACGGCATGGGGTGGATCTTGTCCTCCGGCGCCCGCAGCTCGGAGGGCTTTGTGGTCACATCCACCAGCCGGGTGCGGCCGTTGCGCGCCATGTACTCCCCCGAGATCTCCAGCTGCTGGCCCATCTGCTCCAAGGTGGCCAGTTCGATCTCCATGAACTCGATGGGTACCCGTCGGATGGTCACCTCCGAGTTGGTGACGATGCCGGCGGTGATCAGGCTCATCGCTTCAATCGGATCCTCGGACGGGAAGTATTCGATGTCGGCGTCCACCCGCGGCTGCCCGGTGATCTTCAGGGTGGTGGTGCCCACGCCTTCGATCTGTACACCAAGCATCTCCAGGAAGAAACAGAGGTCCTGGACCATATAGTTGGGGCTGGCGTTGCGGATGATGGTGGTGCCCCGGCGGTGGGCTGCGGCCATGATGGCGTTTTCGGTCACAGTATCCCCGCGCTCGGTCAGCACGAACGAGCGGTTGTGGGTGTCCGGCCCGGGCGCCTGGACGGTGTAGAAGCCGGCCGTGGCCTCCACGGACAGCCCGAACTGGCGCAGCGCCTGCATGTGCGGCTCCACGGTTCGTGTGCCCAGGTCGCAGCCGCCGGCGTAAGGGAGGCGGTACTCCGAGCTCTCGTCCAACAGCGGACCCAGGAGCATGATGACGCTGCGGGTGCGGCGGGCCGCATCCACGTCCATCGCCGCCAGGTCCAGGACCTCCGGGCGGCGCAGTTGGAGGTCGGTGTCGTTAAGCCAGGTGCATTCCATTCCGATACTGGTCAGGACTTCCACGATGCGGTTGACTTCTTCGATCCGGGCAAGGCGGCGGAGCACCGTGGTGCCGCGGTTGATCAGGCTGGCGCACAGCAGGGCCACACCGGCATTCTTGCTGCTGTTGACATCCACGGCGCCGGACAGGGTGCGGCCGCCTTCTATCCGCAGGTGGGTCATCTGCGGTTTGCCCACCTTGACGATGCTGCGCTCGAAGATCGTTTCAAGCCGTTGGATCATTTTGAGGCTGAGGTTTTGCTTGCCCTGCTCCATCCGGGCGATGGCACTTTGGCTGGTCCCCAGCGCGTCGGCCAACTGGCCCTGCGTCCAGCCCTTCTCTATCCGGGCGTCCTTGAGCGTGGCGGCAATGTGCTCGGCAGTTTCCTGAGTCATGGCTAAAAAATATCACGGATGAGTTATTGGAGCAGCGTTTTATGCCGGGACACACACAATCGGCGAAACGATACCCATTTCATGCGATATCTTGCCGACCGGACAGGTCAAGGCCTCTCCAGCCCGAAGCCTACCGCCACACGAAGTTCCAGGTCCCCATCCCTGCCGCGGCACTCACCGCCGCGGCAGCAATCAGCACGCCGCCCAGGACCACCCAGGCGTCCAGGAGCGAGTAGGTGGATTCCCGGGCCCAGGTACGCTGGCCGGTACCGAACCCGCGCGCCTCCATCGTGACAGCCAGCCGGGAGGCCCGCCGGATCGCCTGGACCAGCAGCCCGAACCCCTGGCCAAGCGTGGCACGGAGCCGTTGCAGCGGGCCGCCGTGGGAGCCGACGCCGCGGGCACGCCGGGCCATGCCGATGGTCTGCCATTCCTCGGCCAGCAGCCCCACCAGCCGCATCGCCGCCAGGGTGCCGAGCACGAACCGGTGCGGGAGCCGGGCCTTCTGCGCGAGGGCGTCGGCAAGGTCTGTGGGGTCCGTGCAGGTCATCAGGAGGATCGCGGGCAGGGCTATGGCGAGGCCGCGGAGCATGAACCCGAGTCCCAGCTGAAGGGAACCTTCGCTGATGGACCAGATCCCGACGTCGAGGAGTACAGCGCCGCTGTCCGCTGCGACAATCGCCGTGCTCCAGCCGCCCACCGCTGCCGCGATGATGAGGGGCCAGCCGCGCTGCCAGAGCAGGCGCAGCGTCAGCCCGGCGAGCGGGAAGAGTGCCAGTTCGGCGGCTAGCGCCACGGAGGCGGACACCCAGTCGATGGAGAGCGCCAGGACCAGGGTGATCAGGAAGACGGCGCCGAATTTGGCCAGCGGGTTGGCGCGCGTGAGCAGGGCGTGGTTGCCACTGAGCGTCAGGGCGTCCCTCATGCCGCGCCTGCTTCCTGGCGGGCGCCGCCACGCAGGGCCGGGCCCAGGCGCAGCTCGGTGCCGCCCAGGACGGCGGTGAATTCTTCGTCGTGGGTCACGGAGACCACGGACGTTCCGGCGTCGAGCAGTTCGGCGAGGAAGGAGGCCAGCTCGGCCCACGTGTTGGCGTCCTGGCCGAAAGTGGGTTCATCGAGCACCAGGACGCGCGGGTGGGCGGCGAGGACGGTGGCCACCGACAGCCGCCGCTTCTCGCCGCCGGACAGCGTGTACGGGTTCGCATCCACCAGATGGGTCAGGCGCAGCCGCTCCAGGAGTTCGTCCACGCGTTCCTCCCCGTAGCCCAGGTGACGCGGACCGAACATCAACTCATCCAGCACCCGGCCGGTGACGAACTGGTGCTCGGGTTCCTGGAACACGGTGCCGATCCGGGAAATCAGCTGTTTGGCTTTCCATTTATAGGGGTCTATTCCGGCACCTTGGGAAAGTTCGACGGCGGCGGACACCTTGCCGCCCACCGGCGCCAGGAGTCCGGCGAGAGTCAGCGCAAACGTCGATTTTCCGGCGCCGTTGGGACCCGTGACGGTCAGGGCCTGGCCGGCGCGCACCTGGGCCGTGATGCCCGTCTGAACGGGCACCGGCGGGATGGTGCGGAACCCGCGGCGGCGTGGCCGCTCGCGGGAGACGGCGACCTGCTCGGCGGCCAGCAGCAGGTCGCCGCCACCAGCAGTCGTGCCCGTCCGGGGCCGGGTTTCGGGAACATAGCCGGGTACCCACACGCCGGCTTTGATCAGCATGCTGCGGGCCTCTTCGAGCACCTGGTCCGGTGGCCCGTCCAGAAGGACGCCCGAGGTGCTGCCGGGCGCACCGGAACCGCCGCCCGGTCCGGACGCTGAGCCCGGCTGCAGCACCACGATCCGGTCCACCAGGTCCTTCCAGACGGACACGCGGTGTTCCACCACCACTAGGGTGGCGCCGGTCTTGTCGAGGCAGCGGCCCACGGCGTCCCGGACTTCGAGGACACCGGCGGGATCGAGGTTGGCGGTCGGTTCGTCCAGCAGGATCAGCCCGGGCCGCATGGCGAGGATGCCGGCCAGCGCCAGCCGCTGCTTTTGCCCGCCGGACAGGGCCGACGTCGGGTGGTCCAGCGGGAGGCCCGCGGCACCGGGCTCCCCGGTGCCTGAGCCCGCACCGCCCGGACGTCCGGCACTGCGCAGCCCGACGTCGTCGAGCGCTTCCCGCACCCGCCGCCAGATTTCCTCGCGCGGCACGGCCAGGTTCTCGGCGCCAAATGCGACGTCGTCACCCAGTCGGGAGAGGACCACCTGCGTTTCAGGATCCTGCTGCATGAGTCCGGCCGCGCCGCGCCGGCTTCGCGGCGCAACGCCGTCGATCAGGAGCGAGCCGGTCTCGTCGGAGTCGTCCCCCTGGTCACCCAGCACCCCGGCGAGCGCGTGCAGCAGCGTTGATTTGCCGGCCCCGGAGGGCCCCAGGAGCAGCACCCGCTCACCCGGTGCGATGTCCAGGTCAAGCCCCTGGACGGCGGGAACGGTGCGGCCTGCATGCCGCCAGCCCCAGCCGCGGGCGGACACGGCGGCGGGGCGGACGGCGGAAGCGCCGGCGTCGGAAGCGGCCATCAGCTGACGACGGGCTCCGAGGAGGCCTTCCGGGAAGCGAAGGAGCTCAGCACGCCGGTTTTGGCGAGGCCGCGGGTGGCCACCCATGACACGCCGCCCGCAATCACGGCACCGGAGATGGCGCAGAAGAGGATGTATGCGGCTTTATCGCCGGCCTCGTAGGCAATGTTCCAGCCCCAGGGAAGGAAGGAGTCGTTCAGGCCGCAGAACAGCCCCGCCCCGGCGCCGGCGAGCAGGGCGGTAGGCAGGTTGAACTTCTTGTAGGCGAAGGCGGCGAACACCAGTTCCGCGCCGAGGCCCTGCAGGATGCCGGAGATCAGCACGGTGGTGCCGTACTGGGAACCCATCATGAGCTCGCCGGTGGCGGCAACGGCTTCGCAGAACAGCGCGGCGCCGGGTTTGCGGATGATGAGCATGCCCAGGACGGCCGGAATCATCCAGCCGCCGGCGATCAGGCCGGTCAAGGGCGGGTAAGTGGCGTTCATCGGCGCCGAGACCAGCGCCGCGCCCTGGTCCCAGGCCCAGAAGATGACGCCGCCGGCGATGGCGATCAGGGCCGCCACCACGATGTCCACAACGCGCCAGGTATAACTGGGCTTCTTGGTGCTTACTGTTGTCATGTCAACCTCCTGAGGTACAGGAGGGGAGAGTATTCGCGGTTTCGGCCCGGCCTGCGCCGCCCGGATCCGGACACTCTGAGAAGCTCGACTCCCTTGCGCCGGTACTAACCGGATCAGGTTCGAGGGTCTGCGGCTGTCCGCACTCTCAGCGCCCATCCACCGGCTGCATCGCTGCAGTGCCCGACGGCGGCGCTCCCCTGTCGTAAATAATTCCGCCCTGATGGGCGTGATCCAGTTTACACCGCAGGCACGGTAGATTGTGGGCCATGACTGCCGACTCCCCGCATATGACAGCGTTCGATCCCGATTCCACCGAGAATCAGGCTCCGGGTTCGCTCGAGGCACTCATCGCCAGGATCGACGCCGAGATCGGCGAACTGCAGTTCCCGCGGTTCACGAAGGACGATTCGCTGAGCCTGGGGCTGCTGCTCGTGGAGTTGGGCAAAACGCGCCGGCTGCCGATCGCCATCGACATCTCCAAGGGTGACCAGGTCCTGTTCCATGCGGCGCTGGAAGGTGCCACCGCCAACAACGATCAGTGGATCCGGATGAAGCAGCGCGCAGCCGCCCGGTACGAAATCCCCTCGATGCTGGTGGGTCTGCGGGCCCGGCTGCGGGGTGGCCGGATCGAGGACCAGGGCTGGTATGACGAGTCGTTCTACGCGGCGCACGGCGGGTGCTTCCCGGTCTACGTCGCCGGTGTGGGTGCCGTGGCCACCGTGACGGTTTCTGGCCTGCCCCAGCAGCAGGATCACGATCTCGTGGTGGAGGCGCTCAGGGAGATCCTTGGGTCCATGCGCGCGGCGTAGGTGGTCTGTGTTGTGCCGGTGCTGTGCTGGCCGGCGGCCCGATCGCGTTAGGCTAAAGGCAGTCCCCGATCCGCCCAGAAGGAGTTCAACCCATGAACCTGCTCATCAAGCTGCTCGGCACGGCAGTCAGCCTCGGCGCCGGGTTTGTCGGCACCAAGCTGGTCAACACGGTGTGGGAGAAGTCCACCGGCAACAAGCCGCCCACAGGCAAGCACGAGGACACCCCCACCAGCCTCCGCTCGGCCCTGACTTTCGCGCTGATCTCGGCCTCGGTCAGCACCATCATCCAGGTTCTCGCCAACCGCGGCACGCAGCGGGCCATCGAGCGCTTCGCCAAGACCCAGGACATCGTCTAGCCGGGTTTTTGTCCAGATAACCGTCGGTAAGCGGCCCCAAACCGGCATTTATCTGGACAAGAAACCCTCAGCTGTCGGAGGCCCCGTCGCGGGCGGACTTGGCCGCCTTCTGGACCACGGCTTCCAGGTCGTCGGAGCTGAGCAGCTCGCGGTGCATGTGCTTGGTGCGGTAACCGGAGCGGCCCACCATGTGCGCGGACACAGGCACGGTCAGCAACTGGAAAATCCACGCCACCAGCAGCACCGGCCACACCCACCACGTCCGCATCTGCAGGCCGACGGCCGCCAGGAGCAGGAACAGGCCCAACACCTGCGGCTTGGTGGCCGCGTGCATGCGGCTCAGCAGGTCGGGGAAGCGGAGAAGTCCGACGGCGGCCGCCAGGGACATTAGGGCGCCCGCCACCAGGAACACCGCCGTCACGGTGTCAATCACGTTATCCACCAGGCTCGCTTCAGGATTCATGGGTGTGCTCCCGTCGGTCGGCCACGAAGCGCGCCACCGTGACGGAGCCGATAAAGCCGACTACCGACAGTGCCACGAGCAGCATCAGGTTGTTCAGGTGCCGGTTGACGGCCATGTCGATACACAGCGCTGCGCCGAGGATGGCCAGCAGGACGTCGGAGGCCAGCACCCGGTCCAGCAGCGAGGGGCCGCGGGCGATGCGGATGATGGCACCGGCGGCGGCCAGTGAGAGGATGACTGCCGTGACGGCCAGGACAATCTGCATCATGCCGGGTTCTCCTGCCGCACTATTTCGAGTTCTTCCCTGCTGCCCATGATGCGGATCAGGCCGGCTTCGATGGAGCGGACTTCCTCGCGCAGCTTTTCCACGTCCTCGGGGGTGCTGATGTTGAGCGCATGCAGGTACAGGGTGGATGTTGAGCGGTCCACTTCCACCACGAGGGAACCAGGGATCAGCGAGATCACGTGTCCCACTGCGGTGACAATCAGGTCCTGACGGCTCCGGAGCGGGACAGCGACGACGGCGTTGATCACCTTGGGTCCGCGGACTGCGGCCAGGTACATGACTTCGATGCTCGCTGCCGCCACCCGGCCGAGGAACCGCAGGGCGAAAGGCACCGCATGGAGGATGTTGAAGCGGCCGCTGAGTTCCACGGGCGGCAGATAGAACATACGGGCTACCAGCACGGCCAGCAGGGCGCCGAAGAGCAGGTTGCCGGGACTGAAGTCCTGCCACAGCGCACCCCAGACGATCACCAGCCACACCAGCAGGGGAAGCTCCTGGCGCAGGGAAATCCGGCGGCGAGTCATTCGCCACCACCCGCTTTGAGCGCCAGGGGCGGCACCACGGTGTCCTCACCGAGCACGGCCTGGATGTAGGAGGACCGGTCCAGCATTTCCTGGGCGGCCTGGTCCGCAACCTTGAACAGCGGCCCCGCGAAGACGGTGAGCGATACGCCCAGTACCACCAGGCCGAGGGTTGAGCCCACCATGGTCCGGGGCAGCAGGGTCACGCTCTCGCGGCCGGCCCGGCGGCCGGTGGCCGATTCCTCGGGCGCCGCCAGCAGGACAGGGTCGGGATGCTCGGCGTCCGAGGGCTTCCGCCAGAACGCACGGTTCCACACCCTGGCCACTGCCAGGAGGGTCAGGAGGCTGGTGACCACTCCGCCGATCACCAGTGCGTACGCCAGCGGGGTGCCCAGTTCGATTCCGGCCTGGATTAGCCCCACCTTGCCCAGGAACCCGGAGAACGGCGGGATGCCTGCCAGGTTCATTGCCGGCACAAAGAACAGGAGCGCCAGGAGCGGAGACAGCTTGGCCAGGCCCGCCAGCCGGTCCACGGAGGAACTCCCGCCGCGGCGTTCGATCAGGCCCGTGACGAGGAAGAGGCTGGTCTGGATGGTGATGTGGTGCGCCACGTAGAACACGGCAGCGGCCAGCCCGGCCACGGAGGACATCGCCAGCCCGAACACCATGTAGCCGATGTGGCTCACCAGGGTGAAGGACAGCAGACGTTTGATGTCGCTCTGGGCCAGGGCGCCGAGGATTCCCACCACCATGGTCAGGAGCGCCGCCACCATCAGCGGAGTGTTCAGGCTGTCACCGGGGAACAGCAGGGTCTCGGTGCGGACCATGGCATACACGCCCACTTTGGTCAGCAGGCCGGCGAACACTGCAGTGACGGGGGCCGGCGCGGTGGGGTAGGAGTCAGGCAGCCAGAACGACAGCGGGAACACAGCCGCCTTGATCCCGAAGGCCACCAGGAGCATCACATGCAGCAGCGTCTGGGTTCCTTCATCCAGGCCCGCGAGTTTGATGGCAAGGTCGGCCATGTTCACGGTCCCGGTGGCCCCGTAGACCATCGCGATGGAGATCAGGAACAGCACGGAGGACACCACGGAGACCACCACATAGGTGACCCCGGCCCGGATACGGGGACCGGTCCCGCCCAGCGTCATCAGGACGTAGCTTGCGGTCAGGAGGATCTCGAAGCCCACGTACAGGTTGAACAGGTCCCCGGAGAGGAAGGCGTTGGACACGCCGGCCACCAGGATCAGGAACGTGGGGTGGAAGATCGACACCGGCGCGTCCTGGTCGCCGTCGGCCATGCCCTGCCCGGTGGCGTAGATCAGCACGGCGAGGCTGACAGCAGAGGACACCACCAGCATGAGGGAGGAGAACTGGTCCACCACCATGGTGATGCCCCAGGGCGGCAGCCAGCCACCGATGTTCACGGCGGCCGTCCCGCCCTCCCACACGGATGCGAGAAGCGAGCACTCGAGGAGGAGCGTCAGGGACAGTACCGCGATGCTCACGGCGCGCTGTGCCCGGGCGTGCCGGAACAGCAGGAAGGCCAGGGCTGCGCCGAAGATGGGGAGCAGGACGGCGAGCGGGGCAAAGCTTGCGATGTTCACTTCACACCTCCTTCGGGGCCGGGGTTGATGTTCAGTGAGCCGGGCTGTTCCTCTGCGGCGGCCTCGACGGCGGGAATCGTCCTGGCGCCGGCCACGATGTGCTCCGTGTGGTGCCCGGATTCGGCGCGGTCCGCGTGATTGGTAATACCGCTGCCGTCGCTGCCGAGCATCGTCAGGGGAAATTCGGACGTCTCGGCCGGGATCTCGGCGTCGTCCTCGGCGTCGAACCTGGGCGTCTCGGCCACCCGGAGGTCTTCGATGTCGTCCTGGATCTCGTCCTGGCGGGCAAGGACCCAGGTGCGGTAGATGATGCCGAGCATAAAGGCCGTCACCGCAAACGAAATCACGATCGAGGTCAGGATCAGGGCCTGCGGGAGGGGGTCCGCGTACTCGGTGGCGCCGGTGTCCTTGTTGAAGAACGGTGCCAGGCCCGCATAACCGCCCGTGGTGAGGATCAGCAGGTTGGTGGCGTTGGTCAGCATCATCAGCCCCAGGAGCACCCGGGTCAGGCTGCGTTCCAGAATCAGGTAGATGCCGCACGCGTACAGCGCACCCATCACGATCAGCAGGGTCAGGTTGACACTCATCCTTGGCCCTTCAGTGTAGGTTCGGTGGACAGGCCCGAGGGTTCGCCCCGTTCGGCGGGAGCCGCGCCGGCCAGCACACCTTCGGCGGCCTCCTCCGCAGCTTCTTCGGCTTCAACGGCTTCTTCGGCGGGTGCGTGCGCCTGCTCTTCAAAGTGTTCGTCGATCTCGGAACCCAGGCTGCGGAGCACGTCCAGCACCAGGCCCACCACCACGACGTACACACCGATGTCGAAGATGGTGGAGGTGACGAATTTGATGTCGCCGAACACGGGCAGCCAGAGTTCAATGATGGCGGTCTGGAAAACCTGTCCGCCCAGCAGGAGCGGCACCACGCCGGAGGCGGCGGCTGTCACAAGCCCGACCCCCAGGAGGGTACCGGCGCCCACGGGAGTTGCCTCCCGCAGTTCGAAGCGGCCGCCGGCCAGGTATCGGATGGTCAGGGCAAGGCCCGCCGTGAGGCCCCCTGCGAAACCGCCGCCCGGCAGGTTGTGACCGGCCAGGAGGAGGTAGAGGGAGAAGATGATGAGGGAGTGGAACATCAGCCGCGTGACCACTTCGAAGATGATGGAGCGCCGTTCAGGTGCCAGGGTCCGGCCCGCCACAATCCATGCCTCGCGTGCCGAAGCGGCAAACTTCCGGCTAATGGCCAGCGAGGCGGCCTCGCGCGAACCGGGATCCGCTACGGGGTGCCGTCCCACGCTGCCCTCGGCAATGCTGGCCGAGACCCGGAGCCGGTCGCCGCGTCCGCGAACGAAGATCAGGCTCGCGACGCCGGTTGCGGCGAGGGCCAGGACGGAAATCTCCCCGAACGTGTCCCAGGCCCTGATATCCACGAGCGTCACGTTGACGATGTTCAGTCC
The DNA here is from genome assembly GCF_024391045.1 of Pseudarthrobacter sulfonivorans. Lineage (GTDB taxonomy): Bacteria > Actinomycetota > Actinomycetes > Actinomycetales > Micrococcaceae > Arthrobacter > Arthrobacter sulfonivorans_B. Next base: position 99,261 of record NZ_JANFCZ010000005.1, read on the forward strand.
GCCGCCGCCCTCGTAAGCCAGCTGCGGGAACTCAAGGGACACCGGCGCCTCCACCCGCGCACCCATCGCGTAGATGGCCGCGAAGACCATGGTGACGCCGAAGGCGGCCCCGATAATCACGCGGACCACCCGGTACCTGCCGCCGGTCCGGTCGCGGAGCTCGGCCGGGAGGCTGCGCATGGCCAGCACAAAGGCCACCAGGACGATGGTTTCCACCAGCATCTGCGTCAGGGCCAGGTCTGGCGCGCCCTGGAGCGCGAACATCAGGGCAATGCCGTATCCGGTCACGGACACCATCAGCACGGCAAGGAACCGCCTGTTGGCTTTGACCGCCGCCAGCGCCCCGATCACGATCGCGGCGCCCACCACCGGCTGGAGCGGTGAGAAGGGGTCGATGAAGTACAGGTCCTCGGGAATCGGCTTGCCCGCCGCGAGCATGGCAGTCAGCGGCAGCGCGAACGCCATCGAGAGAATCACGGAGAGGTAGAAGTACAGCGAACCACGCTGCGTGCGGCCCGTGATCCACACGGCGGCGTCGTCCAGCGCACCGATGCTGAGCTGGTAGAAGCGGTCGCCGTCGATCCAGCCGGGCACCCGGGACTGGGCCCGCGCCACCATGGTCCGGCCAAAGTGCATGGCCAGGCCCAGCGCGAACGTGAGCGCAGTCAGCCCCAGCGCCGGGGTGAAGCCGTGCCACAGCGCAAGGTGCCCTGCCTGCTCGGCCGGTGTGCCGGCGTCGGCCGCGGTGGACGCAAACAGCGCCGCATAAGGCTGGACCCATGCGTCCACGGGCGCGGGCCACAGGCCATAAACAATGGTGAGGAGGCTGAGGAAGGCCGGCGCGGCCAGGAAGGAGGGGCGGACGGCTTTAAAAGGGGTGGCCTCAACGCCTTCCTTGAGGGCGAACGCCCCCCACATGAACCGGGCGCTGTAGGCGAAGGTGAGGACCGAGCCCAGGACGATGCCCGCGAGCACCACCACGCTCCAGGCATCTCCGCCCGAGGTGTGGTGGACGAACGCTTCCAGGACGGATTCCTTGGCCACGAAGCCTGCCAGCAGCGGAACGCCGGCCATCGACGCGGCGCCGATGCCGGCCACGATGCCGAGCGCGCGGGAGGATCGGAAAACGCCGGACAGCTGGCGCACGTCACGCGTTCCGGACTGGTGGTCGATGATGCCCACCACCAGGAACAGGGTGGCCTTGAAGAGGCCGTGCGCCAGCAGCATTGCGAGGCCTGCGAGCGCGGCGTCCGGCGTCCCGAGCCCCACCACCATGGTGAGGAAGCCGAGCTGGCTGACGGTGCCGTACGCGAGGATGAGCTTGATGTCAGTCTGGCGCAGTGCCCGGTAACCGCCCACCAGCATGGTGGCCAGGCCAAGCCCCAGCACAATGGACTGCCAATAGGCGGTCTCGGAAAATCCCGGCGCGAGCCTGGCCACCAGGTAGATGCCGGCTTTGACCATCGCCGCGGCGTGCAGGTAGGCGCTCACCGGGGTGGGGGCCGCCATGGCCCCCGGCAGCCAGAAGTGGAAGGGAACCAGCGCGGATTTGCTGATGGCACCCGCGAGGATAAGTACGACGGCGGCGGCGACGATGCCGCTGTCAGGTCCAGTGACCAGCGTGGACGCCTCCGCCATGATCGCCGAGATCCGGTACGTTCCCGCGCTGTAGCCCAGCATGATCAGGCCCACCAGCATGGCGAGGCCGCCCGCGGTGGTGACCATCAGCGCCTGCAGGGCGGAGCGCCGCGCGGCCAGCCTGGTGCGCGCGAAGCCGATCAGCAGGTAGGACAGGATGGTGGTGAGTTCCCAGAAGATGAACAACAGGAGAAGGTCGTCCGCCACCACCAGGCCGAACATGGCACCCGCGAAGGCGAGCAGCTGGGCTCCGAAGCCACCCAGGTCCTGGTCCTTCTTGCTGAAATACCGTGCACAGTAGACCAGTACCAGCGCGCCCACGCCCAGGACCAGGAGGGACATCACCCAGGCTAGCGGGTCCATGCGGAAGGCGAACTCCAGGTGCAGCCCGGGGACCCACGGGATGACCTCCGCGACTTCCCCGGAGCCTGAATACACGGTGCCGTGTTGGAACAGCAGCCAGATAAAGGACGCAGCGGGCACGGCCGCCAAAGCATAGAACGCGTTGCGGCCCCAGATCCTGAACAGGAGAGGCGCTACAGCAGCCACCGTAAACTGCACGGCAAGGACTGTGATCACTGGTATCTCCGCAACGTCAGGGTTTCGTTTTACAAAAAGTTAGGGCAGGCGGTCAATCGTTAGGTTCGGTGGCCACAGTTTATCAAGCCGTTCCGCCCGATTTCCCCGGGAGGGGCCCGCGCCGCTCGATTTTGGCGGGTGTCAGGCGTATTATGCCCGCGCTGTTCGCCACGGGCGGATACCATTCAGCGTATGAACACCGCCAGCGCTCCTGAGGCCACCCAGCCGTCATCGGAACTCGCATCCGGAAACCGGGCCACCGGCAAGGGCCCTGTGCTCGCCTGGGCCGCCTGGGACTGGGGCTCGGCGGCCTTCAACGCGGTGATGACTACGTTTGTCTTCACCGTTTACCTCACCTCCAATGCCTTCGGAGACAAGGACCAGGCCTCGGCTGTCCTCGGCGGCGCCCTGGCCATTGCCGGGCTCGCCATTGCGCTGCTCGCTCCCGTGACCGGGCAGCGCTCGGACAACGGCGGGCGGCGCAAGCTCTGGCTGGGAGTCAACACGATCGCCGTCGCCGTCCTGACCGGGCTGTGTTTCTTCGTCTTCCCCCGCCCCGAGTTCCTGTTGCTGGGCGTCTCCCTGATTGCGCTGGGGAATGTGTTCTTTGAGTTCGCCGGCGTCAACTACAACGCCATGCTCACCCAGGTCTCCACCCCGAAGAACATCGGCAGGGTCAGCGGATTCGGCTGGGGCATGGGTTACCTCGGCGGCATCGTGGCGTTGCTGGTGGTGCTGCAGCTCTTTGTGCAGCCGAGCTTCGCCTGGTTCGGCGCCTCCACGGAAGGCAGCCTCAATATCCGGCTTGTGGCGGTGTTCTCCGCCTTATGGTTCTTGATCTTTGCCCTTCCGGTCCTGTTCACCGTCCCGGAGCTTTCACGTCCTGCCCGGGCAAAGCAGCTGGGTTTCCTGGCCTCCTACGGCCTGCTGGTCCGCCGGATCAAGGCGATCTACGCCACCAGCCCGCACACCATCTACTTCCTCCTCGCCAGTGCCGTCTTCCGCGACGGACTCGCGGCCGTCTTCACCTTCGGCGGGATCATTGCTGCCGGCACCTTCGGTTTCGAGCTGCCCCAGGTCATCTTCTTCGCCATCTTCGGCAACGTGGTGGCGGCCGTGGGCGCTGTCATCGGCGGTTTCCTGGACGACCGGGTGGGGCCGAAGACCGTGATCATGGGCTCCCTCGTGGGCCTGCTGATCGCCGGGACGGCCATCCTGGTCCTCGGCAACGGCAGCTACGTGTTCTTCGGTTCAGCATGGGCCGGCACCACCACCTTCTGGGTGTTCGGGCTGTTCCTCTGCCTGTTCGTCGGCCCGGCACAGTCATCTTCGAGGGCGTATCTGGCCCGGCTTGCACCCAGCGGGGAGACGGGCGAACTGTTCGGCCTCTACGCAACCACCGGCCGAGCGGTCAGCTTCCTGGCTCCCGCACTCTTCACTCTGTGCATCGCCCTGGCCACTCCGCTGGTCGCACCCGGCGAGGCCCAGCGTTGGGGAATCCTGGGCATCATGGTGGTGCTGCTCGGCGGCCTGCTGGTCCTGCTGCCGGTGAAGCCGCCGAGCAAGACCTCCATCGCCCGGGTCCCGGCCTCGTAGCGTCAGCAGGCCTCTTAGCGTTACCGGTGGCTGCGGCGGTTTGCGCGCCTGCGTTCTTGGGCGGTGCGCGGACACCCGAAATGGGCATCCGGCGACTAGGCTGAATCCATGAACGTGGACGAAACGGACCTCCCCGGCCTGGGCCGGCGGAAGGATTTCATGACCGCTTCCGGCCGCCGCATCGGCGTCGTGGAGCTGCGGGAAGGCCAGACGGAACTCATAGTTTCCACCTGGGACGATCCCGACACCTGCCAGGCCTCCATTCCCCTGACCGGGGATGAGGCTGCCACCCTGGGCAACCTCCTCGGCGGGCAGTACCTTGCCATGAAGCTGGCCGAGGAACACCGGGACGTGCCCGGGATTGTGACCCGGCAGTTCTCCATTGCTCCGGATTCCCCGTTCCAGAACCAGCCCATGGGCAAGGCCTGCATCCGCACCCGTTGCGGTGTCTCGATCGTGGCCATCATGCGCGAAGGCGAGGTGCTCCCGTCGCCGGGACCCGACGTCGTGCTTCATTCCGGTGATTTGCTGGTGGCAGTGGGAACGCAACAAGGCCTCGATTCGGCGGCCGATATCCTCCGCAACGGCTGACCGCCATGGACCCGCTGGCCCTGACCCTCATTGAACTGGGGGCCGTTGTGTTCTGCCTTGGCCTGTTGGCCAGGCTGGCCGGACGGATCGGAATGTCGCCCATACCCCTTTACCTCGTGGGCGGGCTCGCCTTCGGCGCGGGCGGGGTGGTCAAGCTCGACGGCATGCACGAGTTCGCACATCTCTCCGGCGAAATCGGCGTGATCCTGCTGCTGCTTATGCTTGGGTTGGAATATACGGCTGCCGAGCTTTTCACCGGTCTGCGCAGGTCCTGGCAGGCCGGTGTTCTTGACCTGGTGCTGAATTTTGTGCCGGGTGCCGGAATTGCGATCTTGCTCGGCTGGGGCCCTGTGGGCGCCATGGTTATGGGCGGCGTGACGTATATATCCTCCTCCGGGATTGCCGCGAAGGTCATCACCGACCTCGGCCGGATCGGAAACCGCGAAACTCCCGTGGTGCTTTCCATCCTGGTGTTCGAGGACCTGGCCATGGCCGTCTACCTGCCCATCCTCACAGCCACCCTCGCCGGCGTGAGCTTCCTGGGCGGACTGACCACCGTGGGCATTTCCCTGGCCGTTGTCACCATGGTGCTGATGGTGGCCCTGCGGCACGGGCACCATGTGTCCAAAGCCGTGCACAGCGAAAACTCCGAGGTCTTCCTGCTCAACCTGCTCGGGGCCGCCCTCCTGGTGGCAGGCGTGGCATCGGCCATGCAGGTCTCGGCGGCGGTGGGCGCGTTTATGCTCGGCATCGCCATCTCCGGGGCCACCGCACACAGCGCCACCCGGATTCTCGAACCCCTGCGGGACCTGTTTGCCGCCATTTTCTTTGTGGCGTTCGGGCTCAACACGGACCCGACATCCATCCCTCCGGTCCTCGGCTGGGCACTGGTCCTGGCCGTCATCACCGCCGCCACCAAGATGCTCACTGGGATCTGGGCGGCCAAGCGGGCAGGCGTCGGCCGGCCCGGCCGTTTCCGCGCAGGCGCAGCACTGATAGCCCGCGGCGAGTTCAGCATTGTCATCGCCGGCCTGGCGGTGGCCTCTGGTGTGGTCCCCCACGACCTCGCCGCACTTGCCACGGCCTACGTCCTCCTGATGGCCATCGTCGGACCCCTGGCTGCCCGTTACGTGGAGCCCCTGGTCAAGGCCCTCAGCCGGCCGGCTTCCGAGCCCGCCCGCGCATAGGTTAGCGCCGAGAAGTCGCCGCCCACCGAAGCCGGGGCCCCGGAAACCCGCGCTAAATCTCGGTGCGGTGGAAGTTCAGGTGGCTTCGGCTGGCGGTGGGACCTCGCTGGCCCTGGTAGCGGTTGCCGTACTCGCCCGATCCGTACGGGTGCTCGGCGGCCGACGTCAGCCGGAAAAAGCACAGCTGGCCGATCTTCATCCCCGGCCACAGCTTGATGGGCAGGGTGGCCATGTTGGACAGCTCCAGGGTCACATGTCCGGAAAATCCCGGGTCGATGAAACCGGCCGTTGAGTGGGTCAGCAGGCCCAGCCGGCCGAGGGAGGACTTGCCTTCGAGCCGGGCGGCAATGTCGTCCGGCAGCGTGACGGTCTCGTAGGTGGAGCCGAGCACAAACTCGCCGGGGTGCAGGATGAAGGGCTCGCCGCTGTCCACTTCCACCAGGCGGGTCAGCTCCGGCTGCTCCTCGGCGGGGTCGATGTGGGCGTACTTGTGGTTGTCGAAAAGCCGGAAGAAACGGTCGATCCGCACGTCCACCGAAGAGGGCTGGACCATTGCGGGATCGAAGGGTTCGAGGACGATCCGTTGGGAGTCCAGTTCGGCACGAATGTCGCGGTCAGAGATCAGCACTGTCCCAAATTACTATGCGAACTACCATGCGTTGTCCACAGTTCCCATTTTTACGTTGTTGCAGTCATCTAGTGGGGCTAATGTTGCCTCAGGATGTCAGCCACCGGAGGTCTCCCGGTTGGTACAACTGAAATGAACTGATCTGGGGTTGGTTTGAGAAAATTTGCGGCGCCCGCCGTTGTGGCCATGCTGTGCGCCCTCGCCTTGATGTCCCCCGCCGCCGGCCTGCAGTCCGGCCCGCCGGCGCAGCAGCCTGCCGAGGCTGCCGGTGCCTTCGGGCCCAGCACGGTCAAGCTGGGTCCCGCGGGCGCAGCGAACGACGACGGCAGCGCACGCCGTGCGGATACCGGCAGCGGGACGCTGCTCGCCCCCGCCGTGGAACCCGAGATCACAGCGGCGGCGCCCGCGGGAGTGCAAAACCCGACACCAGCGTCAGCCGAAACAGCTGTGGCGGCACCCGCTGCCGCCACGTCCGAGGCCGCCGCACCTGACGTTCCGTCCGTGCCGCCCCTGTGGGCGCCCGAGGAAGAGCTCGCGCAGAACAAGTCCGCTGTCCCCGCCCCGCAGGCCTTGGCAACGGAAGCCCCCGCACCCGGCCGCCTTGCCACGGAGGCCCTGGTACCGGACAGCAACACGGCCGCCATCCTGATTGTCTTCACTAAAATCAACGAGTACCGCGTGGCGAACGGTCTGGCCCCGGTCAAGTATCACCCCACGGTGGCCGGCCTGTCCCAGGACTGGTCGGACAACATCGCCTCCCGCGAAGTGATTGAGCACCGGGCCAATTTCTGGCTCGATCCGCGTGCCATGAGCCCAAGCAGCGCCGGTGAAGTCATCGCCATCCGGACGGACCGCGACGCCGCACAGCTGGTGGAATGGTGGAAGGGCTCTCCCGGCCACAATGCCATGCTGCTCGACCCGCGCTTCAACGTCATGGGCGCCGGAATCTCCTACACAAACAGCACGTACAAGATCTGGGGCGTGGTGAACTTCTTCGGATACACCACCCTCCCGGCCGGCACACTCAATTCCCCCGGCGGCAGCAGCGCAGGGTTCCCGCCAGCCACGCCCACTGTGTGCGATACTTCCGTCAAGCTCATGCCGCCCACACTGGACCTGAGCAGCGCGGCCATCACCAGCGCGGCCGACCTCGTCTCCGTCAATGACAGCGGCCAGCTCATCAACCGTCCCTCCACAGGGAATAGGACCTTCGGGCCGGCCAAGGTCATCAGCTCCCTCTTTAGCAACGTCAAGGAAGTCTTCGTCACCGACTGGGACCGTAACGGCACCTATGACATCCTCGCCCAGTGGAACGACGGCCGGCTGACGCTTCATCCAGGACTCGCGGAGGGCGGCTTCGGCGCTGCGGTCACTCTCGGCAAGTCCGGGTGGAATAGCATGACGCTCGCCGTCGGCGGCTGGTGCGCCAACAACCGGCTCCCCCAGCTCGCGGCCCTGGATGCTTCCGGCAACCTCTGGCTCTACCCCAACGTGGGCCCGGCAGACATGTTTTCCCGCACCCTCATGGCCGGCAATGTCTCGGCCACGCGGCTGGCCATGGTGGATTACGACGCGGACGGCTTCCAGGACCTCCTGGCGCGAAGGTCCGACGGCACCGTGCAGCTCTTCCGCGGAATCGGATCCCCCACGCCCCGCGCCGAGGCCCGGACCATCGTGGCCACCGGCTGGACGGACGTGACGGGCATCCGGCCGCTGCGCGATGTCACCGGCCTGAACTCGACCGGCGTGGCACTGCGCAGGGCAAACGACGTGGTGCAGTACTGGGACCTGACCGGCGGAACCCTTGCGTCGCCGTCGAACATCAGCGGCAGCTGGGCAGGCCAACGTCTGGCCCAGTAAGGGGGCGCGCAGGCGGGTTCGCGCGGGTAACGGGTAAGGCCGGGGCTTACGCGGCCGACGCGACAGCCAGCAAGTCCTTAAGCCGCTCCAGCTGAACAACTTCAGCCTTCATGGCCCGCTGGATGCCGGTGTTCATCAGGCTCAGGAGTCCCTTGGGCTGGCATTCGAGCGCGAAACGGACCCGCGTTCCGGCCGGTTCGGTACTGAGGTAGTACCCGCCCGAGGGACGGTTTTGCCCGGCAATGACCTGATAGCGCACTTCGGCGCCGGGCCTGGCTTCCGTAATCTCAAAGTCGGCTGAAACCGGCCAGCCGGAGCGGCCCAGCACCGTCTGCCGGTACACGGCTCCCTTGGCCTGGGCCGCGCCGGAAGCCAGGCTGATGCTGCGGATTCCGGTGCGCCACTTTGGCAGGTTCATGCCGTCCACCAGGAAGGCATATACGTCCAGGGCGTCACGCGGGACGAGTACCTCGTGTTCTGCGAATGCCATGGGAATCCTTCGGTTAGCGTCAGGCCAGTGGTAGTAGCCCGCCTCACCCCCATGACACTGCAGCTAACGGGTTCACAGTAGCCACTGGTTTTGTCCCGCACCTAGCCACGGGCCCGGACGTTATTGAAGAGTTACTGGATGACGCCGCGCAGCCGGTCCCGGCGCAGACACGCTCCGTCACGTGGCCCGCGTTGCCTGGACGGCGCCGCATCTGCGCTAAGCTAAGTTCTGCCCCGCGCACTCGGGGCCACGCGGCTGTAGCTCAATGGTAGAGCGCTAGCTTCCCAAGCTTGATACGCGGGTTCGATTCCCGTCAGCCGCTCCACTGCGAAAAATCCGCCTGTTACCGGGGGTTCGTCGCGTTCCTGATCCCGCGTTCCGCGGCCTTCTTCAGCGCCGCCAGCCGCGCAGCCTCCTGTTTCCTGTAGGCGCCTTCTTTGGTCGCGGCAAGCAGCCTGCCGAGTCCCTTCGGGGAGATTTCAGCGGTTACGGTCAGGCGGGTGCTGTCCGCCACCGGGTACACCACGCAGGAGCGGGTGATGATTTCCGTGCGGCTCTCGTGTGTTTCGGTCCATGAGCGGTCCTGCACCTGGTCCCGGAAATGCAGAGAAACCGCCTCCTGGCCGGGTACCGCGGCGCGGGCATCCTCGTCGACGCAGAAGGCGTAGACGTCCTGCCGTCCATAGGGGACGAGGACGGTGCTTTCGATCGTGATGGATCCCATGATGCTGTTCCCGTACTTCCGCGGGCCCGCCCGGCGCAGGGCCCAGCGTCATTTTCACACCGGGAACGCCGAGGCACAATCACCGCCGCGCCCGGCCATGCTCCGCCAGGCCCGTTAGGTGCCCCCGTGTATCGTCAGGAGTCAGGAACCCTTTCGGTTCCGCTACAGGAGCAATCATGGCTGACAAGTCCCCGCGTCAAACAGCATCCAAAAAAGCCGGCAAGTCCATCAAGGAAAAGCGCGCCGATAAGAGGGCAGCCGCAGCGCCTTCCAGCTCCCTGGACGTCACGTCCAAGGCCGCCAAAAAGAAGTGAGCGGCGAACAGAGCCAGCTGACCCTGGGCGTCCTGGCGTCATCCCGGAAACCGGACGAACGCCGTCTCCCCATCCACCCATTGCATTTTGAACGCATCGCCCCGGAACAGCGCCAGCGCATCATCCTGGAGCAGGGCTATGGTGAGCGTTTTGGCGTCTCGGATGACCATCTCGCCACCCTTGTGGGCAAAATGGCCACCAAAGAAGCGCTGCTGGCGGAGGCCGACGTCGTGCTCCTGCCCAAACCGCAGCCGGAAGACCTTGCCGAGCTGCGCGATGGCCAGGTCCTTTGGGGCTGGCCCCACTGCGTCCAGGACCGGGCCATCACCCAGCTGGCCATCGACAAGAAGCTCACCCTCATTGCTTTTGAGGCCATGAACCACTGGGCAAGCGACGGCGGTTTTGGCCTACACGTTTTCCACAAGAACAATGAGCTCGCCGGGTACTGCTCGGTGCTGCACGCCCTCTCGTTGACGGGCTCAACCGGTGACTACGGTCGCCGCCTCAACGCCGTGGTCATCGGTTTCGGGGCTACTGCCCGCGGCGCCGTGACCGCACTCAACGCGCACGGCATCCATGACGTCCAGGTGCTGACCAACCGCGGAGTCGCCGCCGTGGGGGCACCAATCCATTCGGTCAACATCGTGCAGTTTGATCACGACGCCGAGGCCCCCTTCCTGAGCCAAGTGATCTCCGATCGGGGCCGGGTTCCGCTGGCTCCGTTCCTGGCCGACAGCGACATTGTGGTTAACTGCACGCTGCAGGATCCGAATAATCCGCTGACCTACCTGCGGACCGAGGACCTCGCTGCGTTCAGCCCGGGCAGCCTGATCGTGGACGTCTCCTGCGATGAGGGCATGGGCTTCAGCTGGGCGCGTTCGACTACCTTCGCCGAGCCGATGTTCACCGTGGGTGACCACATCAACTATTACGCCGTGGACCACAGCCCGTCCTATCTCTGGAATTCCGCCACGTGGGAAATCAGCCAGGCGCTCCTGCCGTTTTTGGAGGCCGTCACCGACGGGCCGGAAGCGTGGGACTCGAGCGAAACCATCGCCCGGGCCATCGAAATCCGCGACGGTGTGGTGCTGAACAAGGACGTGTTGGAGTTCCAGCAGCGGCAGGCCGGGTACCCGCACCTGCCGGCTTAGGCCGCGGCCACCCGGCTGACAATCCGCACCGGGTGGCGGCGGTCCTTGAGGTTCACCCGGAGCTTCAGGGCACCTTTCCGGCCAAGTACGACGCCGACCGTCACCGCCGCGAGGACCGGCACCCCGCCGGAGACCAGGAGAGCAATGTGCGGGTCAAGGTGTTCGGCTATCCAGCCAAGCATGGGTCCGCCGATGGCCTGGCCGCCGATCAGCACCATAATGTAGAGGCTCATCACGCGGCCCCTGATAGCCATGTTTGAACTGATCTGGACGAGCTGGTTGGACCCGGTCAGGAACATCAGGCACCAGAACCCGGACAAGACCATCACGGCGCCGAACCACAGCATGGACGGGGCCAACGCCGCGAGGCAGAGCATGAGGCCGTACATTCCCGCGCAGAACACCACGGACCGGAGCCGCAGCTGCCGCCGGCGGGTGGAGGCGACGGCACCGGCCAGCGCGCCGAGCGCCACCAGCGCGTTGAGCAGGCCGTAGCCGCCGGCCCCGACGTCGAACACATGGTCCGCGAACGCTGCGAGCAGGACCGGCAGGCTCATGGCGAACACGGCGATGAACCCGGCCATCAGCCACGGCCAGTAAATGGTGGGCTTGCTGAGCGCATAGCGCAGCCCCTCCCGCAGCATGCCTTTCTTCTTGGGGGCCGGCGCGCTGACGAACAGCTGGTCCTTCCGGAGGAGCAGCAGCATGGTCACGGTGGAGCAGCAGGCCACCGCATTGGCGGCGAAAGCCCAGCCGGCGCCCACAGCCGTGAGCAGCAGCCCGGCAAGCGCCGGCCCGATCAGCCCGCCCAGCTGGAAAGTGGTGGAGTTGACGCTGATCGCGTTGCGCAGGTACCGGGCACCCACCAGCTCATTAACAAACACCTGGCGCGCTGGCTGGTCCAGCACGGTGACCAGCCCCAGAACGAGGGCAATGCCGTAGACGTGCCAGACCTCGATGACGCCGGTGAGGGACAGCACGGCCAGGGTTGCCGCGAGGACGGCCGCCAGGCTCTGGCACAGCATGAGGATCTTTCGTTTGGCGAACCGGTCGGCCACCATGCCGCCCCACGGTCCCAGCAGGAGGGACGGCATGAACTGCAGCGCCACCGTGATGCCCACGGCCGTGACGGAGCCGGACAGTTCCAGCACCAGCCAGTCCTGCGCGATTCGCTGCATCCAAAGGGCCACAACAGCCACAAAGTGGCCGATCGCAAAAATGCGGAAGTTTGGAATTTTCAGGGAGATGAAGGTGTGGCGCCATGGAAGGCGTTCACTGACGACGCCGATGGGCTGGGTGTAGGTGCCGGTAGTGGCGGCCGGGGCGCAGGCGGGGGAGGCCGCGGCGGCGGCGGAATCGATGACGGGCTGGCTGACGGCTGCCGATGTTGGCGGTGGGGGAGCCACGAGTATGTCCTCAGGGAAGCGGGCGGGTTGGGATGCTCCCACGCTAGGCTGGTCTCGACTGATTATGTAGACCTATCGCGCCTATAACTCCCATCACGAAACGTAATGATGTCCCGCTCCGACCGGCCGAAACTTTCAAGGAGTCCGCAGTGTTCGAACCCGCACAGCTCCGCTCTTTCCTTGCTGTGGCAGAGACCCTAAGCTTCACCAAGGCGGCCGAACGGCTGGGCCTGGCACAGCCAACGGTCAGCCAGCACGTCCGCAAGCTGGAGACCGCCGCCAAACGCGTCCTCATCCGCCGGGACACCCGGGACGTCCGGCTGACGGACAACGGCGATGCCATGGCCGGCTTTGCCCGCAGCATCCTCTCTGCCCACGATGGTGCCGCGCGCTACTTCTCCGGTTCGGCCATGCGCGGCCGGCTTCGCTTCGGCACGGCCGATGACCTGGCCATCACCGGGCTCCCCCGGATCCTGCGTGAATTCCGGCAGGTCTACCCGCAGATCAACCTGGAGCTCACCGTGGGCCAGAGCGACCAGCTGTACAAGAAACTCAACGCCGGCCAGCTGGACCTGGTGTTTGTGAAATGGGTGGCTGGCGCCAAGGACGGCACCGTGGTCCAGCACGACACGTTCTCCTGGGTGGGACTGGAGCAGACCTCCCTCAAACCCGCGGATCCCGTGCCGCTGATCGCCTACCCCTCCCCCAGCCTCAGCCGGAAACTGGCCATCGACGCGCTCGAAGCGCATGGCCGGACCTGGCGCATTACGTGCACCACCCGGCAGATCAGCGGTGTTTTGGCGGCACTCCGGGCCGGCATCGGCGTTGCGGTCATGCCCACGTCGCTGGTCCCCGACGACCTGAAAATCATCACCAGGACCTTCGACCTGCCACCGGTGGGCGATGTCGATTTCACCCTGATCCGCAACCCGCTGGCCAACTCGGAAGTCATCGAGGCCCTGACGGAGGCCATTGTAGGGCGGACACTCAAAAAGTCAGCCTGACCACGCCCACATTTCATAAAAACTCTTGAGAAAAAAGTCCGCCTCCTTTATGCTGGTTTATCCATGGGGTCAAGCAGAGGCCGGTTCAACACTACGAGCATGCCCCGCGGCCCATGGGGCGGCCGTGCTCGGGAAGGCAGCCAATGACGACAGCCGAGAACACCCATTTCCACACTGCTTACGCGCCACGACATAACACCGCACGCCCGCTGGTCACGCATCATCCCAGCTACAGCGCCGGCATCACCCACGCCACCGAATACGTAGGGAAGCCAACCTGCGACAAGTGCGGCACGGACGAATTCATCTATCTCGAATCGTATGTCCCTCCGGTTTACCGGCGTGACGGGGCGGTCAGGTCACTGGGCGAAGTCGCCTACACGTGCACCCGTTGCGAAGATTTCTCCGCCCATAACGTTCCCACGTCGTGGACTCCCCCAGGCTGGTATTTGGGGTAACTTCCAACGGTCTCCGTCCCGTTATCCGACACGGGCCCCTACAACAACAGAAAGTCCCTGCGACCACCAGTACTGGAGGCCGCAGGGACTTTTGCGCTTCGAGCGCTGACGCGCCCGGCGGGCCGCCGGGGGCCTAGATCAGCCCGTCCGAAAGGTGGTTCGGGGTGCCGAACCGGTGGGCGGTGATGCTGATGGCCTGTTCGTGCAGGAACGGCAGCAGTTCCACGCGGCCGGCCTCGGTCACGGGGTGGGAGTAGACCGCCACGTCCGGGCGCCCGTCGATGGCCTCCGCGAGGGCGGTGGCGTCGCCGCCGATGAGCCGGATCCGCGCGCCGGACAGTTTGCCTGCCTTGGCGAGGCGGCCCGCCGAAGCCAGCCAGCCGGCGTCGGACTCTACAGCCACCTCGATGTCCAGCCCGGTGAAGACGGCGCGCAGCTGGGCGGGAAGCTCGACGGCGGTGGACACGGTGAGTGCCGAACCCGCCTGAATGCCGGCGGCCACAGTCCGGGCCAGGTGTGCCAGCGGGGCACCGTCGGAGAGACGGACAGTGACCGGAAGCGGACGGTAGCGGAAGATGTTCCGCTCGGCGGTCAGCCCGGTGACATCCTTGGCGGTGCCGAACTCGTCGGCCCAGGCCTGGGCGTCGGAGGCGAGCGAGCGCTGGAGGAACCTCAGTTCACCCGGCTGGAGGACGCCGGCGGCCGCATTCAGGACACGCCGCACGGCCGCGTTGCTGACCGTGGCAGTGGCCGAGCTTTCCTTGCTGGTCCAGTCGCCCAGCCCGGCCAGGTAGTTGGGTCCGCCCGCCTTGGTGCCGGCGCCTACGGCCGACTTCTTCCAGCCACCGAAGGGCTGGCGCTGCACGATGGCGCCGGTGATGCCGCGGTTCACGTAGAGGTTGCCGGCCTGGATGGAGTCCAGCCAGGTGCCGAGCTCGTCCGGGTTCAGGGAGTGCAGGCCGGCGGTGAGGCCGTACTCGATCTGGTTCTGGATGGCGATGGCCTCTTCGAGGGTCTCAGCGGTCATCACGCCCAGGACCGGGCCGAAGAACTCGGTGAGGTGGAAGTAGGATCCGCGGCGGACGCCGTAGCGCACACCCGGGCTCCACAGCCGGCCGGTTCCGTCCAGTTTCCGGGGCTCCACGGCCCAGCTCTCGCCGTCACCCAGCGTGGTGAGGGCGTTGAGGAGCTTGCCGCTCGCGGGCTCGATGATCGGGCCCATCTGGCTGGTGGGTTCCTGCGGGTAGCCCACCTTAAGCGAGGTGACGGCGTCGATCAGCTGGTTGTGGAAACGCTTTGACTTGGCCACGGAGCCCACCAGGATCACCAGCGAGGCGGCGGAGCACTTCTGGCCGGCGTGCCCGAACGCCGAGTAGGCCACGTCCTTGGCGGCCAGGTCCAGGTCGGCGCTGGGGGTGACGATAATGGCGTTTTTGCCGCTGGTTTCGGCCAGCAGCGGCAGGTCCTTGCGGAAGGACCGGAACAGTTCGGCGGTTTCGTAGCCGCCGGTGAGGATCACGCGGTCCACGGCCGGGTGGCTGATCAGCTGCTGGCCGAGCTCACGCTCACCCAGCTGCACCATGGTCAGCACGTCCTTCGGCACACCGGCTTCCCACAGCGCATCGATCATCACGGCGCCGCTGCGGCGGGCCTGCTTTGCTGGTTTGATGACGACGGCGGAGCCGGCGGCGAGTGCCGCGAGGGTGGACCCTGCCGGGATGGCGACCGGGAAGTTCCAGGGCGGGGTCACTACGGTGAGTTTCGCCGGAACGTACGTGGCGCCGTCGACCGTTTCCAGCTTGCGCGCCGATTCTGCGTAGTAGTGCGCAAAGTCCACGGCTTCGCTGACCTCGGGGTCGCCCTGGTCGATGGTCTTGCCGGTCTCGCTGGCCATGACCTCGAGCAGGTCCGCGCGGCGGGCTTCGAGGACCTCGCCGGCGCGGTGCAGGATTTCGGCGCGTTCGTCGCCGGACAGGGCACCCCAGGCCTTGCCCTTGTCGACGGCCGTTGTGATGACCTTGTCCAGGGTTTCGGCATCGGTGATGGTGGCGTTTTCCACCGCGGCGTTGCCCAGGGTGGAGGTGGGCACACGGTCCAGGATGGCCCGGCCCCAGGCACGGTTCGCGGGCAGTGACGGGTCGGTGTCCGGGGTGTCCTTGAACGAATCGTGCGGCAGGGGCTGCGGCGGGAGGCTGCGGTTCTGCTGCCGGTTGGCCGGTGGAATTTCGTCGTCGAGCTTGTCCAGGGAGGCGAGGAAGCGCTGCTTTTCGCGCTCGAACAGCTGCTCGTTCTCACTGAGCTCGAACACGGCGGACATGAAGTTGTCCTGGCTGGCGCCTTCTTCGAGGCGGCGGATCAGGTAGGCGATGGCGACGTCGAACTCGGCGGGGTGCACCACAGGAGTGTAGAGGAGCAGCGAGCCGACGTCCTTTTTGACGGCTTCGGCCTGCCCCTGCGCCATGCCCAGCAGCATCTCGAACTCGATACCCTGCTGCGCCGTATCCGCAATGCCGCGCTGCTTCGCGAGCAGCCAGGCAAAGGCGATGTCGAAGAGGTTGTGGCCGGCGACGCCGATGCGGACGTTCTTGATCCGGTCCGGGTGCAGGGCATAGTTGATGACCCGCTTGTAGTTGGTGTCCGAGTCCTGCTTGGTGTGCCAGGTGGCGAGCGGCCAGTCGTGGAGGGAGGCTTCCACCTGTTCCATCGGCAGGTTGGCGCCCTTGACCACGCGGACCTTGATGGCGGCGCCGCCGTTGGCACGGCGTTCGGCGGCCCACTTCTGCAGCCGGATCATGGCGGAGACGGCGTCCGGGAGGTAGGCCTGGAGCACGATGCCGGCTTCGAGGTCCTTGAATTCGGGCTTGTCCAGGATCCTGGTGAAGACCGCGATGGTCATGTCCAGATCCTTGTATTCCTCCATGTCCAGGTTGATGAACTTGGCCTTGCCGCCGGTGCTGCTTCCGGCGGCGGCGAATGAGTTGGCGCGCTGGAAGAGGGGCGTGAGCTTCTCGACGACGTGTTCCACGGCTTCGTCGAAGGCCCAGACGGAGTGCGGGGCAACGGTGGAGGAGACCTTAATGGAGACGTAGTCGACGTCGGGGCGGGCCAGCAGCGTGTGGGTGCCCTCGAGGCGGCGGGAGGCCTCATGCTCACCGAGGACGGCCTCGCCCAGCAGGTTGACGTTGAGCTTGATGCCGTCTTTCTTAATCTTCGCGATGGCCGGGCCCAGCTTGGCGTCGGTGGCGTCCACGATCAGGTGCCCCACCATTTCACGGAGTACCCTGCGGGCAACCGGGATGACAACCTGCGGCAGGACGGGGGCCATGGTGCCGCCGAGCGCTACCGCACGGCGCATGTACCAGGGCAGGAACGCCGGGACTTTGGGGGCGAGGGCGGCCAGGTTGCGGGCGGCGACGTTGAGGTCTTCGGGGCGGACCACGCCGTCGACGAATCCCACGGTGAATTCCAGACCGTTCGGGTCCTTCAGCACACCGGCGAGCTGCTGGGCCGAGGCGTCCACCGGAACCTTGGAGGCTTCGGTGAGCCACCGGCGGACCAGGGCGATGGTGTCCGCCGCGAGGGCACGGGCCTGCGGGACGTCGGTGTGCCCGGAGATTTCCGTTGCAGTGTGGGTCATGATTTCCCGATCTTTCCTGGGGTTGGGAGGGTCTTTCCACCAGTATGAGCTTCGGGTCACTTAAGATAAAGCGATCTTTTCTAAGCAATACAGATTAGAAAATCCAACGCTTCCGCACCCCCAAAAACCCTCTCGCACTCCCTGCACCTTTTCGGGCAACCCTCTCCCATTCCCTGCACGTTTCCCGGCAACCCTCTCGCACTCCCGCGCTGCGGTTCCGCGCCGCGGTTCCGCGCCGCGGTTCGGCGTCCAACGAACGAACCCTCCCCCACCGGCAGGTGAGAGAGGGTTCGCCAAAAAGCCACAGGATCTGCAAGAGCGTCCCGTTATTTGCTGCAGGTAGTGAGAGAGGGTGCCGGGGCGGGATCAGGTGAGGGGGCGGTGCATCTCCACAATCTCCTCGTGCCGCGGGCTGTTCGGGTTCATCAGCGAGTGCTTGCGGCCGTAGAAGAAATAGATCGCCAATCCCACGATGAGCCAGACGACGAACCGCACCCAGGTCTCCCACGGCAGCTGGGTCATGAGGAACCCGGAGGACAGGATGCCGAAGGCAGGGACCACGGGCATCAGCGGGAGCCGGAAGGTGCGCGGAGCGTCCGGCCTCTTGTAGCGGAAGATGATGACCGACAGGCAGACGACCACGAAGGCGGCCAGAATGCCGATGTTGGTCAGGTCGGCCACTTCCTTGATCGGGAAAACCCCGGCCAGGAACGCGGACGTGACGCCGGCGATCCAGGTGACGCGCTGCGGCGTGCCATGGCGGTCCGTCTTGGCGAACCAACCGGGGAGCAGCCCGTCGCGGCTCATGGAGAACCAGACGCGGGTGACACCCAGCAAGAAGGTCAGCATCACGGTGAGGATGGACAGGACGGCGAACACCGAAATGATGGTGGCGACCACCGGCAGGCCCACGGAGGTGAAAGCGGACGCGAAGCCGGCCTTGGGGTCGATGTCCTTGTAGTTCTGCATGCCGGTCAGCACCAGGGTGGCGGCAACATAGAGCAGCATGGCCACGATGAGCGAAAGCACGATCGCCTTGGGCATGTGCTTTTTGCCGTCGGTGGCTTCCTCCGCGGCGGTACTCATGGCGTCGTACCCGAACACGGCGAAGAACACGGTGGCCGAGCCTGCCACCACAGGACCGAAGCCGCTGGGCATAAACGGGTTGTAGTTGTTGGTGTCGATATAGAAGACGCCCAGCCCGATGATGAAGAGGATCAGCACCACCTTGATGGCGACGGCCACCAGCTCGAACCGGCCGAAGGCCTTGGTGCCGCGGGACAGGATCCAGGTCACCAGGAGGCAGACCAGGATGGCGGGGATGTTGACGATGCCGCCCTTGCCTTCGTCCACGGTGGAGGTCATCCACGCGGGCATGTGGATGCCAATTCCTGCGAGGAAGGCGTCAAGGTAGCCGGAAATGCCGATGGCCACCACCGCCACGATGGCGATGTATTCCAGCAGCAGGTCCCAGCCGATGAACCAGCCGATCACCTCGCCCAGCGCCACGTAGCCGTAGGTGTAGGCGGAGCCGGCGCGGGGAATCATGCCGGCGAACTCTGCATAGGAAAGCGCGGCTGCCGCGGATGCCAGGCCTGCGATCAGGAACGAGATCAGCACGGCTGGCCCCACTCCCGGGTTGTCTCCGCTGCCCGCGGCCACCAGCCCGGCGAGGGAGAAGATGCCGACGCCGATAATGCCGCCGACGCCGATGGCCGTGAGTTGCCACAATCCGAGGGACTTGAACAGTCCGCTGTGCTTGTTTTCTTCTTCGATATCGTCGATGGGCTTGCGCCGCATGATCGACTGGGTCATGTCTCTTGCGCTCATCAGGAACTCCTGCGTGGGGTGCGGCCCCCACACGGCGCCCTGGCGACTGGCTGCGGGGGGCTGTGACGGGGGTAACTCAGATATCCCAGTATGCAAGCGGGATTGCATTAGATAAAGTGACTACTTCTAACCAATATTCATTAGATTCATCAAGGAATGTGGCCATGCTCGACGTTCGGCGCCTCAGGCTGCTCCGCGAACTGAAAATCCGGGGGACGCTGGCGGAGGTCGCGGAGGCACTGCAGTACAGCCCGTCGTCGGTCTCGCAGCAACTGGCCCTGCTCGAAAAGGAAGTGGGCGTTGAGCTGCTCCGGAAGACCGGGCGCCGCGTCCAGCTGACGCCGCAGGCGGAAGTCCTGGTGGCCCATACCGCCCAGCTGCTCGAGACCCTGGAACAGGCCGAGGCGGACCTGGCGGCGTCGCTGACTACCGTCACGGGAACGGTGCGGATCGCCGTCTTCCAGTCCGCGGCGCTTGCCCTGATGCCGGAAACCCTGACGCGCATGACGGCGGAGTACCCGGAGGTCCGGATCGAAATGACGCAGCGGGAACCGGAAACTGCCCTGCACGAGACCTGGGCACGCGATTTCGACCTGGTGATTGCCGAGCAGTACCCTGGCCACGCCGCGCCGCGCTACCCGGAACTGGACCGCGTCAAACTGACCACCGACGCCATCCGCCTCGCCGTTCCGCCAACGCCCGACGGCGGTCCCGCCATCCGCGCGCTCGAGGACACTGCGGCGCTCCCCTGGGTCATGGAACCCCGCGGCGCCGCCTCCCGCCATTGGGCGGAGCAGGCCTGCCGGAGCGCGGGATTCGAGCCTGATGTGCGGTTCGAAACGGCCGACCTGCAGGCCCAGATCAGGCTGATCGAGTCCGGCAACGCGGTGGCCCTGATGCCGGACCTCGTCTGGACCGGCCGCGGCACCACCGCAAAGCTGCTGGATCTGCCCGGTGATCCGCACCGCACCGTGTTCACCTCGGTGCGCCGCTCCAGCGCGTCCCGGCCCGCCATCCTCGCCGCCCGGAAAACGCTGGCCGCCACCGCCGCGTCAGTCAGCGGACCGTCGGAGCGGTGACGAACGACGGCGGTGACGGACGACGGCGGTCCGGCAGCCGCCGTCGTACGCGCGTCCGTGTTTAGTACGTCACAGCGCAACGCGGGAGCCCGGCGATAGACTGGACTCCTTATGAATCGCACAATGTTCAAGTCCAAAATCCACCGGGCCACCGTCACGCACGCTGACCTCCACTACGTAGGTTCGGTCACCGTTGACCTGGACCTCCTTGAGGCTGCCGATATTCTGCCGGGCGAGCTCGTGGCAATCGTGGACGTCACGAACGGTGCGCGCCTGGAGACCTATACCATTGCGGGCGAGCGCGG
The DNA here is from genome assembly GCF_024391045.1 of Pseudarthrobacter sulfonivorans. Lineage (GTDB taxonomy): Bacteria > Actinomycetota > Actinomycetes > Actinomycetales > Micrococcaceae > Arthrobacter > Arthrobacter sulfonivorans_B. The sequence continues at coordinate 119,738 of NZ_JANFCZ010000005.1, forward strand.
CTCGGGCGTGATCGGCATCAACGGGGCGGCTGCGCACCTGATGCACGAGAACGACATCGTAATCCTGATCACGTATGCCCAGATGACGTCGGAGGAGGCCGCGGCCTATGATCCCAAGGTTGTCCATGTGGACAAGGACAACCGGATCGTCCAGATCGGCAACGATCCGGCAGAGGGCCACACCCCGGGCCTGATGCGCCCGCCGCACGCCCTGAATAACGCCGTCCTGTAACCGGAGCGTGAGTCCCGGCACACCCCGCCCCCGCACCCTCGGAGGCTGCCAGTGGTAGGCGTGCTGCAGGGCTTTTTTGTGGTCTGGGCCATCATCATGGTGGGCTGGTTTGCGGGCCGGCAGCGGATCCTGGGCGAGAACGCCCGCCAGGTCCTCAGCGCCCTCACGTTCTTCGTCGCCAGCCCGGCCCTCCTGTTCGAAACCCTGAGCAAGGCACAGCTGCGGGAGGTCTTCGCCGAGCCGCTGCTGGTGACCGCGGTGGCGGCCATCTCCAGCGCCCTGGTGTTCTTCAGCATCGTGAAGTTCGTCCTGAAGCGTGCCCTGCCGGAGGCGCTGATGTCCGCGATGGCGGCATCCCTGGCCAACTCCGCCAACCTGGGCATCCCCATTGCCGTCTATGTACTGGGCGACGCCAGTTACGTGGCGCCGCTGCTGATCTTCCAACTGGCCTTCTTCACCCCGCTTTTCCTGATGATCCTGGATGCCAGCACCAGCAGCCACCGCACTACGCTGGTGGGCTTTATCCTCATGATCCTCAGGAACCCGATGATTGTGGGGTCCGCGCTGGGCCTGCTGGTGGCCGGGATGAAGTGGCAGGTCCCTGCCCTCATTTTGGAACCCATCCACCTGATCGGCGGCGCGGCCATCCCTGCCATGCTGATCGCGTTCGGCATGAGCCTCCACGGCAGCAGGCCCCTGCAGGCCGCCGCCGCCAGGCGGCTGGACACCATCCTGGCCAGCATCTTCAAGCTGGTGGTGCAGCCGGCCATTGCCTACCTTTTTGCCCGCTTCGTGCTGGGCCTCGACGGCCACGCCCTGTTCGCGGTGGTAGTGGTTTCCTCCCTCCCCACGGCGCAGAACGTTTTTGTTGCCGCCAGCCGCTACTCCACCGGCCTCACCGTGGCCAAGGACACCGTCCTGATCACCACGGTGGTGGCCGTACCTGCCATGATCGGCGTGGCCCTGCTGCTGAACTGACCCGTGCTCCGAACTCTCTGAACTGACCTTGCTGAATTAACCCGCTGCGAACTGACCCCGCTGCCAACCGAACGGACCCTGAGGAGCCACATGGGAACAATGCTGGACACTGTTGTGATTGGCGGCGGCGCAATGGGCTCCGCGGCCGCCTGGGCGCTGGCCCGCCGCGGGCGGCAGGTCACCCTGCTGGAACAGTTCGGGCCGGGCCACCACAACGGGGCTTCACACGGCAGCACCAGGAACCTGAACCCGGGCTATCACCGGCCGGAGTATGTGGCCATGCTGGCCGAGGTGATTGCCCTCTGGGACGAACTTGAGCAGGACAGCGGCGAGCGCCTGCTTAACCGGACAGGGATCGTCAACCATGGTCCTGATCCGCGGCTTCCCCTGGTTCAGGCCGCACTCACGGAGGCGGGTATCCGGGCTGAGCCGCTCCGCCCGGAAGAGGCCGCCGAGCGGTGGCAGGGCATCCGCTTCGACCAGCAGGTGCTCCACATGCCCGACGGCGGCCAGTTGAACCCGGAGGCCGCGCTCCCCGCTTTCCAGCGGCTCGCCGCCGCCCGAGGAGCAGAGATCCGGCACCACACCAAGGTGCTGGACCTGGAAATTATGGACGACGGCGTGCGGCTCACGTTGGAGACCGCCGACGGCGGGATATCCGAGGGCGGGACGCGCGGGGCTGCGATGCCCGGCGTCGCGGACATGGTCCCCCCTGCCGCCGGCACCACCGAGGTGGTCACCGCCGCGCAGGCCATAGTGACCGCCGGTGCGTGGACGGAGAAACTGCTGTCCGGCGCCGCAGGCCGCCGGAAGCTGCGCATCCCCCGGCTCACGGTGACACAGGAACAGCCTGCACATTTCCAGATCGCAGATGAACTGGCCGTGTGGCCCGGCTTCAACCACACGCCCGGGCCCGGCGGCGCCTACCAGGACTGGTACTCACCGGTGTACGGGATGCAGACGCCCGGTGAAGGCATCAAGGCGGGCTGGCACGGGGTTGGCCCCGTGGTGGATCCGGACAGGCGGTCCTTCCTGCCGGAACCCGTCCAGCTCGCCGCGCTGCAGGAGTATGCGCGGACCTGGCTGCCCGGCGTCGACGCTGATTCCTTCGAGCCAATCAGCTGCACCTACACCACCACACCGGACGAGGACTTCATCCTTGACCGGATCGGCCCGGTGGTTATCGGCGCGGGTTTCTCCGGCCACGGATTCAAGTTCACCCCGGTGGTGGGGCGGATCCTCGCGGACCTTGCCACCGGCACCCGGCCGGCGCCCCAAATCTTCTCCGCCTCACGCTAGCGGGGCTGGGCGGCCGGTCAGGGCAAGCGGCGCCGGGCCCTATGCTCTTCGGCGTCCGTTTCGACGTGCGCTTCGGCATCCGCTCCGACGTCCTCCCCGACGTCCCCCTCGACATGGACCGTCGCATCGCGGGCTTGCATGCCGGCGGGCATCGCGATCACGGCAGCGACGGTCAGCACTGCACCGGCGAGCACCGTGAGGAAGACGGCACCGGACGCGACCACCACGGTGTGTTCATCGCCGTGCCCGCCGGCGCTGCCGGCATAGATGGCGTTGGCCACCGCGCCGAACACTGCCACGCCAAGCGCGCTGCCGATGGATCGGGCAAACAGGTTGGTGCTGGTCACCACCCCGCGTTGGTTCCACGGAACGCTTGACTGGGCAGCGATCAGGGTGGGTGTGGCCACCAGCCCCAGGCCAAGTCCCACCACGAAGCAACTGACGGCGATCAGCGCCACGTTGGGCGTGGCGGAGGTGAAGGTCAGAACAGCCAGCCCCACGACGGAGACAGCGATGCCGATCAGTGCGGTCGCCTTGAAGCCGATCCGCAGGTAGAAACGCCCGGCCTGTGATGCACTGATCGGCCAGCCGATCGTCAGCGCTGCGAGCGCCAGGCCGGCCACCAGCGGCGAAGTGGACAGCGCCCCGTCCAGGTAGGTGGGCACATAGGAGGTCAGCCCGATCATGATGGTTCCAACGCCGAAGGAAACCAGTGCAGTGCTGGCAAGGAGGCGCCGGGACACGACCCACGGCGGCAGGACCGGCTCCGCTGCACGCCGTTCAACCACAAGAAAGAGGACCAGGAGCACCCCGCCGATTCCGAAGGCCGCAACGCTGGGCGGCGAATTCCAGGCCCACGCCTGGCCGCCCTCCAGGGCTCCGAGGATGAGCAGGCCCAGTGAACCGGCCAACAGGGCTGCCCCCGGATAGTCCACCCGGTGCCGGGCGCGTTCGATGTTCTCGTGCAGCGCCCGGACCAGCATCCAGCCCGCCAGGACGCACAGCGGAACATTGACCAGGAAGATCCCGCGCCACAGGCCCAGGGACGCGAACATTCCGCCAAGGGTGGGCCCCACCACTGAGGAAACCGCCCAGACGCTTGCCAGGTAACCCTGGACCCTGGCGCGCTCCTCCAGGGAGTAGATGTCGCCGGCGATGGTGACGGCCACCGGAAGGACGGCCCCGGCCCCCAGGCCCTGCAGTGCACGGAACGCGATCAGGGCAGGCATGCTCCAGGCGATTCCGCAAAGCACCGAACCCAGCAGGAAGAGGCCGATGCCGGCCAGGATGATCGGTTTGCGGCCCACCATGTCTGACAGCTTCCCGTAAATGGGCACGGAGACGGCCTGTGCCAGAAGATACGCGGAGAAGAGCCAGGGAAATGAGGAGAACCCGCCGACGTCGGCCACGATGGAGGGGACTGCGGTGGCCACGATGGTGGCATCAATGGCAACGAGTCCCGTAGCGAGCATCAGGGCAATGAGAATGGGCCCCCGCTCGGAACGGAACCCCACTCCTTGTGCTTGGTCTGTCATCGCTCGGTCCCGTCCCGGTCTCGGTGTCCCTCGCAGGGGCCCTTATTATCTCCACTCTAAGGACCCTGCGCCGTGGCCACTACCTTCTCCCCTGGTGCCTGTCCAGGAGCCGGGCGCAACGAATGAAGCCCAGGTGCGAGTAGGCCTGCGGATGGTTCCCGAGGTGCGTTTCGCTGCTGGGGTCGTACTCCTCCGGGAGCAACCCGGTGGGACCGAAAAGGTTCACCAGCTGATCGAACAGGTCCCAGGCCTCCTCGATCCGGCCCACCGCAACGTACGCCTCAATGAGCCAGGTGGTGCAGATGTGGAAGCCGCCCTCCAGACCCGGCAGGCCGTCGTCGTACCTGTACCGGAACACGGTGGGCCCCACCCGGAGTTCGCGTTCCACGGCCGTGACCGTGTCCAGGAAGCGCTGGTCGTGGGTGTCCAGCAGCCCGGACAGCCCGATGTGCAGGACGGCCGCATCCAGGTCCGGGCTGTCGTAGGCAACCGTGTAGGAGCGCGCCGAGTCGTCCCAGCCCTCACGCAGCACCTCGTCACGGATGGCCTGCGCCGTGGGCTCCCACGCGGGCTCCGGCGTCCTGCCGAACCGGGCGGCAGTCCTAAGTGCCCGGTCCAGCGTCACCCAGCACATCACCTTGCTGTACACGTGGTGCCGCGGCGGGCGCCGGGCTTCCCAGATGCCGTGGTCCGCCTCATGCCAGCGGGCCAGCACGGCGGACGCCATCTTCACCATCAGTTCCCAGTGGTCATCCGCCAGGGTGCCGGTCCGCTCGCTGAGCGCGGCGATGAGTTCGGCCACCGGTCCAAAGACGTCCAGCTGGACCTGGTGGTCGGCGGCGTTCCCGATCCGGACCGGACGGGAGCCCGCGTAGCCGGGCAGGCTGTCGATGACAGCCTCGGTGGACAGCTGCGCGCCGGTGACCGAATACAGCGGATGCAGCCACTCCGGGCCGGGCGCGTGCTCCAGGATCCGGCCCAGCCAGGTCAGGAAGCCGAGGGCCTCCGCCGTTGAGCCCAGGTCCACCAGTGCGTTCACGGTCATGGAGCCGTCCCGCAGCCAGCAGTACCGGTAGTCCCAGTTCCGCGTCCCGCCGATCCCCTCCGGCAGGGATGTGGTGGGCGCGGCCAGCACGGCGCCTGTCGGCTCATGAACCAAGGCGCGCAACACGAGCGCGGAGCGTCGGACCAGCGACGGCTTCACGGCCGGCAGTTCCAGGTCCTGGACCCAGCGGCGGGAGTCCAGGGCCACCCCTGCACGCCGGCCCACCTCTCCGTCCGGGTCCGCGGCACTGGGTTCCGTGTCCCCGCAGCGGAGGTTGAGGATTCTTGGCCCGTCCTGCAGGTTCACTGTGGCCGTGGCCGTCGCATGGCGTCCGTCGGAGCTGATCACAAAGCTGACGCCCGGCGCGGAAAGGACAATGGGATCAGCCGTGCCCACAATATGCAGTTCGTCGCCGCGGGCCTCCATGCTGAACGGCACATTGGCGTAATCCGGCCGCGGCGCAAAGACAATCCTGGCGGCGCCGGTTCCGGAAAGGACCCGGACCAGGCTGGTAATTCCTTCGGGGGCCGGTTCCAGGTAGTCCGTGACGGTCACGTCCGCCCACCGGGTTTCCACGATCATGGTGCTGTCCACATACCGCTGGCCCAGCACCGGCGATCCCTTGACCGGTTCCACGGAGAAGTGCCCGGCGGCATCGCCGCCAAGGATGTGGGCGAAAAGCGAACCCGAATCCGGCAGTGGGTGGCTCATCCAGCAGATTTTCGCGTCCGGGGTGAGCAGCGCAGTGGAGGATCCGTTGCCCATCAAGGTGTGCCGCTCGAGGCCCACAGCGTCTTCACCGAACAGCCACGCGCGCCTGAGCTCGAACAGGATGGCCAGGACCCGGGCAAACGATTCCGGGTCACGGAGCCGGTGTTCGGCGCGGGTATCCCCCGGCCCGACGTGCACGCCCAGGTCAGGGCCGCGGAGGGTGGCGATGGCCAATTCATCACTGTAGGCATCGCCGGCGTACAGTGCAGCGCTGGCGCCAAGCCGGGACCGGAGGCTTTCCAGGGCGTCGGCCTTCGACGGCTCCACCACGGAGAGGTCCAGCACCGACCCGTCCACGATGAAGAACAGGCCGTTGTCCCGCGCGATGTCCCGGGCAGTGTCCGTCACGGCCTCCACAACATCCGGCGCCGCCGGACGGGTGTGCACGGAGACCGCAACCGGCTTGCGTTCAATCCAGACACCTTCCTGGAAGCCCACGGCTTCGGACAGGGCGGTGCTGACTTTCTGGAGGATCATCTCAGTGGCCAGCGGCTGGATGTGGGCGAACTGCATGTCAGCTTCGGCACCGTGCGAGCCCACCAGATGGACTTCCGCGGGGAGGCGGGAGACGGCGGCGAGATCACGCAGCGAGCGCCCCGAGATGACGGCGGCATGGGTGTTGGGGAGGGCGGCCAGGGCGCGAAGCGCGATCGCGGCGCTGCCCAACGGCAGGGTTTCGGTTGAGATTCCTTCGGCATCGCACAGGGTGCCGCCGTAGTTGCAGGCCACCAGCAACCCGGGGACCCGCGCCAGGACTTTGAGTTCTGCCAGCAGCGTGGGGGTGAGCCCTTCGTCTGCGGCATCTGACTGGACGAATGCGCGGAGCAGGCCCAGTGGCAGGGACTTGGTCAGGAGCGCGGTATCCGCCACGCTCTGGTTGAACGGAGTAGGCATTTGCATAACCCTTCCAGCGGAAACGGCCGGGACTGCAGCCGCTCTCCCAATTCTCCGCCGTCCCGGTTTCCCGCAAAAGTCCCCGTGATTGCGTCTTTGTAAATCCGTAGTCGGCTCCACTGCACCTTTCCATAATGTTCGGCTTTGCCTCTTGACGTTCCTTATTGTGCGTTTATGATAGATATCACTGTGAGATGCTTCACACCACCCGCACTGTTTCGAAGGAGAAATCATGACCATGCACGAGGACGCATTGCGCAGGGCTTCCAGCCAGGGCGGGTGGGACAGGCGGACGCTGCTGAAGACGTTTGGCGCAGGCGCCTTTGCCATTGCCAGCGCCCCGATGCTGGCGGCGTGCACCGGTGGTAGCGGCCCCTCGGGCGGGGGCACCGGCAGCAAGACGGTATCTTTCGGGTCGGGTTCTTCGGATGAAGTGCCCAAGGCGGCCTATAAGGCGGTCACGGATGCGTTCACCAAGAAGTCCGGCGTCACCGTCAACACCAACGTGGTGCCCCACAATGACTTCCAGAACAAGATCAACACCTACCTCCAGGGCAGCCCGGACGATACCTTCACCTGGTTTGCCGGCTACCGCATGCAGTACTACGCCGGCAAAGGCCTCCTGGCCCCGATCGACGACGTGTGGGAAAAGATCGGCGGCAACTACTCCGATGCCATGAAGAAGGCATCCACCGGCGCCGACGGCAAGATGTACTTCGTCCCCAACTACAACTACCCCTGGGGCTTCTTCTACCGGAAGAGCCTCTGGGCCGACAAGGGCTATGAGGTTCCCACCACCTTCGATGCCCTGACGGCGCTGGCCAAGAAAATGCAGGCAGACGGCCTTATCCCGATCGAATTTGCCGACAAGGACGGCTGGCCGGCGATGGGCACCTTCGACTACCTAAACATGCGTTTGAACGGTTACCAGTTCCATATGGACCTCACGGCGCACAAGGAATCCTGGGACCAGAAGAAGGTCAGCGATGTCTTCGACACCTGGAAGGCGCTCCTCCCCTTCCAGAACCCCAACGCCCTCGGCATGACCTGGCAGGACTCCGCCAAGAACCTCGGCGACAAAAAATCCGGGATGTACCTGCTGGGGTCCTTCCTCACCCAGCAGTTCACCGACAAGGCCGTGGCCGACGACATCGATTTCTTCCCGTTCCCGGAAGTGGCAATGGAAGGCCGGGACGCCGTCGAGGCCCCTATCGATGGTCTCCTGCTGTCCAAGAAGGGCGGCGAGAACCAGTCCGCCAGGGACTTCCTGGCGTTCCTCGGCACGCCCGAGGGGCAGGATGCCTATGCAGCCGTGGACAGCTCGAACATTGCCACCGCCAAGGGAGCCGATACGTCCAAGTTCACGCCCCTGAGCAAGAAAATGGCCGACGTCATCACCAATGCCAAGAGCATCAGCCAGTTCTTCGACCGGGACGCCCTGCCCGCCATGGCAAACAACGTCATGATCCCGGCGCTGCAGTCGTTCATCAAGGACGGCAGCGTTGACGTCAAGAACCTGGAAGCCCAGGCCAAGTCGCTTTACGCGGCCCAGTAGCGGACGCCCAGGCCACCACGATCCGGCACTAAGGAATATCTTCCCGTGAGTACACTTTCCAAAACGAGCCCCGGCGGGGTGCGGCGCACAGCCGCCCCCCGCACTGGGCGGGTCCGGCGGCTTTCCCGCCGCGATAAGTGGGTCCTGGGTTTCATGGTGGGCCTGCCCACCCTGATCCAACTGGTCCTGGTCTGGATCCCCACGCTGCTCTCGGCGGCGTTGTCCTTCACCCGGTGGAACGGCCTGAGCCTGGACGACATCAAGCCCGCCGGGACCAGCAACTACGAGTTCATCGCCGAGAACTACCCGCCGTTCTGGCCCGCCGTGCAGCACAACGTGCTGTGGCTGCTGTTCCTCGCCGTGATCGCGACGCCGCTGGGACTCCTGCTGGCCATCCTGCTGGACCAGAACATCCGCGGCACCAGGATCTATCAGAGCATCTTCTTCACCCCGGTGATGCTCTCCCTGGCACTGATCGGCGTCATCTGGCAGCTCTTCTACAACCGCGACAGCGGGCTCCTGAACTTCCTGCTCGGCACGGCGGGTACGCCGCACGCCGTGGACTGGTTCGGCGATTCCGGCGTCAACATCTGGGCCGCGCTCATCGCCGCGACCTGGCGGCACGCAGGCTACGTCATGATCCTGTACCTGGCCGGCCTCAAGGGCGTGGACCCCACCCTGCGCGAAGCGGCGCAGATTGACGGCGCCAACGCCGTGCAGACCTTCTTCCGGGTAATCTTCCCGGCCATGCGCCCCGTCAACGTCATCATCATCGTGATCACTGTGATCGAGTCCCTCCGGGCCTTCGACATCGTCTACGTCATCAACCGCGGCACCAACGGCCTGGAACTCATCAGCGCCCTGGTCATCCAAAACCTGGTGGGCGAAGGCCAGGTGATCGGCGTCGGGTCGGCGCTGGCCGTCATCCTCCTTGTCATTTCCCTGGTACCCATCACGTTCTACCTGTCCCGGGCGTTCGGAAAGGACAAAGAAGCATGAGCATCGTACAGCCCATGGATGCCCCCGCTGCGGACGGTTCGCCCACCGGGCACCCAACCCGCAGCGGGTCCGGCCAGCCGGCCGGCGCCAAGCGCGGCAAGCCCCGCTACGGCCTCCACCTGTTCCTTATTGTGCTCGCCGCGATGTGGCTCATCCCCCTGGTCTGGACCATCTTCACCGCCCTGCGGCCGAAGGCGGACACGGACAAATACGGCTACTTCAGTTTCGGAGGGTCCTTCAACTTCGACAACTTCAGCCAGGCGTGGACCCAGGGCGGGTTCGCCCAGTACGCGTGGAACTCCGCCCTGATCACCGTCCCGTCCGTCATCCTGGTGCTGTTCTTCGCGTCGATGATGGCGTTCGCCGTGAGCCGGGTCAATTGGAAGTTCAACATCACGCTGCTGATCATGTTCACCGCCGGCAACCTCCTGCCGCCGCAGGTCCTCGCCGCACCGCTGTTCGAAATGTTCAAACTGCTGCCGCTGCCCTACAGCGTCAGCGATTCCGGGAGCCTGCTCAACACGTACATCAGCGTCATCGCCGTGGACACGGCGTTCCAGATCGGCTTCGTGACGTTCGTCCTCTCCAACTACATGAAGGCGCTGTCCCCTGAGCTCACCGAGGCTGCCCTGGTGGACGGGGCCGGGATCTGGCGCCAGTACTGGAGCATCATCATGCCGCTGTGCCGGCCCGCCCTGGCCGCCATGGGCACCCTTGAAGTCATCTTCATCTACAACGACTTCTTCTGGCCGCTGCTCTTCCTGCAGAGCGGCGACCGGCTCCCGCTCACCACGGCCGTCAACAACCTCCAGGGCCAGTTCCTGTCCAACTACAACCTCATCGCCGCCGGCGCCATGATCACGGCGATCCCGGCACTGGTCATCTACCTCCTGCTCCAGCGACACTTCGTAGCCGGTCTGACGCTCGGCTCCAGCAAAGGATAAACGTGGACAACCCCACCAACCACCACAACGCTTCCATGGATTACATCACCGCCCGCCTCGGCTCCGAAGGCTCACCGATGCTGGCCTTCGGCGGCGACTACAACCCCGAACAGTGGCCCGAGGAGACGTGGGAAGAGGACGTCCGGCTGATGCGCGAGGCCGGCGTCAACCTGGTCAGCGTGGGAATCTTCAGCTGGTCGCTGCTGGAACCCTCCGAAGGCGTCTACGAGTTCGGCTGGCTGGACCGGATCCTGGACCTGCTGCACGCCAACGGCGTGCGGGTAGACCTGGCGAACGCCACCGCCTCACCGCCGCCGTGGTTCAGCCACAAGTACCCGAAGTCGCTGCCGGTAACGGCCGACGGCGTGAGGCACAGTTACGGTTCCCGGCAGGCCTTCGCTGCCTCCAGCGCCGACTACCGGCGGGCAGCCGCGGCCCTCACCGAACAGATCGCCAACCGCTACAAGGACCATCCCGCCGTCGTGATGTGGCACGTCCACAACGAGTACGGCTGCCACAACCAGCCGGACTTCTCCGACGGCGCGGCCGCCGGTTTCCGCCGCTGGCTGGAGCGTCGATATGGAAGCCTCGACGCCCTCAATGCCGCCTGGGGCACCGCGTTCTGGTCCCAGCGGTACTCGGCGTGGGAGGAAGTCATTCCCCCGCGCACCTCCGGGACGTGGGTCAACCCGACGCAGCAGCTGGATTTCGCCCGCTACTCTTCCGACGAATTACTTGAATGCTACAAAGCCGAGGCGGCCATCATTCGCTCGCACTCCGGGCACCCGGTCACCACCAACTTCATGGGTTTCAACATGGGCCTGCACCAGCCGGTGGACTACTGGCGCTGGTCGGAGGAGATGGATGTGGTCTCCAACGACCACTACCTCATCGCCGAAGACCTGCGGAACTTCCAGGAGCTGGCAGCGACGGCGGACCTCACCCGCGGCTGGGCCAAGGGCAAACCGTGGCTGCTGATGGAACATTCGACGTCGGCCGTGAACTGGCAGCCGCGCAACATCGCCAAAGCTCCCGGCGAGATGCTGCGCAATTCGCTGCAGCACGTTGCCCGCGGGGCGGACGGGGCGCTCTTCTTCCAGTGGCGGGCCTCGCGTGCCGGCGCCGAGAAGTTCCACTCCGGTCTGCTGCCCCACGCAGGCACCGAGACCAAGGTGTGGCGCGAAGTGGTGCAGCTTGGCCAGGCGCTGCGCAGCCTGGCCGAAGTCAGCGGCTCGGTGGTCACCGGCGCCTCCGGCCGCGTGGACGTCGCCATCCTGCACGACACCGACGCCCGCTGGGCCTCCGAGCTGGACTCGCACCCGAGCGTGGATGCCTCGAACATCGCCGAAACCCGGCGCTGGCATGATGCGTTCTACCGCGCCGGCATTCCCACGGACTTCGTCCGGAGCACCGACGACCTTTCCGGCTACCGGCTGGTGGTGGCCCCCATGCAGTACCTGCTCACCGCTGCGGGTGTGGCCAACCTGGACGGGTATGTACGCTCGGGCGGCCATCTGGTGGTGACCTATTTCTCCGGAATCGTGGACGAAAACGACCACATCAGGCTCGGCGGCTACCCCGGAGCCTTCAGCGGCCTGCTGGGCGTGCAGATGGAGGAGTTCTTTCCGCTGCGGGCCGGGGAAAACGTCCTGCTCAGCGGCTTCGGTGCGGGCAACTGCTGGAACGAACTCGGCAGCGCCACCACCGCCGAGGTCCTCGCGGCCGTGGCGGAGGGGCCGACGGCGGGTTCCCCGGCTGTGACCCGCAACAGCGCCGGAAGCGGCCGCGCCTACTATGTGGCCACCTCGCTTGCGCCGGATGGCCTGGGCGAACTGGTCACCCTCATCTGTGCGGACGCGGGGGTGCAGCCGCTGGTTCCGGACCTGCCGGCGGATGTCGAAGTTGTCCGGCGCAGCAAGGACGGGACCGACTGGACGTTCTGCATCAACCATGGAAGTGCGGACGTTCGGCTGCCGCTGGAAGGTGTTGATGTCCTGACGGGTGCTGAGCTCAGCGGCGGGCTGGGGCTCGCGGCCGGTGGCGTCGCCGTCGTCCGTTCTGCTGCCGTCCAGCTGGTGGGCACCGCCGCAAGCCCGTCGGCACAGTCAAGCCAATCGAACCAGTCAAGCCGGTAGGGACTGCACATGCTCGCCGCGGCCCGTCACTCAGCCATCCTCGCCGAGGTCCAGCGTGAGCGGATCGTCCGCGTTGCGGACCTGGCGAGGATGCTGGGGGTTTCCCTGATGACGGTGCGGCGGGACATCGACGCCCTTGACGTGGCAGGCGCCGTGGAGAAAATCCACGGCGGGGCCAAACTGCCGGGCGGAGCAAGTACCCACGAGCCGGGTTTTGAGCTGAAGGTGACCCAGCTCAAGGACGAAAAGATGGCCATTGCGCGGGAGGCTGCCGCCCAGGTGCGCGAGGGAATGGCGGTGGGGCTCAGCGCGGGCACCACCACCTGGGCACTCGCCCAGCTGTTGTCCGCCGGTCCACGGATCACGGTGGTCACCAACTCGGTGCGGATTGCGAGCGTGTTCCACCAGGGGTCTTCGCCGTCCACTGTGATCCTGACCGGCGGCGAGCGCACGCCCTCGGACGCGCTGGTGGGCCCGCTGGCCACATCCTCCCTCAGGCAGCTGCACCTGGACGTGCTGTACCTGGGCGTGCACGGAGTGGATGCCGACGCCGGGTTCACCACTCCGAACGTGCTGGAGGCCGAAACCGACCGGGCGTTCGTGGCGGCGGCCCGTCGCGTGGTGGTGCTGGCCGACCATACCAAGTGGGGCACGCTCGGCATCAGCACCATCGCCGCCCTTGAGGAGGCCGATGAACTCATCAGCGACGACCTGCTCGGCGGCGAAGCCAGGCGCATCCTCGGCGAGCGCGTGGGCAGGCTGCGGCTGGCCCCGACCGCCGCCCGGCCCGCTACAACAGCCAGTGCCGCAACCGGCTGACCGATGGCCCCTTTCGATGCCAACCGCCCCCAACAACGCCTGGAGCTGCAGTGAATCACCCGGACCTGGACCTCGCCAAGGAACCCGCTACCGCTGGAACCGCCGTACGGCCGGCACCCCTGTACCTGCGGCGCGCGGGCACGGCGCTGCTCATTGATTTCAACACCGGCGAGCCTGCCTTGCTGCACTTCGGCGCCGATCTCGGCCCGGACCTGCCGGACCTTGCGCAGCTGCGTGACCCCGTGCCGCACTCCGCGCTGGACACCCCGGTGATCCTGGGCCTGATCCCCCAGGCTTCCTCCGGCTGGCGCGGCCGTCCCGGGCTCCGTGGCCACCGTAACGGCGGGTCGTTCTCCCCCAGGCTGCGGCTTGCGGCTGCCGAAGCAGGCCCGGATGGCCCCGGTTCCGCCGTGATCACCCAGACAGACCCCGACGCCGGCATCACGGTCCGGACGGAGCTCCGGATCAACGACGGCGGCCTGCTCCAGCTCCGCCACTCCCTGGTGAACGACGGGCCGGACACCTACGTCGTCGAGGAACTGGCTGCGGTGCTGCCCGTGGGCCGGGCGGCAACGGAAATTCTTGACCTGACCGGCCGCTGGTGCCGGGAGTCCCACCCCCAGCGCCTGCCGCTGCACCAGGGCACCTGGGTCCGCTCGGGCCGGCACGGCCGGACCGGCCATGATGCATCACTGTTGCTGGCCGCCGGCACGGCCGGGTTCGGGTACCGTCACGGCCAGGTGTGGGCAGTCCACCTGGGCTGGAGCGGCAACCACGAGAGTTTCGTCGACACCGCCGGAGACGGCCGGACTGTCATCGGCGCGGCGGAGTTGCTCGGGTCCGCGGAAATCACCTTGGCACCCGAGGAACGGTACGAGACGCCGTGGTTGTTTGCCGCTTACTCCGACGCCGGCCTGGACAGCATCACGGAAGCTTTCTACTCGTGGTTCCGCAGCCGGCCGCACCACCCTGGCACGGCATCGGGCAAACCCCGCCCTGTGGTCCTCAACGTCTGGGAGGCTGTCTACTTCGACCACCGGCTTCCGGCGCTGCTGGATCTTGCCGAGACCGCGGCCGGGCTGGGCGTTGAACGCTACGTGCTCGACGACGGATGGTTCCGGGGCCGCCGCAACGACACCGCAGGCCTCGGCGACTGGTACGTCGATGAGCAGGTCTGGCCCGACGGCCTCACACCGCTGATCGATGCGGTGAGCGGCCACGGCATGGAATTTGGCCTGTGGGTGGAACCGGAGATGGTCAACGAGGACTCGGACCTTGCCCGGGCGCACCCGGACTGGATCTCCGGGCCCGCCCCGCGGCCGGCGGATGGTACCGGCAGTTCTCCCGGTTCGCCCGGCTCTCCCGGGCGCCTGCCGGAACGGTGGCGGCACCAGCAGGTGCTGGACCTGGTCAACCCCGACGCCTGGCAGTACATTTTCGACCGCCTCGATGCCCTGCTCCGTGAGAACCGCATCAGTTACCTCAAGTGGGATCAAAACCGGGACCTGACCGAGATGGGCCATGCCGGCCGGCCTTCGGTCCATGCCCAGACCCATGCCGTCTATCGGCTCCTGGACGAACTTCGCAGGGCCCATCCCGGCGTCGAAATTGAAAGCTGTTCTTCTGGCGGCGCCCGGGTGGACCTGGGCATCCTGGAACGCACGGACAGGGTCTGGGGATCGGACTGCAACGACGCCCTGGAACGCCAGACCATCCAGCGCTGGACCGGAATGGTGGTGCCGCCGGAACTCGTCGGTTCACACATCGGGCCCACCACGAGCCACACCACCGGCCGCACCCACGATCTTTCGTTCCGGGCGATCACAGCAATGTTTGGCCACTTCGGGCTGGAATGGGACCTCCGGCAACTCAACCCCGCCGAGCGTGAGGAGCTTGGGCGGGCCATCTCGCTGTTCAAGGAGTACCGGGGCCTGCTGCACAGCGGCACCATGGTGCGTGCGGATGAGCCCGATCCCGCCCTGCGACTGCACGGCGTGGTGGCCCAAGACGGCAGCGAGGCGCTGTACGCGCTGGTGTCCGTGGCGACCTCGTTTGCCGAAATCCCCGGCCGGGTCTGCCTGCCCGCGCTGGACCCCGAAGCCCGTTACCGAGTGGAGGCCATCTATCCGGCGCCCGACGACCGGCATGCCTATATCCAGACGGTACCCCCGGCCTGGCTCAGCACCGGTGTCGAGGCCAGCGGAGCGTATCTGGCGGCGGCCGGCCTGCCGATGCCCGTCCTCAACCCCGAGCACGGTTTGCTCCTGGCTGTCCGCCGGGCAGATCACGCCGCGGCCGGGCCTGCTGCCGGCCCGGACGACAGCTCCGGCAGCCGCCCCGTAAGGAATTCCTAGCATGGGCCAGATCACCAAGCGGGCCTACAAGCTCTCCGACGGCCGGGACCTGATCTACTTCGACGACGCCGACACGGCCCTCCCGCCGGACCGCGGACCGGACCTCCGTGAGCCCGCCGTACGGCCGCCCACGGCCACCATGCGGCAGGATGTCCTGACCGGCGAGTGGATCTCGATCGCGGCTGCCCGGCAGAACCGGGTGGTTCTCCCGCCCTCGCATTTGGATCCGCTGGCCCCGGCGTCCCCGGACAACCCCTCGGAAATCCCCAGCCCTTACGACGTGGCTGTCTTCGAAAACAAGTCCCCGTCCTTCGGCCCCGGGCTGGCTGGCGTCGCGGCACAGGGAGGCGCAGCACGGGAAGGCGCCGCGGCACCGGAAAGCCCCGAGGCCCCAACCGGCCTCGCCGACCTGGCATGGATCGGGCTCGGACGCAGCCGGCAATCAGTGGGCCGCTGCGAAGTGGTGTGCTTCTCGCCCGAACACACCGGTTCCCTCGCCGGCGTATCCCTGTCCCGGATGCGGACGGTGGTGGAGGCCTGGGCCGACCGGACGGCGGCACTGTCCGCGCTGCCCGGCGTCGAACAGGTCTTTCCCTTCGAAAACCGCGGCGAGGCAATCGGCGTGACACTGCACCACCCGCACGGCCAGATCTACGCGTACCCGTACGTCACCCCGCGCACGGCCCAGCTGATCCGCACCATCGGGACGTACGGCGGCACCCTGTTCGAGGACATCCTTGATTTCGAGCAGAAGTCCGAGCGCGTGCTGCTCCGCGGCGAGCACTGGACGGCATTCGTCCCCTTCGCCGCCCGCTGGCCGCTGGAGGTGCACATCCTTCCCCACCGGCATGTCCCGGATCTGGCGGCGACGACGGACGAAGAACGGGACGAGTTCTCCCGGCTGTACGGCCAGCTCCTGCGCGGCGTGGACGCCCTCTACTCGACGCCGACACCCTACATCTCCGCCTGGCACCAGGCCCCCGTCAACGCCCACCGGGACGACGTCCGGCTGATGCTGCAGCTGACGTCTCCCCGGCGGGAGGAGAACAAACTCAAGTACCTGGCCGGCTCCGAAGCCGCGATGGGGGCGTTCATCGCCGACATCCCGCCCGAGACCGCCGCGGCCCGGCTGCGGGCCGCCATTCCCGCCTCCACCGGCGGGCATTTTTCGGCGGGTAGCCCGCCGTCGTAAACTCCGAGCATGCCAATCATGCATCCCGACCAAGCCACCCACGCACGAGCGTCTGCTCTTAAGACCTGCGGGGACGGGCTATGAGCGGCGGCCTGGTCGCCCTGCTGGACGACATCGCGGCGCTGGCCCGCATCGCCGCCGCCTCGGTGGACGACATCGCCGCGGGAGCCGCGAAGGCAGGCGCAAAGGCCGCGGGCGTGGTGATCGACGACGCCGCCGTCACTCCCCAGTACGTCTCCGGGAGGGACCCGTCCCGCGAACTGCCGATGATCAAGAAGATCTTCTGGGGCTCGTTGCGGAACAAGCTGCTGATCATCCTGCCTGCGCTGCTGCTCGTCAGCGCCTTTGTCCCCTGGGCCATCCCCTTCATCCTGATGCTCGGCGGCACGTACCTGTGCTACGAGGGTGCCGAAAAGGTCTGGCACAAGCTCCGCGGCCAGCACACCGCGGACGAAGATGAGCCGGCCGTCGACCGGGGCCCGGGTGCGGAAGCCAAGGTGGTCAAGGGCGCCATCACCACCGACTTCATCCTGTCCTGCGAGATCATGGTCATCGCGATGAATGAGGTGACCGGTGAGTCCCTGTGGGTCCGGGCGTTCATCCTGGTCATCGTGGCGCTCCTGATCACGGTGCTGGTGTACGGCGCCGTCGCCCTCATCGTCAAGATGGACGACGTCGGCCTGCACCTGGCAGCCAAGGACTCCGCAGGCTCGCAGCGCGTCGGCGAACTCCTCGTCAGGGGCATGCCCTCGGTGCTGGCCACCATCACGTTCATCGGGACCATCGCCATGCTGTGGGTTGGCGGCCACATTATGCTGCAGGGAGCCCACGACCTTGGCTGGCACGGACCGTATGACGTGGTCCATGCCCTCGAGACTCCCGTCGCCGGGATCCCGGTAGCGGGTGCCCTGCTCGCCTGGCTCGTCAACACATTGTGCTCGGCCGTGCTGGGGCTTGCCTGGGGCCTCGTCGTCATGTCTGTCGTGGGTCCGCTGCTCAAGGTGCTGCCGTTCGGCAAAAAGAAGAGCGGCCACGATGACGGCGCCGTCAGCGCCGCAGCCGCCGGCCAGCAGTCCGGCCACAGGGGCGTCGAACCACCCGCGTAGCTCCTGCCGGCGCGGGCCGGCGGGAATTAGACCCGGGCCAGCCCGGCGACCTCCGCGAGCAGCTCAACGGAACGCAGCCGCGCTTCGGTGCCGGTGTTCTGGTGCGCCACGATGAGTTCATCGGCGTCGGAGTGCTTGCCGAAGCCGTCCAGGTACTCGGCCACAGCATCCGGGGTGCCGACGGCCGAATACGTCATCATCTGCGAGACGTGCTGGCCCTGCGGGGAGTCCAGGACCATGTCCGCTTCGTCATCGGTAAACTCGCGGCCGCCGCCGAAGAACAGTCCCACCCGGGCGCGCAAGGTGGCCCGGAAGGCTGCCTGTGCCTCGGCCGCGGAATCGGCGGCAATCACGTTGACGCCGGCGATGACGTGGGGTGCGTCCAACTGGGCCGACGGTTTGAATTCGCGGCGGTACAGAGCCACGGCATCCTGCAAGGCGTTGGGCGCGAAGTGCGAAGCGAACGCGTAGGGCAGGCCCAGCTGGGCGGCAAGCCGCGCGCCGAACAGTGAGGAGCCCAGGATGTAGAGCGGCACGTTGGTGCCCTTGCCGGGGGTTGCCTCGACACCCTGGATGCGGGTGGGTCCGGTGAGGTAGCCCTGCAGTTCCAGGACATCCTGCGGGAAGCTGTCGGCGGACATCGGGTCCCGGCGCAGCGCGCGCATGGTGTTCTGGTCGCTGCCGGGAGCGCGGCCGAGGCCCAGGTCGATCCGGCCCGGGTGCAGTGTTTCCAGGGTGCCGAACTGCTCGGCGATGGTCAGCGGCGAGTGGTTGGGCAGCATGATCCCGCCGGCGCCGAGCCGGATGGTTTTGGTGTGTGCGGCCACGTGGGCGATCAGCACGCTGGTGGCGGACGAGGCGATGGCGGACATGTTGTGGTGCTCGGCGTACCAGATCCGCCGGTAGCCAAGCTTCTCCGCACGCTGCGCCATGGCCACGCTCCCTGCGAAACTTTCCGCCGCCGTCTGGCCTTTGCCGATGGTTGCCAGGTCAAGGATGGAGAGGGGAAGCGTCACGTCGGTGCCGGCCTTTCGAATGCGTTGCGTGGGAGTGGCACGCCGGGTCGCGGCGGGCACACTGTGGACAACGACGGCGGTGCGCGGGTTATTTCATCCGCCACGGAATACTCAGCATGCTGAGGAGGTTGCCGCCCCTATGAGCCACGACATGAACCAACTGGAACTGTCCGCAACCATCGACCTCAAGGATCTCGGAACCGTGCACCGCCTCGGCTTCGGTGCCATGCGCATCGTCGGCGACGGGGTGTGGGGCGAACCCGCTGACCGCCGGGCGGCCATCGCAGTGGTGCGCCGCGCCGTCGAACTCGGGGTGGACTTTATCGACACCGCAGATTCCTACGGGCCCAACATCAGCGAAGAGATCATCGCCGAGGCCCTGCACCCGTACAGGGAAGGGCTGAAAATCGCCACGAAGGTGGGCTTCACCCGGACCGGCCCCAACAAATGGGTCCCGGTGGGCCGGCCCGAATACCTGCGCCAGCAGACCGAACTGAGCCTGCGCAAGCTGAAGGTGGACACCCTGGACCTGCTCCAGCTGCACCGGATCGACCCGAAGGTGGACGCCGAGGAGCAATTCGGCGTGCTCCGCGAACTGCAGGACGAAGGCAAGGTCAGGGCGCTGGGCCTGTCCCAGGTGGGCGTGGCCGAACTGGAGGCGGCCGGAAAACACTTCACGGTATCCACGGTCCAGAACCGCTACAACCTGACCGACCGCAGCTCGGAGGGCGTGCTCGAGTATGCGGAGGCGAACGGCATCGGCTTCATCCCGTGGGCGCCCATCTCGGCCGGCGAACTCGCGCAGCCCGGCGGCCCGCTGGACGAGGCCGCCAAACGGCTGGGTGCCACCACTTCGCAGGTGGCGCTGGCCTGGCTGCTGCGCCGCTCCCCCGTCATGATGCCGATTCCGGGCACCGGCTCCGTGGAGCACCTCGAAGAGAATATGGCCGCCGCAGGTATCACGCTCGACGACGCCACGTACGCTGGGCTTGAAGCAGCCGGCAAGTAGCAAGCGGCTTCCAGCCACTCACGTCACCAAAGACAGGAGAATCACGTTGGCAAACATTCTGATGGTCGTCTCGGCCGCTGACTCATTGACCATGAAGGACGGCAGCGAACACCCCACCGGATACTGGGCGGAGGAACTGGTGGTGTCACACCAGATTCTGACCGGCGCTGGCAACACGGTCCACATCGCCACCCCCGCCGGCAGGAAGCCCACCGTGGACCAGGTAAGCCTGGCAGCGGAATCGGCAGGTGGCGAGGACCGGGCGCAGGGATTCAAGGACTACCTGGCCAGGATCGATGGCGAGCTTGCCCACCCGCTGGTCCTGGCCGACGTCGACATTGCCGCCTATGACGCCGTGGTGATGCCCGGCGGGCACGGTCCCATGAGCGACCTGTACAAGGACGCCGACCTTGGCCGCCTGCTTGTGGCCGCCGACAAGGACGGAAAGGTGATCGCACCGTTCTGCCACGGTCCCGCCGGGCTGCTGAGCGCAACGCTCGACGACGGGTCCTTCGCCTTCGCGGGCCGCCGCCTCACCGTCTTCACCAACGAAGAGGAACTGAACGGGGGAACCGGCGAGAACACCCCGTGGCTGGTGGAGGACGCGCTGAAGGAGAAGGGCGCCGTGGTTGAGAACGCGGCCGCGTGGAGTTCCCACGTGGTCCGCGACCGCAACCTCATCACCGGGCAGAACCCGCAGTCCAGCGAGGACGTGGCCAAGGCAGTCCTCGCTGCGCTGTCGTGACCAGTCAGCGCCGGCCGTGACGCACTAAAGAGGGGACCAGTTCGTTGAGCTGGTCCCCTCCCTGCGGCGCACGTCTCTGGGCGCCGGCCTCTCACCGATTAGACGGCGCAGCCTCCGTTCGTGATGGTGGGATCGATGGCAGCGATCTGATTCTGGATGTCAGCCAGCTGCGCCTGAAGGCTGGACACCATCAGTTTCTGTGCCTCGACCGCGTCCTTGCTCGGCTTCTTCTGGTTCTGCAGGTCCCGGAGTTTCGTCTGGGCGGCAGTTAGCTGGCTGTCCACCGTGGTCAGCTGGCTCTGCAGGGCTGCGAGGCTTGCTTGCGCCGCGCTGATGTCGTTGTTGAGGCCATTGAGCTGGTCCAGCAACGGCTTGACCCGTCCCTGCAGGTCGAGGACGTTGGCTTCCGCGGCCGCAATCTGGCCGTTGAGCGCCGAGATCCGGGCTACCAAGTCGTCGCCCAGTTGGTTGAGCGAAGCGATCTCTCCTGTCTTATTGGCCACGGCAGTGTTGGCCGCATCCAGGGTGGCCTGCAGAGCCGGAAGCTGGGCCTGCAGCGCTGAAATCTCGGCGTTCTTGCCGTCCACCGCGCTCTTGGCCGCCGCCAGCGCATCCTTTGCTTGGGCCAGGGTGCCATTCAAAGCGTCGAGGATTGCCCTCTGGTCTGTGATGGCCTGCTGGGCCTGCGCAACGTTTTCGGTGAGGGTGGGCAGGGCCGCTTCGAGGCCCGCCACCACCTGCTGCTGGGCCGTCACCGCGTCAGCAGCATCCCTCGCTGCCTGCTCCAGGGCCGGAAGTTGGCCCTGGAGCGTGGTGAGCTCCTCCTGTTTGGTGGTGACAGCCGCATTGGCCTGGTTCACGGCATCCTGGAGTGCCGGCACCTGGGCCTTAAGGGTGGCAATGTCGTTCTGTTTTGCTGCCACCGCTGCATTGGCTGCATCCAGTGCTGCCTGCAGCGGCGCAGCGTTCTGCTGCAGGGTGCTGCTTTCCTGCTGTTTGGCCAGCAGCTGGGAGTTCAGGCCGTCCACCTGCTTCTGGAGGGTAGCCAGGTCGCCCTGAAGGCCGGAGATGGTGGCGCTCTTATCGGCGATCTGGCTGTTCACGCCATTCAACTGGGTTTGGAGGCCGTCGCGCTGGGCGATCAGGTCGCGCTTCGCTTTCGAGTTGCCGTTGATTGCATCGATTTGTTTGGTCAGGTCCGCGATCTGCGCAGTCAAGGTGTTCTTCTGCATTGTCAGCGCGGCGAGGTCCGTTTCGGCCTGCGTCAGCTGGGCCTGCTTGGCCGAAATCTGGCCGTTCGCTGTGGCGATCTGGTTCTGGAGGCTGGTGATGTCGGCATTCGCCGCAGAGATACTGGCGGTGTTGTCGCTGACCGCCTTTGCTGCTGCCGCGGCGGTGGCTTGGAGGGTCTGCAGGTCCGTCTGGGCCTTTGTGATCTCGGCGTTCTTGGCGTCGAGCGCCGCCTTTGCGGTGGCGGCCGCGGACTGCAGGGCCGTGAGGTCGGCCTGTGCGGCGGTGATTTGATCCTGCTTTGCGGTCACGGCCGTGTTGGCGGCCGTGACCGCGTCCTGCAGTGTGGCCAGTGTGGCTTTGGCAGAGTCCACCTTATCCTGCTGCGCCTGAAGCGCCTCAGAAGCGGTGGTACCCGCTGCCTCAAGCGTCTTCAGCTGAGTTTCGGCGTCAGTGACGGCCGTCTGCGCAGCCTTAACGGCATCTGCCGCCTGCTGGGCTTGCGCAGTCAGACCCGCCAGCTGGTCCTGGGCCTGCTGGATCTGGATTCCCTTGGCAGCGAGGTCGGAAGCAGCCTTGTCCGCCTCCTGCTGCAGCGTACCGAGCTCCGTCTTCGCGACCGCGATGGCCTGGCTGTTGGACACCAGTTCTGCGGCCAACTTGTCAGCCTGGTCCTTAAGGACTGCGGTGGCATCCTGGGCCGTGGTGAGTTCATCCTGCAGTGGCGCCAGCTGGCCAGCCACGCTTGCCTGCTGGCCCTGAAGGTCGGTGACGGCGGCCTTCGCGGCATCAATCCGCGAGTTTAGGATTGCCTGCTCGGCCGTCAGCTTGTCCTGCTCTGCCTGGGCAGCAGTCTCCTGGGCGGCCAGTTGGTTCTCCTGGGCAGTGAGGTCATCGAGTGCTTTTTGGGCTGCGGCCACGTCGCCGGTCAGCCCATCAGCCTGGGCCTGGAGCTTTGCCCTGTCCGCCTGCAGCGCCGCGATGGCGGCAGCGTTCTTTTTGACTGCAGCCTTCATCAGGTTTTCCTGGACGAAGCCCCGGTGCGCCAACTGGTTGACCACGCCGTTGCATATACCGGTTGCCGAGCCTGGAGCGGCCGTGGCGGGCTGGACCAGGACCAGGCTGCTGGTCAGCAGACCCGGCAGGACAACCGCGGCTGCGAGGCGACGGGCTAGGACGGATTTGGACGCTGCAGTAACCATAAAAGAAACTCCCCATTGAGACCGGAGACCGGTGGCGCGGCCCCCTGGCCGCTCATTACCCCACCGTAAAGGGCTTGCCGAACGTGCACACGCGTAGTCACCACCCGTCTTTTTTCGGTCAGTACTCACATTCGCAGCCGCCACCCAGTGAACTACTTGGTTTGTGACGGCCCCTGACGCCCGGTTAAGGGCCATTACCCCTCGTATCGCACCGTTTCGGCGGGCTTTGATCCCGCAATGCCCCTCCCGGATAGTTACTGCAACGCCGCGGATTTCCGCCGCATCATCACCAACTTTTAGCCGCATCGTCACCAACTTTCAAAGGGGCACCCATGATCAGGTTCAAGACCAAACAGGCTGCCGGGGCAGCTCTCGCGCTGACGTCGCTGCTGGCGCTGGCCGCCTGCTCGGACCCGGGCGCGACGGCGGCGGCAGCACCGTCGTCGGCTGCCGTTGCCGCGGACGGCGGCACCGCGGGCGGGAAGACCTTCAACCTGGCTCCGGATCAGAACCGCGTCAAGGTGGCTGTCGATGCCCAGGCCGCCGCCCTGGTGCCGGAGGCCATCAAGGCGGACGGCAAACTCACCGTGGTCACCACCGGCGGCTCCGCCCCGCTGACGCTGTTCGCCACGGACAACAAAACGCTCATCGGCAGCGAAGTGGACATCGCCTACGCGGTGGGCGCGGCCCTGGGCCTGGACGTCGAGGTACTCCCCGTGGCCTGGGCCGACTGGCCGCTTGGCGTCGAATCCGGAAAGTACGAGGCAGTCCTGTCCAACGTCACCGTCACCGAGGCGCGGAAGGAGAAATTCGACTTCGCAACGTACCGCAACGACCTCCTGGGCTTCTACGCCAAGTCCGACTCCGCCATCGGCACCATCAAGGAAGCCAGGGACGTCGCGGGCAAGCGCATCATCGTCGGCTCCGGCACCAACCAGGAAGCCATCCTGGTGAAGTGGGACGAAGAGAACAGGGCGAAGGGCCTCGAGCCGGTCGCCTTCCAGTATTACGACGACGATTCCGCCTCCACGCTGGCGCTCCAGTCCGGCCGTGCGGACCTGACGTTCGGCCCGAATGCGTCGGCTGCCTACAAGGCCGCCAAGGATGGCAAGACCAAGGAAGTGGGCACGCTGAACGGCGGCTGGCCGCTGACGGCCGAGATCGCCTTCACCACCCGGAAGGGCAACGGCCTGGCCGTCGCAGCCCAGGCCGCCCTGAACCGGCTCATTGAGGACGGCACCTACACCGGGATCCTGGACCGCTGGGGCCTGACGTCCGAGGCCGTGGCCAAGTCCGAATTGAACCCGGCAGGCCTGCCCAAGACGTAGGGCACCTGCCGACGACGGATCCCCGCCGGAACTGCTGACATGCAGCGTCCGGCGGGGATTCTTTGTGCCGGGCTACCTGTCCGCAGTGCGCAGGCGGAGAACGACGTCGCCGAGGGCATCAAGAGAGGCATAGAGAGCTTCCCGATGTTCGGGTGAGAGCTGCTCGAGCGCTTCCTGCAGCGACCCGGTCACCGCCGCGTCAATGCTGCTCTTGTTCCGGCGCGCTTCATCCGTCAGGGACAGCAACGACTTTCGCTTGTCGTCCGGATCCGTAACCCTTTCCACCAGTCCCCGGGTACCGAGTTCACGAACGGCTGCGGAAACGTTCGACGGCTTAATGTCCAGCGCTGCCCCCACCTCGGTGACGCCGGACCGCTCATGATCCTCCAAATAACCGAGGATGACCCGCTCGGTGGCAGGCAAGGGTTCGAATCCTGCCCGCATCGGTCCTTTGCGCTGCACCCACCACGCCAACTCCAGGAGCGCCTTTGCCGCCTCATGCACTTTTTCCATTCTACAATTTTGTTATGCGGACATACATATGTCAACATAACGAAGTCGCCGAAATGAAAGTGAACCGATCCATCACATGACCACGACCTCAAAAGCATCAGCCGCCCTGATGACCATGCTGGCACTGCTCAGCGCTCTGGGACCCTTTGCCATCGACATGTACTTGCCCGCCTTCCCGCAAATGATGCTGGACCTGAACACCACCGCAGCCTCCATCCAACTGACGCTGACCACCTTTATGCTCGGCATGGCCGTCGGCCAGCTGGTCATCGGCCCGTTGTCGGACCAGTTCGGACGGCGCAAGCCGCTGCTGATCGGCACCTTCGTCTGCCTGGCGGCCAGTGTGCTCTGCGCCCTGGCACCCAACATTGAGACCCTGATCGGGATGCGCTTCCTCCAAGGGTTCGCCGGCGCTGCCGGCGTGGTCCTGGCCCGTGCCATCGTTTCCGACTCGGCCCGCGGCGTGCACGCCGCAAAGCAGTTCGGCGTCCTCATGGCCGTCGGCGGCATCGCACCCGTCCTCTCGCCACTGGCCGGCGGCGGCGTTATGGGCTTCGCCGGCTGGCGCGGTGTGTTCTGGGCACTGGCGGTCCTGAACCTGCTGATGGTGGTCGGTTCCCTCATCATTGTGAAGGAAAGCCTGCCGCGCGAAGGCCGCAGCAAGGGAGGCGTGAAGGAGCTGTTTGCCAGCACCGGCCGCGTGCTGGGCAACCGGCGCTACCTTGGTTTCACGTTCGCTTTCGCGTTCTCCATGGCGGCCATGTTCGGCTACATCTCGGCCTCGCCCTTTGTCTACCAAAACATCCTGGGGCTGGACCCCACCGCGTTCTCGCTGCTCTTCGCACTGAACGCACTGGGCATCACCATTACCAGCATCGTGGGGGTCAAACTGGTTGGCACCCTCAGCCCGCTCCGCATGACGTACATCGGCGTTTCGGGACTGGTGGTCTTCAGCGCCGGCCTGCTGGCAGTGGTCACGGCCGGGAACACGCCGTTGTTTCCGACGCTCGTGCTGGTCTTCCTGGCGATCTCCTCGCTGGGCTTCATCTTCGGCAATGCCGCGGCCTTGGCGACGGACCAGGTCAAGAAGTACGCGGGCACCGGATCCGCGGTCATGGGCGCGCTCCAGTTCACCCTCGCCGCCATCGCGTCACCGCTGGTGGGTCTCGCGGGAGAAGGCAGCGCCGGGCCCATGGCGATCGTGATGCTCGTCGCGGGCAGCATTGCCCTCCTGAGCCTGGTCACCCTCACGCGCGGTGGTGCCGCCCTGCCGGCCGTCGCGCCGGCGGAGCTGCAGTTGGAAACCGCAGCCCACTGAGCGGCCGCTGCGCTAAATTGCCTGTTCCCACACCGTCAGCTGCAGCCTGACGGTGCCGCAGGCAGCAGCACCCTCAGGGGAAGGTTCGACGGCGGCGCTCTCCTCGCCGCCGTCGTCGTCCCTTCCGCTGGCGCCCGGACCGCGCATCAGGCGCGCACCGTCTCCGCCGTCTGGTCCGCGGTGCGGACCGGCGTTTCGAGGCCGAGGTTCTCGCGCAGCGTGGTGCCGGCATATTCAGTGGGGTAGACGCCCCGAGCCTGGAGTTCCGGCACCAGGTGGTTCACGATGTCGTCCAGGCCGGTGGGGATCAGCCAGGGCGAGATGTTGAAACCGTCCACGGCGCCAACCCGGGCGTAGTCCGCGAGTTGGTCCGCCACGGCCGAGTATGACCCCGTGAAGGTGGAATCGATGCGGGCGGTCTTGGACGTGACGAACTGCCGGATGGAGAGGCCCTTGTCCTTGGCCTCGGCCCGCCACTGGTCGGTGAGCTGCCGGGCTTTGGCTCCATGGAAGCCGCTGCCGCGGGTCTCGGAAGTCTCCTCGACCACGGGGTCGATCTCGGGCAGTGGGCCGTCCGGATCGTACTCGGAGAGCTCGCGGCCCCAGAACTGTTCCAGGTAGGCCACGGCCTGCTGTGGGCCGATCTGCAGGCTCCGCACCCACTCCTTCTTGGCCGCCGCTTCCTTCGCCGTGGAGGCGAGGATGAATTCGCTGGCCGGCATGATCTGCACCGCGTTGGCGCCCCTGCCTGCGGCCACGGAGCGCGCCACGAGATCCTTGCGGAACTCCACGGCCGCCTCGAACTTGGGGTGGGCCGAGAAGATCACGTCAGCCTGGCGTGCTGCGAAGTCCCGGCCCTCCGGGGAGTCGCCGGCCTGGAAGAGCACCGGCCGGTACTGGGCGCTGCGCGGCAGCCGCGGGGTCACGTCCACCGTGTAGTGCTGGCCTTCGTGCAGCACCCGGCGGGCGGGGCCGTCCGGGGTTTCCCAGGAATCCCAGATGCGCTTGGCCGTCTCCACGAATGCCTCGGCGTGCTTGTACCGGTCCGCGTGGTCCAGGTAGGCGCCGCGGCGGAAGTTGGCGCCGGTCCAGGCGTTGTCCGTGGTCACGATGTTCCACGCGGCACGGCCGCCGGAGATCAGGTCAAGCGAGGCCAGCCGGTGCGCCAGGTCCGCGGGGTCGTTGTAAGTAGTGTTCTGGGTAGCCACGAGGCCGATGTTCTTCGTGACCGAAGCCAGGGCCGCCAGCATGGTCTGCGCGTCCGGCCGGCCCACCACGTCCAGCGCATGCGGCCGCCCCAGGTGCTCGCGCAGGCGCAGCCCCTCGCCTAAGAAGAAGGCCGCGAACAACCCGCGCTCTGCGGTTTGGGCGATGCGGCGGAAGGACTCGAAGTCGGTCTGCGAGCCGGATTCCTCGGCCTTCCAGATGGTGCCGGAGTTCACGCCCTGGAAGAAGATGCCGAACTGGATCTGCCCTGAAGGCGTGAACCCATCCGGCGTGAAGGCGTCGGATTTAGCACGGTTATGCTGTGTCATGGTGCGTTCCTACTTTCGGCGGCGGGTGAGGTATCGGCTGTTGGGATGGCGGCATAGCGGCTGGCGGGGCGGCCGAGGCCCAGCAGTTCCCGGAAGGTGCCGTCCTGCGCCACGGGGCGGAGTACGCCCCTGCGGCGAAGTTCGGGCAGGACCAGCCGCGCGAGTTCCCCGAGGTCAAGGGCGAGCGACGCCGGGTGGAGACGGACGCCGTCGGCCTCTGCCAGCAGCTGCTCGAGGAAGTCGGTGAGGCCGGCGGCAGAACCTGCAAAAGCCGCCCGGCCACCGTCGGCAGGAGCCAACCCAGCCACGCGCTCTGCCGCGGCCTGCCCGCGTGAGTCGAGAGCGACGTCGAGCTCTGCAATCACGGCAACAGAAGCACCCACCCGGGCACGGATGTTGCGGACTTCGCCGGCGAGCAGTTCCGGCGTCGGCGCGGACACCAGCACGCCGTCCACTGAGTCCGGCGAAACCTGGCCGCCCCCGAGCAAAGGGGAAGGAACCAGCACGGGCAGCTGCCCCTGCAGGGGCCTCGGGATGATGGACGGGCCCTTGACCGAGTAGGCGGGGCCGGTGAAGTCCGCCGGCGTTTCAAAATCGGCGTAGTGCAATTTGTCCACATCGATGTACCGGCCGGTGGCGACGTCGCGGATCACGGCGTCGTCCTCCCAGGAGTCCCACAGCCGCCGGGACACCTCGATGGAGGCGGCGGCTTCCTCCCCCAGCGCTGCTCCGGTCACGGACGAACGGCCGACGGCGGCAGCTGCGTCGGGCGACTCCGCTGCGGTGGCGATCCACCCCGCGCGGCCGCCGGAGATGTAGTCGAGGCTGGCCAGCTGGGTGGAAACGTGGAACGGCTCCGTATAAACAGTGTCCACCTCGGGCACCAGCGCGATGGTCCGGGAAACGGGTCCGGCGAGCGCCGCCCGCTGCAGCGCGTTCGACCGGCCCGGAGCGGGCGCATCGTTGAACGTGGCGGCGTGGAATCCCGCGGACTCGGCGGCCAGGACAGCGGCCGCGAGGTCCGCGCCGGCCCAGCCTGCGCCGTCGAGCTCGATGGCAAGGAACCCGGCTGGGCGTGCAGTGGGGGTGCTCATGCGCGGTCCTGTCGTTCGTAGGGAATCTTCTCGCCGGCCTCGATGGCCACGGGCAGCCGGTTTTCGGCCGGCGGCAGCGGGCAGGTGGCCAGGTCCGTGTAGGCGCAGGGCAGGTTCACGGCCCGGTTGAAATCCAGGTGCACGGAACCGTCAGGGGCCGGCACCACCGAGAGCGAGCGGTTTGCCTCGTAGGTGGTGGCCCCTGAAGTCTGGTCCGTGAAGAGCACGGACAGCGAACCCGGCGCGTGGCCGTTGAACGCGGTCAGCGCAAGCTCCTGGCCGGCCAGCTTGAACCGGATCTCGCCGGGCGATTCATAGACGTGCTGGATGCCTTCGACGGCGGCACCCACCGTGGTGGTCCGCGGCTCGTCGAACGGCACGAACGTTCCGGCGACGGCGAAGGCGGCGTTGGGTGTGTAGGCGGGCGTCCCCTGGTAGTCCTGCAGCAGCGGGTTGGCCGGGTTGCGCGGGCGGACAATGTACTCGCCGCCGCGCTTAGCCACCTCGATCACCGTGTCGCCTGATGCCAGGTTGATGCCGCCGCGCTCCTCGAGGGGGCCAAACTGGAGCGTGGTGCCTGATGCGGAGTTCAGTTCCTGGCCGTCCCGCTGCAGGCTCTCGCCCGGCTGGAGGGTGACGCGGACGACGTCGTTCTCCACGCTCCAGGTGCCCGGGGCGCCGTCCAGCGGGGTGGCTTCGTTGCCCAGCCAGTGCAGGTGGGTCACCGCGAGGAAGCCGTGCGGGTGGGCCCGGTTGCGCTCGTGCGCGGCGTGCCAGTCCTGCCAGTCGGCGTCGAAGGTTTCAAGGGCGGTCTCGGTGAACTTGGTCATTTCGCAGCTCCAAAGTTTTCGGCGGTGATGGTCTTCGACTCCGGCAGGGCTTCCTCCGACAGGCCCCAGCGGTCCAGGACCTTGGCGTAGGACCCGTCCTTGATGGCGGAGTTCAGGGCGCCGGTGAGCACGGGCGCGAGGCCGTTGCCGCGGAGGGTGGTGGCGGCCACGAGCGTTTCGGAGGGCCAGCCGGCGTTGACCTTGCCCACCACCTTGAGGTCGTCGCGGGTGTTTTCGCGGTACACGGTGGACGGGTACGGGGCGATGTTGAGGTCGGTCCGGCCGGAGGAGAGCGCCAGGATGGTGTCCGCGTCCGAGGAGTAGTACTGCAAGGTGGCCGGCGCCTTGCCCTTGCCCTCGAGCTCCTTGTTCCAGGCCAGCAGGATCTTTTCCTGGTTGGTGCCCGAGCCCACGGAGACCTTCAGCCCGGAGATGTCGTCCGCGCCCTTGATGTCGTAAGTGGCGGACTTCCTGGCTTCGAATCCCATGTAGGCGGCCCGGTAGGTGGCGAAGTCGAACAGCTTCACGCGGTCCGCGTTGACGCCCACGTTGGAGAACACAGCCTCGAAGTCGCCTGACTGGGTCTTCAGCGGCCAGTTCTCCCAGGATGTCACCTGCACGTCCAGCTCCAGCCCCAGCTTGTCCGCCACCAGCTGCGCGAGGTCCAGTTCAACGCCGATGGGCGTCTTGTCGTCCGTGGCGTGGAAGCTCAGCGGGATGGAGCCGGCCGTGGTGGCCACTGTCAGCTTGCCGTCCTTGCCGATCAGCTCCGGGACTTTGCCGGCGAGCGCCGCGTCCTTCGCGGCCCGGATACGCGGCTGGTCCGGCGAGGTGTTGTACACCACGCCGTTGCGTGCCGCCGTCGTGCTTTGCGCGCTACCGGACGCGCCGGCGGCGGAGGCACCTGGATCAGCGCACCCTGCCAGCGCGGCAGTGCCAAGAAGGACGACGGCGGGGAGTGCCGCCAAGGAGCGCACGCGGCCTGGGCGGCGGGTGGGGCCAGTGAAGTTTGCCATGGTGGATCCTTTAGATGTTGAAAGCCGGTTCAAGCACTTTGGAGAAGAAGCTCCGGGTGCGGGGTTCCTGTGGGTTGGCGAAAATCTGTTCGGGGCTGCCCTGTTCCACAATCTGGCCCTCGTCCATGAACACCACAGTGTCCGCCACGTCGCGGGCGAAGCCCATCTCGTGCGTGACGATGATCAGGGTGGTGCCGCACTTCGCCAGTTCGCGGATGACGTCAAGCACTTCGTTGACCAGCTCGGGGTCAAGGGCGGACGTCGGCTCGTCGAACAGCAGGATCTTGGGGTCCAGGGCAAGTGCTCGGGCAATGGCCACGCGCTGCTGCTGGCCGCCGGAAAGCTGCCGGGGATAGGCACCGGCACGGTCCTTGAGGCCTACCCTGTCCAGCAGTTCCAGGCCTCGTTTCCGGGCTTCCTCCTTGGTGCTGCGGGGTTTCCCGGTTCGGGGGGCCACCACCGGTGCTTCGGTGACGTTTTCCAGGGCGGTGAGGTGCGGGAAGAGGTTGAAGTTCTGGAACACCATGCCGATTTCGGTGCGCTGCTTCAGGATGTCCTTCTCGCGCAGCTCGTGCAGCCGGCGGCCGCGCACCTCGTAGCCCACCAGTGTTCCGTCGATGGCGATGTGGCCGGCGTCCACTTTTTCGAGGTGGTTTATGGTGCGCAGCAGGGTGGACTTGCCGGAGCCGGAGGGACCTACGATCACGGCCACTCCCCCGGGTTCGACTGTCAGGGTGATGCCTTTGAGCACTTTGGTGGCGCCGAACGATTTGTGGACGTTGGTGATCTCCACCAGGCCGCGGGTGGCAGCTGCGTTTCGGGTGGCAGCTGGTGCAGCGAGCGTGTCAGTCATCGGGTGCCCCTTTCTCGGCCGGGTGCCGCGGCGCGCGTGGCGAAGAATTTCCGGGCCTTCTGGAGGGGTGTCAGCGGCAGGTTCCGCAGGGCGCCCTTCGAGTAGTGCCGTTCGATGTAGTACTGGAAAACGCTGAGAACGGATGTGATCACCACGTACCAAAGCGTGGCCACCAGGAGCAGCGGCAGGACCTGCTGGGTGCGGTTGTAGATGACCTGGACGGTGTAAAACAGCTCCGAGTAGGCCAGGACGTACACAATGGACGTGCCCTTGACCAGGCCGATGATCTCGTTGAAGGCCGTGGGCAGGATGGCCCGCATGGCCTGCGGCAGGACAATCCGGGTGGACCGGCGCCAGGCGGGAATGCCCAGGGCCGCCGCGGCTTCGAGCTGGCCCTGGTCCACGGACAGGATGCCGCCCCGGATGATCTCCGCCGAGTAGGCCGCCTGGTTGAGGGTCAGCCCCAGCACTGCTGCCGCGAACTGGCTGATCAGGGTGGTGGTTTGCACCTCGAAGAAGCGGACGTCAGTGAACGGGACGCCCAGGCTGATCTTTTCGTACAGGTAGCCCAGGTTGTACCAGAGCAGCATCTGGACCAGCAGCGGTGTGGACCGGAAGATCCAGGAGAAGGTCCAGGACACCGAGACCAGCAGCGGCGAGGCGGAGAGCCGCATCAGCGCCAGGATGAACCCCAGGACAAACCCCAGGATGCCGGAGATGGCGGTCAGCTTCAGCGTCTCCACGAGCCCGTTGACCACGGACTGGGCCGTGAACCACTGCGCCACCACACCCCATTCCCAGCGAGGGTTGGTGGCCAGTGACCATGCAACCGCAAGGACACCGAGCGCCACCACGGCGGTCCCCACCCAGCGCCAGGGATGCTTCGAAGCCACCAGGGGATAGCCCGAATAGTCGGTGGCGGGGCCGCGGCCGCCGGCAGCGGGGCCGGCCGGACCCGAAGCTCCCGGACCGGGCGTTCCCGGGAGGCCTCTTTCGACCCCTGAGGTTCGCGCCCCGGCGGCCGGGCCGCCGGCCGGCTGTACTGATCCTGAATCTGCCGGCCGGTCCACTGTGGTTCCTGCTGAACTCATGCGCCACCTCGTTCCTGATGCGTCGGAGTGTGCTTCCGGAACGGCTTGTCCCGGTGCGTTGGCTGCCAATCTAGGGCGGCCGCGAAAGGGGCGGCAAGGCGCCAGGTTGCATTAGTTCACGGGGCTTAGCGAGGCGTCATGAGACGGTTCTTTGCGCCGTTTGACCTGCGGTGACGCGGAGTTAACGGGCGTGACCGGGCCCTCGACCGGCGTCGGACGCGCTGCCTAGCATGGGCACTCAGCCAGCGTCACGAATCAGGAGCCCCATGCCAGAGCACACACCTTCGGTTGTCTTCATCGGCGGCGGACCGCGGACGGCCGGGGTGCTGGAACGGATGGCGGCAAACCGGGACCAGGTCTTCGCGGGGCCGCTGGATATCCACGTGGTGGAACCCTTCGAACCGGGCTCCGGCCGGATCTGGCGGTACCACCAGCACCCCGGCCTGATGCTCAACTCCGCCGCTGCGGACATCACCATGTTCACCGATGCCTCCGTGGCCTGCAGCGGACCCGCCGTCGACGGCCCGGGGCTCGCCGAGTGGACGGCGGGCGTGCTGGACGGGTCCATCATCGACGTCCCGGACTTTCCCGCCGCCCTCCGCGAGCAGCTACGCACCCTCACCGGCGCCACGTTCCCCACACGGCAGCTCCAAAGCCAATACCTGGAGTGGTTCTTCCGCCGCGCCGTGACCAATCTCGGCGGGAGCGTCACCGTCCACCGCACCACGGCCATCGCGGTGGAGCGCGCCGGAGTCCCCGCCGCCCCCACAGACGGAACGTACGACGCCGGCAAGCACCTGGTGCGGCTGGCAAACGGCGGGACGCTGCCCGCCGACGTCGTGGTAACCGCGCTGGGGCACACGGACTCGCAGCCGGGCGCCGCGTCCGCCGCGTGGTCCGGCTTTGCCGCCCGGCACGGCGGGTTCCACGCGGCACCCGGCTACACCACCGACGTCGACTATTCAGCCCTCGCCCCCGGCCAGGACGTCATTGTTGCCGGGATGGGGCTGGCGTTCGTTGACCTGCTGGTGCTGCTGATGGAGGGCCGGGGCGGGCGGTTCGAGGAAACGCACCACGGCGGCCTCCGGTACCGGGCGTCCGGCAGGGAACCGCGGCTGTGGGCGGGATCGCGGCGGGGCGTGCCCTACCACTCCAAGATTTCCGCCTCGCTACGCGGTGAGGCTCCCGGCGACCTGCGCTTCTTTACCGCCGCCGCCGTGGACGTGCTGCTGGAACGGCACGCCGAACTCGATTTCCGGGCGCACTTGTGGCCGCTCATCGCCAAGGAAGCCGGGTACGGCTATTACCGGGAGCTGTTCACCGGCAGTCCGGACCGGGTCAGCACAGGGTGGGCCGAATTTTCCGCCGGATTCGCGGGGTTGGACTGGTACAGCGGCGCACGCGAGGAACTGGTGGCGGCAGCGGTCCCCGACCCTGCCCTGCGACTGGACTTGGAAGCCCTGGACCGGCCGTTCGCCGGTCAGCGGTTCGAGGGTTCCGCCGACGTCCAGGCGGCTGTGGCACGCTACATCGAGCACGATCTGGAACTGCGGGACGGTCCGGACCACCCCGAGACGATGGCCCTCTTTGTGGCACTCCTGAAGGTTTATATGGATCTTGGCCGGCTGGTCCCTGCCGGGCGGCTCAATGCCCGGTCCCAGCAGACGGTCCACGGCTGGTGGCACGGGTTCTTCAGCTTCGTGGACTCCGGGCCGCCCCCGCGCCGGCTGCGCGAGATGCTGGCCCTGCATCACGCCGGACTGCTGCGCTTCCTGGGGCCGGGCGTGGAGGTTACGGCGGACGAATCCACCGGGGAGTTTGTGGCCGGCTCGCCGCAGTTCGGGTTCAGTGTCCGGGCCAGTGCGTTCATTGAAGCGCGGTTGCCGGCACCATCCGTGGCCCGCTCGCTCAACCCGTTGCTGGCCTCGCTCCACTCCTCGGGGCTGGGAAGCGAACAGCAGCTGCTCACGGCCGACGCCATCCATTCGACCGGAAAGCTGCTCGTCTCGGACCGGTATGAGCTCCTGGGCGCGGACGGCCGGGCGAACGGGCGGCTCTTCGGCATCGGCCCGGGAACGTCCGGCTGGGGCGCCGGCGCCTTCGCCAGGCCGCACACCAACGCCGCCCCGTTCCGTGAGAACGATGCCCTGGCCAGGGCCATCCTGGAAGTGGCAGCGGGCCTGGAACCCCGGGCCCTTAGCTCGGCGGAACCGGACCCTGCGGCACTTAAGTCGGCGGCGCTGCACCCCCCAGCCCTGCACCCCGCGGCCCTTGACCCCGCATCCCTGCAGGTCCTGCTCCTTCCCATGCATGATCCGCGGGTCCGGCCCCTCCTGGACGAGCTGGCGGTGGAGTACGACACCCGCTACGGCGACCGTCTTGGCCGCGGTGCCGCCGCCGAGGAACTCAACCGCTATCCGGCGTCGGAGTTCGAGGGGCAGGGCGGTGCGCTGCTGGTGATCCAGGAGCGCGGCCAGTCAGTGGCCGGCGGGGCCTTCCGCCGGTACGACGCGGACACGGCGGAGTTCAAGCGGATCTGGACCCATTCGGAGCACCGTCGACGCGGCCTGGCCCGGCTGGTGCTGGCAGAACTGGAGGCGCTGGCCACGCGGCGGGGCTACCGGCGTGTTTATCTCACCACCGGTCCGCGCCAGCCCGAAGCCAAGCACCTGTACCTCGCCGCAGGCTACGAGGCACAGTTCGATCTGGAGCAGGATCCCGAACTCATCGGGTCCCTTGCATTCGTCAAGAAGCTCCCGGCTCCGGTCTCACCAGGCCGGTAGGGCCGGCACCGGCCCGTCAACCTCCACATGTTCGGCGTCCCCGCGTGCCAGCCACTGGAGCAGACCCTCACGGTCGGACATAACCCGCAATCCGCCGTCGCCGATAACCCATTCGTCACGCTCTTCCGTCACCAGCGTCATGCCGGGAGCGCCCTTGGCACGCAAGGACCGCACCACGGCTTCGAGTGCGTTCAGCAGCGAGTCCGGGTCGGCTTCCTCGATGGTCCAGGCGGTGTCGAGATCGTGGTGGTGCACCACCACCTCGGCAATCCGGAGCGCCACGATGGACGTCGCAGGGATGGTCTTGCCGCCCACCTGCACTTCGGTCGCCATGAGTTCCCCGCTGAGCCGCTGGGCCTGCTCCGCAAAGTTCCGGGCAGACTCCCGCACCTCCGCAATGAGCTCCTCCCGCGGCAGGGCCGCCAAGGCGGCGATCTCCTGGGAACGGGCCTCGGGTGAGGGGTACAGGGAACGTTCCTCGCCGGAGGTTGCCCAGTCAATGAGCTTGACCAGCGCGCGGCCGCTGGATGCGACGTGGGCAATGACATCGGCCCGGCTCCACCCCTCGCATAGCGATGGCACGGCCATCTCGTCATCGGCCAGGGACTCAACGGTGGCCAGGAACATGTCCGTTTCCCGGCCGAGGCGGGACAGGTCCGAGTACAGGCGTGCAGGGTTGATCATTGGGCCAGCCTACCCACGGGCCGGTCTTCAAACCACCGTTCCCGCACCGCTGTTCCATATCCAGATCGTCTCGACTGAGACGTACAGCACTGCCGCGGATTTACCTCCCCAAAGCGGCCCTTTGAGACCAGCAGCATATGAATACCCCCCGGGCGGAAAGCCGGGCATTTCCCTCCTATGTCGCGCGTCACACCTCTGTCAGGCTGAAAACGCTCGGAGAGTGGCGCCCGGATTCTCCGGCGCCGCACGCCTCCACTTAAGTCAGAGAGGACTTGGGTCCATGTCACAACCGCAATCCGTTATAGCCGAAAATCCCCAGAAGGAGGCGCGCACCGCCAATTGGGTGGCCTTCATCATCTGCGCAGCCCTTTTGTTCGACGGCTACGATCTCGTCATTTACGGCACCGTCCTGCCGGGACTGCTCGCGGACCCGGGCCAGATCGGAGCGTTTGATGCGGTCACCGCCGGCCTCCTCGGCTCCTGGGCCCTGATCGGGGTGCTGGTGGGCTCCCTGGCCTGCGGCGCCGTGGGTGACTTCTTTGGCCGGCGCCGGCTGATGCTCCTGGGCATCGCCTGGTTCTCCGTCGGCATGTTCGCCACGGCCTTTGCCACCAGCGTCCCGGCCTTCGGCGCCCTGCGGTTTGCCACCGGACTGGGCCTGGGCATCGTCATCGCCAGCGCCGGTGCCACCATGGCCGAATTCGCCCCGGCGGGCAAGCGGCAGTTCTACAACGCCATCGTTTATTCGGGCATCCCGGCCGGCGGCGTCCTGGCCTCCATCCTGGGCATCCTTTTCCTCGACAGCATCGGCTGGCGCGGGCTGTTCATCATCGGCTCACTGCCGCTGGTCATCCTCCTGCCCATTGCGTGGCGCAAGCTCCCTGAATCACCGCGCTGGCTGCTGTCCCGGGGCCGCGAACAGGAGGCCCTCGCCGCCGCACAACGCACCGGCGTCCCGCTCATCGAGGAGCAGATCATCCTGCAGGCCGGAGCAGCGCCGCAGAAGTCAGGCTTCGCGGCCGTGTTTTCCCGCCAGTTCGCCGGGGCAGCGATTCTTCTGGGCCTGATGTCCTTCTGCGGCCTGCTGCTGACCTACGGGTTGAACACGTGGCTGCCCAAAATCATGGAGGGCTACGGCTACGGGCGGACCTACTCCCTGTTCTTCCCGCTGGCACTGAACCTCGGCGCTGTGGCAGGCGGACTGCTCGCGTCCCGGCTTGCGGACAAGAGCGGCCCGCAACGGGTCATCGCAGCCACCTTCGCGCTGGCCACCATATCGCTGGCTTTGATGACATTCAGCTTTCCCCTGCCGCTGCTTTTTGCCTTCATCGCCCTCGCCGGCATTGGCACGCTGGGCACCCAGGTGCTGGTCTACGGGTTCCAGTCCAACTACTTCACCACCAACGCCCGGGCCGCGGGCGTGGCCTGGTGCGCAAGCGTGGGACGGCTGGGCGGGGTCCTCGGTCCGATCATCGGTGGCTGGCTGGCCGCCGCGGGCATCGGCGGATCAACCGCCTTCTACCTCTACGGGGCAGTCGCTCTGGTTGGCGCCGTGGTCACCGTGCTGGTGCCGCGGCAGCGCAAGCTGGAGGAGGCCGGGCACACGGTCGAGGAAATCGTCGAAGGCCGGGCAGAAGACAGCGTTCCCGCAGGGCAGCTCAGGTAATCCACCGCCTGCCCGCCCGTGAACCCGGGGCAGGCACCGGGCGGGGGCCCGGGGCGGGAGCGGCGGCGCCCCGCCCCACCCCGCCTCGGCAATATTAAGCCGCCAAAATATCCTAGTAGGGCTTATTATGGTTATTCTTTGAATCAATCATGAGCCCCTGCAACGGAACGGGGACGGTTAGCGGAAGGACGGGACCACCTTGGACATCCGCCAACTGAACTATTTCATCGCCGTTGCCGAGGAGCGGCACTTCGGCCGGGCCGCCAAGCGCCTGCACATGGCGCAGCCGCCCCTCTCGCAGCAGATCCGCCAGTTGGAGGAGCTGCTCGGAGTCAAGCTCCTCAACCGGACCACCCGCAGGGTGGACCTCACCGCGGCGGGTCAGCTCCTGCTGGACCGCGGACGGCAGATCGTCAACGAGGTCGCCACCCTTCAGGCTGATGTCTACCAGGTGGGCCGCGGCGCAACCGGGGTCCTGCGGGTGGGCTTCTCGGGATCGGCAACCTACGGCGTTATGCCCCGGATCGCCCGCCTGGCCAAACAGGTCCTGCCGGGCCTGTCCCTGGCGCTGCACGGCGAAATGCTCACGCCGTCAATGGAAGCCGGCCTGCGGGACGGCACGCTGGACGCCGCGTTGCTGCGGCCCCCGGTAGCCTCGCAGGATATCGACTACCGGACAGTGACCCGCGAGCCGCTCGTCGTCGCGCTTCCGTCCTTCAGCGCCCTGGCCGTGGACCGGCCGGTGGCCATGCACGAACTGCAGGACCAGGACTTCATCGCTTACGGCCCCGAGTCCGTGCTTTACCGCACCACAGCAGACCTGTGCCGCCAGGCCGGTTTCCAGCCGCGCATCACGCAGATGGTCGGGGAGACGTCAACGATGCTGGCGTTCGTCGCCGCGGGCGGCGGGGTGGCCATCATGCCGTCCAGCGTGCAGGCCTTCCAGCTTGAAGGCGTGGCCTACCGGGAGATCGAAAACGTCCCCGAAGTGGAGCTCGCTGTCGCCTGGCTGCGGGGGCATCACTCTGCGCTGCTGCACAACTTCCTGGAGGTCGTGGTGACCGCCACCGCGGACGCCGGGGCGGCTGCCCCTGCTCCCGGCACTGCGCCCGGCCCTGCGCCGTCCAACCCTGATGAAAGGCCTTCCCCCGCATGAAGATCGCAGCCATAGAGGCGATTCCCTACTCAATCCCGTACCTTCACCCCCTGCACTTCGCGTCGGGTTCCGTGCACGAGGCAGACCACGTGCTCATCAGGCTTCGCACCGATGAAGGTGTGGTGGGCATCGCCGACACCCCGCCGCGCCCCTACACGTACGGCGAGACGCAGAAGTCCATCGTGGCGGTGGTGGCGGACATCTTCGCTCCGCAGCTGATCGGCGTCGACATTTTTGACCGGGAGAAGGTCCAGTCGATCCTGTACCGGACGGTGCACAACCAGACTGCGAAGGGGGCTGTGGACATCGCCCTCTGGGATGTCATCGGCAAGACCCTCGGCCAGCCGGTGACCAAACTGCTGGGCGGGTACACCGACTCGCTCCGTGTCTCCCACATGCTCGGCTTCAAACCGGCCCAGGAGTTGCTCGGCTTGGCCTTGGAGTTCCGCGAGACCTACGGCATCAACACGTTCAAGCTCAAAACCGGCCGCCGCCCGCTCCACCTCGACATCGAGGCCGCCCGGGTATTGCGGGAGGGCCTGGGTGAGGATGCCGAGCTCTACATGGACGCCAACCGCGGCTGGTCAGCCAACGAGGCAGCCGAGGTGCTGCGCCGCACGGCGGACCTGGGCCTGCAGTTCCTTGAAGAACCCGACGACGCCCGCGAAGTCCTGGGCCGCCGCCGCCTGGTGGAGAACTCCCCCATCCCCATCGCGGCAGACGAATCCGCTCCCAATCTCGGTGAGGCCGCCCGGGAAATCCTCACCGGCGGCGCCAACCTCCTGGCAGTGAAGACCGCACGGTCCGGATTCACCGAGGCGGCCAAGATCGTCGGAATGGCCGAGGGCATGGGCATCGACGTCTACATCGGCAACCAGATCGACACCCAGGTGGGCACGGCCGCCTCGGTGACCTTCGGCGCCGCGTTCGCCCACACGGCCAAACGCGCAGCGGAACTTTCCAACTACCTGGACATGGCCGACGACCTGCTGGCTGAGCCGCTGGCCATCACCGGCGGACGCATCCACGTTCCGGAGGGCCCCGGCGTGGGCACCGCCGTTGACGAGGACAAGCTCTCCCTCTACCGCACAGACCGCTAAACAACCACTCCTACCGAAGGGACACCTCATGAAGTACCTGGTCCACATGGACGTCAACCTGCCCGCCGACCTTCCGGCCGATCAAGCCGCCGAGATCAAAGCCACGGAGAAGGCCTACTCCCAGGAGCTGCAACGCTCCGGCAAGTGGCCGGAAATCTGGCGGGTCGTGGGCGAATACGCCAACTACTCGATCTTCGACGTCGACTCGAACGACGAACTGCATGAGATCCTGCAGAACCTGCCGCTGTTCCCCTACATGGACATCTCGGTGGTGCCGCTGGCCAAACACCCTTCGGACGTCAAATAGGCGCCGGCGCCACGTAAATATACGCCCACGAGCGGCCAGCAGCGGCGTTTCGGGTCAGTCCTTGGCCCGGAACGCGGCCGCGAGCTCACTGCGGGAGCGGATCCCCATCTTCCGGTAAAGCCGGGTCAGGTGGTACTGCACGGTCTTCTCCGCCAGGAACAGCGCACGGGCCGCTTCCTTGTTGGTGGCGCCGCCCGCCACCAACTCGGCAACCGCCCGTTCCTGCGCTGTGAGCTGGAGGTGGTGGTTGCTAACGGCGGTCAGCACGGGGTCGGCAGGATCCGGGACGTTTCCGACGTCGAGCCCTGTTGCCTTAAGCTCACGGTCGCACCGTTCCACGTAGGTGGCCGCGCCCAGGGAGTCGTATAAGTCGCGGGCGGCGCGCAGTACGGTCGAGGCCAGGCGCCGCTTGCCCGCCCGGCGCATGCTCTGCCCGAAGGCAAAACTCACCCGGGCCCGCAGATACGGCCGGTTGAGCCCCCTAAGGTGGCCCAGGGCCGCCTCAAAATGTTCCCTGGCGGTGTCCGGGTCTCCCTGCGCCGCCACGAGCCGGCCCCTCGCCCACGCAATCCGCGCCATGTCCGACGGGATTTCCCGCTCGCGCGGCACCCGCTCGAACGCCGTGAGGAACGAGTCGGCGGCGTCGAGCTGGTCCGTCATCACAAGGGCGTTGACGTAGGTGTCCTGCCAGGGCCAAAAGGACACCCGGTGCTCTGTCCACGGGTCCAGCTCCGTGAGCGGCTGCAGGACAGCCAATGCACCTTCGTAGTCCGCCCTCGCCTCATGGAAGCGGGCCCGGGCGAGGCTTGCCGGCACCTGCATGGCCCGGTATGTCCCGGGCTGCACGGCGGCCTGCGAAACGTAGTACCGGGCCCGCTCCCAGTCTCCGCGCATGGACCACAGCTCCGCCGCAGTCCAGTACAGCAGCGGCCGGATCAGCGGCATGCGCGAGGTCTCAAGGCGCACGGAGGCGCGCGCCACGGTGGCAGCCGCCGCATCCCAATTGCCGAGCACCAGGTGCGTGCGTGCCAGCCATGCCTCCGCCCACAGGGAAATCCGCATTGAACCACCCCGGTATTCAGTGGGGGCCGCGGACTCGAAGTTCACCAGCGCCGTCTCAACGTTGTCCAGGCGCAGCGCCAGCCAGCCGGCCCCCATCTGGACCCGTTGCTTCTGGGCGTTCTCGGCCGCGTGTTCGAAGGCACGGTGGTAGGAGGCCTCAGCCTCCGAAACACGGCCCTGCGCGTACAGGCCCAGTCCGTAAATGGCCTCCGATTCAATGTGGGCCGGGGATCCAGGCTGCGTAAGTTCCATGGCCCGTTCCGCCCAGGTGGTAATCATCGGGCCGTCCCAGGACGCCACCCCGTGCAGGACGAAGCGCTGCGCAACCTGCGCGGCGGCAGACGGATCATGCTGCGGGTTGGAGGTGCGCCAGGCCATCTCCAACTGCGTCTGCGCACTGTCGTTCTGTCCCGACGCGGTGGAGAGGTAGCCCAGGACGGAGGAGCGCAGCGGCGACGGCGGCAGGGCGTCCACTGCCGCCGTCCACATCTGGGCCTGGGCAATGTTGCCGGAACCCACCAGTGCATCCACCGCCCTCAGGAGCCTGTCATTCCGGGAACGGATGTCCAGGGAGAGCCGGGACGCGGAGAACAACGCCGTGGAGGCGTCCTGCCACGCTCCCACCCGGGCCTGGCGCCGGGCGAATTCCTCCAGCTCCTCCGCCAGGGGTTCGTCCGCGCCGGGTGTGGCCGCGACGCGGTGCCCCAGCCGTTCGCCCTCGGCCTGCACCGCCTCAGCCGCCACCCGGTGAAGCGCAATGCGCCGGCTGGGAACCATCCGTTCGTAGATGGCCTCCGCGGTGCCCGGTTCAGGGAAGACGACGGCGGAACGGGCCTGGTCAACGGCCAACCCCAGAAGCCCGGCACGGTGTCCCTCATCGAGGGCGTCCATGACTGCTCCCACCCCGCTGACCCGGGACACTTCTGCCATGCCGGCGGCGTTTCCGAGCACTGACGCGGCCTCCGCGACAGCAACCAGGTCCGGGGACGCTGCGGCCAGGGCGCTCTGCACCCGGGCGCGCACGCGGGA
Source organism: Pseudarthrobacter sulfonivorans (assembly GCF_024391045.1). Lineage (GTDB taxonomy): Bacteria > Actinomycetota > Actinomycetes > Actinomycetales > Micrococcaceae > Arthrobacter > Arthrobacter sulfonivorans_B. The sequence continues at coordinate 162,163 of NZ_JANFCZ010000005.1, forward strand.
CGTCGGGGGGAGGGAAGGGAACCACGACTGCCAGGTTTCCGCCGGCAGCTCATGGAGCAGCTCCACGATCGGTTGCGCAAGCCCGCCGGTGTGGCGCACCAGGCCGTGGGCCGCCGTCGCGCTCAGGTCGACGCCGAGCATCCTCCTTGCGAGGTCCTGCACCTGCCGGGGGGTGAGGGGATCCAGCGGGATGGTGGCCACCTGGTGACCGGTCAGGAAGTCCAGCGCGCCGGTGGGCACGCGAAAAGCGTCATCAGGGTTGAAGGTAAGCAGGAACAGAATCCGTTTTCCGTGCAGCCGGCGCATGACGAAAGTGAGGATGCGCAGGCTCTCGACGTCGAGTTTGTGGACGTCGTCCACGGCGACAACCACGCTGCCATGGGACTGCAGCCCTTCCAGGTGGGTGCTGAGGGTGGAAGCATAATTGACCACCTGGGCGGGGGTGAGGGCCGCGAAGGCAGGCAGGGACGGTCCGCCGTCGTAATCCTTTGCCGAACGCAGCGGCGAGGTGAGCATGAGCTGCGAGTAGCCGGCGAGGGGAAACTGCGCCTCCCACTCATCGCCCATGGCGGACAGCACCCGGACACCGCGGGCGCCTGTGCGGCAGTGCTCAAGAAAGTACTCCAGCACCGCGGTTTTCCCGGACCCGGACGGGCCCGAAAGCACCACGGCACCCACCTTGCCTTTGCGGACGGTCCGGAAAATCTCCAGCAGCTCTTCATAGACGCGCAAGCGGCCAACCAGCGGTAAATCCTCCGCCGTTTCACCGTGTAGGGAGGCCGCCGTCATGGCCGCAACTCTACCGGAGCCGCCCTCCCGCACCCGGCGGACGGGGCGGCGGCCATCCGTCACGGTGTCCTCAGCCCAGGTCCCCGCCGGCGACCGGAAGGATGCTGCCCGTGACGTAGGACGCTTCGTCCGATGCGAGGAACACGATGGGTGCGGCCTGTTCGTCCAACGTCCCGTAGCGCTTCAGGAAGGATGAGTCCACGGTCTGGTCAACGATCACCTGGTACCAGGCCTTTTCCGTGGCGGATTCGGCTTCGGGACCGCGCTTGACCTGGCGGGGCGGCGCCTCGGTGCCGCCGGGGGCTGCCGCCACCACACGGATGCCGCGGCCGCCCACCTCCATCGCCAGCGACTGGGTCAGGGCGTTGACCCCGCCCTTCGCTGCCGCGTACGGAACACGGTGCATGCCGCGGGTGGCCACCGAGGAAACGTTGACGATGGTGCCCGAGCCCTGTTCCAGCATGGCCGGCAGCACGGCGCGGCAGGACCAAAGGGTGGGGAAGAGCGAGCGGCGGATCTCCTTCTCGATTTTGTCCTCGTCATACTCTTCATACGGGCGGGCCCAGATGGTGCCGCCGACGTTGTTGACGAGGACGTCCACCCGACCGTGGGCGGCGAGCGCCGCCGCCACGGCCTGCTGCGCTCCTGCGAAGGTCTCCAGGTCTGCGGTCACCGCGGTGGCCGAGCCTCCTGAACCCGAAGCATCCGCGGTTTCCTGGATCCCCCGCGCCACCTCATGGACCAGCTCCGCCCGGTCTACAAGGACGACGGCGCCGCCCTCGGCTCCGATGCGCTCGGCCACCTTCCGGCCAATGCCCTGGGCGGAACCGGTCACCACGGCCACTTTGCCGGCGTACCTGCCGGGGGTGACGAACGTCCCGGCGTACGGCTGCGTCATCAGTGGGCCGCCTTGGCGTCGATCGCGCCCGCCATGGTTTCCTTGGCGTCCTGTGCGTGGGCCATGATGACTTCCCGCACCCGTGCTTTGTCCTGGCGCTCAAACGCCTCCACCACGTCAAGATGGTCCTGGGTGACCCGCTCAAAGATGGGGGTTCCCGCCTCGAAGGCCGCAGCCATCTGGGCGTGGACGTCGAGCCGGCGGTAGGACTCGAGCAGCATGGGGTTGTTGCAGACCACAAAGAGGTATTCGTGGAACTCCTCGTTGGTGCGGGCGAACTCGTCGGGTTCTTGGATGGTGCCGGCGGAGACCGAGCAGGTGGTGGCTTCGGCGAGCCGCCGGAACTGCTGCAGCTGTTCATCGCTGAGTCGGCCGAGCATCAGCTCGCTCACGGCGAGTTCCAGGCCCATGCGGGCGTCCAGCTGGGCGAAGCTGTCCTCCTTGCGGAAGTCGAGCCGGCCGGTCTCCAGGGAGGAGACGGCTTCGCTCCGGCTCATCGTGTCGCCTTCCGCGGCGATCTTCTCCGCGGGTGCCGGCGCCCCTGTTTCGGCGTCACCACCGGTGGTTTCCTTCGGAGCAAAACGCTCGAAGTAGAAGTTGGCGGGCTGGATGCCTTCAGAATCCAGCCACTTGGACACGGCGTTGACCATGGGGGGCGGACCGCACAGGTAGATGTCGACGTCGCCGTCGTTCAGGTGCTTAGGCTCGATGATCTGGGTGACGTAGCCGGTATGGGGAGCAGACGTGCCCGGTTCGGAGGCAATGTAGTCCCACGTGAAGTCGGGCAGTTTGGCTTCATATTCGCGCAGCCAGTCCAGGCCGACGATGTCCGCCTCCCGGGTCAAACCGTAGATGAGGTGGACGGGGGTGGCCGGCGGGTTCTCGGAAAGCTTTTCGAGGATGGACAGGAGCGGCGCCAGGCCCGTACCGCCCGCCAGGAGCAGGAGGGGCCGCTTGGGCTCGCGCAGGAAGAACGACCCGTACGGCCCGGTGAACTCGATGGTGTCGCCCACCGCGGCCCGGTCGCGCAGGTATTCGGACATTGCACCTTGTGGTGTCACGCGAACCATGAACGATGCGTCCTTCACCTCGGGGCCGCTGCTGAATGAATAGGAGCGCTCGGCGTCCGTTCCGGGGACCTTGATGTTGACGTACTGCCCGGGCAGGAAGGCCAGTGCGTCCCGGTTTTCGACGTCCAGGCCGAAGGACACTGTCGTTTCCGAGTGCCTGTTGAGCTCCTTCACGGTGGAGGTGAAGGTGGTGGCCGAGGTCTTCGCGGATTCCGAGGTGGCAGGGATCTGAATGGCCAGGTCCGATTCCGGTACCGCCTGGCAGGTCAGCAGATAGCCCTTTTCGAGCTCCGCTTCCGTCATCGCGTCGTCAATGTAGTCGCCCGGATCGAAGGACCCGGAATCGCAGAAGGCCTTGCAGGTGCCGCATGCGCCGTCCCGGCAGTCCGACGGGATGTTGATGCGCGCCTTGTACGCGGCGTCCATCACGGTCTCGTAGTCGCCGACCTTGATGACCTTGGTGACGCCGTCCTCGAAGCTGAGGGCTACTTTATGGCCCATGGTTTCCTCCTGGCTGGGGGCGCATCGACGCGACCCGGGTAGTGCGGATGTGCCCTCCGGGCACGGGTTGTGAAACGGCCAAGGCCGGTGCCGGACAAAGTCCTATGCCGGACAGAGGCCGGGCACCGGCAGGGTGCCGTCAGATCATGTAGACGTCCACCACGTGGTGGATGTAGTCGTTCTTGAGGACAACCTTCTTCTTCAGGATGACCGGCTCGGCGCCGCTGAGGTCGACCGTGTAGAAGCTGGTCCCGAAGTACGTGTCCGTGGTGTTGTACCGGAAGTACAGCGTGAACCAGTTGAAGCGCACCTTCACCTGGTCGCCGTCGCGCTCCATGATTTCGACGTCGGTGATGTTGTGGCCCGTGCGGGGCTCCGGGAGGGAGGTGGCTGAGGAACGGTCCGTCTTGATCCGGAAGACGCGGTCCTCGATGCCTCCGCGGTTGTCGTAGTAGATGAGGGAGATCTCGTTCTGCGGGTCCTCGGTCAGCCTGTCATCGACGTCCCATGCGGGCATCCAGAACTCGGAGTCCGGGTGGTAGCACTGAAGCCACTCGTCGAACTGGCGGTCGTCCAGCAGGCGGGCCTCCTTGTAGAGGAAGGCGCGGACGGTTTCGAGGGTGGCGATCTCCTCGGCGCTCTTGAGCACCGCGGGCTGTGTCAGGTTGGTCATGGGTTCTGCACTCTCTTCGGTTCCACAGGGACGGGTCAGGCGGTGACTGGAACAGCGTCCAACGCGGACGTCTCTTCCTCCGCGAGGGCCCGGTCCATGACTTCCTTCCAGTACCCGTGCTGGATGGGGTAAAGCCCCTCGTCCTCGGTGCGAACCCCGGAGGCGATGACTTTGGTCATGCCCAGCGCCCGGGCCTGCTCATCCGGTCCGGTGATCTCGTGGGTAGAGCCGCGGGTCATGTCATTCCACGGGGCGCTGGTGGCCCAGTAGGTCTTGTTGCAGGACCGGAATTCCTCCAGGTCGTCAGGGGTGGCCATGCCCGTGGCGTTGAAGAAATCCTCGTACTGGCGGATCCGCTTGGACCGGTTCTCCTGCGATTCGCCCTTCGGCGCGATGCAGTAGATGGTCACCTCGGTCTGGTCCGCCGAGATGGGCCGGAAATGGCGGATCTGCGAGGAGAACTGGTCCATGATGTAGACATTCGGGTACAGGCAGAGGTTCCGCGAGATGTTGATCATGAAGTTGGCCATCTCCTCGCCGTACTTGACAACGAGCTCGTCGCGGCGGTCCCACAGCGGGCGGTCCTGCGGGTTGGTCCATTCCTGCCACAGCAGCAGGTGGCCGTGGTCGTAGGAGTAGAAACCGCCTTTGACCTTGCCCCACTTGCCGGCGTCCATGGCCTTGGTCGTGTTGGCGGAATCACCGGCGCTGCGGCGGGCCGTGGTGGCCGCATAGTTCCAGTGCACGGCGGTGACGTGGTAGCCGTCCGCGCCGTTCTCGGCCTGGACCTTCCAGTTGCCGTCGTAGGTGTAGGTGGACGCCCCGCGCAGCACCTCGAGTCCTTCCGGGGACTGGTCCACGATCGAGTCGATCACCTTGGTGGCGTCGCCCAGGTGTTCCTCAAGCGGGAGCACGTCAGCCTTCAGGGAGCCGAAGAGGAAACCGCGGTAGGACTCGAAGCGGGCCACTTTGGTGAGATCGTGCGAGCCCTCTTTGTTGAAGGTCTCCGGGTAGCCTGCGTTTCGCGAGTCCTTCACCTTCAGGAGCTCGCCGGAGTTCTTGAACGTCCAGCCGTGGAACGGGCAGGTGAAGGTGGTGCGGTTGTCCGTCTTGCGGCGGCACAGCATGGCGCCCCGGTGCGAACAGGCGTTGACGATGCAGTTAAGGTTTTCGTCCTTGTCGCGGGTGATCATCACGGGAGTGCGGCCGATGTTGGTGGTGAAGTAGTCCCCCACGTTGGGGATCTGGGATTCGTGGGCGAGGTAGACCCAGTTGCCTTCGAAGATGTGCTTCATCTCCAGTTCGAAGATCTCCTCATCGGTGAATATTTCGCGCTTGGCGCGGATGACTCCGTTCTCACGGTCGTCGATCACGGCGTCGGCAAGGACGTCGCGGACATGGGCCAGGTTCTCGGTCATGGCGTGCTCCTTCATTGGAGGGTGCTGGACGGATGGGCGGGAGGTCCGGGCCAACCCGCGGTGCCCAGGGGGACGTTGTCACGCCAGTCTTCCCTACCGTGATCGCTCTCACATCAGGCAAACCCCTAGGTTCGGCCAAGGGTGTCTTTATGTCTGGTTCATGACAGAAAACCGGCCAAATCGATATTTGTAGCGTCCTTATTTCAGGCCTACGATGAGACGGACATCACGCGAGCTGCCTCGCAACAGGAACAGACCCTTCCCGCCCGGTTTGTACCGGGTTCAGGACCGGTTCCTGCCCCCTATTCAAAGAGGAGTATGGACATCACCATGACCGAGACCCAAGCAGACACCCGCCAAGAGGACGAGGGCACCGCAGTCGAAGCAGGCTCCAAGGCCACGGAACGCTTCGCCGCCTCCGGCAAGCTCTCGCATGTGGACGTGCCCAAGGAAAGAGTGAGCCTGCTGGCAGGGGCCCTCATCAAGGCCGCCAATGACATCGTCACCGAGCACCAGGTCACCTATGAGGAATACAACGCGCTGAAAGCGTGGCTCATCAAGGTAGGAACTGATGGAGAATGGCCGCTGTTCCTGGACGTGTGGCTGGAACACTCGGTGGAGGACGTCAACTCCCAGGACCGCCCCGGCACCGTGGGCACCATCGAGGGACCGTACTACGTGCCGGGCTCTCCCGTGTTCCAGACCCCCGGCACGGTCGAAATGCGCGAGAACGAGGAGGGCACCCCGCTGCGCTTCACCGGCCGCTTCACCGATACGGACGGCAACGCGATCCAGAACGCCCAGATCGAAATCTGGCACGCCGACAACGCCGGGTTTTACTCCCAGTACGCGCCGGGGCTGCCCGAGTGGCTCCTCCGGGGCACCATCAAGGCAGCCGACGACGGCCGCTTCGAAATCAACACGATGCGCCCGGCGCCCTACCAGATTCCGACAGACGGAGCCTGCGGGCAGCTGATCAGCGCGGCAGGCTGGCACGCCTGGCGCCCGGCGCATATCCACATCAAGGTCTCGGCGCCCGGCTTCCAGCCCGTCACCCAGCAGCTGTACTTCCCCGGCGACCCGCACAACGCGGACGACATCGCCTCGGCCGTGAAGCCTGAACTGATGCTGGATCCCAAGCCGCGCACAGATGGCGGCACCGGCGAAGAAGTGGTCTACAACTACGTCCTGGCCAAAGAGGGCCAGCACAAGTAAGAATCACAGCTGACAATCGGTGCCGGCGCCTCGGCCCGGCACCTAAGGCGCCCCGGAGTGCAGACTCCGGGGCGCCTGTATTTTTTGCCGCCGTTGCCAGGAGCCAGAATGCAGCCATCCCGTCAGGACCCGCCCGCCGTTCCACCAACGGAAACCGTTGCAGCCAATCTGTCCCAGCCCCTGCTGGAACGCCCCGGTGTCCGGCCCGCAGGAGTTCGCCAGGTCTTCCGGGACCTGGCGCTGCCGTATGTTTCCAACGGGGTGATCGGCCTCATCTTCTCCGCTTCGGGCCCCATAGCCGTGACCCTGGCCGTGGGAGCTGCGGGAGGACTGACCGAAGCCCAACTCGCCTCGTGGGTGTTTGGCATCCTGTTCTCAGGCGGCGCAGCCACACTGGTCATGTCGCTCCTCTACCGGCAGCCGCTGGGCTTCGCCTGGTCCATTCCCGGCACAGTACTCCTGGGCCCCTCCCTGCAGCACCTGTCCTTTCCGGAAGTGGTGGGAGCCTTCTTCACCTCCGGAATGCTGGTCCTCGCGCTGGGCGCCACCGGAGTGGTGCGGCGGATCATGTCAGTCATTCCGATGCCGATTGTCATGTCCATGGTGGCGGCCGTCTTCCTGAAGTTCGGCACCGACATCGTCGCCTCCACCCAGGCGAACCCCGTGGTGGCCGCCCCCATGGTGGTCGCCTTCCTGGTCCTCACCGCCGTGCCCGCCCTTGGCCGGTTCCTTCCGCCGGTGCTCGGCACCCTGGTGGTGGGTTGCGTGGCCGTGGCGGCAAGCGGCCAGTTCGCCTTTCACGGAGGGGGCCCGATCCTGGCCACCCCGGTCTTCACCGTTCCTGAGTTCACGTGGGCCGCCCAGCTGGAGCTTGTTGTTCCGCTGGCGCTCACCGTGCTGTTTGTTCAGAACGGCCAAGGCATCGCTGTTCTCCGTGCTGCCGGCCATAACCCGCCGGTCAACGTCTTCGCCATCGTGTCGGGCGCGTTTTCATTGCTCAATGCGGGCTGCGGCGCCGTCTCAGCGTGCGTGACCGGTCCCACCAACGCCCTGATGACCTCCTCCGGGACCAGGCAGCGCCAGTACACCGCTGCCGTGGTGTTCGGCGTCCTCGCGCTGGGCTGCGCCCTCCTGGCTCCGGCCCTCACCCGGCTCATGCTTGCCACGCCTACGGAATTCATCCTGGCCCTTGGCGGCATCGCCATGCTGCGGGCTCTCCAGCAAGCATTTGTGACCGCTTTCGCGACGACGTTCACTTTGGGATCGTTGGTGACGTTTGTGGTGACCATGTCCGGCATGAGCCTTTTCAACATCCATCCGGCGTTCTGGGGCCTGGTCATCGGCTTTGCGGTCTCCCGGGTGCTTGAACACTCGGACCATGCCGGCCCCAACACCCGGCTAAAAAGCAGCACGCCTGCACCACATCTGGAGGCCTCTGCCAACTAAGCTAGCGCCATGGCCAACAAAACCACTGCAGAAAAGCTCGCCACCATCCAGAAGGGCTACACGCTGGAGGGTGCCACCATCGAGCTGGGTGCCGCGATTGTCGACGGCGAACTTCACAAGGAAGCCCAGGTCCGGCTGCCGCTGTCGATGATGAACAGGCACGGCCTGGTGGCCGGCGCGACCGGCACCGGCAAGACCGTCACGCTGCACATGATGGCGGAGCAGCTCTCGGCAGCCGGGGTTCCGGTGTTCCTCGCCGATATCAAGGGCGACCTCTCCGGGCTGGCGACGGCGGCGGCGGGCAGCGAGAAGCTGAAGGCCCGCACTGACAGCATCGGCCAGCCCTGGGCCGGGAAGACGTACCCTGTGGAGTTCCTTGCCCTGGGCGGTGACGGCAACGGCATTCCGGTCCGCGCCACTGTCACGTCCTTTGGCCCCATCCTGCTCTCCCGCGTCATGGAACTCAACGACACCCAGGAGTCCAGCCTGCAGCTGGTCTTCCACTTCGCGGACCAGAAGAACCTCGAGCTGATCGACCTCAAGGACCTTCGCGCCGTCATCCAGTTCCTCACCTCCGAGGAAGGCAAGGATGAGCTGGCGGAACTGGGCGGCCTGTCCAAAGCCACCGCCGGCGTCATCCTGCGTGAACTGGTGAACCTTGAGGCCCAGGGCCTGGAAAAGTTCTTCGGCGAGCCGGAGTTCGATACTGCCGAGCTGCTCCGGACCGCCCCGGACGGCCGCGGCGTGGTCACCTGCCTGGAGCTTCCCACGCTGCAGACCAAGCCGATGCTGTTCTCCACCTTCCTGATGTGGCTGTTGGCGGACCTGTTCGAGGATCTGCCGGAAGCCGGCGACCTGGACAAGCCCAAGTTGGTGTTCTTCCTGGACGAGGCCCACCTGCTCTTCAACGGCGCGTCCAAGGCCTTCCTGAGCGCCATCACCACCACCGTCCGGCTGATCCGGTCCAAAGGCGTGGGGATCTTCTTCGTCACCCAGACCCCCAAGGATGTTCCGGCGGACGTCCTGGGCCAGCTGGCCAACCGGATCCAGCACGCCCTCCGCGCGTTCACCCCGGAAGATGCCAAGGCCCTGAAAGCCACCGTCTCCACGTTCCCCGTCAGCGACTACGACCTCGAGGAGACCCTCACGTCCGCAGGGATTGGCGAGGCGGTCATTACGGTCATGAATGAAAAAGGCGCTCCGACGCCCGTTGCCCTCACCCGCCTGCGCGCCCCGGAGTCCGTCATGGGCCCCAGCACCGATGATCTCGTCAAGAGCACCGTGGCAGGGTCTGCGCTGCTTGCCAAATACGGAACGGCTGTGGACAACGTCTCCGCCTACGAGAAACTCACCGGTAAGGGCGCCGCGCCCACCGGCGATGCGGCTCCGGGTGAGCCGCCGGCTCCGGGCGCTACCGGCGGGGCAGATACCAGCCAGGCCGATGTCGATGCCGAGGCACGCCGGATCGAAGAGGAGATCCTGGGCCGGCCAAGCAGCCGTCCTGCCCCCGCCCGGGACCGCACCCCTGACCGGGCGCCGGCACCGCGCGCCCCCGAACCGGCGGCACCGGCGGGAGGCGGCATCGCCGGCGAGCTCGCCGGCGCCCTGGGAGGAGCTTTGGGCGGCGGATTGAAGAGCATGGTCAGGTCCATGGGAACCCAACTCGGCCGCGAGCTGCTCCGCGGCGTGTTCGGCACGTCGTCCCGGCGCCGCCGTTAGGCAAAACCGGACGATGCCGCGCGCCTCACGCCCGCCGTCGGACGTTAACGAAGCCGCCGTCCCGGCCCCAGGTCCTGCCCTCCGGGCTCCAGTGTTCAGCGGGCTTACAGGTAACGTAAGGGGCGTGCAGATGAGTCAAGCGTTGGTGAGGACAGCGGCCGGGTGGCTGCTGGGCCTCATGCTTGCCGTGGCTGCGTCCATTGTTGCCATCAACGTGGTGAACAATACGGTGGCGAGCCCGCAGCAGCCGGTCCGCGAGTACCTGGACGCGCTGCAGCAGGGTGACGGCGGCAAAGCTCTTGGCCTGCTGCGCGCCACGGTGCCTCCCGGCAACGCCGCCATGCTTGACGGGAGCGCGCTTAAGACGGCCGCCTCGCGGCTTGCGAACATCACCCTCGGCCAGCCCGAAGAACGCCCGGGTGGCCAGGTCATGGTCCCGGTGCAGTACACGATCGACGGCAGCCGCCTGCGGACCGAGTTCCTGTTGGAGCAGACCGGCACGGAATGGCTGTTTTTTAAGACCTGGGCGTTTGTGCCCTCACGGCTGCCCACCCTGGGCGTCACGGTGGTGAACTCCAGCGAAGCCACCCTCAACGGCGTGCCGGTGAACATGCCCGCCGGACGGAACTCCTTCGCCGTTTTCTACCCCGGCGAATATGAGGCCGCCCTGAACGGTGAGTACTTCGCCGCTCCGCCCACTCGGGCCACCATCACCTCCCGTGACGCGCCGGTGGCCCCGCTGAACCTGCTGACCGAGGCCACCGACCAGCTTCGGAACGACGTAGGCCAGCGGGTGAAGGAATTCCTGGACGGCTGCGCCGCCGAAGCCGTGAAACAGCAGCGGCTGCAGCCGGACTGCCCCTTCTATTTCTCCAGCACCAACAACGTGGGTGACGGCACCATCAGGTGGACCATCACGAAGTACCCGGAAATCTCCATCGAGCCTTTCGGCGGCCGTTGGGTGGTTGCGCCCCTTGATGGCAAGGCCAAGGTGGAGGCCGTCCAGCAAAGCTCCTTCACCGGCGCCTGGTTCCCGCTGAACGAAGAGGTGGACTTCAGCTTCACCACCCGGCTGGACGTCGACGGCGACACCATCAAGGTCACCCCGCTCCTGACCTACTAGCCGCCGCACCCCGCCGCACCCCGCAGGGCACGGGCGCGCCCGTCGCGGGCCCCGGCTTTCCGCCCCGGGCCGCCTCAGCGGCGCAGAAAAGGCTGCCTCCCGTGACGCAGAACGTTCCAGGGGGCAGCCTTTTCGGTAAGTACGACGGCGGTGGTCAGTCCATGCCGCGCAGGTCCAGGACCAGCTCGGTGTCGCCGTCGTCCGTCAGGAGCACCGGGATGCCCCAGTCCTGCTGGTACAGGTGGCAGGCGGCATGGTCCGGAATCTCACCGTCCGCGTCCTCAGGGCCGTCGCAGGCCGCGGCGCGCGCGGTGATGTGCAGGACGCCTTCCGGAATGCCGGAGGCCAGTTCCAGTGTGCGGAGCAGGCCCACGGAGGTCCCGCCGCCGGCCACCAGGAGTTCCGGCGGGGTGGAGGAGATCTTGAGCTGGGTGGGATCGCCCCAGCGGTCGTCCAGCTTCTGGCCCGTGGGGGCGGTGAAGCGGACGTTCAGCTCCAGCAGGCCCGGAGCCACAGGGCTCTTGGGCCGCTGTGTCTGCGACGCGCCCTCGTCCACCTGCTGCGCTTCCTTGGGGATGGGCACGTACACCAGCTGGTGCTTGTTGGCCTCAACCACCACCAGGAGCGGTTCGGAGCCGGCAGCCTGTGTGTGGTCCACAATCACGTCGGACGGCTCGGACAGACCCCGCGCCAGCGTGGAGACCTTGCCGCCCGCCGGGTCGTAGCGGCGGACGGCTCCGTTGTAGGTGTCGGCGATGGCCACCGAGCCGTCCGGGAGGACGGTGACGCCCAGCGGGTGCTGCAGCCGGGCCTCGGCTGCGTCGCCGTCGCGGAAGCCGAAGTCGAACAGGCCCTTGCCGACGGCGGTTTCCACGGTGACCGTGGCGTCGGCGGCGATTGCCAGTTTGCGGAGTGCTGAGGTTTCGGAGTCCGCCACCCAGATGTTCCCGTCGGCGTCCTCGGCCAGGCCGGAGGGCTGGGCGAACCACGCTTCGTGGGCTTTGCCGTCCAGCAGTCCTTCCAATCCGTTGCCGGCCACGATGGCCACTGCTCCGGTCAGCGGGTCGAAGCTGAAGATCTGGTGCGTGCCGGCCATGGCAACCACCACGGCATTGAGCTTGGCGGACCAGACAACGTCCCATGGCGAGCTCAGCGAAACCTCCAGCGGGTGCCCGCTGAGCTGACCGGTGAACCCGGCCGCGTCCTCGTCCACGCGTGCGGGGCCGGTTTCCAGGAGCCGCTGGACGCCGTTGCCGGCGAGCGTGGTGGCTGTGCCGTCTGCCAGCGACAGCCCGCGCAGGCGGTGGTTGACGGAGTCGGCAATGACGACGTCGTAGCCCGCCTTCGCTGCCACGTCTTCCGGAAGCAGCGCCAGGCCCTGGGGCTCGTTGAACTGTGCGGTGGCATCGTCTCCGGCGGCGGGACCGTCGGCGTATCCCTTGGTGCCGGACCCGTAGGTGCGCAGCACCGTCTGGAAGTCGGTGCCCAACTCCACGAGGCGGTGGTGGCCGGTGTCGGTCACGAGCCAGGAGCCGGCGTCGGACGCTTCCTCCCCGGAGCCGCTGCCGGCGGTGCCACGCCCCGCGGGAAGGAACAGCGCCTTGCCGGGGAAGCGCAAGGTGCCCGAAGTGGCTTCCGGCGCCACATACGGGCCGGAACCGCGGTGCAGGGTGCCCTTGGCCTCGTGCTCGGCGATCAGTTCGGGGATGAGGACGGCGAGGCCGTCGGCGTGGCCTTCGCCGGACAGGTGCGCCACGACGTAGCCCTCAGGGTCAATGACCACCAGCGTGGGCCACGCACGGGCCGTATAGGCCTTCCAGGTGTCCAGCTCGGGATCGTCCAGGACCGGGTGGTGGATTTCGTAGCGCTCCACGGCGGCGGCCAGCGCTACCGGATCCGCCTCGTGCTCGAACTTGGGCGAGTGCACGCCCACGGTGACCAGGACGTCGGAGTACTTCTCCTCAAGCGGGCGCAGTTCGTCGAGGACGTGGAGGCAGTTGATGCAGCAGAACGTCCAGAAGTCGAGGAGCACGATCTTGCCGCGCAGGGCTTCGAGGTCCAGCGACTTCCCGCCGGTGTTAAGCCAGTTGCGGCCCACCAGTTCGGAGGCGCGGACCCGGAGTTGGGTGCGTACGGTTTCGCTCATCAGCGTCCTTCCAGCTTGTTGCGTTCAGCCAGTCTGGCGTCGCGTTCGGCCAATTTGGCAAACATATCGTTGTAAGCAGTGAGATCGGCGTCGTTATTCCTGTCCGCTGCGCGATCGGTGCGGCGGGTCTCCCGTTCATCGGACCTGGACCACATGATGGCGACGCCAATGGCCACCAGCAGTGTGGGTACTTCCCCGATGCCCCACGTCACTGCGCCTCCCAGTTGCTGGTCGACGAGGGCGGAAGGACCCCAGGGGCGGCCAAGGTTGCCGAAGTAGTCCGCCGCCAGCAGGCCGGTGCCGCCCATGATCGTGACGCCGAAGAAGGCGTGGAAGGCCATGGTGGCCAGCAGGAGGAGCAGGCGCAGGGGGTACGGTGCGCGGCGCGGCAGCGGGTCCGTGCCGATCATGCTCAGCACGAAGATGTAACCGGTGAGCAGGAAGTGCAGGTTCATCAGCTCGTGGCCCACATGCTCCCGCATCGCAAAACCGAACGCGTCCGAGAAGTAGAACAGCACAATCGAGCCGGCGAAGTTGGCTGCGGCAAACAGGGGGTGCGTGACCACCTGGGAGAACTTGGAGTGCACAAAAATCAGCACCCACTCACGCAGTCCCCTGGAACCGTCGGAACGGGCGGGCAGGGCCCGCAGAGCGAGCGTCACCGGCGCGCCCAGCACCAAGAAGAGCGGCGCCACCATGGTCAGCGCCATGTGGCCCACCATGTGGGCGGAGAACAGCACCATGCCGTAGACCGTCGGCGGGCCGGAGGTGATGTAGGTCAGCGCCAGGAGTCCCACCACCCAGTTCACGGAACGGAACCACTGCCATTTGTCGCCGCGGCGCCGGACCTTGGCCACGCCGAGGAAATAGGCCACCAGCGCGAAACCCACGACGGCCACCCAGAGCCAGTCGGGGCGCCACTCCGTCAGCCAGCGCTCCGGGGTCAGTTCAGGCGGCAGTTCGTAACCGGAGAGGATGAATGCCGGCGATGCGTCGGGCGCGAAGGTGGTGGGCGCGGGCGGCGCTGAGCGGCTCAGGGCGACGGCCACCCCGGAGGTGGCGCCCATGATCAGGAGTTCCGCGCTGACCAGTTGCCACAGCACGCGGCGGGAGGACAGCGCCGCGCCCTTCCGGCCCAGCTGAGGGATCACCCACTGCCGGTGCATAAAACCGATTCCGCCGAGGACCACTGTGGCCGCCGTCTTGGCCAGGATGAGCTGGCCATAGGCGGAGCCGAAAAGGTCAGTCCAGTTGGTGACACGGATGCTGGCGTTAATGACGCCGGAGGCGAAGACCAGCACAAAGGCAAAACCGGCCAGCGCCGAAAACCGGCGCAGGGTGGGTTCGGTGATGTCTGCCCCGGTACCCGGTTTCGGCCCCGCCAGGACGCCGGACAGCAGTGCCAGCAGGATGATGCCGCCCACCCAGATGCTGACGCCGACCAGGTGCAGGCCCAGGGAGTTGACGGCCGCTGAGTGGTCCGACGAACTTGAGGAGTGGCCGATCAGGGCGGCCGGCACCAGGCCGCCAAGTGCCAGGACCAGGGTGAGCGCGAGGCCGCCAAGGGATCTGACGCCGAACAGGGCAGTGGTCACCACGGCCCCGATGATGGTGACGGTCAGCCAGGCCCGCCCGGTGTCGATGTCGGTCATGAAGTACACGAGGGCGCGGGTGTACTCCGCATCCCCGGAAAGTGACTGGCCTGCGACGTCCGAATAGGTGAGGACCAGCACGGCGATCGCTGACAAGGTCCAGACGGCGCCCGCCGCGGCTGCCACGCCCAGCGCCCTGGTGAAGGCCGGGTGTTCCGGGGCGTCCGCATCGTTGGTCCGGGAGCGCGGGCCGGAGGTCCTGGGCAGGATGCCGACGGCGAAGATCAGCCCCCCGATGACCGTGGCCAGGGACACGTTATGGATGGCCTTGCTGATGGGCAGTCCCCAGCGGGCCAGCGCCCCGGGATCGGAAACCACGCGGGCCGCTGCCGCGCCGGAGAACAGGAGGGCTGCAACGAGTCCCAGAATCAGGGCTGCGAGCCCCGCAAGCTGCCAGGGCCGGGAAACCCCCAGGGTACCGGCACCCGGCGTTGTAGCACCCCTGCCAGAGGCCGGCTGGGGTGCTGTGGGACGGGACTTTGCTGCAGAAGGCACCTATCCATTGTCCGCTACCTGCGCCGAGGCGCCGAATCGGCGTTGCAGGGCGCAACGCAGAGGAGCGGTACCCGTGCGGGTACCGCTCCTCTGGCTGGTGCTGGGAAGACTACTTCTTCTTGGCGACCGCAGCCTTCAGCTTGGAGCCGGCGGTCAGCTTGACGCTGTGGCCTGCCGCGATCTGGATGGTTTCGCCCGTCTGCGGGTTGCGGCCGGTGCGAGCTGCACGGTCGGTGCGCTCGACTGCGAGCCAGCCCGGGATGGTGATCTTCTCGCCCGCGGCGACGGACGTCTCGAAAACCTCGAACAGTGCGTCGAGGACGGAGTTGACGGCTGCCTGGCTGGTGCCGGCCTTACCTGCTACCTCTGAAACAAGTTCACTACGGTTCTTAGCCATTGATGTCCTCCTGGACGGTCACGATTTCTGGAGCCTGAACGCGGCATGCGTGCAAGCCACTGTTCGAAAACTTACCAGCTTGGGCCCGCGAGGTCCGCAAATTCCGCGTGTTTCCGCGACTTTTTGACTTAAATCACGGGATTTCCGGGCTTTTGCGGGGGAATTGCGCCCATAGCGGACGCTCTCTCAGTTACTGCAGGTTTCCGGGGGACGCTCTCGCGGTTGT
>NZ_JANFCZ010000049.1 GCF_024391045.1 Pseudarthrobacter sulfonivorans
GAGTTCCCGCGGGTGCTTCTACTCCCCTTGCTTTGAACGCCGATAATGGACGTTACGTAAAGTAAGTGTACTGATAGTTGCAAGCGCTATATAATTTCTTCATCTTTACGGCCCTCCTGGCTGACGTTGAGCCGTGAGGTACCGTTGCGCGCGCGCCCTAGATCGCCGGTCCTACAAACAAGAACTTTGTTGCCCCGCGGGAGTAATCCGGGCGGAACTTTCTTGATGCTTTCTTGAGCTTCCGTCGCAAAGAAATTGAGAATGATTTGCAACACTGAGGCCGAGGATCAGCTCGGATACGTACATCTGCAGCCAGCCGAGGCCGACCTCGGGAGCCTCTGCAACGCACTCAACTTGAAAGGTTCCGGATTTGGCAACTACTCATGGATTTCGCGTCTACGTGGTGCAAGCTTTCAAGAATCGCATCAAAGATCAGGAACCTGAGGACGCCTCCTGCAAGTCTTCAACCAGCGAAACAATTCTTGCCCTACTGGAGTCCCTGCACCACCTGGAATCACACCATTTGGAGCCCAGGGCATCCGTTGAGGGCCTGCCACCGAAGCCCACGCGGACCGTTACTGTTGGCGAACCCCATCTGATCCGTGATGATCTATGGCACGTGGTTGTCTCTGTGGGTGAGCTAGGTAGCCATCGCAGAGCCACGAGGCCCGACAAAAAGCCCCGAGATCTCAAGAAGTGGTCCGCCGAGGCTGAACATCATGTCACTTTCCTGTTCCCTAAGAGCGGCAAAGAGTTCCTGGTGGTGGCTCACACGATTCGCCGACGGGACCCCGTTCCGGAGCTTTTCAGCCTTCTCACTCAGTCTGGCGTGCAGCAGAAGAAATCCGCCAAGGCTGCCGAGGATGCAGCCCGCGAGCTTGCTCGAACTGAAGGAATATCGCCACCTAACCGCGTGCCCCACTCCCGCCTGCTCTTCTCGCGACGCCAGGCGGTCGACAACAGCTACATTGACGAAATCATCGGCTCGGCAAAGAGTGCCACGGCAGTATTTCGAAGCACTGTTCCCTCTGACCGCGGCGGCAAACGCCCACAGGTCAGACGAAGCCTTCAAATCCAACTGCGGGACGAGAACGAAAAAGAGATTGGGCGAAGCGTAGGTAAGAGGTGGTTCCATCGAGCAAAAGCCGGCAACTCCTCAACCGCGGCACAGGGAGTCTCCGAGCTTGCTGGGCTGCTTGAAACGGAGAACCTGTTTCATATTGATGAAGTGGCCCGATACAACACTGCTTCTGTCGCCGTGATGAGCGATTCCGGTGCTTCCACAACAATTGCCGTGGATACTCTGCGTGATGTTTTCACGTATCCGGTTTCGGAAGGAGAACCTTCCCTCCGCTTCTACTACGACAAGGTTGCCCCTCGTGTTCGGGTCGTAGCGGCTGAGGAACGGGTAGATGTCAAAGCCATCTCGCCAGTGGAGGTAGAAGAGTGCCTGGACGCTTCGATCCCCGTCCCCTCCTGAGGGGGGTTGGACAAGGACTGCGGAAAAGACGGGATACCGGTCCTGAAGCTCCAGATAGGAAGGCCAGGGCCGTTCTCCTGGTTCTCCCTCTGGCGGCTGCCGGCATCGCTGCGGCCTCTGGCTTTGTTCTCCCTCATGCCGATCAGTTCATCGCGGGTGCCGCCGTACTTGTAGGTGCCCTCTTTGCCGCTTTCACTCAAATCGCCTCGTGGCGGGATCGCCTCCTGATGCGCAGGAACCAAACTGATGGTGTTGACCTGAGAGCCCTCGACGAAGCTGGCGCCCACGTACTCTTTACGGTCGTGGTCTCCTTGGTAGCAACCGCAAATTTGGTTGTTCTAGCTAACTTGGACATCGACCAGGAAGACCCAAGTCTTCCGTACGCCACCGTCCTAACAACCTTGACGTCAGTCGGAGTGGGAGCCTTTACCTACATGAACATTTCGCTGTTCGTTGTGGTCAACCTGTTATGGGATGCGTACGAAAAGTCAGGATCCCCAAGAGGCCAGTCTGGCGGGTGACCGTTGCTCTGCATCGCGCGCGAACGTTCCTTCGCTTCATCCCTCAGGCTCTCTTTATACCCACAGGTAGCCAAACATTCGTCAGATCCCTTGACGAGTGGAATAGGTCCACCTGAGCTCCCACGTCCAAGTGCCTTGACGTTCTGCCGGAAAGGCCTTAGAAATCAATCTGACAGAAGAGGGTTGGAGGCACAGTGACGGGACAGCGGATCGGGTACGTGCGCGTGAGCACGCTGGACCAGAACGAGAAGCGCCAGCTCGAAGGCCAGATACTGGACCGGGTCTTCACGGACAAGGCCTCCGGCAGGGATACGGCCAGACCACAGCTAGCTGAGTTGCTGCGGTTCGCCCGCGACGGGGACACCGTAGTTGTCCACAGCATGGACCGGCTCGCCCGCAATCTCGATGACCTGCGTGCCCTGGTCCAAGGCCTGACACTCAAAGGCGTGCGGGTCGAATTCGTCAAAGAGAGCCTGGTCTTCACCGGCGACGACTCCCCCATGGCCAACCTCATGCTCTCGGTCATGGGTGCCTTTGCCGAGTTCGAACGATCACTCATCAGGGAACGCCAGCGGGAAGGCATCGCCTTGGCCAAGCAGCGCGGCGCCTACAAAGGACGGAAAAAGACCCTTACTCCGGAACGCGCGGGCGAGCTGGTCCAGCGCGCCGTCGACGGTGTGCCGAAAGCCGTCCTTGCCCGCGACTACGGCATCAGCCGGGAGACCGTCTACCAGTACCTGCGCCACGCCAAACCGGAGTGAACCTCTCCCCTGCCGGAGTCGTAGTTCCTTAGCCAACCCGTCCTGAGCTAGACCAAGTCAATTTGTCACAACGTATGCCTACCATGAGAAGCGAGGAGCTCGCGCAGATCGGTGTTTGGCGAAGTCTTGAAACGGATTCAGTGACTTACTAATCACAGATGCCTCTTCCTGCGTGAACCGAGGGACGTAGGTATCGAAACGAAGGATGTCACCTTCGATAATGAGTGTTGCGTAGCCCTCTTCATCCCTGAACTCAGGATCGAGCTCGTCCCTGACTACATCACTGAACAAGTTCACGTAGCGGGTCAACTCAAGGACAAGATCAGCGAGATATTGGCGACCTTCTTTGTATTCACTAAGAAGTGACGCATACAGATCATCGTCCCAAACGGGTATTTTGTAGAAGGCTTTGAAGCGGAGACGGGCCCCAAGGCGGTCCCGATCCGAGTGTTGGGAAAAGGTACTCAGTAGCTCATTTATGAGGTGACCGATCGTTTCGATCAATTGTCGAAGGTCGTCATGCCCTTTCGGCCAAGGCCGTGTGGCAATCCAATGCAAGCAGGCACGCAATCGTTCTTCGGTTGAGACAGACATGCTTGCTTCCCCGCCGCTAAGTACGGCACTCACATCCTTGTGCCATGTATCTAAGCTCAACCGGGCCGTCAGGTCATCGACCAAGGCTGCCCACTTTTCGTCGGCGGGATTGGATGCAGCCCCGAGAGTACCTTTCACCCATGCCTCGTGCTTCGCCTTCATATCCAGCAGGAAGCCAACGGAGAAGTCCTCCGGGGCCTTGTCTATTAGTGCGTGGTCAGTCGGACAGAGCAGTATGAGATTGCTGTATTCGTCACGCTGCTCCGGCGACAAAGGGGATTCGCCGCGGGGTCCATCGGGGCTCTTAGCAACAATGTGGGCCTCCTCGCCTATCAGAACGGCGTCGCCGTTGAGGCCGGACTGGTGTGCAAGCGTTCTACGGCATGAGGGCATCGCACAATGGCTCGCAGCGCGGCCCCAAAGCAATTTTCGGGACAAAGTCGATATCGCCATCCGGGTGTCCTTTCAGGTTCGGCCGGTTCAGACCTAGCTCTAAGCAAGCTCGCTTTCCGATACACGTCCTCGCCGG
>NZ_JANFCZ010000050.1 GCF_024391045.1 Pseudarthrobacter sulfonivorans
TGGCAGATAGCTGTTGTTGGAACTGCTGGTCTGGGTAGTTGGTACTGGGATTCTGAGAACTTGGTACCGGCCCTTCGCTTGTCTGCTCGGGGCCGGCACCGTGTCCTGGGTGGGGCTTATTCCCAGTGGTCCGGTTGAGCCCGGGCCCTGTCGTCACGGAGCTGTCGCATGTCCACGTCGCCGAGGTTGAGTTGGCGGGCGTTGTTGGCCAGCCGGTTCACGATCGAGTCCGCGGCCACCCGATCCGGTAGGGCCTCGACCCAGTAGGCCGGGCCGGACTGCGAAGCGATGAGTGTGGGCAGGCGGTGTTCCCGGTTGGCTAGGACCGCGAAGAGGTCGTTGGCCGCTTCGGGGTCGATGCCCACGGTGAGGAAGTCATCGATGACCAGGAGGTCCACGTCGGAGAGCTCGTTGAGGAGCTTTTGGTGCCCGATGCCGTCCCCGCGGGCGATGACCAGCCGGCGGGCGAGGTCGTCCATTCGGGTGTAGGAGACGGTGTGTCCGCTCTGGCAGGCGGCGATCCCGATCGCGCAGGCCAGGTAGGTCTTGCCGCCACCGGTTGGGGAGATGACGAGCAGGTTGGTGGGGTCCTGGCGCCATTGGTGGGCGGCATAGCGTTTCATCCGCACCGGGGTGATGCCGCGTCCTTCCTGGTAGTTGATCTCGGCGACCGAGGCTTGCGGGATGGGGAACCTGGCGGCCCGGATGAGCTTGTCGATCCGGTGGGCCCGGCGCTGGTGGAGTGCATCGTCCACGGCGGTGAGGAAGATCTGCTCGGGAGTGAGCTCGTCATTGGCCTCGTCGGTGATCAGTTCTTCGAACCGCACGGCCAGGTGCGCGATGCGCAGGGTCCGGAATTTCTCGTGGTCCTCGCTGGTGAACATCAGCCCTGTCCTCCCTGGCCGCCGCGGCGGTAGTGCTCGGCAGAGCGCACGTGCACCGCCGCCTGGAGGCCTGCGCCGGGGTCGGCGCCGCCGGCGGGTTTGCGGGTGGCCGCCGCCGGTGTGATTGTTCTGGGTTTCTTGGTGTCGGAGTCGATGGTGGCCATGATCCGTTTGATCGTGCTGTAGGTTCCCGGGCCCTGACCGGTGTCGAGCAGGACCTGGCAAGCTGCCTCGAGGCGGGCCTTGTTCCGCTTGCCCAGGGACTCCAGGATGTTCTGGCAGTCCAGATAGCCTTGGGCTTCCACTGCGTGCCGGTCGATGATCCCGGCGATGACCGCCTCGGTGGCTGGCCCGAAGCCCCGGGCCCGGTCCGTGAACCACCGCTTGGACCACAACCCGTCGATACCCCGGTGCCGGGTCGGGGCATGCGCGACATCGGTCGAATACTGGCCCTTCCGGCCCTGCCGCCGGACATGCTCACAGATGACCTGGTCCCCGTCGAAGACGGTCACCGTCGTGGACGTGACCCGAACCCGCAGCAGCTGCCCGGCATAGGTGTAAGGCACCGAGTAATGCTGGGAATCGCAGCTGACGTGGTAATTCCGTCCGACCTTGAGCTGCTTCCATTCCACCGAATCGAACCCGTCGGCCGGCAGCGCCTGGAGCAGGCCGGACTCATCGGCGGTGAAGCGTTCCCACCGGGTGCTCCCATCGGCCCGGGGAATCTGCTCGTTAATCTCGACCAGCCGGGCCCCGATCGCCGCGTTCAGGGCCTGCACCGTGGTGAAGACCTCTTCGGCCAGATAGCCGATCACCCGCTTGTTCACCACGTTCACCGCCGACTCGGCCGCGGCCTTGTCGCGGGGGCGTTTCACCCGGGCCGGCACGATCCCCGTCGAATAGTGCTCGGCCAGCTGTTGGTAACGGGGGTTGAGCACCCGGGCCGATTCGCCCCGCTTCGGCCGGTGGGTCGAGGTCGCCGGATTGTCCGGGACCACCAGCTGCGGGACCCCACCATAGAAAGAGAAAGCCGCCACGTGGGCGGCAATCCAGGACGCCGATGTCATGTCCGTGTACCCATGGCAGAACACCGCACCGGAATACGGCAGCACCGCCACGAACAGGTAGACCCCGGTCACCTCCCCAGTGACCGCGTCCACGACCTCCAGGGTGTCACCGGCCCAGTCCACCAGCATCGCCCGGCCCGGCTCGTGGTGCAGCGTCGCAACCACATCGCTCACCCGGGCATGGTCGGCGAACAGGGCGCAATACTGTGAATACCCGTACTTCTTCCCGCCGTTCGCGGCGGCCGACGCCAGATACCTGCTCCAGGCCTGCTGAAGGGTGAAGTGCCGGTTCTCCCGCATCGAGGCCAGCACCCGATCAAAATCCGGGCGCTCGTATAACTCCGTGACCCTCTTCCGGCCATCGGGAAACAACCGGGCGATCTCCTGCGGAGACATCGCCCCGATCTGCCCGGCGGTAAATCCGTACGCCGCAATCGTCTTCTTCGCGGCGGCCACGTCACGACGTGAACACCCCACCACCGCGACGATCTCGTCATAGCTCCGACCAGCAACAGCCAAGGTCATGATGGCCTTGAAATCGGCCATGCTGCCTCCTCACATAGGAAAAGGCGGCGCCCAGTGCACCGCCTCACCCACAGCGCATCACCCAGCGGCCACGACAGTACCAACTCACCGGAACAGCAATACCAACAACCCGGAACATGCGTACCAACTCAAGCTATCTGCCA
>NZ_JANFCZ010000051.1 GCF_024391045.1 Pseudarthrobacter sulfonivorans
TAGCGTTTAGTCGGCGCTGCCGCACCGTTCGTATTAGAAAGTGTGTGCCCGGTGCGGGGTCGGTATCGGCTCTGTCGCTGGCGGGGATGGCGGTGGATCATGGGATTGTCTGCCACGGTTGAGGCCGCTGCAACCTTGGTGCCGTTTGTGCCCGTCAAGTAGCGTGACCCGGAGGACTCCACGGGAACCGTGGATTGTTGCTTTGAGCACGAGTGTTAGATTCCTGAATATTTCCCTGTTCTCCTCGTGGCAGACACCTAACCAAGGAGCCACCAAGGGCAGGAGGATGCAATGGATATCGTGCACGAGCGGGCCGCGGGGTTGGACATTTCCAAGCGAGACGCGAAGGTCTGCGTTCGAGTGCCGGGAACTCGCGCAGGCAGTTACACCTCAAGAGTCACGACCTGGGGCGCGACCACACAGGCGATCCTCGAACTGCGCGAATTCCTGGAGCACCAACACGTCACCACAGTGGTGATGGAAGCGACCAGCGATTACTGGAAACCTTTCTTCTATCTGTTTGAAGAGACGCTTCCGGTGATGCTGGTCAATGCCAAGGCTGCCCGGAATATCCCGGGACGCAAAACTGATGTTTCGGACGCGGCCTGGTTGGCGCAGTTGGCCGCCTACGGGTTGCTGAGGGGCTCGTTCGTGCCGCCGGAGCCGATCCGTGAACTCCGGGACCTCACACGTGCCCGTGCTATCGCGGGCCGCGACAGGACCCGTGAGATCCAGCGGCTGGAGAAATTTCTCGAAAGCTCCGGGATCAAGCTTTCCTCGGTGGTCTCGGATCTCACAGGGGTCTCGTCCAGGCAAATGCTTGAGGCCTTGATCAACGGAGAACGCGATCCGGAGGTCCTGGCGGGACTGGCCCGAGGAACCTTGCGTTCGAGAATCCCCGCCCTTATCGATGCGCTTACCGGCAGGTTCAAACCCCACCACGCGTTCATGGCCAGGCTGCATCTGGACCAGATCGATGCCCACGCCCGGACCATGGAAGCACTCACCGCACGGATCGAGGAGGCGATGGAACCCTTTCGTGACGCCAGGGAAGCCCTGGCCACCATTCCCGGCGTCTCCCTAAAGGTTGCCGAAGTGATCATTGCCGAAACCGGCGCGAACATGACCGTCTTCGAAACTCCCGCCCGGCTCGCGTCCTGGGCAGGCGTCTGCCCCAGTGCCAACGAATCCGCCGGAAGGATCAAGTCCAGCCAAATCCTGCCCGGGAACAAATACCTCAAAGCGGCCCTCGGCACCTCAGCTCTATCGGCCACACGAACTAAGGGCACGTACCTCGCAGCCAGATACCACCGCATAGCAACTCGCCGTGGACCAATGAGAGCGGTCGTCGCGATCGAGCATTCCATCCTGACCGCGGCGTGGCACATGCTCTCCCACGGAGTGATCTACACCGACCCCGGTGCCGACCACTTCACTCGCATCAGCCCATCCCGCGCCAAGAACAATGCCATCAAACAACTCAACAGCCTCGGCTACAACGTCACCATCACCCCGGTCACCGCCGCCTAACCCCCTTACTTTCGTATTAGGTAGCAGCA
>NZ_JANFCZ010000052.1 GCF_024391045.1 Pseudarthrobacter sulfonivorans
CTCCACGGCCGGTTCGCGCACCCGGACCTCGCCTCGATCCTGAATGCCAACATCCGCCGCACCACTACCCACACCGCCAACGAAGCGACCTCGCTGACCCAGGGAACCGGCGCGTGGGCCGCGATCGGCAACCCCGCCCTCAACCCCACCGCCGCCCTGAACACCACCGCCAACACCACGCCGGAGGAGGCCCGATGAGCCCCGTCACCACGACCAACACCACAGCTCCGCCGCTACCGGCAGACCTAGAAGCGTTGATGCGGTCCCTGAAAATGCCCCACGCCCGGGCGCTGGCACCGGACCTGATCGCGACCGCCCGCGCCCAGCGCTGGGAACCAGTCGAGGTCATCAAAGCCCTCTTCACCGAGGAAGCCGCCGGCAGGGCACGGTCCATGCTCGCCTCCCGCCGCAAAGCAGCAGGGTTCCCGACCGGGAAAACCTTCGATGTCTGGGACCCGGCCGCGTCCTCGATCCCGGCCCCGACCCAGCAAGCACTCCGGACCCTGGAATGGATCAACCGGCGGGAAAACCTGGTCGTCTGCGGCCCCTCCGGGACCGGGAAGACGTTCTTCCTCGAAGCCCTCGGCCAACAAGCCGTCGAAGCCGGGATGCGGGTCGCCTGGTTCAGGCTCGAAGACCTCGGCGTCCTCATCCGCGCCCACCGCACCGATGACAGCGTCACCCGGGCTGTCGCCCGGATCCTCCGCGCCGAGCTCGTGGTGATCGATGACATAGGCCTGTTGCCTGTGGCCACGGACGCCGCCGAAGGGCTCTACCGGGTCGTGGACGCAGCCTACGAAAAACGGTCCGTCGCGATCAGCTCCAACCTCCACCCTGCCGGCTTCGATGAGCTCATGCCCAAAACCCTCGCCACCGCGACCGTTGACCGACTACTGCACCACGCCCACGTCTGCCAGACCAGCGGCGATTCCGTCCGCCTCACCCAAGCCCTCGCAGGAAAAGGAGTCACCCGACTGAACTAACCAACCAAACGATGGCCAACCCCGCCGAACCACTCAGTGGGCAGATCTGTTGGCCATCACCGGGCAGTTTTACTGGCCACCAGCGGGCACATCAACTGGCCGCCCGTGGGCAGAAACAAATGGCCATTGACACGGGGGTGCCCGGGCGTGGGGCGGTGTTGGCCGGGTTGGTGGTTAATGTGGGAGAGCCCCTCAACACGGTGTGTTGAGGGGCTCTCGACCTGAATAGTGTTCCGGCGGTGACCTACTCTCCCACACCCTCCCGGGTGCAGTACCATCGGCGCTGTGGGTCTTAGCTTCCGGGTTCGGAATGGGACCGGGCGTTTCCCCCACGCTATGACCGCCGTAACCCTTGCTCCACACCCTGCCGGCCTGTGACCGGGTGGGTGGGAAATCTTTATGGTTACAACATTGTGGTGTTCT
>NZ_JANFCZ010000053.1 GCF_024391045.1 Pseudarthrobacter sulfonivorans
AGAAGCCCGCGTCCCGTTCTCCGTGGCCGGCGGCGTGAAGGTTGCCACCATCGGCGATGTCCAGAAGGCCGGCGCTGACGTCGCCGTCGCCGGCGGCGCCATCTACAGCGCAGCCGATCCCGCACTGGCAGCCAAGCAGCTCCGCGCCGCAATCAACTAACCCAGCCGGTAGACGGTGGCGTCCCGCACTCCCAACAGTCGCTGGACGCCGCCGCCGGGCTGCAGGACCTTCTGATTGGGGGCTGCAGCCCGGATTGTCTTTCCTGTACTGCCCGCGGAGATACGTCACCGCGGGCAGTACAGTTCCGTGCTGAATCCAATTCCAGAAACACAACACCCCAACGATGCGGGGTTGGCGCATGGGCGCACATAAACCCATGGAAAGGAACTGTTCATCATGCGTAGTCAGGCCACACACAATTTAGAAGTAGTTGTTACCGAGCCAAGCCGCCTTTACGAGTTACTCGACGATGCTGAGGCCACCCTCCGGCAGGTCGCCAGGCCCCACTGCTATTCAGGCATTCTGGTCACCCGCCATACGCCCAGCCGGTACACCCTCGCCCTCAGCGACACCGTTCCCTACGGTGAGACGCGCGAGCAGATCCTCTCCTAAGCCCCGGTCTGCGGCCGCATCCCCTGTCGAAAGTTAGAAGCCACCATGCCACTCACCTACGTTGATTCAAGTGCGACACCCGTGCGCAAGTCGGGCGTCAATCCGCTGCGGGATCCGCGGGATCGTCGTTTGAATCGGATTGCGGGTCCGTCGTCGTTGGTGTTGTTTGGGGTGACGGGGGATTTGGCGCGGAAGAAGTTGATGCCGGCGGTGTATGATCTGGCGAACCGGGGGTTGTTGCCGCCGAGTTTCGCGTTGGTCGGGTTCGGCCGGCGTGAGTGGGATGATGCGGAGTTCGCCGCGCAGGTGAAGGCCGCGGTGGTGGCGTCGGCGCGGACGCCGTTTGATGAGGCGGTGTGGAACCAGCTCGCGGAGGGGATCCGTTTTGTGCGGGGCGAGTTCGATGATGATGACGCGTTTGAGCGTCTCGGGGACACGATCGCGGAGTTGGATGAGCACCGCGGGACGCGGGGGAATCACGCGTTTTATCTTTCGATTCCGCCGAAGGCGTTTGAGCAGGTCTGCCGGCAGCTCTCCAAGCATGGTCTGGCGCAGGCTGACGGGCAGAAGTGGCGGCGGGTGGTGATCGAGAAGCCGTTCGGGCATGACCTGGACTCCGCCCGGGCGTTGAATGAGATTGTTGAGTCGGTGTTCCCGCCGGACGCGGTGTTCCGGATTGATCAT
>NZ_JANFCZ010000054.1 GCF_024391045.1 Pseudarthrobacter sulfonivorans
TGGTTGGGCCCCCGTTAGCAGTCCAGCGTCTATGCGATAGCTGATTGGTTTTCTTGCGTCCAGTTTTCCCAGTAGCGTTTCGGCGTCATGCCGTCCAGGGATCCGTGGGGCCGTTCATGATTGTAGATAGCTTTCCATTCCTCGGCCAAATACTTGGCTTCGGCCATGGTGTCCATGATTTCTCCGGAGAGTTGTTCCCTTCTGAATTGGGCGTTGAAGGATTCGATGAAGCCGTTCTGCCATGGTGATCCCGGGTCGATGAAGGAAGTGTCGACACCAGCGGTGTTGCACCACTCGATCAGTGCGGCGGCGGTGAATTCCGGCCCGTTGTCACACCTGAGGTAGGTGGGGGCGGTGCCTGTTTCGGCGATGATGTTCTCCAGGACTGCGACCACGTCGGCGGCTTTGAAGGACCGGCGCGGGATGATGGCCAGCGCGGTGCGGGTGTATTCGTCGATGACGTTGAAGAAGCGGATGTGCCGCCCGCAGGAGGTCACGTCGGACTGGAAGTCGAAGCTGACCACGTGCATCGGGTACTGGGCGGTGAGGCGTTTCTGTTCACCTGCGCCGGGCCCGGTGCGGCGCTTCTTCCTCGTCCTGGGCTTACAGGTCAGGCCTTCGTCGCGCCA
The DNA here is from genome assembly GCF_024391045.1 of Pseudarthrobacter sulfonivorans. Classification (GTDB taxonomy): domain Bacteria; phylum Actinomycetota; class Actinomycetes; order Actinomycetales; family Micrococcaceae; genus Arthrobacter; species Arthrobacter sulfonivorans_B. Next base: position 630 of record NZ_JANFCZ010000054.1, read on the forward strand.
GAGCCGGCGCACCCGCTTCCTGTTCAGCGGCACGCCGTCCCACTCCGGCTGGGCCAGCAGGTGCCAGCGGGCCTTCCGCCAGCCCCACGCCGGGTGCTTCACCGCGATGGCACGCAGCTCCGAGCGGAGCTGCGCCTCTTCGAAGCCCATGTCGGGTTTCTTCTTACGGAACGCGGACCGATTCTGCCCCAGGACCTCGCAGGCGAAGCGTTCGGATGCCCCGAACTTCTCCACTGCCATGCGCACGGCACGGCGGCGGGGTTCGGGGCTCAGAATTTTCCCTTGGCCACCTCGTTCAGGATGTCGATGGCCAGTTCCTTCTCGGCCAGTAGCCGCTTGAGCCGGGCGTTCTCCTTCTCCAACTCCTTCGTCCGTTTGGACGCCTCAGCGTTCTTCTCGGACCCGTACTGGTTCAGCCAGCGATACCAGGTCGCCTCGGTGATCTGGAGCTCCTTGATGACCTCGACCATCGGGCGGCCCTCATTGAGCATCTTCTGGCCCTGCCGGACCTTGGCGATGACCTGCTCAGGGGTGTGTCTGCGTGCCATGATTCGTGAATTTCCTCCTGTGTCCATTCTCGGACACGAAACTCACACAAACACTGGACTCCTACGCGGGGACCCAACCA
>NZ_JANFCZ010000055.1 GCF_024391045.1 Pseudarthrobacter sulfonivorans
TTTATCTTCTTCGCCCTGGTATCCCAGACTTTTACCCAGCCAAACGCGTTGGCGACCATTCTGTACGGCAGTTCCACGATCGGGATTATGGCGGTGGGGGTGTCGCTGTTGATGATCGGTGGCGAGTTTGATCTTTCCACCGGTGTGGCGGTGATCAGTTCGGCGTTGACGGCGTCGCTGTTCAGCTGGAATTTCTCGATGAACGCGTGGGTCGGTGTGGTGCTGGCGCTGGTGGTGTCACTCGGGATCGGTTTTATCAACGGCTGGATCCTGATCAAGACGAAACTGCCCAGCTTTATCGTGACGCTGGCGACGTTCCTGATGCTGACCGGGTTGAATCTGGCCCTGACACGGCTGATCGGGGGCAGCGTCTCCTCCCCGTCGATCTCGAAGCTGGACGGTTTCGAGTCGGCCCGGGCGGTGTTTGCTTCCTCGGTTAGTGTGGGCGGGGTGGAGGTCAAGATCACGGTGTTTTTCTGGATCATCCTGGTGGCCGTGGCGTCCTGGGTGCTGCTGCGCACGAAGGTGGGGAACTGGATCTTTGCTGCCGGCGGGGACGCGAACGCGGCCCGCGCGGTGGGTGTTCCGGTGACCAAGACCAAGATCGGACTGTTCATGGCCGTCGGTTTCTGCGGCTGGATCCTCGGCATGCACAACCTCTTCGCCTTCGACGCGGTGCAGTCCGGTGAGGGTGTGGGCAACGAGTTCCTCTACATCATCGCGGCGGTGATCGGCGGCTGCCTGCTGACCGGCGGCTACGGTTCGGCGGTGGGCGGGGCGATCGGTGCGTTCATTTTCGG
>NZ_JANFCZ010000056.1 GCF_024391045.1 Pseudarthrobacter sulfonivorans
TGACCTGCTCGCCAAGGACGATGACGGGTCGCTCGTGAAGGTCATGAACGAGACCGTGGACGGGGACTACCAGACCTACAAGGCCGAGTCCGGCGGGTTCGTCCGCGAGCACTTCTTCGGCCAGACCCCGCAGACCAAGGACATGGTCGCGGACCTGACCGATGACGAGATCTGGAACCTCAAACGCGGCGGCCACGACTACCACAAGGTCTACGCCGCCTACAAAGCAGCCACCGAATTCAAGGGCAAACCCACCGTCATCCTCGCCCACACCGTCAAGGGCTACGGCCTCGGACCGAGGTTTGAGGGACGGAATGCCACGCACCAGATGAAAAAACTGACGGTGGACGACCTCAAGGAATTCCGGGACTACCTCCGCATCCCCATCTCCGATGCCCGCCTGGAAGAGGATCCCTACAGCCCGCCCTACTACCACCCGGGCCCGGACGCACCGGAGATTGCTTATCTTCTCGAGCGGCGGAAGATGCTGGGCGGTTCCGTCCCCGAACGCCGGGCCAACGACGCTCCGGTGGACCTGCCGGAGGCCAGGACCTTCGAGGTAGCCAAGCGCGGTTCCGGAAAGCAGCAGGCCGCCACCACCATGTCCTTTGTCCGGCTGTTGAAGGACCTGCTCCGGGACAAGAAGTTCGGGCACCGCGTTGTGCCCATTGTCCCGGATGAGTCCAGGACCTTCGGCATGGAT
>NZ_JANFCZ010000057.1 GCF_024391045.1 Pseudarthrobacter sulfonivorans
CGACCTGCTCGCCAAGGACGACGACGGCTCGCTCGTGAAGGTCATGAACGAGACCGTCGACGGGGACTACCAGACCTACAAGGCCGAGTCCGGCGGGTTCGTCCGCGAGCACTTCTTCGGCCAGACCCCGCAGACCAAGGACATGGTCGCAGACCTGACCGATGACGAGATCTGGAACCTCAAGCGCGGCGGCCACGACTACCACAAGGTCTACGCCGCCTACAAAGCCGCCACCGAATTCAAGGGCAAACCCACCGTCATCCTCGCCCACACCGTCAAGGGCTACGGCCTCGGACCGCACTTCGAGGGCCGCAACGCGACCCACCAGATGAAGAAGCTCACGCTCGATGACCTGAAGAAGTTCCGTGACCACCTGCGGATCCCGGTCACCGACGAAGAGCTTGAGAAGGATCTGTACAGCCCGCCGTACTACCACCCGGGCAGTGACGCGCCGGAAATCAAGTACATGATGGAACGCCGGGCCGAGCTCGGCGGCGCCGTGCCGGAACGCCGTTCCAAGCACCAGGACGTTGTCCTGCCGGAACCGAAGACCTATGAAGTGGCCAAGCGCGGTTCCGGCAAGCAGCAGGCCGCCACCACCATGGCGTTCGTCCGGCTCCTCAAGGACCTCATGCGGGATAAGAACTTCGGCAAGCACATCGCGCCGATCATTCCCGACGAAGCCCGCACGTTCGGCATGGAC
>NZ_JANFCZ010000058.1 GCF_024391045.1 Pseudarthrobacter sulfonivorans
CAAGGAGATAATCATGACTTTGAATACTGAAATTCATGCGGGGGTTGGGGTTTCGCACCCGTTGGATCCGTTGTCGCGTGAGGAGATTTCGCGGGCTGCCGCGATTTTGAAGGACGGCCCGGCCGCGGCGGAATCGTTCCGTTTTATCAGTATTGAACTGCGGGAACCGGCGAAGGAGCTCCTGCGTTCGAACGCTGCGGTGGTCCGTGAGGCGGACGCGGTGCTGGTGGACCGGGCCGAGGCCCGCTCGTATGAGGCGATCGTGGATCTGGAGTCGGGCATTGTGTCCAAGTGGACCCCGCTTCCCGCGCATGTTCAGCCCCCGTTCATGCTGGATGAGTTCGCCGAGGGTGAGGAGAGCTGCCGGCGGGACCCCGAGGTCCAGGCGGCCCTGGCCAAGCGCGGGATCACGGACATGTCCCTGGTCTGTTTCGAGCCCTGGTCCGTGGGGTACTTCGGCGAGGATGACCAGGGCCGGCGCCTGATGCGTGCCCTGGTGTTCGTCCGCGAGGAAGCGGACGACAGCCCGTACGCGCACCCGATCGAGAACTTCATCGTGATCGTGGACCTGAACTCCGGCCAGGTCGTCAAGGTCGAGGACGACCAGGCCATCCCGGTCCCGTCCGCGTCCGGGAACTAC
>NZ_JANFCZ010000006.1 GCF_024391045.1 Pseudarthrobacter sulfonivorans
AGCGGTAAGGGACAAAAGTCCCGGAAAGTCCGACGGCGGTGCCCGGGTACGGCGCCGGGCCAAGTTACGGGCGTGTTCAGGTGCGGCCGGGTTCAAGTGCGGGCGGTTCAGGTGCGGGAGATCAGCACCGGGCCTGTCGCGTGGTGCAGGATGGCATGGGCGGCTGACCCGACGGTCCCTTTCAGGAGGCCGTGGCCTTTGCTTCCGACCACCAGGAGGGCGGCACCCCGGGAGGCATTGAGGAGTGCCCGGGGAACCGAGGTATCCCGGACCAGGTCCTGTCCGATTGCCACGTCCGGCGCAAGGGCCTTGGCGTCGTCGGCCACCCTCAGGAGGAAACGCCGGGCCGCCGCAATGCCTCCGGCGGTGGCGTAGGCCATACCGTCGTGGGGCCGGATGACGTGGATGATCGTCAGTCCCGCTCCCGTGGCGCTGGCCAGGCCGCAGGCGAGCCGGAGGGCCCCGCCGTACCCGGACGGGTCAATTCCCACCACGATGCGTCCGCCGGGGTGGTTATCCAGCCGGATCACCGCAACGGGACAGGACGCCGTGGCGGCGAGCTCCAGGCTCACGGATCCCACAAGAAGCCCCAGGAAACCCCCGATCCCGCGGCTGCCAAGCACCAGCATGCGGGCGTCGCCGGCCATCCGGCGGAGATGGCCCGCCGGCAGCCCGTACAGGAGGGTGCCCTGGACGGCGACCCGCGGTGCCGCGGACAGCGCTTCAGCTTTTCCTGCCTCAAGGGTGGCCTGGGCCTGGTGCCGCAGGCCGCTGCCGGCAATGCCTTTGACGGGTCCGAGGTCATTTGTCAGCAGTGGCCACAGTGAGCAATGAATTACCTGAAGTTCACAGTCCAGTTGAGCCGCGTGCCGGGCAGCCCAGCGCACCGCTGCTGCCGCCTCAGCCGAGCCGTCGTAGCCCACCACCATGCGCTCAGGAGGTGACATGGCTGGACCCGGTCTGGCCACCCCGTTCTGTGGAAAGCTGCCCGGGAGCAACCGAGAATGCTGCCGGCAGGTCCGTGCCGTGCACTACCAGGACGGGACATGTGGCGTGCTCGGCAACTGCCGCGCTCACCGAACCCAACAGCAGGCCTTCAAATCCGCCTCGGCCGCGGCTGCCCACAATGACCATCTGCGCGGTTCTGCTTTCGTCCACCAGGACCTTGGCCGGCGGCCCCTGGGAGGTGACCATTTCGAGTCCGGCCGGAGCGGCGCCGTCGAACGCCTCGGCAACAGCGGCAGCACAGACGTCCTGCGCTTCCTCCTCGGGGTTCCACAGGACAGGCGTGAACGTGCCGACGGTGATTTGGAACTGCCAGCAGGTTACCGCCCGGATGCGGGCCCTGAGCAGCGGAGCCAGCGCCCCGGCCCAGCGCAGTGCCGTGATGGACTGGGTGCTCCCGTCCACCCCCACCACGATTGCTTCCGGGTCATGGGTTGGTGCCATGGTCTTCCCCCGCTTCCTCGCCGACCACCACCACAGGACAATGCGCATGTGCCGTACAGGCAGCGCTCACCGAACCCATGAGCTGTCCCAGCAGGCCGCCACGGCCGCGCCGGCCCACGACGAGAAGCTGGGCGTTCCGGCTTTCTTCCACCAGGACCTTCGCCGGCGAACCCACTTTGACCACCGCGGAGAGGTGTCCGGGGCGCTCCTGGCCGAAGGCCCGCTCGATGGCCTGTTCCATCAGGCGCCTGGCGATGGCCTCAAGTTCTGCCGGTGTATGAAGGTCCCCGCCAGGGGGAATACGTTCCGGAAGATAGAAGTCGGAGTAACCCAGGCACGTGACCACATGCAGCGGGACGTCCAGGGCGGACGCCAGCCGGCCGGCGAGGCGCAGCGCCGCGGGGGAATATTCCGAACCGTCAATTCCAACGAGGATGCCTTTGCTTTCACTCATGGCATTACCATTCCCCAGGTTCAGGCTGTGCGCCTAGGGCCGAAGGGCACGAAAGGCAGTCCGATTCCCCGCAGGTTAGGCTGACCGGAGCAGCACGGCAGCCCCCGTGAACCGGTCCCGGGACAAATCAAGCAATGCCCGGGGCGCCTCTGTCCAGGGGTAGGCCACGGTGGTGGGGTTGAGGGGGATTTTCCCGGCCAGTGCCAGGAATTCCAGGCCGTCGGCTCTGGTGTTGGCCGTCACGCTGCGGAGGTGGCGCTCTTGGAAGAGGTCCTTTTGGTAGTCAAGAACCGGGATGTCACTCAAATGGATCCCGGCAACGGCGAGGGTACCGCCACGGTCCAGTGCCCTGAGCGCAACAGGGACCAGCGCACCCACGGGTGCGAAGAGGATGGCAGAGTCCAGCAGCTCGGGCGGCGCGGCGTCAGCAGGTCCGGCGAACTGCGCCCCAAGTTCCAGGGCAAGCCGCTGCGCCGCCGCCGAGCGTGTCATGACGTAGACGCTCGCGCCTTCGTAGATGGCCATTTGGGCTGTCAGGTGCGCGGAACCGCCGAACCCGTAGATGCCCAGCCTGCCGCCGCGGGGGAGTCCGGAGCACCGAAGCGCCCGGTAGCCGATGATCCCCGCACAGAGCAAGGGCGCGGCTTTTTCATCGGAAAACACCTCGGGCAGGGCGTACACATAGTCCTGGTGCGCGACCATCAGCTCCGCGTAGCCGCCGTCGGTGTCCCACCCGTTGAATGTGGGGTTGAGGCACAGATTCTCCGCCCCGCGCCGGCAGAACCGGCACGAACCGCAGGTCCGGGCGAGCCACGCTGCTCCCACCCGGTCGCCCAAGCGGAACCGGGAGCTGCCCGCGCCCAGCCCCACCACCTCGGCCACCACTTCATGCCCGGGGATCATGCGGGGGCCCCGGGGTGGGAGGTCTCCTTCAGAGAGGTGAAGGTCTGTGCGGCATACGCCACATGCACGGACGGAAAGCAGGACCTCATTCGGCCCGGGGGCCGGATCGGGCCGCTCGCCCAGTCGTAGGGGACCGGATGCGATGGGACCGGGCTCCTCCACCCACCACGCCCTCATCCGGGGTTATTCCAGCCCGGCGCGGGTTGCCTCATCCAGGGAACCGCCCCACGTGAGCGGCGCAGCAATCCTGAACCGCCGTCCGCTGACTTCCTCCGGCACAATGCGCAGGAAGTGGTCCTTCCGGCCGGTCTCCCAAGGAAAAAGCAACTGCCCCATCGCGGCCACAAGTTCGGGGGTGCGGGGCAACGCCGTGGCTGACCCCTTCACCACCACGCTCCAGGCGACGCCCGACTCCGTGTTCGCACCATCCGCCTCAAGCGCCACCATTTTGCCCAAAGCAGACGCAAGCTTGGTCCCGGCGCCCGTCCGGAAGACCAGCTCCTCACGGTGCACCTTGTAGTTGATGGGAAAAATTTCGGGGTGGTCCTGCACCCAGACTGCGAGGCGGCCTACTGAAGCGCCCCGCAGCAACCGCCAGCATTCCTCTGTTGGCAGGTGGGCGGTCTCCGGTATCGATGCATCTGTGGTCATGCCCCCGAGCATAGGGACGGTACCGCTGGGAACGTAGGGCACAAAGACCCCTAAACCGGTCCGCCGGGGCATGGAGGAATCGCGCATTGAGGCGTAGTCTGTGTGCGACTGCTGCAGCCGGTCCGCTTACGTGTGCGTCACAAGTGGTGTGTGCATCAAAAGTCCGCGGAAGGCGGTTTCTGTGAGTGAATACATCCGGCAGACCGCTAACGGCATGGAACCGGTTGCCACCTCCCGGATGGACGAACTTCTGAACGACTTTGTTGATCGGGCCGGGGAACTGGTGAGTGCCCAGCAGCGGATGCAGGGGCTTTTGAACGCTGTGGTGGCGCTTGCGGAGGACCTCAGCCTGGAGGCTGTACTTCTCAGGGTGGTCAATTCGGCCTGCCATCTACTGGAGGCGGAATACGGAGCGCTGGGAGTCATCGGGAGTGACCGGGGTCTGAGTCACTTCATCACTGTGGGAATTGAGGATGGCCTTGCCGGCAAGATCGGGCCGCTCCCTACAGGCCATGGCGTTCTTGGGCTGCTGATCCGGGATCCGAAGCCGCTGCGACTCCATGATCTTAGCCAGCATCCGGATGCCTACGGGTTCCCGAAGCACCATCCGCAAATGAAATCGTTCCTCGGCGTGCCGGTCCGGGTCCGGGATTCCGTGTTCGGCAACCTCTACCTCACCCAGAAGAAGGGCGGGGGCGACTTTACCGACGAGGATGAAGGTCTGGCGGAGGCGTTTGCTGCCGCCGCCGGCGTCGCCATAGAAAATGCCAGGCTTTACGATGAAGCCCGGCGCAGGACAGCCTGGCTCCAGGCATGCATGGACGTGACCGGCAAGGTGATGGGCGATGAAGACGCCCCTGTGGGCCAGGGCGAGGGCCTGGACATGATCGCCGCCAGGGCGCATCAGGAGTCCAGTGCTTGCCTTGCCCTCATCCTGGTTCCGGAAAAGGATTCCAACCTTTTCCGTGTGGCCGGAGCCGCGGGAAGTGCCGCGCCGGAATGGGCCGGCCGGCTTTCCTTGTTTGATCCCCGGGAGGTGGAAGCCGCCTTTGCAACGGGTCAGGCCGCTGTCATCGACGACGCCTCGGCGGCCCTCAGCGGCGGCCCGGTGCCGGACAACGGCCGGCTGTTGGTCGTGGACCTCAGCGCCCGCGGCACCCACCACGGGCTTCTGGTGCTGATCCGTGAAGGTGCGGCAGGAGCGTTCAGCAAGACCGATGTTGAGATGGGCGCGGTATTCGGTTCACATGTGGCGCTTGCCCTCGAACTGGCCCGTGCTCATCGCATGCGGGAGCAACTGGCAGTCTTCACTGACCGCGACAGGATCGCACGTGACCTGCACGATCTCGTCATCCAGCGGCTCTTTGCGGCAGGGCTCAGCATCCAGAGCCTCCGGCGCCTGATCACGGGCGAGTCGGCGGCGCGGACCCTCCAAACGGTGACCGCCGAACTGGACGAGGTGATCCGGGAGCTTCGCAACACCATCTACTCGCTGAACGGTTCCACCACGGAGAAGGAGCTGCTGAGCAGCAGGGTCCTGCAGGCGGTGCGCGGGGCCGGGAGGTCACTCCGTTTTGTTCCCCGGCTCACCCTGACGGGACCCATCGACGCAATCAGGGACGAGGAAACCGCCTCAAACATCCTGGCCGTGGTGACTGAAGGGCTGAGTAACGCCGTCCGGCACTCAGGGGCGGATGCCATCCGCGTGGCCGTAGCTGTGGAGGACGGGTTCGTGTCCGTCCGGGTCCAGGACAACGGCGCGGGATTCAGCGAGCGGAATCCCGGCAACGGTATGACCAACATGGAACAGAGGGCCAGCAAGCTCGGCGGCACCTTCGAGGTCACCAGTTCTCCGGATACCGGAACGGCACTGACCTGGAAGGCCCCGGTGTTCTAGGCCACCCACCTCCCTTGGGTTCCGCAGGGCGCCCAGCTATCGCGCGCAGGTGCTACCGGTCGCGGTGCTGCGCCACATGGACTGCCGCTTGCGTCCGCCGTTCAAACCCCAGCTTCGCCAACAGGGACGAGACATAGTTCTTGACAGTCTTTTCGGCGAGGAGCATGCGCTCGCCGATCTGCCGGTTCGTCAGTCCTTCGCCGATAAACTCCAACACCCTGCGCTCCTGGTTGGTCAGGACGGCGATCCGCGGGTCCACCTGTTCCGGCTCGGCGAGGCCCTGCACGATCCTGGCCTTCAGTTCGGCGTCGAACAGTGATTCTCCCCGGGCAGCGCGGCGAAGGGCCCCAATGAGGTCGGAACCACCGATCTCCTTCAGGACGTACCCCGCGGCACCGGCGAGCACTGCACCGCGGAGTGCCTGCTCGTCGTCGTAGCTTGTGAGGATCAGGCAGTTGATCGTGTCATCGACCGAATGCACGTCCCGGCATACCTCTATCCCGGTCCCGTCGGGCAACCGCGCATCAAGGATTGCCACATCAGGACGCAGGGCAGGGATCCGACGGGCTGCTTCAGCAGCAGAACCGGACATACCCACAACGACGAATCCCTCGCTTTCGAGCAGATCCTCCAAGCCCCGGCGCACCAACTCGTGGTCGTCAAGGATGAACACCCGGATTCCGTCGTTGGACGGTTCAACGCCGGGTTCGGGTGCTGTTGAGGCGTTCATCATGATCCCTTCTGCGTCCCCGGTGCATCGCGCGGGGGCGCCGTGCCTGCGCCTGAATCATTCTTTAGGAACTGCGGTGCCGCCACAAGGGTCCAACGGCCCAAACGGGGCCGCGGCGGGCGCCGGAGCCGCGGCCGTGACCTTTGGCCCTACCCAACCGGGCACCGCGGCCTCACCCTTGGAGGGACTCATTGCACAGCAGGGGGTGCGGAGCCGCGTTGTTCCTACGACGGAAGGACTCCCGTGAAAGCCCGTTCCATCACCCTGCTCGTTGTCGGCATTCTGTTCTCCATGCTGGGTGTGGGGCTGCTGTTCGGGGGCATGGCAGCATCGTGGGTTAACGCGCTCCAGAACGACGGCGGATACCTCACCTCTCCGCGGGAGCGGTTTGCGGTGGATTCCACGGCCATAGTGTCCGCGCGGGCCGATGGAATCCGGGGCGATACCTACCCGGCCCCCTTGCCCTTTGACGTGGGCAGCATCAGGATAACGGCGGCGTCCGTCAGCCCCGGTAAAGACATCTTCATCGGCATTGCGCCAAGGGACGATGTTGACCGCTATCTTTCCGGAGCTAACTTCTCCGAATTGCGGGAGGTCCAGTTCCGGCCGTTCCGTACCGAATACCGGGAGGTGCCGGGCACGTCCCAACCAGCGAGGCCGGCAGACCAGACCTTCTGGGTGGCGTCCGCGGCAGGCGGCGGCGAAAGGAACCTGGACTGGAAGATCGCTGCCGGGGACTGGTCCGTGGTGGTCATGAATGCCGATGCCAGCCCGGGAATATCAACGGACCTGCAGGCAGGGTTCCGGTCCGAGCTGTTCGGTCCGATAGCAGCGGGACTGCTGGCAGCAGGAGCCATCCTGCTCGTTATCGGCGTGCCGCTCCTGATCTTTGGCGCGCAGGGGCTGGGGCGCCATGCAGCGCAGCCGTCACCGGTACAGCCGTCACCAGCGCAGCCGCTACCAGGGCAGCCTGCAACGCCGGCGGCAGGCGCGTATTCGGTGCCCGCGCCCTATGGTGCCCCGCACAGCGGGCCGACCGGCGTCGGGGCCGCGCAGTCCACGGGCAACCAAGTCACAGGCTTCCGGGCTGCCGCCGACATGAGGCCCTATCCGGCGGCGCTCCGCGGCGAACTTGATCCCGTGCTGTCCAGATGGCTGTGGCTGGTGAAATGGTTCCTGGCCATCCCGCATTTTGTTGTGCTGTTCTTTCTCTGGTTCGCGTTCGTGGTGGTCACCGTCATTGCCTGGTTCGCCATCCTCTTCACCGGCCGCTACCCACGGTCCCTCTTCAACTTCAACGTAGGAGTGCTGCGCTGGAACTGGCGGGTGTCCTTCTACGCCTACTCTGCACTGGGAACGGACAGGTATCCGCCCTTCACACTGGCCAGGACGGACTACCCCGCGGACTTTGACGTTGAATATCCGGAGCGGCTGTCCCGCGGACTGGTGCTCGTCAAAAGCTGGCTCCTGGCGCTGCCGCATCTGCTGATCATTGGCGCGCTGACAGGGGCCAGCACCGTCCGATGGAGCGACCCCCGTAACCCGGGTATCAGGTACGAGACGGCAACAGGGGTTGCCCTGTTTGGTTTCCTGGTCCTGGTCGCGGCCGTGATCCTCCTGTTCACCGGCCGTTACCAGCGCCCGCTGTTCGATCTGCTGATGGGCTTCAACCGCTGGATCTATCGGGTGGTCACTTATGCGGCCCTCATGCGCGACGAGTACCCGCCGTTCCGCCTGGATCAGGGTGCCGGGGATGCCGGCTGGCGGGGCCCTGTCCCGTTGAACGGGGCGGTCCCGCCGGATGCTTCTGCCCCGCGGGTCAATCCGTTGCCGCCGGAAACCTCCGTGCCCCCGGAAAACCAGGTGCCGCCGTCGGATCCCGCCACCGGCGCCTGAGGTTCCTCCGCGGCGGCAGTGCGCCACTACCGTCAGGCCGCGTCAGTACGGCCTAAGCGTCAGTGCGGCACACAATCAGTGCGGCACGGAACCAGTCCGGCACAGAATCAGTCCTGCACGGACTCCAGCGGCGGCCACCAGCGCGATGGGGGATTAATCACGAAGCGCCGGCCGCTGATCGCCGACGGCGTGACCCGCACCAGGTGGTCCTTGCTCCCGGTTTCCCACGGTGACAGCCCGGCATCCGCCGCCTCCTGGAAGTCCTCCTGCGAGTGAACCACCGCGGCCGTGCCCTTGACGATGACGCTCCAGGCTATGGTTCCGTAGCTGTTGAGTCCGTCGGCTTCCAACGCGATGGAACCGCCGCCCAGCACGGCCTCCAACTTGGTTCCTGATCCGGTGCGGAAGATCACCGTGCCGTTCTCGGGAACATAGTTAACGGGGAAGATTTCCGGCTCCCCGTCACGGACCAGGGCAACCCGGCAGACGGAGGCTGATCGGAGGTATTTCCAGCAGTCATGTACGTTGAGGACTTCCGTCCCGGATCCCGAAGTGTCGCTTTGCATGCTCGCAGGCTACTACGTCTGGCGCTATTTGCGGTGGATGGGCGTGATGACCGTGGGGCACGGAAGCTGCGTGAGGACAGCGTGCGCCGTGGAACCGAGGAGCAGCCGCTTGAATCCGCCCCTGCCCCGGCTTCCAACCACCAGCATTTTGGCACCTGCCGCGGCCTGGATCAGCGCCTCGGCCGGTTCCCGCTTGGTGTCGAGGATCTTGTGCACCACCAGGTCCGGGTAGTCCTCGCTCAGGCCGGAGACCGTCTCGGCCAGCACCATCTGTTCCTCGTCCTCAATGCGCTGCGTCAGGGTCTCGGTCAGGGCGCCACTGTCGACCCATTTGTCCGGTTCCCACACGGCGTAAACCACCGTCAATTCCTGGCCTTCCCGGTCCGCCTCGGCGGCCGCGAACGCCACAGCCTGCGTGGCTTCCTCCGAGCCGTCCACCCCTACCACCACGCCCTGCCCGTCGTCGGACTCCGTGACGCCGACGACGGCGACCGGACACTTCGCTGCGGCGGCCACCTGCAGGGCCCGGTCCGTCAGGGAGCCACCCAAATGCGTGGCTCCGGAGCCGACCACCAGCATCGACACCTGCGTGGAGTACTTCCGCAGCGAACCGGAAATGCCTCCCTCCAGCACTTTGGTGGTGATCTCAGCCGGAATCTTGTCCCGTACGCGGCCGGCAGCAGTTTCCAGCAGCGTTTCACCCCGCTTCACCATTTCCCCGGTCCACGGGACGGGCTCCGCCACCCACCGGTCGTCCACTACATACAGGATGACCAGCGGCAGGCCGGCACTGGCCGCCCGGCGGGCAGCCCACTCCACGGCGGCCCGGCTCTGCGGCGAATCATTGGTGGCGACGGCGATCGGCTTTGACGTTCTCACGGCTGGGTTTCCTTCGTTTTCTTGTCGGGGCTGTGAACAACCAGGACGGGGCAGTGCGCGTGGGCGACGCAGGCTGAGCTGACAGATCCCAGGAGCAGGCCGCCGAACCCGCCGTGGCCGCGCCTGCCAACAATGATCATGTCCGCATGGCGGCTGGCATCGATGAGGGAATCCCTGGGATGGCCCCGGACGACGCGGGGGATGATGTTGGCCGGGATGTCGTCACCGAAGGCCTGTTTTAGGGCGTCATTGAGGACAATCATGACGCGTTCCTCGAACCGGTCTATGCCCATGGCCACGTACCCGGCGTAAACCTGCGGATCGTCCCAGTATGCGGTGGCGAGTACTTTGGCTCCGATGGGGGCAGCCAGCCGCTGGGCCTGCCGGAGCGCCTCCACGGATGCCTCCGAGCCGTCCACGCCCACCACAAACATGGCTTCCTCTGATGCCGGCTCGGCCATAACGTATTCCCTTCAGTGGACCGGTGCTGCTCCCAGCCTGCGGCTTAGGGCATTGGCCGTGTAGGGCCGAAAGTCACCTAGAAACTGGAGGAGCTGCCGGAGCCGGAAAAGCTACCGCCGCTGCTCCCGTAGCCGGTGGTTCCGCCGCCGCCCCGTGCAGAGCTGACACTGCCGACGCCGGTGTTGAGGCCGGAGTTAAAGGCGGGGACGGAGAAGAAATAGTACGAGGGGTAGACGGTGCCGAGGATGCTGGGTTCATGGCTTCGCCGGTGGCGGCCGTCCGTGCCCTGCTGCGCGTCCTCCATTCCCTTGCGCATGAGTTTGGCTTCGCGTTCGGTCTTGGCAAAACCGGCGATCACGGTTTCCGTGTGCTGCTTCAGCAGGTCCGACAAACGGTTGCGCGCATCGCGAAGGTGATCCAACGCCTGTTCCGGTGTGAGGGTCCCGTCGCTGAGCTGGGCGGTCCAGCGTTCGATTTCCGCCAGGCTCTGATCCCGGAAGGACCGCAAGGCCGCGGCTGTTGCGGAGTCGCCTTGCCCGTGACGCTTACTGAGCAGTTGCTCCAGTCCGGCCAGGTCGCTGCGGAAGGGAGCCAGCTGACGGTCCCAGGCCGTTGGCCAGGTGTTCAACCGGTTCAGCAGTGCGTTGCTGTCGGCAATGACGTCATCCAGGGCATCGAGTTCGGCGGCCGCGTCCGCATAGTCCCGTACCAGCTTGAGGTTTGGCCTGCGGCTCAGCTCCCGCGGTGTCAGGGCGTGCACGCGGTTCGACAGCCCTGTGGCGGTGTTGTAGCGGGTCAGGAAGGTTCGGTGCTTCTCCAGGACACTGCTGCCGTAGGAAGAGGACGCGGGGATGGTTCCCGCGTTCAGTTCGGTGACATCCAGGTCGGAGCTGACGTTGGCGTAGCTCCGGTCTCCCCGCGCCAGCTCCTTGCGGCTGTCCGCCCTCGTGACGGCCCGCACGATCAGCAGGGCAGCAGCCCCCGCCGCGGCGAGCGCACCCGTCACCCAGGCAGTGATCACGAAAGCCGCGGACTGGTACCACGGCTGGTTGATCAGTTCGGCGCCACGGCGGACTCCCGCTATGGTGCCGTCCGTCCACTGGGCGTCGCGCAGGAGGTCCTTCGCGGCGTTCTGGATGTCATCGCGCTGGTCCAGGGAAACCTTGCGGTCCTCGCCCATGTAGGTGCCCACGTGCCGGCCCACGGGATCGAGGGCGAAGATGAAGAGACCATCGGCCCATTTCTGCCCGTCCCCGCTGATCCAGTCCGGGTGTTCGGCCCGGGCAAACCGGAGCACCTCTTCGTTCAGGTTGTCGGCGGCACTCCCGTTGTAGGTGTAGATGGCCACCTTGGTGGGCTCATGGAACTCGATGGCATTGATGGCCGGGACGAGGGTGTTGCGGTCCAGCACGCCGGCCCGGTCCTCAATCACGACGCCCGTTGGCGTGACGGCGAGCGCGGCGGCCCCGCCGCCCAGCAGCAGGGCAAACACCAGCAGCAGGAGCTTGAAGGAGTTCAGCATCAGAGAACCGGCCACACGATCCGCGTCTGCCATTTGGAGGGGTCGGTTTCGGCCGGCGGTCCGTTCAAATAGAACTCCCACATGGTGCCGGACGGAGTCTTGCCGGCAGCCCTGATGCGTTCCTGGATCGCCGAGTAGGCCTCACCCAGTCTTTCGTACAGACCGGTGTGGATGGCCTCGAACGCATCGGTCTCAGGCAGAGTGCCGGTGGCCACCGTTTCGGTGTCCGACAGGCCGCCCGCGATCGGAAAGCCTGCTTCGACGTCCACTGTTTCCGTCGGCATCCCCCGGTACAGGGCGAACGGCGGTCCGGCGAGTTGGACATTCTGCCTCTGCGTTTCCGCCATCACAGCCCCGAAGGCCCGGCTGAAGAAGTCGGAAAGGGCACCCATCGCCACGGTTTCGCGGACGACGGCGGTTGGTTGCGGGGTCCAATGGATCTCGGCTGGTTCCCCGGTGAAATGAACTGCTCCACTCATTGCACTCACCTTCATCTAGCAACGGGCACTATGGCAATCATGTGACGTCCAACGGTATGACGTCGATCCGCGCCGGCCGGCCGTTCGGCGGACCCACCACCAGCAGGAGGCGTGCTGCAGTGACGCCGGTGAGTGCACCGACCACCCGTTCAGCCAGCCCGTCTTCCAAGGCGACTCCGGGCGGTACCGGCCCGCCGGCGTCGGCCCTTTTCCACACCGTGACTTGGGCGCCGGTCGCGGCGGCAATCGCCTCGGAGAGCCGCTTTGGATCCGCGGCCGTCACCAGGATGACCTGACCGACGGTGCGGGCCTTGGCCCCTGAGCCGGCGGCGAGGAGGGCATGCTCGCGGCGCCACTGGGCGAAGTGGTACGCAGCCACCAAACCGGCCGACACCAGCAGGCCCAGTGGGGCGCGGATCCGCTCCAGGAGGCTCCCCCCGGTTGCCTCTTCCAGGAGGAACTCGAAGATCCGGTAGCCAATGATGAGCAGGGCCACCAGCGCCACCACTGCGCTGATGCCGAAAAAAGCGATGAGGTAGACGCGCCTGCCGGGCTGAATTTCGTCCGCGGTCTGGGGCTGCCTCAGCGGCCGCCACGCCCGCCACCAGACGGGACCGCCCACGAGGAGGGAACTGAGGCCGCCCAGGAGCAGGGTGCGGGTGCCGCTGCCGGCGAGGGGCGAAACCGCCATGGCAAGGGAAGCGTTGATGACCACGCCAACGCCGGTTGCGGCAGCCGCCAAAGCCACCCCGGACGTGACCAGCCGGCCCGCACGCCTGGTGCCCACCGACCGCTCAGCTCCGATGACGCGGTGAAAACGCCAGATGAGGAGCCCGATCGCGGCTGCGGCGAGGGCCGGGCCAAGCGGCGCGAGCAGCTCGCTCAGGGGGGAGGACCGGTCGAATACCGTTCTCAGGAGCACAAAAACCACGACGCCGGCGCCCGCGACGGCCGTGATGCCCGCGGCGAAGATCCCCACCCCGACGAGGGCGACGTCCACAAGGGCGGTTCCCATTTTTCGGCCACCGCCCCTGAACCAGTGCCACCACCACACGACGGTTCCGCCCGCTGCCCAAACCACGGCACGCAGGACGGGCTGCCACCACCCCTCCACCTCCGGGGTCAGGCTCATGTGTCCGCGGATCGCCACATCGAGCAGGCTGCCCAACGCATTGATGGCTGCGAACCCGCCCACCAGCAGCCCGAAGACCCACCCGATGACGGCAGGGACGTCCTCCAGGGCTTCGGGCTGCTTGAGGGGGTGCTGCCACATCCAGCGGTGCCAGATCCAGATGCCTGCCCAGACGATCCCCGTCGCCAACGGCGAATACCACAGGGGTTCCTGGCTGCCGATGAAGGAGGCCGCCGTTGCCAGAAGGCCCGTTACAGCGGAGATCATCGAGACTGTGTAGACGGCAGACAGGTACAGGCCCCACGCCGCGGAGCCACGCTCCGCCCGATCGTCAAGCCGCCGCCAAACAAACCACCATAGGAGGGCGGCGAGCGGCCCGCCGATCAGCGTGAAGGCCAGGGAACGGGCCACTCCTGCCACGTCAGTGGATGCCACCACCGCGCCGGTGCTGAACAGGCGTTCCAGCAGCCCGCTCAGCCCTACAGCCGTGATGACCACGAGGGCGAACAACAGCACGTAGAGGATCAGGCGGCGGAGCGTGGCCTGGGCTGAACCCGCCGGCAAACGCGGCGCAGTGGCGGTGGCGTTCACGGCTTGGTCAATCCGGTGCACGACACCAGCTGGTACGGTGCCTGTTCGATCCGCCAGCTGCCACTGGCCTTTACCAGCGCGAAACGATCCTCCATCTCATACTCGGACGGTCCGAAGGGGCCGCCCCCGCCTGAGCTGACCAGGGACACCCGCACCAGGGCCGAGTCGTCCCGCTCCGTGGTGGCGATCAGAACCACCCGGACGGGACGTTGGCCGCTTTCGTAGTAGCCGCGGCACACGGATTTGGCTGTATCAGTGAGGTAGGAGTTGGCTGTGGCCGTATCGCCCGCGATGACTGCCGTGCTGTACCGCTGGACCACTCCCTGGGGTGTGGAGGCATCCAGGGTCTCCGGCCCGCCACGGGTAAAGACAACCGCCAACGCCACAACCACCAGCAGCGCGATCACGGCCAGGATGGCGATGAGCGTCCGGTCGGGCTTACGCGCCGCAGTCTTTGCCGGCCTCATGTGAGGGCCCAAAGCGAGGACCTGCCCATGGTTCCTCCTGTGAAGATGCCACCAGAATCCTGCCCAGTTTCCGGTATGCCCGCACCATCACGGTAGGGGCGAACGTCCCGCGGGCCTTTCGGCGGTACTTCGAAGCCACTCCTGCATGTGAGTATGGGCTCATGACGTTCCTCCGTGACCGCATCGAGTTGCTGTTTTTCGTTTCGTCCACCGTCCTTCTGGCGGGGGGTGGCGCGGCCTGGCTGTTTGGCGAGTACCAGGCGGCGGAGCTGGTCTGGGTGGTGGGAACCGTCCTTGGACTGGTGTTCGCCGTCGCCTGGGTGGCGGGCGCGCTCCGCAGGCGGCAGGCCAGCGTGGACATCATTGCGGTGCTGGCTTTGGGCGGGGCGCTGTGGGTCAACGAGCCCTTCGCCGGAGCAATGATCACGGTCATGCTTGCGACCGGCAGGCTGCTGGAGGCACGGGCGCAGGCCCGGGCCCGGCGGGAGCTGAGCCTGCTCGTGGAGCGTGCGCCCCGCACAGCCCGCAGGAAGGTCCAGAGCGGCGTGGAATCAGTTCCCGTCGAGGTCCTCGCGGCAGGCGACCTCATTGTGGTTGGCACCGGCGAAGTCCTCGCCGTTGACGGCCGGCTCCTGTCGGCGGGGATCCTCGACGAGTCCGCCCTGACCGGCGAATCCCTGCCGGTGGAGAGGGTCGTTGGCGAAGACCTCCGCAGCGGCGTGGTCAACGCCGGTGCACCCATCGACGTGATGGCAACCGCAACCGCCGCGGACTCGACGTATGCGGGCGTGGTGCGCCTGGTGGAGCAGGCCCAGGCGGCTTCAGCTCCCTTCGTGCGCACCGCGGACCGGTTCGCCGGCTTCTTTGTCCCGCTGACCCTGGTCCTGGCCGGGGCGGCCTGGGCGCTCAGTTCTGATCCGGTGCGGGCCGTGGCGGTCCTCGTCGTGGCGACACCCTGCCCGCTGCTGCTGGCAGCGCCGATCGCGATCATGTCCGGACTATCGCGGGCGGCGAGCATAGGCGTGGTGATCAAAGGCGGCGGCGCCCTCGAACGGCTCGCTGCGGGCAGGGCGGCGCTCTTCGACAAAACAGGAACGCTCACCCGGGGGCAGCCCACCCTGGCTGACACGGTCACGGCCGGTGACACGGTTGACGCCGACGAGATCCTGCGGCTGGCAGCCTCCCTCGACCAGGTCTCACCCCATGTCCTGGCCAGCGCGATCGTGACCGCGGCCACCCGCCGGAACCTGGTGCTGGAAATGCCCGACGACGTCCGGGAGGAACACGGCTACGGACTCCAGGGGACGGTGGGCGGCCACAACGTCAGGCTCGGCAAGGCCGCCTGGATCGCACCCGGTTCCGAACCGGGATGGGTGCGCCAGGTGCGCCGGCGCGCTGACCTTGACGGATCCCTGACAGTGTTCATCGCCGTCGACGGCGAACCCTGCGGGGCGTTCCTGCTGGAGGACCCGGTCAGACCCGACGCCCCGCGCATGATCCGGGCCTTGCGCGGTGCCGGCATCAGCAGGATTGTCCTGGTGACAGGTGACCGGGAAGACATCGCGCACACAGTGGGCCGGGTGGTTGGAGTTGATTCCGTGCGGGCCGACTGTGACCCGGGCGAGAAGCTCCAGGTGATCACCGCTGAATCCTCCGGCGCCCCGACCATCATGGTGGGGGACGGCGTGAACGACGCTCCCGCGCTCGCCGCCGCGGGGGTGGGCGTGGCCCTGGCAGCACGGGGCGCAACCGCATCCTCGGAGGCCGCCGACGTGGTGCTGACCGTGGACCGCATCGACGCACTCGCCGACGCCATCCTCATCGCGCGCCGGTCCATGGGCATCGGCAGGCAGGCCGTGGTGGTGGGCATGGGCCTCTCGCTGGCCGCAATGGTCGCAGCAGCCGCCGGTTTCCTCGCACCGGCGGCCGGAGCAGTGCTGCAGGAGTTCATCGACATCCTCGCGATCGGCCTGGCCCTGCGAGCGGTGATCCCCGGCAAGTCCCACACCATCAACATGGCACCGGCAGATATCGCCACTGCGCGCCAACTGAAACTGCAGCACGACGCCGTGAGCGCCGTCGTCGAACAAATACGCTCCGTCGCAGACGCCCTCACGACCCGCGACCCGGACCTGGGTCCGGCACGGATCCTGCTGGGCCGCCTCGAGAACGAACTGCTCCCGCACGAACGCGCCGACGAGGAACTCCTGGTGCCGTTGGTTGCCCGCGCTCTCGGCGGATCGAACGCGACAGCCGACATGAGCCGCACGCACGCCGAAATCGAACACCTCATCAGCCGGCTCCACCGCCTGCTGAACGGCCTTGAAAAGGATGCCCGCTCCGAGGACGTCATCGAACTCCGGCGCCTGCTCTACGGCCTCTACGCCATCCTCAGACTCCACAACGCCCTCGAAGAGGAAGGCGCCTTCAGCCTGGTGCCCGATGACCGGCCCCGGCCGGCGAAGCACACATCCGATGCAGCCCACACTTCCGGCTCGGCTGACGCTTAGCTGTTATCCGGGGTCCGCGGCAGCCCGTCCGCGGCACCGGAGGAAGGCTCGATGGTGACGGTTCCGGCGTCGCCATCCACGCTGATCCGTTGGCCGCTGCTAATCCGCTGGGTGGCCACCCCCGTGCCGAGGACGGCCGGGATTCCGTACTCCCGCGCCACGATGGAGCTGTGGCTCAGCGGGCCGCCAACATCGGTAACCACCGCTGAAGCCATCGCGAACAGCGACGTCCAGGCGGGAGTGGTGATGCGGGCGACCAGCACATCGCCTGGCTCCATCCGGCCGAAGTCCTGCGGCCCGCCCAGGACCCGTGCGGGAGCGCTGACCCGCCCGGCGCTGGCGCCGACGCCCTTGATGACGGCACCGGGCTGGTGCTGGCGCGCCGGCATCATGGACCCGAACGCCCGCTCCATCCAGCGGCTCTCCGGGAGCAGTTGCGGGGCTGTTGCCTTCGCCTGGCCGCGCCAGAGCATCCTGCGCTCCTCGACGACGCCGGCGCGGACCGGGCGGGCCGCTCCGGTAATGGCCACGGCCGGGGCACCGGGGGCTGGCGTACCCGGCGCGGCGAGGCCGAACTCGACGGCGCTGTGCAGTTCCTGGAAGCGCAGCCAGAACACGTCGTCAGGTTCTGCGATGACCGAGGATTCCACCAGCCGCCGGCCCAGTTCAAAGAGCATCCGCCGTAAGAGCGGCCAGGCAAGCCCGACGTCGGCCAGGGCGTCCTCACGGATCGGTGCGGCGGTCTGGGCCCACCGGAGCAACCGAAGGAATACGGCGCGGCGGCGCGGCCCGAGCCGCGCCGTCATCTCCGCCGTCAGGCTTTCGCGGCGTTCAGCGGAGAGGCGCTGCCGTTCGTTCGGATCGGTGCCGTGTCCCTGCAGATAGAACTTCACGGTCTCGATCAGGGTGTTCGGCTCATCGGCAGGGACCGGGCTGGCGAAATCCAGGTTATAGACGGCGTGGCCGTACCGGTCCAGATGCTCCTGGAAACGCGGCTGCCATTGCTGCCACAGCTCAGCGTCCATCCCCGCGGGCGGTGCACCAGTGCGCTGGGACCCGGCGAGCGCCGTCGTCGGGGTTTCGCTTATTGCGGCCGTCAGTCCGGGGACGCCACGGACCCAGCCGGCCAGTCCGTAGAGCGATTTTTCGGCCCGGATGGGCTCGCTGTCATAGCCGAGGAGGAAGGACTGGGCGGGCGGATCGCCGTGCCGCTTGACCAGTTTGTCGTAGAACGCGCGGAAGGAAATTTCGCTGGTGGCGGCCAACGGAATGATGGACTGCACCGCCGTGTAGTACACGGTGCCGGCGTCCAGCAGCGCCTGCACGCCCTCGATCAGCTCCTCACCGGACAGGTCGCGGACGGGCCTCGCGGACCAGTCGTGGATCACCCGTT
The DNA here is from genome assembly GCF_024391045.1 of Pseudarthrobacter sulfonivorans. Classification (GTDB taxonomy): domain Bacteria; phylum Actinomycetota; class Actinomycetes; order Actinomycetales; family Micrococcaceae; genus Arthrobacter; species Arthrobacter sulfonivorans_B. Next base: position 17,982 of record NZ_JANFCZ010000006.1, read on the forward strand.
CATAGCGGGGATGGGAAAAATCCCGCCACCCGGCCACGCCCATGTGCGCCTCGCCGCGGAACAGGGCGCGGAAGGCTGCGGGCGACTTCGCCATCATCCGCCACATGCCCGAGTTGCGGTAGTAGTAATAGGCGTAGCCGTTGACGGTCGGCAGCCGGACGTCGCCGTCGCGGACGGCGCCCTGGCCGATGGCCGCGCCGAAGAGCGCCTGCAGGGAGCGGGCCACCGAGCCGTCGATGAGGTCGGCGAAGAGCGGCGAGAGCGGATCCGGCAGCTGCTCCACGATGCTCGCCCGGAAGTACATCCCCTTCGGATACGGGACAGGCCAGGTTTGCGGGGCGTCGGCCGCCGGTTCGGGCAGCGCCGTGATGGCCCGGGACTGGAGGATGAAGAACTCGCCGCCGGCCCTCGCCCACTCAATGTCCTGCGGCATCCCGAAGTGGCCGGCGATCCGCGTTCCGAGGTCCGCCAGCCTTGCGGCTGCAGCGTCATCAAGGACGGGCTCACGACGGCGGGCTGCCGCCACCGGCTGCTCCTGCGTGCCGCGCTCCGCGTACACGGTCATGACCTCTTTGTCCGCTGTCCGGCGCGACAGCACACGGCCCGTCCCGGCATCGACCACCATGTCATCCGTGGTGACCGTTCCGCTGACCACGGACTCGCCCAGGCCCCACGCGGCACTGATCACCGTCTGGTCGCGACGCCCGTTGGCCGGGTTCGCCGTGAACATGACGCCCGCGGCGTCGGCCTCGACCATGCGCTGGACCACCACTGCAAGGCGGACAGACTCCGGCGCGATGCCCTCACGGGCACGGTAGGCCATGGCCCGCGCCGTCCACAGGGAAGCCCAACAATCGATCACTGCCGCGTGCAGGGCCCCGGCCCCCACAACATTCAGGTAGGTTTCCTGCTGCCCGGCGAAGCTTGCCGTGGTGAGGTCCTCTGCCGTGGCGGAGGACCGCACCGCAACAGCGGTATTCCCATCGCCGAGCCGGCCGTAGGCGGCGTCCAGTTCGGCGGCGATGCCGGACGGCACCGTGCCCTGTGAGAACAGTGCACGGATGCGTGCGGACGCATCCCCGTAGTCCTGCGGCGATGCCTGCGGTGACAGCGTGGCCAGTCCGCGGATGTCAGCTTCGAGGTGATTGGCCGCCACGAAATCCGCATAGGCCGCAGTGTTGAGGACAAAACCTTGGGGAACCGGCAAGCCTGCCTGGATGAGGCCGCCCAGGCCCACGGCCTTGCCCCCGGCGATGGTGACGCCGTCCGGTCCCACAACACCTAAGTCGTTGACGTATGTCATGTCGGCGCATCCTTGCTGCCCGGATCCCGGGCGTTCAGTGCGGCTGGTTCTCAACATACTTCCCCGCCGGACCGGCGTTGTCCACGATGTGCACCTGTCCCTCCGCGCCTTCCGGCGCCTGAGCGTGTACAGGTCCGGTGACGAAAGACCCTGCTGCGGCCTCGACGCGACGTGTTTGAGTTGGAAGATGACGGATCACCGCCTGGCGCTGAAAGCCGTGAAGGGATTCCATACCTTTGCCTGGTTCACCATCGAGGCCTGCATGGTGTTCGTGCTGTATGCCGGGATCCGCGGACGGAGTGACCGGCGCGTGGGACAGGCTGCCGCTGTTGTGGCCGGCGAGATCCTGATCTTTGCCGCCAACGGATTCCACTGTCCGCTCACGCCGCTGGCGCAACGGCTCGGCGACCCCACCGGATCCGTCACGGACATTTACCTTCCCAAGTGGTTCGCCCACAATCTGCCCGCCATCCACGTACCGCTGATCGTCATAGCGGTGGTCCTCCACGTACAGAATCTCAGGTCAGCCAGAGGGGTGGTGATTAGGGCATCTGGGAGGCCGCGGCGGACGGTTCAAGGTCGGACAGGGTGAGCGGGTTCGCGGGGCTATCCGGGTAGGGGAACGTGGTTGTGACCGCCAGGTCCGGGCCGACGTGCACCAGTCCGCCGGAGGCTATGGGGCGCCAGCCCGGGTTGTGATCCATCGGTTCGGTGGCGATGAGGACGTGCGGAGAACGGGCAAGGTCTTCACTGCGGGCGTGGATGCGGTGGCTCCGTGCTTCCAGGGGAGCCGTCGGTCCGTGGACGGCAGCAGGGTCTCGTTGCAAGATGTGCAGCCCGTGGGTGGCCGGGTACCTGACCGCCCAAAGGTCCGTCGCCGTCGTCAGAACGAGGTTTAGGCTGAAGACGGGCAATCGCTTGGCGATCCACGTGACGGCCCGGGTGATACCGTCCGTGACGTCGCCATCAGCTCTGCGGCTCTCGGCGGTGATCAGGGCGAAGAGGCGTTCGCTGTCGGTCTCGCCGTGAACGAGGTCCGTAACCCCGAGCGTGGCCAGACGCTGATCGAGCTCTCCGAGGCCACCGAAGGCGCCGTTGTGGGCGAATAATCTCCCGTCTTGCTCAAACGGATGCGTATTGACCATCGTATGGGCGCCGGTGCTGGCGTAGCGGACGTGGGCCAGGAACGTGGTGCTCCTCAGGTTCCGGGCCTCGCGCGCGAAGGCGTGATCCTCCCAGGCGGCGAGCGGCTGCTTGGCCACATGAGCCTTGCCTTCTGCATCGTACGTGCCGATGCCGGTTCCGTCGGGCTCCCTCCGGCTCTGGTTTGAGAGGCTGTCCGGGGCGTCCAGGAGCCAAAACGTGGCGCGGACGGGTTGGGAGCCTGCGTGCAGGCCAAACAGTCGGCACACGATTGCTCCTTCGTCGGCGTCTGCCGGCTAGTGGTGGAAGGCTTGCGTTGTCCCGCTGGAGGGCATCGGCGCGGTCAGGCCGTCCAGGTAGGCGACTTCTTTTTTGAGATCGATCAAAAAGCTGGATGCGAGGTCGCGGGTGAAGCCGTTGCGGACGACGATCCTTTGCACCGTGACGTGGCCCAGCCCCTCCGGCATGGGGTAGGCCGGGACGAGCCACCCGTTCATTCGGAGGCGCTCGGAGAGATGGTGAAGGTTCCAGTTTTTCGTGTGCCCGTCAGCAAGCTGCCAGGCAAAGACCGGGATGTCGGAGCCGTCGCTCCAGAGGGTGAAGGCCTCCATCGCCCCGATTTCACCGGATAGGTAGAGTGCCACGTCCCGGGATGTATTTTGGACCGACTCGTATCCGGCAAATCCGAGCCGGAGGAAGAGGTAATACTGCAGCAGTACCTGGGCGCCGGGCCGTGAAAAGTTCAGTGCGAAGGTTGGCATGTCGCCGCCGAGGTAGCTGACATGGAAGATCAGATCACCCGGAAGTGCCTGTTCGTCCCGCCAAATGATCCAGCCGAGGCCCGGATAGACGAGGCCGTATTTGTGGCCTGAGGTGTTAATCGAGGCGACCCGGGGGAGGCGGAAGTCCCAGCTGGTGTCCGGTTGGAGGAAAGGGGCGACCATGGCCCCTGAAGCCCCGTCGACATGGATCGGAATATCGAGGCCACGGCGTGCCTGGATGTCGTCCAGGGCCGCCGAGATTTCCTCAACCGGCTCGTACACGCCGGTGTAGGTCACGCCCATAATGGCGATGACGCCGATGGTATTTTCGTCCACGTACCGGTCCAGGTCATGGCCGTCCAGTATCTGGTGTTCCTTCGAAACCGGAACAAAACGGGCTTCAACATCCCAGTAGTTGCAGAATTTCTCCCAGCACACCTGTACGGCCGAGCTGAGGACAAGGTTGGGTTTGTCCGTCGGGAGACCGGCTGCCCGCCGGGCGTGCTGCCACCGGCGCTTCAAGGCCAGGCCACCGAGCATGCACGCCTCGGAGGAACCGATCGTGGAGGTGCCCAGGGCCTTGGCCGGATCGGGCGCGTTCCACAGGTCCGCCAGCATTCGCCAGCACCGTGTCTCGATCAGCGCCGTCTGCGGGTATTCGTCCTTGTCGATCATGTTCTTGTCGAACGTCTCGGCATAGAGACGCGCCGCTTCCGGTTCCATCCAGGTTCCGACAAACGTCGCCAGATTCAGCCGCGAGTTCCCGTCCAGCATCGCCTCATCGTGGACAACCTGATACGCGGTGGAGGGCAGAGACTCCCCGTCCGGGATGGTAAAGCGCGGAAAGACGGTGGATTCCCCCGGCCGGCTGAACAGGGGGTTCAGCTCTACGACCGTGTCGGGTTCATAGGCCGATGCCCGGCGTGACCTGCTCACGCAGCTACCGTCAAAGGCATTGTCTCTCCCAGCCAGGCGAGGATCGTCGCCAGGCTTTCAGGGTCGAGATGCGTGCCAGGATCGTTGTATCCGTTCCCGGTTGACGCCGCTACTTCGGCCGGGCGGCGTGCGTCCTCTTTGAACACGTGGTTCGCGTTCGGCTGAAAGGCGAAGGTCACGTTGGTCATGCCAGCGGCGGTTTCCTGGAGCGGGTCCCCGTCGGCATGTACATCGATCTGTGCATCTTTTCCACCGATCAACACCAGCGCGGGGATCTGCACTTTCCGCAGTGAGTCGCAGGTGGACTCGACCCACAGCTCCCGGGCGAACGGGAGGTTCATAGGAGCTTCGAAGCTTGCGAGTACCATCTTCACGCTGTCGGGCAGGCCAGGGTCAGGGTTCATTGGCTGTCCGGCAGCATAGCGTGCAGCAGCTTCCTCGACCCTGGGCATGAGGTCGGCGCCACCGGGGACCTGGGCAACAAGCACCACCGCCGAAAAGGGCCCATCGCCGGCGGGCCGGACGGCCGTGCCCGCCATAGCGATGCCATCCAGCTGCCATGTCACGTCAAGAGAACTCGCCATGCCCACAGTCTCACAGTGACCTGCGAACAAGACAACTGTCCTTACTCCTTCCCGCCTGACGCACTCCTGCGCTCCCCGGCGTCGGCGCTGCGCAGGCAGTAATCGTCCGGGTCCAGCACACCCAGGATGCGTTTGCCGATGCTGCCGAGCTGGCGCGACTGAGCCTTCGTCAGGGGATCAAACACCAGCGCCCGGACGGCCTCTACATGACCCGGAGCGGTGCCCACGATCTTTGCCAGGCCGTCATCGGTGAGCGTGGCCAGGGTGATGCGGCCGTCGCCGGGGTCGGGGGAGCGACGGACCCAGCCGCGCTTTTCAAGCCGGCTCACCACCTGGGACAGGCGGGGGAGGCCTGACTCCGTGAAACCGGCCAGGTCGCTCATCCGGCGCGTCCGGTCCGGCGCCTCGGAGAGGCCCGCCAGGACCATGTACTCAAAGTGGCTCAAGCCGGCATCGCGCTGCAATTGGGCGTCCAAGGCTGACGGCAGTTTCATCATGACGCCCACCAGGGTCAGCCACGCTTCGCGTTCGTCACTGTTTAGCCAGCGGGGCTCCTCGGCTTGTTCCATAGGACGAGTCTAGGGCAGTTACTTCACGTATGAAGTTTTTAGTCCCATGGATCACTTGCACCGTGAACTAATGACCCGTACTGTTTACTTCAATATTCAAGTACTTTCGTTCCGACCTCACGAGGAGCACCGATGACCGTTCTGACCGAGACCGTCGCGCGGCCATGTGAACAACCTGCTTCCGTGCGCAGCCGGGTCACCGTCCCGCTGCGGTTCCCGGACGGCCTCACCGCCACCGCGGAGGTGATGACCTTCCATGGCCTGGCCGATGGCATGGAACACCTCATGATCGGACTCGGCCCGTGGCAGCAGGCATTGCTGGATGCGGGAGCCGACGGTACCGCGCCCCTGGTCCGGCTGCACAGTGAGTGCCTCACCGGCGATGTCTTCGGCAGCGAGCGCTGCGACTGCGGCCCCCAGCTGCGCGAGGCTGTCGAGGAGATTGCCGCCGTCGGAGGTTTCCTGCTGTACCTCCGCCAGGAGGGGCGCGGCATCGGACTGTACTCCAAGATTGACGCGTACGCCCTGCAGGACACTGGCCTGGACACCTATGAAGCCAATGTGGCACTGGGGCGCGGCGAGGACGAGCGGGATTACACTGCCGCAGCCCAGATGCTCGGCGCGGTGGGCGCCGGCCGGATCCGCCTCCTGACCAACAATCCGGACAAAGTGGGGCAACTGGCAGCCCTCGGCGTTGAGGTGACGGAGCAGGTTCCCACCGGGGTGCACCTGTCCGCAGCCAACAAGCTTTACCTGGCGGCCAAGCGCAACCACACCGCGCACACAATCGACCTCCCGGACGCGGACCTGCCTGGGACTCCCAGCAAAATTCCGACGCATGACGAGTTGCTGGCCCGGGTGGACGCGCTGGTTCCACGGTTGCGGGAGCATGCTGGGGAAACGGACGGGCTGCGCCGCATCCCGGACACTGTTATGGCCGAACTGAAGGCCGCGGGGGTGTTCCAGATGCTCGCGCCGAAGGCCGTGGGCGGATTCGGGATGTGCCTTGAGACCTATGTGCAGGTGGTCCGCCGCCTCGCGCAGGGTGACGCCTCCACTGCCTGGAGCGTGGGCCACCTTGCCGAGCACGTGTGGATGCTGGCCCGTTGGCCGAAGCAGGCGCAGGACGAAGTGTTCGCCGCGGGCCCTGCGCCTCTGGCTGCGGCAACCGGAGCCCCTCCCGGATCAGCGGAGAAGGTCCCCGGCGGCTTCACCATTTCCGGCCGCTGGAGCTTTGCCTCCGGCGTGATGCATTCTGACTGGGCGCTCCTGGCGGTCCAGCACGGCGGCGTGCGGCTTCAGTGCCTGGTCCCGATGGCGGACCTCGAGCTGCTGGATGTGTGGCACACAGCTGGCCTGCGGGGGACCGGCAGCAACGATCTCCGCGCGGAGGCCCTCTTTGTCCCGGCGCACCGTGCGCTCGAATGGAACCTGTTGGCGGCCGCTGAGAACCCGGGGAGCTTCATCCACCCGGATCCCAGCATTCACGTCCCCATGGCGACGTTCCTGAACATGGTGGCCCCGGCGGCCGCTCTCGGTGCGGCCGAACACGCCCTGGATGAGTTCCGCAACCTGATGATGGTGCGCAAGGTCAAGCAGACCGTCGAGAAGCGCCAGGCGGATTCGCCGCTCGCTCAGGCCCGGTTCACCCAGGCCTACGGCCAGGTTGCCACCGCACGGCTGCACTGGGAAGAGGCTGTCCGGGTGGTGTCAGCGTCCTTTGACCGCCGGCCCGTGGCCTTCACCGACGAGGAGCGCGCGCAGTACCGCCTCTCCCTCGGCCTCAGCGGGCAGGCCTCGGCCGAGGCGGTGCGGCTCATCCTGACCGGCTCCGGCGGCAGCGTGCACCGCCTGACGCACCCGCTCCAGCGGATCCAGCGCGACGTCAACGTGCTCCTCAACCATGCATCGCTGACCATGGACCCCATCCTGGAACAGGCCGGACGCGGACTCCTGGATCTCGGGTTTACGATTCCGGCGGAACAGTTCTAGGCGGCCCGCTTCGGGGCTACTGGAAGTCGGCCAGCCACAGGTCCGGGCCGAACACCTCATACTGGATGTCCTTGGCCGGCACGCCCTTCGCAACCAGGGCGCTGCGCACCGACTGGAGGAACGGCAGCGGCCCGCACAGGTAGTATTCGGCGTCCAGCGGCAGTTCCACGGCGTTGACGTCCATGAACCCCTGGAAGCTCGGGCCGGAGGGGTCCGGATCCTCCGCCGGATTCACGAACCAGCTGTGCATCGATCCCTCGGGCAGCTTGCCGATGTCCTCGGTGACCTGGTGCCGGAGCGGAAACGAGTCGGGGCTCTCGTCCGCATGCAGGAGCATGACCTGCCGCCGTGATCCCGCCTTGACCAGGTGGGAGAGCATCCCGGCCATGGGGGTGATGCCGATGCCGGCACTCGCCAGCACCACGGGCCGGTCGGTGTACTCCAGCACCACATCGCCAAACGGGGCGGAAAGCACCACTTCATCGCCGACGTTCACGTCCCGGTGGAGGAGGTTGGACATCTCGCCGTCAGGGGTGGCGAGCCCGTGCACCCGCTTGACCGCGAAATGCCGGTGCTGTCCGTCATCGGCGCGGGTCAGGCTGTACTGGCGGGGCTGGTGTACGCCGTCCTTCATGGGCATCTTAATGGTGACGTACTGCCCGGGCAGGGAGGGCTTGACCTCCCGTTCGTCCGTCCGTTCCACCACGAACGTGACAACGTCGGCTGTCTCCTGGATGCGCTGGGCCACCCGCCAGGTCCGCCAGATGGTCTCCGGCGAGAGGTGCACCGCGCCGTAGAGGCCGCGTTCCTTGTTGATCAGCATGTTCCCCATCAGCCAGTACACCTCGTCCCAGGCTGCCGCAACCTCCGGGGTGACTGCATCGCCGAGCACATCCACGATGGCCCAGAACAGGTGGTCGTGGACGATCTGGTACTGGTCCGGGCTGAGGCCCAGCGAGACGTGTTTGTGGGCAACGCGGGACAACAGGTGGTCCGGCAGCTGGTCCGGCTTCTCGATGAGGTAGGTGGCGAACGCCGCAATTGACCCGGCCAGGGCCTGTTGCTGCCGGCCGTCTGCCTGGTTACCCCTGTTGAAGAGGCCGTCCAGCAGGTCCGGCCGCGCTTCGAACATGTGTTTGTAGAACCTTTTGGCAATTTCCTCGATGTTTTCGCCCACCACGGGCAGGGTGGCCTGGATGACGGGGCGGGCAGTGTCAGAGAGCATGGTGGTTCCTTCCGTGACAACCGGCTGAAGCCAGCGGTGACCCGCTTGGCCGGGCCAATCTACCAACCCGGCTGCACTCGGAGAAGGGCCTTATGGCTGTAGCCGGGCTCGGGTGGGAAACTCGGTTCCATGCGCGAATTCGTAGTCCTCGGCACCGCCTCCCAGGTCCCCACCCGGACGCGTAACCACAACGGTTATTTTCTGCGGTGGGGTGGTGCGGGCCTGCTGTTTGATCCCGGCGAGGGCACGCAGCGGCAGATGATCCGCGCGGGCGTATCCGCCTCGCAGATCACGCGGATCTGCCTCACCCATGTGCACGGTGACCATTGCTTCGGGCTGCCGGGCGTGCTGTCCCGGATGGCACTGGACGGCGTGAGCCATCCGGTCCACCTGCATTACCCGGCATCGGGGGAGGATGTGGTCCGTGCACTGGTGTCGGTCAGCACGCCCGGAATTGACCTGCGGCTCTACCCGCACGGCAGCGGCGGGCCCATCGCCTCCGGCCTGGAGGTGCAGCCCCTGAAGCACCGAATTGAAACGTATGGTTACAGGCTGACAGAACCCGATGGCCGCCGCCTGCTCCCGGACCGGCTTGCTGCCGCCGGGATCCGGGGCGCTGAGGTGGGACGACTGCAGCGCGTGGGGGCTTTTGGCGGTGTGCGGCTGAATGAGGTGAGTGTTCCCCGTCCGGGGCAGCGCTTCGCCTTTGTGATGGACACGGCGCCTTGCCCGGGTGCCGAGGAGTTGGCGGACGGGGCGGATCTCCTCGTGGCAGAGTCAACGTTCAGTGACGACGACGGAGGGCTCGCCGCACAGTACTCCCACCTGACCGCCGGGCAGGCCGGGAACCTGGCGTCCGGCGCCGCCGCCGGAACACTGATCCTGACCCACTTCTCCTCGCGGTATGGCGACGACGTCAGCCTGCTGGCGGAGCAGGCGCGGCGCCGTGCCGGCAACTCCACAGTCATCGCCGCCAACGACCTTGACCGGATCGCCTTCCCGAAACGTCGGCCGCTGCCCCCGGAAGGGTCCGAAATCACGGTGTGACGCATCGGCTCACTGTTTACCCGGGCGTGGACCACGCCCTCCGCCATGACACCGGGGAACGGTATGACCGGACCCTGGCGACGGCCGCCTGGAATGACACGGTGTCCTGGTTTGGGCAGTACGTGTGAGTGCGCAGCAGCGGCCGACGACGGCGGGCGGCCGGGTGCCGCGCGCCGCCGTCCAGCCGGCCGGGGTCACGCTACGTGGACGAAGGATGCGCCCTGGAGCCAGCTGAGGGAGTGGACCTGGGTCTTGAACCCGTCGACGCCGCCGCTGACAACCTGGCCGTTGCCGGCAAAGACACCGACGTGACCGGCGGTGATCACCAGGTCACCCGGGGCGGGCGTGCCAACAACGCTGCCGTACTGGAAGAACTGGCCCGGTGCCAGGTCCCCAACACTCTTGCCGACTGAGCGCAGTGCCTTCTCCACCATGGCGGTGCAGTCCTGCTGTACCCCGATCTGGGAGTAGGCGGAGGCCAGGATCGCCGCGCCGTGCGAGCCTGCAGGGGCCTGCGCCGGAGCCAAGGTTGAGGCCAGCTTGATGCCGGTATTGGCGGGCGCGGCCGGTGCTGAGGCGGCCTTGACTGCAGGAGCCGGAGCTGCCGGTGCCGGTGCGGCCTTCGCTGCCGGAGCCGGTGCTGCGTTGACCTGCCCGGCGGCAGGGATCTGGATCCGGTCACCCGGGTAGATGATGGTCTCCAGCGACAGGCCGTTCGCGGCCAGGACGTCGTTGAGTGCTACGCCGTTGGCCGCCGAAATCTGGCCCAGGGTGTCGCCGGAGACGACGGTGTGGATGTTGGCCGCCGGAGCAGGGGCCGCTGCAGGGGCCGGAGCCACAGCTGCTGCCAAGGCACTTGCTTGTCCCTGGACGTTGGCCGTTCCGGAATTGTCCGGTGCGTGGACGCCGGCGTGGGCCGGGGCGCTGAGGCCGAAAAACAGACCGGAGGCTGCAGCGACCACAAGGGCCGGCCGTCCGATCATGAGTGCACGGGACGTGGTGTTGGTGGCTGCACGATGGCGTGCGGAAGTGAACTTCTTGGACATGGTTGATTGCCTCTCCCATGCCTGCGGGGTGAGCTGTCGGGTTCGGGTCGGAGACACCCGGCCGGTGCGTCGCCGTGCATGACGGGACGTAACGACTTAACCCCAAGGCTTCCAATGAAGCCGCGGAAACGTGGTTCCCCCGTCCCTGCCAGTTGAATTGCGCTGGGGTCCCGGTTCAGCGGCAGGGCTCGGCATACTGAAGGGAATGTCCTGGCTTTGAACCAGGACACCGAACGACCATAACCGGTCGTTTTCCCCAATGTCACATTCCGATAACGGAATGTTGGAGCAAAATTCACCACGGAAACAGGCGGCATTCCGGTGCGTAAACCTCCAACGGTGCAGGTCACCGCACAGAATTCGTATATGCCCGGTCAGGTCATCCAACTGAGTGCCGGATCTCAAAAATTGCCGTGCCGGGCGGCGGCCAAGGCACGAACCACGGCGGCCAGGTGAGCCCTGTCGTGGGGCGTCGGGCCCCAGCCGGGAGTTTGACGGGTAAGCTCACGAACTATGTCCCCGTTTGCGCAAAAATTGCGGCTGACCGGTCTCACGGCAGTACTTGGCCTGGCTGTGGCCGCGACGATTTTCCAACTGCCCGCGCAGGCAGCGGATGAGGCTCCTCCCGGCGGCTATCCCTCCTGGCAGGACGTGGAAAAAGCTAAGCAAAGCGAGGCATCCACGGCGGCAGAAGTCACCAGAATCGGGGACCTGCTCGGCGGCCTGCAGGCCCAGGGGGAGGCCCTGGGCAATGCCGCCGTCAGCGCAGCAGCCGACTACGCTGTGGCACAGTCGGCTCTTCAGGCCGCCAGTTCCAAGGTGGATGCCCTAACCGCCCAAGTGGCCCGTGCCCGGGAGGAATCGGGCCGGCACAAGAGGGAAATCGGTGCCCTCGCCGCGCAGTCCTACAAGACGGGCGGCACCAACATGGGGTTTTTCGTGGCGCTCGACGCCGTGCAGACGAACAGCATCCACGCCATGGACATCGTCCGGATCGTCAGTGACAAGACGGCCTTGCTGGTCCACAAGTCGGCTGAGTCGGAACGGGTCGCGGCAGCGCTGGCCGACCAGGAACGCGCGGCCAAGGCTGAGCGGGAGCGCCTCGCCGGCGAAGCCGAGGCCAAGCTGTCCTCGGCGCAGGCCGCCCAGCGGGCGATGTCGCAGCACATCGCGGAACAACAGCAGCACAGCCAGGAACTCACCGCACAACTCGCCTCGCTCAAGGGGACCACCGCAGCCGTTGAGGACGAATTCCGGCAAGGTCAGGCTGCCCGGGCGGCCTACGAGGCATCCCTGGCGGCCAAACGCGCGGCCGCGGAGGAACAGGCACGACGGCAGGCTGAAGCCGCTGCCCGGGCTGCCGCGCAGCCGCCAGCGAATCCCGCACCCCGGAACCCTGCTCCCGGGGCACCTGCTCCAGTACCTCCGGCGGAAAGCACGACGCCGACCCCGCTGCCCGTCGTCGTCGTACCTGCCGTTCCGGGAGGCGCGGTCAACGACCCCGCCGGCGCCAAGACTTACGCTGCCGGGCGGCTTTCCGCGTACGGCTGGGGGCAGGACCAGTTCCAATGCCTGGCGCAGCTGTGGACGAAGGAATCCAACTGGCTCACCACGGCCACCAACCCTTACTCGGGGGCGTACGGCATCGCGCAGGCTTTGCCGGCCGGCAAGTATGCCAGCGCAGGCAGCGACTGGCTGACCAGCTACCGCACCCAGGTCGACTGGGGCCTTGCCTACATCCTGACCAGCTACGGCTCTCCGTGCGGCGCCTGGGACCACTCGGTGCTCAAGAACTGGTACTGACAGTCCGCGGCGCTAGGCTGTCCCCATGGCTGACGTTGAACGGTTCCGGATCCTGCTGGAGGAAGAGCGGGACCGGAAGCTGGCACTGCTTCCGGCTCTCCGGGCGGACATCTCCTCTGCCAATGCTGCCCGCCAGGACTCCAATGTGGACGATGAGCACGATCCTGAGGGCGCCACCATTGCCTTCGAGCTGTCACAGGCTTCGGCGCTGCTGGACCAGAGCAGCGCCGGCCTGGCCGAGGTGGAGGCCGCGCTGCACAGAATCTCGGACGGCACCTACGGGGTGTGTGCCGTCTGCGGAGGCCCGATCGCCGAGGGCCGCCTGGAGGCAAGGCCCTGGACCCCCTACTGCATCGAGCATGCCGCCGCCGGGCGCCTTGGCCGGAGATGATGCCGGATGGACCGCTCCGTGGAAGACGTTGCCGGCTTTATTGATGCCACCCTGCAGAACGAGGGCACCTGGTACCGGGCCGAAGAGGTGGAATCCCGCCTGGACGGTGCCCTCACGTCGTATGGAGCGTCCGTGGGTGCCGTGCGGGGGACCGTCCGGGACGCCGGCACAAAATTCAAAGGCCTGGGCCACGACGACGTGACGGCACTTGCCTCGCAGCTCTGGGGCCGCCCCGAACCGGGGCGTCGGGCCGTTTACGAGCGCCGCCTCGCCGCCGTCGTGCTCCTGCAATCCAGGGTGGCGTTCCTGCGGCACTCGGACCTGACCCGGTTGGAAGGCTTCATCCGGTCAGCGCACACAGCCGAACTGGTTGACCCCCTGGTTACCGACGTCGTGGTTCCCCTGCTCGCGGCACTCGACGGCGCGGACCGCCAACGTGCCCGCGTGGTGACCGCACGCTGGAGCCGGGATCCCGATCCATGGGTCCGCCATGCCGCGGCCCTCGCCGCTGAAATCACGGCCCGTACAGCCTGAAGTCCCGCACCGCCTGAAACCCCGCACCGCCGCCTGAAGGAGACGTTCGTGACCACCACCTACAACCTGGAACGCTTCGTTCACGCCCAGGACAGCGCCGGCACCTACGGACAGGCCCTCTCCGAGCTGCAGTTGGGAAGGAAGCGCGGCCACTGGATGTGGTTCGTTTTCCCGCAGCTCGCCGGCCTCGGCAGCAGTCCCACAGCCGTCAAATACGCCATCGGCTCGTTGGCTGAGGCGCAGGCCTACCTCAATCATGACGTCCTGGGCCCCCGGCTGCTTGAGTGCAGCATGGCGGTGTCCACCCACACAGGCCGTTCGGCCGTCGACATCCTGGGCGGCATTGATGCCAAAAAGCTGCGTTCCTCCATGACGCTGTTCCTGCGCGCCGCGCCCGGCGAGACGGTTTTCAAAACAGTCCTGGCACAGTTCTTCGACGGCGAACCCGATCCCGCCACCGACGAACTGCTCGCCGCGGGCAGGGACTGACCCGGCGCCGGACAGCGGTCCCGGAATCCTCCCGCAGAACCCCCTGTTACTGCCCGCTGCCGGGCCGTACTCTGGGGCTGGGAGGTGATTGCCATGGAGGCAACTCAAGGCGACCGGATCATCGTCCGGGGCAGGACTGTGGGATCGTCCGACCGGCACGGAGTGATCGTCGAAGTCCGGGGCCAGGAAGGGCATCCGCCGTATCTTGTCCGCTTCGATGACGGACACGAGACGGTCATGTACCCCGGCGGTGATTTCGCCGTCGAACGCGGACACGTGGGTCAGTAGACCTGCCGCGTCCGGCAGGTACCCGGCAGAGTCGCCGTGCACCTGTCAGACTGGAACCATGGATCACTCCCTGGCTTCCACATTCCCTGATGCCAACCGCCATTTTCCGCCGGCACGCACGGGCCCGCGGGACCCGGGTGATGCGTGGGTGGAGGGTGACCGGGGAAAGTTCTGGGGCAGGTTCGGTGCGGCCGGCGTCCTGGCCTACGACCCCTACAAGGGCGTGCTCCTGCAGCACCGCGCACTCTGGAGCCATAACGGCGGAACCTGGGGGCTGCCCGGCGGAGCGCTCCACCAGCACGAAGACCCCGTCTCCGGCGCCCTCCGCGAGGCCTACGAGGAAGCGGCCGTCCCGGCGGATGGCGTGGATGTGCTGTTTACCTCCGTGCTGGACGTCGGCTACTGGACGTACACCACCGTTGCGGTCCTGGTCATTGCCCCGTTTGATCCGGTGATCAGTGACCCGGAGAGCCTCGAACTCCAATGGGTCCCGCTGGAGGAGATGGGCAGGAAGGAACTGCATCCCGGTTTCGCGAAATCGTGGCCGCACCTGCATCCCCGGCTGTTGAACCACGCCGGGCGGAGCCGTTAGGGGCAGTCAGTAATCTTCGCCGTACTCGGCATTGACCAGAATGGGCAGATGGTCCGACTTGCCCCGCGGCAGGGTTTCAACGCTGGCGATGTCCAGGCCCAGCGACGTGGCGAAGTCGAAATGGCCCTTGAACACCTTGTAGCGGGTGTAGGTCCGGCGGTCGCTCAAAGACAAGGCATAACCCGAGTTCTTCATGTGGGCGTGCAGGTTCTTTGTGAAGAACGGATAGTTGAAGTCGCCCACCATCAGGGTCATCAGGCCGCTGCCCATGCTGAGCAGCTCGGCATGGGCAGCGTGGATCTGCTTTCTCCGAAGCGAATTTGATGCCGTCAGCGGAGCCGCGTGGAACGAACCGATCACCAGCTCGTGCTGGGTTTCGTTATCCATTACCCGGGTACCAATCAGCCGCTCGTGGGCCGGAGCCAGGACCCTGTCATGGACTGATTTCTTCAAGGCAAAGGACTGTGTGTCCATGGCGGTGAACCGGCCGGTGCGGTAGTAGATGGCCAGTCCCAGACGGTTGCCCTTCGTGGTGTCGGCGAGGCGCAGCGGCCCGAGCGTCTCCGGCAGGTCGCCCGCGTCAACCTCCTGCAGGCACAGCGCGTCAATCGCGAAATTCCGCGCTAGGGCGAGCAGTTCGCCACTCGCTTTGTGCTTCCGAAGGTTGTAGCTGATGACGCGCATTCGTGGAACACCTCACTTCGAGGTCGCTGACAGGACCAATTTCTGAGTTTAGTCCGAATGCGCTCCGTGGGCGCTGGAACTTCGCCGGATCACTGCCAGGGGGTTCCGCGGACCGGTTAGAGTTAATGATCATTCACCCGGAATCGTCGGAGGGCCAACGTTGACCAAGGAACTGCCTGAACTTGCCCAGGGAACCTTCTACTATCAGTCGCTGGGCGGCGGCGGTTTCCGCTCAACAATTCACGCCCAGGGCGCCTGGAATGAGCATGAACAGCACATGGCGCCGGCCGCCGGCCTGATGGCTGACCGGCTGGAGCGGCATGAGCCCCGGGCGGACATGAGGATGGCGAGGCTGAGTTACGAGATTCTCGGGCTGATTCCCGGCGGCGAATTCCACATCGAAACCACCACGCTTCGTCCGGGCAGGACCATCGAACTGCTGCAGGCCGAACTGGTTGCCAACGGCCGTGTGGCCATCAGGGCCACTGCCTGGCGGATGATCACCAGTGACACAACTGCGGTGGCAGCCGTGGAGGATGCCGCGATCCCTGCGCCGGATGACTGTAAACCGTTCGACGGCGCCGCCATCTGGCCGGGCGGGTACATCCGTTCCCTTGAGATGCGCGTGGCTGAGGGGCACCGGGACGGGGCGGGAACGGTCTGGCTCCGCACCCAGCACCCCCTGACGGACACAGCGGACAGCAGCGACTTCGTCCGCCTGATGGGCCTGGTGGACACGGCCAATGGCATCGCGGCCAGGGTCCCCCCGGGGGAGGGCAGCTACGCGTTTCCCAACCTGGACCTTCAAATCCACATGTACCGCAGGCCCGCGGGAGAATGGCTTGGCCTGGACAACGCCGTTTCGTTCGGCGCTGACGGAATAGGCCTGACCTCCACCGTCCTTCATGACCTCGAGGGACCTTTCGGTCGTGCAGAGCAGATCCTGACGCTTCGCCGGACCTGACGTTCCGTGCGGGCGCTCGAGGCTCTCCCGCGCGGGCCGAGGACTATCCCTTCCCTGCCCACTCCCTGTAGGCGCGGACCGCATTATGGACGGTGGGGTAGAAATGGTCTGGGCTGAACCTGGAACTGGCCCCGAAGCGGACCAGCCGGTCCTTGATGGGTCCCTTCATCTCGGCGAAAACCAGGCTGACCCCGGCCTGCGCCAGTTCATCGTCGAGTTGCACCAGTTCGTCCAGTGCAGTGGTGTCCAGGCCGGTGATTGGTTCGGCGGCCACAACCACCCACTTTACGGGCGAGGGTGCGCCGTCCACCAGGTTGCGGATGTGGTCTGCGAAGACTTCGCCGTTGGCAAAGAACAGCGGTGCGTCGAAGCGGGCGATGACCAGGCCCTGGATCCGCCGGCCCTCCGGGTGCCGGTCGAGGTCGTGGAAGCCGGGCACGCCGTCCACACTCGCGAGTTCGGTACGGTACGGGTCCCAGGCCCGCCGCACGAAGGCCACCAGGGACAGTCCGATTGCCACCACGATTCCCTCCAGGACGCCCACAAAGGCGACCCCCAGGAAGGTGACGACCAGGAGGAGGGTCTCCAGTTTGCTCATCCGGATCAGGCGCAGGAGCGTCTTCACGTCAACAAGTGATGCCGCCGCAACGATCACCACGGCAGCGAGCGTGGCGGTGGGAAGGTAAGCCGTGACGCCCGGTACCAGGACCATGAACAGCACCACAAGCAGGGCCGCCACCACTCCGCTCAGCGGCGATCTCCCGCCGGCGTCGAGCACAATGGGGGTGCGTGAGGAACTTCCGCTCACCGGAAAGCCGCCCAGCACGCCCGTAGCGATGTTGGCGATCCCCAAGGCGCCCATTTCCTCGTTGCCGTTGACTCTTTCCCCGCGCCGGCCCGCGAGGCTTTTGGACAATGTGGAGGTGTCCGCGAAGGCTATCAGGGCAATGCCTGCCGCCGGGCCGATCAGCGCTGTGACATCCTCCCAGCCGATCCCTCCCAGCATGGGCGTGGGAAGTCCCCGCGGGAGTGCCCCGACAACCGGCAACCGCCCTTGGAGGTCCAGTGCGGCCACCAGGGCGATGGCGCCGGCTACGGCGAACATAACGCCGGGCACTTTCCACGGCAGGAAGCGCCCCGCCACGATCACGGCCAGGCTTCCTGCCCCCGCGCCCAGGGCGATGGGGTTGATCCCGCCGCTGACGACGGCATCGAACAGGGATACGAGGCGTTCAACAAGGGTCTCCCCGGAGCTGTCGATGCCCAGCAGCCGCGGAAGCTGGCTGACGGTTACAGCCAGCGCAATGCCGTTGAGGTAGCCGACGCGGATTGGTTTGGACAGCAGGCCGGTCACAAATCCCAGCTTGAAGATCCGGCCCGCAAACAGGAAGGTACCGATCAGGATCGCGAGGACGCCGGCCAGAGGCACGGCCTGCTCCGGGTCGCGACCGGCCAATGGAAGAATTGCGGCCGCGATCATGGGTGCCAGTGAAGAATCCGGCCCCACAATAACAACCCGGGATGGCCCGAACAAGGCGTAGAAGATCATTGGTACCACCGAGGCGTACAGCCCGTTCACGGCTGGGAGCCCGGCGGCCTCGGCGTACGCCATGCCTGCCGGCACCAGGGCTGCGCTCAGGGCTGCTCCTGCCACCAGGTCAGACTTCAGCCAGGCCTTCTTGTAGCCACGGGCCACGCTGAGGCCCGGTACCGCCTTGCTGATCCAGTCGTGCCGCACCCGCGCCTCCCCAAAACCACAGTCAGGCGGCCGGTGGCTCCTGCGCCCGAGCCGAATCCTGGCCGTATTCCGCCGTCACCAGGATGGGCAGATGGTCGGACGCGCCACGTGGGAGCGTCTCCACGTTCTCGATGTTCAGGCCCAGTGACGTGGCAAAGTCGAAGTGTCCCTTGAACACCTTGTACCGCGTGTAGGTTCTGCGGTTGCTGAGCGAGAGCTCGTACCCGGAATCCCTCATGTGTTCGGTGAGGTTCTTGGTGAAGAACGGATAGTTGAAGTCGCCTGCCATCAGGGTCATCAGTCCGGAACCCATGCCGAGCAGTTCCTTGTGGGCCGCATGGATCTGGTTGCGCCGCAGCGAGTTGGTGGCCGTCAGGGGCGCGGCATGGAAGGAAGCGATGACGAGCTCATGGCCGGTCTCGTTATCGCGTACCCGGGTGCCGATGAGCCGTTCATGTGCAGGAGCCAGGACCATGTCGTGCAGGGACTTCTTCAGCGCAAAAGTGTTGGTGCCGTGCGCGGTGAAGCGGTCCGGCCGGTAGTAGATGGCCAACCCCAGCCGGTTTCCCTTGGTGGAATCGGCCAGTTGGAGCTGCCCCAGCGTGTCCGGCAGGTCAGTGGTATCGCACTCCTGCAGGCACAGGGCATCGACGTCGAAATCCCGGGCCAGGGCCATGAGTTCCCCACTGGCCCTGTGCTTGCGAAGGTTGTAGCTGATGACGCGTATCAGTGGATTGCCTCTCCTGGAGGAGTGTGGGGGTGCCGCGATTTCTGAGTTTAGCCACCCGGCGGGGGACGGGACGTCATAGTCCGGGCGTGTCAGGTAGCTTTTGCCCGGAGCACGGTCAGGTTGAGCGGAACACCAGCCAGCCGGCGAGGGTGGACAGCCCCGTCAGCGCAGCGCCCCAGACAATGTCCACCACAATCAGCTGCAGGGGCCACGTCTTGAGAGTGGCGGCGTTGGTGAGGTCATATGTTGCGTAGGCAAAGGCGCCCAGCGCGGCCCCGTAGCCGACGGCGGTCAGCCAGGTGCCGCCGTCGAGCGCCGGCCGCAGGGCGAAGAAGAGAATTCCCGCTATGTACATGACATAGAAAGCCACGGCGTAACCTAAGTGGGGCTTGTCGGCGAGCAGGTCACCGATGTGGCTGCGGTAGAAGGGGTTCATCAGCTTCAGCCAGATGGCGTCAATGACCGCGAATGCGGCGGCAACAACAAGGAATTGCAATATGACCATAAGGGAGCTTAGCAACATGCAGGACGTCGAGGCTGACCGGACGCTCACCGTGGTCCGGCAGGACCATACTCTCGGCGCCGCGCGGGACCTGGAAATCGGTCTGGAACTACTGACCCTGGCCAAGACCGGAGGGATAGGCCCCACCCTGCGGCTGTACCGGCCCGCCCCGACTGTCGCCTTCGGCCAGCGGGACACCCGTCTGCCCGGCTTCGAGGCGGCTGCGCAGGCCTGCCGGGACCACGGCTTTGAGCCTCTGGTGCGGAAGGCGGGCGGCCGAGCCGCCGCCTATCATGAAGGAACGTTGGTGGTTGACCACGTCATGCCGGAGGCTGACGCGATTGCCGGCTCCAAAAGCCGGTTCGCTTTCTTCGGTGAGCTGCTGGCGCAGACGTTGCGGGACGTCGGCGTGCAGGCCGCCGTCGGCGAGATCCCCGGCGAGTATTGCCCCGGCGAGTTCAGCGTCCACGGCATCCACCCCGCAGATCCCACCCACCGGATCAAGCTGGTGGGGACTGCGCAGCGTGTGGTGGGCGGCGGCTGGTTGTTCAGTTCGGTGATTGTGGTTGAAAACTCTGCCCCCATCCGCGCTGTCCTGACGGACAGTTACGCGGCCCTGGGCCTGGACTGGGACCCGGCCACTGCAGGGGCCGCGGACGATCTGGTGCCCGGCCTGACGGTTCAGGCCGTTGAGGACGCTGTGGTTGCCGCCTACGCGGGCCACGCGTCCCTGAGGCACGCCGAGTTCGGCAGCGTGTACAGCAGGGAAGCGTAGCCCGCAACGGCCCGCCGGGGCTTAACCGGGCCCAGGCGGTCCGTTCATCCAGCTGCGGCTACAGCTCCACCACCGAACGCAGCACCGACCCGGAGTGCATCTTTTCGAACGCTTCCTCCACCTGGTCGATGGTGATGCGCTCCGTCACGAAGGCATCCAGGTCCAGCTTGCCCTGCCTGTAGAGGTTAATCAGCATGGGGAAGTCCCGGGAGGGCAGGCAGTCGCCGTACCAGGAGGACTTCAGCGAGCCGCCCCGGCCGAAGACGTCGAGCAGCGGCAGTTCCAGCTTCATGTCCGGCGTGGGGACGCCCACCAGCACCACGGTTCCGGCGAGGTCGCGGGCATAGAACGCCTGCTTGTACGTTTCGGGGCGTCCGACGGCGTCAATCACCACGTCTGCGCCGTTGCCGTCGGTGAGGGCCCGGATCGCCTCGATGGGGTCTTCCTTGCTGGAATCCACAGTGTGGGTGGCGCCGAGCTCCAAGGCACGTTCCAGTTTTTTGGCATCGATGTCGACGGCGATGATAGTGGTGGCGCCCGCGAGCGCGGCGCCAGCGATGGCCGCCACGCCCACACCGCCGCAGCCGATCACGGCGACGGAATCGCCCCGCTTGACCCCGCCGGTGTTGATGGCGGCACCGATGCCGGCCATCACGCCGCAGCCGAGCAGGCCGACGGCGGCAGCATCGGCGTCGGGATCCACCTTGGTGCACTGCCCGGCAGCCACGAGGGTCTTCTCGATGAACGCGCCGATGCCCAGTGCGGCGGAAAGCTCGGTGCCGTCCTCAAGGGTCATCTTCTGGGTGGCGTTGTGGGTGTTGAAGCAGTACTGCGGCTGGCCCTTGGCGCAGGCGCGGCAGTTGCCGCAGACGGCGCGCCAGTTCAGGACCACACGGTCGCCCGGGGCCACGTTGGTGACGTCGGGGCCCACGGCACTGACCACGCCGGTGGCCTCGTGGCCGAGGAGGAACGGGAAATCATCGCTGATGCCGCCCAGTTTGTAGTGCAGGTCGGTGTGGCAGACGCCGCTGGTGAGGATGTCCACCAGAGCCTCCCCTGGACCCGGCTCCGGGACCAGGACGGTCTCCAGGGTAACCGGGGCGCCCTTGGAGCGGGCAACGACACCTTTGACTTTATGGACCACGGAAGGCTCCCTCAATGCAGATAGACAGAACGGGCCCAACCCTGAGGTTGGTCCCGTTCTGTCTACCACATGGGCTGCCGGACTTAGGCTGCGAGACGGCTCTTTACCTCAGCCAGGGAGGGGTTGGTGGCGGCGGAGCCGTCCGGGAAGAGCACGGTGGGGACGGTCTGGTTGCCGCCGTTGAGCTGCTCCACGAGTTCGGCGGTTCCCTCCACCTCTTCGATGTTGATTTCCGTGTAGCCGATGCCCTGCGCGTCCAGCTGCTTCTTCAGCCGGTTGCAGTAGCCGCACCAGGTGGTGGAAAACATGGTGATAGTGCCGTTCTCGGGGGTAAAGTCCACGGAGCTCTCCTGAAATCGTTGAAGGGGGTTCGTCCTTCTCAACGGTAACCCGCGGCCGGCTATTCCCTGTGGCTATTACATGAGGCTGCCCCGGCGGCTGACAGTGTTGGCTGACAGGGCATGCCGGCAATGGCATGCTGGAGCCATGTGTGGACGCTATGTGATGGCCCGGGCCGTGGGGGACCTGCTCGCCGAATTTGATGCCGGGCTCGAGGAGGATGTGCAGCTTCCTCCGTCGTGGAACGTGGCGCCAACGGACGATGTGCCGATTGTCCTGGAACGGCTTATCGACGACGAAGCGGTGCGGCAGTTGCACGTGGCCCGCTGGGGCCTGGTTCCCTCGTGGGCGAAGGATCCGGGCATCGGCGCGAAAATGATCAACGCCCGGAGCGAGAGCGTGTTGGAGAAGCCTGCCTTCCGTAAAGCCGTGAAGTCACGCCGTTGCGCTGTGCCCGCTGACGGGTATTACGAATGGAAGCAGGGGACGGGCAAGGTGAAGCAGCCCTACTATGTGCATCCGGGGTCTGAACACGGTCTGGTGTTCGCCGGCCTGTATGAGTGGTGGAAGGACCCGTCCAAGGCCGACGGCGATCCCGCCCGCTGGATGCTGTCCACGTCCATCCTGACGGCGGACACGCCGCCGCCGGGTGCCGAGTCCACGGTGTTTGGCAAGCTGACGGAGCTGCATGACCGGGTGCCGCTGCCCATGGACCGGGCCACCATGGCGTCGTGGCTTGACCCGCAGATCGACGACGCCGCCTTCCTCGTGGATCTTGTCCGCGCCCACGTCAAGGACGTTGCCGCCGACTGGCACGTGGATTCGGTGGGCCGGGAAGTGGGAAACGTCCGCAACAATTCCCCGGAGCTCATCCGCCCCGTGGAAGCGCTGTTCTAGGCGGCGGCCCGGTCCGCGGGGACCGTGCCTCAGACGGTGACGTTGCCGTCGTCGTCCACTGCCCAGGTGGGGTTGTACGCAACTTCCCAGCGGAAGCCGTCCGGATCAGCAAAATAGCCGCTGTACCCGCCCCAGGGCTGGGTGACAGGTTCGGCTACGATCTGCGCGCCTGCAGCCCTGGCCTCGGCCATCACCCGGTCCACGTCCTCAGTACTGGGAAGGTTGTGGCTGAGGGTGACACACGGAACCGGCCCGGGTGTGCCTACGCCCGCTTCCGCGTGCATCTGTCCGGCGTCCCAAAGGGAGAGGATCAGTCCGTGGTTGGCCTGGATGAACACCACATCACCGGGGTGTTCACTGCGCGCAGGCCAGCCAAGACCTTCCACGTAGAAGCGGCGGGAGGCGTCAACGCTGCGAACGCCTAGTGAGATGAAGTCGACTCTGGGCTGCATGCTTCGATACTGTCAGAAGATGGCAACAATTCAAGGAAACGATCGGGAAGCACTGGCCGACAAGGAACAGCTCGCCGCCGTTCGGATTGCGGTCGACGAAGTTGACGATCAGATTGTCACGCTCATTGCGCGGCGTGAACGCCTGATCCGGATCGCTGGCACCCTCAAGGGCGACGACGCTGAAGTCCGCGCGCCTGGCCGGGTGGAACGGGTGATTGAGCACGTTCGCGGTGCCGCCGAAAAGAAAGACATTGACCCGGACATCGTGGAATCCACGTACCGGGCCATGATCTCGGGCTTCATTGAACTCGAGCTGAAGGTCCACAAAGAAAACAGCTGAAGCTAGAGCGCTTCCTGGACGGCAACGCCCCCCTGGAAATCGCGGCCGTCGGCCTCGCTGAACGCCGTCATGACGTGCCCTTTGCCCAGACCCTGGATGGCTGCCATGGGAAAGTTTCCGGTGATGGTGCTGCCCGAATGGGTCACTCCGGAAAGGTCATAGTTTTCTTCGGCCGTCTGGTCATGGCAGAACGAGTAGAAGGCGATCGCCTCCCCGTTCAGGAATTCGATGCCCAGCCGTCTCTGGGATGAATGGTCAGGGCTGGCCGCCACGAGTCCTACGACGTACGCACCCGCCCCCGGTATGTTGCCGTCGATATCAAAGTTGGCCACGAGCGTGTTGTCCTGGGCTTTGATGCTTACGTGCTTGAGGAGTGCGTCATGGGAGCTCATGCCACAATCCTGCCCCCAGCCGTCCCGTCCGTCCACCCCCTGCCTAGGTTTTGCCGGGACGCCGTCGTAGACTGAGTTTATTCGAACATGTATTCGAATAAACTGCTTTTGCGTCAGCTGCTTTTGTGTCAGCACCGCATCAGCCTGATTCATTGAGGGGAGGCGCCCATGGGCATGTTCAGCGAGTCCGTGGACGTCCACTGCACAGCCACCGGCCAGCCGCTGAAACTCCAGTGGGCCGGGCGGCGTTATACGGTATGCGCCGAGCCTGTCCGGTGGTACGAGCGCCGGCAGTGGTGGGCTGAGGAACGCCGGGCACCTCTGGGCAGCGGCCCGGGACTGGTGGACCACGAAATCTGGCGCGTCCAGGTCAGGGCGGACCGGCAGGAAACCGGCGAACCGCTCACCCTGGACCTGACCCGGCATCTTGGCAGCGGCCGCTGGAGGCTGCTGCGGATCCACGACGCCCTCCACCCCACAACGGCATGACTTTCTCCCACCTCCACGTTTCCACCGCCTTCAGTGCGCATTATGGAGTCTCCTGGCCCGATGAGCTCGCCCAGGTTGCCGCCGCAGACGGCGCAACAGCCCTTGCCTGCACGGACCGCGATGGCCTGTACGGCACCGTCAAACACCTCAAGGCCTGCATGGCTGCGGGGATCGATCCCATCGTGGGAGTGGACCTCGCGGTCTTTGACGACGACGGCGATCACCGCACCCAGCTCGCGGGCCGGGTGGTGGTCCTTGCCAGGGGACACAACAACGGGGCGGGCTACCGTGCCCTGTGCCGGCTGGTATCGGACGCCCACGCCCGTACCTCAGGCAAAGCCGGGGGAGCGGTACCGGTGGCGGTCACCCGGGCAGAACTCGCGTCCAGGACCCTTGACCCGCGGACGCTCAAACCGGTCCTGACCGTCCTGATCGGTCCGGATTCCGACGTCGGACGGGCCATGGGCGGCCGGCGCTACCTGCGCCCGCGCACGCTCTTCAAACGCTGGCTGGAAGCCATGCCCGCCGGGAGCCTGGTGGCAGAAGTCGTTTCCCAACTCACCACCCCCGGCACGCCTCTGAGTACCGCCCACGCAGTGCGCATGCTCAAACTCGCCGAAGAACACCATGTCCCGGCAGTACTGACGAACGCTGTCCGCTATTGCGCGGAGGACGGCGCCGCCACGGCGGACGTCCTCGACTCAGCCCGGACCCTGAAGTCCCTGCCGGAACTGGCTGCCGAACCGCTGCTCCAGCCAAACGGGCAGGCGTGGCTCAAATCATCAGGGCAAATGCTTGAACTTGGCAAGGAAATCATCCATGCGGCAGGTTATGGCACCGCAGACCTGAAACAACTGATGGCACAGACCGAGGCGCTCGCCGACTACTGCCGGATGGATCCCGTAACCGACATGGGATGGAAACAGCCCGTGGTTCCGGAAGCCTCAGTCATTGGGATCAGCCAGGACCCGCACGTTGAACTGATGCAGCGCTGCGAGGCAGGGATAGGCAAGCGGTTCCCGGGCATCTCCGGCCCGGCGCACAAGGAGATGCGCTCGCGGCTGGAGCATGAGCTGGGGATCATCCAGAACCTTGGATTTTCTTCCTATTTCCTGACCGTCGCGGAAGTTTCCCGCATGATCCTGGACATGGGTGTGCGGGCAGCCGCCCGCGGTTCGGGTGCTTCCAGCCTGGTCAATTACCTGATCGATGTCAGCCAGGTGGACCCGCTGCAGCATGACCTGATCTTCGAACGCTTCCTGTCCCGGGACAGGGCAACGCTGCCGGATATTGACATCGACGTCGAAAGCGCCGAACGGCACAACGTGTACCGGAAAATCTTCGACCGGTTCGGTGCCGAACGGGTCACCCTGATGAGCATGCAAAACGGGTACCGGGCGCGCGGTGCGGTCAGGGATGCCGGTATGGCGCTGGGCATGGACGATGGTGACGTCGGTGAGATCGCCAAGCAACTGTGGCGTTTTTCGGCCCGAAAATTCCGGGAAGCCCTGGTGGAAAAACCTGAACTCCGGGAATTCGCCGGGCGGGTGGAACAGCGTGGTTTTGCCGAAAACCAGCAGCTTGACCTGCTGGTGGACCTCACCGAACGCCTCGACAGGCTGCCCCGCCATATTTCCATGCACCCCTGTGGCGTGATCCTTGGCGATGCCACCCTGCTTGACCGGACGCCCGTCCAGCCCAGCGGGCTAGGGCTGCCCATGAGCCAGTTCGACAAACACGACATGGATCCCATGGGCATGCTCAAGCTGGACGTCCTGGGGGTCAGGATGCAGAGCGCGATGGCCTTCGCCATCCGGGAAGTCATCCGGATCCATCCTTCCAAAGCGGAAGTGGTGGCCGCCGGCGCCCACCCCGCCGGGCCCGACGGCGCCGGGCCCGATTACATCGCCGGGAACGGCCGCATCGACCTCAACGCTGTCCCGCTGGATGACGAGCCCACCTTCGAACTGATCCGCAGCACCCACACCCTGGGATGCTTCCAGATTGAATCACCCGGCCAGCGTGAACTGATCGGCAAGATGGCCCCGCGTGAGTTCAACGACCTCATCATCGACATTTCACTGTTCCGGCCGGGACCCATGAAATCGGACATGGTGCGGCCTTTCCTGGAACACCGGCACGGCTTCGCGCCGGAAGTGTATCCGCACCCTGACCTGAAACCGGTTCTGCAGGAAACACACGGCGTCACCGTCTTTCACGAACAGATCCTCAAAACCTTCCATGTCATGACCGGCTGCGGGCTGGCGCGGGCGGATGAGTTCCGCCGGGCCCTGGGCAATGAGGTCCTGGAGCTGAAAGTGGAAGAGTTCTTCCGCAGGGAGGCCCGTCTCAAAGGGTATTCGCCGGAAGTGGTGGATAAAGTCTGGGGCACCCTGAAAGCGTTCGGAAGCTTCGGCTTCTGCAAGGCGCACGGCGCGGCCTTCGCCGTTCCCACCTATCAGTCCGCCTGGCTGAAAGCGCACCATCCCGAAGCGTTCCTGGCCGGGCTGTGGGAGCACGATCCCGGCATGTATCCCAAACGGCTGCTGGTTGCCGAGGCACGCAGGCTGGGTATCCCCATCCTTCCCCTGGACATTAACCGCAGCCAGGCGGAGTACCGGGTGGAACGGGTGGCGGACGGGGGGGATGCCGGCAAGCTGGGGATCAGGCTGAGCCTCAACGGCATCTACGGACTCTCCGGGGCCGAGCTTAAGCGGATTGTTGCCGGCCAGCCGTACGACTCCCTGGCTGACCTCAGGGCCCGGTCCAGGCTGAGCAAACCCAGCATCAAAAGGCTCGCGCAGCTGGGAGCCTTTGATTCCCTGCACCGGGAGTCGGGCGGGGCCGCAAACCGCGCGGACCTGGTCCAGCATCTGCAGCGGCTCCAGGCGACAAGTGGCACCCGGAAGGGGGCGGAAATCATGGAAGGGCAGCTGGCCCTGCCGTTGGGTGATGTGGAGCTGCGGAACGTCAAGCCCGGCCTTCCTGCCCCCACCCTGGTGGACAATGTCCGGGCAGAACTTGACCTGATGGCCATTGATGTCAGCGGGCACCTGATGGACAGCCACCGACCGATGCTGGACAGGCTGGGCGTCACCACTGCCGACAAACTGCTGGGCCTGCGCAACAGCACCGAAGTCCTGGTGGCCGGCGTGCGCATCGCCACCCAGACCCCGCCGATGCGCGGCGGACGGCGGGTGGTGTTCATCAGCATCGATGACGGTACCGGCTGCATCGATTCCGTGTTCTTCCACGAAGCGCAGGAACAGGCCGGGCTGCTGCTGTTCGGCACCCGGTTGCTGCTCATCCGCGGCACCACGCGGCGGACAGGTCCACGCGGAATCAGCCTGAGCGCCAGCATGGCCTGGGACCTGAGCCGCGTGGACACCCTGCCGTTCCCTGAAAACCAGCGGGAAAATGCCGATGTGCCGCATCCCTTGGACGGGATCAGCCGAAGCCTTGCCATCACCGGAATGGGCGGCTGAGCCCGCTCCGGGCTGCCCGGAATGTCCGCCCGGGCCAGCGGGTCCCGTTGGTCGGCCTCCGGCGAAACCGATAGCATTGACGGTGGCTGGCTGTGGTCCCCGTATGCCGCAAGCTATGAAGCCTAAAACTTTGAATAGGAGACACCCGTGTCAGATGCCCAGCAGATCACCCTCATCGTCGATGGCGAAGAGACAAAGGTGACTACCGGGACAACCGGTGCGGAACTCTTCTTTGAGCGCCGCGACGTTGTTGTTGCCCGCGTCAACGGCGAGCTGAAGGACCTGGACCAGGAGCTGACCGACGGCGCTGAGATCGAGGGTGTCACCATCGATTCCCCGGACGGCCTGAACGTGCTCCGCCACTCCACTGCCCACGTGATGGCCCAGGCCGTGCAGCAACTGCGCCCCGACGCCAAGCTGGGCATCGGCCCCTACATCACCGACGGCTTCTACTTCGACTTCGACGTCGCCGAGCCCTTCACGCCCGAGGACCTCAAAACCCTCGAAAAGATGATGCTGAAGATCGTCAACCAGAACCAGAAGTTCGTCCGGCGCGTGGTCAGCGAGGACGAAGCCCGCGAAGCGATGAAAAACGAGCCCTACAAGCTCGAACTGCTAGGAAAAAAGAATGAAGCCGCCGAAGCGGGCGAGGGCGTCAACGTCGAGGTCGGCGCCGGCGACATCACCATCTACGACAATGTGGAGCGCAAGGAAGGCACCACGGTCTGGTGCGACCTCTGCCGCGGCCCGCACCTGCCCAACACCAAGCTGATCTCCAACGCGTTCGCCCTGACCCGGTCCTCGTCCGCGTACTGGCTAGGAAACCAGAAGAACCAGCAGCTCCAGCGCATCTACGGCACGGCCTGGCCCACCAAGGACGCCCTGAAGGCCTACCAGGAACGCATCGCCGAGGCGGAGCGGCGCGACCACCGCAAGCTCGGCGTCGAACTCGACCTCTTCTCCTTCCCCGACGAGCTGGGCTCCGGCCTGCCGGTGTTCCACCCCAAGGGCGGCATCATCCGCAAGGAGATGGAGGACTACTCACGCCAGCGCCACGTCGACGCCGGGTATGAGTTCGTCTACACCCCGCACATCACCAAGGGCCACCTCTACGAAGTCTCGGGTCACCTGGACTGGTACAAGGACGGCATGTTCCCGGCCATGCACGTCGACGCCGAGCTCAACGAGGACGGCACCGTCCGCAAGCCCGGCCAGGATTACTACCTGAAGCCGATGAACTGCCCCATGCACAACCTGATCTTCCGCGCACGGGGACGGTCCTACCGGGAACTGCCGCTGCGGCTCTTCGAATTCGGCGCCGTCTACCGCTACGAAAAGTCCGGTGTCGTTCACGGCCTGACCCGCGTTCGCGGCATGACCCAGGATGATGCCCACATCTACTGCACCCGCGAGCAGATGAAGGGCGAACTCACCAAGACCCTGACCTTCGTGCTGGACCTGCTCAAGGACTACGGCCTGAACGACTTCTACCTGGAGCTCTCCACCAAGGATCCGGAAAAGTTCGTCGGCGAGGACGCCGCCTGGGACGAGGCCACCAGGACCCTGGCCGAAGTGGCCGAGGAATCCGGGCTTGAACTCGTCGCAGATCCGGGCGGAGCCGCGTTCTACGGCCCGAAGATTTCCGTTCAGGCCAAGGACGCGCTGGGCCGCACCTGGCAGATGTCCACCATCCAGCTGGACTTCAACCTGCCCGAGCGGTTTGAACTGGAATTCCAGGCCGCTGACGGTACCCGCCAGCGGCCCGTGATGATCCACCGTGCGCTGTTCGGTTCCATCGAGCGGTTCATGGGCGTGCTCACCGAGCACTACGCCGGCGCGTTCCCCGCGTGGCTTTCCCCTGTCCAGGTGGTGGGCATCCCGGTGGCGGAAACCTTCAACGAGTACATGTTCGACGTCGTGGACCAGCTTAAGGCGGCGGGCATCCGCGCCGAGGTGGATACGTCCTCGGACCGGTTCCCCAAGAAGATCCGCACCGCCAGCAAGGACAAGATTCCGTTCGTCCTGATCGCCGGTGGCGACGACGCCGAAGCCGGCGCCGTGTCCTTCCGCTTCCGCGACGGCAGCCAGGACAACGGCGTGCCCGTGGCCGAGGCCGTCAAGCGGATCACGGAAGCCGTCCGTAACCGGACCAGCTAGCGGAAACGGAACAGAACACGGTGCAGGAGAACACAGGCGCAGGGTATCCGGGGGACGCCGGCGTGACCGATGACTTTGAACTCGCGGGCGTGCCGGACGCATTCCAGCGCCTGTGGACTCCGCACCGGCTGGCTTACATCAAGGGTGGCCAGCACCAGTTCAAGAACGAAAACGACTGCCCCTTCTGCGTGGGCCCGGGCCGGACCGACGAGGAAGCCCTCATCGTCCACCGGGGGAAGACCTGCTACGTGGTCCTGAACCTGTTTCCGTACAACCCGGGCCATCTCCTGGTGTGCCCTTACCGTCATGTTCCGGACTACACGGACCTCACCGTGGAAGAGACCGCGGAGTTTGCCGAAATCAGCCAGACCGCCATGCGGGTCCTGCGGAAGGTGTCCAACCCCGGTGGATTTAACCTGGGCATGAACCAAGGCGTTGTGGGCGGGGCCGGCATCGCGGCCCACCTGCACCAGCACATCGTGCCGCGATGGGGTGGTGACGGGAACTTCTTCCCCATCATTGCCCAGACCAAGGCGATCACGCAGACCCTTGACGAGGTCCGCCGGATGGTTGCCGAGGCCTGGCCCGGGGAGACGGATGCTGAATAGGCATGCGCGCGGCTTCTTCACCGCGCTGTTCACCCCGCTGGCCCGCTGGCTCCTGAAGATCGGCGTTTCCCCGGACGCGGTGACGGTGGTGGGCACTGCCGGCGTGGTGGTGGGAGCGTTGGTTTTCTATCCCTTGGGCCAGCTCTGGTGGGGCACCCTGTTCATTACCGCTTTCATCTTCTCTGATGTGCTCGACGGCATCATGGCCAGGTTGCGGGACACCGGCGGCCGGTGGGGCAACTTCCTGGATTCCACGTTGGACCGGATCGCAGACGGCGCCCTGTTTGCGGGTGTGGCCATCTGGTTCTTCACGGGGGGAGCCGACTACGCCATCGCCGTCGCGGCCATGCTGTGCCTGGTTCTGGGCATGGTGGTTTCCTACGCGCGGTCCAAGGCGGAGTCCCTCGGCTTCACCGCAAATGTCGGCATTGCCGAGCGTGCCGAACGGCTTGTTTCCGTCCTCGTCGTCACGGGATTCACTGGCCTGGGCCTGCCTCCGGTAGTCCTGCTGGTGACCCTTACCCTGCTTGCCCTCGCCAGTCTGGTCACGGTGGTACAGCGCATTGTTACGGTGCGCCGGCAGGCGATGGCGGAAACCGCAGCATCTGATTAAGCGTGATTGAGTCCACTGCCAGCGGTGGGACTAGTATTAGGTCTGCCCGGTCAATGGATCCGGCAACCCGGTTCGTGGAATTTCGGCTTCTTGCCGCCCTCACGTCCGGCGAAGGTCATCTATCTACCCATAGGGGTTTTTGTGTCTACACCTGATGTAAGCAGCGAAGCCGGTTCGTCCGCGAACAGCGTCACGGGCAGCAACCGCGTCAAGCGCGGCATGGCTGAGATGCTCAAAGGCGGCGTCATCATGGACGTCGTCAACGTCGAACAGGCCCGCATCGCTGAAGATGCCGGTGCCGTTGCAGTGATGGCGCTGGAACGCGTTCCGGCTGATATCCGCGCCCAGGGCGGCGTGTCCCGCATGTCGGACCCGGACATGATCGACAAGATCATTGACGCCGTGTCCGTCCCGGTCATGGCCAAGGCCCGGATCGGCCACTTCGTCGAAGCCCAGGTCCTGCAGTCCCTCGGCGTGGACTACATTGACGAGTCCGAGGTCCTGACCCCGGCCGACTACGTCAACCACATCGACAAGTGGAACTTCAAGGTTCCCTTCGTCTGTGGCGCCACCAACCTCGGTGAGGCCCTGCGCCGCATCAACGAGGGCGCGGCCATGATCCGTTCCAAGGGCGAGGCCGGCACCGGCGATGTTTCCAACGCCACCGGCCACATGCGCCAGATCCGCGCCGAGATCGCCAAGCTTTCGGCGCTGCCCGAGGACGAGCTGTACGTCGCGGCCAAGGAACTGCAGGCCCCGTACGAACTGGTCAAGGAAGTTGCCGCCGCCGGCAAGCTCCCCGTGGTGCTGTTCACCGCGGGCGGCATCGCCACCCCGGCCGATGCTGCCATGATGATGCAGCTCGGCGCTGACGGCGTGTTCGTCGGTTCCGGCATCTTCAAGTCCGGCAACCCGGCCCAGCGCGCCGCTGCCGTGGTCAAAGCCACCACGTTCTTCGACGACCCCGACGTCATCGCCAAGGCTTCCCGCGGCCTGGGCGAGGCCATGGTGGGCATCAACGTGGACGAGATCCCGCAGCCGCACCGCCTCGCCGAGCGCGGCTGGTAACGTTCGACTGCTTCTCCAAGGACTCGGCGCCGAGGCGCCTCGTCCCTGGAGCCTCTGCAGTCTCTCTTATTAAGCCGAGAGAGTCGTGCGCGATTGTCGCCTCTTCAACCGGGGCCCCTTTTACGCACGCTGCCGGACCGCACCGTCCGGCGCCAGTGGTCTCCTTGCGTTCTGTTCTAACTAACGACGCCGGTTCCTCACCTTTTCTTGGTGGGGGACCGGCGTCGTTGTTGGTTGAGCTTGTCGAACCCCGTCGATTGCTCCGTAACGGCCCTTTTGGAGGCTCAAAACGGCGTTTACGGAGCAATCGATGAGGCTTACTCCAGGCCGCGGCGCTTCAGGAGGGGCTCCAGCCGGGCATCGCGTCCCCGGAGGGTCCGGAAGGATTCCAGCGGGTCCCGGCTATTGCCGCGGGAGAGCAGCTCGTTGCGGAACGTATCTCCGTTGGCGCGGGTCAGGCCACCGTTCTCGGTGAACCAGTCCACGGTTTCGGCGTCCAGGACCTCACTCCAGATGTAGGAGTAGTAGCCCGCCGCGTAGCCTGCCCCGGCGAAGATGTGCTGGAAATATCCGGTGCGGTAACGCGGCGGAATCAACGCGTGGGCCAGCCCCGCCGCGACCAGCGACTTGGCTTCGAATACCAGCACGTCGTCCGGGACACCGGCTTCATCCAGCACATGCCAGGCCAGGTCCAGCAGGGCGGCGCCCAGGTACTCGGTGGTCGCGAAGCCCTCGCCCCAAAGCCGCGCCGCGTCAAGCCGGTCCACCACGTCCTGGGGGAGCGGTTCGCCCGTTGAGTGATGCCGGGCGTAATTGGCCAACACGCCGGGCCAGAAGATCCACATCTCGTTCACCTGGGAAGGGTATTCCACGAAGTCCCGGGGGACGGCAGTGCCGGAGAACCGCGGATAGGTCACGTTGGAAAACAGACCGTGGAGGGCATGCCCGAACTCGTGGAACAAGGTCCGGAGCTCATCCAGGGTCAGGAGCGTGGGTTCGCCCGCCGGCGGCTTGGAGATGTTCAGGTTGTTGATGACCACGGGCCGGGTGCCGAGCAGTTCAGACTGGTCCACGAGCGAGTTCATCCAGGCTCCGCCCCGCTTGGACGCGCGGGTGTAGTAGTCGCCCAGGAACAGCCCGAGCTCCGTTCCGTCCGGGTTCCGGACTTCCCAGACCCGTACGTCGGGGTGGTAACCCGCCAGGTCATGGCGTTCGTGGAAGGTGATGCCATAGAGGGAGGTGGCCGCGAAGAAGACGCCGTCGCGCAGCACGCGGTCCAGCTCAAAGTAGGGGCGCAGCGCCTGCTCGTCCACTGCGTACCTTTCCCGCCGCACTTTGGCCGAGTAATACGCCCAGTCCCACGCTTCCAACGGATGGCCGGCGATCTCGGCCAGGGCATCCGCCTCGGCATCCGCATTGCGGACTGCCGCCGGGGCCAGCCTGTTCAACATTGACTGGACTGCCCCGAAGTCGGGGGCCGTCTGGCTGTCCACCACGAATTCGGCGTAGTTGGAGAAACCAAGAAGTACCGCCTTTTCAGCGCGAAGCCTAACCATGGAGGTCACCAGGTCCCGGACATCCAAGGTCCCGCCTGCGATGCCCCTGCCGGTGGAGGCCTCGAACAGCCGACGCCGGACGGCCCGGTTTTCGAGGGCAGCCATGGCGGGCTGGTTGCTGGGCTGGATGAGGGTGAGCAGGAATTTGCCCTCGTGGCCGGCGGTGCGGGCGGCCTCTGCGGCACTGGCGATGTCGTCCGCCGGCAGACCGGCCAGATCTTCTGCGGTGTCCAGCAGCACAGCCGCCGACTTCATGCCTTCCTTGACGCGCTGACCAAACTCCGTGCCAAGTTTGGACAATTCGGCGTTGATGCCCTTCAGCCGGTGCTGCCCGGGGACGTCGAGTTGGATCCCGGACTGGCGGAACTCCTTCAGGTACTCCTCCACGAGCCGGGCGGACTCAGGGTCCAGTCCCGAAGTGGCGATTGCCGTGAACCGTTCGAACAGGGCGCGGTTGAGGTAGATCTCGTCCTGGTGAGCGGAGAAACGGGGTGAAAGTTCGGTCTCCAACGCAAGGATCTCGGCCGATGCGTCCGCCGAGACAAGGGTGAAAAACGAAGCGGCCGCCCGCTGGAGCAGTTGGCCCGATTCTTCCATGGCCACGGCTGTGTTCTCAAAGGTAGCGGCCGCAGGGTTGTCCACGATCGCCTGGATTTCCGTCAGATGCTGCGCCAGGCCGGCGGTCACAGCCTCGGCGTACTGGGTCGGTCCCATGCTGGCAAACGGCGGCAGCCCGTAGGGCAAAGCACTGGGGCTGAAGAGGGGATTCGTCATCACGCTAACCTTTCACACCGCCCCGCGCTTCTCAATGCGCGGCTTTCCCGCATTAGGCGCGGACGGAACCTACAATGGCGCCTATGGGGAACACACAGGGCAGTGCTGCCGCTCCGACGTTGGCTGCCCTCGCGGCTCTGACACTGGCCGGGCTGCTGACGGGCTGCGGTCTGGTTGCGGAACAAAACCCGCCATCGGCCAGTGCGCTGCCGGGAGCGGTGCCCGCGGCGCAAAGTCCGACGACGGCACCCGCGCCCTCACCCATGCCCACCCCCGGCGCCGGACCGGACTGCCCCGCCCTTCGTTGCGCGTCCATCCTGGTCACGGGCGACATGCTGGTCCACGCCCAGCTCTGGAAGCAAGCCGGCGACGACGCCGCGGCCGCGGGAACATCAGGGCTTGACTTTGGACCGCTCCTGGAAGGCCAGCGCAGCTACATCCGGCACAGCGATCTCGCCATCTGCCACCAGGAAACAGCCGTCGCCGGACCGGACGGCCCATTTTCGGCGTACCCTTCGTTCAACGTCCCGCCGCAGATCATCACGGCGTCCAAAAACGTGGGGTATCAGGCCTGCACCACAGCCAGCAATCACACCATTGACCGCAATACGGACGGACTGCTGCGCACACTGGATGCGCTGGACGCAGTGGGCCTTAAACACACGGGCTCCTACCGGACGGAGGCTGAGTCGCAGGGCATCCTCATCATGCAGACCAAGGCCGCCAAAATCGCCGTCATTGAAGGAACCTACGGCCTCAACGGGCAGACGGCGGAGTACGCCTGGCAGGTGGACATGTTGGACGCGCCCGCCATGATTGCCAAGGCGGCCAAAGCAAGGGCCCTTGGCGCGGACATTGTTTTGGGCGCCATGCATGCGGGGGAGGAATACGCCAGCGTCCCAAACGCCCAGCAACAGGAGGTGGCCCATGCCCTGGTGGACAGCGGCCAATTCAGCATGATCTATGGCCACCACACGCACTCGGTGCTTCCGATCGAAAAATACAAAGACACCTGGATCGTCTACGGCCTGGGCAACGGTGTCACTGAACTTTCCCCCTGGTACGTGGTCAACAACGAGGGACTGCTGGTGCGCGTCCAATTCAGCCAGGATGCTGCCGGCCAGTGGTCAGCATCTGATCTTGCCTGGGCGCCGTCGGTCATGGTCCGTGATCCCTACCGGTGGTGCTCGGTTGCTTCCGACGCACCGCAGGGCGTCTGCGCAACCCCGGAAGCGGACGCCGCCACCAGGCAGCGGACCGCCGCCGTCGTGGAGTCCCTGGGATCCGCGGCCGCCGGCGCCCACGAACTCCTGATCACCAGGGAACCATAGCCATGTCCGGCTCTCAGGGGACGACCCGGCAGCGGCGCGCGGCAGTCTTCGGTGTGCCCGTACGGCTGCTGGGTCCCTTGGCCATCGGGTTCCTCGCCGTCGGATATGGAGCGCTCTGGGTACTTGCCCGGCCGCCGGGGGAGCCAATGCTGCGACACGTCGGCCAGCTGCTCGGCGGGGAATCCGTACTGCTGATGTCCATCGCGCTTGTCCTGATCAGCACCCTCCCACACGTCGAGCGAATCTTTGGCGGCATCGACTACGCAGCGATCTGGCACCGGCGGCTCGCTGTCGCCGGCGCGCTCCTTCTCCTGCCTCACGTGGAGCTGGCGTCCAACCCTGAAGCCACCAGCCTGGGCAAAACGCTGGCCGTTCCAGCCGCCCTTGGGCTGGCCGCCATGATCGTCTGGGCCATCCTGCCGCGCTGGCGCACCATGCTTCCCGGCGCACTCCACCACATTGTCCTGCGCGCCATGAGCACTTGGCCGGTCCGGCTGGTGTCGCGTGTCCTCGGCGGCTACGAGCGATGGCGTGGTTTTCACCGCCTGACCGGATTGTTTGTGGCCGCCGGCTTCATGCACGGGCTCTTGGACGCAACCGCTTTCGATTCGACGCCCGTGTTGCGCTGGAGCTACGTGGTGATCGGGGGTATCGGTTTGGCGTTCTACGCCTACCGTGAAGTGCTGGCCCGTCACTTCCTGCCGCATCACGATTACCAGGTGCAAGAGGTCAGGGCAGTGGCGCCCGGACTGGTCGACGTTCACCTGAAACCCTTAGGGAAACCGCTGCAATTCAGGCCCGGCCAGTTCGCCATGATCTACCTCGAAACGAAGGACGGCTGGCAGCGGCATCCGTTCTCCATGTCCGGCGCCGCCGGCGGTGACGATATCCGCATCACGGTGAAGGCGCTGGGCGACCACACCACGAAGCTCCCGGACGTGGTCCAGCCGGGCATGCCGGCCGTGGTCAGCGGGCCGTATGGCCGGTTTGACCGCCGGACGGGGACGGCCCGGCAGGTCTGGATCGCAGGCGGTGTGGGCATTACGCCCTTCCTGAGCTGGCTTCGGTCCCTCGACAATGAACTCGGGGAAACCGTTGACTTTTTTGTCACCTCGGCGGGCCGTTCGCCCTTCGCCGACGAGATCGAACGCATTGCCAAGGAGCACCCCCGGCTGACGGTGCATCTGATTGACACCAGCTCTGACGGCAGGCTGACGCCGGAACAGGTGCTTGGCGCGGTGGACACGGATTCCCGCGAGCTGTCTGTCTACATGGGCGGCCCGGACCCGATGCTCCGACAGTTCCGCCGGGCACTCCGCGCCGCCGGGGTCCGCGCCGCCAATATCCACAGGGAATACTTCCGCTGGCGCTGACGCCGGCACGGGAAGCTGCGTCAGACTTACCCGTCAGCGCAGGGCTGTCGGCGCAGGCCTGTCAGCGCAGGCCTGTCAGCGCGTGCCTGTTAAGGCGGGCCTGTCAGCGCGGCCGGCGGGCGGCGTGCTCGCGTGCAAGCACGGCAAACCGGTCGTCAGGGGCGCCCGGTTCAAAGGTCCCAAATTTGCGTTCCGCGGCCGTCCGGATGAGGAAGTCGGCGATGGCGGGGTTCTTCGGCAGCAGCGAACCGTGCAGGTAGCTGGCCACGACGTTTTTGTAGCGCGCGCCTTCCTGGCCGTCGCTGCTGTTGTTCCCAGTTCCCTTCGCCGTGG
The DNA here is from genome assembly GCF_024391045.1 of Pseudarthrobacter sulfonivorans. Taxonomy (GTDB): domain Bacteria; phylum Actinomycetota; class Actinomycetes; order Actinomycetales; family Micrococcaceae; genus Arthrobacter; species Arthrobacter sulfonivorans_B. The sequence goes on from NZ_JANFCZ010000006.1 coordinate 55,429, forward strand.
TCCCCAACGCCCGGACGCCCGGCCCCAGCGTGGTTTGCCCGCTGTGGTTCTCATAGCCCAGGACTTCGCCGAACTCATCGGTGGCCACCTTGACGTTGCCGATCAGGCGTTCGTCCGTACCGTGGGTTTCCACGTCCAGGACGGCAATCCCCGGAATGACGGTTCCCAGATGGGTCTTGAAGAAGCGGCCGAACAGCTGGTAAAGCCCGCAGATCACCAGCATGGGAGTACCGTCCTCGGCCAGTTCCTTCAGCCTGCCGGCACGTGACTGCAGATCGTCCTGGATGATCAGCTGCCCGCTGTCCTGCCCGCCTCCGCCAACAATCAGGTCCACGCCGGCTGGGAATTCATCGCCCACGTTGTACTCGAGCAGCTCCGGCGTATAACCGTGCCAGCTGATCCGCTGCTTCAGGACCAGGGCGTTGCCCCAGTCGCCATAGATGTTCATGTCCCGCGGATACAACTGCAGGACGCGGATGGTGCCCTTGCTGCCCTGTCCGGTCTCGGCAGATTCAGCTGTCATGAGACCACCTCCACTTCGGTGATTTTGGACAGCTCGCGGCGGATGGCCAGCATGGCTGTATAGGTGCAGAAAATCCGCTTCGGCTTGCCGCTGCCCTCGCGGATGAAGGCACCAAGTGCGGGGGCGATGTCCGGCTGGACCGCGCCGATGCGGACGTCGTCATACTGCAGCCGCAGCGCCATGTCGTAGGCCCGGGAACCTGTGAGCTGGTCCACTCCGCCCTCGCGGAGCGAATCAAATTCCACGTCCCACAGCCAGGACATGTCCCTGCCGTCGGCATAGTTGTCGTTGATGGCGATCATGGTTGCGTACCCGGCCGCCGGGAACGACTTCAGGCCAAGCCGGAAACCACTGGGATTCTTGACCAGCACAAGGTCCAGGGGCTGGCTGTCCACCACGAGGCTTTCGCCGCGGCCGAAGGCCGGCTCCACCTGGGACAGCGCGGTGAGCAGCGTCGCGTGGTTGGCAGTCGCCGCGCCACCGCCGCAGATGCTGCGCGCCAGCGCCAGCGCCGCCGCGGCATTAAAGATGTTGTAGACGCCGCGGAGCTTCATCGCAGTGGTGACCGTGCCGCCGTCGTACTCAAAATCCGCGGTGTCCGGCCCCACTTTGCGGAGTACGACGTCGGCGGGCGGCTTAAGCGGCAGCGCCGCCGGGGCGGGGCTGCCGGGCGCTGCCCGCATGTCGTCGTCGTTGGGGAAAGTGCTGAGGAGGGAATCGTCCAGGCCGAAGTACCGGACCTCCTGCCCGGTGAGGGTGTCCGCGATGCGGGCCACGCGGGGATCCTCGCGGTTGAGGACCACCGTGCCGGTGGTTTTCGCCGCGATGTGCTGCAGGAGCTGGGCTGTTTTGTCGATCTCACCGAACCGGTCCAGCTGGTCCCGCAGGACGTTCAGCAGGAGGCTGTAGCGGGGCGGGACCCGGTTGACGAAGTGTACGGCGTGGGCTTCGTCGAGCTCCAGGACGGCGACGTCGGCCTTGAGCCTGCCGCGCCAGTCAACCTCGCCGAGCAGGGCGGCTGCCACGCCGCGGGTGAAGTTGCTGCCCGTGCGGTTGGTGAAGACCTTCAGCCCCTGGCTTTCGAGGAGCTCCACCACCATCTTGGTGGTGGTGGTTTTGCCGTTGGTTCCGCTCACCACGGCCACGCCGTGGGGAAGGGTGGCGAGTGTCCGCTGCATAAAGCCGGGATCGATTCTCTCGACCACCAGCCCGGGCAGGGCGGACCCGCCACCCCTGAGCCGGGACACCCGGCGGACTAGCTTGCCGAGCGGAACGCTGATGTAAAGCATGCTCTGTAATATATCCCAGCAACGGCATGGAACCCCGCGGCGGGGAAGCCACGCCCGCCGGGGTGCGGCCGGTTGGCGCACTATGCTGAAGAGATGACAAACCCCCTTTTTGCCGCTGACCCACGCCTTGGCGCAGGCCTGCGGATCGGCGTCCTGGCGCTTCAGGGTGACTTCCGCGAACACCTGCGGGCCGTGGCGGAGTCCGGCGCGGCAGGCGTTGGTGTCCGCCGGCCCAAGGAACTGGACGGCCTGGACGGCCTGATTATTCCCGGCGGCGAATCCACTGCCATCGACAAGCTGGCCCGTGCCTTTGAACTCGCCGAACCGTTGAAGGACAGCATCCGCAACGGCCTGCCGGTCTACGGTTCCTGCGCCGGCATGATCCTCCTCGCCAGTGACATCGCGGACCCTGCCACGGACTTGGCCGGCGCTCCGCAGCAGACGTTTGGCGGCCTGGATATTACCGTCCGCCGTAACGCTTTCGGTCGGCAGCGCGAATCGTTCGAAACGGACCTGGATTTCAAGGGCCTGGAGTTCAGCGCCACGGAATCCGGCGTAGCGCCCGTACACGCGGTGTTCATCCGCGGACCCTGGGTGGAGCGTGCCGGCGCCGGCGTGGAGGTGCTCGCGCAGGTGGAACCGGCAGACCTTGAACACGCGTCCCACGCGGCGAGCCTGCCCGGGACCGCTAGAATTGTTGCAGTGCGTTCCGGCCACCTGCTGGCCACCTCCTTCCACCCGGAAGTGACTGGGGAGAAACGCGTACATGAACTTTTTATCCGCATGATCAGAGGAGACGCGTAAAGCATGTCTGGACACTCCAAATGGGCAACAACCAAGCACAAAAAGGCCATCCTTGACAGCCGCCGTGCAAAATCGTTCGCCAAGCTGATCAAGAACATCGAAGTTGCCGCCCGCTTGGGCGGACCGGACCTGCAGGGCAACCCGGGCCTGGAACTTGCCGTCACCAAGGCCAAGAAGACCTCGGTCCCCGCTGACAACATTGACCGCGCCATCAAGCGCGGCGCCGGCCTGACCGGTGAAGTGGTTGACTACACCGAGATCATGTACGAATGCCGCGGCCCGCAGGGCTCCGCACTCCTGATCGAGTGCCTCACCGACAACAAGAACCGTGCTGCCTCCGAGGTCCGCCTGGCGATCTCCCGCAACGGCGGCACCATTGCCGATCCCGGTTCGGTCAGCTACCTCTTCAGCCGCAAGGGCGTCGTCTCGCTCCCCAAGAAGGAGCTCACGGAGGACGACGTCCTGATGGCAGTCCTGGACGCGGGCGCCGACGAAGTCAAGGACAACGGGGACACCTTCGAAATCCACTCCGAACCGACGGACCTCCAGGCTGTCCGCGACGCCCTCACCGAGGCCGGCATCGAGTACGACACCGACGAAGCCGAGTTCGTTCCCTCCATGGTGGTGCCGCTCGACCTGGAAGCCGCCAAGAAGTTCATGAAGCTGGTTGACGCCCTGGAGGAGCTCGACGACGTCCAGAACGTCTACAGCAACGCCGACCTCAGCGACGAAGTCCAGGCCGCCCTGGAATCTGAGTGATCTTCCGCCTTGCGGCCTAGGGCGGCTGGCGCGTGACCCTGCGGGTACTCGGCGTTGACCCCGGCCTCACCCGTTGCGGCATCGGTGTGGTGGACGTCGAGCGGAACAGGCGGGCCACCATGGTGGCTGTAGGGGTGGTGGGGACTTCGCCCGAAGAAACCCTCGATCAGCGGCTCCTGGTCATCGCCCTGGCCATCGACGAGTGGCTGGATCGTTACGAACCGCACGTCCTCGCCGTCGAACGTGTCTTCTCCCAGCTGAACGTCAGCACCGTGATGGGCGTGGCGCAGGCTTCAGGTGTGGTGATCACGGCCGCGGCCCGGCGCGGAATCCCGGTGGCACTGCATACGCCCTCCGAGGTGAAAGCGGCGGTCACGGGCAGCGGCAACTCGAACAAGGAGGCGGTCACCAAGCTCGTCACCAAGATCCTGCGGCTGGACGCCCCGCCCCGCCCGGCAGATGCCGCGGACGCGCTGGCCCTGGCCATCACCCACGCCTGGCGGGCCGGCAGCGGAGCGGCCGTGGCCACGACCGGACCGGGCAGCATGTCGCTGACGCCCGCCCAGCGTGCCTGGGCCGATGCCGAGGCGAAGGCGCGCCGCGGACGCTGAATGTCCGTGCCGCTTGCTAGGGTATTCGTAGATATGTTCGGATAGCCGGTGCTTCGATCTTTGCTTCGAGGGCCCGGCAGTACACCAGGAGCCAGGCCTTGATCAGTTTCCTTCGCGGAACCGTAGCGCACGTTGGCCTTTCCACCGCCGTGATCGACCTCAACGGGGCCGGCATGAGCGTCAATGCCACACCCCAGACACTCAGCGGCCTCCGCACCGGCGACGAAGCCAAACTTTTTACGTCGCTGATCGTCCGCGAAGACTCACTCACCCTTTTCGGGTTTGCGTCCGACGACGAACGGGAAGTTTTCGACGTCCTGCTCAGTGTCAGCGGGGTGGGGCCGCGCCTTGCCCTCGCAGTCCTCGCCGTCCACGAGCCCGAAGCCATCAGGGTGGCCGCGCACACCGGGGACAACAAAACGTTCACCAAGGTGCCTGGCATCGGGCCCAAGGTGGCCGGCCGGATCGTGCTGGAACTTGCCGGCAAGCTCGTGCCGCACGGCACGGGCGGGGCCGCCGCACCCGCCACGGCGGCAGAAGCAGCCTGGAAGCCCCAGGTGGTAGCGGCGATGACCAGCCTTGGCTGGTCGGAGAAGGACGCCACGGCCAGCATCGACAAAGCCCTCGCGGACGAACCCGAAGTTTCCTTCCGCGGCAACGTGGCCGAAATCCTGCGGACCACCCTGCGGTGGCTTGGCCAGGACGGGGCGCGCGCCGGCAACCGGGTAGGCAGCCGTGGCTGAGCCATCGCTCGTGGCAGCAGGGGAGGAGCCCGAGGAGCGGGCCATTGAGGCTGCGCTCCGGCCCAAGAACCTGGATGACTTTGTGGGCCAGCACCGGGTGCGCAAGCAACTCTCCTTGGTTTTGCAGGCTTCCCGGATGCGCGGGCGCAGCGCCGACCATGTGCTCTTTTCCGGTCCTCCGGGCTTGGGAAAGACCACCCTGGCCATGATTGTGGCCTCCGAAATGAACGCAGCCCTGCGGATCAGCAGCGGTCCGGCCATCCAGCATGCCGGGGACCTCGCAGCCATTCTTTCCTCGCTGTCCGAAGGCGAAGTCCTGTTCCTGGACGAAATCCACCGCATGTCCCGGCCCGCCGAGGAAATGCTGTACATGGCCATGGAAGATTTCCGCGTGGACATCGTGGTGGGCAAGGGCGCCGGCGCCACTGCCATTCCGCTGGAGCTGCCCCCGTTTACCCTGGTGGGTGCCACCACGCGCGCAGGACTCTTGCCAGGCCCGCTGCGGGACAGGTTCGGGTTCACGGGCCACCTGGAGTTCTACAGCGTGGCCGAACTGGAACTGGTGCTGCGGCGTTCGGCCGGGCTGCTGGACCTCAAGGTCAACTCCGCCGGCTTCAGCGAAATCGCCGGCCGCTCCCGGGGGACACCCCGCATCGCCAACCGCCTCCTCCGCCGGGTCCGGGACTGGGCACTGGTTCACGGGATTGAGCAGATCGACGCCCGGGCAGCTTCCGCCGCCCTGGACATGTATGAAGTGGACAAACGCGGCCTGGACCGGCTGGACCGTGCGGTCCTCGAAGCGCTCATCACCAAATTCGGCGGCGGCCCGGTGGGGCTTTCCACCCTTGCCATTGCGGTCGGGGAGGAAACCGAGACCGTGGAAACGGTGGCTGAGCCGTTCCTTGTCCGTGAAGGCCTCCTGGGCCGCACACCACGGGGCCGCATCGCGATGGCACCGGCCTGGACGCACCTCGGTTATGCCGTGCCGTCGGGCGTGTTCGGGCAAGAGCCCCTGGACCTCTTCGACGCAGACGCGGACAACAGCGAAACAGCCGCCGAATGGGCGCCCAACAGCCAATAGGCCGTGCTTTCAGCTTTTCCCTTTAGACTGGGTATGACACCCGGGCGCGTCCGGGTCTTGGTTCCCGCCGGCGGCTCCGATGGGCCGTAGCCGGCCAGCACGACCATCTGCATGGCGGAACGGAACGGACGCTGCCATACGCCAGTACAGAACGGAAACTTCCCTGTGGATCCCATGAACATCGTCTTGTTCGCAATGCTCGGCATCTTTATCTTTATGATGTTCCGCCGCAACAAGAAGACCAAGGAGCAGCAGGCCACGCTGCAGTCCCAGTTCGCCCCCGGTGTTGAGGTCATGACGAGCTTCGGCCTCTTCGGCCGCATTGTCTCCATGGACGACGCCGAGAACAAAGTGGTTCTGGAGCTCTCTCCCGGAAACCTGGCCACCGTCCACCGCCAGGCAGTCACCAAGATTGTTGAGCCTGCTGTTGCAGCCGGCGAGGAACCCACCGTGGTCCCCGACGACGCCTCCTCACTGACCACCCAGGGCCTGGGCACGCCGGCAACCTCGGCCGAAACCCCCGAAGAAACCCTGAAGCGCCTCAACGATGAGGGCAAAAAGGACAGCTAGCCACCGGCAGCCCGTCCGCATCAGGCGTCACGACACCTCTACGGCAGCGGGACCACCGCCGGTGGGAGCAACAGGCTCACACCGGCGGTTCCTCCGTACACAGCGGTTCCTCCGTACATAAGAGAAAGATCGACAATGGCACGAACTGGCCCTAAGAACTCAGGCCTCAGGGTACTGGTGTGGCTCGGCGTTATCCTCGCCGTGCTGACCGCCGTATTGGCCGGCGGCACCATTGCCGGCAAGGCCAGCTGGGCACCCAAGCTGGCATTGGACCTTGAGGGCGGCACCCAGATGATCCTGGCGCCCAAGGTTGAGGGCGGTTCGAACATCAATGAAGAGCAGCTCAACCAGGCGGTGGCCATCATCCGCCAGCGTGTTGACGGCTCCGGTGTTGCCGAAGCGGAGATCAGCACGCAGTCCGGCCGCAACGTGGTGGTCAGCCTTCCCGGCACACCCACCAAGGAAACCCGCGACCTGATCCAGGCCTCCGCGGACATGAACTTCCGGCCCGTCCTGCTTAACGGCGATGCCGCTGCCGTGCCCACGGAATCGCTAACCCCCGAGGACCAGCTCCCCAAGCCCACGGCGGAACCGGCCAACAGCAGTGACGTCAACTGGATCACGCCGGACATCTACAAGCAGTTCGAAACCCTCGACTGCAATAACCCGCCAACGGACAAGCCAGCCGCCTCCGATCCCGCCAAGCCACTGGTGACCTGCGAACCGGCCACGGCAACCACCCCGGCGATCAAGTACATCCTGGGCCCGGTTGAGGTCAAGGGCAGCAACATTGTCACCTCCTCCTTCCAGCTGCAGCAGGGCTCGCAGGGTGCTGTGACCAACCAGTGGGCCGTCAACATCCAGTTCGACAGCGAAGGAACCGCCAAGTTTAAGGACGTTACCCAGCGCCTGAACCAGTTCTACGTGGCCGCCGGAGGGGAATCAGGCAACGATCCCAAGGCGCAGTTCGCCATCGTGCTGGACGACAAAGTGATCTCCGCGCCGAGGTCACTGGCCGTCATTACCGACGGACGCCCCCAGATCACGGGCAACTTCAACGAACAGTCGGCCAAGGCCCTTTCGGACCAGCTGCGCTTCGGCGCGCTGCCCATCAGTTTCGAAATTCAGAGCGACCAGCAAATCTCCGCAACCCTTGGCGGCGAGCAGCTGCGGATGGGCCTCCTCGCCGGCGTCATCGGTTTGCTCCTCGTCGTGGTTTACTCTCTGTTCCAGTACCGGGCGCTGGGATTTGTCACTATTCTTTCGCTGGTGGTGGCGGGCGCCCTGACCTACCTGGCCATTGCGATCCTCGGTTGGACGGAAAACTACCGGTTGTCCCTTGCCGGCGTTGCCGGGCTGATCGTGGCCATCGGCCAGACCGCTGACTCGTTCATTGTGTACTTTGAGCGAATCCGGGATGAACTCCGCGAAGGCCGCGGCCTGGTTTCGGCGGTGGAGAACGGCTGGAAGCGTGCCAAGCGGACCGTCCTGGCCTCCAAGGCAGTCAACCTCCTGGCCGCGCTGGTCCTCTACTTCGTGGCCGTGGGCAACGTCCGGGGCTTCGCGTTCACGCTGGGCCTGACTGCCATTGCGGACCTGATCGTGGTCTTTATGTTCACCCACCCCACGCTGCAGCTGCTCGCGCGCACCAGGTTCTTCGGGGAAGGCCACGCGTTCTCGGGCCTTGACCCGAAGCGGCTCGGTGCCGTGCCGCTCTACCGCGGTGCAGGCCGGCTGCGCACCCCGGACACCAAACCCGCCGTCGTCCGGGCCAAGAACACCGGGGCCGCGGCTGAAGCTGAACGGCGCATGACCATCGCGGAACGCCGCCTCGCGGAAAAGCAGGAGCAGCTGACAGGCTCCTCCAAGAGCGCAGCCAAGGAGACCAAGTAATGTCCAGCTTTGCCACTTTCGGTAACGAGCTCTACACGGGCAAGCGGTCCTACAACTTTGTGGGAGCCAAAAAGATCTGGTTCCTCATCGCCATCGTCGCAGTCGCCCTGTCCATCCTCATCCCCGTGGCCAAGGGCGGATTCAACCTCGGCATCGAATTCCGCGGCGGTTCCGAGTTCACGGTATCCAACGTGAAGGACACCGACTCGGGCCTGGGCCAAAAGGTCGTCGAAGACGTGGTGGCCGGCAGCGTGCCGCGCGTGGCAAATGTTGCCGGCACCACCATGCGGATCCAGACCGACAAGCTCTCTGACGATGAAACCCTCAGGATCAAGGCCGGCCTCGCCACGGCCTACGGCGTCACGGACAACGAAGTGACATCAACCTTCATCGGACCAACGTGGGGTGCGGATGTCACCAAGCAGGCGCTGATGGGCCTGCTCGTCTTCGTGGCCCTGGCTGCGGTGCTGATGGCACTGTACTTCCGCACCTGGAAGATGTCGGTGTCAGCCCTGACCGCAATGCTCGTAACGATGTTCATCACCGCCGGCGTGTATGCCCTCAGTGACTTTGAAGTGACGCCGTCGGCCATCATCGGGTTCCTGACGGTCCTCAGCTATTCGCTGTATGACACCGTGGTGGTCTTTGACAAAATCCGGGAAAATACGGCCGATCTGAATGCCTCCACGCGCCGGACTTTCGCTGAGGAAGTGAACCTCGCCGTGAACCAGACCCTGGTCCGGTCCATCAACACCATGATGGTGGCCATCCTGCCGGTGGGTGCCATCCTCTTCATCGGCGCAGGCCTGCTGGGAGCCGGCACGCTGCGGGACCTGTCCCTGGCCCTGTTCGTCGGGATCCTGATTGGCACTACCGCCACGATCTTCGTGGCGGCGCCTATGTACGCCGCGCTGCGGCAGAATGAACCTGACCTCATCAAGCAGGCGAAAAAGGTTGAACAGCGCCGGGCACAGAACGCTGCAGGCGCCCAGGAACTGTCAGCGCCCGCCGGGGCCTGAGAGCACGCGCCACCAAGGGCCGGGTTGCGTCGGAATACCGACGCAACCCGGCCCTTCCGCATTTAAGGACGGGTTACGGAACTGAACGGCCGGGGGAATAGACTGGGGTAATTATTAGGGTCGTGAGGGGTGCTTCATTGGAAGAACGTTCGGCATCGTTGCCCATGGCAAATGGTGACGGTCAACCGGGCCACGGAGTCCAGGCCGGGCTGACGGCTTCGGCACGCCCGGGAGCGGGTGTGCCGGTGGACAATTCCGGCGCGCGGCCAACGTTTCCCGGGCGTCGTGAGCGTACACGTTCGCGTTTGGCCCGGCTCACGGGCCGCGGCGCCACCACCTACTCACCAATCCTGGAGCCGCTGCTGCGGACGGTCCGGGCCAACAACCCCAAAGAGGATTTCGACCTCATCCAGCGCGCCTTCGATGTTGCGGAGAAGAGTCATCGCGGGCAGAAGCGCAAGAGTGGCGATCCCTACATCACCCACCCTGTTGCCGTAGCCACCATCCTGGCTGAACTGGGCCTCAGCGGAACCACCCTGGCCGCCGCATTGCTTCACGACACCGTTGAGGACACGCCGTACACGCTGGCGGACCTCAAAAAGGACTTCGGCCCTGAGGTTGCCATGCTGGTGGACGGTGTCACCAAACTGGACAAGGTCAGCTTCGGTGAGGCCGCCCAGTCGGAGACCGTCCGCAAAATGGTTGTGGCCATGGCCAAGGACATCCGGGTCCTCATGATCAAGCTCGCTGACCGGCTCCACAACGCCCGGACCTGGCGGTTTGTCTCCGCCGAGTCGTCGGCCCGGAAAGCCCGGGAAACGCTGGAGATCTTTGCGCCCCTGGCTCACCGGCTCGGCATGAACACCATCAAATGGGAGCTTGAAGACCTGTCCTTCGCCGCCCTTTATCCAAAGGTCTACGAAGAGATTGTCCGGATGGTGGGGGACCGCACGCCGGAACGGGAAAAGAGCCTGGGCGTCATCCGTGACCAGATCACCGAGGACCTCCGCGCGGCGCGGATCAAGGCCACCATCACCGGACGGCCCAAGCATTATTACTCGATTTACCAGAAGATGGTTGTCCGGGACAAGGATTTCGACGACATCAATGACCTCATGGGCGTTCGTGTGCTGGTCGACTCCGTGCGCGACTGCTACGCGGCACTGGGCACCATGCATTCGCGCTGGAACCCGTTGCCGGGGCGTTTCAAAGACTACATAGCCATGCCCAAGTTCAATATGTACCAGTCGCTGCACACCACAGTGATTGGTCCTGGCGGCAAACCCGTGGAGATCCAGATCCGCACGCACGAGATGCACCGCCGCGCCGAATACGGCGTTGCGGCGCACTGGAAGTACAAGGATCAGCCCAACCGTACTGCCGTTGGTCCGGGGAGTCCCCGTGATGGCGACATGGGGTGGCTGAGGTCCCTGGTCGACTGGCAGCAGGAAACCTCGGATCCGGGCGAGTTCCTGGATTCCCTGCGCTTTGAGATCAATGCGCGTGAAGTGTTTGTGTTCACGCCCAAGGGCGAGGTGATGGCCCTGCCGGCAGGGTCCACTCCGGTGGATTTTGCCTACGCCGTCCACACCGAAGTGGGGCACCGCACCATCGGCGCCCGGGTCAACGGCAAGCTGGTTCCGCTGAACAGCGAGTTGAACCACGGCGACTGGGTGGAAATCTTCACTTCCAAGGCCGAGGGCGCAGGCCCCAGCCAGGATTGGCAGCACTTCGTCAAGAGCGCCCGTGCTCGGAACAAGATCCGGCAGTGGTTCAGTAAGGAACGCCGCGAAGAAGCGATCGACCGCGGCAAGGAACTGCTGACCAGGGCGATGCGGAAGCAGAACCTCCCGCTGCAGCGGCTGATGACGCACGAGGCCCTGGCCGCCGTGGCCGCCGAGTTCAAGTACGTTGACATCTCGGGACTTTACGCCGGTGTAGGTGACGGGCACACGTCCGCGCAGTCGGTCATGGAGAAGCTCGTCGAAAGCCTGGGCGGCAGCGAGAGCGCCGACGACGACATCACCGAAGTCAGCATCCCCACCCAGGTGGCCAAGACCAAGTTCTCGGATTCCGGCGTGGTGGTCCGTGGCGTGGGTGACGTCTGGGTGAAACTGGCCCGCTGCTGTACCCCGGTTCCGCCGGACCCCATTCTCGGGTTCGTCACCCGTGGTTCGGGGGTCTCGGTGCACCGGACGGACTGCACCAACATCTCCGACCTCAAGGACCAGCCGGACAGGATCGTGGACGTCGACTGGGCACCCACCCAGTCGAGTGTCTTCCTCGTGGAAATCCAGGTGGAGGCGCTGGACCGCAAGTCCCTGCTCTCTGACGTGACGCGGGTACTGTCCGAGAACCACGTCAATATCCTGGCCGCCAGCGTGAATACTTCCAGCGACCGCGTGGCAATCTCACGGTTCGCTTTCGAGATGGGTGACCCGAAGTACCTCAGCCACGTCCTGAGCGCTGTCCGGCGCATTGATGGCGTGTTTGACGTCTACCGGACTACCGGGAACAAGCGACGGAGCTAGCAGCGCAAGTTTTTCCAGGGCGGACCGCTTATGCGGAACCCTTGGCGTGGCTTCGATAGCCAGCACAAGCAGGCGGAGCCGGACGTCCTGCTCCGGGCGGGCCAGCAGCCCTGCCAGGGCGGGCAGGGCCCGTCCGGCGTCCACATGTAGTGCGATGTCCACCGCGGTCCGGAGCGGGCTCGACACCATCAGCCCTCCCATGCTGACCACGTCAAAGGGGCCAAGCCGGACTTCATGAAGGGTGCAGCCGCGGGTGTTGCGAAGACTGGAAATCCGCCGCTTGGCATCCACAAGCAAGGCCAGCTTGTCCGGCTCCTCAGCGCAACCGTAGATCCAGGCCGCCGTCATTCTGCCTGCCACCACCCGCTGCCGGACGGACGCAGGGACGGCGTTGGCTGCCGCCCTGGCCCGGAGCTGGGCCGAGACCCGGACATCAGGCAGCGTATAGCCATGCTGGTGGAACTGTGCCAGGACACCGTCCGCTGCAAGGGTCTGGAGCTCCGGCCACGTGAAGGGGCACCCCGGCGAGTAGAGGTCCGGGTGTGGGGGAGGTGACGGGGTGGCCATCCACCCATCCTGCCGCCTCGGTGCACAAATGAAACAGGCCCGGTTCCGGTTATGTGGATAACCGGAACCGGGCCTGTTTCGGGCGGTGCGCTGGTGGGCCTGGGCCCTCTCGCTTCTGGGCCCTCTCGCTTCTGGGCCAGTTCGCTCCTAGGCCAGTTCGCTCGCTGAGCGCTGGATCTGGTCCAGCCAGGCCTGCCGGGCCTCGAGGGCTTCCCGTGCGGCCTTGATCTTTCGCTCGTCGCCGGCCTCCTCCGCCTTCTGGAGGTCGTCCTGGAGCCCGGCGATGGCTGCTTCCAGCTGCGAGAGTGCGCTGTTGGTGCGGGCCTTGGTCTCCGGGTTCGAACGCTGCCAGTTCTCCTCTTCGGCGTGGTGGACAGCGTCCTCCACCTTGCGGAGGCCTGCTTCGATCCGTCCCATATCGGCGCGGGGTACCTTGCCGGCTTCTTCCCACCGGTCGCGGACGGACTGGAGTGCCTTCTTGGCGGCAGCAAGGTCTTTGACGGGCAGGATGGCGTTGGCCTCAACAAGGAGGGCTTCCTTCACCGTGAGGTTCGCCGCGTACTCCTGGTCGATTTCCTCGTTGGCTGCCTGCCGGGACGTGAAGAAGACGTCCTGGGCGGCGCGGAAGCGGGCCCAGAGGGCGTCGTCGTCCTTGCGGCTTGCCCGGGGTGAGGCCTTCCACTCGTCCATCAGACGGCGGTACTCGCCCGCGGCGAATCCCCAGTCCGTGGAGGACGACAGGGCCTCAGCTTCAGCAATGAGCTTTTCCTTGGCCGACTTGGCGGCCGAGTTGGTGCTGTCAAGCTGGGAGAAATAGGCGCGGCGGTGGCGGTCAAAGACCGTGCGCGCGGCACGGAACCGCTTCCACAGGGCGTCTTCGTTGCTGCGGCCAAGCCGGACTCCGCTCTTCTGGGCCGCCTTCCAGTTTTCAAAGAGCTCGTTCATGCGGGCGCTGGAGGTCTTCCACTGGATCTGGGAAGGATCCTGGCCCGAGATTTCCTCTGCTTCGGCCACAATTGCCTCGCGGGCGGCCAGTTCGGCGGTGCGCACGGCGTCGTGCTCCGCCTTCTCGGCCTTCTCAAGCTCGGTGATTTGGGCGGACACGGCATCAAGCCGTGCTTCGGCGGACCGGAGGTCACCCACCATGTTCCGCTCGGCCAGCTGTTCGCGCAGGTGCGTTACGGTCTTCTGCATGTCGGTGCTGGGAGCCTTGGAACTGATGCGCTGCTCGAGGAGCAGGACCTGCGCCACGATGTCGTCGTACTTCCGCGCGAAATACCCGAGGGCTTCATCGTTGCTGACGCCCGGGTACTGCCCGACCGGGTGTTCCTGGCCATCAATGGTCAGGAAGACATGGCCATCACCTTCGACGCGGCCCCAGCGTGCGGCTTCAGCGAGAGAGGTGGCGGAGGCAACGGGTGCCGGGGCTACGGCGGGGGCAGCGGCGGCCGGCTTGGGCCGGGCGGCGAAGGCTGCCGGTGACGGTGCAGGGCGGGGAGCGGGGACGCGAGCCGCGGGCTGCGCAGCCGCGGGTTCGGCAACGGTGTCCTGCGCTGCCTCAGCCTGCGCCGTCTCAGCCTGCGGGACATCAGCCTGCGGGACGTCCGCCTGCGGGGCTTCAGCCTGCGCCGCCTGAACCTGCCCGGTTTCGGGCGCCTCGGGCGCGTCCCCTTCCTGAGGCGCCGGAGCCTGTTCAGCTACTGCCTCACCGGGCACTGCCTGGTCAGCTACGGCCTGCTCAGCTCGGGGGGCCGTCGCTTCGGTCAGGTCTGTTGCTGTTTCGTCGGATTTCTGACTGTCTGTCACCGCTAAAAGTCTTTCGCTTGGAGGAAAATACTCACATACCGCACCGCAGCCGCAAGGCCGGGCTTCCTACTTCAGAGAGACCGAGTCTATCGTGACTGGTTCCACTGGCGCGCCGTCCGTGTCGCTGCTGCCGGGTGTGACTCCCGCCGCCGCGATGCCGGTAACCACATCCAGCCCGGACGTCACCTTGCCCACCACCGTATAACCGCCTGCAGTATCGGCCGGAATTGTGGTGTCTTTGTAGACAATAAAGAACTGTGTGCCGTTACCGTAGGCATTGTTTGATGTCCTCGCCACGGCGATGGTGCCAGCCGGGTATAGGTTGTCAGCCGGGACATTCTCCAGCGGCCCCCACGTGTACTCGGGATTCCCACCGCCCTTGCCATCGGCGGAACCGCACTGCAGGACACCAAAGCTTTCAGCGGTGGTGAGCCGGTGGCAGGTCTTGCCGGTGAAGTAGCCCTCATCGCTGAGGGACTTGAAGACGGCGGCCGCCTGCGGCGCCTTGGTGCCGTCCAGTTCAACGCTGAGTTTGCCCCGGTTCAGGGCAAGCTCGCCGGTGAAAACCTTCCCCGCGGCCGTTTCGGGCAACGGAATGTTTGCCCCGTTGGTGGGCGGCGCGGAGGGTGTCGGGGACGCGGAGGAAGGGTTCAACCCGGCCTCGGCCGCGGCAAACTCGTCTTCGGTGGGGTTACCGGCAAAGGCAGTGAACTGAAGGACGACGGCGAGCACTACGGCGGCAGCTCCGGCACCGGCGGCGATGAAGTTGTCGCGTTTGCGCCGCGATTCCTGGTCCCGCCGCAGCTCGCGCTTTGCCTCCATCTGCTGGACACGGCGTTTGGCTTCGCGGGCACTGCGTGAACTGGCCGCCAAGGGTCCTCCTGTAAGTCGGTCTGCGGCCGGACAATCAGCTCCCGGACACAATGATCTGGCACCAGCTTCGTGCGCCCTCCGACACCGTATTAGAGATGCAGGCGGATGACGCATAAACTGACTGCCGCACATAGTTTATGCATGAGTTGCTGGACAGCCGCCGTTCCTGGCCCGTTTCGGGCCGAACGCCGGGCAGAGTCCCGACGCCTTCATCAAGAGGAGAACATCCACCATGGCACGCACCGCCTCCCTGTCCGGATTCCCCGAGTGGCTTCCCGAGGAGCGGCTGGTGGAGCTGCACGTGCTGGACACCCTCCGCGAAGTGTTCGAGCTGCACGGTTTCGGCTCGATCGAGACCCGGGCCGTGGAAACCGTGGGCCAGCTGCTGCGCAAAGGCGAGATCGACAAAGAGGTGTATGGGCTCAGCCGCCTGCAGGACGACGAAGGTGAGGAGGCCAGGGCCGGAAAGCACGATCCCCACGCCCTCGCACTGCACTTCGACCTGACGGTGCCTTTTGCCCGCTACGTTGTCGAAAATGCCGGCTACCTGGCTTTCCCGTTCCGGCGCTACCAGATCCAGAAAGTATGGCGCGGGGAGCGCCCGCAGGAAGGCCGGGCCCGGGAATTCACCCAGGCGGACATTGACGTTGTCGGCGACGGCGAGCTGCCCTTCCGCTACGACGTGGAAATCGCCCTGGTCATTGCCGAGGCCCTGAGCGCCCTGCCCATCCCTGACTTCCGCCTGCGCATCAACAACCGCAAGCTCGCCGAAGGCTTTTACCGCGGGATCGGCCTGGACGATACCGCCGGCGTGCTGCGGAGCATCGACAAGCTGGAAAAGATCGGCCCCGCCAAAGTTGCCGACCTGCTTAAGGCCGAACTGGGGGCAACCGACGAACAGGCCCAGCTGGCCTTGAAGTTGGCAGGGATCCGCACGGAAGACACCACGTTTGTGGGCCAGGTCCGTGCACTGGGCGTCACCAACGAGCTCCTCGAGGAGGGCCTCAACGAACTCGAACAGGTGATTGACGCCGCAGTTCAGCGCGCGCCGGGCAAGGTCGTGGCGGACCTCAGCATTGCCCGCGGACTGGACTACTACACCGGCACCGTGGTGGAGACCGTGCTGGTGGGCCATGAGCAGCTCGGTTCCATTTGTTCCGGCGGCCGGTACGACGCCCTGGCGAGCAAGGGCAACCGCAAGTTTCCCGGCGTCGGCCTCTCCATCGGCGTCACCCGCCTCGTGTCCCGAATCCTCAGCCAGGACCTGGCCAAGGCCTCACGGTCCGTCCCCACGGCGGTGCTGGTTGCCCTGACGAACGATGACAGCTGGGGTGCCGCGCAGGATGTTGCCGCCCAGCTCCGCAGCCGGGGCATTGCCACGGAAGTAGCGGCCAAGGCGGAGAAGTTCGGCAAGCAGATCAAGTTCGCGGACCGCCGCGGCATCCCGTTCGTCTGGTTCACCGACGACGACGGCAACCACCAGGTCAAAGACATCCGGTCCGGGGACCAAGTGGCTGCGTTTCCGGAACTCTGGACGCCGCCGTCGGAAGACCTCACCGTCCAGGTGATCACTGCACCCGCGGCGGTAGCGGCGCCTCAGGCCTGAGCGGCGTCCCTCAGGGACGCGCGGTCGCGGGGCACTTCGGCACGGGCACGCCGCCGTCGGCACGTGATCCGGCCGTCCCGGCCCTCAAAGTGCCCTGCGACGGCGCCGCCTGACCACCAGGAAGCGCCCGGCCGCACCGGCGGCCAGGACGGCGGCCATCCCCAGTACGGACGATGGCGGCAGGGTGAAGGCCAGCAGCAGGCAGCCGCCGAAGCCGGCCACGTTGAGCCACTTGGGCGCGTGGGGCGAGTGCACCTCCAAGGTGAAGGCGGCAGCGTTGGTGACGGCGTAATAGATCAGCACGCCGAAGCTGGAAAAGCCCACCACAGTCATCACATCAGTGGTCAGGAGCAGCAGGATGACGACGGCGGCTACCGTGAGTTCCGCGGTCACCGGCACCGTGTGCCGCCCGCCTACCCGCGCCAGCGGTGCCGGCAGGTCCCGTTCCCGGGCCATGGCCAGCGTGGTCCTGCCCACCCCGGTGATGAGCGCCAGGAGCGCGCCCAGGCATGCCGCCGCCGCGCCGGCCTGAAGTAGCGGGGCACCGGCGGCAAGCCGTGAATGGGTCACAGCGTCGAGCAGCGGAGCGGTGCTTGCCGCCAGTTGATCGCCAAGATGGCCCTGGAGCAGCAGCGCCAGTCCCAGGTAGATGACAAACGCGGCGCCCAAGGCTGCCAGGATGGCGCGGGGAATGGTCCTCGCCGGATCCTTGACCTCCTCGCCCAGCGTGGCAATCCGGGCGTACCCGGCAAAGGCGAAAAACATCAGGCCGGCCGCGGGCAGCACGCCCCCGAGCCCTCCCGCAGAGAACCCGACTGCAGAGAAGCTTCCTGCCGCGGGTCCGCCGGCGCCCGGTGCGGCGCCGTTAGGGTGTGGCCCGACGACGGCGGCTACCGCCACGAAGACCAGAGTGGCCAGCACAAGGCACAGCAGGACCCGGGTGAGCAGCGCTGTCCGCGTGATGCCGAACAAGTTCACTACCGTCAGGGCAACCACGGCCGCTACGGCAACAGGCAGGGCAAAATCCGGCGCCGCATAGTGGCCGAAGGTCAGCGCCATGGCCGCGCAGGAGGCAGTCTTGCCGCTGACAAAACCCCACCCGGCGATGAAGCCGGGCCATTCGCCCAACTGCTTCCGGCCATAGACATAGGTGCCGCCACTTGCCGGGTACCGCGCCGCCAGTTCGGCGGAGGCGACCGCGTTGCAGTAGGCCACGGCGCCCGCGAGCAGGACGGCGAGGACCAGGAAATTTCCTGCCAGGCCGGCCGCCGGGGCGAAGACCACAAACACGCCGGCGCCCAGCATCGAACCGAGTCCGATGGAGGTGGCGTCAAACACGCCGAGCCTCCGTTGAAGCTGTTGATGCGGGTTCATGGGGGAGCGGGACCTTTCCAGCGGGTAAACTCGAACGGGATTGTTCCCGGAATGATCCTATGCATCTTTAAGTCTTAGTTTTCCCGCTGTCTCCTTCAGAAAGGCGTGCTGTGCTGCGCACACATGACCTCGGATCCCTTCGCTCCGAGCACATTGGACAAACCGTCACCCTGGCCGGCTGGGTGGGCCGTCGCCGCGATCACGGTGGAGTGGCCTTCGTGGATCTCCGCGATGCGTCCGGCGTGGCCCAGGTTGTGGTCCGTGAAGAAGAGGTCTTCCACGGCCTGCGCAACGAGTACGTCCTGCAAGTCACCGGCACGGTTTCCCAGCGCCCCGAGGGCAACGAGAACCCGGCGCTGGCCACCGGCTCCATCGAGGTCATGGCGGACAAGGTGGTCATCCTGAACACCTCCGATCCGCTGCCCTTCCAGATCGATGAGCACGTCGAGGTGGGGGAGGAAGCACGCCTGAAGCACCGCTACCTGGACCTGCGCCGCCCGGGCCCCGCCCGCAACCTACGCCTTCGCTCCGAAGCCAACCGTGTTGCCCGCGAGCTGTTGCACCAGGACGGGTTTGTCGAGATCGAGACCCCCACGCTGACGCGTTCGACGCCGGAAGGCGCCCGCGACTTCGTGGTGCCCGCACGCCTGGCGCCGGGTTCCTGGTACGCACTGCCGCAGTCCCCGCAGCTTTTCAAGCAGCTCCTGCAGGTGGGCGGCTTCGAGAAGTACTACCAGATCGCACGCTGCTACCGGGACGAGGACTTCCGCGCCGACCGCCAGCCGGAATTCACCCAGCTGGACATCGAAGCCAGCTTCGTGGACCAGGACGACATCATTTCGCTGGGCGAAAACATCGTCAAGGCATTGTGGCAGCTGATCGACGTCGAAATCCCGACGCCCATCCAGCGCATTACCTACGCTGACGCGATGGCGCGGTATGGCTCGGACAAACCTGACCTTCGTTTCGGCGTGGAACTGACCGAGCTCACCGAGTTCTTCAAAGACACCAACTTTGGCGTCTTCAAGGCCCCGTACGTGGGCGCCGTGGTGATGCCCGGCGGTGCTTCCCAGCCGCGCCGCACCCTGGACGGCTGGCAGGAATTCGCCAAGCAGCGCGGCCACAAGGGCCTGGCCTACGTGCTGTTCAAGGAAGACGGCGAACTAGCCGGTCCCGTGGCGAAGAACCTGACCGACACCGAGCGCGCCGGCCTTGCCGACGCTGTGGGCGCCAAGCCCGGCGATTGCATCTTCTTCGCCGCCGGTGAGAAGACCGCTGCCCGGGCACTGCTGGGTGCCGCCCGCGTGGAGATCGGTCACCGCACCGGCCTGATCAACCCCGCGGACTGGGCGTTCTGCTGGGTGGTCGACGCGCCGATGTTCGAGCCGGCCGCTGCTGCTGTTGCCTCCGGTGACGTGGCCGTGGGCGCAGGCAAGTGGACGGCCGTGCACCACGCCTTCACCTCGCCCAAGCCGGAATTCCTGGACACTTTCGACAAGGAACCGGAATCCGCACTGTCCTACGCCTACGACATCGTCTGCAACGGCAACGAGATCGGCGGCGGCTCCATCCGTATCCACGAACGCGACGTCCAGGAGCGCGTGTTCGAACTGATGGGCCTGGACCGCGAGGACGCCCAGACCAAGTTCGGGTTCCTGCTCGAGGGCTTCAAGTTCGGCGCCCCTCCGCATGGCGGCATCGCCTTTGGCTGGGACCGCGTGGTGGCCCTGCTGGCCGGTGTGGAGTCGATCCGCGACGTCATCGCGTTCCCGAAGACCGGCAACGGCTACGATCCCCTGACCCAGGCTCCGGCGCCCATCACGGCGCAGCAGCGCAAGGAGGCAGGCGTTGATTTCAAGCCCCAGGCCAAATCCGAAGAGCCCAAAAAGGCCGAATAACCAAGGCCCTGCATAGGAGAGGCTCCCCGGGAGGAGGAACTGGATCAGTTCGCACCCGGGGAGCCTTTCGCATCTGAAAGGTGGTTCGCCGTGGACGCCCCGTCGCTTCACGCCCTGGCGTTGCTGATGGATTCCGCGTGGCCGGCTCCCGACCGCGCGGAATCCAATGGATGGGTTCTGCGTGCCGCGTCCGGCGTGACGCAGCGCGCCAACTCGGTCTGGGCCCGCGAGCAGGGTAGCGACTCCTCCGCCCAGTACGTGGCCCTGCGGGCGGCAAGGAACTGGTATCGGGACCGCCGGCTGCCGCTGATCTTCCAGGTGTTCGACGACCCCCGTTCTGCGGCCCTTAATGCAGTTCTCGACGGGGAAGGCTTCACCCGGCAGTCCGAAACCCTGGTGATGTGGCTTGAAGCGGAAACTGCAGGCGTTATGCCCGGGCACCCGGTGCAGCAACCCGGGGCGCCGGAATCCGCCGTCGAAATTTCCACCGAACCCTCCGCCGAGTGGCTGGACCTCTGGTGGCGGGTGGACGGCAGGGGAGGCCCCGCCGGGCTGGCCACCGCCCGCACCATCCTTACCGGCTGCCCGTCGGTCTACGCGCTGGTGAGGTCCGACGACGGCGTTCCCGCCGCCGTGGGGCGCCTCGCCCTCCCGCGAGGTGCCGGGAACCATGGCGGCATCTACTGCATGGCCACCCGCCCGGATCTCCGGCGGCACGGCCACGCCCGCCGGATCATGCAGACCCTTCTCTGCGAGGGAGAAGCGCGGCAGCTGGCCGGCTACTGGCTGCTGGTCACTGCCGCGAACCATGGAGCCCGCCAGCTCTACGCCGGCGCCGGCTTCGTGGAAGCAGGCCGCTATCTGTACCGGCAGGACCGGCCGAAGCGGCACCTGACCGGCTGCTGACTGTTCGGGCGCAGCACGCGTCACGGAAGGGTTATGGTTCCGGCACATCAAGGGCGACTCCAAAGGGCTCGCGCGCCTCAGCAGGACTGGGACTTCCCGCGATGACCAGCAAAACCAGCATTAGGAGTTGCTTGAAGGTTCAACTAAAGTACGCTACGATTGCAGCATGACATCCACACTTGCCCAGCCCCCGGTTCTCTTCCTCAGCCATGGCGCCCCGCCGCTTGCCGACGACGCCACCTGGACCCGGCAGCTTCATGACTGGTCCGGCACTTTTGACAAGCCCAAGGACATCCTGATGATCTCGGCGCACTGGGAAAATGCCCCCGTGACGCTCAGCGCCACGCAGCGGGATCCGGGCCTGGTTTATGACTTCGGCGGCTTTGCGCAGAGGTACTACGAAGTTCAGTACGGCGCTCCGCAGGCTCCCGAGCTCGCAACGGAGGTGGAACGGCTGGTCGCCACCCACGGCCACCACGTGGAACGCGATGAGAGCCGCGGACTGGACCATGGAGCCTACGTCCCGCTCAAGGAAATGTTCCCGGAAGCGGATGTTCCGGTGGTCCAAATGTCCATGCCAACGCTGGATCCGCAGGGCCTGTTCAACCTTGGCATGTCGCTGGCACCTTTGCGCGAACGCGGCACCCTCATCGTCGGATCGGGCTTCACCACGCATAACCTGCGCTGGTTCAACCCTGCCGGCGGCCCTGACAGCGCCCCGCCGGCTGCCTCCAGCGAATTCGATCACTGGGCGGAAGAAGCCATGGCACGCGGTGACGTTGACGCCATCCTGGACTTCCTGAACAAGGCACCCGCCGCCCGGCAGGCCCACCCCCGCAGCGAACACTGGGCGCCGCTCTACGTTGCCCTGGGTGCCGCCTACGGCTCCGGTGAACTCCGTGCCCAGACTGCGATCGACGGATTCTGGTACGGCCTGTCAAAGCGCTCCTGGACGTTGACCTAAAAACCCCCGGTCCGCGAAGGCCGCGCCGCGCCGCTGAACCACCGGGAACCCGCTCCGCGCCGCTAACCGGCGTCCGTTACCTGGATCCGCACCGAGCAGACGTCGGCCGCGGCCTTTTTCAGCACGGCTGCGCTGGGGTCGGCAACGTCCAGGAACGCAAGCCTGGACCGGCCGGCGTAAGCCTTCATGGCCGGGTGTTCCAGCACGAGGCCGGCCAGGGTGCGGTCCCCGCCGGGTGCGACGTACTCCACCACGTGGCCACCAAGGACTGCAGCGGCCCGGACCGCGACTTTCTCCACAAGCCCGGCCGCCTGGTTAGCCCGGCGCCGGGCGAACCGCTGCTGTGACTGACCACCCGCGGCGGAGCGGGACTGCACATAAGTCGACCCGGTCTTTCCGGCCAGGAGGACCCCCTCGCTGGCCACGGCGATCCCGTAGCCGCCGCGGCGCACCAGTACCAGCGCGGCGGTCCGGGGCTGGGCGGCCACCGAGGCCAGCCGCTCCAGCGGGTCGCCACCACGCCCCGGCCGCCCGTCAGGCGGCCACGGCGGTTGGAGCAGCGCAAAGGCGCCGTCGGCAGCTGCAAGCCGCACGCCGTCGTCGTCCTCGCTGAGCCGGAACCCGCCATGGGCCGCGCCGAAGCGTTCCACCCACCCCGCAAGCCGGGACCCCGGCACAAAGGCCGTCCGCACGGAACCCGCACGGGCTGATCCCTGGCGGCTAACGCCGTCAGCGCTGCGAGCGGTCATGGTGGTCCCTTGCGAGCGTGCGGATTGGAGAAGCTGAACTATGAGTAGCCTATCTATGTGGATGATCTCTTCGGCCAGGGGCCCGGCAATGACGACGACGACGGCGACAACAGCGAACCGTCATCGTCCCACCACGCCGGGGCAAGCCGCAGCGCTGCGCAGCGCAGTCCCTTGGCTGTCAGGATGCGGCCACGCACCCTCGACGACGTGGTGGGACAGCAGCACCTCCTGGGGCAAGGTTCGCCGCTGCGGCAGCTCGCCGCCGGCACCGACGCAGTGGGTCCCGCGGGACCCAGCTCCCTGATCCTGTGGGGTCCCCCGGGGACCGGCAAAACGACCCTTGCGCATGTCATCGCCAAGGGGAAGGGGCGGAAGTTCGTGGAGCTCTCCGCGATCACCGCCGGCGTCAAGGACGTACGGCGGGTGATGGACGAGGCCCTGACTGCACGCGACCTCTATAAAACAACCACGGTGCTGTTCCTGGACGAGATCCACCGTTTCAACAAGGCGCAGCAGGATGCGCTGCTGCCCGGGGTGGAGAACCGCTGGGTGGTGCTTGTGGCGGCAACCACCGAGAATCCGTCCTTTTCGGTGGTCTCCCCGCTGCTGTCCCGGTCCCTGCTGCTGACCCTGAAGCCGCTCACCGACGCGGACATTGAAGGACTCCTTAAGCGGGCCGTGGCGGACGAGCGTGGCCTGAACGGGAAAGTGGAGCTCAGCGACGAGGCCCTGGCCCACCTGGTCAGACTGTCCGGCGGCGACGCGCGGCGTGCCCTGACTGCCTTGGAAGCAGCCTCGGGTGTTGCGTTCGGCGACGCCGACGACGCCGGCGGGGACTCGCCAGTATCCATCGGGCTCAAGCACACCGAACGTGCCTTGGATGTGGCCGCCGTGCGCTACGACCGGGCGGGCGATCAGCACTACGACGTGGCCAGCGCATTCATCAAATCGGTCCGCGGCTCCGATGTGGACGCCGCGCTGCATTATCTCGCCAGGATGCTCGAGGCGGGGGAGGACCCCCGCTTCATCGCCCGGCGCATTGTGATTTCTGCCGCCGAGGACGTGGGCATGGCCGACCCCACGGCACTGCAGACAGCAGTAGCCGCCGCCCAGGCGGTGCAGCTGATCGGCATGCCGGAGGGGCGGATTATCCTCGCGGAGGCGGTGGTGCACCTCGCCACGGCACCAAAGTCCAACGCCGCGTACATGGGCATCAACAAGGCCATCGCCGACGTCCGGGCCGGACTCGGCAACGGGATTCCGGCGCACCTGCGCGATGCGCACTACCCGGGCTCCAAGCAGCTGGGCCATGGCAAGGGGTACAAGTACGCCCACGATGCTCCGCATGGCGTGGCCACGCAGCAGTATCCGCCGGACGACCTGGTGGGCCGGGACTACTACGAACCCACCGGCAACGGGGTGGAGCGCGATATTGCCGTGCGGCTGGAGCGGCTGCGGAAGATCATCCGCGGCAGCTGAGCGGGACGCGGCAGCTGAGCCGGACAGTGCCGGGCGGAACGGGACCCGGACAGGGCCGGGTGGGAGAGTGCCCGCCAACCCTGCTAAGATGGTTCGTTGTCTGGCAAGGCACGGACGCAATCTCCCACATTTTTCAGTTTTCACTGCTTCATGTCGGGGTTGCCCTGTGCCCAGTAGCAAAAGGCAGCGGTTGGCCGATGCTCTCCATCGTGGAGGCCAGTAACACTGACACACCGCAGATATTGGAAGGACACAAGTGGCTAACAACACTCGTGCTCGCCGTACAGCCCGCCTCTCGCGTGCACTCGGCATTGCTCTGACCCCCAAGGCCGCCAAGTACATGGAGCGCCGCCCGTACGGCCCCGGTGAGCATGGCCGTGCCCGCAAGAAGCAGGACTCCGACTACGCCGTACGTCTGCGTGAAAAGCAGCGTCTGCGCGCCCAGTACGGCATCCGCGAAGCCCAGATGACCCGTGCCTTCGAAGAAGCACGCCGCACCAAGGGCCTGACCGGTGAAAACCTGATCGAACTGCTCGAAATGCGTCTCGACGCCCTCGTGCTGCGTGCAGGCTTCGCCCGCACCATCGCCCAGGCCCGCCAGCTGGTTGTGCACCGCCACATCATGGTTGACGGCGTCCGCGTTGACCGCCCGTCTTTCCGCGTTGGCGAAGGCCAGCTGGTTCACGTCCACAGCCGCAGCGAAACCATGGTTCCGCTCCAGGTTGCAGCAGCAGGCGCGCACCGCGACGTCCTGCCGGCCGTCCCCGCCTACCTGGATGTCAAGCTTGACGCCCTGCAGGCACGCCTGGTCCGTCGCCCGAAGCGCTCCGAGGTTCCCGTAACCTGCGAAGAGCAGCTCGTCGTCGAATTCTACGCACGCTAAATCCCAGCAGCGTATCCAAAGAAGCCCGTGGCAAGCGCCACGGGCTTCTTTGTATGTAAGGTACTTGGGGGACATCTGCGGAACGCAGGAATGCAGCGTGCGCGGTGGGAAGAGATCCACGTCAGTTTCAAGGAGATGAACGTCTATGTCTGGTGGCGATATTGCCGGCCTGATCGCAGCCGGGGTGTTTGCGCTCCTGGTGCTGCTGCTTGCGGTACCCATCCTGAAGCTGGGCAGCGTCTTGGAAGAAATACGCACTTCCATCCGTTCCATAAGTGACGGCGCCACGCCCCTGATGGACGAGGTCACCGCCACCGTGACCACCACCAACCAGCAGCTGAAAAAAGTGGACGGCATCGCCTCCAACGTTTCTGATGCGTCCGCGAATCTCTCCGCACTGTCCTCCCTCGTCGCCGCAACGGTGGGGTCGCCCCTGATCAAGGTGGCTGCGTTCAGCTACGGAGTCCGCACCGCCCTGGCCAACCGCAAGAAGCCCGCGGCCGGCCGCCGCAGCCGCTAGCCACCGGAAGAACTGAACATGAAACGACTTGTCTGGATGGGAATCGGCGTCGCGATCGGAGTCATCGCGTTCCGGAAGCTCACTGAAGCCCAAGCGAACCTCGGGCCCGAAGGCCTGAACCGGGCCGTGAGCCGCATGGCCGACGGCCTCTACGACTTCGCCGACGCCGTACGGTCCGGAATGCACGAACGCGAAACCGACCTCCGCACGGCACTGGGCGTCGAATCCCCGGCCGTTTCAGCGCAGGATGCGGCCCGGCACTAAGGGCCGCAAAAACGCGAGAGAATTAGACCAGTGGTTGCGGCTTGCCCAACTGCTGCCTGTATCAAACTGTCACGCACCAGAAATGCGTGACCCAAGAAGGGTATGAAATCAGCTCATGAAGTCGCAGGAGATCACCAAGCGCTGGATCGACTTTTTTGTCAGCAAGGGGCACACCGCGGTGCCTTCCGCATCCCTGGTTTCCAGCGACCCCTCCCTGCTGTTCACCGTCGCCGGCATGGTCCCGTTTATTCCGTACCTGACTGCCCGGGAAGAGGCCCCCTACTCCCGTGCGACGAGCATCCAGAAGTGCATCCGCACCGGTGACATCGAGGAAGTGGGCAAGACAGCACGCCACGGCACCTTCTTCCAGATGTGCGGCAACTTCTCGTTCGGCGATTACTTCAAGGAAGATGCCATCAAGTTCGCCTGGGAACTGCTCACCACGAGCGTTGCCGACGGCGGTTACGGCCTGCCGCCGGAACTCCTGTGGGTCACCGTCTACCAGGAGGACGACGAAGCCCGCGACCTGTGGCTGAAAAACACCGGCGTCCCCGCAGAGCGGATCCAGCGCATGGGCAAGGCCGACAACTACTGGCACACCGGCCAGCCCGGCCCCGCCGGCCCCTGCTCCGAGATCTACTACGACCGCGGACCGGCCTACGGCGTCGAAGGCGGCCCGCTCGCGGATGAGAACCGCTACGTCGAAATCTGGAACCTCGTCTTTATGCAGTACCAGATCGACAACGTCCGTTCCAAGGACGACTTCGACATCGTGGGCGAATTGCCCAAGAAGAACATCGACACCGGCCTGGGCATGGAACGCCTTGCCATGATCCTGCAGGGCGTCGAAAACATGTACGAAACGGACCAGGTCCGGCCCGTCATCGACAAGGCCGCCGAACTGTCCGGCCGGGAGTACACGTCAGCCGAAACGGCGGATGATCCCCACCACACGGATGATGTCCGGATGCGTGTTGTGGCCGACCATATCCGGTCCGCCCTGATGCTCATCGCCGATGGTGTGACGCCATCGAACGAAGGCCGCGGCTACGTCCTGCGCCGCCTCATCCGCCGCGCCGTGCGTTCCATGCGCCTGCTCGGCGTCGAGAAGGCATGCCTGCCGGACCTGCTGCCCGCCTCCCGCGATGCCATGAAGGGCGTCTACCCGATCGTGGAGACGGACTTCGACCGCATCAGCCGGATCGCCTACGCCGAAGAGCGCGCCTTCCTGCGGACCATTGCGTCGGGCACGGCCCGCCTTGAGGATGCTGTCACGGTCTCCAAGGCCGCCGGCACGCCGCTGTCCGGCGCCGACGCATTCGCACTCCACGACACCTACGGCTTCCCGATTGACCTGACCCTGGAGATGGCTGAGGAAGCCGGACTCAAGGTGGACGAGGCCGGTTTCCGCGCCCTCATGCTTGAACAGCGCCAGCGTGCCCAGGCCGACGCCAAGGGCAAGAAGGGCGGCCACGCCGACCTGAGCGCCTACCAGGAAATGCTGGGCGAGGGCGAGACCGTCTTCATCGGCTACGAAGAGCTCGACGGCGAGTCCCGCGTCCGTGGCCTGCTGAGCGGCGGCCAGCGCGTTGCCCACGCCGCCACCGGTGACGAAATTGAACTGGTCCTCAACGAGACTCCGTTCTACGCCGAGGCGGGCGGCCAGTCCGCCGATACGGGCCTGATTACGGGTGACGGCTTCGTTGTTGAGGTGCTCGACGTCCAGCGGCCCGTCAAGGGCCTGAGCGTGCACAAGGCGATTGTCCGCGAAGGCGAAATTGGCTCGGACTCGCTGGTGCGTGCCGCCGTCGACCGTGAACGCCGCCATGCCGCCGAACAGGCGCACACCGGCACCCACATCGTCCACGCCGCGCTGCACCAGATCCTCGGCCCGCAGGCCACCCAGCGTGGTTCCTTCAACAAGGCCGGTTACCTGCGCTTCGACTTTGCCTGGGGCGAGGGCCTCAGCACCGCCACGCGCTCGGAAATCGAAGAGGTGTCCAACCTGGCGATCCGCAACAACTTCCGGGTGGACACCAAGGTGATGGGCCTTGCAGAGGCCAGGGCCCTGGGCGCCATGGCCCTCTTCGGCGAAAACTACGGCAGCGAAGTGCGTGTTGTGGAGATCGACGGCGCGTGGTCCCGTGAACTCTGCGGCGGCACCCACGTGGCCAACACCTCCCTGATCGGCAGCCTCTCGCTCCTCGGCGAACAGTCCGTCGGCTCAGGAAACCGGCGCGTGGAAGCCTTTGTGGGCATGGACGCGTTCCGCCACCTTGCCGCCGAGCGCGCCCTCGTGACCGAACTGACGGAGATGCTCAAGGTTCCCTCCGGCCAGCTCGCCGACAGGATCGCCAGCACGCTCAACAAGCTCAAGGCCACCGAAAAGGAACTGGACCGCCTCCGGAAGGAGCAGCTCGCGGCTGCGGCGGCCAACCTTGTGGGCACGGCCCGGGATGCCGCCGGCATCAAGGTCATCGCACACGACGCCGGCCAGATCGGCGGTGCCGACGATGTCCGCAACCTTGCCCTTGACCTGCGCGGCAGGCTGGGATCCGAGGCCGCGACGGTGGCTGTGGCCGGCGTGAGCAACGACCGTCCCATGATCCTGGTGGCAACCAATGAAGCCGCTCGGGAAGCGGGCGTAAAAGCCGGCGCCCTGGTTCGTCTCGCCGCAGGGATCCTCGGCGGCGGCGGCGGCGGTAAGGACGACGTGGCCCAGGGCGGCGGCACCGACGCCACCAAGGTCGGCGCGGCGCTTGCCGCCGTCGTGGACGCCATTTCCCGGCGCTAGGGAACCCGTGACTGAACGCGCTTCGGCCGCCGACTACCCCCAGGGCATCAAACTGGGGGTGGACGTCGGCACCGTCCGGGTGGGAGTGGCGATCTGCGACCGGGATGCCATCCTGGCCACGCCGTTTAAGACGCTGGACCGGAACGCCAAGAAGAACTCAGACGTCCGCGTCATTGCCTCGCTCGCGCAGGAACTCGGCGCGGTCCAGGTCATTGTGGGGCTTCCCCGGACCATGAAAGGGGAGGAGCACGCCTCCGCCAGGATGGCCACGGACTACGCCGAGCTGCTGGCGGCCGAGCTTGCCGGACGCGGACTGGAAGTCCCCGTCAACCTGGTGGACGAGCGGCTCAGCAGTGTCACGGCCCATCGCAACCTGCACGAGGCTGGCATGAGCAGCCGCAATCACCGTAAAGTGGTTGATCAGGTTGCAGCGGCGGGCATCCTCCAACACGCCATCGACATGCAAAAAGCCCGAGGCACTGATGTGGGGAGCCGTGTGAGCGCGCCGCCCCGTCAGCAGCCTTCCGGAACAGGCGGGTCGCCCCAGGCTGACACCTCCGCCTCCGACGGCACGTCTCGATCCCAGAACACGGAAGGCTACAGTGAGCCCGTCCAATAACGATGACGCCTCAGGCGCCACCAGTCATGATGGCGCCAGGCCGCTGACCCGAAAAGAGCTCCGCGCATTGGAGAAGCACACCCAGGACACCAATGCGGTGCCGGAGCAGGCCTACCAAACCGGTCAGGACCTGCCGCTGCAGGACTCTGATGCTTTCGAGGAGCGTGACGGCTTCGACGCACCTGCTCCCGCGCCGCAGCCCGTGGCACCACCGGTTGCACCGCCGCTGGTATCACCGGTTGCACCGCCGACGCCGGACCGTGAGCCTGATGCGGCGGCCGAACCCGTTGCAGAGCCCGTGGTCGACCCTGTCCAGGCTCCCCAGCCGGCAGTTCCCACGCAGCCGGACATTCCACCCTCCGTTCAGGACGATGCGCCCACGCAAATGCATCACCAGGTCCCGGCCACCGTGCCGGAGTACCACACGGATGCTGGCCAGGCTGTTGACGCCCAGGATGCCGAGCACTATGAAGGACACCCCACGGGCTACGCCCACCCCGACGAGGTACACCATTACGACGGCGGGCATTACGAGGGTGACCAGTACGAGGGCCACCATTACGACGAGCAGGGCCACACCGGGCACTACGTCGATGACCCCCACGGGCACTACATTGACGACCCCCACCACGCCCACCCGGACGACCACGCCGATGCCGGCCTGCTCGCGAGTGCAGCGGGAAGCTCCGTGGTGACAAAACCCTCGAAGAAGGTCCGGCGCAGACGCCGCCTCCTGGCCCTTCTGCTGACGCTCGTGGTTTTCGTGGCCGCCATCGCCGTGGGAGCACAGTTCCTGAAGCCCCTGCTGGGCAACGATAAAGCGAGCGACTATCCCGGACCGGGCAGCGGTGAAGTCCAGGTTTCGGTCCAGCCCGGTGAGGGAATGCGTTCGGTGGCCACCAAACTCGAATCCGGGAAAGTGGTGGCCAACGCGGATACGTTCCTCCAGGCGTTTGCGGCTTCCGGCGGAACACTTTCCCCGGGGGACTTCACCTTCAAATCGGAGATGAAGAATTCGGACGCCGTGAACGTGCTGCTGGGCCACGATAAGACCAAGGTCATCTACTTCGCCTTGAGCGCAGGCCTGCGAATCGATGAATCACTGCAGGCGATCTCCGAAGGATCGGGCATCAAAGTTCAGCAGTTGAAGCAATTCAGCGATTCCCCGCAGCAGTTCGGCCTACCGGCCAACGCTAAGAACCTTGAAGGTTACATGCACCCGGGGGAGTACCGCTTCCCGCTCGGGACCCCGGCCAAGGACATTCTCCAGTCCCTGGTGAAGACCACCATCGACGAACTCGTGGCGCAGGGCATCACCGACGCCGCGAAGCAGTACGAGGCAGTCATTGTCGCCAGCATCGTCCAGGCCGAGGGCGGCCAGGCCGAGTACGGCGACGTGGCCGGCGCCATCTACAACCGGCTCAAGCCCAACGACCAGACGAACGGATACCTGCAGGTTGACTCGGCCGTAACCTACGGACTCGGCACGAAGAGCTTTAACTTCACCGACGAACAACGGCAGGACAAGTCGAACCCCTACAACACGTACGCCAACCCAGGCCTTCCGCCCGGCCCCATCGGCTCGCCCGGCAAGACAGCCATCGATGCTGCCGCGAAGCCGAAGGCCAACGACTTCCTGTACTGGGTGACCATCAACCTGGACACCAAGGAAACCAAGTTCTCCAGGACCCTGGCTGAGCACAATGCGTATGTCGAGCAGTACAACACGTGGTGCAAGGCAAACGTGGGCCGCTGCACATGAGCCTGAGGGCTGCCGTCCTGGGCCATCCGATCAGCCACTCCAAATCCCCTGCACTGCACCTGGCTGCCTATGCCAAGCTGGGGGTCGAGATCGGCTACACGGCCGTGGACCTGACCGAGCAGGCGCTGCCGGGCTTTATGCAGCGGGTGAGAAACCAGGAGGGGTGGCGCGGCCTTTCGGTGACCATGCCGCTGAAAGCCGGCATGGTCGCCGAAGTGGACGAAGTCCGTGGGGTTGCCCGCACGCTGGGTGTAGTCAACACGGTCGCCTTTGAAGAGACCGGCGGGTCTGTCCTGCGTGTCGGCTACAACACGGACGTCGCCGGAATCGTGAATGCGGTCCTCAACGCCGGAGTGGTGGCGAGTCCCTCCGCTGTAGTCCTGGGCGGGGGTGGAACGGCGGCTGCCGCCGTCGCCGCACTCCAGGAGTTGGGCACCGCCCACGCGCAGGTGTTTGTCCGGGACACGTCCCGGGCCGCCGAAGCGCGGGCCGCCGCCGCAGGCGTCGGCCTTGACATCGACGTCCGTCCCATGACCGAAGCCGCCACTCCCACGGCGAGTGCCGACGTCGTAATTTCCACGCTTCCGCCGCGCGCGGCTGACGTTCTGGCTGACCAGATCGCCGGATTGGGCACCGGAACGCACGGTGTCCTGCTCGACGTGGCCTACGACCCGTGGCCCAGCCGGATTGCCACGGTGTGGCAGGCCGGCGGCGGTGCAGTGGTGCCGGGATTGGAAATGCTGCTGTACCAGGCGGTGGAACAAGTGCGCCTGTTCACCGGGCGCGGTGATGACGTTAACGCGGCAGTCATAGATGTGATGTGTGACTCAGTCGGCCTTCCCCGACGGGCGTTCTGATAGCCATACATGGCAGGATGGAAATTATGTTGCGTTGGTTGACAGCCGGAGAATCCCATGGGCCGGCTCTGATGGGAATTATTGAAGGCGTCCCCGCCGGTGTTGAACTCACCAGCGGACAGATCGCCGATTCACTGGCACGCCGCCGCCTGGGCTATGGCCGGGGCGCCCGGATGAAGTTCGAACAGGACGTGGTCACCATCCTGGGCGGCGTCCGCCACGGCCTCACGCAGGGCGGACCCGTGGCCATCCAGGTGGCAAACACCGAATGGCCCAAATGGGAACAGATCATGGCGGCCGACCCCGTGGACCCGGCAGTTCTTGCCGACCAGGCACGCAACGCACCGCTGACCCGGCCCCGCCCGGGCCACGCAGATTTTACCGGCATGCAGAAGTACGGCTTCGACGAAGCACGTCCGGTGCTGGAACGCGCCAGCGCGCGGGAAACTGCAACCAGGGTGGCCATGGGCACCGTGGCCTCACAGTTCCTCAAGCAGTTGGGAATTGAACTGGTCAGCCACACTGTCTCCATCGCCAGTGTGACCGTTCCGGAAGGCCGGCCGCTGCCTGTTCCTGCCGACGTCATCGCCCTGGACGCAGATCCGCTGCGGTGCTTCGACCGTGAAACCTCCGACGCCATGGTGGCCGAAGTCGATGCTGCCCACAAGGAAGGCGAAACCTTGGGCGGCGTGGTGGAAGTCCTCGCCTACGGCCTGCCGCCGGGACTGGGCAGCTACGTCCACTGGGACCGCCGGCTCGACTCCCGGCTCGCCGCCGCCCTGATGGGGATCCAGGCCATTAAGGGCGTCGAAGTGGGGGACGGCTTCCTGACGGCCGCCCGCCGCGGCTCAGCGGCCCACGACGAAATCGTCAAGGACGCGGACGGAAAGATTATCCGCACCAGCAACCGGGCCGGCGGCATCGAAGGCGGCATGAGCATCGGTGATGTCCTGCGCGTGCGCGCCGCGATGAAGCCCATCGCCACGGTCCCGCGGGCCCTCAAGACCGTCGACGTCAGCACCGGCGAGGCAGCCAAGGCCCACCACCAGCGCTCGGACGTCTGTGCCGTGCCGGCCGCCGGCGTTGTCGCGGAAGCGATGGTGGCGCTGGTCCTCGCCGAAGCCGTCACTGAAAAGTTCGGCGGCGACTCGGTGGCGGAGACCGCACGCAATATCAAGGGTTACCTGGACAGCATTCCGGCCTCCCTGGACTCGATCGGCCACTAGTGCCCCGCGGAAGTAAAGGCGTGGTGCCGGGCAACCGCACCGTCGTCCTCATCGGGCCCATGGCGGTGGGAAAGTCCGCCGTAGGCAGCGAACTCGCCAAGCGCCTTGACGTGCCGTTCGTCGACACCGACGCGCTGATCGTGGACGCCCACGGCAGCATCGCATCAATTTTCGCCGGCCGCGGAGAGCATGCCTTCCGGGAAATTGAAGCCCGCACGGTGGCCGCGGCAGTGGATCGGGCGGAAGACAACGCCTCGGTGATTTCGCTGGGCGGCGGGGCCGTGCTCGACTCCGGAACACAGCAGGTCCTTGCCCGCTGCACCGTGGTTTACCTCGAATGCGATGAAGCAACCGTGGCTGCGCGGATCGCCCGGAACTCCGTGCGGCCGCTGCTGGCCGGCGATGCCATGGCCCGCTGGACCACTCTTTTTGCCACCAGGAAACCCGTATACGAACGGCTGGCCGACCTGGTTTTGGACGTCCGCCACGGTTCGATCACCGAATTGGGGCACCGGCTTGAAGTTGCGCTGCGTGAGTACGCGGCCGCCAAACAGGAAGTTGAAAAGTGAGCGTCGATTCAACCGTCATCAAAGTCACCGGCGAATCCGCGGGGGAAAATTACGACGTCGTTGTGGGCCGTGGCCTCCTCGGTGACGTTCCAGCCCTGCTGGGTGAGCGGGTCCGGCGGGTGCTGGTGATTCACCCGCGCGCGCTGCGCCTTACAGGCGATACCGTCCGCGATGAACTCGCCGCCGCGGGCTTCACCTCGCTGACTGCCGAAATCCCGGATGCCGAAGAAGGCAAACACATCCAGGTTGCGGCTTTCTGCTGGCAGGTGCTTGGCCAGAACGACTTCACCCGGTCCGACGCCATCGTGGCCGTGGGCGGCGGCGCCGTCACCGACCTCGCCGGCTTTGTGGCTGCCACGTGGCTCCGCGGCGTGAAGGTCATCCACATGCCGACCAGCCTGCTCGGCATGGTGGACGCCTCGGTGGGTGGCAAGACCGGCATCAACACGGCAGAGGGCAAGAACCTGGTGGGCTCCTTCCACCCGCCGGCCGGAGTCCTGGTGGACCTGGATACCCTGAAGACCCTGCCGCGCAACGAGATCATTTCGGGAATGGCGGAAGTCATCAAATGCGGCTTCATCGCGGACCCGGCCATCCTGGAGATCGTGGAAAAGGATACCGCGGCTGCCACTGATCCCGGCTCGGACGCCCTGCGCGAACTCATCGAGCGTGCCATCGCCGTCAAGGCGAAGGTGGTCTCGGAAGACCTGAAGGAATCCGGGCTGCGGGAAATCCTGAACTACGGCCATACGCTTGGCCATGCCATTGAACTGGTGGAGCGCTACTCATGGCGGCACGGGGCGGCAGTGTCGGTGGGCATGATGTTCGCGGCCGAGCTTGCCCGCAGTGTGGGCCGCCTCAGTGACGCTGACGCCGACCGCCACCGCAGCATCCTGGAAACCCTGGGGCTTCCGGTCACGTACCGGAAGGACCGCTGGCAGGGGCTGTTGGACGGCATGCGCCGTGACAAGAAATCGCGCGGGGACCTGCTCCGTTTTGTGGTCCTCGACGGCATCGCCAAGCCAGGCATCCTGGATGTCCCGGACACGTCGCTGCTCTTTGCCGCCTACCAGGAAATCGCCTCCTGATGCAGGGCGACCTGGCAGGCACCAGCGAGTGGCCCGAAGCGGGGTTCCCCGGGATCCGGATCAACCCGCTGACGCTGCTGCCGGAAATCATCAACGAGGATGTTTGCCGGGCGGCGGCGGAAGCATCAGCCGACCCGGCAGACCGGATCTACGTCCTCATTGTTGAGGGGCATGCAACCGAAGCAGCCGAACTGCTGGCGGAAGCGCGCTTCAAGGACCCCGAGTCCTTCCGCCTGCGTGCGTTCGAAGCAGAGGTGCTGCGCATCTCCCACCGTTCCGACCGTGCCGTGGAGCTGTTCAAGCAACTGCTGGCGGAGTTCCAGGGAACGGACCGCGAAGCCCTTATCCAGCAGTACTTGGGCAAGACGCACTTTGCCGCCGGACACGCCGCTGCTGCCGTGGACGCCTTTTCCCGGGCGCTTGACCTTCGGGTGTCGCAGGCGGCCGACGCAGCCCAGATCTATTCGTCCGCAGTGGCCCTCCAACGGGCGCGCGACGTCCTGGACCTCGCCAGCTGAGAGCCCTGGCCGTCACCCGACGCGGAGTGCGCTGGATTTACCGGTAGAATAGTTCTTGGATTTTTGACAAACACGCGCTGGCGGGCCGTTCGGCATGCCTGGCCGGCATAGAACGTCTGACAACTCACCAGACTTAAGAAACCAGAGGAAACCAGTGGCAACCACTAACGACATCAAGAACGGCACGGTCCTGAAGCTCGAGGGCCAGCTCTGGAACGTCATCGAATTCCAGCACGTCAAGCCCGGCAAGGGTGGCGCATTCGTCCGCACCAAGATGCGGAACGTGATGTCCGGCAAGGTTGTGGATAAGACGTTCAACGCCGGCCTCAAGATCGAAACCGCTACGGTTGACCGCCGCGACTACCAGTACCTGTACCAGGACGGTGCAGACTTCGTCTTCATGGACACCGCTGACTACGACCAGATCACCGTTTCCGGTGCAACTGTTGGCGACGCCACGAACTTCATGCTGGAAAACCAGATGGTCAACATTGCCATCCACGAAGGCAACCCGCTCTACATCGAACTCCCGCCGAGCGTTGTCCTGGAGATCACGTACACGGAACCGGGCCTGCAGGGCGACCGCTCCTCGGCCGGGACCAAGCCGGCAACCTTGGAAACCGGATACGAAATCCAGGTTCCGCTGTTCGTCGAGAACAACACCAAGGTCAAGGTTGACACCCGCGACGGAAGCTACCTCGGCCGGGTCAGCGAGTAGTGAGCGCCCGCGGTAAGGCCCGGAACCGGGCACTGGATATACTTTTCGAAGCTGAGCAGCGCTCGGCTTCGGCGTTTGACGTGTTGCGGGCACGGCGGGAAAAGACCGATCAGATCATCAACCCGTACACCCTGGAAATTGTGGAAGGCGTCGTCTCACAGCAGACCGCCATCGACGAGTTCCTGGAAACGTACTCCCAGGGCTGGACCTTGGAGCGCATGCCCTCGGTGGACCGCATCATCCTGCGGATCGGCACCTGGGAACTTCTCTACAACGATGACGTCCCCGACGGCGTCGCAGTTAGCGAGGCAGTGGCACTGGCCAAAGCGCTCTCAACTGACGAGTCGCCGTCGTTCATCAACGGACTCCTCGGACGCCTGCAGCAGTTGAAGCCCTCGCTCCTGGCCTGAGGCCTATTCGGCAGGGGGACCAGCGACCACCCATGGTGGAGGCTGGTCCCCTTTCGCATGCACGCCACTGCCCGGCTCAGCCCGCGACGGCGGCGCGGAGCTGCAGGATCCGCTGCAGCTGATGCTTCTCATCGGCCTGGTGCAGCGGGACGTCCCGGCCGCTGAGGATCCGCTGCCGGATAAAGGCCAGCTGG
This sequence comes from Pseudarthrobacter sulfonivorans, assembly GCF_024391045.1. Taxonomy (GTDB): domain Bacteria; phylum Actinomycetota; class Actinomycetes; order Actinomycetales; family Micrococcaceae; genus Arthrobacter; species Arthrobacter sulfonivorans_B. The sequence continues at coordinate 91,896 of NZ_JANFCZ010000006.1, forward strand.
GTGGCGGCCTGGAGGAAGGCTCTCATTTGCGGCCGCCGGTGGTAGCCCGCCGCCCACTGCAAGGCCGTCCGCCTCCCGCCGGGTGTTGCCAGCAACTCCACCTCTGCGGGGGTGAACCAGCCGGCGGCGGAATACTCCATGAGCCGCTGGCGCGTCAGCCTGGTCTCCGCCACACGCAGGAGGATGATCCCGACGACCGCCAGCACGAAGATCGGCACCTGGATGAGCACATACTCGGCCAGGAAGCCTGCGCCCATGCTGTTCCACCGGTTATGGAGCAGCATCGCCGGGACCAGGCCGATGAAGAAAGCCAGCACGGAAACCCCGGTGTGCCACCGGCGCGCGGCGAAACCCATGATGAGGCCGGTGGTCCCGGTAAAGATGGCGTGGGCGAACGGTGACATCACACCGCGGAGCAGGAAGACCTGGGCAAGGCCGGTTGCCGGGCTGCCGGACTCTGCGATGGCCCGGCCGAAGTAGAGGATGTTCTCCGTGAACGCGAACCCGCCGGCGATGGTGAAAGCGAACACCACACCGTCCACCGGGCCGTCGAAGTTCTTCCGGGCCAGGAGCAGGAGCAGCAGCAGGCCCAGGGACTTGGCGAATTCCTCCACGATGGGTGCCTGGACGGTGGCCATGTAGGTGCGGAGGTCCGCGCTGTCACTGAATTGGAAGGTCAGTGCGAAGAACGGCTGGACCAGGAGCGTGACGGCCACGGACACCGCCGCGCCCCAGGTGAACGCAAAGAACAGCAGCCGTTTGGGCTCCGGCTCCCACCGGTCGATGGCATGCACCGTCAGGAGCACGGCGGACAGCGGAATCAGCGAGACCACAAAGCCCGTGACGAAGCCGCCAACCCCGGTGCTGGAGACCAGGAAGGGCACCACCAGCAGGAGGCTCAGGAACGCCAGGGCTGCCCCGCCTACGGTCAGGACCAGCAGGCCCGCGGACCGCTTGCCTTTGCCGTCAGGGCCGGACGCCGAAGGCCCCAGTGCGGGCAGGGGAGCCGCATAGGTGCCAGGCGCGGGACGGTAGTACTCCGGTTCGATCCGGCCCATCCAGGTCGGGTTCGCCTGGCCGGGCAGCGGGTCCGGGGCTCCGGCGCGCCCGCCGGCCCGGCCGGGTCCCCGCGGGTAAGGGTTGGTGGACATAGACGAAAGCCTAATGCCCGGCACCAATGTGGTAATTTTGAACCGCACATGATCCTTTTTTAATTCCGTCCCGTGAGGCGGGGAAAGGGGAGACGAGCGTTGACTTCTGTCACAAGCGCACCGGTTCCAGCCAGGGTTGTCCTCAACCAGGCAGACATTGACCGTGCCCTCACTCGTATCGCCCATGAGATCCTCGAGGCCAACAAAGGCTCCCAGGACCTGGTCCTGCTGGGCATTCCGCGCCGCGGTTATCCGCTGGCACTTCGCCTGGCACAGAAAATTGCAGCAGCGGACCCCACAGTGGACGCCACGGCAATAGTTGGTCAGCTCGACGTCACCATGTTCCGCGACGACCTCTCGCACCAGCCCACCAGGCCGCCGTACCCTACCCAGCTCCCGCTCACGGGAATCGACAACAAGGTTGTGGTGCTCATTGATGACGTCCTGTATTCAGGCCGGACCATCCGGGCTGCCCTGGACGCCATCATCGACCTCGGCCGCCCCCGGATCGTCAGGCTCGCCGTGCTGATCGACCGGGGCCACCGCGAACTCCCCATCCGCGCCGACCATGTGGGCAAGAACCTCCCCACCTCCTCCGCCGAGAAGGTCAGGGTCCGCCTGGAGGAAACAGACACCGCCGCCAACGGGGCCGCCGTCAACGAAGTGGTTATCGAGGGCGGCGCGTGAAACACCTCCTCTCCACCGAGGACCTGAGCCTCACCAATGCCATCCGCATCCTCGACACCGCCGAAGAAATGGCGGCCGTGGGGGACCGCGAGGTCAAGAAGCTCCCGGCCCTGCGCGGCCGCACCGTGGTAAACCTGTTCTTCGAAGATTCCACCCGCACGCGGATCTCCTTCGAAGCGGCCGCCAAACGGCTCTCCGCCGACGTCATCAACTTCGCCGCGAAGGGCTCCTCCGTCTCCAAGGGCGAATCCCTCAAGGACACCGCGCAGACCCTCGCTGCGATGGGAGCGGACGCCGTCGTGATCCGGCACTGGGCGTCCGGCGCGCCGCACCGGCTGGCCGCTACGGACTGGATCGACGCCGCCGTGATCAACGCCGGCGACGGCACCCACGAACACCCCACCCAGGCGCTCCTGGACGCCTTCACCATGCGCCGCCACTGGGCCAGGCTCTCCGGCTCCGGGTCCATCGGGGCAGACCTCAAGGGCATGCGCGTAGCGATCGCGGGGGACGTCCTGCACTCCCGCGTTGCACGCTCCAACGTATGGCTCCTCCGTACGTTGGGCGCCGAGGTCACACTCGTGGCGCCGCCCACCCTGCTGCCCATCGGCGTCGAGCACTGGCCCTGCAAGGTCAGCTACAACATAGACGAGACCCTCGCGCAGGGGGTGGACGCGGTGATGATGCTCCGTGTCCAGGGCGAGCGGATGAATGCCTCGTTCTTCCCGTCCACCCGGGAATATTCGCGCCGCTGGGGCTTCGACGACAACCGGCTCAAGGCGCTGGACAGCCTCGGGCTGAAGGACACCATCATCATGCACCCCGGCCCCATGAACCGGGGCCTGGAAATTTCCGCGGCCGCCGCCGATTCACCACGTTCCACCGTGCTTTCGCAGGTGCGCAACGGCGTCTCGGTCCGCATGGCCGCACTGTATCTGCTGCTCGCCGGGGATACCCGCGAACCAGCCGTCACTGCGGGCGCAGCCACCAACACAGCCCGCTCCACAGAAAAGAGCAACTAATGGCAGACAACAACGGAACGTACTTGATCCGCGGTGCGGCCATCCTGGGCGGCGACGCCGCAGACCTGCTCATCCGAGACGGCGTCATCGCCGCCAAGGGCGCCGCGGCGGCCACGCACAGCGACGCAAAGGACGCCACCGTGATCGAGGCCGCCGGCCTGGTGGCGCTGCCCGGCATGGTGGACGTGCACACCCACCTCCGCGAACCCGGCCGCGAAGACGCCGAAACCGTTGAGACCGGTACCCGGGCCGCGGCTTTGGGCGGCTTCACCGCCGTCCACGCCATGGCCAACAGCAACCCTGTGGCGGACACCGCCGGTGTGGTGGAACAGGTCCACAGCCTGGGCCGTGCCGCCGGCTGGGTGGACGTCCGGCCCGTCGGTGCCGTAACCGTCGGCCTGGCGGGCGAGCAGCTCGCCGAACTGGGCGCCATGGCGGATTCACGCGCCCAGGTGCGGATGTTCTCCGACGACGGCATCTGCGTCCACGATCCGGTGCTGATGCGCCGTGCCCTGGAATATGTGAAGGCGTTCGACGGCGTGGTGGCCCAGCATGCGCAGGAGCCGCGCCTCACCGCCGGCGCCCAGATGAATGAGGGTGCAGTCTCCGCGGTCCTGGGGCTCACCGGCTGGCCGGCGGTTGCCGAGGAAAGCATCATCGCCCGCGACGTCCTGCTGGCCCAGCACGTGGACTCCCGCCTGCACGTCTGCCACGTCTCCACCGCCGGTTCCGTGGAGATCATCCGCTGGGCCAAGGAACGCGGCATCAACGTCACGGCGGAGGTCACACCGCACCACCTCCTCCTCACCGATGACCTGGTCCGCAGCTACAACCCCGTCTACAAGGTCAACCCGCCGCTCCGCACGGACGCCGACGTGCAGGCCCTGCGCGCTGGCCTGGCCGACGGCACCATCGACGTGGTGGGCACCGACCACGCCCCGCACCCCAGCGAGCACAAGGAATGCGAGTGGGCGCAGGCGGCCATGGGCATGACCGGTCTTGAAACTGCACTGTCTGTCGTCCAGCACGCCATGATCGAAACCGGCCTCATGACGTGGGCCGACTTCGCCCGCGTTACGTCCACCGCGGGTGCCGGGATCGGCCGGCTGACGGACCAGGGACGGCCCCTCGAAACCGGTGAACCGGCGAACATCATTCTGGTGGACCCGGCAGCCCGCTGGACGGTGGATCCGGCGAAAATGGCCACCATGGGACGCAACTCCCCGTTTGCCGGGCTCGAACTTCCCGGGAAAGTGGTGGCCACATTCTACAAGGGCCACCCCACCGTCCTCGACGGCAGGCTCAACACCCCCTACCGGGAATCGGCGGCCGCTGCGGCAGGCGCTTCCTGATGAACAGCGAAATGCTCTCCCTGGTCAGCACGGTGGCGATTATCGTCGTCGTGCTGCTCATGATCGGGTTCGGCTGGCGGAACCGCCTCAGGCGGCAGGCCGACGTCGCCCCCTTGCCCGAGGTGCCCCTGGAGCCCGGGGTGCCGGGCGCCCGGGCGGAAGGCCAGTACGTTGCCTCCACCACCGCCGGTGACTGGCTGGACCGGATCGCAGTGCACAGCCTCGGCATCCGCACCAACGCCGTGCTCAGCGTGTACTCCCATGGCGTGCTCCTGGACCGCTCCGGCGCCCCGGCCGTGTACATCCCGGCCGCGAACCTGACCGGCGTGCGGCAGGAGAGCGGCATGGCCGGCAAATTCGTGGAAAAGGACGGCCTCCTGGTCATCACGTGGGAGCTCGGTACCCACACCCTGGACACCGGCTTCCGGACCCGACGGGCCGCCGACAAGGATGCCCTCTATGACTCCCTTCAGCAATTGATCGCCGCAGCCCCCCAGGCAGATCCCAGTGGAAAGTAAGACAGTGACAGAACCTCACGCAGTGACAAAAACAGCACCACAAGCAGAGACTGCGTCACCAGCAGCCACCCCCGCCGTCTTCGTCCTGGAAGACGGACGCATGTTCCGCGGCAGGAGCTACGGCGCGCAGGGCACCGCCCTGGGCGAGGCCGTGTTCGCCACCGGCATGACGGGCTACCAGGAAACCATCACGGACCCGTCCTACGCCCGCCAGCTCGTGGTCCAGACCGCCCCGCACATCGGCAACACCGGCGTCAACAGTGACGACGCCGAGTCCCGGCGGATCTGGGTGGCCGGCTACATCGTCCGCGACGCGGCGCGACGTCCCTCCAACTGGCGTTCGGAACGCTCCCTCGACGAGGAGCTCATCGAGCAGGGGATCGTGGGCATCCAGGGCGTGGACACCCGCGCCATCACCCGGCACCTGCGCGAACACAAGACCATGCGTGCCGGCATCTTCTCCGGCGAGGCTGCCAAGGCATCGGACCAGGAACTCGTAGACGCCGTCCTGGCCAGCGCCCCCATGGAAGGTGCGCGCCTGGCGGAGGAAGTCAGCGTGGACAAGGCCTATGTGGTGGAGCCCAAGGACCACGGCTGGGACGGTGAACCCCGGTTCAGCATCGCCGCGGTGGACCTCGGCATCAAGGCCATGACTCCCACCCGCTTCGCCGAGCGCGGCGTGCGCGTGCACGTCCTGCCCGCCACCGCCACCCTCGAGGACGTGAAGGCAGTCAACCCGGACGGCTTCTTTATGTCCAACGGCCCGGGCGACCCCGCCACGGCCGATGCCCAGGTCAAGCTGCTCCGCTCCGTCCTTGACGAGAAGCTGCCCTACTTCGGCATCTGCTTCGGCAACCAGATCCTGGGCCGCGCGCTTGGCTTCGGCACCTACAAGCTCCGCTACGGCCACCGCGGCATCAACCAGCCGGTCATGGACCGCCGCACCGGCAAAGTGGAAATCACTTCCCAGAACCACGGCTTCGCCGTGGACGCCCCGCTCGACGGCGCCACCCAGGCCCCCGAAGAGCGCTACGGCCGCGTCGAGGTCAGCCACATCAGCCTGAACGACGACGTCGTGGAAGGCCTCGCATGCCTGGACATCCCGGCATTCTCGGTCCAGTACCACCCGGAAGCGGCCGCCGGCCCGCACGACGCCGCCTACCTGTTCGACCGTTTCATCGACCTGATGGCGGACACCAAGAACGGCGCAGAGAACACCACCGATTCCAAGACTGAGGACAAGAAGTAATGCCGAAACGTACAGATCTCAAAAGCGTCCTCGTCATTGGTTCCGGCCCGATTGTCATCGGCCAGGCCGCCGAGTTCGACTACTCCGGCACGCAGGCACTGCGTGTCCTCAAGGAGGAAGGCCTCCGGGTCATCCTGGTGAACTCCAACCCGGCCACGATCATGACGGACCCCGAGTTCGCCGACGCCACCTACATCGAGCCCATCACCCCGGAGGTGGTGGAGAAGATCATCGCCAAGGAACGGCCGGACGCCATCCTCCCCACCCTCGGTGGCCAGACCGCACTGAACACGGCCATCGCCCTGGACAAGAACGGCGTGCTCGAGAAGTACAACGTGGAGCTCATCGGCGCCAACATCGCCGCCATTGAACTCGGCGAGGACCGGGAAAAGTTCAAGGGCGTGGTGGAACGCTGCGGTGCCGAATCGGCACGCAGCCACATCATCCACACCATTGACGAGGCCCTGAAGGCGGCCGAAGACCTCGGCTACCCGATGGTGGTCCGGCCTTCCTTCACCATGGGCGGCCTCGGTTCCGGCCTGGCCTACGACGAAGCCGATCTGCGCCGGATCGTCGGCCAGGGCCTGCAGTACAGCCCCACGTCCGAGGTTCTCCTTGAAGAGAGCATCCTCGGCTGGAAGGAGTACGAGCTTGAAATGATGCGGGACAAGAACGACAACGTGGTGGTTGTCTGTTCCATCGAGAACTTCGACCCCGTGGGTGTCCACACCGGCGACTCCATCACCGTGGCGCCTGCCCTGACCCTCACGGACCGCGAATACCAGCGCCTGCGCGATATCTCCATCGCCGTGATCCGTGAAGTCGGCGTGGACACCGGCGGCTGCAACATCCAGTTTGCCGTCGAGCCGGACACAGGCCGCGTGGTGGTCATCGAAATGAACCCCCGCGTCTCCCGCTCCTCGGCGCTGGCCTCAAAGGCCACGGGTTTTGCGATTGCCAAGATCGCCACCAAGCTCTCCCTCGGCTACACCCTGGACGAGATCCCCAACGACATCACACAGAAGACCCCCGCGTCCTTCGAACCCACCCTGGACTACGTGGTGGTCAAGGTCCCGCGCTTCGCCTTCGAGAAGTTCCCCGCGGCGGACAACACCCTGACCACCACCATGAAGTCGGTGGGCGAAGCGATGGCCATGGGCCGCAACTTCACCGAAGCCCTGCAGAAGGCACTGCGCTCCCTGGAACAGAAGGGCTCGCAGCTTAACTTCAGCTCCGTGCCCGAATGGGAAGTCCCGGAGCTCATCGAAAAGGCCAAGCGGCCCACCACTGAGCGGCTGCACCAGGTCCAGCGTGCCCTGCTCGGCGGCGCCACGGTGGAACAGCTCTTCGAAGCCACGAAGATCGATCCGTGGTACCTGGACCAGCTCCAGCTGCTCAACGAGATCTCCCACGAGATCCGCAAGGCCGGCTCCCTGACGGTGGAAATGCTCCAGCGCGCCAAGCGCCACGGCTTCTCGGACGAGCAGATCGGTGCCCTCACGCACAACTCCGAAGCCGTGGTCCGCGGTGTCCGGCAGGCCCTCGGCATCCGCCCCGTCTACAAGACCGTGGACACCTGCGCCGCCGAGTTCGCCGCGTACACCCCGTACCACTACTCCTCGTACGACGAGGAGGACGAGATTGCGCTGCACGCCAAGCCGTCCATCCTGATCCTGGGCTCCGGACCCAACCGCATCGGCCAGGGCATCGAGTTCGACTACTCCTGCGTCCATGCCTCCATGGCGCTGCGCAAAGCCGGTTACGAGACAGTCATGGTCAACTGCAACCCGGAGACCGTCTCCACCGACTATGACATCTCCACCCGCCTGTACTTCGAGCCGCTGACGCTCGAAGACGTCCTGGAGGTCATCGCCGCTGAAGAGCGCACCGGTGGCGTCATGGGCGTGTTCGTGCAGCTCGGCGGCCAGACCCCGCTCAAGCTCGCGCAGCAGCTGGCCGACGCCGGCGTCCCCATCCTGGGCACCTCCCCGGAGGCCATCGACCTCGCCGAGCACCGCGGCGAATTCTCCCGGGTGCTCGACAACGCCGGGCTGATCGCCCCGAAGAACGGCACCGCCGTGTCCTTCGAGGATGCCAAGAAGATCGCGGACGAAATCGGCTACCCCGTCCTGGTCCGACCCTCCTACGTGCTGGGCGGCCGCGGCATGGAAATCGTCTATGACGAGCCCAACCTCTCCCGCTACATCGCCAACGCCACCGAAATCACCCCGGACCACCCGGTGCTGATCGACAGGTTCCTGGAGGACGCCGTCGAAATCGACGTCGACGCCCTCTTCGACGGCACGGACATGTACCTGGGCGGCATCATGGAGCACATCGAAGAGGCCGGCATCCACTCCGGTGACTCCGCCTGCGTCCTGCCCCCGATCACCCTGGGCAACAACGTGCTCGAGCGCGTCCGCACCGCAACCCGGGCCATCGCCGAGGGCGTGGGAGTACGCGGCCTGATCAACATCCAGTTCGCGCTGGCCTCGGACGTGCTTTACGTCCTGGAAGCGAACCCGCGGGCATCCCGGACCGTACCGTTCGTCTCCAAGGCCACCGGCGTGCAGATGGCCAAGGCCGCGGCCCTGATCGGTACCGGCGTCACCATCAACCAGCTCCGCAGCGCGTACAAGATGCTGCCGGAGACCGGCGACGGCTCCACCCTGCCGCTCGATGCGCCGGTCTCGGTCAAGGAAGCGGTGCTGCCGTTCAGCCGCTTCCGCACGCCTGAAGGCAAGGTGGTGGACTCCCTGCTCGGCCCGGAGATGCGTTCCACCGGTGAAGTGATGGGCATCGATAAGCACTTCGATACCGCTTTCGCCAAGAGCCAGGCGGCCGCGAACAACGCCCTGCCCACGGAAGGGAAAATCTTCGTGTCCGTGGCCAACCGCGACAAGCGTGCCGTCATCATGGCCATCAAGCGCCTGTCGGACCTCGGCTTCGAAATTGTCTCCACCGGCGGCACCGCCGATGTCCTGCGCCGCAACGGCATCCAGGCCAGCACGGTTCGCAAGGTCGCCGAAGGCAGCAGTGCCGAGGGCGAAGGAACCATCGCGGACCTGGTCATTGCCGGCGAGATCGACATGGTGTTCAACACGCCCTCCGGCGGGGAAGCCCGCAGCGACGGTTATGCACTGCGCGCCGCCGCCACGTCCATCGGCATCCCCTGCATCACCACGGTGGCCGAAATCAACGCCGCGGTACAGGCCATTGAGGCGATGCGCACCTACGAGTGGTCGGTCACCAGCCTGCAGGAGCACGCCGCTGCCCTGGTGGCGTCGCAGGCCGCTGCCGCGGAGGCCGCCGCAACGCAGGTTGCGCAGCATGCCTGAGTCCGGCTCCGCAGCTTCCACCGGCCGGGAGTCGTTCGGCTCCCGGCTGGGTGCGGCCATGGCCGCCCGCGGCCCTCTATGCGTCGGCATTGACCCGCACCCCGCGCTGCTGAGGAGCTGGGGACTGGACGACGACGCCGCCGGGCTGAGGCGGTTTTCGCTGACCGTCCTGGACGCCGTGGGTTCGCTCGCTGCCGCGGTGAAGCCGCAGGTGGCGCTTTACGAGCGCCACGGGTCGGCCGGCATGGCGGTGCTGGAGGAAGTCCTGGCCGCTGCCCGGGGTCAGGTGCTCTCGATCGCCGATGCCAAGCGGGGAGATATCGGCTCCACCATGGCCGCCTACGCGGACGCCTGGCTGCGGGACGGGTCGGCGCTTGCCGCCGACTCGGTGACGCTGAGCCCGTACCTTGGCTTTGAGTCGCTGCGGCCGGCCCTTGACTTGGCTGCGGACTACGGACGGGGCGTCTTTGTCCTCGCCCTGACCTCCAACCCGGAGGGCGCCTCCGTCCAGCACGTCGGCGGCATCGATTCGGTGGCGCGCCGGATCACCGAAGCAGCCGCGACGGAGAACGGCCGGTACGACGGGACCCTGGGCTCCGTGGGACTGGTGGTGGGGGCCACGGTGGGCTCGGCGCTGGCTGACCTGCAGCTGGACCTGAGGGCCGTCCGCGGGCCCATCCTTGCTCCCGGGCTGGGTGCACAGGGCGCCACCCCGGCCGACCTTCGCCGGACGTTCGGTGCGGCCTACCCGCAGGTGCTGGGAACCTCGAGCCGGGACATCCTCGCTGCCGGTCCCGGCGTCCAGGGGATCCAAGGTGCGGCCCGGCGGACGCTCGACGGACTTCTTGAGGGCTGACCTGCGGTTGTCCGGTTCAGGCCTGCACCGTTAAAGCCAGGGTCCATTGATTCGAAGGGCACCAAAGGGTAGTTTCAGGACAAGTCCAACGGCGGCCGCCATTGGGCGCAGCTGAAAATTCCCGGGGGTGTCCTCCATGAGCCTGCGACCCTTATCCGCGTCAGAACGCGCTGATGCCCTGCAGAAAGCTGCCGCGGCACGGGCAGCCCGTGCCGCGGTCAAGGAACGGCTCAAAAACGGCGAGACGTCGGCGGCGGACATTATCAGTTCGGCGGCCTCGGACGATGCCTTGGCGCGGATGCGGGTGGCCGAACTGTTGGAGGCCTTGCCCGGCATCGGCAAGGTCCGGGCAGCGGCCATTATGGAACAGCTGGGAATCGCGGCGTCCCGGCGGGTCCGGGGCCTGGGCATTCACCAGCGCCAGGCGCTGGTAGATTTTATAGACGAGAAGTAGGGCGAATAACTCTTCGTCGATCCATACACCGCCGCAAAGGAATATGTGAGCAAGAAACCGGGACTGACAGTCCTCGCAGGTCCGACGGCTGTTGGCAAAGGCACCGTGTCCACCTACATCCGGGATAACTACCCGGAAGTCTGGCTTTCCGTATCGGCCACCACCCGCGCCCCGCGCCCCGGTGAGCAGGACGGCGTCCACTACTTCTTCAAAACCAAGGATGAGTTCGAAGCCCTGGTGGCGGCCGGAGAGCTGCTGGAGTGGGCTGTCGTCCACGGCCAGAACACCTACGGCACGCTCAAGAGCACCGTGAACCAGGCCATCGCGGACGGCAGGTCCGTGCTCCTGGAAATTGACCTGCAGGGTGCCCGCCAGGTCAAGGAGGCTGTTCCGGACGCGCAGTTCGTCTTCCTGGCGCCCCCCACGTGGGACGAAATGGTGCGCCGGCTGGTGGGCCGCGGCACGGAAAGTGCCGACGAGCAGCAGCGACGCCTGGAAACCGCTAAACTGGAACTTGCCGCTGAACCGGAGTTTGACCATACCGTCATTAATGACGACATTCGCCGGGCAGCGGACGAGCTTGTTTCACTCATGGGGCTGACCCCGCACCCGCATCAGTAGCCGGTATAAGCCAGCCCGTTAGAATTTGGAGAATTCGTGTCCACGAACCTTGAAGGCATCATCAACCCGCCGATCGACGATCTGCTGAAGGTAGCTGATTCCAAGTACGGCCTGGTGATCTTCGGTGCCAAGCGTGCACGTCAGATCAACGCTTACTACGCCCAGCTGCACGAGGGCCTGTTCGAGTACGTCGGCCCACTGGTCGACACCAAGCTGAACGAGAAGTCGCTGTCCATCGCCCTGCGGGAAATCAACGAAGGCAAGCTCGTGTCCACGCCGATCGAAGCCGCAGAGTAAGCCAGACTGCCTGTTGACGGAGGTCACGTGCGCATAGTCCTCGGAGTCGGGGGAGGGATTGCGGCCTACAAGGTCGCATCGCTCCTCCGGCTTTTTACTGAAGCCGGCCACAACGTCACGGTGATTCCCACCGAGGCGGCCATCCGCTTTGTGGGGGTTGCCACCTGGGAGGCCCTGTCCGGCAACCCGGTCAGCAACAGCGTCTTCGACGACGTCCATCAGGTCAACCACGTCCGGCTGGGCCATGAGGCGGACCTCATCGTCGTGGCACCGGCCACGGCCGACCTTCTGGCCCGCGCCGCCACGGGACAGGCCAGCGACCTCCTCACCAACACGCTGCTGATGGCCCGGGGGCCTGTTTTGTTCGCCCCGGCCATGCATACGGAGATGTGGCAGCACGCAGCCACCCGCGCCAACGTGGAGACCCTGCGCAGCAGGGGCGTCGCCGTCCTCGAGCCTGCCAGCGGCCGGCTGACCGGCGCCGACTCCGGCCCGGGCCGGCTGCCCGAACCGGAAGCCATCTTCGACGCTGCCATGGCCCTCGGCCAGGGCCAGTCCGATTACCAGCTTCCGCTGGCCGGCCGGACCGTGACCATCAGCGCCGGCGGCACCAGGGAACCCCTGGATCCCGTCCGGTTCCTTGGCAACCGGTCATCCGGCAAGCAGGGCGTCGCGCTGGCCGTTGCGGCCCGCAACGCCGGTGCCACCGTAAGGCTCATCGCAGCCCACATGGACGTCCCGGCCCCGGCCGGCGTTGAGGTGGTGACGGTCGAGACGGCCCTCCAGCTGCGCGAAGCCGCGCTGACGGCGGCAGCTGATTCCGACGTCGTCATCATGGCCGCCGCGGTGGCGGACTTCCGCCCTGCCGAGATCTCCGGCACAAAGATCAAAAAACGCGATGACACGGCGGACCCCGTCATTACCCTGGTCCGCAACCCGGACATCCTGCAGGAGCTGGTGGAGGCGCGCCACGCTGCGGAGCATCAGGCCGCCCGACGCCACCAGCTGATCGTTGGCTTCGCGGCCGAAACCGGCGACAGCCAGGGCGATGTCCTGGCCTACGCCGAGGCGAAGCTCAAGCGCAAAGGGTGCGACCTCCTGGTGGTCAACCACGTGGGAACGGACAAGGTCTTCGGGCAGGACACCAACTCGGTGGTCATCCTGGCCCGTTCCGGCGCCGAACCACAGCTGGCGGCCGGGTCCAAGACTGAAGTTTCGGCCGCCGTGATAACGAGGGTCAGCCAGGAACTGAACCACGTTTCACCCCGCGCCTGACCGGCAGCCGGACAGCGTTTTCCTTAGCACGGGGACACACGCGGCCGGACGTCCGATTCCCAACCAGTAAGGTAGTTGAGTGACTTTACCGCTGCACATTCCCCACACCCACGGGGCCACGCCCTCCGCACTCCGGCTTTTCACGTCCGAGTCCGTCACTGAAGGCCACCCGGATAAAATCTGCGACCAGATCAGTGACGCCATCCTCGACGCGCTGCTTGCCGTGGACCCGGAATCACGCGTCGCCGTCGAGACCATGGCCACCACCGGCCTGGTCCACGTTGCCGGTGAGGTCACCACCGACGCCTACGTGGAAATCCCGCAGATCGTCCGCGAGACCATCCTCGGGATCGGCTACGACTCTTCGGCCAACGGTTTCGACGGCGCCCGCTGCGGCGTGTCCGTGTCCATTGGCCAGCAGTCCAACGACATTGCCGGCGGCGTCTTCAACTCGCTGGAAGCCCGCGAAGGCCGCCAGGAAGACGACTACGACCTCCAGGGTGCAGGCGACCAGGGCCTGATGTTCGGCTACGCGAGCGACGAAACTCCGTCCTACATGCCGACGCCCATCTGGCTGGCACACCGGCTCTCCGAACGCCTCACCGAAGTGCGCAAGTCCGGTGAACTGTCCTACCTTCGTCCTGACGGCAAGACCCAGGTCACGGTGGGCTATGACAAAGACGTGCCGGTTTCCGTGGAGACCGTGGTTATCTCCAGCCAGCACGCCGAAGGTACCAACCTGGACCGTTTGCGCGCCGACCTCGCGTCCTTCGTGATTGCGCCGGTGCTGGCAGCGGCCAACCTGGACGTCTCCCGCGCCGCCAACATCCTGAACCCGGCCGGCGAGTTCGTCATTGGCGGACCCGTGGGCGATGCCGGCCTGACCGGCCGCAAAATCATCGTGGACACCTATGGCGGCATGGCCCGCCATGGCGGCGGCGCCTTCTCGGGCAAGGACCCGTCCAAGGTGGACCGGTCCGCGGCCTACGCCATGCGCTGGGTAGCGAAGAACGTGGTGGCCGCAGGCTTGGCCAAGCGTGCCGAGATCCAGATCGCCTACGCCATCGGGCAGGCCCGCCCGGTGGGCACCTACGTGGAAACGTTCGGCACTGAAACGGTGGACCCCGCGAAGATCAGCGCCGCCATCGCGGAAATCTTCGACCTCCGCCCGCGCGCCATCATCGACGCCCTGGACCTCAAGCGTCCCATCTACGCCAAGACGGCCGCGCACGGCCACTTTGGCCGCGACGATCCCGACTTCACCTGGGAGCGGCTGGACCGCGTGGATGACCTGAAGGCCTTCTTCAACGCCTAGCCTGCCGGTAACGCCCAGCCCATCGCCGGCCCCGGCTGAGAATGTCAGGGCCAGGTGATGTGCTGGTCGGTGAAAGGGGGTGGCAGCCATGGCAGCACCGGAGAGCGTCCGCACCGGGCCTGAGTTTCCGGATGCCCTGCAGCCGTCCCTGCTTCAAGGGTTTCCGGCCCCGCCGCCGCAGAGCGGCCCCCCGCTGGCGCCCCGCCTCCCGGTGGCCAGGGTAGTGGTCGAGTCGTCGCTGCCGCACCTTGACCGCCCTTTTGACTACAGTGTGCCGGCCGAACTGGACCAGGCCGCCCAGGCCGGCGTCCGGGTCAAGGTCCGTTTCAACGGGCAGGAACTCGGCGGGTTCATTATTGAACGCATCGCAGAGTCCGACGCCGGCCACACCCTCGTGCCGCTGCACAAGGTGATCTCTCCGGTCGCCGTCCTCACACCCGCCGTGCGGGACCTGGTGAACGCCGTCGCCGCACGGTACGCGGGAACTGTCAGTGACGTGCTGCGGGTGGCAGTGCCGCCGCGCATGGCACGGCTGGAGAAGGACTTCCTCGCCGAAGCTGCGGCGGAGGCCGGTCCGCGGCCTGAACCGGAAACAGCCGGAACGGTTGCCGGGGCACCGACCGGTGACCCCGCCGTCGTGCCTGGCGCACCGGGGGAAGGCGGCTGGGCAGGCTACCGCAACGGTCCCGCCTTCGTCCGCCATCTGCAGGAGGGCGGCTCTCCGCGGGCGGTCTTCAGCCCGCTCCAGGGCTACGGCCCGGCTGCGTGGCCGCAGCTGATTGCGGCGGCCGTTGCCGCTGTCCGCGCCTCCGGTCGTGGCGCCGTGGTGGTGGTGCCCGATTACCGCGACCTCAACCAGCTTGAGGCGGCGCTGCTGGAGGTGCTCCCGGCAGACGACGTCGCCCGGCTGACGGCTGATGACGGACCCACACCCCGCTACCGGAATTTCCTGCGCCTTCTCGCCGGCTCCGCACGGGTGGCCATCGGGACACGCTCCGCTGCGTTCGCTCCCGTCCGGGACCTCGGTCTCGTGGTCTGCTGGGACGACGGCAACGACCTCCACATCGAACAGCGCGCCCCGTACGCGCACGCACGCGAGCTGCTGCTGCTCCGCGCGGACCAGGAGGGCACTGCGTGCCTGATGGCAGGCCATGCCCGGAGTACGGAACTGCAGCGGCTCGTGGAAGCGGGCTGGGCCATGCCGGTCGAGGCGGAGCGGGCGCTGGTCCGGCGGACAGTTCCCCGCGTCCTGAACACTGCCGACAGCTTTGAACAGGAACGTGACCCGCTCGCCCTGGTGGCCCGGCTTCCCGGTGCCGCCTGGCGGGCAGCCAAGGAAGGCCTGGAACGCGGGCCGGTGCTGGTGCAGGTGGCCCGGGCCGGCTATGCGCCGTCGCTGGTGTGCGAGACCTGCCGGGAGCCGTCCCGCTGCCAGTCCTGCCAGGGACCCCTGGCGTTGGCGGGGGCCAGCTCGGCTATTCCGCAATGCCGCTGGTGCTCCACGCCCGCACCGGAGTGGCAGTGTGTCCATTGCTCCGGACGCAGGCTTCGGAAAGGCGCCACCGGTGTCCTGCGGACCGCGGAGGAACTGGGCCGCGCGTTTCCCGGCAAGGCTGTGGTCACGTCCTCCGGCGATCACGTCAAGGCGGGGGTAGGGACCGAGAAAGCCCTGGTGGTGGCCACGATCGGCGCCGAACCGGTGGCTGAGTCGGGCTATGCTGCCGCGCTCCTGCTTGACGGCGACTCGCTGCTGCGCCGTGAAAATCTGCGGGCCGGCGAGGACACAGTGCGCCGCTGGTTCAATGCCGCAGCGCTGGTGCGTCCCGCGGCCGACGGCGGCCTGGTGGTCATTACGGCAACGGAGAGCGTCGCCGTCGGTGCCCTGCTGCGATGGGATCCGGCCGGGTACGCCCGGCGCGAACTTGAGCTCCGCATGGAACTCCGGTTGCCCCCGGCTGTCCGGATTGCGTCGGTAACCGGGCCGCGGTCCGCCGTCGTCCATTTCACGGCAGCCGTGGAGCATCAGCTGGCGCCGGCGGGCGTTAAACTGCGGACCGCTGGTCCGGCCCCTGTGGTGCTCACGGGTCCGGCGGCGGCCAAACAGGGCGATGACGTCCGCACCCTGCTGTTCTTCCCTTACGGGCAGGCTGGCGCCGTGACCCGGGTGTTGCGGTCCACCAAGGCAGCGGTTGCTGCAAAGCGCACTGAGGAGCCGGTGCAGGTCAGGCTGGACGGCGTGGACGTCCTGTAGCGGGTATCCGCTACTGCGGACGCTTGCCGCGCGAACGCGCGGTCACAATGTCGTGGGCGGCATCCACGAGTTGCCGGGCCGAGTCTTCCCAGCTGAATTCCCCCGCACGGGCCACGGAGCGCCTCGAAACGTCCTGCCAGTGCTCGCCGTCGCCCAGTTTCGCAACGGCCGCGCCGAACGCGGCGGGGGAGTCGGGGTCGACGTACGAGGCGGCGTCGCCGCCCACTTCCCGGAAGATCGGGATGTCGCTGGCGATGACCGGAGTGCCGAGGGACATCGCTTCCACCAGCGGCAGCCCGTAGCCTTCGGCGCGGGAAAGGCTCACCAAGGCGGTGGCGCGTTTGAGCAGGACCGCGTATTCATCGTCCGTGACTCCGTTGTGGAACACCACCTTCGCGCCCGCGGGGACCATGATCTCCAGTTCGGCGCGCCGTTCGGGGGTGACCCTGCTCAGCAGGTGCAGCGTGAAGTCCGGCAGCCCGGCCATCCCGGCAATCAGGGTTTCCACGTTTTTGTAGGGCATGAACGATCCCATATAGACCAGCGTATGGTCGGATCCGTCAGCTGGATTCCGCGGTTCCTGGGCCGGCTGCGGCGCGTTGCCGATGATCCGCACAGGCCGGCTGGTCAGCCGGTACTTGGCCATCAGGGCTTCAGTGGTGCTGCTGATGGTGGCCACGATGTCCGCGCGGTTCAGGAGGAGGCGTTGGGGCCAGAAGGCCTTGTGGTACAGGCGCCACAGGACACGCACCGGCGCCGGCAGGAATCCCGGCGGCGCGGGGTGCTCGTAGTAGATGAGGTCGTGCAGGGTCAGCACCAGCCCGTACTTGCGTCCCCAGCTGCCCATGGTCTGCATCGGACAGACCACCACATCGGCGCCAAGCGGGTTGATCCTGCGGGCCACAAAGAGCTCCGCCGGGGACAGGGGGCTGTTGATCAGTGTGTAGGGCACGTCCGGGAGTAGGGCGAGTTGCCGGCGGTCGCTGATGAGCATGGACACGTCCGCGATCCCGGCAGTCGCTGCGATCAGGCTTGCCCCATAGCGGCTGATGCCGTCGTGGTGGTCGTTCCGGGTAAAACGGGCATCGATGACAATCTTCACGCGGGGTGGTCCTTAAGGAAGCTGCGGATGAAACCGGCGGCCGGCGCGGGCGTTTCGTAGTGGATGAGATGCCCGACGCCGGGAATGACTTTGAGTTCCCCGTCCGGCAGGAGCGCGGCGAGGCGGTGCTGGTCCGGCAGGGTGGCGATCTCATCCTTCTCACCCGCCACCAGCAGCACCGGCAGGGTCAGTTTGTCGGCAACTTCCGCCACGTGGGCGCTGACGGATGCCGTGAATGACTGGAGGAGGCTTTCCCGGTCAGCGAAGGCACTGAAGTAGGCGTGGTGCTGGCCGTGGATGAAGCGGCGCAGGTCCCGGTCGCTCGTTTTGGCCATGGTCTCGCTCATGACCCGGACGATCATGGAGTTGCGCAGCAGCGCCAGGCCCAGCGGCCGGGGGAGCCGCGCGGCCAGCCGGTAGTACAGGACGGCCAGCCTTGTCATGACGCCCTTGGGACCTTCCAGGGCCGGTGCGGCGATCGGATTGATGAGGATCAGCGGCGTAACTGCCCCTGGCTGCGCGGCCACAAAATGGGACGCGATGATCGAACCGAACGAATGTCCCAGCAGCACAGTGTCAGGGCCTAAATCCAGTGCCGCCATGAAAGAGCTGATGAATGCGCCGTACTGTTCCACCGAGTGCGCTCCTGCCGCGAAGGCGCCAGAACTGCCAAAGCCCGGGAGGTCCGGCATGATGACCCGCATGTCGGGCAGCTGGTCCGCCACCCGGAGCAGGCCATGGTGATCGCCGCGGAACCCGTGGATGACCAGGATGGTGCGCGTTTCCGCCGTGGTTTGGACGGGTTCATACGTCCAGTACGCCACGGTGCTGCCGTCCAGATCGATTTCTGCGGCGCGGGTGCGGGCTGCCAGCCCGGGGCTGAAATAGGCCGGCACGTCAGACGGCAGGCGGGTGGCTGTCCTCATGAATCCCGGTCCTAGTTGACGTTGTCAGGGTGGGAGCCGGTGCGCTGCCCGCGCTCAAGCTCGGCCAGGGCCGCCATGTCCCGTTCGGACAGGCTGAAGCCGAAGACGTCCAGGTTTTCCCGGATCCGGGCCTCCGAGCTCGCCTTGGGGATGGCAATGTTTCCCAGCTGGACATGCCAGCGCAGGACGATCTGCGCGGGTGTCCGGCCATGCTCGGCGGCGAGGGCCACCACCACGGGGTCTGCCAGTACCTGCCCGCGGCCCAGGGGGCTCCAGGCCTCCGTCAGGATTCCCAGCGCGCTGTGCTTCTCCCTCAGTTCCGCCTGCTGGAGCCAGGGGTGGAGTTCTATCTGGTTCACTGCCGGCACCACTTCGGCGCTGTCCAGCAGCCGGTCCAGGTGTGCGGGCTGGAAGTTGCAGACGCCGATGGCCCGCACCTTCCCTTCGCGGTACAGCGTCTCCAGGGCACGGTACGTTTCCGTGAACAGGCCCCGCCGGGCACAGGGCCAGTGGATGAGGTACATGTCCACGTAGTCCAGGCCGAGGTTGACCATGGACGCATCAAACGCCTGCAGTGTCTTGTCGTACCCCTGGTCGTCGTTCCAGACCTTCGTGGTGACAAAGACGTCCTCACGCCGGAGCCCCGGCGAGGATTCGCCGGAACCGCCGCTCCCGCCGTCGGAATCAACCGCTGCGCCGAGGGCCCGCGCCACACCAACTTCGTTGCCGTACATGGCGGCCGTATCGCAGTGGCGGTAGCCACTGCCCAACGCAATGGACACCAGTGAGGAGGCGTCGGTCACGGGAACCTTGTAGAGCCCAAACCCCAATTGGTCGATCAGCACACCGTTGTTGAGACTAAGCCGGGGAGAAGGTTTCATAGGACTGACTTTACCCATTCGCAGGGGCCACGCCTTCGAAGCCCACCAGACGGCGCGCGGTGGCTTCATCGAGAATCAGGTCGGTGGCCAGGCCCGCAGTGAGGGCCCCGCGGAGACCATTGATCTTGGATGCCCCCGACACCACGCAAATCCGGCGGCGGACCTGCCGCAACTGTGAGAGGGCCGGGCCGGTGGACCGTTCGTTCAGCACAATGCCATCGGAGGATCCGTCACGGCGGAAAAAGACGGTGGCGACGTCACCCACCACATCGGAATGGGCAAGCATCCTGAGGTCGTTTTCGTCCAGGTAGCCGCCGGCGTAGACGTGGCTCGGGTAATCGGCTTCGACAGACCCGACCCCGAAAATGGCGATGCTCATCCGCGCCTGCAGATCAAGGATGCGCTGCACGCTGCGTTCCTGCCACATGGCGGCCTTTGTTGCCGCATGGTCAAAAAACGCGGGCACGGGGAACTGCTCCACGCGCGCGCCGTAGGCACTGCCAAACCGGCGCATGATGTCGCTCGCGTAGGTGATGCCGGTGGTGTGCATGTTGCCGGCGCCATTGAGCTGGACCACCACAGTGTCGTGGGTGATCTTGCGGGTCAGGTGCCTACTGACTGCACTGAGCGTCGAGCCCCACGCAACGCCGAGGATTGCGTTGGAATCCACCAGCGGACCAATCGTGCGCGCTGCCTGCAGCGCCACACGGTCAAGGGTTTCAGCCTCATTGAGTGACTCCAGGACCGGCACCACGTGTACGTCCACGTTGTACTCCCGCCTGATCATGCTCTCGAGCTCGGGGCCGGTATCCAGCGGATTGCGGATCTGGATCTGGACCAGGCCCGTTTCCCGGGCCGCGGAAAGGAGCCTCGACACGGTGGACCGGGACGTCCGAAGCTCCCGGGCGATGGCATCCATGGTCAGGTCCTGAAGGTAATACATCTGTGCAGCCCGGAGTGCATCCGAGTGGCGGGAGCGCGTCATAGGCCATCCAAACTGCACGTTTGTGCAAAGAGCTTGACTACATTTTCCATTACTCCAAACAATAGTTGAAGAAGGGCGGCTGACCTGCGAAGGTAGCCCCAAGGACTAAACCCAAGGAGCAGTTTTTGGGACTCAAGGACTCATCCCGCCAGCCTCACAGCATGCCTGCGAAAAAGACTGGGCCGCGAGCCGCGGCCCAGTCTTTGAAAGAGCGGCCGCAGGCCAGGGTGCTGATCATCGGCGGGGGTATCAACGGTGTGGGCACCTTCCGGGACCTCGCCCTCCAGGGAGTGGATGTTGCGCTGGTAGAGCGCGGCGACTACTGCCAGGGAGCGAGCGGCGCATCGTCACACATGATCCACGGCGGGATCCGCTACCTGGAAAACGGCGAGTTCCGGCTGGTCCGCGAGTCGGTGGTGGAGCGCAACCGCCTGATCCGGATCGCGCCGCACTACGTGAAGCCGCTCCAGACCACCATTCCCATTTTCAGCACCTTTTCCGGCGTGATGTCCGCCCCGCTGAGGTTTCTAAGCCACAAACAGCAGGGCAAACCCAAGGAGCGTGGGGCGTTCCTGATCAAGCTGGGCCTGAGTATCTACGACTCCTTCTCCCGCGACGGGGGCACGGTTCCGCGGCACCAGTTCCGGGGCCGCAAGCGGGCACTGGCGGAACTGCCCCGGCTGCACCCCGGCATCAAGTACGCAGCCACCTACTTTGACGCGTCGGTGCATAATCCCGAACGTCTCACCCTGGACGTGCTCCAGGACGGTGAGAAGGCCGGCCTGGCGAATCCAGGCCCGGCAGGCAGCACGGCCAGGGCCAGCAACTACGTCTCGCTGCAATCAATGGGCCGCGAAGTCCCCGCAGGAAACGGCAGCACAACAAACGGCAGCACGGTTCAACTTCGCGACGAACTGACGGGTGAGCTCTTCGACTTCACCGCAGATGTCATTGTGAACACCACCGGGGCCTGGGTGGACCTGACCAACGAGGCCATGGGGGCGGCGTCCCGCTTCATGGGCGGCACCAAGGGATCTCACATTGTGCTCGACCACCCTGACCTGCTTGATGCCTGCAAGGGCCGGGAGATCTTCTTTGAACACACCGACGGCCGGATTGTCCTGATCTATCCCATGGGGGACAGGGTCCTGGTAGGCACCACGGACGTGGACGCCGACATGGCCCGGGATGCAGTCTGCACGGACGAGGAGATCGAGTACTTCCTCGAGCTGATCGGGCACGTCTTCCCGGAGGTCCCCGTTGACCGCGGGCAGATCGTCTACACGTTTTCCGGCGTACGCCCGCTGCCGCGCCACGACGCGACCCAGCCGGGATTTGTTTCCCGGGACTACCGGATTGAACGGCAGGCAGGCGGCCGGGGCGCCGTCGTGTTCAGCCTGGTGGGCGGCAAGTGGACTACGTTCCGGGCGCTGGCCGAACACCTGGCCAACGACGTCCTGGCCGAATTGGGCATCGAACGCCGGGTGTCGACGGCGAAGCTGGCCATCGGCGGGGGCGCCGGGTTCCCGGTGGACGAGCCGGGCGTCCAGGCCTGGATCAAGGCCCACGTGTCCGCTGACCGGGGTGCAGACCGGACGGCCCTCCTGCTCACCCGCTACGGCACCAGGGCTGAGGAGGTCATAGCCTTCCTTGACGCCGGTCCGGACCGGCTGCTGCGCTCAACCCGTGAGCTCAGCGTCCGCGAGCTTGAATTCATGGCCCGCCATGAGCAGATCGGGCACCTGGCCGATGTGCTCATCCGCCGGACATCCCTCGCCTTCCGGGGGCTGGTCACCGGCGAGTTGCTCAATGAGGTGTCGGAGGCGCTGGCCGGTCCACTGGGCTGGGACAGTGCAGCACAGGCCCGGGAGATCCAGCACGCCGAGGAGGTTTTGGAACGGTTCCACCGAATTCAGGTCCACAGCCTGGTCGCTTAGTCTGCCCGGCTGCAGCCGGAGCGTTAACGCGCTCCGGCTCAACGGTCCTTCAACCCGCGAAGGACTGAAAACAAAAATAAGGAGTCAACGATGTCTCTTGGAATAGTTTTTCTTTCCGAAGTCTTCGGAACCGCGATGCTCACCCTGCTGGGTTGCGGCGTCGTGGCCAACGTGGCCCTGAAAGGCACGAAAGGTAACAGTGGCGGGTTCCTGATGGTCACGTGGGGGTGGGGTATCGCCGTCTTCTGCGGTGTCTTTGTCGCCGCCAAGTCCGGAGCCCACCTCAATCCCGCCGTGACCCTCGGCCTGCTGGTGAACGGCAAGGCCGAGTTCGCCCCCGGGGTCAAGGTGGATGTGGCATCCACCCTGACCTACTTTGGCGGTGAACTGCTGGGCGCCTTCCTCGGCGCAGTGGTCTGCTGGCTCGCCTACAAGCAGCACTTCGATGATGAGCCCGCGCAGGCCTCCAAGCTCGGCGTCTTCTCCACCGGCCCTGCCATCCGCTCCAACCCGTGGAACCTGGTGACGGAAATCGTCGGCACCTTCGTGCTGGTCTTCGTGATCCTCACCCTGGGCGGAACCCCCTCCGGACTGGGCCCGCTGGCCGTAGCCCTTTTGGTGGTGGGCATCGGTGTTTCACTGGGCGGCCCCACCGGCTACGCCATCAACCCCGCCCGTGACCTCGGACCGCGCATTGCCCACGCCCTGCTGCCCATCAAGGGCAAGGGCAGCAGTGACTGGGCCTACTCGTGGATTCCGGTCGTGGGACCCCTGGTGGGCGGGGCCTTGGGCGGAATCCTTGCCAAAGTTGTTCCCATCATCATCACCGCCGCATCCTGACCGATCAGCCACCCACCCCTGCATACAGACAAGGACGTCACCATGAACCAGTACGTAATCGCCATCGACCAGGGCACCACCAGCTCCCGCGCCATCGTCTTCGACCACAGCGGAAACATCGTTTCAACAGGTCAGATGGAGCACGAACAGATCTTCCCGCAGGCCGGGTGGGTGGAACACAACCCCGCTGAAATCTGGAACAACACCCGCGAGGTCATTGGTTCCGCACTCTCGAAGGCGAACCTGACCCGCCACGATATTGCCGCCGTCGGAATCACGAATCAGCGCGAAACGGCAGTGGTGTGGGACAAGACCACCGGAGAAGCCGTCTATAACGCCATCGTCTGGCAGGACACCCGCACGCAGAACATCGTGGATGAGCTGGCGAAGGATGGCGGCCCGGAGCGGTTCAAACAGAAGGTTGGCCTTCCCTTGGCCACGTACTTCTCGGGCACCAAGATCAAGTGGATCCTTGACAACGTTGACGGCGCCCGGGCCAAGGCGGAGGCCGGTGACCTGGTCTTTGGCAACACGGACTCGTGGGTCCTCTGGAACCTGACCGGCGGTGTGGACGGCGGGGTGCACGTCACGGACGTCACCAACGCTTCCCGCACCATGTTCATGGATCTGGACACCCTGAGCTGGGACGAGGAGATCCTCGGCGTTTTCGGGGTTCCGCTGAGCATGATGCCGGCCATCAAATCCTCATCAGAGGTTTACGGCACGGTGCACACCTCCCAGTTGCTCCGTGAAGTCCCCGTGGCCGGCATCCTCGGTGACCAGCAAGCGGCCACCTTCGGCCAGGCCGCATTTGAGGCCGGCGAAGCCAAGAACACCTACGGGACCGGCTGCTTCCTGATCTTCAACACGGGTGAAGAGATCGTCCACTCGAAGAACGGCCTGCTGACCACGGTGGGGTACAAGCTCGGCGACGCCCCGACCCACTACGCCCTGGAAGGGTCCATCGCGGTCACCGGATCCCTGATCCAATGGCTGCGGGACAACCTGGGCATGATCAGCAGCGCCCCGGAAGTGGAGACCCTGGCGGCCTCCGTCGAGGACAACGGCGGCGTGTACATTGTGCCGGCATTCTCGGGCCTCTTCGCCCCGTACTGGCGCTCCGACGCCCGAGGCGCCATCGTGGGCCTCACCCGCTTCGTCAACAAGAGCCACATAGCCCGCGCCGCGCTTGAAGCCACGGCGTTCCAGACCCGTGAAGTGCTGGACGCCGTCAACGCGGACTCCGGCGTTCCGCTCACCGAACTGAAGGTCGACGGCGGCATGGTGGCCAACGACGCCCTGATGCAGTTCCAGGCCGACATCCTGGGCGTCCCGGTCATCCGGCCCAAGGTGGTTGAAACCACCGCGCTGGGTGCCGCCTACGCGGCCGGCCTCGCCGTCGGGTTCTGGAAGGACCTCGGCGAGCTGTCGGCCAACTGGTCCGAAGACAAGCGCTGGGAACCCAAGCTGGACCAGGCCGAGCAGGAACGCCAGATGCGGCTGTGGAAGAAGGCCGTCACGAAGTCCATGGACTGGGTCGACGAAGACGTGAAGTAGGACGCCCGACAGCAGTTCGTGGTTGCGACGGGGACCCCGTCTCACCACGCAAGGAAGGCGGCCCCTGCCCCGCCCGCTTCGCGGTGCCCACCACACCCGGGCGAGGGGCCGCCTTCCTTGCTTTCGCTGCAGTCACCGTTCATCCGGGAATAGAGCGTCTTCGCTGCTAGCTCAGCCACTCGTGGCGACCTGCGCCGAGGTGAAGGGAGGCGTGCGCTAAAGTAGTTCCATGCGTGCGATCCTTCAGCTTAGCTAGCCGCCCGGTCTCCGGAAACACACCGGACAGCCGAGCGGCCGCCCCTCCATGGAGAGGGGCTTTTGTGTGTCCGGGCATGATTGCCGGGCCGGCAGCAGAAGGGATCAGACCGTTGGGGCAGCACAGATGCCGCAACAGAACAGAAGAGGGCAGCAGTGAGCGTTCAGCCGGAGACAGAGACCGGAACACCAGCAGTAGCGGCGGAAGCACCTGAAGAGGGTGCCTACAGCTTCGCGGCGATGGAAGCCAAATGGCCGCAGGTGTGGGAAGACCTCAAGGTCTTCACCCCCGTCGACGACGGTTCCCGCGAGCGCCGCTACGTGCTCGACATGTTCCCCTACCCCTCAGGCGATCTGCACATGGGCCACGCCGAGGCTTTTGCCATGGGCGACGTGGTGGCGCGCTACCTCCGGCAGCAGGGCTTCGACGTCCTGCACCCGATCGGCTGGGACTCCTTCGGCCTGCCTGCCGAGAACGCCGCCATCAAGCGCAACGCGCACCCCAGCGAATGGACCTACGCCAACATCGACACCCAGGCGGCCTCGTTCAAGCGGTACGCCATCTCCGCCGACTGGTCCCGCCGGCTGCACACCTCGGACCCGGAGTACTACCGCTGGACCCAGTGGCTGTTCAAGCGTTTCTACGAGCGCGGACTGGCCTACCGCAAGGATTCGCCGGTCAACTGGTGCCCCAAGGACCAGACCGTCCTGGCCAACGAACAGGTGGTGAACGGCGCCTGCGAACGGTGCGGCACCCCTGTCACCAAGAAGTCGCTGAACCAGTGGTACTTCAAGATCACCGACTACGCGGACCGGCTGCTCGATGACATGGACGAACTGCGGGGCCATTGGCCAGAACGCGTCCTGGCGATGCAGAAGAACTGGATCGGGCGTTCCGAGGGTGCGCACGTCAACTTTGTGATCGAGGCCGACGGCGGCAAGGCCGCCAAGGACGTCACGGTCTTCACCACCCGCCCGGACACCCTCTACGGCGCAACCTTCTTCGTGGTCGCCGCCGACGCGCCCATCGCCGTCGAACTCGTAACTGACGAGCACGCCGCCGCACTGGACGCCTACCGCGAGCAGGTCAAGGCCCTGAGCGAAATTGAGCGACAGTCCACCGAGCGCGAAAAGACCGGTGTTTTCACCGGCCGGTACGCGGTCAACCCCCTGAACGGCGAAAAGCTGCCGGTGTGGGCTGCTGACTACGTCCTGGCCGACTACGGCACGGGTGCCATCATGGCCGTCCCGGCACACGACCAGCGTGACCTCGACTTCGCCAGGACCTTCGACCTGCCCGTCCGCGCCGTGCTGGACACCGGCGATGACGATCCTGCCGTCTCCGGCAAGGCCACAGCAGGGGAGGGGACCCTGATCAACTCCGGTGTCCTGGACGGCCTGCCGAAGACCGAAGCCATCCCGGCCGCCATCAGCATGCTGGAAGAGCAGGGCACCGGCGAGAAATTTGTCAACTTCCGCCTCCGTGACTGGCTCCTGAGCCGCCAACGGTTCTGGGGCACCCCCATCCCCATCATCCACTGCCCTGCCTGCGGTGAAGTTCCTGTTCCCGACGAGCAGCTGCCGGTGACCCTGCCGGCAGACCTGCGCGGCGAGGACCTGTCGCCGAAGGGCACCTCACCGCTGGCCGCGGCAGAGGCCTGGGTCAACGTGGACTGCCCCAACTGCCACGGACCGGCGAAACGCGATACCGACACGATGGACACGTTCGTGGATTCGTCCTGGTACTTCCTCCGCTTCGTGTCGCCGCAGTACACCGAGGGTCCCTTTGATCCGGCGAAGATCAACGAGTGGATGCCGGTTGGCCAGTACGTGGGCGGCGTGGAGCACGCCATCCTGCACCTGCTGTACGCACGCTTCTTCACCAAGGTCATCCACGACCTCGGCATGATCGACGCCGATGAGCCCTTCAGCGCGCTGCTGAACCAGGGCCAAGTCCTCAACGGCGGCAAGGCCATGAGCAAGTCGCTGGGCAACGGCGTGGACCTTGGCGAACAGTTGGACAGGTACGGGGTCGACGCCGTCCGCCTCACCATGATCTTCGCCTCCCCGCCCGAGGACGACGTGGACTGGGCGGACGTGTCGCCGTCGGGCTCGGCGAAGTTCCTGGCCCGCGCATGGCGGCTGGCGCAGGACGTCAGCAGCGAGCCGGGTGTTGACGCCGCGTCCGGTGACCGGGCCCTGCGGTCCGTCACGCACCGCACCATCGCCGACGCCGCGGCGCTGTTGGACAGCAACAAGTTCAACGTGGTGGTGGCCAAGCTCATGGAGCTCGTCAACGCCACCCGCAAGTCGATCGATGCCGGCGCCGGCGGGGCCGATCCGGCCGTCCGCGAGGCAGCGGAAGCCGTTGCCGTCATCCTGAGCCTCTTCGCGCCGTACACCGCCGAGGACATGTGGAACGTCCTGGGCCACCCGGCGTCGGTGGCCAATGCCGGCTGGCCCGCCCACGACGAAGCGCTGCTGGTGCAGGAGACCGTCACGGCAGTGGTCCAGGTGCAGGGCAAAGTCCGCGACAGGCTCGATGTGTCCCCGGACATCAGCGAGGACGAGCTGCGGGAACTGGCCCTGGCCAGCGAAAACGTCCAGCGCGCCTTGGACGGCCGCGGCATCCGCACGGTGATCGTGCGTGCGCCTAAACTGGTCAACATCGTCCCGGCCTGATACCAGGAAAGGGCCGCTCTCCGGCCGCCGGATTTCCCCCGGCGGCCGGCCTGACGCCAGGAGGCCAGCTTGCCCGACCGTGACGCCGCAGCCTGGCTTTGGCTCCGGCAGCGTATCGCTGCCCTCCGCCCCGCGGGACGTCCGCTGGCGCCCACGGAGGTGCCTGCCGCCGTCGTCCGCACCGCAGTGGTAACAGACTCCGCGTCCGCACTGCCCGCCGAGTGGGTGGCATCCTGTGCAGCCCACGGACTCCTGACAGTGATCCCGATGCCCGTGATGGTGGGCGAGGAGATCTACGGCGAGGGCGAGGACGACATCACTGAAACCATTGCGCTGGCACTTGCGGGCGGAAAGTCCGTCAAGACCTCCCGTCCGTCACCTGGCCAGTTTGAACAGGCCTTCCTTTCAGCCGAGCGCGGCGGATATGAATCGGTTGTCAGCATCCACCTTTCCGGCGGCCTCTCCGGCACCGCCGACGCCGCCCGGCTTGCCGCGGGACGCGTGAAAATCCCGGTGGAGGTTGTGGACTCCGGCACCGTGGGCATGGCGCTGGGGATGGGTGTCCAGAGCGCGGTAGCGGCGGCGGCCGCCGGACTGGGGGCAGCCGCGGTGAGGAGCGCCGCGACCGGCCAGCTGGCACGGACCAGGGTCTACTTCTACGTGCCCAGCTTGGAACAGCTGCGCCGGGGCGGACGGATCGGCGCTGCCGCCTCACTGCTGGGGACAATGTTCGCCATCAAACCCATCCTGGCGGTCGACGCCGGGAGGATCGTTCCGTTGGAAAAGGTCAGGTCTGCAGCCAAGGCCATAGCCCGGTTGGAGGAGATCGCCGCAGCCGACGCCAAGTCCCGCCCCGACGGCCTCGCCCGCCTGGCCGTTCACCATTTCGGGAATCCGACCGAGGCGGAAGGGCTGGCCGCCAGGCTGGCCGCGGAGCTGACCGGCATTCCGCCGGCCCAGATCAGTTCATTGCCCGCCGTCCTGGCCGCCCACGCGGGACTGGGCGTGCTGGCCGTCATCGTCGGGGAAAGTGCGCCGCCTCCCGCGGATCCCGGGCCGCTTTCCACATAGAAGAGGCCTGGGCTGTCACCTAGGCTGTTGAATCCCTAGCGTTGGAACCATGTCACGCCGGGACGCTGAAGCACGCCAATCGGCGCGGCATGCCCGGGAGCGGCTGCAAGCTTCTTTGGGAGACGGGGCCGGGCTTCTGACCGACAGCGAGGGGAAAGCCTTCGAATATTCCGGCGGTGCGCATCCGGGCCCCACGGATGGTGCCCTTCCATCCGGCGGCACGGACACACCCGGCACGGGAACAGCAGGTCCGGCACTGAGATGGCGGGTGGGCACACCCGTGGCACTGCTCATTGCCGTCATGGCCGTGCTGGGCGGCGCCTGGTTCTGGATACAGGTTGCAGCAGGGCAACCGGAAGTGGTCCCGCTCAGCGATTTCTCGCCCCAACAAAGCGGGCCAGCTGATGATGGCGGGAACCCGGGGCCTGGGCCGGGGTCGGACCGTGCAGGGCCTGCTGGTGTGCCACTACAGAACCCTCCGGCCGGTACGGTCATCATCCACGTCGCGGGGGCGGTCGCGGTGCCGGGAGTGGTGCAGCTACCGGCCGGCAGCCGCGTCCACCAGGCTATCGCCGAGGCCGGGGGTGCCATGCCCGCCGCGGACCTCAACCGGCTGAACCTTGCCGCGGTCCTCGCCGACGGACAGAAACTGTATGTACCCGTTCCGGGGGAAAGCCTCCCCGTGGAAGGGCCTGGCGGCGCCGCAGCGGGGCAGGATCCCGGCCCCGGAAGCGCTGGCGCTGCCGGCGCTACCGGGGCTGACGGCGGTGGAAAGGTCAATCTCAACACGGCCAGTGTTGAAGAACTGGAGGCGCTGCCGAAAGTGGGTCCGGTGCTGGCGCAGCGGATCGTGGACTGGCGCAAGGAACACGGGCCGTTCAAGTCCGTCGAGGAGCTCGACGCCGTGGATGGTGTTGGGCCCAAAATGCTCGAAACACTCCTCCCGCGGGTGGGAATCTGACATGGCGAAGCAGAGCCCGTGGAGCCGTTTTGTCGATTCAGCAGTCCAAGGACCGGCTGTGCGCGGTACGTCCCGTCAGGGCCAGAGCGAGCCCACGCAGGAATCCAGAACGGCAGCGGCCGGCGACTCGCGATGGCGGGCCGCCGAGGCCGGAAGGCAAAGCTCTTACGCCGGCAGGCGATCCTCCGACACCGCCGCCCTTCGCCCGGCGGTTCGCCGGGCGGCCGGCAGGCTGACAGATCAGGCGAGGAAGAAGCTACGCGGCACGGACCCGGTGGCGGCAGCCACGGATACACCCCGACGACGCACCGACGTCCGGCTGGGGCTTCCCGCATTGCTTGTCTGGGGCGCGGCGTTGGCCGGAGTCTGGCTTGAACCGGCAACGCTTGCTTTGCTGTGCACGGGATTGGTCGTCCTCGCGGTCCTGCTCCTGGCCCAGGCTGGGCGCACCAGGACGTTGCGGGCCCGCCACAAAAGCTTCTGGACCACCACGGCCATGGCCCTGATGATGGCGGCCGCCGCGGCGGCACACGCGGCAGTCTCTTCGGCACAGCGCCACGACGGACCGTTCGTGGAAGCGGTTGCAGCCGGCAAGTCGGTGGTAGCCGTTCTGGAAATCACGGGCTCCCCGCGGGGCCTTTCGCTCCCGGGCCAGGCGGGGCCGCCCGAACGCTGGTCGGTACCGGCGCGGACGGAGCACGTCACTGCCAGCGGCAACGTCATCCATACCAGGGCCGACATCGTGGTCATGGGCGGCCAGGGCTGGGACAAGATGGTCCCGGGACAAATGGTGCGAACTGCCGGCAAGCTGCGGCCCCCTGAACAGGGCCAAGAGGAAGCAGCCATCCTCGGAGCATCGATGGCACCCGGCGGCGTTTCCGGGGATACCGGAGCCGGAGGTGGTGCTGCGGTCGGTGCAGGGGCCGGTGCTGACGCCGACGCAGGGGCTGGTGCTGCCGCCATGACAGGCGCGGTCTGGCAGATGGTGGCAAGGGAGTTGCGGAGCCAATACGTTGCCGCAGCAGCGTTCCTGGCATCCGATCCCAGCGGTCTCCTACCCGGCATGGTCACCGGCGATACCTCCGCACTGGACCCGGGGCTCACTACAGCCATGAAGACCGTTGGCATGACCCATTTGACTGCCGTTAGCGGTGCCAATTGCAGCCTGGTCCTCGGCGCCCTGCTGGTAGCGGCCCGCAGCCTGCGACTCCCCAGGCCCGCGGCGGCGGCCCTGGCCCTGGCCGGCCTGGGACTGTTTGTGGTGCTCGTTGGCCCCGATGCCAGTGTGCTGCGGGCAGCGCTGATGGGTTCGATTGCCCTTGCCTCGCTGGCCGCCGGCCGGACGGGGCGCGGACTCAGCTTCCTCTGCCTCGCCGTCATGGGCCTGCTGTTGCTCGATCCCGGACTTGCCACCAGCTTCGGCTTCCTGCTCTCAGTCCTTGCCACTCTCGGGATCATTGTCCTGGGCCCCCGCATGATGGAATGGACACCGGCGGTCATTCCACGCTGGGCTGCGGCGGCCGTGGCTGTGCCGCTCTCCGCTCAACTCCTTTGCGGCCCGGTCATCGTGCTGCTGCAGCCGCAGTTTTCCACATACTCCCTGCCGGCGAACATAGCGGCCGCGCCCCTGGTGGCACCGGTGACCTTGCTGGGCACCGCTGCCGTGCCGTTGGTGCCACTGGTGCCTTGGCTGGCCTCCGCCCTGATCGCGGTCGCGGGAACATTCAGTGCAGGTGTGGCCGCTACTGCCCGGACGGCGGCGGGACTGCCGGGAGCCACCTTGCCGTGGCCGGAAGGCCCGTTCGGTCTCCTGACGATGGTGCTGCTGTCCGCGCTAACTCTCGCCGTGGTCTGGGGAGCAGTCCGCCCGCGCCACGCCATGAGACTCATCCTCGGGCTCCACGCCCGGACCGTTTTGCTGCTGGCTTCCGCAGACGGGTGCCTCAGGGCGTCAAGAAAGCCTTTCCTGCCGCCCCCTCGGCTCCATCACTCCGCGGGCACCCCGCCCATCCCGCGCACCCGGCGCGCCCCACACGCCCGCACCTTTCGGAGCGCCCTGCCAACGCGACGCACCGCACATCCCACCAGGTTCCGGCCACGGCGGCTTGGAGGCCGGGATTCCCCATGGCAGGCTTAGACACTGCACCAGAATTTCCGGGAGGAACCCACCATGGCCGCAGCCCAAAGCACAAAATCCAGGACAACGGCGTCGAATGTTGTCTCCTGGCGGGACGTAAACCCTGCCGGAGTCGTCCTGGTGGGCGGACCCGAGGAATACCTGGGCATCCGCGCCATGGACCGCATCCGCGCACAGGTGAGGGCAGCATATCCGGATGTTGAGGTGAGCCGCCTGGCAGCCGGCAGCTACGAAGCCGGGACCCTCGCCATGAATGTCAGCCCGTCCCTCTTTGGCGAACACAAGCTGATCGAAGCTGAAGGCGTCGAGAGCATGAACGATGCCTTCCTCGCGGACGCCCTCGCGTATCTGTCCCATCCTGAACCGGACGCGGTCCTCGTCCTGCGGCATGCCGGCGGAGTCCGCGGCAAGAAACTCCTTGATGCGGTCAAGGCAGGAGGGTGGCCGGTGGTTGACTGCCAACCGCTGAAGAAGGACGCGGACAAGTCTGCATTCGTAACGGCAGAATTCCGGGCCGCGGGCCGGAAGATCACTTCCGACGGGGTGCAGACGCTGGTCAACGCCGTCGGCGCCAACCTCTCGGAGTTGGCTGCAGCCTGCAGCCAATTGATGGCGGACGCCACCGGGGCCGTGACTCCGGAACTGGTGGACCGCTACTACGGCGGCAGGATTGAAGCTACGGCGTTCAAGGTTGCCGACGCCGCCATGGCCGGTAACGGCCCCCTGGCACTCTCCACACTCCGCCACGCCCTGGCCACCGGAGCCGATCCGGTTCCGTTGGTCGCCGCGCTGGCAGCGAAACTCCGTTCGTTGGCCAAAGTGGCCGGTGCCCGGGGATCCTCCGCCCAGATAGCCCGGGAATTGGGCATGCAGCCCTGGCTGGTGGAGCAGGCACAGCGGGATGTCCGCCGCTGGACCCCGGACGGTCTGGTCCGCGCCATCCAGGCCACCGCGGAGGCCGACGCGCAGGTGAAGGGGCTATCGCGTGATCCGGTCTATGCCGTTGAACACGCAGTGACGGTCATCGCCACGTCCGCGCAGGGCCACTGAACCTGGCAAACCTTTGCCGGAAGGCCGGCCGGGAGGACAGTGCCGGGAGGGCCAGCCTCGGAGGCCCAAGTAGAGGCCCCGGCAGGTCCATACGGCAACAGCCGGTCGTTTCCGACAGCCCGCGCGCCAGGTTGAGTTACCGGTGCGCCAAGTGAATTACCCGTGCGCCAAGCGCCAAGCGCCAGGTGAAGTTAAAGAGTTGAGGCCGGCTTCCTTCGGAAGCCGGCCTCAATCATCAGTTCAAGTGAACTGGAAACCTTACAGTGCGTTGACCTTCTTGGAGATCGCCGACTTGCGGTTCGCTGCGTTGTTCTTGTGCAGAACACCCTTGCTGACAGCCTTGTCCAGCTTGCGGCTGGCAGCAACCAGGGCAGCAGTAGCTGCATCCTTGTCAGTGGACTCAACGGCGGTGTTGACGGCGCGGATGGCCGTCTTCAGCTCAGACTTAACTGCGTTGTTGCGCAGGCGTGCCTTCTCGTTGGTGAGGATGCGCTTCTTCTGGGACTTGATATTAGCCACGTGTGAACTCTCTTTTTAATGCGGAAATGGTCTAGAGGGCTTTCAGATTGGCCATTGACTGAGCGGCGTGGGGATACCTATGGCGGCCAACCATCAGTGGCCGTCGACCTGCACGGACACACAGCTATAAAGAATAGCAGAACCCCTGGTGGTTGACCATTTTGGCAGGCTACTTCCAGCCGTGTCGTCTGCGAAGTCCGTCAGACACCAGATCGAAGCGATTGCGGTCCAGCACCGCGCCTTCACGGCGGATGCTGTCAGGGGAGAGCTGCAGGATCCGGCCGAGGTTCGCTTCGCTGGGCCGCCGCTGACGGTCCCAGGCTCCGGTGCCGATGTCCACATAGTCTCCGGAGCGGTGGCCTGGCTGGTCGTGGTCCACGCTCGTCAGCATCAGGCCCAGCAAATAACCCCCGTTGTGGCCTATTAGCAGGACAGGACGGTCTTTGCCCTGCGAGTGGTCCTCTTCATACGGAACCCAGGCCCACACGATCTCACCCGGATCGGGGCTGCCGTCGGGCTGCGGGGCATAGCGGATGACTGAGACGCCCTGGAAATCCCCGGGATAGCCGGTGGCGGCAGCGGGCGACGGTTGGCGGCCGCCCGGTGCGGCCTTGCCCGGCACGGCCCGTCCCGGCACGGCCCGTCCCGGCACTGGCGCGGCCGGTCCGGACCGGAGCTTTTGCAGCACTTTGACGGATGTGCGGATGGCGTTGGCCAGCGAACGGAAGTTGATAGGCATGGGGAAACACTATCGCTGGCCGGTGCCGCCACTTGGGTCCGGATGCGGTGTGATGCCGCAGGACGTGGGACACTGGAGGTTCAAAATGTGCGGCGCGTCCGCAGGGTGCCTTCAGCGCGTCCTGGCGGCGTCCGCGACCCTGCCAACAGTAAGGACCCTGCGTGTCTCCCATGGCCCGCACCGCCCCGGTGCCTGCCGCGACAGATCCGGCCATCATTCGGAATTTCTGCATCATCGCGCACATTGACCACGGTAAGTCCACCTTGGCGGACCGGATGCTGCAGCTGACCGGGGTGGTTCAGCCACGCGATATGAAGGCCCAGTATCTGGATCGCATGGACATCGAACGCGAGCGCGGCATCACCATCAAGTCCCAGGCCGTTCGCATGCCCTGGGAGCTCGATGGCAGCAGCTACGCCTTGAACATGATCGACACCCCCGGCCACGTGGACTTCACCTATGAGGTCTCCCGCTCGCTGGCAGCCTGCGAAGGCGCAGTCCTGCTCGTGGACGCGGCGCAGGGGATTGAGGCGCAGACCCTCGCCAACCTCTACCTGGCGATGGAGAACAACCTCACCATCATTCCGGTCCTGAACAAGATTGACCTTCCGGCCGCCCAGCCGGAGAGGTACGCTGCAGAGCTCGCCAGCCTGATCGGCGGTGACCCCGAAGACGTCCTCCGTGTTTCCGGAAAAACGGGCATGGGCGTCGAAGCGCTGCTGGACAAGATTGTTCGCGATCTGCCCGCCCCCGTGGGCGATCCGGACGCTCCGGCGCGCGCCATGATTTTCGATTCGGTCTACGACACCTACCGCGGCGTCGTCACCTACGTCCGAGTGGTTGACGGAATGCTGCACCCCCGGGAACGCATCCAGATGATGTCCACCCGGGCCACCCACGAACTCCTCGAAATCGGCGTCAGCTCACCGGAACCCACCCCTTCCAAGGGCCTCGGCGTGGGCGAGGTGGGCTACCTCATCACCGGGGTGAAGGACGTGCGCCTCTCCAAGGTGGGCGATACGGTCACCAACATGGCCAAGCCGGCCGCTGACTCCCTCCCGGGCTACGCCGACGCCAAACCCATGGTGTTCTCCGGCCTGTATCCGCTGGACGGCACGGATTACCCGGTGCTCCGCGACGCGCTGGAAAAGCTGATGCTGAACGACGCTGCCCTGGTGTACGAACCGGAAACATCTGCTGCGCTGGGCTTCGGCTTCCGGGTGGGCTTCCTTGGCCTCCTGCACCTGGAAATCACCCGCGAACGCCTCGAGCGTGAGTACAACCTGGATCTCATCTCCACTGCCCCCAACGTGGAGTACGAGGTCACGCTGGAGGACAAAAAGGTGGTCCACGTGACCAACCCCAGTGAATACCCTTCCGGCAAGATCGCCGAGGTCCGCGAACCGATGGTGGCCGCCACCATCCTGGCGCCCAATGAGTTCGTCGGCGCCATCATGGAGCTCTGCCAGAGCCGGCGCGGCGTCATGGGCGGCATGGATTACCTGTCCGAGGACCGTGTGGAAATCCGCTACCGGCTCCCGCTGGCGGAGATCGTCTTTGACTTCTTCGACATCCTCAAGTCCAAGACCCGCGGTTACGGGTCACTGGACTGGAAGGCCGACGGCGAACAGGTGGCCGACCTGGTCAAGGTGGACATCATGCTCCAGGGCGAACAGGTGGATGCGTTCTCCGCCATCACCCACCGCGACAAGGCCTACGCCTACGGCGTGATGATGACCACCAAGCTGCGCGAACTCATTCCGCGCCAGCAGTTCGAAGTGCCCATCCAGGCCGCCATCGGTTCACGCATCATCGCCCGCGAAAGCATCCGCGCCATCCGCAAGGACGTGCTGGCGAAGTGCTACGGCGGTGACATCTCCCGTAAGCGCAAACTTCTGGAAAAGCAGAAGGAAGGCAAGAAGCGCATGAAGATGGTGGGCACGGTGGAGGTTCCTCAGGAAGCGTTCATCGCCGCCCTCACCACCGACGAATCAAAGGACAAGGCCAAAAAGAAGTGACCACCGCGCAGCGGGGGACCCGCTGATGCCCAGCGTTCTTCCCCTTGGCGACCCGGCGCCGTCGGACGGTCTGCTGCCTGCACAGGCAAAAGACGGTGCCGAGCACCGGGCCTTCGGGCTGTATGTGCACATCCCGTTCTGCGCGGTGCGCTGCGGGTACTGCGACTTCAACACGTACACCGCCACCGAACTGGGCGGCGGGGCCTCCCAGGACGCCTACGCGGACACAGCCATCTCGGAAGTCAGGCTTGCCGGGCGGGTTCTCACGGCGTCGGGCCTTCCTGCCCGTACCATGAGCACGGTCTTTTTCGGCGGCGGCACGCCCACGCTGCTTCCCGCCGAAGATCTCGCGCGGATCCTGGGTGCCGCCGTCGACGTCTGGGGCCTGGAGGAAGGCGCTGAGGTCACCACCGAAGCGAACCCGGACTCCGTCACACCCGAGTCGCTGGCGGTGCTAAAGGGCGCCGGCTTCACGCGCGTGTCTTTCGGCATGCAGTCGGCTGTCCCGCACGTCCTGAAAGTCCTGGACCGCACCCACACGCCCAGCCGCGTGCCTCAGGTGGTCCAGTGGGCGCGCGAGGCCGGACTGGGCGTGAGTCTCGACCTCATCTATGGGACGCCGGGGGAGTCGCTGGACGATTGGCGTTACTCCCTCGAGACCGCCCTGTCCTACGAGCCGGACCATATCAGCGCCTACGCCCTGATTGTGGAGGACGGCACCAAGCTGGCCGCCCAAATCCGGCGCGGCGAGGTCCCTGGCATCGACGACGACGACCACGCCGACAAGTACGAACTCGCCGACCAGCTGATTGGCGAAGCCGGGCTCAGCTGGTACGAGGTAAGCAACTGGTCCCGGACACCGGAGCAGGCCTGCAGGCACAACCTCGCGTACTGGCACGGCGACGACTGGTGGGGCATCGGGCCCGGTGCGCATTCCCATGCGGGCGGCGTGCGCTGGTGGAACGTCAAGCACCCCACCGCCTACGCGGGGCGCCTCGCGCAGGGACTGTCACCCGCCGCCGGCCGGGAAACGCTCGACGCCGAAACGCGGGACATGGAGCGCGTGATGCTTGAGGCGCGGCTCGTCTCCGGGCTGCCCATCGCCACGCTGGCTGCCTCGGGGCGCCGTGCGGTGGCGGGGCTTATGGCCGAAGGGCTGGTGGACGCGCCCGCTGCGGTCAAAGGCCGGCTGGTCCTGACCCTCAAGGGCCGCCTGTTGGCAGACGCCGTGGTCCGCAGGATCCTCCCGGACTAACCCCTCCAACAGCACCCCCTCCAAACAGCACGCCCTCCAATGGCAACGCGGGGTCACTCCCTGCCCGATAATCGCGTCATATCGGGCGAGGAATGACCCCGCGTTGCTGTGCTGTGGGTTACTTGATCCAGCGCAGGTTGTACTGGTAGCGGTGCGGCTGGCCCTTGTTGACGTGGATGCCGGCCGACACTGAGAAACAGGTCAGCGCGATCCAGATCAGGGTGGCGATGACGGCGAAGATGTTTCCGACCACCGGAATGAAAACCAGGAGGTTGGCCACGAGCGCCGCGATGGTGGGCGGAAGGCTGAAGTTCAGGGCTTCCTTGGACTCCTGCGCCGTGAACGGTCCGCGCTCCCGGAAGATCAGGTAGATCAGCAGCGACGGCACGCAGCCCAGGATCCCGCCAAAGTGGGCGAGCGTTGCCCATTGCCGGTCTTCGCTGGCCGTCAAGGGCAGCGCATTTGCGGGAACGCCCTGATACTCGGAACGGCCCTGGTCGTCCCGGTGCTCGCGTGCGTTTTGTGCCACGGTTTCTTCCTTCGAAAGTGCAATGGTGCTGGTTTGGAGCCTGTTGGCCTGGTACGACAACAGCCTCTGCAGTACCAAGAATACTGGTTCGTGCGGGAAAAGATGCGGTCGGGGCCGCCACCGGGCCGTTCCGGGGCAGGCGGAGTCAGGGCGCCGTCAGGAAGTCGATGACTTCCTCCACCCGCCCAAGCAGCGACGCTTCCAGGTCCGCGTAGCTGCGCACCGCACCAAGCAGCTTCTGCCAGCCGAGTCCAATGTCCTCCTTGGTGGCGTGCGGCCAGCCAAAGGCCGCGAGGATCCCTGTCTTCCAGTCCTGCCCGCGAGGCACCACGGGCCACTGTTCGATGCCCAGGACTGCCGGGCGGATGGCCTGCCACACGTCGACATAGGGGTGACCCACAATGAGCACGTTGCCGGCGGCACCGGGGGAGGCCATCACACCGGCAGCGATCCGCCATTCTTTGGAGTCCGGCACCAGGTGGTCCACGAGGATCCCCAGCCGACGGCCGGGTCCGGGACCAAAGGCGGCCACCGCCCCGGCCAGGTCATCGATGCCGTGCAGGGGCTCGACGACGATGCCCTCCACCCGGAGATCGTCACCCCACACCTTTTCGACGAGTTCGGCGTCGTGCTTTCCCTCCACCCAGATCCTGCTTGCCTTGGCCACCTGGGCGCGCTGGCCCGCTACACGGACGGAACCCGATGCTGTCCGGCCGGCAGGCGCCGCCGGGCTCTGCCGGGGGGCCGGGGGCATGAGCCTGATGGGCTGGCCCTCCAGGAGGAACCCGTATCCCAGCTTGAAGGAACGTGACTTGCCCCGCCGGTCCTCGAGCGCAACCACATGCATGCCGCCGGACTTCTCCACCCGGGTCACCGCCCCCACCCAGCCGGACTGGGCATCTTCCAGGACCATGTCCCGCTCCACCGGAACCTCCGGGAGTTCGTTCCGGACGGGCGCGGTGATCTCCTGCGGACCCCAGTTCTGGTATTGCATGGATTGTTTCCGCCTCGCGCTAGACCGTGCCCCGAAATGTTCGCCCGGAGCGGTACCAATGCTAACAACGGGGTGAGTCATATTAGACTGTTAGCACTTAGGCATGTCGAGTGCTAATGAGCTGCGACCCCTGCCGTGATGAAAAGGGGCAGCCATGGATGGAGGTGGAGTGTGAGCGAGCCGCGCAAACTGGAAGTACTGCGTGCCATCGTGGAGGACTATGTGCACTCCCGTGAGCCTGTGGGTTCCAAAGCCCTGGTTGAACGCCACCACCTTGGCGTGTCCAGCGCAACCATCCGCAATGACATGGCTGCCCTGGAGGACGAGGGCCTGATCACGGCACCGCACACCAGCGCAGGCAGGATCCCCACGGACAAGGGATACCGGCTGTTTGTCGACCAGATTTCGGCAGTCAAACCGCTTTCCCCCGCGGAACGCAAGGCCATCCAGTCTCTGCTGGAGGGGTCCGATGACCTCGACGACGTCCTGGACAGGACCGTCAGGCTGCTCTCACAGCTGACCAACCAGGTCGCGGTGGTGCAGTATCCGCACCTCAGCCGGGCCACCATCCGCCACATCGAATTTGTCCTCCTGGCGCCACGGCAGGTCCTGTTGGTCCTGATCGCCACGACGGGCAAAGTCGAACAGCGGGTGATCGACGTCGGCCAGGACCTGGGGGAGGACGCCATCGCAGCCCTGCGGACGCACTTCCTTGGGGCACTGGCGGGCACGCCGCTAAGCCGCCTGGCGCAGTCACTGCCGGCCGTGGTCTTCTCTGTCGCACCCGGCCAGCGGGCAGCTGCCCAGGCCTTGGCCCACGGCCTGGAAACGCTCGCCCACAGCAGCCGCGAGGACCGCATGGTTATGGCCGGGACCGCGAACCTGGCCAGGTCCAACGTGGATTTCCCCCTTAGCATCGGTCCGGTGCTTGAGGCCCTGGAGGAACAGGTGGTCCTGCTGCGCCTGCTCAGCGAGATGGCCCAGGACCCTCGCGGGGTGACGGTGAGCATCGGCCGGGAAAACCCCTACGACGGGCTGGCTGAAGCTTCCGTGGTGGCAACAGCCTACGGACCGGACAGCACGGCCAAAGTCGGCGTCCTGGGTCCCACCCGGATGGACTACCCCACCACCATGGCCGCCGTCCGGGCAGTCGCGCGTTATCTGTCAAGAATTCTGGGTCCGTAACAGCCGGTCCAGGCACGAAGATGCAGTCCCGGCAGCCTGGCTGCCGGCAGTACAAACAGGGAAGAGATACGAACTTTGAGCAGCCACTACGACGTCCTCGGAGTCTCGCCGGAAGCCACCGGGGAAGAGATCAAGAAGGCCTACCGCAAGCTGGCCCGCACCCTTCACCCGGACGTCAACCCCGGGGACGATGCGTCGGACCGCTTCAAGGCCGTGACCCACGCCTACGAGGTTCTTTCGGACCCCCAGAAGCGGCGTGTCTATGACACCACCGGCAACGAGAACGGCACCGACAACGGCTTCGGCGGCGGCAGCTATGCCGGCCAGGGCTTCGCCTTCCAGGACATTTTCGATACCTTCTTTGGCGCCGGCGGATCGTCAGGTCCCGCGTCCCGGGTCCGCCGCGGCCAGGACGCCCTCATCAGCGTCCGGATCGAACTCCGCGACGCCGTGTTCGGTGTCAACCGCAAGCTTGAGGTGGACACTGCTGTTACCTGCCCCACCTGCAACGGGTCATGCTGCCGGGAAGGCAGTCACCCTGTGCGCTGCGACATCTGCGGCGGCAGCGGCCAGGTCCAGCGGGCCGTGCGCTCCATCCTGGGCCAGGTCATGACGGCGGCCCCCTGCGGCAGTTGCGAAGGCTTCGGCACTGTCATCAAGGATCCCTGCAATGAGTGCAGCGGACAGGGCCGCATCCGCAGCCGCCGGTCGCTGACCATCAAGGTGCCCGCCGGCGTTGCCACGGGGACCCGGATCCAGTTGTCCGGGCAGGGCGAGGCCGGCCCGGCCGGCGGACCGTCCGGCGACCTCTACGTGGAGATCCGGGTCAACAACGATCCCACCTATGTCCGGGACGGCGATGACCTGCACGCGACGCTCCACATTCCGATGACTGCGGCTGCCCTCGGGACCGAAGTGTCCCTGGACACCTTCGACGGGATGCAGGAAATTGACGTTAAGGCCGGGACCCAGTCCGGCGAGGTCATCACCCTGCGCGGCTTGGGCGTGACCCACCTTCGCGGCTATGGCCGCGGTGACCTCCTGGTCCATTTGCAGGTGGAGACGCCCTCGAAGCTCGACCCTGCCCAGGAGGACCTCCTGCGGCAGCTGGCAAAGTTGCGCGGTGAGCAGTTCACCGAGGGCAAGCTGACGGCCAGCGGCGGGGTCTTCGCCAAGCTTCGGGACCGGCTCGGTAACCTGTAGCGGTGAGCAATCCCGTCTTCTTCAGCGGTGCCGGAGCGCTGGACCATCTGGTTCCCGGTGACCTCTTTACCCTTCAGGGGTCCGAGGCGCGCCATGCGGTAACAGTCAAGCGGCTGGCGCCGGGGGAGTCCGTCGACATCGCCGACGGTGCGGGCAAGCGGCTGACCGGGAAGGTCGTTGCGGCCTCGCCTGCCGAGCTCACCGTCGAATGCGGCGAACTGGTGATGGAGGAACAGCCGCTCATCCGGCTCGTGCTCGTCCAGGCTCTGGCTAAGGGCGACCGGGATGAGCTGGCCGTGGAAACGGCCACGGAACTTGGCATCGACGCTGTTGTGCCCTGGCAGTCGGAACGCTCTATTGTTCGCTGGAAAGGTGAGCGGGCCGCCAAAGCCCACGCCAAATGGCAGTCCGTGGTCACGGCAGCCGCCAAACAGGCGCGGCGCGCCTGGATCCCCGGGGTGCGCGCCGCCGTCGAGACCCCCGGCCTGGCTGCCGCAGTGGCGGCAGCCGACCTGGCCGTGATCCTGCACGAAGACGCGGTCCGGCCGCTGCGGACCGTGCTGGAGTCCTGGCGGGCCGCCGCGCCGTCGGTCGACGGGCCGCGGGAGATACTGCTCATCGTTGGTCCCGAGGGCGGAATCAGTCCCCGCGAAGTCACGAGGCTCTGCGACGCCGGTGCCGTCACGGCACTCCTGGGGAACCACGTCCTGAGGTCCTCCACCGCCGGACCCGCCGC
The DNA here is from genome assembly GCF_024391045.1 of Pseudarthrobacter sulfonivorans. Taxonomy (GTDB): domain Bacteria; phylum Actinomycetota; class Actinomycetes; order Actinomycetales; family Micrococcaceae; genus Arthrobacter; species Arthrobacter sulfonivorans_B. The sequence goes on from NZ_JANFCZ010000006.1 coordinate 133,844, forward strand.
CGTCGTGCTGGCGAGCGATGTGCTGGGCCGCTGGAGCGCCACGAACGCCTGATCCAAACCGCGCGGGCCCGGGCTAACTGACGTTGAACTTCCGGGTGTCCACGTTCAGTTCATCGCCGTTGCCGGCATCCGCCTGCCACACCCGGAGCTCGTAGCTTCCGGACGACAGGCTCAGGGCCAGCGTGAACAGCCCCGACTGCGCAGCGTCGCTGCCGGCCGTAGTCTCACCGGTCAGGTACGGCGTCTTGTCCCCGCTGCCGGCGGTCCGCAGGATCTGCCACCTCAATTTGCCCCCGGGAGCGGTGCTGCGGCCCGTGATCTTCACACTGCCGCCGGCAACGTCCGTGCCCTCCTGGGGATCAATGATCCAAACGGGCGCCACCATCCCGGCGGCCCGTGACATCGGGGCACCCAGCTGGACATGCCCGAAGGCCAGGTAATCGGTGTGGCTGTCCACCAGGACCCGGACCTGGATCTGCTGGCCCGAGTCGATCAGCCCGGAACTGGCGGCCGCCGCCGTGGCGGTGAAGATCAGCTGCTGGATGGCGCGGACTGCCATGTCGGCGTCGAGATTGCTGTTAAAGGCATCCGCGGAAACGTCGACAGTAATAACGTTCTTTCCGGAGATTGAAGTCGCCAGCTCCGTGGGACTCTGCCACGGGGTGAAGTAATCGGGATCAAGGGGCTTGTCGGACATCATGGCCCGCAGCGCACGCGTCACCGGGTTCTCCTGCTCCGGGACGTCCCGGAACTCCCGGTACAGGAACACATTGCCGTTGCTGCGGCCGATCCAGTACACGGGTGCCTTGTTGGAGGACTGGGTGGTTTCCAGCGGGGCGCTTGTGGAGGGCGCCCCGGGGGAACCGGAGGCTGCCGCGGTGGAGATTGCGGTCAAGGTGGGCTCGGGGCCGGGATCGGCAATGCAGCCAGTTAGCAGCAGGAGCGCCGGAAGAAGAGCCAGTGCGCCGCGCGCACGGGACGGCCGCGCGGCACGTGCGGCCCCGCGGGGGACGGATGTTTCCGGCACTCTGATGGCCCTGTCCTTCCTGGTTGTGAAAGTTGGGGCCGAGGCCCCCTGAGCCGGTCCCCGGACGGCCTGGATTTCAAGCATGGCACAGCGCGGCACTCCTCACGGGCCCAAATGACCGCTCGGGCGCAACTGCAACGGGAACGATATGCGGCTGATATGAAGTTGAGATCTAATGTCGCCTGCCACGGCATTCCCGCCCCCTTCGGCAGGCCTGCCGGGTGCTGTCCCGGGCCGCCGCGACGACGGCCCTGCTGGCGTAAGATGGAAGAAACCGCTGGCTCCCGCGTACTCGGCAACAGCCCGCACGCAGTGTCCGGCGGTATTTAATTTCGAAGTGGAGGAGACCACGGGCCCGCGGGCCAGCACCATGACTGAATCAACGAACGGAAAGCGCCGGCTCAACCCTGAGCGTGCCGCCGGAGAATTTCCCCATTCACTTCCCGGTGTCCGGACGGAGGTGGTTCTCTTTGACAACTCCGATCAGATGGTCCAATCGCTCGGCAGCCATGATGAGGCGCTGCGGTACATCGAAGAACAGTTCCCTTCCGTCAACTTCCATGTCCGCGGAAACGAACTCTCCATCAGCGGCCCGGCCAACGAAGTACCGCACATCATGCGCCTGCTGCATGAAGTCCGCGGCCTTGTGGCCCGCGGCACCGTGATCAGCCCGGCCGTACTGCAGCAGCTCGTGGCGTTGCTCCGCAGCCAGTCCCTGCAGAATCCCGTGGATGTCCTCACCCACGACATCCTGTCCAGCCGGGGCAAGACCATCCGGCCCAAGACGCTGAACCAAAAAAACTATGTTGACGCGATCGACGCCAACACCGTGATCTTCGGCATCGGCCCCGCCGGCACGGGCAAGACGTTCCTGGCCATGGCGAAGGCTGTCCAGGCGCTGCAGCAGAAAGAAGTCAGCCGCATCATCCTGACCCGGCCGGCCGTCGAAGCCGGCGAGCGGCTGGGGTTCCTGCCCGGCACGCTGAGCGACAAGATTGACCCCTACCTGCGCCCGCTCTACGACGCGCTGCACGACATGATGGACCCCGAATCCATCCCGCGCCTCATGGCCGCCGGGACCATCGAGGTTGCGCCCCTGGCGTATATGCGCGGCCGCACGCTCAACGACGCCTTCATCATCCTTGACGAAGCACAGAACACCACGCCTGAACAAATGAAGATGTTCCTGACCAGGCTGGGCTTCGGATCCAAAATGGTGGTCACCGGGGACGTCACCCAGGTGGACCTTCCCTTCGGGACGCGCTCGGGGCTGCGCATCGTGGAGGAGATCCTGCAGGGCATCGACGACGTCAACTTCTCAGTGCTGGACGCCACGGACGTGGTCCGCCACCGCCTGGTGGGTGACATCGTCAGGGCCTACAGCCTGTGGGACGAAGTCCAGCGGAACAAAGTCAAACACTCAGTAAGCCGTGAGAAACGGGCGGAGCGCGCATGAGCATCGAAGTGAACAACGAATCAGGGATTCAGGTCGACGAAGCGGAACTCGTGGCCCTGGCCCGGTACGTTTTCGAACAGCTGTACATCCACCCCCAGGCTGAACTGTCCATCCTGCTGGTGGACGAACCCGCTATGGAAAAGCTCCACATCGAACTCATGGACGAGCCTGGATCCACCGACGTGCTGTCCGTTCCGATGGATGAGCTCACGCCCGGGACGCCGGATCGGCCAACGCCCCAGGGGATGCTCGGCGACATTGCCGTGTGCCCCCAGGTGGCGCAGATGCAGGCAGCCAACGCCGGGCACGGGCTGCAGGACGAAATGCTGCTTTTGACCACGCACGGCATTCTTCACCTGCTGGGATATGACCATGCTGAGCCTGAAGAGAAGGATGAAATGTTCGGCCTCCAGCGCCAGCTGCTTTCCGGGTTCACCGGCAAAGACGCACCCGCCGAGACCACTCAGTGACGCCCCTGATCCTTGTTGGCATGGCCCTGGTTTTCCTTAGCACCGCCGCCCTCCTGACCGCTGCCGACGCCGCGTTCACGTTCCTTCCCCGGCATGACGCCGAGGATGCGTTGCTGAAAAGCAGGGGCAACGCCATGCGTCGCATTCTTGCCCAGCCCACGGCGCACATCAGGGCGCTGCGGTTTTGGCGGATCTGGTTCGAGATGGCGTCGGCCGTGGCCGTCGCCGTCCTGTTGCACAGCCTGCTGGACAACGTGTGGCTGGCCGGTTTGGCCGCCACGGGCATCATGGCGCTGCTGGGGTTTGTCATCGTCGGGGTTTCGCCCCGCCAGATCGGCAGGCTGCATTCGGGCGCCGTCGTCCGGTACACGGCGCCGCTGATCCGGTTCCTGACCTGGATCCTCGGCCCCATCCCCGGCTGGCTCGTGGCGCTCGGCAGCGCCGCCGCACCGGGGGCGCCGGCGGGGGACGACGCCTTCTTCAGCGAACAGGAATTCCGCGAACTTGTGGATCGGGCTTCCGAGTCGGACATGATCGAAGACAACGAAGCGGAACTGATCCAGTCGGTTTTTGACTTCGGTGATACCTTGGTGCGCGCTGTCATGGTCCCCAGGACGGACATCCTCTGCATCGACGCCGGCTCCAGCCTCAGGCGCGCCATGTCACTGTTCCTGCGTTCGGGGTATTCGCGCATCCCGGTGATCGGGGACAGCACGGACCAGATCCTGGGAATCGTCTACCTCAAGGATGTGGCGGCGACGCTGCACGAGCTGGGCCCCGACGACGAACAGCCGCCGGTGGAAGCGCTGGCACGGGAAGTCCGTTACGTTCCCGAGTCCAAGCCGGTTAGCGAACTGTTGCGTGAACTCCAGAAGGAATCGACGCACGTGGCCATTGTCATTGACGAATACGGCGGCACGGCAGGCCTGGTGACGCTGGAGGACCTCATCGAGGAAATTGTCGGCGAAATCGTGGACGAATACGATACCGAAAGTGCCGAAGCCGTGCCCTTGGGCAGCGGTGCCTTCCGGGTCAGTGCACGCATGAGCGTCGATGACCTGGGGGAGCTGTTCGACATCGAGCTCGACGACGACGAGGTGGACACCGTGGGTGGCTTGCTGGCCAAGGCCCTGGGCCGGGTCCCGATCGTTGGCAGCCACGTGGAGGTGGACGGCATCTCGTTGCGCGCGGACCGGCTGGAAGGCAGGCGCAACCGGGTCAGCCACATCATTGCGGCGCCCGCTCCAAAGATAGACACTGACCTTGACCACCTCTTTGACGAGGCGGAAGCAACCCAGCAGGGAGTTCCACGTGAGCAAGAAAAATAACCGCCCGGCCGGCAAGGGCTCTGAAACGCCGGACTACGGCGGTTACCGGGCCGGTTTCTCAGTACTGGTGGGCCGCCCCAATGCGGGCAAATCGACCCTGACCAATGCCCTGGTGGGGCAGAAGGTGGCCATCACCTCCGCCAAGCCCCAAACCACGCGGCACACCATCCGGGGCATCGTCCACCGGGAGGACGCCCAGCTGGTCCTCGTCGACACACCGGGACTGCACCGTCCCCGCACCCTGCTCGGCAAACGGCTTAACGACCTCGTGGCTGACACCCTGGCCGAAGTCGACGCGATCGGATTCTGCCTGCCGGCCAACGAGAAGATCGGCCCCGGGGATAAGTACATTGCTGCCCAGCTGGCGCAGCTGGGCAGCAAGCCCGTCATCGCCATTGTCACCAAGGCGGACCTGGTGGACCGGCAGGCCCTGACCGAGCAGCTCCTTGCCGTTGCCGCATTGGGCCGTGAAGTCCTTGGCGAGGATGGCTGGAAGGACATCGTCCCCGTCTCCGCCGCCGATGGCTTCCAGGTGGGCACCCTGGCGGATGTCCTCATCAGCCACATGCCGCCGTCGCCCCCGTTGTACCCGGACGGGCACCTGACGGACGAACCGGAAGCGGTGATGATCGCCGAGCTCATCCGTGAGGCCGCCCTCGAGGGCGTGCGCGACGAACTGCCGCACTCCCTGGCCGTTGTGGTGGACGAAATTGTTCCGCGTGAAGACCGGCCCGAGGACCGCCCCTTCCTCGATGTCCGGGTCAACCTATACGTTGAGCGCCCGTCCCAGAAGGCCATCATCATCGGCAAGGGCGGCGCCCGGCTCCGCGAGGTCGGCACCAACGCACGCAAGGCGATCGAAGCCCTGCTGGGTGCCCGCATCTACCTTGACCTGCATGTGAAGGTCGCCAAGGACTGGCAGCGGGACCCCAAACAGCTGGTCAAGCTGGGTTTCTGACCCGGCAGCGCGCCTTGCCTCGGCCGGCCGAGGGGAAGTTCCCAGAAATGGCGACTAAAATGGACCGGATTGAATTTTTCGAGGAAGGTACACCACATGGGGCTAGGCCGCGATAATCGCGAGTACGGAGCTGACGCGTCCGCCGGAGCCGGACCGGTTTCCCGGCACGCGGACGCCAGCGCCGTCGGCGTGGCCCGGCACCTCGGGGGACAGCGCCGCATGCCCGGCTGGCTGAAGGTCACCACAGCTGTCCTGACCATCGCCCTGCTCGGCGGCCTCGGCTTCGCCGGCTACTGGTACTTCCGCCTCCAGTCGAACATCACCACTGCGCCGCTGAGTGCCGGCGACGACGGGGCACTCGCGGGAGACGACGCTACGGGCAGGATGCAAATCCTGATCCTGGGCTCGGACACCAGGGACGGCAAGAACGCCGAGTATGGCACGGCGGAGGATTCCAAGGGTTACGGCAAGTCCGACGTCATGATGCTGATGGACGTCTCCGCCGACAACAAGCGCGTCAGCGTCATCAGCTTCCCCCGGGACCTTCTGGTTGACATTCCCCAGTGCACCGACCCGAAAACGAAGATGACCTATCCGGCCCTCAAGGGTGTCATGATCAATGAGGCAATGTCGCAGGCTGGCATCGGCTGCGCCGTGGACACCATCAACAAGCTGACGGGCCTGAAGATCGACCACTTCATGATGGCCGACTTTAACGCTGTCAAGGAACTCTCCAACACCGTAGGTGGCGTAGATGTCTGCGTCAGCGACGCCATCTACGATCCGGACTCCCGCCTCCGGCTCCCGGCCGGGACCTCTGCCGTGCAGGGGGAAATGGCACTCGCGTTCCTGCGTACCCGGCATGCCTTTGCCGACGGCGGTGACCTCGGCCGCATCAAAGCCCAGCAGGGCTTCCTGTCTTCCCTCACACGGAAGATCAAGGACGACGGCACGTTGACCAACCCGGCAAAAATGCTGAACATCGCGGACACGGTGACGCAGAACCTCACCGTGGACGACGGCCTCGCCTCTGTGCCCTCACTGCTTACGATCGGCACCCGGCTGAAGGACATCGACATCAGCAAGGTGGCCTTCGTAGCCGTGCCCACCACCCCGGCTGTCTCAGACGTCAACCGTCTCCAGATTGCCGAACCGGCCGGCTCGCAACTGTTCACGGCCCTCCAAAAGGACGTCGACCTTACCGATCCCGCGGCCCCCTCGGACCCGGCCACGGCGTCGGCGGCACCGACGGAAACCGCACCGACGGAAACCGCACCGACGGAAACTGCACCGCCCGTGCCGGCCTACAACAAGGCGATCCAGCCCGTCACCGTGGCCAACGGCAGTGGCGTGCCGGGACGGGCACAGGAAATCGTGCAGGCGCTGGTGGCCGGCGGCTTCACGCAGACCGGCCAGTTCGCGGCCACAGCCGTGACCCAAAGCGTGGTCTACTACGGGACAGGCTTTGAGGACGTCGCCGCTGACGTGGCGGCCCTGCTGGGGATTCCGGCCGCCCAGGTACAGTCCGCGCCGCGTGTTGCCGGCGTGCAGGCCTACCTGGGGACCGACTTCACCTCGGGCACTGCCTATGGGGCAGGCGCCGGCCCCGTCGCCCTGCCGGAGGACATCGTCAGCCAGACCGCCGGCGACAAGAGTTGCCAGCAGGCGAATCCTTACCTGATCGTTCGCTGACCGAGGTAAGACTTAGGTAAGAGGGAGAAGAGGCGGGGCCACGCGGCCCCGCCTCTTCTCCGTATTGCATGTGCAATGCGGGCAGGATACGCCTACCAGATGCTGACGCGTTCCTCCTTCGCCATCCACATGCCGTCCTCTTCGGTCACGTCGAAGGCCTCATGGAAGGCGTCCAGGTTCTTGGCGATGGCGTTGGTCCTGAACTCGTTGGGGGAGTGGGGATCCGTGGCGAGCCGCCGGATGGCTTCTTCGGGCCGGATCACCTGGCGCCAGCCCGCTGCCCAGGAGGCAAAGAAGCGCTGCTGGCCCGTCAGCCCGTCCAGGACTTCCGGTTCCTTGCCGTCCAGGCTGAGGAGGTAGGCCTTGTAGGCGATGGTCAGGCCGCCCAGGTCACCGATGTTTTCGCCCAGCGTGAGCTTGCCGTTGACGTTGTGACCGGGCGCCGCATACGGGGACAAAGCATCGTACTGGGCAACCAGCTTCGCGGTCAGCTGATCGAAAGCTTTGCGGTCATCCTCGGACCACCAGTTCCGCAGCGCCCCGCCGCCGTCGAACTGTGAACCCTGGTCGTCAAAACCGTGGCCGATCTCGTGACCGATGACAGCTCCGATTCCACCGTAGTTCACCGCATCATCGGCGTCGGCCGTGAAGAACGGCGGCTGCAGGATGGCTGCGGGGAAGACGATCTCGTTCAGCATCGGGTGGTAGTAGGCGTTCACCGTTTGCGGCGTCATGAGCCACTTGTCGTGGTCCACGGGCTGACCCACCTCGTCGAGGTGACGGTCGACGTCGGCGTTATGGGCCCGCTCCACGTTGCCGAGCAGATCGGCAGGATCGATTTCCACCGCCGAGTAATCGATCCACTTCTCCGGGTAGCCGATCTTGGCCCGGAAGGCTTCGAGTTTCCGCAGGGCCTCGGCCTTGGTAGCCTCGCCCATCCAGTCCAGGCCGGTGATGCTCTGCCGGTAGGCCTCGATCAGGTTGGCCACGAGGGTCTGCATGCGGGCCTTGTGGGACTCCGGGAAGTGTTTGGCCACGTAGATCTGTCCGACGGCCTCGCCAAGTGCGGCTTCGACGACGGCAACGGCACGCTTCCAGCGGTCCTTGTTGCGGGGCGTGCCACTGATGGTGGTTCCGTAGAAGGCAAAGTTGGCATCCACGAACTCGGCCGAGAGGTACGGTGCAGCCGCGTTGATGACCCGCAGCGCCAGCCATTCCTGCCACACCCGCAGCGGCTCGGATTCCAGCAGGGCCGCTGCCCCGCTGAAGAAGTCAGGCGTGCTCACCACGATTTCGTTCCGTTTCGCGGCGTCGATCCCCGCAGCCTCGAACCATGTCCCCAGCAGCGGGAACAGGGCGGCTGCCTCGTCGGACGATTTCAGGTTGTACGTCTTCTGCGGGTCCCGCAGCGTGACATTGTCCCAGTGGTGGGAGGCCAGGCTGGTTTCGAGGGCCACCACGCGGCCGGCCGCCGACTCGGCGTCGTCCAGGCCGGCCAGGCTGAACATGTTCCGGACATACTCCTGGTACGCGGAGACCATGGGCGCGAACTTTTCTTCGCGGTAGTAGGACTCGTCCGGCAGGCCCAGGCCGCCCTGGCCGGTGTACAGCAGTACGCGGTCCGGATTGCCGGCGTCCGGTGCCGGGTAGATGTAAAAGAGGCCTGACACGTCAGCGCGGAAGAGCCTGCCGGCCAGCGCCACAAGATCGGGCACGGAAGTGGTGGCAAAGACGTCGGCGAGCCGCCCCCGGATGGGGTCCATGCCTTTGCCCTCCACGGCAGCTTCGTCCATGAAGCTGTTGTAGAGGTCTCCTACTTTGCGTTCGATGCCGGTGGCGGCGTCGCCCTTGGCGGCGGCCTCTCCGATAATGTCCCGGACCGCGATTTCCGCGCCGTCCCGCAACGCCGTAAACGTCCCCTCCAGCGGCCGGTCATCCGGAATTTCGGTGGCCTTGAGCCAGGTTCCGTTCACGTGCTGGTACAGGTCGTCCTGAGGCCTGACGGTGTGGTCAATGTTGGATAGATCGATCCCCGAAATGGGCACAGAGGCTCCTTTGTGTGGCGTGCCCCAGCCGGCGCTTGCACCGGCTGCGGCGTCTGCATGGTGGACGTTGCTGGAGGTGATGCTCCTTCATCTTACGCACGCGTGTTACTCTCAAATGGTGCGCGCAGAACTGCTTCTTCTTAGCTGCCGCGGCGAGGCCTCAGACGCGATCTAGCGCAAGGCCCACCCTCGTCGCGGAGTTTGTGTTGCCCGGCCACCCTTTCAGATATGAACCACAGAAAAGGCCCCGATAGTAATGCGAAACGCACAGAAGCCCTCCGGAATGCCCGCCCACCGCTACCTGCCGTTCCAGGATCAGATCACCGTTGAGCTGCCGGACCGTACCTGGCCCGACAAAGTCATCACCAAAGCCCCGCGCTGGTGCGCGGTGGACCTGCGTGACGGCAACCAGGCGCTGATTGATCCCATGAGCCCGGCGCGCAAGATGAAGATGTTCGATCTGCTGGTGCGGATGGGCTACAAGGAAATCGAAGTCGGTTTTCCCTCCGCCTCCCAGACCGACTTCGACTTTGTCCGCCAGCTCATCGAAGGCAACCACATTCCCGATGACGTGACCATCCAGGTCCTGACCCAGGCCCGCGAGCAACTGATTGAGCGGACCTACGAGTCGCTGGTGGGCGCCAAGCAGGCCATCGTGCACCTCTACAACTCCACTTCCGTCCTGCAGCGCCGCGTGGTGTTTAATCAGGACGAGGACGGAATCCTGGATATCGCCCTGCAGGGCGCGCGACTGTGCAAGAAGTACGAAGAAACCCTCGTTGACACCCGCATCACCTATGAGTACTCTCCGGAGTCCTTCACGGGAACGGAACTGGAGTACGCCGTCCGGGTGTGCAACGCCATTGCTGACGTGTTCGAGGCCTCTGCCGACCGCCAGGTCATCATGAACCTGCCGGCCACGGTGGAAATGGCCACCCCGAACGTCTACGCGGACTCCATCGAATGGATGCACCGGCACCTGCACCCCCGCGAAGGCATCATTCTTTCCCTGCACCCGCACAATGACCGCGGCACCGGTGTCGCTGCGGCCGAGCTGGGTTACCTGGCCGGTGCGGACCGGATCGAAGGCTGCCTGTTCGGCAACGGCGAGCGGACCGGCAACGTGGACCTGGTCACGCTGGGACTGAACATGTTCGTGCAGGGCATCGACCCCATGATCGACTTCTCCAACATCGACGAAGTCCGGCGCACGGTGGAATACTGCAACCAGCTGCCCGTGGCCGAGCGTACCCCGTACGGCGGCGACCTCGTGTTCACTGCGTTCTCCGGTTCACACCAGGACGCCATCAAGAAGGGCTTTGAGGCCCTGGAACGGGATGCCGCCGCCGCCGGCAAGGACGTTTCGGACTTCACCTGGGCCGTCCCGTACCTGCCCGTGGACCCCAAGGACCTGGGCCGCAGCTACGAAGCCGTCATCCGGGTAAATTCGCAGTCCGGCAAGGGCGGCGTGGCGTACCTGCTCAAGAACGAGCACAGCCTGGACCTGCCGCGGCGCGCCCAGATCGAATTCTCCGGGGTGATCCAGAAGCGCACCGACACCGTGGGCGGTGAAGTCACCGGCGCCCAGCTCTGGCAGATCTTCCAGGACGAGTACCTGCCCTCCAGCCAGCCGGACGGCCAGTGGGGACGTTACTCCCTGGGCTCTTTCAGCACGGAAACCGATGACGACGGCGGGCTGACCTTGCATGCCAACCTCACCGTGGACGGTGCCCAGGTCCGCCGTACCGGCACCGGAAACGGCCCGATCGCCGCGCTGCTGAGCATCCTGCACGACGATGGTGTGGACGTCCGGGTTCTGGACTACAGCGAACACGCACTCTCGGAAGGCGGAAACGCCACCGCGGCTGCTTACGTCGAGTGCGCCGTGGGGGAGCGGGTCCTGTGGGGTGTCGGCATGGATGCCAACACCAGCACCTCCTCCTTGAAAGCAGTGATTTCCGCTGTCAACCGTGCCATCCGGGATGCCCGCGACTGATCCGGAATAGCGTTGCGCGCCGATTTCCGGCGCGCAACGCCCCGGCATTGCCGGCTTTCCGGGACACAGTGCGAAGATTAACCGTGGTCCAACAATCCTTTGCTGCGCGGGCTTACCGCGATGACGCCGTGGTGTTGCGCACCCACAAACTGGGCGAGGCCGACCGCATCATTACCCTCCTGACCAAGCACCACGGCCAGATCAGGGCTGTCGCCAAGGGTGTGCGGCGGACCAGCAGCAAGTTCGGGGCCCGGTTGGAGCCCTTTATGGTCGCGGACCTACAGCTTGTCTCCGGGAAGTCACTGGACATCGTTACCCAGGCTGTTGCCAAGGGCAGTTACGGCGGCAGCATCGCCGCGGACTATGGTCGGTACACCGTGGCGGCGGCCATGACGGAAACAGCCGAGAAACTTACGGACGTTGACGGCGAAGCCGGCACAGCACAGTACAACCTGCTGGTGGGGGCGCTGGCCTCCCTCAGCCGGGGAGACCACGCTCCGGGGCTGATCCTGGACTCCTATCTTCTGCGGGCCCTCGCAACCGGCGGGTGGGCGCCGAGTTTCACGGACTGCGCCCGGTGCGGTGTGCCGGGGCCGCACACGGCCTTTTCCGCTCCCCTCGGCGGCATGGTCTGCGCTGACTGTCGGCCGCCCGGGTCGCCCGCGCCTGCGGCAGAAACCGTTATGCTGCTGGCCGCCCTCCTGACAGGGGACTGGACGACGGCGGACGGATCGGACGTGCCACACCGGCGGGAGGCCGCCGGGCTGGTGGCCGCATACCTGCAGTGGCACCTTGAACGTGTCCTGAAATCCCTCAAACATGTGGAGCGTGGCTGACAGTGGCCTTGGGAAAAAAGAAGAACCCCGCACGGGCACGGACCGCCCCCGTGGTGGCGCCGTATCCGCATCCGTCCGGCGCGGTCGCGCCGAGCATCCCGGCCGAGTTCATTCCCCGCCATGTGGCCATTGTGATGGACGGAAACGGCCGCTGGGCCAATCAGCGGGGCCTGCCGCGGATCGAGGGTCACAAGGCCGGCGAGCCTGCCCTGCTTGATGTGATGGCTGGCGCCATCGAACTCGGCATCGAATATGTGAGTGTCTATGCCTTCTCCACGGAGAACTGGCGCCGTTCCCCGGAGGAAGTCCGGTTCCTCATGGGATTTAACAAGGACGTGCTTCGCAGGCAGCGGAACCAGCTGGACGAGTGGGGTGTCCGCGTCCGCTGGTCCGGCCGCCGGCCCAGACTGTGGGGATCAGTCATTCGGGAACTGGAAGAAGCTGAGGAATTTACCGCGGGCAACAGCACATGCACGTTGACCATGTGTGTTAATTACGGCGGCCGGGCCGAAATCACGGACGCGGTATCGGCCATTGCCGAAGAGGTGGCTGCAGGCCGGATTAAGCCTGGTTCAATTTCAGAGAAGACCATTCAGCGGTTCCTGGACGAACCTGACCTGCCCGACGTCGACCTCTTTCTGCGCAGTTCCGGGGAACAGCGGCTCTCGAACTTCCTGCTGTGGCAGTCGGCCTACGCCGAGTTCGTCTTTATGGACACCCTGTGGCCGGATGTGGACCGGAGGACGCTCTGGAAAGCCGTTGAGATCTACGCTGAACGCGACCGGCGCTACGGAGGCGCAGTCGACGCTGCCTCTCCCCAAGGGTAGGACTCCATCCAGCAGGCAACGTCCCGGTAGGCCTCCTCCCGGATCGGCCGCTCGGAGAGGAAGACGTCGTGAATGGCGCCGGGATACCGAAAGACCGCAATCCGCCGCCCCAGGCGGAGGGCCCGCGTGGCCGTCTCCTCGACGTCGATCACCGCATCAGCGTGCATCAGCTCCTCAGTCCATTCAGCCTGGATCCTGGTCCGGTCCGAGAGCATCACCAGTACAGGCGCCTTAATGTTCAGCCCCCTGGCGACGGCGGCGTGCCCGGCCAGGACCGCCTTCACCCAGCCGGCCCGAATGGGAAAAGACGTGACCGGACGCCAAACGGGATGGAGCTGCCACTCACCGTGTGCTTCGCTGCTGACGCTCTGCCAATAGCCGGGCATCGCCGGCAAAAGGAAAGGACGCCTCGGATCCGCGCGGGCCACCGGTTCCACGAGCCGCATGGCCAGGTTCCGCACGAGGCTGCTTCCCTGCAGCTCCAGCCAGGGGGCATTGAGGATCAGGCTGGCCAGCTCGCCAGGATGACGGTCCGCCCACAGCGCCGCGATGAGGCCCCCGAGGGAATGGGCCAGGACATGCACGGCGGGGGACCGGCCCGGACCGGTCAGGTGCGAAAGGTCGGCCCTGATCGCTGCCAACGCAGCGGACAGGTCCTCGTCGTAAACCTGGAGATCCGCCGCGTAGCCTGACGTCTGCCAGTCCCGCAGGCTCCGGCCGAATTTCCTGAGATCCAGGGCATAGAAGTGGAAACCCTCTGCCGCGAGATGCTCGGCCAGTTCAGCCTGGAGAAAATAGTCGGCCCAGCCATGCAGGTACAGCACCACCCTGACCTCTGACCCGGAGCCGCCGGCGGCTTTCGGTGCCCCGCCGTAACGGATGAGGGTGGCAACCACGTCTCCTTCGTCGTCGGGCATTAATACCAAGGGGCGGGACTGAAAGGACGGGCCCAGGAAATCTTCTGCCCAAGAACACTCGCGAGGATTCGGAACCGGCTCCGTGGCCGGTTCAGCGCCCGGCAGCGGCCCGGTCATGCGCCGGGTCCAAGGCCGCCGGGTTCGGGCGCGGCGGTGCCGTAGCCGCGCAACCACCGGGAGAGCCGGGCATAGGCGTCGGCACGCACTGCGGCAGGAGAAAGAAAGACGTCGTGGAGCGCGCCGTCAATCCGTTCCACCGTGACACTGCGCCCCAGGGTGAGGGCCCGGAGGGCGATGATGTTCACGTCCAGCACCGCGTCCGTACGCCGCATTTCCTCGGTCCAGAACGGACCGTTGGCGCTGCCCCCCGAGAGCAGGACCAGGACAGGGATGTCGATGCCCAGCCCCCTGGCCACCTGGGCATGACCGGACATGACGGCGCTCAGCCAGCCGGCGCGGAGGGGGAACGCCATGGGCGGCCGGAACCTGTCGTCAAGGGTCCATTCGCCTTCTGCTGAACTGCTGATGGTCCGCCAATAGAAGCCCCGTTCAGGCAGCCTCAGGATCGCTTCCGGCCGGAAGCGGGCCACCGGCCGCACCATCGTGGAGGCTGCCCGGCGTACCAGTGAGCTGCCATGCATTTCCAACCACGGACTATTCAGTATCAGGTTCGAGACTCTTCCGGGGTGGCGGCTGACCCACAGGGCGGCCACCAGGCCGCCGGTGGAATGACCCATAAGCGTCAACTCAGACTGGGCCGGACTTGCTGAATTGCCCTGGATGATGGCCATGGCGTGGCCGATTTCGGCGTCGTAGTCGGCCAGATCTGCCACGTAGCCGCCAGGCGTCCCCGGACGCAGGCTGCGGCCGTGGTTATGCATGTCCAGTGCGTAGAACTCGTAGCCACTGCGCCGCCAGAAGTGCGCAAGGTCAATATTGAAGAAATAGTCACTCCAGCCATGAAGGAAAAGTACCGCACGCCGCGGGCCGGCATTGGTGGCCGGGGGCTGATGGGCGCGCTCCTGCGTTTCCGGAGCGACGGTGCCGGGGCTCAACCGGACCAGCGTCGCGGTTCGCCGGATACCGTCGGCTCCTGATGCTTCAAAGGTGCATGCTTCGAAGCCCGCACCGAGGATGTCAGGCTGCCACTCCATGGCTTTATCGTAGCCGGGCAACCGTTAAGAACGGTCCGGTTTGGTCTGGGCTGCTGAAGGCGGAAAACTAGAGCCATGCGCGTATATCCGACTTTCTTCAAGCTGGCCTTTTCATGGATGGACGCCGAACGCGCCCACAAGATCGGATTCAAAGGGATCAAGCTCGCCCACACCTCGGGCGCAGGCCGGTTGCTCCAGCGGTTTACGGCACCCGCGCCGTCCCTGCAGACCACTGCCTTTGGCGTCACCTTTCCGTCACCGTTCGGCCTGGCAGCCGGCTTCGACAAGGAAGGGCTGGGCATCGAAGCCCTCACGGAACTCGGCTTCGGACACGTCGAAGTTGGCACCATCACTGGTCAGGCGCAGCCCGGGAACGAAAAGCCGCGCCTGTTCCGCCTCATTGAAGACCGCGCCGTGATCAACAGGATGGGTTTCAACAATGACGGCGCGGCGGCAGTCGAACCCCGCCTCAAGGCGGCACGCGCAGCTCTCCAGCGCAAGCACCCCAACATTCGTCCGGTTATCGGGGTAAACATCGGCAAGAGCAAGGTGGTGGAGCTCGACGACGCCGTGGGAGACTACCTGATCAGTGCCCGGAGCCTTGCCCCGGCCGCCGACTACCTGGTGGTCAACGTCAGTTCGCCCAATACGCCCGGTCTCCGTCTGCTCCAGGACGTCCACACTCTTCGTCCGCTGCTGGCCTCCGTGGGGGAGGCGGCCGATACAGCTGCCGGCCGCCACGTCCCGCTGTTGGTGAAGATTGCCCCGGACCTCAGTGACGAGGACATCGACGACGTTGCCCGGCTCGCGCTGGACCTGAAGCTGGACGGAATCATTGCCACCAACACCACCATCGGGCGCTCCGGCCTCAAGTCGCCGGCAGCTAAGGTGGACGAATGCGGTGCCGGAGGCTTGTCCGGGGCGCCCCTGAAACAGCGGTCCCTTGAGGTGCTTCGCCGGCTGAAGGAAGCCACCGGCGGCGCGATCACCCTGGTGGCGGTCGGGGGCGTCGAGACGGCGCAGGACGTCCAGGAGCGGCTGGATGCCGGCGCCACCCTGGTCCAGGGCTACACGGCGTTCCTCTATGAAGGTCCCTTCTGGGCAGCCCGGATCAACCGTGAACTGGCCAGGATGCGCCGGAGCTGAGGGCCGAACGGCATAAAAAATCCCCGGCGGTCCGTCCGCCGGGGATTTTTCAACCCGAAGATTTTATGGGCCGGGTTGGCAGATCAGGAAGGATACTGGCCGCGCTTCACGAGCGGCTTCGGCAGCCGGAGTTTGCGGAACTGCATCGAACGCATGGAGCCGTACCAGACCGTACCGCGCTCAACTTCACCGAACTTGGCCGCCAGTTTCTTGCGGAGCTGGCGGGACAGAATGAAGACATCGACAAAAACGGCCAGGAACATGACCCAGAAGCCGCCCAGGACATAAACCATCTGCTCGCTGGAGGCCGGCACAATCAGGGAGATGATCACGAAGACCAGGGCGCCGAACATCAGGTATTCGCCGAGGCTGAACCGCGCGTCAACGTAGTCGCGGGCATAACGCTTCTGCGGGCCCTTGTCCCGCACCGGCAGGAACTTCTCGTCGCCGGTATCCAGGGCCTGGCGCATTTTGGTCCGCTGGTCCTGTACAGCCTGGCGCTCGGCCGCCTTGGACGCCTTCCGGTCCTCAGGCACCAGAGGCCGCTTTCGGGCCGCTTCCTGGGCCTTGCGCTTGGGCGTGGGCGCACCCTTGCCCAACGTGGCATCCTGCCGGGCGGCCGCTTCAGCAGCCTGCTGGTCTATTGATTCCTGCGCCGAGGGCGCTTCCTTTTTACGTCCGAACACTTGAACAGAATACCTTGCGGCCTAATGGATTCTGCGCGGGTATTGTGATCGCCATGACACGCAATCAGGCGGCAACGCCCCACGACGCCCGAACTTCCGACGCCGGCCACCCCGGTTCCGGCCCCGCCAGCCAGTCCTTCGACGGGACCGGGCTGCGCCAGGCCGTGGAACGTTCCTTCGATACCACCCTGAGCAGGCTCAAAGATCTTGTGGCCATCCCCGGCATTGCTTGGCCTAGCTTCGATCCGGCACACCTGGACGCCAGTGCCGTGGCCGTGGCCGACCTGCTGCGCGCCGCAGGGCTCGACGAAGTCCAGGTCCTGCGCAGTCACAAGGATGACGGCACGCCGGGAGGGCCCGCCGTCGTCGCACGGCGCCCTGCCGGGGAAGGCAAGCCGACCATCCTTCTATACGCGCACCACGACGTACAGCCGCCCGGAGATTCCGGGCTCTGGGATTCGGAGCCGTTCACCGCCGTCGAACGCAACGGCAGGCTGTACGGGCGCGGCGCTGCCGACGACAAAGCCGGGATCATGGCCCACGTGGCGGCCTACACCGCCATGTCCGAGGTCCTGGGTGCGGAGTTCGGCCTGGGCGTCACGTTCTTTTTCGAGGGCGAAGAGGAAGCGGGCTCGCCCACATTCCGGACGTTCCTTGAAACCCACCGGGAACTGCTCCGTGCCGACGTCATAGTTGTTGCAGATTCGAGCAATTGGAAGGTGGGCGTGCCCGCCCTGACCACCAGCCTCCGCGGCCTCGTTGACGGCACCATCGAAGTCCAGGTGCTCGACCACGCTGTCCATTCGGGGATGTTCGGCGGCCCGGTGCTGGACGCGCCCACGCTGCTGTCCCGGCTGATCGCCACGCTCCACGATGCGGAGGGCAACGTGGCCATCGATGGCCTGGTGTCCTATGACAACGCAGGCGTGGACCTCACCGAAGAGGAGTACCGGGCTGACGCGTCCGTGCTCGACGGCGTCAGGCTGGCCGGTTCGGGAAGCATCGCTGCACGGATGTGGACCAAGCCGGCCCTGTCCATCATCGGGTTCGACGCTCCCGCGGTTGACGTGGCATCCAATACCCTCCTTCCGCGCGCCAGGGCCAAGTTCAGCCTCCGGCTGGCTCCCGGCGAGGTGCCCGCTGACGCCATGGAGGCCGTACGGCGGCATGTCGAGGCAAACGCGCCGTTTGGTGCGAAAGTAGTGTTCACGCCGGGCGAGAGCGGGAACTCTTTCCTCGCCGACACGTCGTCGGCAGCGGCGAGGTCCGCCATGTGGGCGTTGGGGGAGGCCTGGGGCGTTCCTGCGGTCGAGATGGGAATTGGCGGATCGATTCCCTTCATTTCCGATCTGGTGGACCTGTATCCCGAAGTCCAGATCCTGGTAACGGGCGTCGAAGACCCCGACTCGCGTGCGCACAGCGCCAACGAATCGCTGCACATCGGTGACTTCAGGAACGCCATAGTTGCCGAGGCGCTGCTCCTGGCGCGGCTCAACGCCGACGGACCCGAGTGAGCAGCCCCGGTCATTTGTTCCCGGAGCGGGTCCCGCCGGGAACAAATGACCGGGCCGCATCGGTTACGTTTGGAGTTAGAGCTATACGTCTGACCGACGTAGCATGTAGCTATAGCCCATACCGTATCTGTAGGGGCAGGCACCGCTGACGCGGAGCCGCCAGGACCGTCCAAAGGTAGGCCAAATGAGCACCGCAACCAACGAGAACACCACCGAAACCGCAGCCGCTGCCAGCGATGAACTGGCTGAGCATGAGGTCAAACTGACCGACGTCGCTGCAGGGAAGGTCCGGAGCCTGCTGGAACAGGAAGGCCGCACGGACCTCCGGCTCCGTGTTGCCGTCCAGCCCGGCGGCTGCTCGGGCCTGATCTACCAGCTCTACTTTGACGAGCGCCTCCTCGACGGCGACGCCGTCCGTGACTACGACGGCGTTGAAGTTGTGGTGGACAAGATGAGCGTGCCCTACCTCAGCGGTGCGAGCATCGACTTCGAAGACACCATCTCCAAGCAGGGTTTCACCATTGACAACCCCAATGCCGGAGGCTCCTGCGCATGTGGTGATTCGTTCCACTGACCCGGTCCTTTCGCCCGGTGCCGGCGCCTGCTTTCTGTCCGCCAAAAACGGCACGAAGGCACGGCGCCGACATGTGGGCGAAAAGCCCGGCGGAGCGGTAAGCTCTACACCGAGTAGTAAAACTTTTAGTGTGCCCGGAAGGCCAGAGAGCCGCCGGGCAACAGCAACAAGTAGGAAGGGCCGTCTGTGAGTTCGCAGAACCGAACCGGCAGCCGACGCAAAACGATCACCTCGATCTCAGGCTTGGCAATTGCCGGCGCGTTGGTTTTGACTGGATGTTCGCCAGAGGTATCGAGGGGGTGGCTGCCCACAGAGCGGGGCACCACCAATCACACTGACCGGATCATGGACCTCTGGGTCAACTCATGGATTGCCGCCCTCGTTGTGGGCATCATTACGTGGGGCTTGATCGTCTGGTGCATCGTTGCCTACCGCCGCCGTAAGGGGACCGTAGGGTTCCCGAAGCAGATCAGCTTCAACCTCCCGCTCGAGGTGTTCTACCTGACCATTCCGATCTTTATGGTCCTGGTGTTCTTCTACTTCACTGACCGCGACCAGCAGGCCATCGATGATCGCTCACAGCCGGCGGATGTTGTAGTGGACGTCCGCGGCAAGCAGTGGGCATGGGACTTCAACTACAAGTCCGGCACTGTCATTCAGGAAGATCTCTACGAAGCAGGCGTCCAGGCGCACCTGACGGGCAACACCATCGACAAGGAAGCTCTTCCGACGCTCTACTTGCCGGTTAATAAGTCAGTTGACCTGGAACTCAACGCCCGCGACGTCATCCACTCTTTCTGGGTTCCCGCCTTCCTGCAGAAGCGCGACATGATCCCGGGCAAGACCAACTACATCCGGTTCACTCCGACTAAAGAGGGAACCTATGACGGCAAATGCGCCGAACTCTGCGGCGAGTACCACTCCGAAATGCTGTTCCGCGTGAAGGTTGTCTCCGAATCTGAATTCCAGGCTCACATGGACAAGCTCAAGGCCGCAGGAAACACTGGCCTCCTCGGCGTCGAGTATGACCGCAACCCGAACCTGAACGAAACGAAGTAGGGGGAGCGACGTGGCTACTTACACCCAATCCGCACCTGTGGGGCCCCTTGAGGCTCCCGTAGTTCCGAAATCCAAGGGACGCATTGTCGTCAACTGGATCACCTCGACGGACCACAAGACCATCGGGTACATGTACCTGATCGCGTCCTTTGTGTTCTTCTGCCTCGGCGGCGTGATGGCGCTGCTGATTCGTGCCGAGCTGTTCGAGCCCGGCATGCAGATCCTGCAGACCAAGGAACAGTACAACCAGCTGTTCACCATGCACGGCACTGTCATGTTGCTGATGTTCGCCACCCCGCTGTTTGCCGGCTTCACAAACGTGATCATGCCGCTGCAGATCGGTGCCCCGGACGTTGCCTTCCCGCGGCTGAATGCGCTGGCCTTCTGGTTCTTCCTGTTCGGCTCCACCATCGCCGTTTCGGGCTTCATCACCCCTCAGGGTGCTGCGTCCTTCGGCTGGTTTGCCTACGCCCCGCTGTCCAACACCACCTTCAGCCCCGGCATCGGCGGTGACCTGTGGGTCTTTGGCCTGGCACTGTCCGGCTTCGGCACCATTCTGGGTGCGGTCAACTTCATCACCACCATCATCTGCATGCGCGCTCCCGGCATGACCATGTGGCGGATGCCCATCTTCACCTGGAACGCCCTCATTACCTCCATCCTGGTCCTGATGGCTTTCCCGCCGCTGGCCGCCGCACTGTTCGCGCTTGGCGCGGACCGTCGTTTCGGTGCCCACATCTTTGATCCGGAGAACGGCGGCGCGGTGCTGTGGCAGCACCTGTTCTGGTTCTTCGGCCACCCCGAGGTGTACATCATCGCGCTGCCGTTCTTCGGCATCGTCTCGGAAATCTTCCCGGTCTTCAGCCGCAAACCGATCTTCGGCTACAAGGGCCTGGTCTACGCCACCATCGCCATTGCCGCACTGTCCGTGACCGTGTGGGCCCACCACATGTACGTCACCGGCTCGGTACTGCTGCCGTTCTTCGCGTTCATGACCATGCTGATCGCGGTGCCCACCGGGGTGAAGTTCTTCAACTGGATCGGCACCATGTGGCGGGGGTCCCTGACCTTCGAAACGCCCATGCTGTGGAGCATCGGCTTCCTGGTCACGTTCCTCTTCGGCGGCCTGACCGGCATCATCCTGGCCTCCCCGCCGCTGGACTTCCACGTCTCCGACTCCTACTTCGTGGTGGCACACTTCCACTACGTGGTCTTCGGCACCGTGGTGTTCGCAATGTTCGCCGGCTTCTACTTCTGGTGGCCGAAGTGGACAGGCAAGATGCTCAACGAGCGTCTCGGCAAGATCCACTTCTGGCTGCTGTTCCTGGGCTTCCACGGAACGTTCCTGATCCAGCACTGGCTCGGCGTCGAGGGCATGCCGCGCCGCTATGCAGACTACCTGGTGGAGGACAACTTCACCTGGATGAACCAGTTCTCCACCATTGCCTCGTTCGTCTTGGGCGCCTCGCTGATTCCGTTCTTCTGGAACATTTACATCACCTGGCGCAGCAACGACAAGGTTGAAGTGGACGACCCCTGGGGCTTCGGCGCCTCACTGGAATGGGCCACGTCCTGCCCGCCGCCGCGCCACAACTTCACGTCCCTGCCGCGCATCCGCTCGGAACGCCCCGCCCTGGACCTGCACCACCCGGAGCTCGCCCAGGTACACACCGTCGAGTCACCTGCTCCTGCGGCTGCAGTGCTCGGCAACGCCGACCAGAAGGATACAGCGCTGTGAAAATCGAGTCTTGGATCTTTGGAGCCGGTGTCTTCTTCTTCGTTCCGGTTGCCGTGGTTTACGGTTTCCTGACGCACTGGATGGAGCCGGTTGGCCTGCTGGGCGTCCTGCTCATCGCCGGCCTGGCCGGAATGATCGGTGCATATC
Organism: Pseudarthrobacter sulfonivorans; assembly: GCF_024391045.1. GTDB lineage: Bacteria > Actinomycetota > Actinomycetes > Actinomycetales > Micrococcaceae > Arthrobacter > Arthrobacter sulfonivorans_B. The sequence continues at coordinate 155,414 of NZ_JANFCZ010000006.1, forward strand.
TAGGTTTTACCGGACGCCGCGTCGGCATGCGTCCCGAGGACCGCAACGACGCTGAGATCCACGAGGGCGCCGGTGAGCAGGGACACTTCAGCCCCTGGAGCTGGTGGCCGCTGGTTCTGGGCCTGGCATGCGCGGGCGGTTTCCTGGGCCTGGCAGTCGGCTGGTGGGTAGTGTTCATCGCTGGCGGCCTTGCCGTGGTAGCGCTGGTGGGCTGGGTCTTCGAATACAGCCGTGGGGACCACGCCCACTAATCCCCTCCCGGGATTGCACAGGATTGCACAGTAGACAAAAGACGCCGGGCCCCACCTTCAGGTGGGGCCCGGCGTCTTTTGCCATGTGGTGGAGCCTTTGGGCCGGTGGCCGCACTCCAAGACCGGGGAGGTTTCTCTGCGGGTCCTAGGCGGTTCCCTGAGCCTCAAGAAGTGCCACAAGCATTGACAGGGCACGCTCCACTTCTTCGCGCCCGGAAGGCCCCTCCAGAGTCTCCTCAGCTACTGAAAGTTCCACTTCACAGCCGCAATCAAAATCAGCAGTCATCACTTCGAGCAGGGATCGGGCGTCGACGCCCTGAATTCCTGCCTTCCGGATGGTGACGGGAAGACCCGTGGCTGTCACGGCCCGGACGAATTCCGCCGCCGGACGAGCATGCAACCCGATGGCAGCCGAAACCACTGCCTTGTGTACTGCCAAAACGTCTCCTTCGTCCTGACGGTCCGGAGCCGCCACCTGCTGAATTTTCCAATCCAATATAGCCCTCTCCCGGCCCTCCCACTAACGCGTCTGCATCGTCAGTCCGGTCTAGACCTCTGCGGCGTTGGCTTAAGATTGAAGGGTGAAGAACGAAGCAGGGATGACATCCCGTGGCGGCTAGAGCCCAGGGCATTCGGGGCGACATTGACCGTAGCAGCGGCACAGCCATCTATATTCAGCTCCGCGAAATCCTGCGGGCCTATATCAGCGAATCCTGTCCGCCGGGATCCGCCCTACCTTCCGAGCGTGATCTTGCCCTGCGCTTCGGCCTCGCGCGGATGACCGTCCGCCAGGCGATAGATGCCCTCGTCGGTGAGGAGGTGATTGAGCGGGTGGTGGGCCTGGGCACCTTTGTCCGCAAGCCGAAACTCGATCTGCAGGTCAAACTGACCTCCTACAGCGAGGAGATGCAACGTCGCGGCATGGTCCCGGCGGCGAAAGTCCTTAGCTTCGAGCAGATCGGCGCCAGTGCCTTCCTCGCACGGGAACTGCAGGTGGAGGAGGGGACGCCCCTGGTCCGGTTTCGGCGGCTGTTGCTGGCTGATGGCGAGCCCATGAGTGTGGACGAGAACTTTATTCCCGCACACCGCGTCCCCGGACTTCTTGACGGAGAGCCTCCCACTTCCCTGTATAACGTCCTCAGCGAACAGTTCGGACTGGTGATGGAGTGGGGCGAGGACATGATTGAGGCAACGGCCGCGTCCCCGTCCACGGCCCGGCTGCTCAACGTGGACGTTGGAACACCTCTGCTTAAAATCCAGCGGCACGCGTTTGTGGCGCGTGCCATGGTGGACTACTCAGTTTCGTACTACAGAGCGGACCGTTACAAGCTCTGGGTGCCACTCCAGCGGCCCGGCGCCCGCACCGCACGCAATCATTCCTCGGGGTACCGAAGCAACTAACGGCAAAGGGAAAGGCCCGGTCCAATGGACCGGGCCTTTCCCTTGTTTATTGTCGATCAGTGGCTGAGGCTCTTGCTTTGCTCAGCCGACTCTACTGCGGGTGCGTGGTGGCCGTGGGCGGCTTCCAGCTCTGCCGGCGTAGCAGGTGCCACGCGGTCTTCGAAGAACCACTTGGACAGGAATGCCCGGCGCTTCTCCTTGCTGGTCACGACGCCGTGTTCGTTGGGAACTGCCGGCAGCGGAGCCGGTGATTCGAAACCAACCAGCTTGTACCGCTTGTACTCGTCAAGAGGCGCGTGGACCTCGATGAACTCACCGTGCGGAAGGCGCACGATGCGGCCGGTCTCACGGCCGTGCAGTGCGATTTCGCGGTCCTTGCGCTGGAGGGCCAGTGCAACACGCTTGGTGACGATGTACGCGATGATCGGGCCGACGAAGAACAGCGCCCGGAGCCAGTACGTCACATCGTTCAGCGATACGTGGAAGTGAGTGGCGATGAGGTCAGAACCTGCAGCTGCCCACATGACGCAGTACCAGACGAAGCCAGCCACCCCAATGGCGGTACGTGTCGGGGCGTTCCGAGGACGGTCCAGCACGTGGTGTTCGCGGTCATCCTTGGTGATCCACCGTTCGATCCACGGGTACGTGAACATCACGGTGAACAGGATTCCGGCCGGTACAAGGGCCGGGAGGAGGACGTTCAGGGTGAGGGTGTATCCGAAGATGACGTACTCGAAGTGGAAATTCCCAATGACGCCCGGCATCAGGCGCAGGGCGCCGTCAACAAAACCGATGTACCAGTCAGGCTGGGTACCGGCGGACACCGGTGAGGGGTCGTACGGGCCGTAGTTCCAGATCGGGTTGATCGTAAAGAAGGCCGCCATGAGTGCGATCACACCGAAGACGATGAAGAAGAAGCCGCCGGCCTTGGCTGCATAGACAGGACCCAGGGGATAGCCGACGACGTTTCCGTCGTTGCGGCCGGGACCGGGGTACTGGGTGTGCTTGTGGACAACCACCATGAACAGGTGGAGCACGATCATCAGCAGGATCAGCGCAGGCACCAGCAGGATGTGCAGCATGTACAGGCGGCCGATGACTGCCGTGCCGGGGAACTCGCCACCGAAAAGGAAGAAGGAGATGTAAGTGCCGATGACAGGAATCGCCTTGATGACGCCGTCAATGATTCGCAGGCCGTTGCCGGACAGCAGATCATCGGGGAGGGAGTAACCGGTGAAGCCGGCTGCCATGGCAAGGATCAGAAGGACGCTGCCGACTACCCAGTTCATTTCACGCGGTTTGCGGAAAGCACCGGTGAAGAAGACGCGGAGCATGTGAACGGCAATGGACGCCACGAAAAGCAGGGCAGACCAGTGGTGCACCTGGCGCATGAAAAGGCCGCCGCGGATATCGAAGGAGATATTCAGCGAGGAGCTGTATGCCACTGACATTTCCACGTTCTTCAGCGGCACGTACGAGCCCGCATAGTGGGTCTCCGCCATTGACGGATCGAACCAGAAAGTCAGGAAGGTGCCGGAAAGCAGCAGGATGACGAAGGAGTACAGGGCAACTTCGCCAAACATGAACGACCAGTGGTCAGGAAAGACCTTCCGGCCGAATTCGCGGAGGATTCCCGAACCGCCAACGCGTTGGTCGACGAAGTCGGTGATGCGGCCGCCTTTGGTTTTGGCGACGAAGGGTGCACTAGGCGTTGTTGCTGCGCTCATGCTCATCACGCTCCCAGTAGCTAGGTCCAACAGGTTCATGGAAGTCGCTGGTAGCGACCAGGTAGCCCTCGTTGTCCACTGCGATGGGCAGCTGGGGGAGGGGTCGGCTGGCCGGACCAAAGATTACCTTGCACTCTTGCGTGAGATCGAAGGTTGACTGGTGGCACGGGCACAGCAGGTGGTGCGTCTGCTGCTCATAGAGTGCAACAGGGCAACCGACGTGGGTACAGATCTTGGAGTAGGCAACGATGCCGTTGTAGCTCCAGTCTTCGCGTCCTGCCGACGGCTTAAGCGACGCAGGATCGAGACGCATGAGGAGCACAACAGCCTTGGCCTTCTCGTTGAGCTTGCCCTCATGGAGTTCGTTGAGTCCCTCAGGAATTACGTGGAACGCCGATCCCAGAGTGACGTCGGAGGCCTTGATCGGCGTTCCGTCAGGGTCCCGGGTGAGGCGCTTGAGCTTGCCTTCCTGGGGAGCCCACATGGTGTGGGCCAGCTTGTTATCCGGGCGGGGGCCAAGGTCACCAAAAACCGCGATAGCGGGCAGAGGAGCCAGGGCAACGGCGCCAAGCAGAGTGTTGCGGATGAGGGGGCGGCGCTTGATGCCGGTCTCTTCCACGATGTCGTCCACGATTCGAACCGCTGCGAGGCGGTCCTCTTCGGTGCGGATCGCGTGGCGTTCCTCGGAAACCTCGTGATCGGGCATCAGGGCTTTCGCCCAGTGGACGATGCCGGTGCCAATGCCCAGCATGGCGAAAGCTGTGCCGAGGCCCAGAAGGGCGTTCTGCAGGCGGATCGTTCCGATGCCCGCACCTGAGCCAGCGCCCAGATCGATGGCGAAGTACGCCACCAGGAAAATCAGGGTGCCAACAACGGAGACGCCGAAAAGTATAGCGACCTGCCGTTCTGCCCGTTTGGCGGCCTTCGGGTCCGTGTCAGCCAGGCGCAAACGATGCGGGGGAAGTCCAGGATCCTGGAATTTCTCCACCTCATTCTGACCAGCCGTAGCTACGGTGCCCGAGTGGTTCGGACTGCCGTCACTATGGTTGCCCATAATTCGCCTCATCCTTCTCTCGTCCCGGCGTCCGCCGGGTTAGTTTTCAATGTCAAACTGCTGACTTGGCAGCAGGAGTTTTTGGGGATCCCGGGGTGTCCTAAGACGTCCGGGATGTCAGCCAGATCGTGAAGGCGATGATGACGCCGAGTCCTGCGATCCAGACGAAGAGGCCTTCGGCGACCGGGCCAAGTGAGCCCAGATCCGCGCCGCCGGGGGAGCCGTTCGATTCAATCTGCTTGAGGAAGGTGATGATGTCCCGCTTGCCTTCAGGCGAAACGTTCGCATCGTTGAAGACCGGCATGTTTTGCGGGCCGGAGACCATTGCCTCATAGATGTGCTTGCCGGAAACGTCCGCGAGGGCCGGGGCAAACTTGCCACGGGTGAGTGCGCCACCAGCGGCAGCGGCGTTGTGGCACATGGCGCAGTTCACGCGGAAGAGCTCTCCACCTGCGGCAGCGTCACCCTTTTCGTCTAACAGGTGTTCTTCAGGAATCGCCGGGCCGGCACCCAGGGAAGCGACGTAACCTGAAAGCTGGTGGGTCTGGGTGTCGTTGAACTGGGCAGGCTTCTTGTAGGCCTGGGGTCCGTTCATCTGCATCGGCATGCGGCCCGTGCCGACCTGGAAGTCGACGGCGGCTGCGCCAACACCTACGAGTGAGGGGCCGGCCTGGGTGCCGCTGGCACCCATCCCGTGGCAGGTCGCGCAGTTGGCTTCGAAAAGCTTCTGACCCTCGGCGGTGTCACTTGCGCTGTAGCTGGTGGTGGAGGCCTTCGCTTCGTTGACGGTGGTGGCAACGGCGTAGAGCCCCCCGGTGACGAGTAGTCCCATCAGGAGCAGCGCGATTACTGCGAGTGGGTGACGCCGCTTTTGCGAGAGAGCCTTCACGTGGTGGTTCCTTTATTCGATCCTGCGCCGGCTCCGGGAGCCGCTTCTTGAAATTCTGCCTCTTGTAGAAAAGGAATCAAAGCTTGACTACTTCAGTACGTAGATGACCAGGAAGAGGCCGATCCAGACCACGTCCACAAAGTGCCAGTAGTAAGACGTGACAATTGCAGAGGTCGCCTCAAAGTGGCCAAACTTCTTCGCCGCGAACGAGCGTCCGATGATGAAGAGGAAAGCTATGAGGCCACCGATGACGTGCAGGCCGTGGAATCCGGTGGTGATGTAGAAGGCCGAGCCATAGGCGTTGGATGAGAGCGATACGTGCTCGGATACCAGCATGGCGTATTCCGTGCTCTGGCCTGCGACGAAGATTGCACCCATGATGAAGGTCAGGGTGAACCATTCGTTCATGCCCCAGCGGGCGAACTGGAAAGGTCCGCCCGTTTTGCGGGGCTGCAGCCGTTCGGCGGCGAAGACGCCCATCTGGCAAGTGAATGAACTTGCCACGAGGACGATGGTGTTAACGAGCGCAAAGGGAAAGTTGAGCTTGGCTGTCTCTTCGGCCCACATCTGTCCGCTCGTGGAGCGCAGTGTGAAGTACATGGCAAAGAGACCGGCGAAGAACATCAACTCGCTGGACAGCCAAACAACGGTTCCTACAGAAACCATGTTGGGGCGGTTCAGCGTCGGGTGCGCCGGGGTACTGGGGGCATGGGTCGCAGATGTCACATAGACATTATGTCTATAAAAGTCCGTACTGCCCAACGCAAACCGCCTTTTCGGGGGACTTTTTCTACAAAGACGCGAAATCGCCCGGAAAAGTTCCCGGCGACGTTCACATTGGTCAGGGCTGGGGCGGCTCGATAGCATCAGGAGGTGACTTCTCAGGCAACCGCACCGGCCGACAGCAACACCTGGCCCCGGCTCATCTCAGCGCTCATCACCGGCACCGATCTCACCGCGGACAACACCGCGTGGGCCATGGACAGGATTATGTCCGGTGAGGCTTCGCCATCCCAGATAGCAGGATTCCTCGTTGCCCTCAGTGCCAAGGGCGAAACAGTCGATGAGATCTCAGGACTGGTGGAGGCAATGCTTCGCCACGCAACGCCCATCAGCATCCCCGGTGAGAAGCTGGACATCGTGGGCACCGGTGGTGACCAGCTCAACACGGTTAACATCTCCACCATGGCGGCCCTGGTGGCTGCCGGTGCGGGTGCCAAAGTGGTCAAGCATGGTAACAGGGCGGCTTCGTCGTCCTCCGGCTCTGCCGACGTGCTGGAGGCACTGGGTGTCCGGCTCGACCTTCCGGTGGAGCATGTGGCGCGGAATGCCCGGGAGGCCGGCATTACATTTTGCTTTGCCCAGGTTTTTCACCCTTCCTTCCGTCATACCGCAGTTCCGCGCCGCGAACTGGCAATTCCCACCGCCTTCAATTTCCTGGGACCGCTGACCAACCCTGCGCAGGTTCAGGCCTCAGCTGTCGGGGTTGCCAATGCCAGGATGGCTCCGCTCGTTGCCGGAGTCCTGGCCCGGCGGGGGAGTCGCGGGCTCGTTTTCCGCGGCAACGACGGGCTGGACGAACTGACCACCACGGGGCCGTCCACAGTATGGGAGATCCGTGGGGGCGCCGTCACCGAGTTGACCTTTTCGCCTGCCGATCTCGGTATCCGTCCGGCGACCGTTGAAGAACTCCGCGGCGGAGACGCCAAAGCGAATGCCGGCGTCGTGCGTGATGTCCTGGCCGGGAAGGCCGGCGCCGCGCGGGACGCCGTGCTGGTTAACGCGGCGGCCGGCCTGGTGGCATTTGATGCCACGGCCGAAGGTCCGTTCGTGGACCGCATGCGTGCAGCGTTGGTCCGTGCTGCAGAGTCAATTGACTCGGGCGCCGCCGCTGCCGTCCTGGATAAATGGGTTGCACTCACCCGGCCTTAGTGTCTTCGCAAACAAAGAATGGCGCGTCCCGCAGAGCTGCGGGACGCGCCATTCTTTTTTGTTTTGTCGGGGGCTACTGTTCGAAACCCAGGGCAAAGGCAGCATCGAGGTCGTGCTGGGAGTAGGCGCGGAAAGCGATGTGAGTGGTGGTGTGCACCACGGCCGGAACCTTGGAGAGTTTGTCGGCGATGACGTCAGCAAGATCCTCGTGGCGTGCCACGCGGGCGACGGCGATAAGGTCCCATTCACCGGTTACGGAGTAGACCTCGCTGATTCCCTGGATCGCGGAAATCTCCTCGGCGGTTTCCGGAATGCGCGCGGCGTCGGTCTTGATCAGAACGAATGCGGTGATCACTGGTTCAATCCTTCCGGATCTTTAGGCCGTAGCGGTGCCCCGGCAAGTCTCTGTGGTCTTGCCAGCCTATTACATTGCCGCACCGGTATGCCTGGCGGCGGCTCGTACCGTGTGCGGCGTCAGGACTTACGCAGCCTGCGCACAAGCACCAGGAGTGCACGGTAGCCCACCAGGAACAGCCCCAGGCTGAGGAGCGCCACGATGACGAACGCGAGTACCACTGATTGGCCCGTGAGTGCCCGCAGGATCATGCCGCCGGCAACGGCTCCCAGCCAGATTGCCACACCCGCGGGAAGTGACAGTGGACGCCGCCACGCGCGGGCCACGAGCCACGCGAGCGCGGCGCCGGCGAGGAACGGCCAGGCGGTGAGAAAGACGCCGATGATGACGTCAGGTCGTTGGTGAGCGTCCCTGCCAATCGCCGCGAAAACGAGAATGAGGATGGCGTCGGCCAGTCCTGCGGCCGCTATGGCGGGAGTGCGGCCGGGGGCGGACTGCTGCTGGGTGGAGGAAATCATATCTTCGAGACTAGCGCGGGTCAGCCACCGCAATCATCCGAGCGCCCTACTGCACCCGGCGCACCAGCCAGGTGGGCTCCCAGCGGACGTGGTGCACGTCATCGGCGTCCCACTCAACCAGCACGTGTGTGACCGTATAGGCCACGGCATTGCCGATCAGGGAGCGCACTCTGACAGGAGCTGGCCGCAGCAAGATCACAGGCCTGCCCGGTGCGTTGAGCAGCGCCTGTTCGCGGGACTGGGGGATGAGGGTCTGCAGCATATGACGTCCTAAGAGCCAGGAACTGAACAATGCCGCTGTCTCCTACTGGCGGAAAGATCGGCACTGATCTGCCCAATGAAGCGTGGGAAGCAGACCACCCAGCGTGCCGCCATGCAACGACAATAGGGTTTCGGCGCAGTCCGGGCATCCGTATCATGTACCCGATTTTTCCCGGCGGGGTACTTGTTCAGGCAGTAATTTTCACCCCCGACGGCGCCTGAACCATCGCGACGGCTCCGCAGCGGCCGCGGCAAGGGAGTTGTGCTCACGAATTCGACCAGACGGCTGTGGGGGAGTGTTGCGGCTGCCGTCAGGCTGGGTGGATGCTCAGGGAACGCGCCAGGGTTGGCCAGCGCCGGTGTGCGTGCAAGAATTCCAGCTGAGCCGCATACCCGCGGCCGGACGGTCGGACTCGGGGGATTGTTGATGGGCGCGTGGGATGAATCCGTATTTGGCAACGACGAGGCAGCGGACTTCTCGTTCGAATTCGATGACGCCGACACTGCGGCGAAAGTTGCACCAATCATCGAGAACGCATTGGACAGCGTCCTTGCAGCCACGGCAGACGTGGAGGCTCCAGAGGGTGCGATAGGACTGGCTGCCGCTGCACTGGTGGTCGCCTGGAGCGAACCCGAGATGCTTGGCGGCGATGCCACCTATGCCCCGGAGCCTTGGCCACGAACGGCAGAGCCGTTGCCCGAGCATTTGAACGCCAAAGCAGCTGCAGTGCTTGACCGCATGAAGGACGCAACAGGAAACGAACTGGCTCAGCTATGGGCGGAATCGGGACAAGCCTCAGGGTTCACAGCTGAAATTGAACGGTGGCGCTCACACCTGTCCTGACGCTTTAACTCCGGGCTGGTAGTGCAGCTCCACTGTGAAGCGGGAGCGGAGGATCACTTCGGGTGGATGTCTGCCAAGACCTTGCCGGGGAGAGCGGTCCTGGGGGAGACTCGGGGGACGCATGCTGAATTGATGAAAATTTGGATGGCGGGATAAATCACGGCAAATGTAGGCAACGATGCCTCGTGCCCTGCTGGCGGCAAAGACGCAGCCAACGGAATCCCGCAGACCGAAAGGATCGCAATGGCAGGAATGTTCGTACTATTTGTCGACGCGGAATCAGCTTTCAGGTTCCGGCTAACAGCGCCCGACGGAACTGTAATGGCAGTTTCCAAGATCTTCGGCACCAAGGCCGACGCCGTGGCCGGCATAGCCGCTGTGCGCGAGTACGCTGGCATGGGGCTGATTACCGACCACTGCACGACTGTCCGGGAGATCCCGACTCGCGTCCACGATGATCCTGAAGATCAAGCTCCCGACTTCCCATGCGAGCCCAAGTCCGACATTCACCCGCGCGCGCGGACCGTCCGCACGGCCGTCTCCGGCCCCCGCTGGGCCGGGGCAGTACATCACCTCTCCTGAACCGGCCCTGCACACGGCGACCATCACGGAGTACGGGCAAGCCTGCTGATCTGCGTTCGATCCCATTCACGTGGGAGACCGATCACTCTCTGCAGCTCACCCGCCGCAAAATTCCACGTGCACTTCATGCAGTGGCTTAGCGATTACTCCACGAAGTTCGCCGGGACGCATGCGGATGCAATCCACTCGGCCACCTTCTTCCGGATCCCGGCGTGGAATCAGTCGTCAAACGGAGCCTCAAGGAAGGTGCGCGCATCTTCACCCAGGATTGCCGGAGTATCGGGAATTCACCGAACTTGCAGCATCCAATCCGCACGTCTCTCTCGTCTGCTTCCTTTGCCATCTCTAATCGCAGGGGAGAAGCCGGGTCCGAGCTGCGTCCGTCAATGCAAAAGACCATCCACGAGAGCTCTTCCGCTGGACGGAAGCAAAGGGTGGTGGTTCATCCACCCCGCAAGCAGGATTACTACCAGTCCTCAACGTGTTCCACATCACAATGAAAGGTTGCTGGAACATACCTTCCAACGACCGGAAGTGATAGCTGAGTCAGGCTTGAGGACAATTTCCCCCAAAGCTAAGGAGCTCATAGGATGCAGTACCACCACGACGGATACATCGGACGTGACCCTCGCATCAGGGATGCGGCAGGTACGGGTGTTGATCGCACCGTTGAACTTCCAGAAACCATGGATGTACTCATCGTGGGAGCGGGCCCCGCTGGCATAGTTCAGGCAGCACAATTGACGGAATACCCCCAGGTTCACACGAGAATCATTGAACGGCGCCCTGACCGACTCGTAGCCGGCCGAGCGGATGGACTCTTTCCACGTAGCTGCGAAACCTTCCAGGCCTTCGAGTTCTATGAGGAGATTGCCCATGAAGCTGCACATATGCGGGAAATGAGCTTCTGGGGTCCCAAGCCTGAGCATCCCACGGAGATCGCGCGGGCCGCGCGGGCAGATGATCCGCCCTCATACGTGAGTGAATTTCCTATTCTCACTGTCAATCAAGCCAGGGTTATCGACTATTTCGCGGAGCGGGCCGCCAACGGGCCCGCAAGGATTGACATCAACTACGGCTTCGAGTTCATTGACCTGACGGTGCACGACAGCGGCGAGTATCCCGTAGAGGTGAGGATCAAAGACGAACACGGCAACGATCGCACGGTGCACGCAAAGTATGTGGTGGGCTGCGATGGAGCGCGCAGTAAGGTCCGCGATTGCATGGACGTGGACCTTGTAACGGATCCGGCGGATCAGGCCTGGGCTGTCATCGACATGATGGCCAATACCGACTTCCCGGACTTCCGCACCAGAAGCGGCATTCAGTCCGACAAAGAGGGGTCGATCCTGCTCATCCCCCGCGAGGGTGGCTTTCTGACAAGGTTCTATGTTTCGCTGGACACTCCAACAACGGAAAACAGGGAGCGGATCCGGGCCACGACTGCCGAGGAAGCCATTGAACGTGCCAACCGCATCCTTCACCCCTACTCTGTCGATGTCCGTAAGGTTACGTGGTTCAGTATCTACGAGGTCCGCCATTCGGTCGCCCAGAGCTTCGACGATGTGGCTGCTCAACAGAATCCGCATCTGAATCCGCGTGTTTTCATTGCGGGCGACGCCTGCCATACGCACAGCGCCAAAGCAGGCCAGGGCATGAACGTCTCCATTCAGGACGGTTGGAACCTCGCATGGAAGCTAGGCCAGGTCCTGGAGGGACGCAGTGACGAGTCCCTGCTGAAGACTTACCATGATGAGCGGCAGGACGTAGCGCAGAAACTCATTGACTATGACAAGGAATGGTCTGCCATGATGTCTCGGCGCCCCGAGGAAATGCAGGGCCCGCACGAGATCGTTGACTTCTTCGTGAGCACCGCTAACTTCCCCGGCGGGTTCGACACGAAGTACCAGAATTCCACATTGATCGGGACCTCCGAACACCAAGATCTGGCCCAGGGCTTCCCTCTTGGCATGCGATTGAAGTCGGCCCGGGTTTCGCGGCTTGCAGACACTGCAACTGTTCAGCTTGGCCATCATTTCCGTGCGGATGGTCGCTGGCGGCTATACGCCTTTGCGGACAGGTCGGGTCAGGCCGTAGCTGATTTGGCTGCGTGGTTGGAAACCGCTGATGATTCTCCGGTTACTCGCTTCACCCCGGAGGGGTCCGATATCGACAGTGTCTTTGACGCCAAGGTGATTTATCAGCAGGGGTACCGCGACGTGGACCTGGCCACGGTTCCAGGTTTCTTCATGCCCAAGGTTGGCCGTTACAAGGTGACGGACTGGGAGAAGGTGTACGCCTCGACGCCCCTCGACGACATCTTCGAGGCACGGAAGATAGACCGCGCAGGAGCACTGGTGATTGTGCGACCGGACATGTACGTGGCGCACGTTCTCCCTCTGACGGCGCGCGCAGAAATCACCGAGTTCTTTGCTCAGAATATGGTGCGGGTGAAGGTACAGAGCTTCTCCTGACCAGTACACCGGATCGAGGCAGTGTATCGGGCCACCCACGTCCCGTCGGCCCGATACACTGCTCCCGGATGCTTCCAGTGGACGGATGGACTACCGTAGACGACCGGCCTGGAATAGCCTCATCATGTTCTCAAATCCCCCTTGACGGTCGGGGGCAGGACGGCGAGGCGGGGACGCCGCGCTGCCTGACCCGGGCGACGCCGCTGCGTGCGAGCCGTCCATGACCTGCATGACTACGGCGTCGCCGTCGCGGCCTGACCTTAGCAATTTCGGCGAGCGGTGCGGGGACTTTTTGGCCATGAATGATTCGATCAGCGGGGTGACGTAGGAGCGGCGCAGGGAATGGACGTCCAGGCCGGGGGAGAGGCCCAAGTCCTCGCAGTACCGGTTGAATCTTCGGTTCAGCGCCTGACTAGATAAAAAGCATTTTAAGGCAACATTCAGCGATGCGGCTCAACAAGGAAGACGACGACGTTCGATTTCTCGTCCTTGGCAGGGCTTGTGCCATTCAGGCTGTACTCGTACAGGCCATCAGTTCCCGATGAGCTGCAGACGGTCGTTGGTCCGCCGACATTGGGGCGCCTGCTGCAGGGGCCCTCAACATTTATGACAAAGCTCGCTTTTGAGCTCAATGCCCTCAGGTCGTCTAGGGTGAGTTCCCGTCCGGTGTTCCATCGCCTGGCGATGCTGGGGCACGGGTGGTGTCCATACACAGGAACATTTCCCTGCGCACAACGTTGTCTTCCGGCTTCCAGTCGGATGGGATGGAAAACTGTCCGGCCCGGGGCACCATGTCGTCGGTGACTCTGTCCTCGGCAGTTCGGACGAGAAAATACGCAATGGCGCCAACCATCACCACCGCTGCAAGGGTTACGCCGGTTCTGATCTTCACTGCGTTCCCCCAAAGCCATCAGCGCAGGCACCAATGACGGGGGACTCCCGGCATGGTGTTGACTGCATCGTATCCCCATCCGGCAGCCTTGGCTGTGAAGGTTGCGGTCGTGCAGTCAATACGATGAGATCCGGTTCGGACCCGCCCTGGTCTACTACGGCAAGTTCGTACTGTTACTCGCCGTCAATGGAGGAGGGGCGATCTTGCATCGGATGCAATAATCACTGTTCTACTTTACATAATGTAGATTATCGGCGTTTTATCAGAGTCCCTGGCAGTGGCTGGCGGGGTGAGA
>NZ_JANFCZ010000059.1 GCF_024391045.1 Pseudarthrobacter sulfonivorans
CGACGAGACTCACCAATAGTGCTCGCGAAACGGGGTGCATGCCTCATTTGAGAAACGCTCGCGAAATCACGGGCCGCTTCGGGCACGGCGGTGACGATGAGGGATGGACCTGTCGATGGCAACGCGTAGAGAAATCACGAAGAAGTACGCAGCCGATTATGCGAAGTCGTCCAAGAGCGTCAAGGGGTTGGTTCTGGACGAGCTCGTCGCCGTGACCGGGTGGTCCAGGGCCAACGCCCGCCGGGCCCTGTCCACGGCGCGTAAGCGGAAAGGGCCCGCGAAGTCGGTCGTCCGGAAACCGCGTGGGCGGACCTACGGCTATGACACCTTGAAGATCCTGATCAGCGTATGGCGGCTGGCCGGGATGCCCTCGGGGAAGTATATGGCTGCGACCATGGGCATCTGGTTGCCCAAGCTTCAGTCCTTCGGGGAACTCGACGCCAAGAGGCTGACCCCGGCGGTGAAGGCGCAGCTGCTGAAGATCTCCGGGGCCACGATCGACCGGCTCCTCAAGCCCACCAAAGACGCCGCCAGGCCAAAGGGCCTGTCTGCGACCAAGGCCGGTCCGCTGCTGCGCAATTCCATCACGGTCCGCAAGGCCGGGGACGAACACGAGCAGGCTCCCGG
>NZ_JANFCZ010000060.1 GCF_024391045.1 Pseudarthrobacter sulfonivorans
ATGTGGGACGGCTCCGCCGAGACCCTGCAGGAAAACCTGCGCATTGCCCGTGAGCTGCTGGCCCGTACCGCCGCCGCCAAGATGATCCTTGAGGTGGAGATCGGCACCGTGGGCGGTGAGGAAGACGGCGTGGAGAACGCCATCAACGACAAGCTCTACACCACGGTCGAGGACGCCCTGGCCACCATCGACGCCCTGGGTTCCGGCGAGAACGGCCGCTACATCACGGCCCTGACCTTCGGTAACGTGCACGGTGTGTACAAGCCTGGCGGGGTGAAGCTCCGTCCGGAGATCCTGAAGGACATCCAGGCCCAGGTGGGGGCGAAGATCGGCAAGGACAGCCCGTTTGACCTGGTGTTCCACGGCGGTTCGGGTTCCTCGGACCAGGAAATCGCCGATGCTGTGTCCTACGGCACCATCAAGATGAACATCGACACTGACACCCAGTACGCGTACACGCGGCCGGTGGCGGACCACATGTTCCGCAACTACGACGGCGTGCTGAAGGTCGACGGCGAGGTGGGCAACAAGAAGACCTACGATCCGCGCGTCTGGGGCGCTTCCGCCGAGGCCGGCCTGGCCGCCCGCGTGGTGGAAGCAACCAAGCAGCTCGGCTCCGCCGGAAA
>NZ_JANFCZ010000061.1 GCF_024391045.1 Pseudarthrobacter sulfonivorans
GCGATGGAGAGGCCGGGGCGGTAGAGCTGGATGTCGCCGGCGGGGCGGGTGAGGCGGACGCGGCGGATCCCGGTCCCGGCGGGGTCCGCGACGATGGTTACGGGGGCTTCGAGGGCGAGGGTGAGCCAGGCGGCGAGGAGGATGGTGGAGGGTGAGTCGGAGGCTCCTTCGACGGTCACGGCGGTGATCGGGGAGGGGCTGGTTTGGTCCAGGACGGCGGCGAGTTGGATCCGCCAGTTCGTCAGCCGGGTCCAGGCGAGGTCGGTGTCGCCGGCTTTGTAGGTGTGGTGGATCCGTTCGAGGGCGGCCTGGGGGTCGGGTTCGTTCGCGGAGTCGGTGATCCGGCGGTGCGCGATTTTCCCGACGGAGGTTTCGCAGGCGTTCTCGGGGGCCCCGTGCGGCCACCAGGCCACGATCGGGGCGTCCGGGAGGAGCAGGGCCGCGACGAGGGATTCGTTTTCGTGGGCGAGTTCGCCGTAGCCGCGCAGCACGATCACCTCCGAGGCGCCGGCGTCCCCGCCGACCCGGATCTG
>NZ_JANFCZ010000062.1 GCF_024391045.1 Pseudarthrobacter sulfonivorans
TCGTTGTACACCGTGAGGTAGTACATGACGTTCCGGTCGGTGGAATCCGGTCCGTACATGCGCTCGATGCCGTGCCGCATGATGTGGCCCATTTCGTAGCCGTAGGCGGGGTCGTAGGTGACCACGGCGGGGTTGGTGGAGGCCAGGAGCGGGGAGTGGCCGTCGGCGTGCTGGAGGCCTTCGCCGGTGAGGGTGGTGCGTCCTGCGGTGGCGCCGATGACGAAGCCGCGGGCCATCTGGTCCCCGGCTGCCCAGAAGGCATCTCCGGTGCGCTGGAAGCCGAACATGGAGTAGAACACGTAGACCGGCAGCAGCGGCACGCCGTGGGTGGCGTACGAGGTGCCGGCGGCGGTGAACGCTGCCACGGCGCCGGCTTCGTTGATGCCCGGGTGGATCAGCTGGCCCTGCGCGGACTCCTTGTAGGCGAGGACCAGGTCCCGGTCCACGGACAGGTAGTTCTGGCCCTTGGGGTTGTAGATCTTGGCCGTGGGGAAGAACGC
>NZ_JANFCZ010000063.1 GCF_024391045.1 Pseudarthrobacter sulfonivorans
TTCGTTCACCGAATCGTCCCCGGAAGCGTATGAGCGGCTGATCCTGGACGTGCTCCTGGGTGAGCCGCCGCTGTTCCCCCGGCACGAGGAAGTGGAACTGTCCTGGAAAATCCTGGACCCCTTCGAACACTACTGGGCCTCTCTGACCGAGCAGCCCGAACCTTATGCCCCGGGGTCCTGGGGACCCGCCAGCGCCGATGAGCTGCTGGCCCGTGACGGACGAACCTGGAGAAGGCCATGATCGTTGACCTGCCGGACACCACCACCTCAAAGGTCTCCAAAAAACTCATGTCCCTGCGCGAACAAGGCGGGGTGATCGCGCTCGGCCGGGTCCTGACCCTCGTGGTCGTGACCCGGTCCGGGCTCGAGGAAGAAGCGATCGAAGCCGCGAACGAAGCCAGCCGCGAACACCCCTGCCGGATCATCGTGCTCGCCGACGCCGGCGCCGAGGCCCCCAACCGGCTCGACGCC
>NZ_JANFCZ010000064.1 GCF_024391045.1 Pseudarthrobacter sulfonivorans
CGCGTCGAGCCGGTTGGGGGCCTCGGCGCCGGCGTCGGCGAGCACGATGATCCGGCAGGGATGTTCGCGGCTGGCTTCGTTCGCGGCCTCGATCGCTTCTTCCTCCAGCCCGGACCGGGTCACGACCACGAGGGTCAGAACCCGGCCGAGCGCGATCACCCCGCCCTGCTCACGCAGGGACATGAGTTTTTTGGACACCTTTGAGGTGGTGGTGTCCGGCAGGTCAACGATCATGGCCTTCTCCAGGTTCGTCCGTCACGGGCCAGCAGTTCATCGGCGCTGGCGGGTCCCCAGGACCCCGGGGCATACGGTTCGGGCTGCTCGGTCAGAGAGGCCCAGTAGTCTTCGAAGGGGTCCAGGATTTTCCAGGACAGTTCCACTTCCTCATGCCGCGGGAACAGCGGCGGTTCACCCAGGAGCACGTCCAGGATCAGCCGCTCATACGCTTCCGGGGACGATTCGGTGAACGAG
>NZ_JANFCZ010000065.1 GCF_024391045.1 Pseudarthrobacter sulfonivorans
TTGCCCAAGTACGTCGGTGAAGCCCGCACCGACCTCAAGCCCATCAGCATCACCCAGCCCGAGGGCGCGTCCTTCACCGTGACCGGCAACCACGTCCGCTGGGCCGACTGGTCCTTCCGGGTCGGGTTCACCCCGCGTGAGGGCCTGGTCCTGCACCAGCTCAAATTCCGGAACAAGGGCGTGGACCGGCCCGTGTTGAACCGGGCCTCGCTCTCGGAAATGGTCGTCCCGTACGGTGACACCGCCCCGGTCCAGGCCAAGAAAAACGCGTTCGACTCCGGTGAATACAACATCGGGAACATGGCCAACTCCCTGACCCTGGGCTGTGACTGCCTCGGCGAGATCAAATACTTCGACGGGATCACCGCCGACAGCCACGGCAACCCGCTGACCATCGAGAACGCGATCTGCATGCACGAGGAAGACGACTCCATCCTCTGGAAG
>NZ_JANFCZ010000066.1 GCF_024391045.1 Pseudarthrobacter sulfonivorans
CTGCCCAAATACGTCGGCGAAGCACGCACCGACCTCAAGCCCATCAGCATCACCCAGCCCGAGGGCGCGTCCTTCACCGTGACCGGCAACCACGTCCGCTGGGCCGACTGGTCCTTCCGGGTCGGGTTCACCCCCCGTGAAGGCCTGGTCCTGCACCAGCTCAAATTCCGGAACAAGGGCGTGGACCGGCCCGTGCTGAACCGGGCCTCGCTCTCGGAAATGGTCGTCCCGTACGGTGACACCGCCCCGGTCCAGGCCAAGAAAAACGCGTTCGACTCCGGTGAATACAACATCGGGAACTTGGCCAACTCCCTGACCCTGGGCTGTGACTGCCTCGGCGAAATCAAATACTTCGACGGGATCACCGCCGACAGCCACGGCAACCCGCTGACCATCGAGAACGCGATCTGCATGCACGAGGAAGACGACTCCATCCTCTGGAAA
>NZ_JANFCZ010000067.1 GCF_024391045.1 Pseudarthrobacter sulfonivorans
TGCGAGTTGAAAATCGGATTGCGGCCGGCCTTGACCTCGGCCTCGGACGCGGCCAGCAACGGCAGGACAAAACCGTCCAGCTTGTCCTTCGGGCAGTGATCCGTGTGCAGGGCGATGTTCACGCCGTAGTTCTTGGCCACTTCGCGGGCGAACGCGGCGAAGCCCAGGGAACCGGCAACCATGTCCTTGGTGGACGCACCGGACCAGTAAGCAGCCCCGCCCGTGGACACCTGGACGATGCCGTCCGACTCGGCCTCAGCGAAACCGCGGAGTGCGGCGTTGAGCGTCTGCGAGGACGTCACGTTCACGGCCGGGAACGCGAAGCCGCCCGCCTTGGCGCGGTCGATCATCTCGGAGTAGATCTCTGGGGTTGCAATGGGCATGCTG
>NZ_JANFCZ010000068.1 GCF_024391045.1 Pseudarthrobacter sulfonivorans
GCGTCGTGCTGGTGCAGGCCGGCGATGATCTTGATCAGCGTGGACTTACCCGCGCCGTTATCACCCAGGACGCAGGTGACCCGGCCGTTATCCACCGCCATGGTCACCTCGGAGAGGGCGATGATGTTCCCGTAATGCTTGCCCACACCCTCCAGGGAGAGCAGGTGGACCGGGGTGTGGGTCAGCGGGTCTTTTTCATTCTGCAGCAGGGTCTGCTGGTCAATCTGATTGGCATTCATGGTTCCCGGCCCCTTTACTTGAGTTCCGCGCGGCGCTTGACGATGAGGTTCACGATGGTGGCCAGCAGCAGCATCAGGCCCAGGAAGAATTTGAACCAGTCCGGATTCCACTGCGCGTACACGATGCCCTTGTTGGCCAT
>NZ_JANFCZ010000007.1 GCF_024391045.1 Pseudarthrobacter sulfonivorans
TGTGGAACAGCCCATTGGCCAGCTTTCCGGCGGTGAGCGACAGTGTGTGGCGATCGCCCGGGCCGTGTATTTCGGTGCGAAGGTGCTGATCCTGGACGAACCGACGGCCGCGTTGGGCGTGAAGCAGTCCGGCGTGGTGCTGCGGTACATCCTGCAGGCCCGCGACCGCGGCCTCGGGGTCATCTTCATCACCCACAACCCGCACCACGCCTTCCCCGTGGGGGACCGGTTCCTGCTGCTCAAACGCGGCAAATCAATCGGCTACTACGACAAAAAAGACATCACCCTCGACGAACTCACCGCCCAAATGGCCGGCGGTGCCGAACTCGCCGAACTCGCCCACGAACTCGAACAACTCGGCGGCCACACCGAGGCCCTCAAAGAAGTCCAGGCCGAAGTCGCCGACGTCGCAGACGCAGCACACGAAAGCACCACCAAGCGCCACTGAGCGCGAAGGTCTACAACCAGATGGAGCAACCATGCACATGCTAATCGCCGGAACCTGGCGCGGTGCCGCTGACGGCAGGACCGAGGACGTCCGGTCACCTTTCGACGGCCGGATCATTGACACCGTTCCCGTGGCCACGGTCGAGGACGCGCAGGCTGCCCTGGATCGCGCCGAAATCGGCGCCCACCTGCAGCGGTCCACGCCGGCGCACGAGCGGGTGGACATCCTCCTGCGCGCTGCAGCCCTGGCCGACGAGCGTGCCGAGGACATTGCCCAGGCCATCAGCGCTGAAACCGGCAAGCCGATCACGGAGGCCCGGGGAGAAGCCAGCAGGTCGGGAAACATCATCCGCCTGGCCGCCTATGAGGGAAGCCAGCTGTACGGCTCCACCCTTCCCTTGGACGCCAACGCGGGCACAGGGCTGGACAAGATCGGCTTCACCCTGCGCCAGCCCGTGGGCATCGTGGTGGCCATCACGCCGTTCAACTACCCTGCCCTGCTGGTGTTGCACAAAATCGCGCCGGCGCTGGCAGCCGGGAACGCCGTGGTGCTCAAACCCGCCCGGGCCACGCCGCTGACGGCGCTGAAACTGGCGGAGTGTTTTGTGGACGCCGGACTGCCGCCAGAGGCGCTGTCCGTCCTGACCGGGCCGGGCAGCACCCTGGGCGATGTGCTGGTCACAGACCCCCGGGTGCGGAAGGTTTCCTTCACCGGATCCACCGCCACCGGCACGCGGATCAGCTCGATCGCCGGGATCAAGAAACTGTCCCTGGAACTCGGCGCCTCGTGCCCCGTGATCATCCTTCCCGACGCAGACCTGGAACTGGCTTCCAGTGCGGTGGCAGCGGGCGGCTTCATCAACGCCGGCCAGGTGTGCATCTCGGTGCAGCGGGTCATCGTTGACCGCCGCATCGAAGCGGATTTCCTGGACGCGCTGGTCCCCAAGGTGGAGGCCATCGCCGTCGGAAACCCGAAGGAAGCCGACACCCGGCTCGGGTCACTGATCTCCGAGGAGGAAGCGGTGCGTGTCCACACCTCCATCGGCGAGGCCCGGAACTCCGGTGCCAAAGTGCTGACCGGCGGGGACCGCGACGGTGCCGTTATCACCCCGGCTGTTGTTGCCGGCGTCGACCCCCGCTCCCCGCTGAGCCGCAACGAACTGTTTGGTCCCGCCGTCGCGGTTTCCTCCGCTACGGACATCGAATCAGCCATTGCCATGGCCAACGACAACGATTACGGGCTCGGCGCCGGGATCTTCACCAGCGATGTCTCCGGCAGCATCCGGGCCATGCGCCAGATCGACGCCGGAAACATCCACATCAACTGGACGCCCCTGTGGCGGGCCGACCTCATGCCCTACGGAGGACTCAAGGGCAGCGGCATCGGCAAGGAAGGCGTCCGCTCCGCAGTGAATGAAATGACCGAAGAAAAAACGGTCATCCTGCACGGACGCCCCTGGTAACCCACCACCCGACTGGAATAAGGCAATGACCACTAACTCACAGACCATCCGGCTCACCACAGCCCAAGCCGTCATCAAATACCTGTCCGTCCAGCACTCCGTTGCGGACGGCGTCAGGCGCCGCCTGGTGCCGGCCGCCCTGGGGATCTTCGGGCACGGAAACGTTGCCGGCCTGGGCCAGGCCTTCGACGAACTGGCCGATGACATGCCCTTCATCCAGGGCCGCCACGAACAGTACATGGCTCACATTTCGACGGCCTTTGCCAAGGCGAGCAGGCGCCAAGCCGTCCTCGCCGTGACCGCCTCCATCGGCCCGGGTGCCCTCAACCTTGTCACCGCTGCCGGGCTGGCAACGGTGAACAGGCTTCCGCTGCTCCTCCTGCCCGGAGACACGTATGCAACGCGGCACCAGGGACCGGTCCTGCAGCAGCTGGAGCACCCCATCGAGGCTGATGCCACCGTCAACGACGCGTTCCGCCCCGTCTCCCGCTTCTTTGACAGGATCACCCGCCCGGAGCAGCTCCTGACGGCCCTGCCGCAAGCCATGCGCGTGCTGACCAGCCCCACCGATACCGGTGCCGTGGTCATTTCCCTGCCCCAGGACGTGCAGTCCCACGCCTACGACTTCCCGGCCGAATTCTTCGAACCGCGTGACTGGAAAGTCCGGCGGCCGCTGCCGGACCCGGAAGAGGTCGACGACGTCGCCCGGCTCATCCGCTCGGCTGAGCGTCCGGTGATCATCGCCGGCGGCGGGATCCACTACTCGGACGCCCACGCCGCACTCGAGGCGCTGGCCGGCCAGGTGGGAATTCCCGTGGTGGAGACCTTCGGCGGCAAGGGCGCCGTCACCAAGGACGAATGGTGGCAGGTGGGCGGCGTGGGCCTGGAAGGCAACTTCGCCTCCAATACCCTCGTCAAGCAGGCCGACCTGGTCCTGAACGTCGGCACCAGGCTCACCGACTTTGCCACCGGTTCGCAGTCCATCTTTGAAAACCCGGAGGTCCGGTTCGCGTCCCTGAACATTGTTGACGCCGACACCCGCAAACAGGGCGCCACCGGCATCCTCGCGGACGCCCGGCTCGGACTCGAAGCCCTGGCCCAGGCACTGGAAGGCCACAGCACCAGCGAAGCCTGGCAGGACACGGTCCAGGCCGGGAAGGCCGCATGGGCACCCATCCGGGCCAAGTGGCTCGACGCCGACACCGCCTACAACCCCGAGGACCACCCGGACGCGCCCGTCACCGGTGCCGTCCTCACCCAGCCGCAGCTGATCGGAATCATGCAGGAGCACGCACGCTCCGGCGATACCGTCATCGCCGCTGCAGGCGGGCCTCCCGGTGACCTGCAGAAGGTGTGGGACGCCACCGGGAACCGGCACTGCCACCTGGAATTCGGCTTCTCCTGCATGGGCTACGAAATCGCTGCAGGCATGGGCGTCCGGCTGGCCGAAGGCAACAACGACAACCGCGTGGTCACCTTCATCGGCGACGGCACCTTCCTGATGGCACCCACGGAGATCCTCACCGCGGCGCAGGAGGGGCTGAACGTCACCATCATCGTGTCCGAAAACCACGGCTACCAGGTCATCCACCGGCTGCAGATGAACCGCACCGGAAAGGAATTCGGCAACGAGTTCCGCTACCGCACCACCGGCGGCAGCGTTGCGGCCGCTGACGCCCCCAAAGCCCGGCTCGACGGCGACTACCTCAAGGTGGACCTGCGGCAGATCGCCGAAGGCCTTGGTGCGCTGGCCATCCGAGCCACGACCGCAGCCGAGGTCCGGGAGGCACTGTCCTCGACCAGGGCCACCCAGGGCCCGGTGGTCATCGTGGTGCCCACGGTGCCCCATGTTGACCTGCCCGGCGGCGACGTCTGGTGGGACGTTGCCCCGGCAGAAGTCTCCGGTCAGGAATGGGTCCGCACGCTCCGCACCGACTACGAGAAGGCACGCGGCAGCCAGCGGTGGTTCGGATGAGCAGCGAACCTCTGAATGCAGGACCGCTGAACGCAGGTCAGCTCCGGCAGCGACTTGCCGGGGGCGAGGTCACGATCGGCACCTTCGTCGGAATGTCATCGGCGACCGCGGCAGAGGTTTGCGCGGCAGCCGGAGCCGACTGGATCCTGATCGACCTTGAACACGGCTCCGGTGGGGAGGACGCGGTCCGGGACGGCGTTATTGCCGCCGGCAGTTACGGCGTCCCCACCATCGTCAGGGTGGAATCCGGAGACCGCATCCGCATCGGCCGGGTACTGGACCAGGGCGCCGCGGGGATCATGGTGCCGCGGTTGAACACCGTGGAGCAGGCCGTGGAATCGGTGAAGCACATGCTGTATCCGCCAGAAGGTGACCGCGGCGTGGCCACCTACAACCGCTCCTGCCGCTGGGGCATGGACCGTCGGACGCTCACCGAACCGCAGCAGGAATCCCTGGGAGTCATCCAGATCGAAACCCTGGCGGCGCTGGATTCCGTTGAAGACATTGCCGCCCAGGACGGCGTGGACGTTCTCTTCGTCGGACCCCTGGATCTGTCCTACGCCCTCGGGGTCCCGCTGCAGCTGGACAGCAACGTCTTCCAGGAGGCCCTGCAGCGCGTCGTGGCCGCGGCACAGCTGCACAACAAGGCCGCAGGAATACTCGCCGTGGACGGCATGGGAGCCGCCAAATACATCCGCCAGGGCTTCCGGTTCGTGGCCATCGGCTCAGACTCGACCATCATGGCGGCAGCGTTCCGCGACGCCTTCGATACCGCACGCAACTGACTCATTACCAGCAAAGGAAAGCAAGAACGTGAACGCAGAATCCCGCACCATCGGCGTCGGCCTCATCAGCGTGGGCTGGATGGGAAAGCTCCACTCCCGGGCCTACCAGACCGTCCCGTACGCCTACCCGGATCTTGGCCTGAAGACCAAACTCGTCATTGCGGCCGACACGGCGCCCGATCGCGTGGACTATGCCCGCGATGTCCTGGGCTTCGCTGAAGGCACCACCGATTACCACGATGTCCTGAACCACCCGGACGTGGACGTCGTCTCCATCTGCGCCCCCAACTTCCTGCACGCTGAAATCGGCATCGCGGCCGCCAAGGCAGGAAAGCATTTCTGGATCGAAAAGCCTGTGGGACGCGGCTACCAGGAAACCGCAGCCGTACAGGAAGCCGCCGTGGAGGCCGGCGTCGTCACCACCATCGGCTACAACTACCGCCACGCTCCGGCAGTGGAGCACGCACGGAAGCTGATTGCCGAGGGCCGCCTGGGCCGGATCACCAACGTCCGCGCCGTCTTCTTCTCCGGCTACGCCTCCGAGCCCAACGGCGCCCTGTCCTGGCGCTTCGACCGGAAACTCGCCGGCACCGGCGTGCTGGCCGACCTGTTCAGCCACGCCACGGACCTGTGCCAGTATGTAGTCGGACCCATCGCCGAGGTGACCGCGCTGACCAGCACCGTCTACACACAGCGGCCCAAACTGGCCATGGGATCCGGCACGCACTTCGCGGTGATTGAAAACGGTGAGATGGGGGAGGTCGAGAATGAAGACTACGCAGCAGCGCTGGTCCGCTTCGGCCCGTCCGCGGTCGGCGCAGGAGCCGTGGGCACCATCGAATCCTCCCGCGTCGCGGTGGGTCCCGAGTGCGGGTACCAGATTGAGGTCTACGGCACCGAAGGCTCCCTCAAGTGGGACTTTGAGCGCATGAACGAACTCAAGGTATGCCTGGGGCGCAACAACGAGGAGCAGGGGTACACCACGGTGAACGCCAGCCCGCGCCACGGCGACTACGCCTACTTCCAGCCCGGACCCGGCAACAGCATGGGCTTTGATGACCTCAAAGTGATCGAGGCGAAGAAGTTCCTCGTCGCCGTCGCCGGCGGCGCCCAGGAAAACTCCAACATTCACGACGCCGCCTCCGCGGCCGCGATCGTCAGCGCCGCCGAAACATCCTCGCTCTCCGGCCAGTGGCAGAAGATCGAGGAAATCCACGGCACCACGGCAGCGCGGGGCTAGCCATGACCACCGCGTCCGCCCGCCGGCCCACGATCAAGGACGTAGCCGAACGCGCCGGCGTGTCCAAGTCCTTGGTCTCCCTCGTCCTGCGCGATTCACCACGCGTCAGTGACGAACGCCGGCGGCGGGTGCTCGAAGTCGTTGAGGAAATGGGCTATGAGCTGAACCTCGCAGCCCGCTCCCTGGCAACACGGGACAACGGAACCATCGGCGTCCTGGTCAGCGACATGCACAATCCGTGGGCGTTCGACGTGGCCGACGCCGCCAGGACCGTTCTTGAGGAGGCCGGGCACACCGTCCTCTTCAGTGCGGTCACGGCCGCCGGCAGGGGAGTGGACCAGTCCATCCTCCAGGCCTTCAGGGACCTGCGCGTGGCAGGCCTGCTCGTGGTGGGAACGGTGCCGGACAAGGCTCCGTTCAACCGGGCCGTGTCCGGCGGGGCCGTGGTCTTCGCCGGCGGCGGACCGGACTACATCGACACCGCGGACGTAGTCCGCAGCGACGATACCCTCGGCATGAGCATGGTAGTTGAGCACCTGATCGCCCAGGGACACGAGAACATCGCGCACCTGGGCGGGCTGGGCGGCTCGGTGGGCCGGGCACGCGTGGACGGATATTCCGCCGCCATGGAAGAACACGGCCTGGCCCGCCACATCCACATTGTCGAAGCCGACTTCTTCCAGGAGTCCGGCTACATTGCCGCCCAACGGGCGCTGGGCTCCTCGCGGTCCAAGCACCAGCGCCCCACGGCGCTGGCATGTATCAACGACCTTGCGGCCTTCGGGGCGATGACTGCTGCCGATGAACGCGGCGTTGAAGTAGCCATCACCGGCTACGACAACATCGCATTGGGTGCCATGCCCCGCCTGGGCCTGACCACCGTTGACCCGGACAGTTCCGGCATCGGTGTGGCCGGGGCGAAAACGCTCCTGCAGCGTATCCAGGACCGTAACTCGAACGGCGGGTTCGTCCACCAGCCGATCGTCCCTCAACTGGTCATCCGCACGTCCAGCCTGCTCGGCCTCTAACCTCCCACCCGTACCGTCACCCCGCGGCTTTCAAAGCCTTCCCGGAGTGCACCCCCACATCTTCAAGGATGACGATGGCAACACTCAGCACACCCCAAATACTTGTGGCCCTTGGCAGCGTCGAGGCCGGACTGGTGGAACCGGAACTGGCGCCGCACCAGCAAATCATCCACAACCCCACCGACGCGGACCTGGCCCGGGCCGATGCCGCCATTGTTCGCGCCGCCTACCGGGTGGACCGTGAGCTCCTGGACCGGATGCCCGCGCTGAAGGTCATCGCGAGGACCGGCGTTGGCACCGACCTCGTGGACGTGGCGGAGGCGAACCGGCGCGGCATCCCCGTGGTCATCACGCCCGGGAGCAACACGGCGTCAGTGGCCGAAGGCGTGTTCTCCCACCTCCTGGCACTGGTGAAGAAGCTGTCGACGCTGACGGCGCTGGTCCGGGACGGCCGCTGGGACGAACGGTCCGGGGCGGCTGTGGGAGACCTGGAGGGTTTCACCCTGGGCATCATCGGATATGGCCGCATCGGTCGCCGCGTGGCCCGGATCGCCGAGGCCTTCGACCTCAAGGTCGTGGCCTTTGATCCGTTCGCAGACGTCCCGGCCGGCATCCGCTGCGAAACTGTCGAGGAACTGCTGGGCCGCAGCGACTTCGTTACCCTGCACGTGCCCCTGACGCCCGAAAACCACAACCTCATCAACGCTGAACGTCTCGCACTGCTCCCCGCCGGGGCCATCCTCATCAACTGCAGCCGGGGCGGACTCGTGGACCTGGACGCAGCCCACGAGGCCCTTCTCTCCGGGCAGCTGGGCGGCCTGGGTTTGGATGTCTACGATCCCGAACCGCCGGCCCACCACGCCGTCTTTGACCACGGGAACGTGGTCCTCACGCCCCACTTGATGGGGTTCACCCGCCAGGGAATGGCCCACACGGTCCGCGACGCCGCCAAAGGCGCCGTCGATGTCCTGGCCGGCCGCTCCCCGGCCGCCGTGGCAACACCGTGACAGGAAGCCCCGCAACACTCAATCAACTTCGCTCAACCGCAGGCGGATCAGCTGCCCGCGGCCAACAGGAAAGGACCTCCACCCATGTCCAGTGACCGACCCCTCAAGGTTGCCCTCTTCGGATCCGGCCGCATCGGCCAGGTCCATGCCCGGAACATCGCCGACCACCCTGACCTGGAACTGGCCTGGATCGCTGATCCGTTCATCAAGGGTGCGCAGGACCTTGCCGCCATCACCGGGGCGAAGGCCGTCGAAACCGCCGATGAGGTGTTCGCCAACGCTGACCTGGACGCCATCATCATCGGCTCACCGACCAGCACGCACGTTGACCTGATCTCCCGGGCGACGGCCGCCGGCGTCGCCGCCCTCTGCGAAAAGCCCATCGACCTGGACATCGACCGGGTCCGCGAGTGCCGGGACCGGATCCGCGGCACCAGCAGCCCCCTGATGCTTGGCTTCAACCGCCGCTTCGACCCGAACTTCTCCTCGCTCCGCGCACGGGTTGAGGCCGGGGAAATCGGCCGCCTGGAGCAGCTGACCATCATCAGCCGGGACCCGGCCCCCGCACCCAAGGCGTATATCGAGACCTCCGGCGGAATCTTCCGGGACCAGAGCATCCACGACCTGGACATGGCCAGGTTCTTCGTCCCGGACATCGTCGAGGTATCGGCCACCGGTTCGAACCTGTTCTGCGACTACATAGAAGAGGCCGGCGACTTCGACTCGGTGGTCATCAACCTGCGCGGACGCGGCGGTGAACAGATCACCATCATCAATTCCCGCCACAGCGCCTACGGCCACGACCAGCGGCTGGAAGCCTTCGGCAGCGAGGGCCTCCTGACCGCCGGCAACATGGCCCCCACCACCGTGCGCAAGTACAGCGCCGCGGGCACCGAGGAATCCGACGCCTACCTGCCGTTCTTCCTGGAACGCTACGCACAGGCCTACCGCAATGAGCTGGACAGCTTCGTTCAGGCCATCCGCGGCGGAACCAGCTGCAGCCCCGGCTTCGACGACGGCGTGATGGCCCTCGTGCTGGCCAACGCCGCAGACGAATCCGCCAGGTCCGGCCGCGTCGTCACCATCGGAAAGGAGTAGGGAATGAACAGCCCGCTCCTCGCGGACAAGGTGGTCCTTGTCAGCGGTGGCACCCAGGGCCTCGGCGCCGGCATTGCCCGCCGGGCGGCAGCCGAAGGCGCGGCAGGTGTGGCCGTGACTGGCCGCAACGCCGACTCCGGCGAACGGCTCGCCGCCGAGCTGGAGCAGTCCGGCGTCAAGGCACGCTTCATCAAAACCGATCTGGCCGACGTCGAGCAGGCCAGGAACTCCGTGCTGGAAACCATCTCCGTGTTCGGGCAGCTCGACTGCGCCGTCAACGCCGCCGGGCTCACCACCCGCGGCACCATGCTGGACACCACACCGGAACTCTTCGATGCGCACATCGCCGTCAACCTGAAATCACCGTTTTTCATCATGGCGGAGACAATCAAGCACCTGCGGGAGCGCGGAGTTCCCGGCAGCATCCTGAACGTCATCTCCATCGCCGAACTCGGCGGCCAGCCCTATCTGGCGCCGTACGTGGCGGCGAAGGCCGGGCTGGCCGGCGCCACCCGGAATGCCGCCCACGCGCACCGCTGGGACAAGATCAGGATCAACGGCCTGGACATCGGCTGGACGGCCACCGACGGCGAAGAAGAGACCCAGCGGAAATTTCACGGCGCAGGAGACGACTGGCTGGAAAAAGCCAACGCCTCCGTGCCGATGGGCAGGCTCGGCCAAGTGGACGAGATCGCCGAATTTGCAGTTTTTCTCCTCTCCAGCAGGAGCGGAGTGGTCACCGGCTCGGTCATTGACTGGGATCAGAACGTACTTGGAGGATCAGATTGAGCATCATCACCAGCCGCCTTGCCGCCGCCCCCATTTCCTGGGGCGTATGTGAAGTCCCCGGGTGGGGGCACCAACTTGAAGCAGACCGGGTGCTGTCCGAAATGACGGCACTGGGCATCACCGCCACGGAATTCGGCCCGGCGGGCTTCCTCCCGGAGGAAGCCAACGCGCGCGCCGAGGTCTTGCAGCGGCACAACCTGCAGGCCATCGGCGGGTTCTTCCCGATCATCCTGCATGATGCCGCGAAGGATCCGCTCAAAGCGGTTTCGGCGGAACTGGACGCCTACCAGGCAGCGGGTGCCAGCATCATGGTGCTGGCCGCGGAAACCGGCGTCGCCGGATACGATCAGCGCCACGAGCTCGACGCCGATGGCTGGCACCTGTTCGGCCGGAACCTGGACACCATCGTCAAGGCAGCTGCAGATCAGGGCATCCAGGCAGTGGTGCACCCGCACGTGGGCACCATGATCGAGACGACGTCGGACGTCAACCGCGTCCTCAACGACACCGCCGCGAACCTCTGCCTGGACACCGGCCACCTCCTCATCGGCGGCACGGAGCCCGGACAGCTCGCCCGGGAGTACGCCGCGCGCATCGGCCACACGCACCTCAAGGACGTGCGAAGGGCCGTCGCCGAGCGCGTCCAGAAGGGTGAAATCTCCTACACCGACGGCGTCAAGTCCGGGATGTACGTCCCGCTCGGCCAGGGAGACGTGGGCATCGCCGACATCGTCCTGAACCTCCTTGAAGCTGGCTATGGCGGCTGGTTCACGATGGAGCAGGACACCATCCTCGAAGCAGCACCGGAAGGCGAAGGTCCCGTCCAGGATGTCCGGCAGTCCGTGGCGTTCCTCCGGGACCTGGAAGCCGGGCTCGCCACATGAGTGCGGTGCGCTGGGGCGTCCTCACCACCGCACGCATCGCCCAGGACAGGTTCCTGCCGGCCATGCAGAAGGCCCGCAACGCCACCGCCTCGGCCATCAGCAGCCCCAACGGCCGTGCCGCCGAGGTCGCCGTGCGCTTCGGCATCCCGACTGCCTACTCCTCCCATGAGGAACTGCTGGCTGATCCGGCCATTGAGGCCGTCTACCTGCCGTTTCCCAACGGACTGCACACCGAATGGATCATCGCGGCAGCGGAGGCCGGCAAGGACATCCTCTGCGAGAAGCCACTGGTGGGCAGCCTCGAGGACTATGCCCGCGTCGTCGAGGCCTGCGAGCGCAACGGTGTGAGCCTGATGGAAGCGTTCATGTACAGGTTCCACCCGCAGCACCAGAAGGTCCGTGAGTTCATCGACGCCGGCCGGATCGGCCAGATTGTGTCGATGCATGCGCGCTTCCACTTTGTGATGGACCGCAGCCCGGGGGAAGTCCGGCTGCAGACGGGACTGGAGGGCGGCGCCGTCAATGACGTTGGGTGCTACGCCATCGACATCATGAACATGGTGATGGGGCGGACCCCCGTCAGCGTGTATGCCAAGGGCACCAGCCCGTCGGACCCCGTGGAGACCACCGTCGCCGCGATCCTGGATTACGACGGCGTGATCGGCACCTTGGACTGCGGCTTCGAAGGACCCCGCACCAACACCTTCCAGATCATCGGCACCAAGGGACAGATCACCCTCGACAAGGCGTTTGACCCCGACCCCGGGGACGCGGCCCGCGTGACCGTCTCGCTCCGGGACGGCAGCACCGAGGTCTTCGATGTCATCGAGGACCCGTTCAAGGTCGAAATTGAACGGTTCAGCATCTGGGCCCGCAGCGCCGGGCAGGAGGTTGTCCATCAGGAACTGACGGAGCAGAACCTGGCCGTCCGCCTCGCCATCCATGAATCCCTGGCCGCAGGACTCCCGCGGGACGTCGAACCGGTGCACGCCGTGGAACACCACTTACTACAGGAGCAGTAACCCATGACTTTCATCAACCACTTCATCAGCGGATCCGAGGCTGCAGGTTCCGGAACCGACACCAAGCCCGTCTACAACCCCGCCACGGGCGCCATCACCGCAGAGCTGCGGCTGGCCAACCAGGCGGACCTTGAGACCACCGTGGCTGCGGCCAAGGCCGCCGCCGTCACCTGGGGCGACATTTCCCTGGCCAAGCGCACGGCCGTGCTGTTCAAGTTCCGCGAACTCGTCGCGTCCCACGTGGACGACCTCGCCGCGTTGATCACCGCCGAGCACGGCAAGGTCCTGTCCGACGCGAAGGGCGAGATCGGCCGCGGCCTGGAGGTCATCGAGTTTGCCTGCGGCATCCCGCAACTCCTCAAGGGGGAGTACTCGGACCAGGTTTCCACCGGGATTGATGTGTTCTCGTTCCGCGAGCCGATCGGCGTGGTTGCCGGCATCACCCCGTTCAACTTCCCCGTGATGGTGCCGCTCTGGATGGCCCCGATGGCGATCGCCACCGGCAACGCCTTCATCCTCAAGCCCTCCCACCGTGTCCCGTCAGCGGCCATGCTGCTGGCTGACCTGTTCAAGCAGGCGGGGCTGCCCGACGGCGTGTTCCAGGTCCTGCACGGTGACCGTGAGGTGGTCTCCGGCCTGCTGACGCACCCGGACGTAGACGGCATCTCCTTCGTGGGCTCCACCCCGGTGGCCAAGCACATCAATGAAGTGGCAACGGCGCATGGCAAGCGGGTCCAGGCCCTGGGCGGGGCGAAGAACCACGCGATCGTGCTGCCCGACGCCGACCTCGACAACGCCGCCGACCACCTGGCCGCGGCCGCATTTGGCTCCGCCGGGCAGCGCTGCATGGCCATTTCCGTCGCGGTGGCTGTGGGGGACGCCGCCGACCTGCTGGTCAAGAAGGTGGAGGAGCGCGCCGTGGCCGTCCGGGTCAAGAACGGCACGGAACCCGACGCCGACATGGGCCCGGTCATCAGTGCGGACTCCAGGAACTTCATCGTCAAGACCATTGGCGAGGCGGAAGCCGCCGGAGCCGCCATGGTGGTGGACGGCCGCGACCTCGTGGTTCCCGGCCACGAAGAGGGCTTTTGGGTTGGCCCCACGGTCATCGACCATGTGAAGACCGAGATGAGCGCGTACACCGAGGAGATCTTCGGACCGGTCCTTGTGGTGGTCCGGGTGGAGGATCTCGACGCCGGAATCGCCCTGATCAACGCCAACCCGTACGGCAATGGCACCGCGATCTTCACCTCGTCCGGCGCTGCTGCCCGGAAGTTCCAGCGGTCCGTGGATGTGGGCATGATCGGCATCAACGTGCCCCTGCCGGTGCCGGTTGCCTACTACTCCTTCGGCGGCTGGAAGGCCTCGCTCTTCGGCGACAAGCACATCTACGGCCCCGAGGGCGTGTCCTTCTACACCCGCGGCAAGGTGGTCACGTCCCGCTGGCCCGAGGCCAGCCATGCGTCCGGGGCGTCGTATAACTTCCCGTCCAACTGACGGGACCCTGACGGGAACCGACGGACCTCGACAAGCCCAACCGCCAGGCTTAAAATTGCTCCGCCGGGACCCGACAAGTTGGAAAGGGTTCGAGATGGGAAACGAGGAAGACGCCGCACTGGTGCGGCGCGGGTACGCAGCCTTCAATTCGGGCGATATCGAAACACTGAAGGGCCTCTTCGCCCCTGATGCGGTCTGGCGCGTTGGCGGCAACGGCGGCCTCGCCGGGGTCAAACAAGGGGCGGACGAGATTTTGGCTTATTTCGGCGAGCTGTTTTCGCGCTCGGGCGGCACGGCAAAGGCTGAACTTCAGGATGTGATCGCCGGTGAGAGCCACACTGTGGCCCTGCAAACCTCCCAAGCCCAACGGAACGGCCAGTCCATGGAGCAGCATGGCGTCATCGTCTTCACGCTTAAGGACGGCAAAGTCACCGAGGTCAACGAGTTCCAGGAGGACACGGCGAAGGCCTCCGAGTTCTGGTCCTGAGGGGCTGATTCAGGAACCGTGCTCCGGGCCGGCCGCGTGTGCGGCCGGCCTGGAGACACCCGTCAGTTGAGGTCGAAGCGGTCCAGTTCCATGACCTTCACCCACGCGGCGACGAAGTCGTTGACGAACTTTTCCCTGCCGTCATCGCTCGCGTAGACCTCGGCCAGGGCCCTGAGCTGGGAGTTGGAGCCGAACACCAGGTCCACGGGCGTGGCGGTCCACTTCAGTGACAGGGCGAGAAAGTCATACCGGGTCCAGCGACCATGCCCCCGGCGCTCGGGGACCCAATAAATGTAACGGGTGTTCCGGGCGATCGGTCATGAGATTCCTTCCATGTGGCCGAGGCCGTGGAGCGGACTCGGGCGGCCGGTTCAACCTTTCCATTTGACCATGTACGGTCAGCGCGGGGGAGGGTTCTGCGCCCTCAGAGAACTGACCGTCTTTCTCCTGCCGGAACAAGCCCAGTTCCCAGCCTCCGGACGTAAACTGACCTTCGCATCACGTTATGTGAGCCTTGGAACAGGAGCCTGATGCTCTGGAAACTGCTTGTTGAATACCTGCGGCCGCACCGGCAGCTGCTGATCGCCGTCGTGGTTTTCCAGCTGGCGCAGTCCATCGCGTCCCTCTACCTGCCCACGCTGAACGCGGACATCATCGACGAAGGCGTGGCCAAGGGGAATACCGGCGTCATCCTTAACCTCGGCGGGCTGATGCTGGGCATCACGCTGCTGCAGATCGTGTGCTCCATTGTCGCCGTGTATTTCGCGGCGAAGGCCGCGATGGGCCTGGGCCGGGACCTGCGCGGCGCCATCTTTGGACGGGTGGGTGAGTTCTCCGAGCAGGAGGTCACCAAGTTCGGCGCGCCCAGCCTGATCACGCGCTCCACGAACGATGTCCAGCAGGTCCAGCAGCTGGTGCTGATGTCCGCCACCATGCTGGTCACCGCGCCCATGCTGAGCATTGGCGGCGTGATCATGGCGGTCCGGCAGGACGCGCAGCTGTCCTGGCTGATCGCCGTCTCCGTCCCGGTGCTGCTGATCGCCGTCGGCCTCATCATCACGCGGATGGTGCCGCTGTTCCGGAAGATGCAGAAGCGGATCGACACGGTGAACCGCGTCCTCCGAGAGCAGCTCACCGGCATCAGGGTGGTGCGGGCGTTCGTCCGGGAGGACATCGAAACCGCCCGGTTCGCGCAGGCCAACGAGGACGTCACGGACACCGCGCTGCGTGCCGGCCGGCTGATGGCGCTCGCGTTCCCCACCGTGATGCTGGTGCTGAACGTCTCCAGCGTGGCCGTGATCTGGTTCGGCTCGTTCCGGATCGAGGACGGCTCCATGCAGGTGGGCACCCTCATCGCGTTCCTGAGCTACCTGATGCAGATCCTGATGTCCGTCATGATGGCCACGTTCATGGCCGTGATGATCCCGCGCGCCTCGGTGTCCGCGGACCGGATCGGTGAGGTGCTGGGGACGGAATCGAGCGTTCGGCCGCCGAAGAATCCCCGCAGCAGCGCCGTCCGGCGTGGGGAACTGGAACTGCGCGACGCCGGATTCGCCTACCCGGGTGCCGATCAGCCCGTCCTGTCCGGGATCAGCTTCACCGCCAGGGCCGGGCAGACCACGGCCATCATCGGCAGCACCGGCTCGGGCAAGACCACGCTGGTAAACCTCATGCCGCGGCTGTTCGACGCCACCACCGGCTCTGTGATGATCGACGGCGTGGACGTTCGCGAGCTGCACCCGGACCTGCTCTGGGGGCACATCGGGCTGGTTCCGCAGCGTCCGTATCTGTTCAGCGGGACCGTCCGCAGCAACCTGCAGTACGGCAAGCCGGATGCCACCGAGGATGAGCTCTGGGCCGCGCTGGACATCGCCCAGGCGCGCGACTTCGTGGAGGAGATGGAGGGCGGACTCGACGCGCCAATCAGCCAGGGCGGCACCAACGTTTCCGGCGGGCAGCGGCAGCGGCTGGCGATTGCCCGGGCCCTGGTGAAACGGCCCGAACTGTACATCTTTGACGACTCGTTCTCCTCGCTGGACACCGGCACCGACGCCCGGCTGCGCCAGGCACTCAAGCGCAGCACCGCCGGCGCCACGCTGGTGATCATCGCCCAGCGGGTCTCCAGCATCGTGACCGCGGACCAGATCCTGGTGCTCGACGACGGCAGGATCGTGGGACGCGGCACGCACCGAGAGCTGCTGGAGACCTCTGAGACGTACCGCGAAATTGTGTCCTCCCAGCTGGCGGCGGAGGAGACGGTATGAGCCCGGAACCCACTCCCGAAGCCGGCACCAAAGCCGCACCCGCCGCCAAAACCGGAGGCGCCGCCGTCGTACGCATTCCGCGCCCGGCGGGCGGGCCGGGACGCGGCGGACCGTTCGGCGGGATGAACATCCCGGCGGAGAAGGCGATGAACTTCTGGCCGTCAGCCAGGCGGCTGGCCGGGACGCTGCGGCCCGAACGGCTGTGGCTGCTGCTGGTGCTGGTGGCGGCGGCGGTGAGTGTGGCGCTCTCGGTGATCGGGCCGCGGCTGCTGGGGGAGGGCACCAACCTGATCTTCGCCGGGGTGGTGTCCAGGCAGCTGCCCGCCGGGGTGACCAAGGAGCAGCTGATCGCGCAGCTGCGGGCCGTGGGGGAGAACCAGAAGGCGGACATGCTCACGCCGATGGCGCTGACGCCGGGGCAGGGGATCGACTTCGCGGCGCTGGGGAACGTGCTGACGTGGGCGCTGGTGCTGTATGTGCTGGCGTCGGCGCTGATGTGGGTGCAGGCGTATGTGCTGAACGGGGTGGTGCAGCGGACGGTGTTCGGGCTGCGCGAGAGGATCGAGGCGAAGATCAACCGGCTGCCGCTGCGGTACTTCGATTCGATCCAGCGCGGCGAGCTGCTCAGCCGGGTGACGAACGACGTGGACAACATCTCCCAGAGCCTGCAGCAGTCCATCAGCCAGGCGGTCACGTCGGTGCTGACGGTGGTGGGTGTGCTGGTGATGATGGTGATCCTCTCGCCCACGCTGGCGCTGATCGCGCTGGTGACCATTCCGCTGACACTGGGGATCACGGCGCTGATCGCCAAGCGCTCGCAGAAGCTGTTTGTGGCGCAGTGGAAGCACACCGGGGAGCTGAACGGGCAGATCGAGGAGACCTACACCGGGCATGCGCTGGTGAAGGTGTTCGGCCGGCAGCGCGAGGTGGAGGAGCGGTTCCGGCAGAAGAACGTGGAGCTGTATAGCGCGAGCTTCGGCGCGCAGTTCATTTCCGGGCTGATCATGCCGGCCATGACGTTCATCGGGAACCTGGTGTACGTGGGGATCGCGGTGGTGGGCGGCCTGCAGGTGGCGTCCGGGGCCATGCAGCTGGGCGATGTGCAGGCGTTCATCCAGTACTCGCGGCAGTTCACCATGCCGCTGGCGCAGCTGGGGTCCATGGCCAACCTGCTGCAGTCCGGGGTGGCGTCCGCCGAGCGGGTGTTCTCGCTGCTGGATGAATCTGAAGAATCCGAAGAGGCTCCTGCTTCTTCGGAGCCGGTGTTTGGGCGGGGGCGGCTGGTGTTTGAGGACGTGTCCTTCTCGTATTCGCCGGACAAGCCGCTGATCGCTGACCTTTCGTTGGTGGCGGAGCCGGGGCAGACGGTGGCAATCGTCGGGCCCACCGGTGCGGGCAAGACCACGCTGGTGAACCTGATGATGCGGTTCTACGAGCTGGATGCGGGGCGGATAACGCTCGACGGCGTGGACATCACCTCGGTGCCGCGGCGTGAGCTGCGCTCGCGCCTGGGGATGGTGCTGCAGGATACGTGGCTGTTCGGCGGGACCATCCGGGACAACATCGCGTACGGCCGGCCATCTGCTTCGGAAGACGAGATTTTGGAGGCGGCGCGGGCGACGTATGTGGACCGGTTCGTGCGGTCCTTGCCGGAGGGGTACGACACGGTTCTGGAGGACGAGGGTTCTAATGTTTCGGCTGGTGAGAAGCAGTTGCTGACGATCGCCCGGGCGTTCCTGGCCCGGCCGTCGGTACTGATCCTTGACGAGGCGACCTCCTCCGTGGATACGCGGACCGAGGTGTTGGTGCAGAAGGCGATGAATGCCTTGCGCTCCGACCGGACTTCCTTTGTGATTGCGCACCGCCTGTCCACGATCCGCGACGCCGACCTCATCCTGGTGATGGAGGCCGGGCAGATCGTGGAGCAGGGGACGCACGCTTCATTGCTGGCTGCGGGCGGGGCCTATGCCCGGCTGTACGAGGCCCAGTTCGCGGCTCCGGTGGCGGAGGTTTAAGGGTTTAGCATTGCCGGCATATACACCATGGCGCTTAGCTTCTGACTGAGGAATCTGCTATAGAGTCGGATGGTCCGAGCGTGAGGGGAAAATAATGATCGGCAGCGTCGACAACTTGCGGGCCATGCATCGCCTTGGTGACAATTGCGAAGCTCACGGGCACCAAGAATGCGCCGACGAGGCCACTTGCTCGGCCCTAAATCGCTGGGCCGCGTCGGAGGTAGACGCATACCAATCGGCTATTCAATTCGAAGCTCCAATAGATGCAGTTGCGCTTCCGGCTGACGGGCCAAATGCGCTAACGCCGACAGCTGACCTCATGGCATGTGCCGCGGTGAACATTCTCAGTGTTCCGTGGACGCACAGCGGCCTCAAACGTATGATCTGGGCTACGTCTTCTTTGGCCCGGTTGGCCGAACGGGGCGTGCCCGCCGATGCGTTCGTACGCACGCATCTGGCCGACCGAATCCGTCGAAAGATTGCACTGCACGTTGCTGTGGCGTGGTCGCATTTTCAGCGTGAAGGCACAATGGACGGTATTCCTCATCAGGCCGCTTCGTGGCTGGCTTTATTCGAAAGAACAGTTGGCTTTAGTAGCTCAGATTCCTCCCGCTCATTTCTGGATGCTCTGATTGCGGCGTCCACGGGAGAGTTCCGGACGGCCGTCGAAGATTGGATCAAGTCGGCCGCCATAGCCCACATTGCTGCCTGGCGTATCGATGATCCCTTGATCGTTAGCGTGCCGGTGGAGGCGCTCGCAGTCAAAGGCGGCCCGGAGGCATCACAGTGGGTGTTTGATCGCTTCACGAAGACCTACATACACGAGTGGCAAAATGAATCTGTTGCTTGGGAACTCAGCTTCGCACTTGCGAGCGAGCAGACGGCCCGGCGAAGTGGAATCGATATGCGGTGGTTGATGGAGCGGCCCCCGTCTGTTGCTCTGTCGGCGAACACTCTGGTCCGTCAACACACTTTGTGGGCCGATGAGCCTGATCTCATCCTCAGTGGCACCTCTGAGTCGCAGTTGATGGAAGACATTCTTCACTTGATCTATGCGAAGGAGATCCGCGGCGCCCAAGAGCTTGCCACGGAAGTCTGTAGTAGAAATCCCGGGAGTTTTGCCTTGAAGCGTCTAAGGGCCTTCACGCTGGTTCCGACGGATCCGAGTTCAGCGCGGATGTTGCTGCTAGGCGACCAGAATACCTCCGAGCCGTGGCTTAGAACGCTGAATTTGGCCTCATGTGCCATTGTGGTCAGAGATTACGTGAGCGCAGGCACCTACCTTTCAGAGTTGGACCTAAGTGAATTCCTACATGAATCTGCGTGGCTCTGGGTGCCAAGTTCACTCCAAAAAGGACACGCTGAAGTCCGGAGTTACCAGGTTGACGCGTGGGTGATGGCTGCACGGGATGTTCTGGAAGCTGGGAAACTATCTAACTAGGAAAGCGTGCCTAACAGCCTTCATCGGAATCATGAGTTGAAGCTCTGCTGCCGGCGATCGAAAGCAGTCAATGCTGCTTTCGTAGAATGCCCTCGCCTTCTCGTCCCGCGCGTGAATGAGGACAGCTCGCGCGCCAACGGACTCGCTGATAGTAGCCGCTCTCATCAGGGCATCCTGGAGGAGCCCCAACCCCAGACCCTGCCCTTGGTACCTCTTGTCTACCGCTAACCGAGCAAGAAGAATGCAGGGAATATCAGACGGCACTCCCCTCTGTGCAACCTGCACGGGGGCGTCTCCCTTAGCAACTCCCGCAACTGCTATGGAATAGAACCCTACGACATTCTGATCAACGCAAGTCACATACGTTATGGCATTGTTGGCACGCAAATTTTCGAAAGCGAAGCGGCGGAACCAATCGTCTAGTTCCGCCGCTCCGGATGAGAAATCGCTACAATCGTCTTCTTTTTCCAGCTTCCGTGGGTCGCCCGGGCTCCTGCTCACTTATCAGGCCCCGAAAAAGGACTCGGAAGGCTGGCCAGAACATCCAACTTCTTTGTGGAAGGCAGAGGCTCGTCGAGTAAGCGGTTGAAGTCCGCCCACTGCGCCTCGTTCAGAATGAACCAGCGCCGATCGGAGAGCACTCGTTCGGCCTCCATGCTCGCGCTTTCAAGAATGAAGTCCGTCATCGACCGGTCGGTGGCTTCGGCGGCACGTCGAATTAGCTTTTCTTGGCGTTCGGTGGCTCGAACTGCGATACGTTGATTTTTTTTGGTTTCCATGGGTTCGCTCCCTTGATGTATGTACATTGTGCGTACAGGAGGCAATCAAAGTCAACTGAAGATGACGTTTGAGTATGTGTTCGCTTGGACGGGCGGCTGACCAATTCCGCCGTCCTGACGGCCCTCTTCGATGTCCCTCCCGGGCGGCGCGGAACAAATGTTATTTGCGCCTCCTAGCTTCCGGACCGGACGTGTGCACCCTGACTGTTATGCCGATGCCGGCGCAGCGCCGTTCCTGTCGCTCCCTGCTGCTACGGTTCGAGCATCATTACTCGACCATTGGGGGGATCATGTCAGACGTGTCATCCGGGCCTGCGCCGGAGCCGGAGAAACCAAAGAGGACGCCTGTTCCATTTGCTAAGCACATCGCATGGGCCTGCGTAGCCCTTCTACTTACCGCATTGCTTGCGACCGCAATCTTTCCGCTGAGTCTTATACCGGCGGGCGGTGTGCTCTGGATCCTGCTAGACGTCCTGAAACAGTACAAGAAGGCTTTTGGTGCACCCGCCGAAGGCTTCGGGATCAGTGCTGAGAACACCTACCGGTCCAGCCTCGGCGCTCCGCCACTCCCGGCCGCGGGGTTGAAGCAGTATGCAGATGAGGTGTACAAGGCGAACGCACATATGCTTGCCGACCTGCAGAGGCTTGGCGCCCTGGACCCCCTGGCCAAGGAACGCCACAACGCCGATCTGATGGCCAGCATCGCTTCGGCGCAGCGGGCGTTGGCGGCGATCAACGCCGAACTGGCCACCGTCCGTGGGGAGGTGCTGGACGTCCGGCAGGTCGCGGATCGCCACAATGTTGGATTCTACGATTACGAGCATCCGGCCGAGACGTCAGTAAAGCTGGCCGATGAACTCGGCGCCGTGCGAGCACGCATCAAAGACAAGCTGCGGGAGAAGACTGCCGTGACTACCGTCTCCGGTTTCACCTTCAACGGCTCAACGAAGGAGGGCGCAAAGTTCGTCCGTGACCTCTCCGCGCTGCTGCTCCGCGCCTACAACGCCGAGGCCGAGAACTGCGTGAAAACGGTGAAAGCCGGAAATCTTCACACCGCGGCCGCCCGACTTGAGAAGGCACGAGAGCAGATCGCCAAGCGGGGGACCATGATTGGTCTCCAAATCACCAATGCCTTCCACTCTTTGCGCGAGAAGGAACTCGAACTCGCTGCCCGTCACCTGGAAGCCGTCGCCATCCAGAAGCAAATGGAAGCGGAAGCCCGAGCCGAAGCCCGCGAAGCGGCCAAAGCGCAGCGCGAGTGGGAAGCGCTGAAGGCCAAGCAGCAGAAGGAAGTGGACCACTACGCCACTGTGCTCGTCCAACTGCAGGCTGCTGGAGATCTTGAAGGTGTGCAGCGTATCCAGGAGCAACT
Organism: Pseudarthrobacter sulfonivorans; assembly: GCF_024391045.1. GTDB lineage: Bacteria > Actinomycetota > Actinomycetes > Actinomycetales > Micrococcaceae > Arthrobacter > Arthrobacter sulfonivorans_B. The sequence goes on from NZ_JANFCZ010000007.1 coordinate 21,594, forward strand.
CGAGGAGGCAGAAGCGAAGCTCGCCGATGCCGAAGACAACGCGCTGAACATCCGTGCCGGCTACGTGTACGTTATCTCCAACCTCGGCGCATTCGGTGACGGGGTTGTCAAGATCGGTATGACACGTCGGCTCAACCCGATGGAACGCGTGCGCGAACTAGGCGATGCTTCGGTCCCGTTCCTCTTTGACGTCCACGCGCTGTTCTTTTCTAAGGATGCCGTTGGAATCGAGACGATGTTGCATCAGCACTTTGCCCTCCAACGCGTGAATCTCGTGAACCTGCGGCGGGAGTACTTCTACGCGTCCCCTTCGGACGTGAAAGATGCTCTTGTTGAGCATCACGTAGAACTGGTGGAGTACCAGGAGAAGGCACCGGCCGAGGAGTTCGCCGCATCCAAAGACTTGCGCGAGGCAGCGTTAGTCTCGGCCGCCGTTTAGTCTCGCCTTTGGGTGCTGAACTGGAGTGGACGACGGCGGGAGGTCCGCCGTCGTACATTCAGCGGTTACGCCTCGACAGCTACCGCAGACGGTCTAGGCGTAGCCACCCACTCTCTCGTAGCACACGGACACACAGCGCAACCTTCCGGCCCCCACACGTAACCTGTTTAGATGCCTCGTTTTGCGCTTGATATTGAGTCCGTGCCCCGTCCCGTCCGCGCCCAGGAACTCCTGGATGCAGTGAACCACCGGGTCGTCATTGCCGACGGGGCGATGGGCACCATGCTGCAGGGGAAGGACCTGTCGCTTGAGGACGACTTCCTGGGGCTCGAAGGCTGCAACGAGATCCTCAACGACACCCGGCCGGATGTTCTCGCGGACATCCATGACGCGTACTTCGCCACCGGCATCGACGCCGTGGAGACCAACACCTTCGGCGCCAACTGGTCCAACCTCTCCGACTACGGCATTGATGACCGCATCGAAGAACTCGCCCGCAAGGGCGCAGCGATCGCCCGCGAACGCGCCGAAGCAGCAGAGGAAACCGACGGACGCATGCGCTGGGTCCTGGGCTCCATGGGCCCGGGCACCAAGCTCCCCAGCCTCGGCCACACCACCTACGACTACCTCAAGCAGACCTTCGCCCTGCAGGCCGAGGGTCTCATCGACGGCGGCGCGGACGCGTTCCTCATAGAAACCAGCCAGGACCTCCTGCAGACCAAAGCCGCAGTCAACGGCTGCAAGCAGGCCATCGTCACCCGCGGCATCCGGCTCCCCATTTTCGTCGAGGTGACCGTCGAGACTACCGGAACCATGCTGATGGGCTCCGAAATTGGCGCCGCGCTCACCGCGCTCGAGCCGCTCGGCGTCGACGCCATCGGCCTGAACTGCGCCACCGGGCCGGACGAGATGAGCGAGCACCTCCGCCACCTCTCCAAGCAGTCCTCCGTCGCCATCGCCTGCATGCCCAACGCCGGCCTGCCCGTCCTAGGCCCCAACGGCGCGCACTATCCGCTCTCGCCCACGGAACTCGCCACCGCGCACGAGCAGTTCGTGCGCGAATTCGGCCTCGGCCTGGTGGGCGGCTGCTGCGGTACGACGCCGGAGCACATGGCCGCCGTCGTCGAACGTCTTGCGCCCTTCCGCGCCGCAGCCGCGCCCGCCAGCGCGGACGGCAAGACAGCGCCCGCCCGCACCCCCACCGAGCGCGAAGCCGGCGTCGCCTCCCTCTACCACCACGTGAATTTCGACCAGGAGTCCGCGTACCTCGCCATCGGTGAGCGCACCAACGCGAACGGTTCGAAGGCGTTCCGCCAGGCGATGCTCGAAGAGCGCTGGGACGACTGCGTGGACATCGCCCGCGAGCAGGTCCGCGTCGGCGCGCACCTGCTGGACGTCTGCATCGACTATGTGGGGCGCGACGGCGTCGCGGACATCAAGGAGATCGTCTCGCGTTTCGCGTCGGCCTCCACCCTCCCGCTCGTCATCGACTCCACCGAACCGCCGGTACTGCAGGCCGGGCTCGAACTCATCGGCGGCCGCCCGGTGGTCAACTCCGTCAACTACGAGGACGGCGATGGCCCCACCAGCCGTTTCGCGCGGATCATGCCGCTCGTGAAGGAACACGGCACCGCCGTCATCGCCCTGACCATCGACGAACAGGGCCAGGCACGCACCACCGAGGGCAAGGTGGCCATCGCCTCGCGCCTTGTCGACGCACTGGTGGGCGAATGGGGGATGCGCGTCGAGGACATCATCGTGGACGCCCTGACCTTCCCCATCGCCACCGGCCAGGAAGAAACCCGCCGGGACGGCATCGAGACCATCGAGGCCATCCGCCAGATCACCACCAAGTACCCCGGCATCCAGACCACCCTCGGCGTCTCCAACGTGTCCTTCGGCCTCAACCCGGCAGCACGCATGGCCCTGAACTCGGTGTTCCTGCACGAGGCCGTGCAGGCCGGTCTGACCAGCGGCATCATCGACGCGGCGAAGATCGTGCCGCTCGCCTCCCTGCCGGAGGAACAGCGCAAGGTGGCCCTGGACCTCGTCTGGGACCGCCGCGAATACGACGCCGAAGGCAACACTACCTACGATCCGCTGAACATCATGCTGGACATGTTCGCCGGCGTCGACACCGCTGCGCTCAAGGACCAGCGCGCCGCGGAACTCGCCGCCCTGCCCACCGGCAAGCGCCTGGAGCGCCGCATCATCGACGGCGAAGGCAAGGGCCTCGAAGAGGACCTGGACCTCGCACGCAGCGAAGGCATGACCCCGCTCGGCATCATCAATGACCACCTCCTGGACGGCATGAAGGTGGTGGGCGAACGCTTCGGCGCCGGCGAAATGCAGCTGCCGTTCGTGCTGCAGTCCGCCGAGGTTATGAAGAACGCCGTCGCCCTGCTCGAGCCGCACATGGAGAAGGCGGATTCCTCGGGCAAGGGCACCATGGTGATCGCCACCGTCCGCGGCGACGTGCACGACATCGGCAAGAACCTGGTGGACATCATCCTCACCAACAACGGCTACAAAGTGGTCAACATCGGCATCAAGCAGGGCATCGCCGAGATCATGGCCGCCGCCGAGGAACACAACGCGGACGTGATCGGCATGTCCGGGCTGCTGGTGAAGTCCACCGTGGTGATGAAGGAAAACCTCGCCGAACTCCAGTCCCGCGGCTTGGCCAAGAAATGGCCCATCATCCTCGGCGGCGCAGCCCTGACCCGTGCCTACGTGGAACAGGACCTGGCGGAACAGTTCGAGGGAACCGTCCGGTACGCCAAGGACGCCTTCGAGGGCCTGGCCCTGATGGAGCCGCTGGTGCGCGTTGCCCGCGGCGAGTCCCCTGACGCCGTCGGCCTTCCGCCGCTGAAGAAGCGCATCCACAAGGGCGGCGCGAAGTTCACGGTGACCGAGCCGGAGGCGATGCCCGGACGCTCCGACGTCGCCGCCGACAACCTGGTGCCGTCGCCCCCGTTCTGGGGCACGCGCATTGTGCGCGGCGTGGCGCTGGCCGACTACGCGGCCATGCTCGACGAGCGCGCCACCTTCATGGGGCAGTGGGGGCTCAAGCCCGGCCGCGGCGAGGACGGCGCCTCCTACGAGGAACTGGTGGAACGCGAGGGCCGGCCGCGCCTGCGGTACTGGCTGGACCGCATCCTCGCCGAAGGCATGCTCGACGCGTCCGTCGCCTACGGCTACTTCCCGGTGGTGGCCGAGGGGGAGGACGTGGTGGTGCTGCACCACGGTGAAGATCACGACGGCGTCCTGGGCACCCCCGGTCTCCTCGCCCCCGACGGTGGTTCCGGCGGTCCGATCGGCACCGAGCGGCTGCGGTTCCAATTCCCGCGCCAGCGCCGCGACCGGCACCTATGCCTCGCCGACTTCGTGCGCTCGCGCGAGTCCAGGCAGGTGGATGTGCTGCCGGTGCAGCTGGTTACCGCCGGCTCGAAGATCGATGAGTTCACCTCGAAGCTGTTCGCCGGCAACCACTACCGCGACTACTACGAGCTCAACGGCCTGGTCATGCAGCTCACCGAGTCGCTCGCGGAGTTCTGGCACTCGCGGATCCGCACGGAGCTGGGGTTCGCCGCCGAGGAGCCCAAGGACAAGGCCGGCCTGTTCAAGCTCGACTACCGCGGCGCACGGTTCTCGCTCGGCTACCCTGCGTGCCCGGACATGGAGGACCGCCGCAAGGTGGTGGAGCTGCTCAAGCCCGAGCGGATGGGCGTGGTCCTCAGCGACGAGCTGATGCTGCACCCGGAACAGTCCACCGACGCGTTTGTGTTCCACCACCCGGAGGCGAAGTACTTCAAAGTGTGATTGCTCTGGCTGGGGCCGGCTAAGCCCTGGGTAAGGTGCCACGCAGGGGAAGGAACGCCGATACAAACGACGAAAGGAGGGCCGGATCCGCCAACGTGGATCCGGCCCTTTCAGTTGGATAGCTCAGGCCGCGCCCGTCAGTGGCCTTGAAAAGCCTCAGCAAGCCACCACGAGCCCCCGTCCGAGGCGATTTTGGCATCGATCACGAGAGGGCGGGTTTGGGTTCCTGCCTGAAAGTCCGCTACCCAGTCTCTTACCGGTTCGAGATCCGCTAATGTGCGGACCGTCACGCCTTCGGCGCCGAACCCGCGGGCAATGGCGGCAATGTCAGTCTCGGGGAACGTGACGCTGCCCAGGTCAGGGGAGTTATCCATCTCGGCGAAATGGTGGACTTCCGCCCCATAGGCGTTGTCATTGTAAATAATGCACACCAAGAGCAGCCTGAGGCGGACGGCCGTTTCCAGTTCGCTGATTCCCATGAGAAACCCGCCGTCGCCGGCGCCGAGGACCGGTAGCCGGGTGGGCTGGGCAATCGCTGCTCCGATGGCAGTGTAGAGGCCGAGACCGACGGCCTGGAATGCCTGGGTAAAGCAGAAGCCAAACTCGTCGGGAACCGACAGGTACTGGCTCGGATATCCCATGAAGTTTCCGGAATCTACGGAAACGATCCTTTCGGCAGGAAGGATGGAATCCAGTTCACGGCTGAGCACACGAGGATCAATCGAGCTGGTCGTGGAAAGATCCGGTGTCTCCACATCGCGCCAGCGGGATGCCTGTTTGATGGCAAGGGCATTGTCTTCGGTGCGGAACTTCTCCTCAGGAACCGGTTGGACAGATATGAGCTCGGAGAGAACATCGTCGGCAGTCAAAGCCGAATCTCCCAAGATTCCCAGCGAAATCTTCCGGTTGGCGCCCAAGGACGCATCCTCAACATCGACCTGCACAACATTGGCGTCCGGAGAGATCAGGCGCCCGTGCCGCATGGTCCACATGTTCAACGTGCAGCCCCATCCGACGATGAGGTCCGCCCGGCTGATCAGTTCGGCAGTGAGTGGTGAAGAGAAGCCACCCGAGATGCCGAGGTTGAAAGCGGCTCCATTAAACAGTCCGTTGGCGACGGCCGAAGTGGCTACCAATGCCCCGGCATGCTCAGCCAACTCGAGTATGGCGTCCCTGGCACCGCGGCCGCCGCGACCGGCCACAAAGACAGGACGCTCGGCCTTCTTAATGAGCTGAACCAGTTGCTTGACCATTGCTGGATCGGGACGGAGCCGTGCGGGTTCCTGAAGTTCCGCGGCGCCCACATTGTCTGGAGCAGACGCTGACTGCACGTCCAAAGGCAGACTCAGCACCACTGTCCTGCGCTCATTTACCGCTGTGCGGTACGCACGGACCGTATCGGCCACCGCAGATTCGGGAGAATGGATTCGTTCGGCCACCGCGCCGACACTGCGGGCGAGCCCGTCCTGATCGATCTTGAAGTTGGACCGGACCGCAGCGCCCTGTGTATCGGCCGTTAGTACGATCATCGGAGTCCGGCTCTTCGCGGCTTCACCGACGCCGGTAATAGCGTTGGTCAGGCCGCAGCCCTGATGCGTAGTGACCACGCCTACCTTGCCCGACATCCGCCCGTAGGCGTCCGCCATCGTGGCCGCACCGCCCTCGTGCCTTGCTGCTGTGTACGGAACACCTTCTTGAACCAGCGTGTTCGTGACATCGAAGTTGCCGCTACCCACCACGCCAAAGACATGGCCCACGCCAAGTTTGGCCAGTGTCTGGCCGACGAGGGTCGAAACACGCACGTCCCCGCTCATGACCGTTCCACCAAGGCGTACACACGTGCCGGGCTCCCGGTTCCACCGACAATGGGAAGCGGCGCGACTGTGATCATGGCTCCGACAACGGGGAGCTTTTCCACGTTCCGCAGAGACGTTAGCCCGTATTTATCGGCCCCCAAGAGGTATTCATGAGCCGGGAACACTGGGTCAAAAGTGCCTGCCTGTCCAGCATCAATTCCAACGGTTTCGACGCCAAATCCGCTGATACTGTCGTGCTCTGCGAGCCATTTAGCTCCACGCGCGGACACGCCCGGGGTGTGGGGTCCGGCTCCATCAGCGTTGATGAAGTCAGCGGTGCTGCCGCCGCGGCAGGACCACCCTGTCCTGTAGATTACCCAGCAGTTCGCCGGAAACGCACCGTGTTCGCGTTCCCATGCCTCTAAATCCTCAGGCTCAAGCAGAAAATCAGGGTTCTGCTCCGCTTCCGTGGTCTTGTCAATGACGACCAGCGGACCGACAAGGCGTGAAGGTTCTATCTCATCTACTGATTTGCCGTCTTTTCCGGAGATCCAATGCACGGGGGCGTCCAAATGAGTGCCCGCGTGTTCACCCACTGAGACGTCGTTCCACGCCCACGCGGGGCCCACCTGATCGTAATGGCTCACGGGCGAGAGGCTGAGCCCGACTGTGTTGGCAAACGGATCGGGAAGGCTCAGAACCGGTGTCTCGCTGGATAACGGCGTGGTCAGGTCAACGAGTTGTATCGAACCGTCGGCGAGAGCTCCCGCGAGCCCTGATAGTACAGACATATATTTTCTCCTTATTACCGCGGGCCGCGGATGATTGATGCCCTGTTCCTGAAGCATGCCATCAGGCTGTCACCTCACGGCCCGTGTTCAGGTACTAGCGCTGCGGGATTACCGCGATGCCTTGGATTTCGATCATGGCCTCTTTTTGCCACAGCCGCGTGACGCCGATGCCGGCCATGGCGGGGTACTCCGTGCCCGCCATTTCGCGCCAGATCCGCCCAATTTCACGGCCGTTGGCCATGTAGTCGTCAACGTCCGTGAGATAGATGGTCACGGTGACGAGGTCCTCTGGCTGTCCGCCAGCCTCACGCAGGGTGGTGAGCACATTGGAAAATGCCTGCGTGAACTGTTCCACGATGCCTCCGGGAACGATTTTCATGTTCTTGTCCAAGGCAGTTTGACCGCCCAGGAACACGGTGTTGTCGGCAAGCACGCCGTGCGCGTAGCCCGATGGTTTAGGCAATGATGCGGGGTTGATCGTCTTGTGGCTCATGCTGTTCCTCCTCGTTGTTGCAAGTGCAAAAACTTCTGAAATGCCTCTGTGCAGATCATTTCCGCCGTGCTACATTGAGGATATGTGACGATCGCAAAAAAGTCGACATATAGTTTTCCTGAAGGGACACCAGTAATGAAACTTGCCACCTTGCGCACCGCCACCGGAGGTACGACGGCAGCGCTCGCCACGGACGCTGGTTCGTATCTTCAGTTGCCGGCCAGCGATGTCGGGGCCCTCATGGCTCAACCGGAATGGCGGAGCATCGTGGAGGTGGCCGCTGCATCGGCGGAGCAAACCGCCACTGCGGCCGCTGACGCTGACTTTGCCCCGCTACTGCCCCGTGCCGGGAAAGTAATCTGCTGCGGTCTGAACTACGGGGACCATATCGAGGAAATGGGGCGGGATATGCCCGAACACCCCACGCTTTTTGCCAAGTATGCAGACACCCTGCTGGGCGCATCCGACGACGTGGAAGTCCATGGCAGCGGCCGGGTGGACTGGGAAGCCGAGCTGGCTGTCGTTGTCGGTTCTAACCTGTTCCGTGCAGACCAGGACCAGGCGCAGGCAGCCATCGCCGGATACACGGTTGCCAACGACGTCTCCATGCGGGACTGGCAAAACCGGACCCTGCAGTGGTTCCAGGGAAAGGCCTTCGACCACACCACTCCGGTGGGACCCGTCATGCTGACCGCGGATGAGGTCGACGGCGACTTCGATGTCCGTGGCTACGTCAATGGCGAGCTCGTACAACAGGGGAACACCAGCACGTTGGTGTTCGGCCCGGCACAGCTCCTGTCCTACATCTCGCAGTTCACCATCCTGCGACCAGGCGACCTGGTACTCACCGGAACGCCCGGGGGAGTGGGGATGGGAATGACCCCGCCCCGTTTCCTGAAGGACGGCGACGTCCTCGTCACGGAAATCGATGGCATAGGCAGGCTGGAAAACCAGTTTCGTATCCACGCCCCCGTATCCGTCAACACGTAGTTCCACACCAACTGATTAGGAGCGACCCATGAGCCAGACCACCATCGAATACCGCCTCGAAGGCGACAATTCCATCTACGCGCAGGCTGACGGCAAGGTCATCCCCGTCGTCACCCGCGCCGGCGAGGAAGACACCAACACAGCGCAGTCCGGCGACTGCATCCGCGTCTCCGGAGTAAGCATCCAGCACACTCCGGCAACCAAGATCTGGTTCGGGCAGGTCTCTAACATTCCCGGCTACCGCTCGCTGCCGCACCATCACGGCGAGGCCGAGACCGGCGGCTACGTGCTCCGCGGCCACGGTCGCATCTACTTCGGCGAGAACTACCAGGAGTTCCTCGACATGAAAGCCGGCGACTGGGTATTCGTGCCGCCGTTCATGCCCCACGTAGAAGCCAACATGTCCTTGACCGAAGAGCTGGTCTGGCTCACCGCCCGTACGCCGGAGAACCTCGTGGTCAACCTTGAGGACGTCGCCGACGAAACCCTCGCCGGTTACCGGAGGGCCTAGAACGCCATGGTCACTGGAACCCTGACCTCCGAGACCTTCCTCAAGGCCGTCGAACTTACGCCCGTTGAAGCCGAAGTCTTCGACGAAGCCTACGAAGCAACCACCCAGTATGTGCCGTGGCCCAAGGCGTACGGCGGGGACATGGTCGCCCAAGCCGCAGCCGCGATGATGCGCTCGGTGGACACTGACAGGCAGCTCCACTCCATGCACAGCTACTTCATGCGACCGGTCGATATCGGATCGACCGTCCGCTACGAAGTGGAGCGTCTGCGCGACGGGCGCGGGTACTCCACCCGCACCGTCCGAGGCTTCCAGAACGGCAAGCCGGTCTACGCCGCGATGGGTTCCTTCCAGGTCCCCGAAGACGGAACCGACTTCCAGACCGAGGCTCCCGCCGCCGTCGAACCCGCGTCGCTGCGTTCCGCCGCGGAGGTGCTGCGGGACACGACCGCAAGTCCAGCAACAGAGTATTGGTCCACGGGGCGCAGCTTCGACATGCGCCATATTCCCGGGCCGGTCTACGTCGAGCTTGAGGGCGGTTCTGTGCCGCAGCAAGCCATCTGGGTTAAGGCCTTCGATACGCTGCCCGACGACGCGGACCTCCACCGCACCGCCCTTGCCTACGTTTGCGATTACACGATCCTGGAGCCGCTGCTCAGGATCAACGGTCTTAACTGGTCCAGCCCGGGGCTTGCCACGGCGAGCCTTGACCACTCCATGTGGTTCCACCGCGACGGCCGGGCCGATGATTGGGTTCTCTACGCTCAAGAGGCAATTTCCGGCCAAAGCAACAGGGGCCTGGCCATGGGCCGCTTCTTCGACCGGCAGGGCAGGCTCCTCGCCACGGTCGCCCAAGAGGGCATGATTCGGGCCGGCGCCTAAAACACCGCCCATCAGCTTCAACGACGCACTACAGAAAGGAACGGCCATGACCATGATGCCCTCGGCACACGTCGACACGTTCACCCGTGACCACTTGCCGCCCGCCGAGACGTGGCCGGCGCTCGAGTTCACCCTCCCGGAACTCCATTACCCGGAACGGCTTAACGCTGCCACCGTGCTGATCGACGACGCCGTCGAGACGTTCGGCGCAGACCGGCCGGCCCTCAGGACTCCAGACGGCGCTGTCTGGACCTACGGACAGCTGCAGAAGCGCTCCAACCAAGTGGCCCAGGTCCTCGCGGAGGACCTGGGCGTCGTGCCCGGGAACCGCGTGCTGCTGCGCGGCCCCAACAACCCTTGGACCGTCGCTGCCTGGCTTGGCGTGCTGAAAGCAGGGGCTGTGGTTGTTACCACCATGCCAATGCTGCGCTCCAGCGAGGTATCTACTCTGATCCAGCTGACACAGCCGGTAGTCGCGATCTCCGATCACCGCTTCTTGGACGAGCTGGCGGTAGCTGCAGGGGATGACCTCACCGTCCTGACCTATGGAGGGCACGACGGCGACGATCTAGCCGCGCGCTGCCAGGCCAAAAGCGGGGAATTCACGGCTGTTGACACTGCCGCGGACGACGTCGCCCTGTTGGGGCCGACGTCGGGCACCACCGGTGTGCCGAAGGTGACCATGCACTTCCACCGGGACATCCTGGCGAACGCGGACACCTTCGCCCGCTACATCCTGGAGCCCACTGCGGACGACGTTTTCGCCGGTTCGCCTCCCCTTGCCTTCACATTCGGGCTCGGGGGATTGGTCGTCTTTCCGCTGCGGTTTGGTGCGTCGTCGCTCCTGACCGAAAAGGCCGGCCCGGTGGAACTCGCCGAGAACGCGGCGGCCGCCGGCGCCACCATCCTCTTCACAGCGCCCACGGCGTACCGTGCCATCCTCAAGGAAAATCGCGGCGACCTGCTTCGCAGCCTGCGCGTCGGAGTTTCCGCCGGGGAGCACCTGTCAAAGGAAACGTGGGAAGCGGTGCATGAGGCCACAGGTTTGCGCCTGGTCAACGGCATCGGTGCCACTGAAATGCTGCACGTCTTCATTTCAGCCGCCGGAGACGAGATCCGCCCCGGCACAACAGGTCGAGCTGTCCCAGGTTTCAGGGCCACAATCCTCGACGAGGAAGGCAACGAGCTCGGCCCGGGCAACATCGGCCGCTTGGCCGTCATCGGTCCCACCGGTTGCCGCTACCTCGATGACCCACGGCAGGCAAACTACGTGGTCGGCGGCTGGAACGTCACCGGCGATACGTTCTCCATGGACGAGGACGGGTACTTCACATACCAGGCCCGCTCGGACAACATGATCGTCTCCTCCGGCTACAACATCGGTGCTCCCGAGGTTGAGGCCGCAATCGACCAGCACCCGGATGTGGTGGAGAACGCGGTAATCGGCCGACCAGATCCTGATCGCGGCAGCATCGTGTGCGCGTTCGTCGTCCTGCGCGAAGGCGTCATCGGAGACGCCGTAAAACGCAAGGAAATCCAGGACTTCGTGAAGCAGACCATCGCCCCGTACAAGTATCCGCGGGACGTCCGCTTCGTCACCGGACTGCCACGCAATCCCAGCGGCAAACTCCAGCACTTTAAGCTCCGCGACGGCCTCCTCAACGAGGACCCGACGAACAAAACACAACAACTTACCACCGCCGGCCAGAGCCAGGCCTAAGAAGGAGCATCACCATGAAGATCGCAATCGTTGGAGGCGGCCCCGGCGGTCTCTACTTCGCAGCATTGATGAAGCAGCTGGACCCGTCACACGACATCACCCTCTGGGAACGCAACGCTGCCAGCGACACCTTTGGCTTCGGCGTCGTCTTTTCCGACGAGACACTCGGCGGCATCGGCAACGCAGACCCTGTGGTGGCCGAGTACATGAGCCGTCGCTTCGCCCGCTGGTCCGACATCGACATTCACTTCCGCGGCGAGATGATCACCGTCGGCGGTCAGGGCTTTGCTGCCATGAGCCGCAAGGAACTGCTGGAGCTGCTGCAGCGCCGCTGCATCGAACTGAACGTCGACGTGCGGTTCAGCACTCTGGCCCCGGTCATCGAGGAACTCGAAGCGAACTACGATCTTGTCCTCGCTGCAGACGGCATCAACTCCCAGATCCGCGCCAAATACGCCGACTCCTTCCAGCCGGACCTGGACCCCCGCACCAACAAGTTCATGTGGCTCGGAACGGACCAGGTGTTCGAGGCCTTCAAATTCTTCGTGAAGGAAACCGAGTGGGGCGTCATGCAAATCCACGGCTACCCGTACTCGGATGAGGGCTCCACGTTCATCGTGGAAATGCACGATGACGTGTGGCACGCTGCGGGCTTCGACGAGACTGCCAGCGAGATCTTTCCCCCCGGTGTTTCGGATGAGAAGGCAATCGCCAAGATCCGGGAGATCTTCGCCGAGGAACTGGACGGCTACGAGGTCCTTTCCAACAACTCCAAGTGGATCAACTTCACCACCGTCCGCAACCAGAGTTGGCGCAAAGGCAACGTGGTGCTGCTCGGCGACGCCGCCCACACCGCGCACTTCTCCATCGGCTCAGGCACCAAACTCGCCATGGAAGATTCTCTGGCCCTGGCTGCCTGCCTCCACGAGCACTCCGATGTTGAGTCTGCACTGGTGGCCTACGAGGCCGAGCGCCGGCCCGTGGTCGCCTCCACCCAGCGTGCCGCGCAGGCGTCGCTGGAGTGGTTCGAGCGGATCGGGCAGTACAAGGACCAGGACCCCACACAGTTCGCGTTCAACCTGCTCACCCGCAGCCGCCGCATCACGCAGGAGAACCTGCGCCTGCGCGACCCGGAGTTCGCCCAAGCCGTGGACCAAAACTTCGCCGAGTCCCAGGGCCTCACCGAGGTCGCACCAGCCATGTTCCAGCCATTCCGTGTTGGCGGGTTGGAGCTAAAGAACCGCATCGTGGTCTCACCGATGGACATGTACTCCGCGGTTGACGGCGTTCCGGGCGACTTCCACAAAGTCCACATTGGTTCCAAGGCGCTCGGTGGCGCCGGCCTGGTGATGACCGAAATGGTCTGCGTCTCCGCAGCCGGCCGCATCACACCCGGCTGCAGCGGCCTGTACACCGACAGCCAGCGGGACAGCTGGAAGGAAATCGTGGATTTCGTCCACGCCCACTCGACAGCCAAGATCGGTGCCCAGTTGGGCCACTCCGGCCGCAAGGGTTCCACCAAGCTCATGTGGGACGGCATCGATCAGCCCCTAGAATCCGGCAACTGGGTGACTGTCGGACCGTCCGCGCTGCCCTACGGCCCGGAAAACCAGACGCCCGCCGTGCTGGACCGCGCAGGCATGGAAGCCATCAAGGAAGAGTTCGTCGCCTCCACCCTCCGCGCCGAGCAGGCAGGCTTCGACCTCCTGGAAATCCACGCCGCCCACGGCTACCTGCTGTCATCCTTCCTCTCCCCGGTATCCAACAAGCGGACGGACGAATACGGTGGCAGCCTGGAGAACCGGCTGCGGTTCCCGCTGGAAGTGTTCGACGCCGTCCGCGCGGCTTGGCCGGCAGCCAAGCCTGTGACGGTTCGCATCTCCGCCACAGACTGGATCGAAGGTGGCAACACATCCGACGATTCCGTCGAGATCGCCCGGGCCTTCGTCACCCACGGCGCTGCCGGTCTGGACATTTCCACCGGCCAGATAGCCAAGGAAGAGAAGCCCGCCTTCGGCCGCAGCTACCAAACCCCCTTCGCTGACCGCATCCGTCAGGAAGTAGCCGAGCCGGCAGGAGCCGCCGTGATCGCCGTCGGCGCGATCTCCAGTTACGACGACGTGAATTCAATCCTCCTGGCAGGCCGCGCAGACCTCATCGCCCTGGGCCGGACCCACCTCTACGATCCCCAATGGACCCTGCACGCTGCCGCTGAACAGGAATACCAGGGCCCCGGCGCTGCCTGGATTCCGCAGTTCCGCGCCGGCCGCCGCAAGCCGCCGAGCACCCGCACCGACGCTGTCCGTCCACGGCTGTCCCTTTTGAAGGAACAGGATTCCGACGCGGCCAACACCCACATGCGCTGGACACCCGCTTCCGCCGCCGCCTCGCTGTTGGTGAAGTAGCCATGGCCACCCCTACCGTCAACGATTGGAAAGTTCCGACGCGCACGACCGGCCTGGTGCTGTTCTGCTGCTGGCTCGCGATCCTCGCTGAAGGCTACGACGTCGGCGTCCTCGGAGCAGTACTGCCTGCGCTCGCCGAATACAAGGAATGGAGCCTCAGCCCGCTGCAATTGGGCGGACTGGGATCCTATGCTCTGATCGGCATGCTTATCGGTGCACTGTTCATCGGCACGCTGAGCGACCTCGTCGGCCGCAAAAAAATGCTCATCGCCTCCATGCTGATCTTCTCCCTCACCCAGGCAGGTGCAGCTTGGGCGCCGACACCTGAGCTGTTTGGACTGTTCCGGCTGGTGGGAGGTCTGGGCATGGGCGGCGTGATCCCTGTGGCAGCAGCGCTGACCATCGAATATTCGGCCCCGAACAAACGCTCTTTCAACTATGGCCTCATGTACTCCGGATATTCACTGGGCATCGTGGCAGCCGCTCTGGCCGCACTGTTCGTGCTGCCCACCGGGGGATGGCGTGCCGTGATCTTCATTGGTGCTGTGCCGGTGCTTCTGGTGCCGGTGCTTTGGAAATTCCTCCCGGAATCCCTCGAATTCCTTGAGTCCAAGGGCCGGAAAGCGGAGGCCAAGGCTCTCGCTGCCAAGCTGCAGATCACCGACTACATTCCGGTTGTCCCAGTGGCTAGCCTGGAGCCGGGCTCGTCCCCGGATCCGTGGTGGAAGACCATAACGACGATGTTCTCACCCACCTATCTGCGTTCCACCGTGTTTTTCTGGATCTCGCTGTTTTGTGGCCTGCTGCTCGTCTACGGTCTGAACACTTGGCTGCCGAGCATCATGAAGAAGGCCGGCTATGACCTCGGCTCATCTCTCACGTTCCTGTTGGTCTTCAGCCTTGCATCCGCCATCGGTGGCCTTATCCTGGGACGTGCAGCGGATAGGTACGGCAAGAAGCTCATCCTGGTGGTGTTCTACATCCTGGGCGGCCTTGGCATCATGCTGCTTATTTTTCCGAACACCATGGTGGTCAACCTGCTGTTCGTGGCCTTCGCCGGCATCGGTTCCATCTCCACATCGCTGGTGCTCACGGGATACATCGCCGACTACTACCCGGCCAACGTCCGCGGCACCGCCACCGGCTGGGCCTTAAGCTTCGCGAGGCTTGGTGCCATCTCCGGTCCTTTGATAGGCGGCTGGATTGCTGGATCCAACCTGCCGTTTGAGGCGAACTTCGTGATCTTCGCGGGCATCGCGATGCTGGCGGCAGGTGCCGTTGTGATGATTCCCAAGCCCAAGTCCGCACCCTCCATACCAGCTCTCAGAGGGGACCCGAACGAAGAGAACAGCGCTCTCGAGGCGCGCTAAGGAGAACCATGGATCACCCTGGCATGCTGGAGAACCCCTCCATGGAGACACTCTCCCCGGGAAGTGCCGAGTTTCCGGAAGCGACGGTCGAGCGCACCGTCGAGTGGGTGGATACCGACGCCTCCGGTCACCAGCACAATTCGGCCATCCTCCGATGGGTCGAGGCCGCCGAGGCCGAGCTCTTCAGAAATCTTGCACAGCCCGGGTATTTCCCCAGCGCACCCCGGGTCCAGCAATTAATCAACTACAAGGCCAAGCTCTGGTTCGGCCAGCGCGTCACTGCCACGGTAAAAATCCGCGCGCTCGGCCGGACCTCGCTGACGATGGCTTTCGAGGTCCGCGGGTTCACGGCTGGCAGTCCCGGCGCAGGCACCAGCGACGCCGGCACTGACGATGGCGGCACTGTGGCCGCAACCGGGACAGTAACCACGGTGTACGTCCCCCAGGGCGCTGCCGCCGCAGAACCGTGGCCGGCGGACTTTGTCCGGGCCGTCCGCGGCGGTAGCGGCAGAGGGCCCGGCACTGGTTTAGTTTGATCGCCAATCAACTGCAGGCCCTCGTAATCCCGGGGGCCTGCAGGAATCCAGGTTAGAGGTGTTCATGGCTCCAGAAAATGCCGGTACCGAAGCACTCCCCATGCCCAGACACCAGGACATAATCGTGACGGTGTTCGGCCTGTACGCCCGCGACGACCGGGGAGCGTTCGCCGTTTCGGATCTGATCACGCTCTTGAGCGACCTCGGAGTTGAATCAGGAGGGGTACGTTCCTCCGTCTCCCGGCTCAAGAAACGCGGTGTTCTGGAAAGTCTGAGGCAAGACCGCTCCGCGTCATACAGGCTGGCGGCCGGCCTGGAGGACGTTTTCCGTGCAGGTGACGAGCGTATCTTCGCCCGACGTAGAGCGACAGTGGATGACGAATGGATCCTGACATCATTCTCGGTTCCGGAGTCGCAGCGACATCTTCGCCACAGGCTGCGTACGATCCTGACGAGGATCGGCTGCGGCCAGGTGGCGCCCGGACTATGGATCGCGCCCGGAAATCTGGCATCCGAAATCAGCCCGCAATTGGAACGCGCTGGCCTGGCCGGCTACGTGGATCTCTTTCAAGGTGCGCACCTGATGGCCGGCGGGATCCGCCACAAAGTTGGCCAGTGGTGGGATCTCCCTGCCCTTGACGCCCTGTACGCGGACTTCATTGAACTCAACAGGCCAGTGCTGGATCGTTGGGAGCAATGCCCTAACACCTCTGATGGCTGCCAAGAAAACCGCAGGCAGGCGTTCGTCGACTATGTTCCCCTGGTGACACAGTGGCGTCGACTGCCATACATGGATCCAGGGCTGGCTGAGGAATATCTTCCGAAGGATTGGTCAGGTCTCGCAGCTGAGGCACTCTTCACCAAACTGCGCGAGTTGCTCGGACAACAGGCCGAACGCTATGCGCACTCCGTCATCGGCCGGTCGTAGGCGGTACTAATGAGTTACGAGCCGGTCGCGGCCGTGGATGAGTTCCTCGGCGTAGGCGGCCGCCAGGGGAGCGGCAAGCCGGTGGATGGCTTGGAACGTCTGTCGGACTAAGGGGCCGCGCCAGTTTTCCGGCAGGTACTCCAGCGGCAGGTTGGGGTCCCGATAAGGAAAGCGGCGCCATACGGTCAGCATCGGTACGTAGAACTGGAACGCGTACCGTCGGAGTTCGGCCGAGGATTCGGCCAGCGCGGCTTCCGGATTGTCGCCCACCAGACCCGACCAGAGTTCTCCTGCGCCCTCGTAAAGTGCCAGGAATTCGCCGAACTGCTCATCAATGGCTTGCAGGTCCCACCATTCTGCGATCTTAGGCCGCATGGGTCCATCAAAGAGGTAATCGCTCTTGAACAAATCCACGTACTGCATGAGTCCGCGCGAGGCGAGCCGCTCCCGGGCCTGGTCCAGGATCTGGTGTGGGGCGATCCATACGCCCGAGGCTACGCATCCAAAACCGAGGGCGGACAATTCCGTGCGCAGTTGGTGGCGCCGGTTCCGCAGGGATTCCGGGACGGAGAAGACTGCCATCACCCAGGCGTCCAGCGGGGTGGCCCGTTCCGGCGCGAAAATCCTTCGGTCCCCTTCGCGGAAGACGTCCATGACGGAATCGGAGAGTTCGTATTTTGCCACACCGTCCCTGCGGACGCTCTTGAGGACGCCTTTGGCTTTCAACCGGGAGACGGAGGACCGGACGCCGGGAGCGTCATAGCCGAGCGTTCCCAGCATGGAGATCAATACCGACACCGGCAGGGCGTCTCCGGAGCCGCGGCCGTAGAGGCCGTAGATGGTGACAATGAGTTGCTGGTGGCGCACCGGTGGTGCGGGGACAGCCAACATGGGTTAAGCCTCGTTTCTGCGCCCGGGGTGAGGCGGCTTTCATCTTCATCATAGGGCGGGCGCCGCCGGGCTCGGCGGTGAGCCCGGCGGTAGCGGGTCCCCGCACCCTTGCTGCGGGGACCCGATTTTCGCTAGCGCGTTCCCTGCGCCACCATCCATGCGGCTGCGGCCGCCCAGTGCGATGCGGACGGATCGATCGCCGCCAGGTGGTCCATGCCTTCGACTTCCCGGTAATCGACCTGGTCGCCGGCGGCGCGGGCTGCCCTGACGAAATCACGGCTGTGACCGACGGGCACCCGTGCGTCGACATCGCCGTGGAGCACCAGAACTGGACGGCCGAAAGGCAGCTGCCGCAGTGGTGATGCTGCGGCGTACTCGGATGACAGATCAGCAGCGCGGGCACCCATGAAAGCGACAGCGGCGTCCTCGCCGAGCCTTTCGTCATCGACCCTGGACACGTCGGTCACCGGGGCCAGAGCGACGACGGCGTCGGCTGCCGCAGCGTTCAATAGGGCCAACTGGCCGCCGACGGAGTGTCCGACGGCGACAAAGGGAACCGCGCCGTTCCAGTTCCTCCAGTGTTTCCGGACCAGAGCCATGGCCTGCGCCACATCCTGTCCTGTGTCAGGCCACCCCCCGCCATTGCCCATTCTGCGGTACTCGACGTTGGCCACGGCCATTCCACGACGCAGCGTATCGGCCACCAGCGTATCCATCAACGTGAGGTCGAAACGGTCACGCCAGTAGCCGCCGTGGATCAGGACGGCCACGGCGGGAGGCCGTCCTGTGCCGGTGGGCAGGTGGAAATCCACAAACTGCGGTTCCGCATCTCCATACGCAATTCGCTGGCGTCCTGTTTGTGACGACTCTAAGGACGTCGATGTCATGATGGCCTCCTTGCCCGGTCACAGCGCGCGGCTCGGTCGGTTGTCAGGCGCCCGGAACTGAACCCTGCGGCAGGAAGTCCACACCGCGTAATGCGGACCGGCGGACAACCTCGTCCGGGTCGGACAGGTTGTGCAGTTCGTCGAACAGCTGTGCGAGCTGACCAGACGGGCTCACCCAGAAGAGGGCCTTCGCTGCAGCGTCCGCCTTGTTGAAGTAGGCATGCGCCAGCCCCATAGGCATCCGGACGGTGTCTCCAGGACCGGCGCTCATCCACTCGCCATCGAGGTACAGCGTGTAAACGCCCTCAAGGACATGGATGTGCTCGTCCTGGGTGGGGTGAACGTGAGGCGGAACGCCGGTTCCGGTTGGGTCGAGCGACAGCCACGCAAAACTCGTTTCGCTCTCTACCTTCGACAGGTACGTATGGCCGAGTACGTTCCAGGTCTTGTTGCCCATAGCCTCGCTGGCAAGGGTGATTCCTTTTTCCAAGCGGCCGAGAACAATTTCCTGATCCTGCTGCGGTTCCATAGTGACTCCTTACTTGGCTCTAATACTGACAGCGTCAGCCTGACAGATTCGCTCGCAGATGTATAGACTCTATTGCGATCGTCAAGTTTAGTGCATATTATGTGAGGCGTACCACATTCAGCTTGGATGGCAGACAGCAGGGAGCTCTTGGCCGACGTCGTGTCGCCTACCGGCTCTTGCCGGTATATCCCCGAAACCCCCAGCACTTTTCGCAACTACAGTGAGGTAGTTTGATGACCCAGAAAGCAATGAAGGGCCTCTCCGTTCATACCCTCGGCACGGGCGGCGGGCCGATCGTGTCCAGCAGCCGGGCAGGGACCAGTACCGCTATCCGCGTCGACGACGCCACCTATGTGATCGATGCCGGGATGGGCAGCATCAGAAACTACCGCAGGCACGCGTCCTGGGGTGAGCTCCGCGGCATTTTCCTTACCCACCACCATTCGGACCACATCTACGACCTCGGCTCCTACCTGCTCACCGGATGGCAGGTCCCTGGCGAAGCGTTCTCCCGCCCGGTACAGGTTTATGGTCCCGGGCAACCCCCTCGGACACCGGCAGTGGATGACGAACATGCCATGCTGGTGGACGCCCGCACCCTCGGGCGTTCGATGGCAGGCACCAAGGACATCGTGGATTCATTGCTGAACACCGTGTTCGCCTCCGACGTCGTCATCCGGATGGCGGATGAAGGGCGCTCGGATCCGTCGGAATGGGTCATAGGCCACGACATCGAAATTCCAGCCGAAGCCCAGGCCGACCCCGTATCGGCCCGGCACCCGGTCATGGAACCGTTTGAAATCTACAAAGACGAACTGGTTCGCGTAACTGCCATCCTGGTGGACCACCGGCTCTGCTACCCGGCCTTCGGCTTCCGCTTCGACACAGCCTATGGCTCGGTGGTGATCTCCGGTGACACCGCATACTCGGAAAACTGCATCCGGCTGGCCAAGGGCGCAGACATCCTGCTCCACGAAGTGATTGATTTGGACGCCATCCTGAACACTTTCCCTGACAGCGAGACACGCGAAGGAATCGCCGTCCACCTTCGGGAATCCCACACACCCTTTGACGAGGTCGGTAAGGTCGCGCAAGCAGCCGGCGTGGGCCGCCTCGTACTGCACCACATCGTCCCTAACGTTCCGGGGGCCGCCGATACTGCCAAAATGGAAAGTTTCGCGCGAGAGGACTTCTCCGGGCCGGTCACCGTCGCGGAAGACAATGACATCTTCACGGTGCCAGCCCCTCCGGGAAGCACAACCGACGCCACCGGATGGTCCGCTGTCCCTGCCATAATGAAGGCCGAGGTCAGGGCATGAGCGCTGACAAAACATTCGCTCCCTACACCTTGCGGGCAGCGGTCAGCAACCGCCGCATGAACCGCCGGGCATGGCTGGTCACGGGCCTCCTTGTCCTCTTCCAGATCATCAATTTCGCTGACAAAGCCGTACTGGGCCTGGTCGCCGATTCGGCCATGCGCGACCTCCAGCTTTCGGCCGGCGAGTTCGGCTTCATCGGCAGCGCCTTCTTCTTCCTCTTCGCGATCGCGGCGGTTCTGGTCGGTTTCCTGGCCGGGAAAGTACCCACCCGCTGGATCCTTCTCACCATGGGCATTTCATGGGCGGTGCTCCAGTTCCCGATGCTCTTCGGCGGCGGCGCGGCGATCCTGCTGGTCACCCGCATCCTGCTGGGCGGCGCGGAGGGACCAGCAACGCCCATCACACTCCAACACGTCCACGGCTGGTTCCCGGCGAAAGAACGCGGACTCCCCAGCTCCATCGTGGCAATCGGATCCACCCTGGGCCCCATCATCGCTGCCCCCATTCTTGCCGCCATCATCGCCCACCCCGATCTGGGTTGGCGCTGGGCTTTCGGATTCCTAGGAATTGCTGGGCTTCTGTGGTCCGCGTTGTGGTTCCTTATGGGAAGGGACGGGCCCCACAGCCATACCGCGACCAAAGCACACGCCGATCCAGCTGCCACGCCTGAGCCGGCGCCGGACGGGACGGACAGCACAAACCAGCCTGCCGCGGAGACTGCCAGCATCACCGAGCGTGCCGACATTCTCAAGCTTGTTCCCATTCGGGCCGTCCTTGGCTCAAAGATGTTCATCGTCGCCGTCCTGGCCGGCGCGGGCTGTTTCTGGACTCAGGGGTTCCTGACCACATGGTCTCCGAAATATCTTGCGGCAGTCGTTGCACTGCCGCCGGCAACGATCGGGCTGGTCTCGACGTTTCCGTGGATCATCGGTGCCCTGGCTCTGTTGGTTCTTGGCTATTCCTCGCGGTTTCTGATGCGCAGGGGTGTCACCGTCCGGTGGGCACTGGGTGCCTTGTTCGGAGGCGCTCTCCTGCTGTCAGGCGTCTGCTTCCTTATCCTCCCAAACGTCTCGGGCGAGACGGCAGTGACCGTCATGACCCTCGGCGCGGGCCTGGCCATGATCTACCCGCTGGCCCCAACTGCCGTAGCCTTCTGCATCAGTTCAAAGCAACGCGCCGCCGTCATGGCAACCCTTACCGGGTTGGCGTCAATCGGCGGCGTGATAGCCCCGGCAATGGTCGGCATGCTCATGGACAAATCCGGCTATGTCCCGGCCCCCAAAGGTATCCCCGAGAGCGTCGAAATGGCCGCTCGGCTGGCGGACGGGATGAACAGCTCCTTTGGCCTCATCGGGATCTACCTTGTCGTGGTCGGCATCATCTGCGTGCTGTTCCTGAACCCGGACCGGACAGCGGCTTCGCTCCAGAAGAAGTTCGTCTTCTAGGGCCTGACAGCATGAAGCTGCATCACGCGCCTGACAGCATGAAGCTGCATCACGCGGCACCAGGAGGGCCGGCCCGGACATTGTCCCGGCCGGCCCCAACCGCAGATACTCCCTGAAGCCGTTCGCTCATCGAACAACGACGTTCAACCGAAGCATGGAAGGCCGCACAATGCATCTCTGGAAAACCCTGTTCCTCCTTAACCCCGGACAGTTGCCGGTCCAGGTCCCGTCACCAGCATTGTCCTGCCAGCATTTTCCCACCGGCGACCTAACATCCAGCGCTTGGGAAGGCTGGTGGCAAGAGGAAACGCCCTCACCACGGGACATCGAGCTGTAGCGCCGTTGCTGAGTCATATGAGTGGATCCCCTTGAACAGCTTGCCACCGTGCTGTGAGGCAGTGCGTGGTCCTCAGCGACGAGCTGATGCTGCGCCCCGAGTAGTCCACCGTGGCCTTCGTTTTCCACGCGAGTTAAGAAAAGCGGCCGACGGCGGGAACCTCCCGCCGTCGGCCGCTCTTCTGAGATGCACGGTAGGGCCTCAGGGCGCGCGAAAACTGTGGGACGACTTGATCGATGCCGCGAGGTCCGAGTGGAAGAAGGCCAACACCTCCGCAGCGCGGGCTGCGTTGCTGGAGGATGTCGCAACAGCACCGGCGAAGACCGTGCTAATCGTGCAGTCTTCCGGGAGAACGCCGAGGATGCGCACGCCGGGTTGCCCGACCAGTTCGCTGAGCTGCTGCAGGCCGAGATCGACCTCTCCCTCGGCGAGCAGGCGGGCCACGGGCACGCCTGGACGGGCTTGCACAAGCCGGTCGCCGACCTCATCGGTCATGCCCCAGTGGTCGATCATTCGCAAGAGCTCGGTGCCGCTCGGTCCGGTGGAATATCCGATGCGGGATGCCGCGCGCAGGGCGCCGCGAAGCTCGTCCGCATTCGCAAAGGCCGTGCCTTCGGAATAGATGGCGGCATCGGCGCTGCTTGCGGGCACCCCTACGGCGACCTCCGACAGTACGATCGGGGCGATGGATGCCGGATCGACGTGCCCCTCGGCAGCAAGGCGTTGCAGAGCGTCCTCGGCGAGGAACACAAGGTCGAACGGCTCGCCGGCGGTCACCCGCTGGGCGGCGTCCACTCCGCCTACGGATTCGAGCTGCAGAAGCGGTAGCCCCGCCCCGGCGGCAGCTTCAGCGAGGTCGGCGAGAACGTGGCGGGTGGCCATCGACGAGATCGCCCTCATGCGGCATCCTCGAAAGTCTCGGCGTCTACCTCGGCAGCAGATGCTGGCGCATAACGCGCGCCAGAGATGGTGTCCGTGCCAATCAGCTCGCCGGCCCGCGTCAGCAGCGCGCCGTCGACAGTGATGCTGGCCGCCGCCATGTTCTCACGCAGGTGCGCGACGCTCGTTGTTCCAGGGATCGGCAGAACATGATCTCCGCGGGAGAGCAGCCAGGCCAGCGCGAGCTGTGCTGGGGTGCAACCGGCCTCCGCAGCCAGCTCACGCCACGAGGCCAGCAGCGTCGCATTCGCACCCCAGTGCTCGGGCTGGAAGCGCGGCATGCTGCGGCGGATGTCGTTTGGGGCCAACTTACCTGGGTCCTCGATCGCATCGGCGAGGAAACCCCTTGCGACCGGCGAAAACGCAACCAGAGTCACGCCGTCCTCGCGGGTGGCGTCGAGCATGCCAAGCTCGGCATTGCGGCTCCACAGCGAGTACTCGTTCTGCACGGCCGCGATAGGGGTGACTGACTGCGCCTCGCGCAGCCGCGCGACCGACACCTCGGACAGGCCGATTGCGCCGATCTTGCCCGCGGCGACCATCTCGGCCAGTGCGCCGACGCTATCGCCGATCGGCACCTTCTTGTCCCACCGGTGAAGGTAGTACAGATCGATGTAATCGACGCCAAGGCGGCTCAGCGAAGCATCGACCTGTGCGCGCAGCGTATCGGGGCGCCCGTCGATGACTTTCACGCCGTCGACGGACGCCATCCCGCACTTGCTCGCCAGGAAGACCTCGTCGCGGCGCCCCGCGATCGCCCGGCCGACCAGCTCCTCGTTGCGGCCGCCGCCGTACAGGGTCGCCGTGTCGAGCAGCTGCACGCCGTCGTCGAGCGCCGCGCGCAGGAACGCCAGACCGTCCTCGGCGTTGGGGGGCACGCCATAGGCGTGGCTCAGGGACATGCAGCCGAGGCCGATCTGGGGGAGGTTCACGCGAGCTGCTCCTCCAGCGCGCCGAGCACGCGGTAGCAGTCGATGACCTGGCGGAGCGACGAGTTCGGCTCGCGTCCATCGCGGATAGCCGAGATGAATTCACGATCCTGCAGCTCAATACCGTTCATGCTCACGGCCACCTTCGAGACGTCGATCTGCTCGTCGCGGCCGTTGAAGAGGTCGTCGTAGCGCGCGATGTAGGTCTCGGTGTCGCCGATGTAGCGGAAGAACGTGCCGAACGGCCCGTTGTTGTTGAACGAGAGGGACAGGGTACAGATCGCGCCCGACTCGCTCTTGAGCTGGATTGACATGTCCATCGCGATGCCGAGTTCGGGGTTGATCGGGCCCTGGATCGCGTTCGCCTGTACGATCTTGCCGGCCTGGTAGGCGAACAAGTCGACAGTATGCGCGGCATGATGCCACAGCAGGTGGTCGGTCCAGGACCGGGCCTCGCCCTTCGCGTTCGTGTTGGTGCGGCGGAAAAAGTACGTCTGCACGTCCATTTGCTGCACGTTGAACGAGCCCTCGGCGATCCGGTTGTGCACGAGCTGGTGCGAGGGGTTGAACCGCCTCGTGTGGCCCACCATGGCGACGCGGTCGGACGCCTCGGCCGCGGCGAGCGTCGCCTCGGCGTCGGCGAGCGAATCGGCGAGCGGGATCTCGACCTGCACGTGCTTGCCGGCCTTGAGGACCGCCTGTGTCTGCGAGGCGTGCAGACCCGTGGGCGTGGCGAGGATGACGGCATCAACGTCGTCGCGCTCGAGCACGGCGTCCAGCCCGACGACGGCGTTGGCGACGCCGTACTTCGAGGCGACACCGTCCGCCTTTTCCTGCGAGGTGGCGGAGACCACGGTCACCTCGGCGTCCTCAATGTTCTTCAGGGCGTCAAGATGTTTCATGCCGAAGGCGCCGTTGGCGCCGACGACCGCGACGCGGATCTGGTCGGTCATTCGTTTCTCCTCAGGTAGGTGACGGATCAGAGTGTTAGGCGTTCGGAACGGCCGCGGTCTCCGCGGGCTCGGGTGCCAGCACCTGATCCGCGGGGTCAGCCACGACCGCGTCGTCGGCGGAGTCGAAGCGCGGTGCGACCGGGTTCGAGATGACGAGGTGGCCGACAGCAGTGTTCGATGCCGGAACGTGGTAGAAGCGGTGGTTCACCTCGGGGCTCTCGCCCCGGAACTGATCATCCATCGCACCGCGCGCGATGAGCCAGTCGACGAGTTCGATGCCCTCGGAACCGGCCTCATCGACATACTCCATGTGATCCCATTCGGTCAGGCCCAGCGGGTCGGCGATGAGGTGGTCGAGGAATGCGTTGTCCCACTCCTCGTTGATGAGGCCGGCGCGCGGGCCCTGAAGCTGGTGGCTCATGCCGCCGGTGCCCCAGATCTGGACGTTGAGCTCCGGGCCGTCCCACTTGTCGAGGGCGCGGCGAAGGGCCTTCCCGAGCTCATAGCAGCGGCGGCCGGAAGGCACCGGGTACTGCACCACATTGACGGCCAGCGGGATGACCTTGCATGGCCACTCCGCAACGTCGCCGAAGACGAGCGAGAGCGGCACGGTGAGCCCGTGGTCCACGACCATCTCGTTGACGAGGGTGAGGTCGAAGTCGTCCTGGATGACCGACTGTGCGATGTGTGCGGCCAGCTCGGGATAGCCTTTGACATCCGGCACGGGGCGGGGGCCATAGCCCTCGTCCGCGACCGGGTACTCCGCGCCGGTGCCGAGCACGAAGGTGGGGATGATCGACGAGTCGAAGGCCGTGGCGTGGTCGTTGTAGACGAGGATGACGACGTCGGGCGTATTCTCCTTGGCCCACTTGCGGGTCCACTGGTAGCCGTCGAAGACCTTCTTCCAGTAGGGCTCCTCGGTCTTGCCGAGGTCCATCGCGGCACCGATCGCCGGGACATGCGAGGTGAACAGCGCCGACGTGAACTTCGCCGGGGCGTTCTCGCGCATGGTTTCGGACTTCTCGCGCGGCGCTGGCGGGACCCAGCCGTCGAGGTCCTTGAGGCGGTTGCCCTCGGGGCGGCGTCCGCCGCCGATCATCATGTCGCGGTAGGCGGCCTCGGACATGCCGGTCATGGAGCCGGCCATCTGCTGGAAGCTCAGGCCGTGCGTGGCGCCGATCTTGCTGAGGAAGTAGATGTTGCCGCCCTCGGCCATCATGGCGTTCAGGTCCATGTCGAGCACCGCCTGGCGCTGCTGGGGCGAAAGGGGCCACTCATCGAGGTACGCCTCGCGGTCGGCGAGGTAGCGCTCGCGGTTCTCTGGCTTCATCAGCGACATCGAGAACTGGTTGAGGTGGTATCCCTTGCGGGCCATCTCCGCGTCGAAGATGATCGTGCCGGGAACGTCCTTGTATGGCTTGTCGAGTGTCATGTCATGCTCCTTCGGGCCAGTAGAGGCGGCGGGGGTTGTCCACGAGGAGCTTCTGCTGGAGCTCGGGCGTCGTCGCGATCTGGGGGATGTAGTCGACCAGCAGCCCGTCGTCGGGCATGTGGTCCTTGAGGTTTGGGTGGGGCCAATCGGTTCCCCACAGTACGCGGTCGGGGAACTCCTCGACCACGCGTCGGGCGAACGGCACTACGTCGGTGTAGGCGTGCTGTTCGCCGTCGAGAGCGCGCGGGCCCGTGACGGACAGGCGCTCTGGGCAGGACACCTTGGTCCACACATTGGTGTTCTCGCGCATGAAGCGCAGGAACAGTGCGAACTCAGGGCCGTCCGGTTCCTTGGTCACGTCGGGCCGCCCCATATGGTCGACGACGACGTCGGTCGGAATCGCGGAGAAGAAGTCGTAGAGCTCCGGCAGGTCCTCGGCCTCGAAGTAGATGACCACGTGCCAGCCGAGCGGCGCGATCTTCGCGACGATCTCCTCGAGCGAGTCGGTGGGCACCCGGTCGACGAGGCGCTTGACGAAGTTGAACCGGACCCCGCGGACGCCGGCCGCGTGCAGCTCGGCCAGCTGCTCCTCGGTCACGTCGCGGCGGACCGTGGCGACGCCGCGGGCGCGGCCGCCGCTGCGCTGCAGCGCATCGACCAGTGCCCGGTTGTCGGCGCCGTGGCAGGTCGCCTGGACGATCACGTTGCGGTCGAATCCCAGCTCGTCGCGCAACGCGAACAGCTGCTCCGCCGAGGCATCGCAGGGCGTGTACTTCCGCTCGGGGGCGTACGGGAACTGCTCCCCGGGCCCGAACACGTGGCAGTGCGCGTCGACCGCGCCTGCCGGCAGGCGGAACGTGGGCTTGGTGGGGCCGTCGTACCAGTCGAGCCAGCCCGCGGACTTTTCGAAGCCTCCCGTGGTGTCGCCGTGCGTCATGGTGCTCATGCCTCCACGTACTCGAGGCCGGCCTTGGCCAGCGGCTCGCGCATGTTGTAGATGTCGAGCCCCAGCACGCCCTCGCGGAACTGCTGACGCTTGGCCTCTTCGTTATCCTCTCGCTTCTGGCTGGCGTCTGCCACCGCTCCGACAAGTTCGCGCGGGACAACCACGACGCCGTCGACATCGGCCACGACCACGTCGCCGGGGTTCACCACGGCGTTCGCGACCACTACGGGGATGTTCACCGATCCGAGGGTCGCCTTGACGGTGCCCTTCGAGTTGATCGCGCGAGAGAAGACCGGGAAGCCCAGCTTCTCGAGGTCGGCGACGTCGCGCACGCCGCCGTCGATGACGAGGCCCTTGCAGCCGCGCGCGGTGAGCGAGGTCGCGAGCAACTCACCGAAGAAGCCGTCTTCACTCTCGGTGGTGCAGCCGGCGACGATCACATCGCCTTCCTGCACCTGCTCGGCGGCCACGTGGAACATCCAGTTGTCACCAGGCTGCAGCAGCACCGTCACGGCCGGGCCACAGAGCTTAGCGCCGGTGTAGGCCGGCCTGATGTAGGGGCGCAGGAGCCCGACTCGCCCCATCGCCTCGTGGATGGTGGCGACGCCGAACTGCGAAAGCCGTTTGACGTCCGCGGGATCCGGACGTTCGATGTTGGTGCGGACGATGCCGAGGTTGTTCAGTCGCATTTGATGGTCCTCTCAGAGTCCGCGCGCAGTAAGGGCGCGGTCAAGCCGTGGGTAGACACGGCGGGCGTTGGCTTCGAACACCTGCGCGCGCTGCGCGTCGTTCAGGTTCGTAGTGGCGTCGACGTAGCGCTTGGTGTCGTCGAAGTAGTGTCCGCTGCGCGGGTCGACGTCGCGTACGGCGCCGATCATCTCGCTCGCGAAAAGGATGTTCTCGGTCGGGACGACCTTGGTGAGAAGGTCGATGCCCGGCTGGTGGTACACGCAGGTGTCGAAGAACACGTTGTTCAGCAGGTGCTCCTCGATTTCGGGCTTGCCCAGCGCCATTGCGAGCCCACGGAAGCGCCCCCAGTGGTAGGGAACGGCGCCGCCGCCGTGCGGGATTACGAGCTTCAACTCGGGGAAGTCGCGGAACAGGTCGCCCTGGAGTAGTTGCATGAACGCGGTGGTGTCGGCGTTGAGGTAGTGCGCTCCGGTGGTGTGGAAGGCCGGGTTGCATGACGTGCTGACATGCACCATCGCCGGGATCTGGTATTCGACCAGTTTCTCGTAGATCGGGTACCACGAGCGATCAGTCAGCGGCGGGGACGTCCACTTGCCGCCGGACGGGTCGGGGTTGAGGTTCACGGTGACGGCGCCGAGTTCCTCGACGGCACGAGTAAGCTCGGCAACGCTCGTGGCCGGGTCCGCACCGGGGGACTGGGGGAGCATCGCCCCCGTTAGGAAGCGGTCGGGGTAGAGCTCGCTGACGCGGGCGCACAGGTCGTTGCAGATCCGGGCCCAGGTCTCGCTCACGGCGAGGTCTCCGATGTGGTGCGCCATGAACGAGGCACGAGGGCTGAACACGGTGACGTCGCTGCCGCGCTCGTTCATGAGCTTGAGCTGGTTGGCCTCGATGGTCTCACGGATGTCGTCATCGCTGATGCGCAGGGTGGCAGGGTCAGGAGCGTCCGCGCGTCCTTCAGTGAATGCGATCTGCAGATCACGCCAGGCTCCGAGCTGTGTTGGAGCTGTGGTGTAGTGGCCGTGGATGTCGATAATCACGCGAGTGTCGTCCTTGTCACTAAGTGGAAGCGGTGCGAGTAGCTGCACTCGTTGGATCAGTGCTGCCCCAAACTGACTTTAGGGGTGTTTGTCACTGTGGTCCAATAGATATGCAAAGAAAAAGCCATAGATAGGATCTATGGCATGACGTTCACCGACCTCAACCAGCTCCGGACATTCGTTACGCTCTATGAGCTGCGCAGCGTCACGGGCGCCGCCAGGCGCCTACACGTTACACAGCCCACGGTCAGCCATTCCCTGAAGCGGCTCAGGGAGCGGTTCGGCGACGAACTGTTCCGTCGCGAAGGGAACGACATGGTGCCGACCGCGAAGGCGACGCAGCTGTTCGGGCCCCTACACAACGCCCTGGCACAAATAGACGCGACCGTCATGGGATCGGACGTGTTCGAACCGACCGGATTCAGCGGCGAACTCGT
The DNA here is from genome assembly GCF_024391045.1 of Pseudarthrobacter sulfonivorans. Lineage (GTDB taxonomy): Bacteria > Actinomycetota > Actinomycetes > Actinomycetales > Micrococcaceae > Arthrobacter > Arthrobacter sulfonivorans_B. Next base: position 51,051 of record NZ_JANFCZ010000007.1, read on the forward strand.
CCTCGGACTTACCTCGATCGGCGAGCAGACGTTCCTCCCGCCGATCATGACCGCCCTCGGGCGGGTGGGCGCCGATCCGCGAATACAGGTAGAACGGCTCGATTCGGACGAGGTCGAGAGCGCGCTGATCCGCGGAACCATCGATCTGGCACTTACCGTGTCGCGGATCGCCACACCTCGGCTGTGGAGGACGCACGTGCGTTCGGTCGAATACGTGGCTCTGTCGTCCGGGTCGCATCCACTCCCTGCGACCGGGCCTGGCATGTTCGAGGGGAGGCGCTTTGTGCGAGTCTCCGCCCGGGGCGGGCACGTCTATCCTGTGCAGGCGCTGACCGAACACGACTTGATGTCCCAGGTCGTGCTGACCATGGAGGAGTACGGCACCGTGCCTGCCGTGCTCGAGGCGACGGACCTGGTCGTCCTGCTACCTCGCCATGTCGCGGGGGTGTTCTGCGGTTGGTTCCCCCGCCTTCGCATCGCCGAGTTGCCCTGGCCCGCGCAGAGCACACCAGTGGAGTTGTACACGCGGCGAGAGGCCAGCCTCTCGCAGGCGCAGCGATGGTTCCGCTCGCTAGTGCTGGATGCGGTTGCGGCGGATGAGTACAAGTCGGAGCGCTAGCGTTTCGTCCTGTTCCAGCTGGCTTTACCCGGAGCGAACGGGCTACGAACGTGGATGGACCATGACGAGTGCGGGTGGATCGTCAGAATCGCGTGCTCCCACCAGGCGCGGGCTTCGTCGGAGAGCTTCGGTAGAACCGCATCCTTGTCGGCGTCGTCCTCCGGACGGGGACGCAGCGCCTTCCAGACCAGCTGCACCTCGGGCGCCCCGGTCGGAATGCCGTCGACGTCGATCACTGCACGATCCCACGGCAGTTGCAGTCGGGGATCCCGTCGATAAACCCAGGCGCTATCCGTGCCGTCCTCGACGTTGACCTGCAGGGCCCATGCGCCTGTTGCGTCATTGTGAATACGGATCGGTTGCAGATCGGCATCCAGGTCCGCCTCTGCCCACGGGAGAACGCCGTCGCCTGATGGAGCCCACGCGCTAAACGGCGCCGGTAGCTCCTGCACCAGTCGGGGCAGGTCGGCGGTCGTCGTGCTGACATCGATATTGTGGTGCTCGCGAGTGTTAGTGCCGAGCCAGTGGTCCAGCGCCACCCCGCCGGACAACCACCAACGCGCCGATGACGGCCCGAGCAGCTCCGCCACGACTCGCAGGGGCAGGGGTTCCCAGCGCGTCGCGAGGGTGGGTGTGGATGAAGCCATGGCTCAAGGCTACCCGCGGGCGGCGGCGGTTTGTCGAAATGGCAAGGACATCCAATAGGAAACCTGCGGGAGCAAGCGATCCAGCGTGGCCATGCCGCCGCTCTGGTGGCCATCATATGCCGTGCTCGGGCGCAGACCCGGAGATGCGGCGGGCTACCGCTCTGGCCGGGTTTCCCGGCGGTGTCCTAGGCTCCCAGGTGAAGCCGGTCCTTGGCTTGGGAAGGTTGGGTCTGGTCGGGGTGGGGCAGGGAGGGTTGGGCCTGCGCGGCCTGCCCGCTGGGACCAGGAGCGTGCCCGACGGCACCAGAAGCGTGGCCGGAGACCGGTTTCACCCGCCGGAGTGCGGCGAGAATGGCCCGCCCCACCAGAGCGATTCCGATGATCGTGGTGATGGCGCGCAGGGTGTCCCAGCCCGCCGTCGACGTCACCAGCGAGTAGAGCAGGAAGCTGCTCACGTTGGTGCCCAGCGGCGCGCCCGGCACGTAGGAGATGCCGGTGCCGGCGCCAACCGCGAAGGGCCAGAACCACAGGTTGGTCAGCAGGCCGAACAGGTAAGACGCCCCGATGCCGTAGCCGCAGAGCATCCACAGCTCCGCTTTGCCCCGCATCTGGCGGGGGAGCAGGCCGGCACCCGCACCCACCCACGCGCACGCGAATATCTGGAACGGTGTCCACGGCCCGATGCCACCCCACAGCGCGCTGGAGAGGGCGATCGTGGCGGCGCCGAGGAGCATGCCAAAACGGGCACCGAAGGCCCGGCCGGCCAGGATCAGCAGGATAAACACTGCCTCCACGCCGCCGACGCCGGTGCTCGCCACCCGCACCGCGGAACCTACTGCAGCCAGGACGCCGAGCAGGGCCACCGTGTGTGCCGAGCGGACCGAACCGTCGAGGGACACGACGACGGCGACGGCCGCCAGCGGCGCGATGGCCAGCGCCGCGTACGGGAGGGCTGCGGCGGCGTCCTGCGGGAGTGCCGCGGCGAGCAGCGGCCAGCAGAAAGCTGCGAGGGCGAGGACGTTTGCCGCGGAGAGGACTGCAAGTTCGACGCCGCGGGGCATGCGGATGCGGCGGGGTTTTGCTGCTGCTTTGGAGTCCGCTTCTTCGCGGATGACTCGTGGCCTTGGCCCGGCACCCGATGGCCGGGCACCCGATGGCCGGGCACCCGATGGCCCGGCACCCGATGCCCGGGAAGCCGCGGGGGGCGGTTCGGGCGCTTCGGTCGCTGGAGAGGCGGGCGCGACGCCGTTACGCATCGGGAGGATCCGGGCGCCGAGACCGTGGGCAAAGTCGTGGTCATGCGTGGCGATCAGGACCGCCGCGCCTGAGTCCGCGGCCGCCCGCAGCGCGGACGCGACTGCTGCGCGCGCCGCCGGGTCGAGTCCGCGGGTGGGCTCATCGATCAGGAGGACGTGGGGATCGTCCATGGTCTGCAGCGCGATGGCGAGGAGCCGGCGCTCGCCGGCCGAGAGGTCCCGGGGATGCTCGTGTCCGATCGGAATCGTCACGTCTCCCCGCAAACGGGCCAGGCGAGACGCTGCGTAGCCAGGCGCAGGCTGGCTGATGTTCTTACGGCGCGCCAGGCGCCGCTCGGCAGCTCGGAGCTCTGCCGCCACCGTGTCCCTGGTGAAGAGGTCATCCGAGGCGTCCGGGACAAGGGCGACACGACCGCCTTCGACCATACCGCCGTCGACCGTTCCTTCACCGAGTGTTACTTCACCCAGCGTTCCTTCACCCAGGGCGAGCGCTACCAGGAGGGAAGACTTCCCCGCCCCGTTCGGCCCCACCAGGGCCACCACTTCACCGCGGTGCAGGGTCAGGGACGCTTCGCGCACGAGCGCCCTGCCCTTGAGGTGTACCGCGAGATTTGTGGCAGTCAGCACGGGCGCCTGCTCCGCCGTCGGCACTGGCGTTGAATGGGCAACGCCGGGGCGGGTAGGTACGGACGGCGCGGCACCCTGTACCAGGGCGCCGTCGTCGATGGTCCACCAGGAATCCGCCACCGGTACCAGTGCTTCCGCCCGGTGTTCCGCGACGATGACGCAGACGCCGTCATCCCGGGCGAGGGCGCTGAGCACGGCGATGACGCGTGCGCGGGCCGCGGTGTCCAGGTCCGCCAGCGGCTCGTCAACCAGGAGTAAGTCCGGATGATCCACCACCGCGGCGGCAATGGCTACGAGCGTCGCCTCGCCCGCCGAGAGGGCGCTGACATTCCGGTCCAGCAGCGCCGTGACGCCGATCCTCTCGGCAACCTCCAGCACCCGGGCCCTGACGCTAGGTGATGTCATGCCGCGCAGCTCAAGGGCCAGGGAGATCTCGTCCCGGACCCGGGTGCTGGCGAACGCGGCCCGGGGATTCTGCAGGACGACGCCGACGAGGCGGGCGGTATCGCGCGGCGGCGTGGCGGCACGGTCAGTTCCGGCGACGCTTACGGTGCCGGAGATGTCGCCGCCGTCAACGTGGGAGAGGAGGCCGGCAAGGCCGCGGAGGATGGTGGACTTGCCGGAGCCCGTGGGCCCGGTGATGACCGTGATGGAGCCGCAGGACGGCGCAAACTTGTCCACCTTGATGCAGGTGTCACCAATCCGGAACCGGGCGTCGCGGATCTGAAGCGGCAGGCCGCCGTCGTTCTCCTTCTGCTCCACCGCCCGGCTCCCGAAGCCGCGCAACTCCAGGGCCGCTGCAACCCGGCCCGCGTGTTCCAAGGTGCGCTCCAGCACGGGCACTAAGGCACGGGGTCCGAAGCGTTCACCCCGCAACCGGAACGCCAGGCGTACGGAAGTCACGGCGTCGGAAAGCGCCGGAAGCGCCGCCCACGCCACCACCAGAGTCCGGGCCACACCCTGCAAAGGGCCGCGGCGGGCGAGATGCACAAAGCCGCGGGCCACATCCACCCAGGCGTTGAGCAGGCCGAAAGCGAGGAACATCCCGGCAATCGGCAGGGCAGAGAGGACCGCCGCCCACAGGCCCTGTCCCGTGACCGGACCAAGGAAAACCACGTGCGCGTACGGGGCAGGCAGCCGCAGCGGCGGAAGGTCAAGCAGGAGGGGGCTGCCGGTGCCCGCGCCGTTAAAGAGGACGCGGTAGATGACCCGCGCCGCAACGAACACAGCGGCGAGGACTGCCGCTGCGCGCAACGGCGCGGGCCGGAAGGTCATGCCGCGGGTGCTGCCGGTTCGTTATCCACCGTGTAGAGCAGTTCAAGGCTCTCGCCGGGGTTGAGGTTCAGGCTGTCCAGACCTTCCTGCGCGTAAGCCCACGTGCCTGCGGCGGGCTTCACCCAGAGCGCCCAATACGAGACAGTGTTTTTGTCATCGCACGCTTCACGGGCGGTGCCACCCTTGCGCTTGATGTCGAAGTCCGCGGCGGGGACGCCGTTGACGCGGCAGGCGAAGCTCGTGGGGTACTTGGCGGTGCCCTCGATCTTCACGTCAGCTTTGCTCAGGACGGCCGATGCCACGGTGGGTCCGTCCACGGACACGCAGGTGGAGGTGTCAGCGGCGGACTGCTTCAGGGCGCCCGAATCAACAATGACCTTCACGCCGGCGCACGGGCCGGCGGCGGTGGAGGAGGCGCTGGCCGAAGCTGATGCTGAGGAGGCAGAGCCGGAGGCAGCGGGGCTGGCCTGGGTGGTGGCCGGCGCCGAACAGGCAGCGAGGGCAAGCAGGAGACCGGCGGCGGCGAGGGAGCTCGCGGCGGCGGTGCGAATCGTAGTCAAAGTCACCTGTCAAGGGTAGGGCGTTGCTGTTCCGGATGCGGAGGCCGTCACGTTGTGTGACGCGGGCAGCCGAAGATGGTGCTGTTTAGGGTCCGGAACGGGTGGGCTATCTGACCGTCCAGAATGTCACACCCCCCTGCCATGCTTTAGTCATGGATACCAGGCTGGTTGCGGGGGCGGGAGGCAGTACTGCCGTTGCGGATGCCGTCGCGTCGGTGGCCCGGCTGGTCGGTGTGCTTGCCGGTGTTGTTTCCCGGACTCCGGCTGCCCCAAGCCCCACGGACCATGTTGCTGATGCCGATCCTTTGGAACAGCTATCCGAGTCGTGCCTCGAGGGGTTGGCAGCGCTGGCCAGGGTTGAAGCCGCGACGGCGGCGGCGAAAGTCCGGCTGGTGGCAACCTATGCTGAGGCGGCAACCATTATCGAGGGCCCTGCGGTCAGCGCCCACGAGGCCTCGGCGCGGGAGATGACCGTGGTGGCGGAAGTCGCGTGCGTGCTCACCATCGGGGAACGCGCCGCATCCGCCCTGCTGGGAGAAGCCCACGCCCTGACCACGTCTTTGCCGGCCGTACTGGATGCACTGCAAACCGGCAGCATCTCGTGGCAGCACGCCCGCGTCCTGGCCGAAGAAATCACAGGCCTCAGCCCCACCGATGCCTCGGCTCTGGAAGCGCACTTCTTCGATCCGCACGCGCCGAATCCGGCCCGCGGTGCCGCGCCGGGTGAGCTGGTGCCGTCCCGGTTTCGGCGCAAGGTCCGGTCCTGGCGCGAACGCAATTATCCGGACACGCTCGAAAAGCGCCACGCGGTGAGCGTGGCGGACCGGCGGATGGAGTACCGTCCCGATGCTGACGGCATGGCCTGGATCTCCCTGTACCTGCCGGGTGATGCGGCCTGCGCGGTCTGGAACAAAGCCACCGCCATGGCCCGCGGGCTGCAGGGCCCTGAAGAGCCGCGCACGCTCAGCCAGATCCGTGCGGACATGGCAGCGGGACTCCTGCTGGGCCATACAGGACAGCACCTCCAAAAGCTTCCGGTTCCGAAGGCCGACGTGCTGGTAACAGTTCCTGTTTTCTCGCTCCTGGGGCTCACCGAGGAACCCGCAGAGCTCGACGGTTATGGCCCCATTCCGGCGTCGATGGCGCGCCGGCTCGTTGCCGACGGGGCAGGTTCGTTCTACCGCGTTTTGGTGGACCCGAGGGACGGGGCCCCGCTGGAGATCGGCCGGGAGAACTACCGGCTCCCGGAAAGTATGAAGCGGTGGCTGAGGATGCGGGACGGCAAATGTACGTTCCCGGGCTGCAGTAATCACACCTTGGACAATGAGGTGGACCATCTCACCGCCTGGCAGCAAGGCGGGACTACAGGGATCAGCAACCTCGGCCAGGCGTGCCCGAGACACCACCGCCTTAAACATCGGTCGGCCTGGACACCAACGGAGGCAGCGAAGAATGAGCCCCCGGGCTGGCGGTCGCCCACCGGCCGGTACTATCCAGCCGAGCAGGCGGACTGGGTGCCGCCTGTCATTCCTCAAGAATGTTTGCCCGGGCCGCCGAAATTCTCAACCGGGCTGGCAACATTTTCCACCGGGCCGCCAACGTTTTCATCCGGGCCGCCAACGTTTTCGCCCGAGACCGCAAGTCCCTTCGAACAGGCACTCCTGGCGCACGTTGCTGCCTGACATCCCGGGCGGTATTTGTGGTCCGCACCCACGCGCCGTCCACCCACCCGTCGTCGAACGTCAAAAGGCAGGACCCGCCGGGGTCCTGCCTTTTGACTGACGGATGCACGCCCGCGCGCCCGACTTTCGGGCTTCCTGTTGCGGTGGGAGTGCGGGAGCGGCATCCGGGCTTACATGATGCCGGTGGGTACCAGCAGCGCCCAGGCGAGTGCCGGGCCCGCCAGGACCACGCCGCCGGCGTACATCATGAGCTGCTTGTAGACGCGCTGCCGGTCGTCCTCGCGGGCGTTGGCCACCACCAGGGCGCCGTCGGTGGAGAACGGGGAAACGTCCACCACGGTGGCTGCGATGGCGAGTGCCGCCACCGTGCCGGAGGCGCTCAGCGAGCTGCTGGCCAGCAGCGGTCCGGCCAGCGGGATGAACGCGGTGAGCAGCGCCGTCGACGACGCGAACGCCGAACCGACGCCGATCACGTAGCAGAGGACCAGCGCCACCAGCAGCGGTGCGCCCAGTGCCAGTGCCTGCTCGGCGAGGGTGTCGATGACGCCCACATGCTGGAGGAGTGAGACGTACGTGATCATGCCGGCCACCAGCAGGACCGTCGACCAGGAGATCCCGCCGATGAAAGTGCGGTGTTCCTTGATGTTGACGAAGGCCAGGAGGAGTCCCGCGGAGAGGGCCACGAGACCGATCGGCATGTGGAAGCCCAGCGCGCAGACCAGCATGGCGGCAATTAGAGCCAGGGTCAGGATCTGCTGGCCGTGGGGGCGGCCGGTGCTGGTCGTTTCAAGGTCGGCGTGCCGGCCGTCGCCGTCGCGCATCTTGCCCAGCAGGGCGAACAGCACCACAGTCAGGATCGAGAGGATGAGGTTGAGGGCAAAGCTGGCGGTGAACAGCGCGCCCTGGGAGATGGGGAAGCCGTTTTTGACGGCGATGTTGTGCACCAGGACGCCGGCCACGGAGAGCGGGGAGAAGCCGCCGGCGTGGGCGCCGTTGATGAGGAAAGCGCCCATCAGGACGGGGTGGATGCGGGACTCGTACGCGAGTCCGATGGCGGCCGGCGCCAGCAGGGCGACAGCGGCGGGGGAGAAGGTGCCCAGCGACGTGAGGGCTGCGGCCATCAGGAAGAACACCCACGGCAGCAGGAGCGTTTTGCCCCTGACCAGGCGGACGCAGGTCTGGACGATGATGTCGATGGTTCCGTTGCGCTGCGCCATGCTGAAGAAGTAGGTGACACCGATGATGGTGATGACGATGTTGGCCGGGAAATCCGCCAGGATCTCCTTATCGTCCATGCCGAGCATGAAATAGCCGACGCCGAAGGACGCCACCAGCCCCATGACGCCGATGTTCAGCGGCCATTTGGTGGCGACGACGAACATCACCACGAGGATGATGAGCGGGATGATCTGGACAGCGGTCATGCTCGGCTCCGATTCCGCGGTGGGCGCCTGGTTGAAGACGCCTCCCGCCAGAACAAGGGCAAGCAACCCGAGGAGGGTGATGCCGACCACCGCCATGAGCAGGATACGGCGGCGGTTGGGGCGCGGTGACCGCTGGTCCGGTGACTGCTTGTCCCGGGTTGTCTCTTTGGTGTCGTTGGGTTGTTGCACAGTGTTAGTCATGGCAAGTATTCCTCATCGAGTGGCTCCCGCGAGGGATTCCTCGGCAGCACTGCCGAGGGCCTCGGGGAGGTGGATAACGGTGGTGGCGATGGTCCGGGCGGTGCGGTCGACGCCGACCAGCAGGCCGCCGTCGTTCTCTTCGGTCCAGGTTTCGAGGACCCCAGCGGGGGTCCTCAGCTTCAGCGCGGCTCCGTGGGTGCCCCCGGTGATGCCGTGCAGGACGGTCCCCGGGGTGCGGGCCGCCAGGGTCAGGGCGATGCTGCCGGTGATGGCGAGCGCCGGGTGGGGGCGGCCCATCGAGAGCATCATGACGTTGAGGTCGCTGCCTGTCTCCGCAGGGACCGGGGCGGAGGCAATGGCGAGCTTGGGAATGGCGCGGGCCGCCGTCGCGGTGGTGGCCGCCAGCCGCATGCGCACTGCCGCCTGCCGCCGGATCTGTTCCAACGTCTCAAGCTGCAGTTCGACGCCGGCCTGCCAGCTTTCGTAGCGCGCGGGGTCCAGGCCGAGGTCCTCAGCGCGGACGATCACCACGGGGGCGCCGGCGTCCACCATCGAAACTGTCCACCGGGTTCCGCCGGCAGTGATGGTATCCGTTGCCGAGCCGGTGGGCAGCAGGGCGCCGGTGGTTTTGCCGGCCGGGTCCTGGAAGCCGAGCCCCACGCGGTAGCCGGGGAACGGGACGCCCGGCATCTGCGCCTCCGGGACTATGGGCAGGGCGCCCGCAGGGGTGGCGACCCGCTGGACAATGACCTGGCCGGTGTTGGTATTGCGGGTGACGATTTTGGTGACGTCGCCGTTGGGGACCACCCAGCCTTTTTCGATGGCGTAGAGGCCGACGACAGCCGAGCAGTTGCCGCAGTTGCTGCCCCAGTCCACTGCCGCCTCTTCAATACCCACCTGGGCGAACGTGAAGTCGACGTCGATATCGTCCTCGTCCGGGCGGTGCAGGATCATGGCCTTGCTGGTGGTGGATGTTGCTCCGCCGACGCCGTCGATCTGCCGTGAGTCGGGGCTGCCGAACACCCGCGGCAGCAGCGAATCCAGGCTGGTGTCCTCGCCCAGATGGCCGGCTTCAAACACCCAGCATTTGCTGGTGCCTCCGCGCATCCACTCTGCTTCGATCTTCATTGGTCTTTCACATCTCCTCATTGCCTCGGTTATTGCGAGGGGCCCTGTTATGAGATTGATCCGGATCACAAATTAAGACAATGTCCAATAATTGAAGGGGGATGTAGCATTGCTTCAAACACATGCGGGGCAAAATGCGGATAGGCTTCCAGATTTCGGATGCCGACAAACCCCCGAATCCCCTGGGATTCAGCCACACTTGAACCGATTGAACAACTTCTGCCAAGGGGTAAAGCAATGCTTCAGGACGACGAGGCGAAACTTTTTGATGTCCGCCGCCTGGCGGTGCTGCTGGAGGTGGTGGAGCAGGGGTCCATCACCGCTGCGGCCGACCTCATGATGTATTCGCCGTCCGCCGTGTCCCAGCAGCTGCGCAAGCTGGAACAGGAAGTCGGTCAGCCGCTGCTGACCCGCCGTTCCCGCGGGGTGGTGCCCACCGAGGCCGGCCAGGTGCTGGCCGGGCATGCGCGCCAGATCGTTCGTCAGATGAAGGCCGCGCAGTCCGACCTGGACCAGATCGCCGGCCTCAAGCGGGGAGCCCTGACCGTGGGTACCTTTCCCACCCTCGCAGGATCATTCCTGCCGATCGTCATCCGGGCTTTCAAGAAGCGGTACCCGGCCATCAGCCTCTCGCTGCGCAGTGCCCGCTTCGATGAGCTGGTGGCGGACCTGCAGTCCGGGGTCACCGGCCTCTGCCTGCTGTGGGACTACCCGTGGAACAAGTTCCACGACGACTCCATTCGGATTACCGAGGTGTTCCGCGAGAGCACCGTGATTCTGGTGGCCGCCAGCCACCCGCTCGCCGACCAGGAGCAGGTGAGCATGGAGGACCTGCGCAACGAGTCCTGGATTGTCCGTGCGGAGGCCCACCCGGTGGTGGAAGTGCTGCAGCGCTCCGCGCACGACGCCGGCTTCGAGCCGACCATCGGATTCCTGGCCAACGACTATCAGGAAGCCCAAGCCATGGTCAGTGTCGGCATGGGAGTGGCCATGGTGCCCAAAACCGCCGTCGCCCTTCAGCACCCGGATGTCCGGGTGCTCAGCCTTGGGGACGCTGCCCCGTTGCGCCGGGTCCTGCTCGCCCAGCGCCAGGACAAGGTTTACGCGCCGGCAGAGGTGGCTTTTCACTCCACGCTGCTCGAGATTGCCCGTGAACGGTCAGGCGACTACCTCTAACCGCTATGTCACCACGCCACTGGCGGGAGTGCCTGCGGAGCAGGGGTGCCCCGACGGCGGCGCTCAGGTGAGTGCCGCCGTCGGGCTTTCCGCTGAGCGTTACTGCGCTTCCGACGCAGCCACCAGCGCATCCTCCGGGGCTGCGTACTGTGCGGCGCCCGACGACGGATGTGCTGCGACTGCCGCGGCGTGCTCGGCCAGCACCCCGGTCTGGTGGCGGATCTTCAGCAGGTAGAGCAGCGCCCCGCCAGTGACCACGGCGGCCACGAACATCACGCCGCCCCACTGCAGGTACCACTCGAACGGCGGCACCGAGTTGTAGATCTCCGGGCGGGGCCACACCAGGTTCACCGTCATGGCACCGCCCCACAGGACCGCCAGGATGTTCACGGGAACCCCCCACTTGCCCATGCAGAACCCGGGCTCGGAACCGTCGTCGGCCAGGGGCCACTTCTTCAGCAGCCGGTTGCGCAGCAGCGGAACCGTGACCAGGAGGTAGGACAGGTAGATCAGGACGATGCTGATGCTGGACAGGATGGTGAAGATGGCCGGCTGCATGACATTGACCAGCAGCGGGATAACGGCCATGACGCCGATGACGATCGCCGCCACCGTGGGCGTCCGGCGGACCGGGTCCACCTTGCTGAGCTGCCGGCTGAAGGGCAGGTTGTTGTCCCGGGCCATGGCGAACATCATCCGGATGGCGGCGGCGTGGACAGCCAGGGTGCAGACCACCACGGCCACCACGATGCAGGCCAGGAAAGCCTTGCCGAACGGGCCGCCCAGGACGGAGAGGACGATGTGCTGCAGGCCGCCGTCGGGGGAACCCACCTGGGGGTCGGTGAGGTCCGGTGCTGCCAGGATGCCGAACAGCAGGATTCCGCCGCCCAGCAGGAACGACGCCGTAACAGCCCGCAGGATGGCCTTGGGAGCGGTCTTCTTGGGGTCCTTGGTTTCCTCTCCGAGCGAGCTGGCGGTGTCGAAACCGTACATCACGTAGCCGGAGGCCATGGCGCCGATCAGGAAAACGCCGAAGAAGCCCAGGTCCTTGCCTTCGCCGAAGCCGTTGGTCTGGAAGAAGACCTCGGGCCCGCGGACCACGTGCCAGGCCAGAGCCAGGATCAGCAGGACGGCGGCGATGAGCTCCACGAAGACGCCGACGCTGTTGATCCGGGTCATCAGCTTCACGCCGAACGCGTTGATAAGGGTGGAGATGGTGATCATGATGGTGGCCAGCACCACGCCGTTCATGGCGAAGTCGTAAGGGCCGGTACCGTCACCAACGAACTGGAAGCCGGACCACAGCTGGGGGAGGGTGAGCTGCAGGGCCAATGCCACCGAGCCCAGCGCCATGATGGAGGACAGCAGCAGCAGCCAGCCGGCCAGCCAGGACGAGGTCCCGGAGGACAGCCGCTTGGCCCAGTTGTAGACCGAGCCCGCCACGGGGTAGCGGCCGGCCAGCTCTGCAAAGCACAGCGCCACCATCAGCTGGCCGATGAACACGATGGGCCAGGACCAGGCGTACGCCGGGCCGGCCATGGAAAAACCGAAGTAGAACAGTTGAAAAACACCGGTGAGGATGGAGATGTAGCTGACGCCTGCGGCGAAGCTGGCAAACTTGCCGATGCTCCGGTCCAGGGTCTGGGTGTAGCCAAATTCGTCCATGCCGCTTGAATCAATACTCTTGCTGGGTTCCAAAATGTGAACTCCTAGGTCAGAAAAGTACGCTCGATGTAACCCGCGGCCGCCGTTGGACGCGGGATCAATAGCCTCCGGAACGTGCCGCTCAGGCGAAGGTCGGGCTGAGCTCCACCTCTTCCGTCACTGCGCCGCCGGTGTGGCCGGCGCGGATGAGATCGGCCCGGATCAAATCAGCACAGCGCTCGCCGATCATCATGACGGTGATGTTGGGGTTGACGGTGACGTGTTCCGGCATCACCGATGCATCCGCCACGCGGAGGCCTGTGACGCCCTTGACCCGCAGCTCGGGATCCAGCGGCGACATGTCGTCGTCGGCCGGGCCCATACGGACGGTGCCCACCGGGTGGTAGACGGTGTTGTGGGTCTCGCGGATGTAGTCCTGCAGTTCCTCGTCCGTCTGTGCTTCGACGCCCGGCGAGAGTTCGCGCCCGGTCCATTCCGCCATGGCGGGCTGGGCGGCGATTTCGCGGGCTTTGCGGATGCCGGCCACCATGACCCGCATGTCGTGGCCTTCCGGATCCGTGAAGTAGCGCGGATCCACCATCGGCTTGTCGCGGAAGTCGCGGCTGCGGAGCCTGACAGTGCCCCGGGAACGGGCGTGCGTGACGTTCGGGGTGAGGCTGAAGCCGTTCTCCGTGGTGGGGTAGCCGTGCCGCAGGGTGTTCATGTCGAACGGGACGGACCCGTAGTGCATCATCAGGTCGGGGCGGTCCAGGCCGTCCTCGGTGGGAGTGAAGATGCCGATTTCCCACCACTGGGTGGAGGTCTGCACCATGGGCTGCTTGGCCTCGAACTGGACCACGCCTTCGGGATGGTCCTGCAGGTGCTCGCCCACGCCGGGGGAGTCCACCAGGACCTCGAGGCCGTGCCGGGCCAGGTGCGCGGCCGGGCCGATGCCGGAGAGCATGAGCAGCTTAGGGGAGTCGATGGCGCCGGTGGACAGGATGACCTCGCGGTGCGCGGAGAGGCGGTGCGTCCGGCCGAAGGCCGAGTCCACCACGTCCACGCCGGTGCAGCGTTTGTCCGCGTCGAACACCAGCTGGCGGGCGCGGAGGCCTGTGAGCAGGGTGAAGTTGGGGCGCTCGATGATGGGGTGGATGTAGGAGACGGAGCTGGAGGCGCGGGTGCCGTCCGCGCGCCGGTTGATCTGGAAGAAGTTGGCGCCGTTGACCACGGTGGTGCCGGTGTTGAACGTCGCGCGGGGGATGCCCGTCTGTTCGCAGGCGTCCAGGAGCGCGACGCCGGCGGGATCCACCGGGGGCACGTTCATCAGGTGCACGGGTCCGGAGTCCCCGTGGTGCGGCGCGTCCGGCCCGGCGTCCTCATTGGTTTCCAGCCGCTGGTAGAGCGGCCAGGCAGCGCCGGCGTTCCAGCCGATGGCGCCGTATTTGGACTCCCACTCGTCCAGGTCCTCGCGGGGTGCCCAGAACGCGATGCAGGAGTTGTGGCTGGAGCAGCCGCCCATCACCCTGGCGCGGGCGTGCCGCATGAAGGAGTTGCCGTTCTCCTGCGGCTCCACCGGGTAGTCCCAGTCGTAGCCGGATTCGAGCAGCTCCATCCAGCGGTCCAGCTGCAGGATCTCGGGCAGGTTCCGGTCGTCCGGGCCGGCCTCCACCAGGGCCACGGTGACGTCCGGGTCCTCGCTCAGCCGGGCCGCGACTGCCGCGCCGGCGGATCCGCCGCCGATGACGAGGTAATCGAAGGAGCGCTCGCTGAGCTGCTCAATGTTGTCGAGATGCATCTAGTTCTCCTTGCCGTGGTCAGCAAACCAGCCGGTGACCTGCGGGCTGGTGTTCTGGTAGATGTGTTTGGCTTCCTGGTATTCGGCGAGGCCCGTGGGGCCGAGTTCACGGCCGACGCCGGACTGGCCGAAGCCGCCCCACTCGGCCTGGGGAAGGTAGGGGTGGTAGTCGTTGATCCAGATGGTGCCGTGGCGCAGCCGGGACGCCACGCGCTGCGCCTTGCCGGCGTCCTGGGTCCACACGGCGCCGGCCAGGCCGTAGATGGTGTCGTTGGCGGTGGCCACGGCCTCGTCCTCGGTGCGGAAGGTTTCCACCGTCACCACCGGGCCGAACGCCTCGTCGGTGACCACGGACATGCCGCGCCGCACCTGGTCCAGGATGGTGGGCTGGTAGTAGAACCCGCCGTCGTACTTTTCTCCTTGCGGCGCCGCGCCGCCGGTGCGCAGCCGCGCGCCCTCCTGGATGCCCCGCTGGACATAGGCGTCGACTTTGTCGCGGTGGGCCGCGGAAATCAGCGGCCCGGTTTCGGCGTCGTCGTCAAAGGGGCCGCCCAGCCGGATGTCGCGGGCGCGGCGGGCCAGCTCGTCCACGAAGCGTTCGGCGATCGATTCCTCCACCACCAGCCGTGCCCCGGCAGAGCAGACCTGCCCGGAGTGGACGAAGGCGCCGTTGAGGGCATTGTCCACAGCGGCGTCGAAGTCCGCGTCGGCAAAAACCACGTTGGGGTTCTTCCCGCCGAGCTCCAGGGCTACCTTCTTGACGGTGGCCGCGGCGGCCGCCGCGATCCGCTTGCCGGTTTCCAGGCCGCCGGTGAAGGAGACGAGGTCGACGGCGGGGTGTTCCGAGAGCGGGGCGCCCGCCTCCGCGCCGGCTCCGGTCACGAGGTTGGCCACGCCGTCCGGCAGGCCGAGGTCCTGCAGCAGCTGCATGGCCAGGATGGCGGTGGACGGGGTCAGCTCGGACGGCTTGAGGACAAAGGTGCAGCCGGCGGCTAGCGCGGGGGCGATCTTCCACGCCGCCTGGAGCAGGGGGTAGTTCCACGGGGTGATCAGGCCGCAGACACCCACGGGTTCGTAGACGATTTTGCTGACGACGTAGGGGTTCCCGGCGTCGACCATGCGGCCCGCCTGCTGCCCGGCGAGCCTGCCGAAGTACTCGAAGCAAGCGGCAATGTCGTCCATGTCGATGCGGCTCTCGACCATGCGCTTGCCGGTGTCCAGCGACTCGGCGCGGGCGAACTTTTCCCTGTGTTCCCGCAGGCCGGCGGCTACCTTCAGGAGGAAGGTGCCGCGCGCAGGTGCTGGGACGCTGGACCAGGCGCCGGAATCGAAGGCGGCGCGGGCCGCCGCGATGGCGCGTTCCGCGTCTTCCCGGCCGCCCTCCGACACCGTGGCCACCGGTTCGCCGTCGGCGGGGTTGCGGATTTCGCGGACGGCGCCGGAAGCGGCCGGTTCCCAGGCCCCGTTGATGAACAGGGTGGATGCTGCCCCGGTTGTTGCGGTTTGGGTGACGTCCCGAAGGGGTGTGGCGTAAGTCATACGAGGGACAGTAATGCAGATTGAACGAGTGTTCAATACTTGCATTGAACGATCGTTCAATGCTATCTATGGAGCCTAGCGTGCCCGATTGCCGCTTGTTAGGACCCGTGCAGCTCGCGGTCCTTGACGGTGCGGTCCTGAACCGGAGCGAACGCGATCTCCTCCGTGCGGGCGATGCTTCGCTGGATGGAGGCCTCATCAACGCCGAGGAGCGCCGTCAGCCACATCCCGTTTTGGATGACGACAATGTCAGCCGCCCGCTCCCGGCATGCCTGCCAGGGGAGGTCGGGTTGGGCGTTTTTAACCAGTGCAGCGAGGCCGTCGAGATAGCGGTCGAAGGCCTCGGCGTTGATCTGCGCATAGCCTTCGTCCGCTTGGGCGAGGGCCCAAAGGTGCAGGCGCAGGGATAGGTAGCGGGTGGTCAGGAGTTCAGCGGCTGCCACTCGGTGCAGGGCCTTGCGCAGCTGTTCTTCCGGGGCTACCGACGGGTCGGGTGACACCAGCAGGAGGTCGTGCTCGTCGACCCGGCGCAGGGCTGCCCGTATCAGGGTGGTCTTGTCGTCGTAGTAGTAATTCACCAGGCCGAGCGCGACACCGGCTTCGCGGGCCACGGACCGCATACTCACCCCCGAAATCCCGTGGCGGGACAGCAGATCCAGTGCCGCCTCGAGAATACGCGACTGCCTGTCCATCTGTTCGCCGGAGTTCACGGCCTTGGTCCCCATCTGGCCAGACTATGGCCTAACCCGTGACGAGTGCACTTTAGGGGGCCGCATAGCCTCGCGCCAGGGCGCCGTGGATGGAGGCAGGCACCGCGTCCGCAACGGTGACGGACTGTGTGCAGGGGTCGCACTGGAGGTGGGGCTTGCCTGATCAGGTGTTGCGTCCGAGCAAGTGCAACCGGCGAGGCCAGCCGCAGGAATGGCCATGACCAGCGCAGATTGAAGCAGCTTCACAATTCCCAAATTATATGTTTCCCACGCACCCTACCCGAAGGCACGACGGCGGGGGAGGCCCGCCGTCGTGCTCTTCCTTTGGACAAAGACGGCCTGGGCACTCCGTTTCAGAGTGCCGGGAGGCTGCCGACGCTCCTGCCAACCCTTGAGTAGATTCCGCCGGCCACCATGCCCCCGTCGACCGGAATGTCGATGCCGGTGATGTAGCCGGATTGCGGGCCGAGTAGGAACATGACCAGGTCAGCGACTTCTTCTGGCTCTGCACCGCGGCCGAACGGGGTTGACTGCCGGCATTCCTCGTAGAAGGCCGCCGCCTGTTCCTCCCCGTAGACAGCGTTGGGCTTACGGGTCATATCGGTATCCACAAGGCCAGGACAGACGGCGTTGACCCGGATCCGGCGTGAGGCGAGTTCGATTGACGCAGCCTTTGTGAGTCCACGAAGGGCCCACTTGCTGGCGCTGTATGCGGCGCCGAAGTAGCCCACCAGCCCTGCCGAGGATGAGATGTTCACAATCGAGCCGCCGTCGCTCATGACCGGAGCCAGGGCGCGTATGGCCAGGAAGGACCCGGTGAGGTTGATGCCGATGAGCCGGTCCCATTCTTCCGGCTCAGTCTGGGTAACGGTTTTTCGCAGGGTGATGCCGGCGTTGTTGACCAGCCCGTGGAGCGGGACTTTGCTGGCAGAGATCTCTTCTGTCAGGGCGTCCCACGCCTCTGGCCGGCTGATGTCGGCCGTGTGGGGAACCAGACGCGGGCCGTGGTCGCCGGCGGCGGCTTTGAGCCGCTGCCAGCCTTCATGGCCGTCGGGCAGTACGTCGACAGCGAAGACCGTTCCGCCGCCCTTCAGGATCCGGGTTGTCTCTAGTGCGCCCATTCCGCCGGCCGCCCCCGTGATCACCGCGGCCTTGTCTTTCCAGAATGTGCTTGTGGCGTCAGCATTGAATGTCATGACCTGCGTCCTTGCTGTTCTTATGGAACCGGGTTGCCTAGCTCGCGTAGTGGGGTTTTGGATGTTTCCCTTGCCCACAGCGCGCCCACTAGCGCCAGGATTGAAGAAGCCGCTACGATCCAAGCGGCTGGTGCCCAGTTGGCTTTCTCGGCCCCGACCAGGGCGGTTCCGAGCAGCGGGGTGAAGCCGGCGCAGACGATGCCGATCTGCAGCCCGATGGCCATGCCCGAGTAGCGGACCTTGACGTTGAACAATTCCGAGAACCAAGCAGGGTAGATGGCGTTGGACATCGCATATGTTCCTGCAGTGATCAGGGTGCTCGCCAGGAAGATCATGGGGACGTTACCGGTGGAGATGACGGAGAAGTACACGAAGATCATGGCGCCTGAACCAAGGACGCCCGTAATGAAGACCGGGCGCCTGCCGAACCTGTCCGAAAGGCCGGCCATCAGAGGTTGGGTGGCCACCGCCAGGAGGTTGCCCACAATGCTGACCCACAACATGGTGGACGCTGGCACTCCGACCGAGACGGCGTAGGCCAGGCCGAAGGACTGCATAAAGGTGTTGGTGACGGTTTCGAATGACATGAGGGCGACCTGGAAGAACTGGGCCGGGTGGGTCTTGAACATCCTTGTGAAGGGGAGCTTGACCAGTTCACCGTGCTCCTGTTTTTCCTCGAAGACTTCCGGCTCGTCGAGGGAGCGGCGGACGAGGAACGCGACGATGAGCACCAGGATGGAGAGCCAGAAGGGGATGCGCCAGCCCCAGGCCAGGCGGTCCGCTTCACTCATGGCGGCTACGGGCAGGAACGCCAGGGAGGCCAGGACGATGCCGGCCGAAACGCCGCTCATGGCGAAGCTGGCGAAGAAGCCGCGGCGGCCGACGGGGGATTCTTCCGTGGTCAGGGCGGACGCGCCGGCGGTTTCAGCACCTGCGGAGAGTCCCTGCATGAGGCGGAGGAGAACCAGCAGCCCCGGCGCCCAGTAGCCGGCGGTGTTGAAGTCGGGCAGGACACCGATGAGGAAGGTGGCCGATCCCATCAGCACCAGGGTCATGACCAGGGTGTTCTTCCTGCCGATCTTGTCGCCCAGGTGCCCGAACACCACTGCACCGAATGGACGGGCGACGTAGGCGACACCGAACGTGGCGAATGAGGCCAGCAGGGCAATCGTGGGATCACCGGCGGGAAAGAAGATCTTGGAGAAGACCAGTGACGCGGCGGTGGCATAGATAAAGAAGTCGTAGTACTCGAGGGCGCCGCCCAGGAAGGCGGCAAGGGCCGCCTTTTTGGCGCGTTTGAGCTGGCGTTCGTCCGTGGAGACCACGGTACCGGTGGTTAGGTTGGTCATTCTAGTGTCCTTCTTCGTTGAAAAGACAGGGCTTCGGTGCCCGGAATAGTTAGTTAGTCGCTCAGGCGAAGGACGGTGTGGCCGCCGCCTGCGGTGCCAGGGTTTGTGAGAGGTGCTCGCCCACGGCGAAGGCCCTGGTGATGGCTGAGCCGAGTGTCGCTCCGCCGCCTGGGTAGTTGTTGCGGAAGACACCGGCGGATACATTGCCCGCGGCGTAGAGCCCGGGGATTCGCTGGCGGTGGCGGTCCAGGACCTGGCCGTTGAAGTCCGTATCCAGGCCACCGGAGGTGCCCAGAGTCCCGGCCGAAATCGGCACCGCATAAAACGGGCCGGTGACCAGCGGGGCCAGGCACGGGTTGGGTGCCACACCGGCGTCGCCCAGGAAGCGGTCCTGCGGGGTGGAGCCGCGGTGGAATTCGGTGTCCACGCCGTGTGCCGCGTCCGCGTTGAACCGGGTGACGGTCTGCTCCAGTCCCGCCGGATCGATCCCGATCTTCCCGGCGAGTTCCTCGAGAGTCTCCGCCTGCGTCATCCACTCCGCGGGAGTTCCCGGGGTGGAGCCTGCCACCGGGTACTTCGACATGTAGGTGGAGTCGAAGACGGGCCAGGCGGGATTGTTTTGCTGCCCCAGGGTGTAGGGGTCGATGGAGGCGAACAGCCGGGAGGCGTCGTGGTAATTGAGTGCCTCGTTGACGAAGCGATTTCCGGCCGCGTTCACCGTGATGGATCCGGGCAGGGTCATTTCCACGTTGCCCATCCGACCGGACTGCACGCCGTCGTACTGGTGCGCCGGCGTACTGATGACCGGGACGCCCCAGACCGCGGTCATGTCCGCCACACCGGCGCCTGCTTTCAGGCCCAGTTCCAGGCCGTCGCCCTCGTTGGACGGCGCGCTGATGGGCGTCACGGGGAACGGCAGGAATGCCTTCCTGAGGCGCGGATTCCACTCAAACCCGCCGGAGGCAAGGACGACGGCGGCTGCCGCGATTCGCTTGCTGCCCTGGCCTGCGCCGATGGTCACCTGCCAGCCGTCGGTGGACCCGTCCCCAACGGGGACCAGATCCTGCAGAGGCGCCTCAACGACAATGTGCACGCCACGGTCCAATGCACTGGCGAGCAGCCTGCCCACCAAAGCGCCGCCCATTGTCCGCACACCGGTGGCGGCCCTGCGGGCGAGCAGTGCCGGATCGGCCGCCCGGCCGTTGAGTTCATCGCGTTCGGTCATGGTCAGCAGCGGAAAATACGACGACGGGCGGATCAGTTCCGCCAAGCCGGGATAACCTGCCGGGTCGAAGGCGTCGTTGTCCAAGCCCCTGCCGCCGCTCGCCGCGCCGGCCCACTCCATGTGGTAGTCCGGACGGGCAATGGCTGTCATGGACACCTGGGTGTTGTTGGTCAGGTATTCGACGGCGCGCGGGGCGGTGCTGATGTACCACTCGATTTCCTCGGGCGTCAGTACGTTGCCGGCAGCCGCGGTGAGGTAGGTGACGGCATCTGCGTGGCTGTCTGTGAATCCGGCGCCCCGGGCCAGGTGGTTGTTCGGTGCCCACATCACGCCGCCGCCGGCCGCGGTGGTGCCGCCCAGCTGTGCAGCTTTCTCGAGCACCAGGACGCTGAGTCCGGCGTCGGCGGCGCGGACCGCTGCCACCAGCCCGGAGGCGCCGCTGCCCGCCACCACAACGTCATAGGAGTCGCTCAGCTCATCCATCGGAATGGTCACGGCGTTCATGCCGAAACTTCCTGCCGGGACGATGCGGCCGATCCGGCAGCCTGCGCGGCGGGCATGTCGATGACGATCTTGCCCACTTTCTCGGTGCGGTTCCCCATCAGGGCGTACGCCTGCGGCAGCTCACTGAAATCGAAGCGGTGGGTCATGAGCGCCCGGGCCTGGTCCGGGTGACGGGCTAGCAGCGCCAGGCCGTCAGGAATCAGGTTCAGGCTGTTGCGGCTGCCCATGATGTCGAGTTCCTTGAAGGGTAGGTCTTTCATGGAAATGGTGGCGCTGCGCGGCGAGATGCCTACCTGGACTATGCGGCCGGCGCTGGCCACCAGCCGGACGGCATTTTCAAACGAGGAGGGCACGCCGGTGGCCTCTATGACCAGGATGGGGCCGTTGCCGTCCGTCAAGGCCTCAACCCGGGCGGCCTGCTCGGCGTCGGGGAAGGCGGCCCGGGGATCAACCAGGAGAGTCTCAGCGGCGCCGAAGGCCGTGGCGAGCTCGAGCCGGTCGGCTTCGGTGTCCGCGCAAATCACTGTGACTCCGAGGTCGGTCAGGTACAGGGTGGCAAGCAGCCCGATTGGACCGCTGCCCAGCACTAAAGCGGTTTCGCCGGCGACCGGCCGGCCGCGGTTTACAGCCTGCATGGCGATTGAGGCGGGTTCGCCCATGGCAGCGATTTCCAGGGAAAGTTCCTCGGGCACAAGGCAGAGCTTGTCCACGGGGACGCTGAGCAGTTCCACCATGGCGCCATCGGAGTAGCAGCCGATGCAGCCGATGCTGCGGCAGACGTTGGGCCGGCCCAGCAGGCAGGGCTCGCACTGGCCGCAGTAGATCATGGGGATGATGGCCACCCTGTCGCCGGCGCGAAAGGCACCCCCATCCTCGCCAACGGCCTCCACCACGCCTGAACATTCGTGGCCCTGGATGATCGGCAGCTCGGTGGGGTAGTCGTCTTCGAAGATGTGCAGGTCGGTTCCGCAAAGAGCCACATGGTGCATGCGGACCAGGGCGTGTCCGGGTTCCAGGGACGGTTCGGCCACCTCTTCATAGCTGATGGTTTCTTTGGCGATGGTGCGTGCTGTCAGCATGGCGTCCCGGTCCCTAGTTCTCGTTGGCGCCGAAAAAGATGTTCCACTGCCGGATGCTTCGTTCCTCCACCAGGTTGTTCTGGAAGAACGGGTCCTGGTTCATGAGGGCTTCTACATCGGCTTTGGACTCACCGTTGATGAGCAGCAGGGCACCCGGTGCTTCGTCGGGGCCGAACGGGCCGCTCTTGACCAGCCGGCCGCCGTCGAACTGCGACTGCAGGAACTCGACGTGGCGGGGGCGGTGCTGGTCGCGGGCTGCAGCGGTTCCATCGGTGTATGAATAGGTGACGGCGAACGTAGGCATGGGAATTCCTTTGCATTGACTCTGGAGGTCAGGTGGAGGCCTCACTTTTTATGAGGCCAGTCACACCGTGTTCTTCAATGGTGGGGAGTCCATTGAGACTTGTCCAATACCTGCTGAGTCAATGACAATGTGCTGATTTTACATAATCACGGAGGGCTCCGGGCTCAGCTTTATGCAGGTGTGGGGAGCACTTCCTCGGCCACCTGTAAAGCAAGCGTCAGGGCAGGAGAAGTGAGCGCTGGATTCCAGGCAATGCCGGATTCCAGTTGCGGTGCGTGGCCTGAAAGTGGAATGAACGCTGTTCCGGCCGGCATGATCCAGGCCATGGAGTCAGGCATCAGGCTGACACCCACCCCGCCGGCGACGAGTGAGAGCGCGGTGTAGGGATCCGATACTTCCTGGGCCACGCGCGTGCGGAACCCTGCAACGGTGCAGGCGGAAAAGATGGCCTCCCGCAGCGTGGAACCCTGGGCCTCGCGCATGGTGACGAAGCCGTCCTCTGACAATTCGTTCAGGGCGATGGTCTGCCGGCCAGCGAGCGGGTGATCCACCGGGACGGTGGCTCCGAGCGGTTCCATAGCGATACGCCTGGTGGCCAGAGATGGCGCGTCCACCGGCAGGCCGATGAAGGACAAATCAAGGGAGCCGTTTCGCAGGTGGCCCAGGGCATCCTGGGTCAGGAGTCCGCCATGGAGGGTTAAGTCCAAGCCCGGATATCGGTACCGCAGGGCCCTGGTCAGTGGCGGCAGCGTTTTGTGATTGAGCGCCCCCGAGAACCCGATGGCCAGACGCCCGTAAACCGTTCCGGTTTCAGCGGTGGCGGCCCGGCGGGCGAGGTCCAGTTCCTCGAGAATCTTCCGTGCGTGGGGCAGGAGTGAAAATCCCGCAGTGGTTAGTGCTACAGCTCGTGTGTTGCGTTCAAACAGCTCCGCACCCAAATCCTTTTCCAGCTTCTTGATGGTCTGACTCAAGGGTGACTGTGCCATATGCAGGCGGCCGGCGGCCCGGCCGAAGTGAAGCTCCTCGGCAACTGCCAAGAAGGCCTCGATTTGCCGCAGTTCCATGTGCCTCCTCATCCGCCGGTTAGCGCCGTTGTCCCAAGGCTACTTCGCGCCGAAGCCATCCCTGGCGCCGCAACAACGGCCTTCGTCAACCAGTTTCGCGTTACTCCCGCTCCCCGAGCACTAGATTGCCTTTAATTCCTCCAGGCTAGTGGCTGCCTTGGCAGTGGCGGTCGCGTGGCGGGCCGCCTGCCAGCCGAAGGTCATGCCGGAGCCGACCTGCACGCCTGCGCCGGGGTATTCCGAACCCATGACCGAGGCGGCGTCGTTTCCAGCGGCATAGAGTCCGGGCACCGGGTTGCCCTGGGTATCAAGTGCCTGCCCGTTTCCGTCGGTGAGCACCCCGTAGGCGGTGGCCAGGGGTGTGGGCACCACGGCCATGGCATAAAACGGGGCCTTCAGCAGCGGCCCGATGTTCGGGTTCGGCCCATGGTCGGGGTCCCCGGCCACCTGACCGAAGAGCAGCTCGCCCTTGTGGAAGTCCTCATCCACGCCGGTGGCGGCAAAGCCGTTGTAGCGCTGCACGGTAGACTCCAAGCCCGCGGCGTCCACGCCGATCTGCGCCGCCAATCCGGTGAGGGTCTCTGCCTCGTAGAGATAACCGTCCTTGATGTAGCGCCGCAGTGCCGCACGCGGCAGGTGGGGCATCGTGATCATGCCCAGTCCGTACTTTGCCAAGGTCCGGGAGTCCACGATCAGCCAGGCCGGCACCGCGGCGGCGCCCGGGGAGGCGAACATGGCCCGGACGAAACGGTGGTAGGAACAGGATTCGTCCACGAAGCGCAAGCCGTTCGAGTCCACGGCGATCACGCCGGGACGGGCACGGTCCCAGATGTGCGGGAAGACCATGCGGGAACCGTCCCTTCGGCGTCCGATGGAGCTGGGGAACCACAGTGCGTTTTCCCCGTTATCCCTGCCTAGCGTGGCACCGGCCGCCGCGGCCAATGACAGTGTGTCTCCGGTGGACCCTTCCCCGGCCCGCGAGTAGAGCGGCGTGGGGGAAGGCAGCAGCTTTTCGCGCATTTCAGGGCTTTGGGCGAAGCCGCCGGCGGCGAGCACCACGCCCTGGCGGGAACGGATGCGCAGGCGCGTGCCGTTGTGCAAGACCACGGCACCTATAACGCGGTCCCCTTCCTTGAGCAGTTCTGTGGTTTGCGCACCGAAAAGAAATTCCGCCCCGCGCTTGCGCGATTCGTGGAACATGCGGGCCACCAGTCCGTTGCCCATGACCAAACGCGTGCCGCGTGGACGAGTGAGCCGGTCAAGTGCCCACCGCAGGCCGAGTCGTGCAGCCAGAGCCACGGCCTTGCCACGCTCAGCCAGCGAGCCGTTGTAGAGCTTGAGCAAGGCGGACACGTCCGCGCGGCGCAACATCAGGGTCCCGCCGAGAAGAGCGAACTCGGGTACCGGCGGACGGACACGGCGGAAGTCGGCCTTGTCCAGCAGGCGTCCGTCGAAGGGGTCCGGTTCCAATGCGCGTCCGGTCTTGCCGGTCTCGGGCAGTTCGGAGTGGTAGTCGACCACGGCAGGGGAGCGACGGAAGGTGACGCCGAGGTCGTGCATCGCGTCCAGCATCTTCGGCGCGGCGTCCAGGTAGGCGAGCCAGCCTTCACGCGGGGCCTTGCCGCCCACCACGGCATCCAGATAGCGTGCGGTGCGGTCGTAATCGTCCAGGATTCCGTCTGCACGCTGGAATCGGTTGTTGGGCACCCAGCAAGTCCCGGCCGAGTACGCGGTGGTTCCCCCGAGGAATTCGGTTTTTTCCAAGACCAGGACTTCCGAGCCCTGGGCGGCGGCGGTCAGCGTCGCTGAAAGCCCCGCCGCTCCAGTGCCGAGCACCAAAAGGTCCACTTCCTGATCCCAATTGTCCGCCGGGGGCGTTTTCATGTTTCTCCTTCGCGCACGTCTGTGTGCGTCTTGTGCTGTATGTCCTCCCCATTATGGGCGCCATACAATGTAGCGTCCATGACTAATTAGGTTATTGATTATGTGCGAAAGAAGAATAGTCAGAGTTTGATGCGCTTGCCCGAAATGTTGAACGGCACTAAAAGTGGGATTCGACTGCACTTCCATTCACTGGTCCCTGTGCCTAATCACTGGAAGCTCCAAGCACCGTTCTGTCCGATACTTAGGCAGAGGGTACATTCTGAAGCATGACTGAGATCCGCTGGCTGGAAGCGTTCGTTGCGGTGGCCGAAGAACTGCACTTTGGCCGTGCTGCGCAGCGCCTGCATACTTCGCAGTCGCCGCTGAGCCAGACCATCCGGAAGCTTGAGGCGGACCTGGGGACGCGGCTCTTTGAGCGGAACACCCGAAGCGTGGCCCTCACGCCGGCCGGGTATGCCCTCCTGCCGCGGGCGTACCGTGTGCTTCAGGAGATGCGCCTGGCGCGCGAGGCCGCCCAGGCCGAGATCGAGGGCGTCCGGGGCAGCATCAGAATCGGATTCTCCGGAGCCGTGAACCACCTGACCCTCCCGCCGCTGACCCGTGCAGTGCGCCGGCGTCACCCCGACATCAAGATGGTCCTGACCAGCCGTGTGCGCACGGCGGACGGACTGGCCAGCGTCGCGAACGGCACCCTTGACCTTGCCTTCGTCGGCCTTCCCGAATCCCCGGTCCCCTCGGTTCTGACGCGGCTGGTCGCCAGCGAGGAAATCGGCGCGGTGCTGCCGTTGGACCATCCGCTGGCACAGGAAAAATCCATCCCCCTGCAGGCTCTGGCGGGCGACGACTTCATCTCCCCGCCACTGGACGGCTCGTCCGCCATGACCGAGGTGATGCTCGCATCATGCATGGCCGCCGGCTTCCGCCCGCGCATTGTCCAGGAGCTATCGGACCCCTACATGGTGCTCACCTTCGTGGCTGCCGGCGTGGGAGTCACCCTCATGAGCAGCGGGATCACCGGGATCATCCCCTCCGGCGCAACCTACGTGGCCCTGGATCCCCCTCAGCACTTCATGAACCACGCCATTGCGTGGTCCGCGGAAAATGACTCCGCCGTGCTCGCGGCCGTGCTCGCCGTCGTCGAGGAGATCTTTCCCGAAATCGCCCACTGACCGCTGCCTCATATAGACGAATTGCAGCATAGTGATAGATCATTTTAGTCGTGGACACACTAAGTGATCGCAGCCACACTGGATGGAGAAGCCGCACAGCGCGGCAAACCGTTTCGCGGCCAGCCCGCCCTCCAAGGCCCCCGAGACGGTCCCGTTACCTGAAGGGAACACCATGTCAGTGTCGACATCGGCGCCAGCACGACCCAGGAACAATGCGAAGATCGCAGCTGTTTCGGGGTTCGTCGGCAGCGCACTTGAGTACTACGACTTTTTTATCTTCGGCTCGGCCGCAGCGCTGATCTTCGGCAAGCTGTTCTTCGCCCCCGGTCCTTCGGCCATGCTGCTGTCCTTCGCCACCGTTGGCGTTGCGTATGTCGCCCGTCCGCTGGGAGCCGTGATCTGCGGACACCTCGGTGACAAATTCGGCCGCAAGAAGGTCCTGCTGCTCACCCTGCTGCTGATGGGCTCCTCGACGTTCCTCATCGGCTGCCTGCCCACCTACAACGACATTGGAATGGCAGCGCCGATCCTCATCGTGGCTCTCCGGCTGCTGCAGGGACTTTCCGCCGGCGGCGAATCGCCGGGCTCCAGCTCCCTCACCCTCGAGCACGCACCTGACAGGAAGCGCGCCTTCTACACCAGCTGGACGATGAGCGGCATCATGTTCGGCATTGTGCTCTCCACCCTCGTGTTCATTCCCGTGGCGTCCATGCCCGAGGACCAGCTGCTTGCCTGGGGCTGGCGCATCCCGTTCCTCGCCAGCGCACTGGTAACCGTCATCGCCTTCATCCTCCGGCGCCTCCTGGAAGAGCCGCCCGTGTTCGAGGAGGTAAAAGCCCAGGACGAAGTGGTCAAGGTTCCTCTCGTCACCCTGTTCCGGCACCACTGGGTCACTGTCATCCGCGTCACCGCCATGTCGCTGTTTACCATCATCAACACCATCATCAACGTCTTCGCGCTGTCCTACGCCACGTCCGTCGTTGGCCTTGAAAGAGGGCTGATGCTGACAGTGATCGCCGTGGCCAACCTCGCCGCCGTAGCCATGGGCCCGCTGGCCGGCATCCTTTCGGACCGGATCGGCCGCAAACCCGTCTTCGTCACCGGTCTGGTGCTGCAGATAGCAATGATCTTCGTATTCTTCTCGGCACTGACGGCGGCGAATGTTCCGCTGATCTTCGTGACCGGCATCCTTCTGATCGGCGTTGCGTACACCGGGTCCAATTCCATCTACCCCGCTTACTTCCCGGAGCAGTTCCCGGTGAAGGTCCGTTACTCCGGCATGGCAATCAGCCTCATGTTCGGCCTGCTCCTGGCAGGATTCGCACCGGTCATTTCCGAGCTGCTGATCGGTGGCGACAAAGCCAACTGGGTTCCTGTGGCAACGTTCGCCGGCGTCGCCTGCGCCATCTCCGCAGTCGCGGCGCTGCTGGCACCCGAGACGTTCAAGACTCCGACGGCCCTGCTGGGCCTGAAGAAATCCGACCCGCGGCGCCACGCGGCGTCGTCCGCCACCCAAGAACCCGCACCGCGCCAATCCGGCACGGCCGGCGAGGCTTCCCGCGCAGTTGCCGATAAGGCACGGGCATGAGCCAGCAGACCCTGCCGGGCACCTGGGCGTTCCGGCCGAGGGAAGCCGATATCAGCCACCGGTTCGTGGTGGGCTTGCTCGGTTCCGGCATCGGCGGGTCCCTCACCCCGGGCCTGCATGAAGCGGAAGCAGACAGGCTGGGCCTTTCCTACACGTACCGCGTCATTGACCTGGACGCCATCGGACAACCCGCGGAAAGCTCCGCGGCGCTGGTCCGGCATGCAGCCGATCTCGGGTTCGACGGCCTGAACGTCACGCACCCGAGCAAGCAGCTGGTGCAGGACGGCCTGGACGAGCTTTCCCGCGAAGCCCGGATCCTCGGTGCCGTCAACACCATCACCTTTCACGACGGCAGGGCCGTGGGCCACAACACGGACCACACCGGCTTTATCGGCGGCCTCCGGGCCGGCCTCCCGTCGGCCGCAACCGACTCGGTGGTGCAGATCGGGGCCGGGGGAGCCGGCGCGGCGGTGGCCTTCGGGCTGCTCAGTACCGGAACCCGGCACCTGGTCATCGCCGACATCGAGCCGGCCCGGGCCGAGGCCCTCGCCGCCCGGCTGGCGCCGCATTTTCCGGACAGCCGGCTGTCGGTGACCAGGACCGATGCCGTCGCCGGAAGCCTTGGCGAGGCCGACGGGTTGGTGAACTCCACGCCCATCGGCATGACAGGCCACCCCGGTATGCCCGTGGATCCCAGCCTGCTCCATTCCGGGCTGTGGGTGGCGGACGTGATCTACCGGCCGCTCGAAACCGAACTGATCAAGGCAGCCCGCGGCAAGGGCTGCGCCGTCCTCGACGGCGGACGCATGGTGGTGGGGCAGGCAGCGGCCGCCTTCGAGCTCTTCACCGGCATCCCCGCCGATGCCGAGCGCATGCTGGCCGCGTTTCGACGGGCGGTCAGCTAGATATGGATTCCCAGGCGCCGAGCACCATGGCCGAGTCCCGCTGCCTGGTGATCGGGGCAGCCAGCGGCATCGGGCGTGCGACGGCGACGCGCCTGAGGGCGTCCGGCGCCGCGGTGACGGGTGCGGACTTGCCCTCGGCCACCTGGCCGGGCGGACCAGGCACCTCACTCGCCATGGACGTCACCGACCCGGCGTCGGTTGCGGCGGCCGTCGCCGCGGCGGATCAGGAGATGGGCGGGCTCGACGCGGTGGTGAACTGCGCGGGCATCCTGGGCCCCGTGGCCCCGGCAGCCGCCACCTCGGTCCAAGACTTCGAACGCATCATGCAGATCAACCTGACAGGGGCGTTCATTGTCTCCCAGGCCGTCCTGCCGGGGATGGCCGCGGCAGGGTACGGGCGGCTGCTCCATATCTCCTCGACGGCGGGCAAGGAAGGCGTGGTCAATATGCCCGCCTACTCGGCCAGCAAGGCCGGGATTCTGGGCCTGGTGAAGTCACTCGCCAAGGAGTTCGCCTTGTCCGGCGTCACCGTCAATGCCCTCGCCCCGGGCAATGTGGTGACCCCGCTTTTCGCTGAAGTGCCGAAAGAACAGCAGGCGGCCCAGGCCGCCAAGATCCCGATGGGCAGGTTCGGGACGCCCGCTGAGGCGGCCGCCCTCATCGAATTCATCGTTTCACCGGCGGCCTCCTACACCACCGGCTCCGTCTTCGATCTGTCCGGCGGCCGGGCCACCTACTAGCCCCTGCACCAGCCCCTGCCGGACCGCACCACAATTTCCTACCAGCACCAGAAAGATGGCACCTGTTGATGATCACCCCATCACCTGTCACCGCCCGCCCCCTTCGCATCGGAATCGCAGGGTGCGGGGCGATCTCCCGCAACCACCTGGAGGCGTTCCGCGCCCTTGACGACGCCGTCATTGTGGGCGTCTGCGACATCGACCTCCAGCGGGCCCAGGACACCGCGGAAGCATGGGAAATCCCTGCAGCCGTCAATACCGTTCAGGAGCTCCTGGGCCTCGACCTGGACATCGTCTCGGTCTGCACCCCGCACCCCACCCATGAGGATGTGGTGCTGCAGGCCGCCGCCGCAGGGGTCCACGTGCTCTGCGAAAAGCCCATCGCCACTGACTTGGCGTCCGCAGAGCGCATGGTGAATGCCTGCGATGACGCCGGCGTGAAACTGGGTGTCCTCTTCCAGCGGCGGTTCTGGCCGGCCGCCCAGCGCATCCGCGCAGCGATCGACGACGGCACCCTGGGCCGGCCCATCATGGGCCAGTGCTCGGTGATGCTGCACCGCGAACCCGAGTACTACTCCCGCGACGCCTGGCGCGGGACCTGGGCCAGCGACGGCGGCGGGGTGCTGATGACCCAGGCCATCCACTACATCGACCTGCTGCAGTGGTTCATGGGAGACGTGGCCGAGGTTTACGGGAAAATCAACACCTTCAAGCACGGCGAGCACATCGAAGTGGAAGACTCCGCGACCGCCGTCATCACGTTCACCTCCGGCGCCCTGGCCACCCTGGAAGCATCGACGGCGGTGTCCCCCAGCCTGGGCGTGCAGATCCGGATCACAGGGGAGACCGGGGCCTCCGCTTCCCTGACTGAATTCCCGGAAGGCAGCGACGGGCGAGTGGACCTGTGGGCCGTGGCCGGTTCGATCAGCACCGAGCCTGTTTACCCCGCGGGAGTTGACCCGAACGTCAGCCTCACGACAATAAACGGCCAGCTCATCCCGCACCACACCGCCCAGGTCCGCGACTTTGTCCACTCCCTCAGGAACAGCGGGGAACCGGCCATCACCGGCCAGGACGCGACGAAGGCCCTGCGGATACTGCTGGCGGTCTACGAATCATCCCGTACAGGTCTCCCGGTCCCTTTCGCCCCGGTGCCTGAAAGCACACGGCCCCTCGCACAGGTTGCCAGCACCGCCGCACACAACGAACTGAGCCTGAACGGAGCACAGTCATGACCGGAAACGCGCAGAGGTTAGTCGGCCTGGCCCAGCTGTCCTTGTTGAACACCGCCCCGCCTGAACTGGTGGGCATTGCTGCCCAGGCGGGCTTTGATTTCATCGGTGTCCGGGTGCGCCCGGTGACGCCAGGGGAACGGCCCTACAACCTCCAGCCAGGGTCTCCAATGCTCCGCGAAACCCTGTCCCGGATGCGGGACACCGGCGTCACGGTGCGGGACATCGAGTTCCTGCTGCTGGACGGCAGCGACCAGCGCGACGCATGGCTGCGCATGATGGAAGCCGGCCATGCACTCGGTGCAAGCACCCTCACCGTGGCCGGTGCCGATCCGGACTCTGCGCGGCTGGTTAACACGTTGGCCCGGATGACCGAGGACGGCCGCGGTTTCGGGATTACCCCCACCCTCGAAGCCATTTCGTACCAGCCCGTCGCCTCGATCGCCCAGGCTGCGGAGATTGCCGGCCGGGCCGGCTGCCGGATCGTGGTGGATACACTGCATTTCAACCGATACCACGGTCCGGGTGCCGCCCGCCAGTGGGCAGAACTGCATGCTAACGCGGACCTGGTGCCGCTTCTGCAGCTGTGCGACGGGCCCGAAGCACGGCCCGGCAGCCGCGAGGAACTGGTCACCGAATCCCGCTCTGAGCGGGATGTTCCGGGCGAGGGAGAGTTCGGCCTCGCGGCAGCGGTTGCTGCGCTTCCGGTCAGCCTTCCGGTCAGTGCGGAGGCGCCCTCGGACCGGCGTGTGGCGGAACTGGGCGAGCTCGGCTGGGCGCGCCTGCTTAAATCAGGGGTGGACGCCGTGCTGGCCCGGGCAGACAGCTTGCAGCTGACCGGCACTCTTGACGCGGCGGCCGCAAAATGAGCGGCACCACTGCAGAGATCACGACGGCGGAACTTACGCCGGGTGTGCACATCCCGCTAATCGGCTTGGGAACCTGGCCGCTGACGGGTGAGGCTGCTTCTGCCGCAGTGGCCCAGGCCATCGGCAACGGCTACCGGCACATCGACACCGCCGAGAACTACGTCAACGAGGCCGCCGTGGGGGAGGGCATCCGCCGCAGCGGTATCGACCGCGGGGACCTGTTCCTCACCACCAAGTTCAACACCCGGTGGCACAGCCGGAGCGGCGTTCGCGATGCCTTCGGCCAGGCGGTGCAGCGGCTAGGCACCGACTATCTGGACCTGTTCCTGGTTCACTGGCCCAACCCAGCCCAGGGGAGATTCGTTGAAGCCTGTGAAGGGCTGCAGGACCTGGTTGATAACGGCTCCATCAGGGCCTGGGGTGTCTCGAACTTCAAACCTGCCCACCTGCGGCTCGTCAAGGACGCCGGCCTGGCCGTCCCGCTGAACCAGGTCCAGGTTGATCCCGAGCATGGCCAACCGACCCAACTGGCGTACCACCGCGAGCACGGGATAGTCACTGCCGCCTACAGCCCGCTGGGTCGTAATGGGAGTTTCCTCAGCCACCCCGCCGTCACCGGACCAGCCGAAGACTTCGACAAGACCCCCGCCCAGATCGTCCTGCGCTGGCACGTCCAGCACGGCCGCGTGGCGGTGCCGAAGTCCGCGGACAACCAACGCCAGCGGGAAAACCTGGACCTCTTCGGTTTCGCCCTGACCCAGCAGCAAATGGCTGCGATTGATGCACTCGAAACCGGTGCACCGCCGCGCCTCGACTCCGACACCTACTTCCACTGAGAAAGCACTGAACATGTCTGCACCTCTGAAATCCTCTGTTGTACGGCCGAGCCTGGACTGCGATGTTCTGGTAGTCGGCTCCGGCGCGGGCGGCCTGTCTGCCGCCGTGACCGCCGCTTACCACGGACTGAAGGTAGTGGTTGTTGAAAAGGCCGAAGTCTGCGGCGGTGCGACGTCCTGGTCCGGCGGGTGGGCCTGGACCCCCGGCAACCCGCTGGCCAAAGCTGATGGCGTCAACGAGGACCGCGAACTGTTCCGCGCTTACCTTCGCCACCGGCTCGGCAGGAACTACCAGGAAGACAGGGTGGAGGCATTCCTGGAGGCGGTCCCTCATATGGTGGGCTTCTTCCAGGACAAGACCAGCCTCCAGTTTGTCCCGGGAACCAAGATCAAAGACATCTACGGCAGCACTCCCGGGGCGGGTACCGGGCACCGCTCCGTGGGGCCGAAACCGATGAACGCACGTAAAATCAAGCCCGAACTCCGCGCCAAGATGCGCCACCAGCTCTACGAGACCTCGTTCCTGGGCATGGGCATCATGGCAGGCCCGGACCTGACCAAATTCCTTTCCGCCTCCCAAGGCAACATCAAGGGCATCTTCCACGCAGGCTGGCGGGTCGCATTCCATGCCCTGGACCTCGTCACCCACCGGCGGAACATGCAGCTGGTCAACGGGACCGCCCTGACCGGCCGGCTCCTGAAGTCCGCCGATGACCTCGGGGTGGAGATCCGCGTCTCCACGCCAGCCAGGCACCTGCTGACCGATGCGGCCGGGAAGGTGACGGGCGCCGTCGTGAGTTCCCCGGAAGGCGAGCTGCAGATCAACGCCTCCCGCGGCGTCGTCCTGGCCGCCGGCGGGTTCCCCAACGACATCACCCGCCGCAAGGAGCTGTTCCCCAAGACGCCCACCGGCCGGGAGCACTGGACGCTGGCGCCGAAGGAAACCACCGGTGACGGCATCACCATGGCCCAGGCCGTGGGCGCACGCTTCGAGACCGATGTGGAGTCCCCGGCCGCCTGGTGCCCGGTCTCGCTGGTCCCATACCGCAACGGACGCACCGGAACGTTCCCGCACATCATGGACCGGGCCAAGCCGGGCAGCATCGGCGTCCGCCGGGACGGCAAGCGCTTCGTCAACGAGGCCAACGGCTACTACGACTACGTCGAAGGCCTGCTCAACGCCACCCCTGAGGGTGAACCGGTGGAGGCCTGGCAGATCGCTGATGCGGCGTTCGTGCGCAAGTTCCCCCTAGGCATGGCCAAGCCGCTTCCGGTGCCGCTGTTTCCCTACCTGCGGTCCGGGTACCTCAAGAAGGGCAACACGCTCGAGGAACTGGCCGCAGCCTGCGGCATCGATCCGCAAGGGCTTGCCGCGACCGTCGCAGAATTCAATGACAACGCCCGCAAAGGCGTTGACCCCGACTTCGACCGCGGGGCCAGCGAATTCAACCGCTACGGCGGGGACCCCACGAATACCCCGAACCCCTCGCTGCGGCCGCTGGAAAAGGGGCCGTTCTACGCCGTCAGGATTGTCCCGGGATCCTTCGGTACCTTCGCCGGGCTCGCTGCCGATTCCCGGGCCCGGGTTCTGGATAACCTCGGCCGGCCCATCAGCGGCCTGTACGTCGCGGGCAATGACCAGGCTTCTGTCATGGGCGGGCATTACCCCGCCGGGGGAATCAATCTGGGGCCGGCGCTGACCTTCGGGTACATTGCCGGCCGTGACCTCGCCGGCGCCACACAGTACGAGGACGATGGAGCTGCAGCACCCGAAACAATGACAGGGCAAGGGGGAGCAGCGGATATCCAGCACGCCTCCGCGTAGATGAAGCGCTCGGCGTCCTCGCGCGTGGCAAAGATCCCCATCGAACCGCCGGCCGGATCCGGTGTTTGGAACATACCCAGGATCCTACGCCCGGGTCGGGAGGGGATACTGGGTCAAGCACATCGAGCAGTACTGGAACCGGCGCCTGGACGCGCTGGGAGAATTTCTGGACGAGGAGAAACCGTCATGACCGAGAACGCCATCCGGCTTGAGCGCCGGTTCCCGCACCCGAGTGCAGCCGTCTGGGATGCGCTGACCACACCCGAACTGCTGGCCCGCTGGTGGGCGCCGGGCGACATCGCCCCCGTTGTCGGCCACCGCTTCACCATGGACATGGGCTCCTGGGGCCAGCAGCAGTGCGAGGTGCTCCCCGTTGACCCCGGGAACTCGATCAGCTTCCTGTTCTCCGAGGGCATGCTGGACACCACCATCACGTGGCGGCTCGAAGCCGTGGACGGCGGGACGGTCCTCCACCACGAGCACGCCGGTTTCCGCCTCGACACCCCCATGGGGAAGCAGGCCCTTGAGGGTATGGGCAGCGGCTGGCCTGGTCTGCTGACGCGGATCGACGGCGTCCTCGCCGGCGTCTCCTGACTCTTCTCTCAGCAGAGAAGCAAAAGGAAGGCGGGGGCTCCGGATGGCGGAAATGCCGGCAGCCACGGTGGAAGTCAATGACGCCGTCGTCCGGTGCCTCCTCCGGGACCAGCGGCCCGACCTTGCGGACCGTCCTTTGGTGCGCGTTGCCTGCATGAGCAGCGCTACCTTCCCGACATAGCGCACCAGTCCCCAGTGGCGGTGCCTGTCCCGGTCCACGCGGGCCGGCCGACGCCGAACTTTCCGTGGCCGTGGAGCATCGTGCGGTGGGTACCCGGAACAGCGGCGTGCCGCTGACGGCCCGCGACTCGGCGTGGTGGAACGGCTCGGGGACCGCGAACGCTATCCGCAGGCAGCAGAGCTGAGGGTAATTTGGGCACAGGCCCTTGCTGCCAACGCTTGGGATGGTCCGCGCCCGGCACCGCTTCATGGGCACCTTTGGCCGCGCAGCGGATGGCGCCACCTGGGTGGGGGCCGGGGGCTGGGCTCTCGTCCTGGCCACCGCCATGCTGAGCAACTCCGACGGTAATCCGCGGATGTTCGCCGTGGGGGAGTTCGGGATCAGGCAGGTCTTGGAAGGCTGAGTTTGCGGGGCTGGGGGTGTCTGACAGACACTGCCGCCAGTCCAGCGTGCTGCGTAGCGTGGTGGTTGTGGACAGAAAAGAAGAGATCCGTGAGTTCCTGATCTCGCGCCGTGCGAAGGTCAGCCCGGCGCAGGCCGGCATCCCCAGCTACGGGGAACTGCGGCGAGTTCCCGGGCTGCGCCGGGAGGAAGTGGCGCAGCTCGCCGGGGTGAGCACCGACTACTACACGCGGCTGGAACGCGGCAGCATCCGCGGCGTTTCAGATTCTGTGCTCGAGGCCGTGGCCTCGGCCCTCCAGATGGACGAGGCCGAGCGCGCTCACCTGATGGACCTGGCGCGGACGGCCAGCCCGCCGTCGAGCCGTAGACCCCGCCGGCCGGCACAGCAGCGGGTCCGTCCCGGCGTGCTGCGCCTGTTGGACGGGATGACCGGCGTGGCTGCCATCGTGCAGAACGGCCGTGGCGACCTGCTCGCTGCCAACCTGCTGGGCCGGGCACTGTATGCCGAGGTAATTAGCTCAGCCGTGCTGTCGGCCCCGGGCAACCCTGGCCGGCTGCCGAATCAGGCACGCCACCTCTTCCTCGACGCGCGGGCAGCCGACCTCTACCCCGATTGGAGCGCGGTCGCGGCCACCACGGTGGCGATGCTGCGCTTGGAGTCCGGCCGGAACCCCAACGACCGGGCCCTGAACGAGCTGGTCGGCGAGTTGACCACCGGCAGCGGGCTCTTCGCCGCGCTGTGGGCCGGACACGACGTGCGCATCCACACCACTGGAACCAAGCGATTCCACCACCCGGTGGCGGGGGAGCTGGCCCTGCAGTTCGAGACCTTGGACCTCCCCGGCGACGAAGGCCAGACGCTGTTCACCTTCACCGCGGAGCCCGGTTCCGCCTCGGAAAACGCGCTGGCCTTCCTCGCCAGCTGGGCGGCATCGCCTCCCGACCCAACCACCGCCGGCGAGCCTGCCAGCGGATCCACCGCCCCCGCGCGCTCCCACACGCAACAGCCGGGGCGCAACCCAGGAAAGACAGGACCAACACATGACTGAGCAGAACACCAACACATCGCAGAACGAGAACACAGCCAACAAGAAAGTCTGGTTCATCACCGGCGCCGGCCGCGGCCTCGGGACCGACATCGCCAGGGCAGCCCTCGCCGCCGGCCACGCCGTAGTCGCCACCGGCCGCAACCCCGAAAGAGTCACCCAGGCTGTCGGTGAAAGTGAGGATCTGCTGGCAGTGAAGCTCGACGTCACCGATCCTGACGACGCCGCATCAGCCACCCAGACAGCCCTGGACCGGTTCGGCCGGATCGACGTCCTGGTGAACAACGCCGGGAACTTCTACGCCGGGTTCTTCGAGGAAATCTCCCCGAAGGACTTCCAGGCACAGATCGAGACCACCATGTTTGGCCCCATGAACGTCGCCCGCGCAGTCCTGCCGGCCCTGCGAGCCCAGCGCTCCGGCCTGCTGGTCACCATTTCGTCGACCGC
The DNA here is from genome assembly GCF_024391045.1 of Pseudarthrobacter sulfonivorans. Taxonomy (GTDB): domain Bacteria; phylum Actinomycetota; class Actinomycetes; order Actinomycetales; family Micrococcaceae; genus Arthrobacter; species Arthrobacter sulfonivorans_B. The sequence goes on from NZ_JANFCZ010000007.1 coordinate 87,776, forward strand.
CGGTCTCGCGGGCGGGGAGTTCCTCACTGCGTACGCCGCGTCGAAGTTCGGCGTGGAGGGCTGGGCAGAGTCGCTGGCCCCCGAGGTAGCCCCGTTCGGCATCCGCAGCATGATTGTGGAACCGGGATTCTTCCGCACCGAACTGCTCACCCCGGAGTCCACCCGCTATGCCGAATCCACCATCGAGGACTACGCCGAGCGCACCGAGCAGACGGTCAAGGCCTGGCAAAGCATGGACGGCCAGCAGGGCGGGGACCCGGCCAAGCTCGCCAGCGCCCTGATCCAGCTGGCGGAGCTTGACGAGCCGCCGCTGCGCTTCGCGGCCGGCGCAGACGCCGTCGGCACCTTCGAAGCGCGGGCCAAGGCCCTCCTGGATCAGGCTGATGCCCACAGAGAGCTCTCCAGCCACCTCGCCCACGACGACGCCTGACAAACGGAAAGCGGCCGACGGCGGGAGGTCCCGCCGTCGGGCTCGATGCCGAGGCGTTCACGGGCCACCCGGCGCTGGAAGTCCAGGGGAAAGAAACGGTCCCCTTCACCGGACAGCACGCGCGTCGGGAGCCTGGGCCACGCCGTGAAGTTGGGCCAACGTCTCTCTGGCACGGCTCCGCAGCGATGTGTGGGACAAGCCCGAGGTGATAGGGCATCTCATGACGGCAGCGCCCACGGCCAGGCTCCTGGAGGAGACGGCCCGTGAGGGTCAGGGCGCGGGCTGACCGCCGAGAATCAGGCCGAGGTCGGAGACGGGCGCAGTCACAGGTAGCCCTTGACGCTCGCGCGCATGGCTTCGGTCAAACCGAAAGGGTGGACGGCGGGAGGTTCCGCCGTCGACCGCAAATCATGAGGCGCCCGGCTGGAGGCGCGCCAGGAAATCCTCCGCGAAATGCTTCACGCCGTCCCATTCGGTGTACACATAGTCGCGGGATGTGTCGGTGTCCGTGGAGCCCTGGCTGCTGGCGATCCGCTTCATGATGAGGCGCTTGATGAACCCGTATTGGGTGTACGGGATGGCGCCGCTGAAAAGCCCCACCTGGATGGGCCGCCAGCCCGTTTCCTGTTCGAATTTCTCCACGAAACCCTCGGCAGTTTCCGTGTCGCCGTGCGCGGCCATGCTGACCGAAAACAGCGCGGACGGAAGCCGTTCCAGCGTTTCCCGGTTCTTCCGAACGAAGTCCCCGACGTATTTCTCGTGTTTGCCCACATGGACGGACCCGCCCACCAGGACCGCGTCAAAGCCGTCCGGGATGGCATCCCCGGCGTCCTTTATATCTGCCGCTGTGGCGTCGTGGCCGTGCGCCCGGACCACGTCCGCGATGAACTCGGCGATCTTCGCCGTCTGCCCCTCGGTGGTGCCGTAGGGAATGTAGATCTTGCCCATCGCTGGCCTCCTTGACTTGCCCTCTTGGACACCACTGTGCCAAGCCCCGGCCCGCCGACGTAGGGCCGAACGTCCCCGGCGCACGGACGCGCTGAAACTGCCCATGCCGGTAACCGGGTCCACTGGGTTTTCCAACCGATGTTCACCCGCCCGCAACCGGGAGGCCCCGAGCCGTTCGCCCGCGCCGAGCAGTCTTTGATCGCACCTTTGTGCCCCGGCAGAACTCCCCAGCCAGCAGAGTCAGGACCTCCCCATGCCTTCAAAGACCATGAAAATCACGACGGCGGCAGCCGCCATTGCGCTCGCCCTCCTCGGGTCCCAGCCCGCCTTCGCAGCGGACGGCACCAAGGACGGCCAGCAGGCCTTCACCTTCGCCGCCATCGGCGACATCCCCTACGGCGCCGCCGAGATCGCCAAGTTCCCGTCCCGCATCCAGGACCTCAACGCGGACAAGGAGCTGAAGTTTGTAGCACACGTGGGCGATATCAAGAACGGCTCCACGGTCTGCTCCGACGAGTACTTCTCCTACATCCGCACCCAGTTCGACACGTTCGCCCATCCGCTGGTCTACACACCCGGCGACAACGAATGGGTGGACTGCCACCGCGCCAACAACGGCGCCTACAACCCGCTGGAACGCCTGGACAAGATCCGGGAAGTCTTCTTCAACCAGCCCGGCACGACCCTCGGCGCCACCATGCCGGTGAAGTCGCAGCAGAGCCTGGGGCTTCCTGAGGACGTCCGCTTCGAGAAGAACCGGGTGGCTTTCTCCGTGCTGAACGTCCAGGGCAGCAACAACTCCCTCCTGCCGTGGAGCGGACTGGGTAAAACAGAAGCCACACCCGAGCAGCTGGCCGAGGTGGAACACCGCACGGACGCCGTCATCGCCCAGGTCCACCAGACGTTCGCCGACGCCCGGCGCAGCAACGACCGCGCCGTAGTGCTCATGCAGCAGGCGGACATGTTCGATCCGGCGCTCCTGGCCGACGCCACCACCAACCCGGCCACCGTCTCCGGCTTCCGTGAGATCGTCCGGACCATCGTCGAGGAGACCAACAACTTCGACGCCCCGGTCTACCTGGTCAACGGTGACAGCCACGTCTTTGCCGAAAACCAGCCCCTCGCCGAGGGCTCTCCCTGGCCGGCCATCTACGGCTCGCCCGCCGCGGACAACCTGCAGCGCATCACGGTGGACGGCGCCAACAACGCCGTGGACTACGTCCGCTTCACGGTGGCCGGCAACAGCGCCAAGGGCGCCGACGTCCTGACCTGGGAAAAGGTCCCCTTCAGCGAGTAGTCCCACCCGAACGCGTACGACGGCGGCGCCCCCCGCCGTCGTAGGCTTCGTTGCGCAGCAAGGGCTATCCCCGGGGCTGGTAGTACCGGACTTCGAACAGTTTGGCGCCGTCCTCGGAGATCCACGGGCCATGTTCCATCCCCGGCGGCCTCACTGCCCAGTCGCCGGCAGTGAAGGTCTGGTTCAGCCGGCGATCGACGAGTGAACCTTGCCAGATGAAGACTTCTTCCCAGAAATCGTGTTTCAGCACACCAATGGGGGAGGTGTCCGTGCCGGGTTCGAATTTGAGGATGCGCGTCACTGTGCCGTTTGTATCGTCGCGGGCCAGGACGGCTTCCGAGAGACCCTCGACGTGTGGCGTACAGGGTGTGAAAGCCACAGACGAGCTGGGCGTAAATTCATTTTCCGGTTTTGCCATTGTGACTCCCTCTACGTGACTGACCGAACCGCTACGTTCGGGCCCAGGCTCTGATGATCCCGAGCCACGTCGGACGAGTCAATGGCGCCCCGCTCACCGGCTTTCACACACCCGTGTCGCTTGACCTTTCCGGTGCAAGGACGCCGTGGCGGGAGCATTCCGCGGACCAGCCCGTGGGCGTGACCTGCACTTTCATGCGGCGTTTGCAGTCCGCACAGTAGCGCGGTGGTTCCAGCTGCAGCAGCACCTCGCACTGCCGGTGGGCGTACGACGGCGGGTTCGCGCCGCCGTCGTACGCCTCGCCGCAGTGCCCGCAAAACTTGGCGGTGGTGTCTGCCGGGACCTGGTTCACAGTGTTTTCTGGAGTTCCCTGATGGGCATGTTGAGTTCCACCAGGAGGTTGAGGTCGGAGTTGGCGGGGCGGCCCAGGGTGGTGAGGTAATTGCCCACGATGACGGCGTTGATGCCGCCCATCAGGCCTTCGCGGGTGCCGAGGTCACCGAGGGTGAGTTCGCGGCCGCCGGCGTAGCGGAGCACGGTGCGGGGCATGGCCAGGCGGAACGCGGCGATGGCACGGAGGGCGTCCTTCCCGTCCATGATTCCCTGGTTCTCCAGGGGCGTGCCGGGGCGGGGGTTGAGGAAGTTGAGGGGAACTTCGTGCGGTTCGAGGGCTGCGAGCTGGGCGGCGAGTTCGGCGCGCTGCTCTAGGGTTTCGCCCATGCCGATCAGGGCGCCGCAGCAGAGTTCCATGCCGGCGGCCTTGACCATGTTGCAGGTTTCCAGGCGTTCCTCGTAGCTGTGGGTGGTGACGACCTCGGGGAAGTAGCTGCGGGCTGTTTCGAGGTTGTGGTTGTAGCGGTGCACGCCCCATTCCTTGAGCTGATCGACCTGGCGCTGGGTGAGCATGCCGAGGGAGCAGGCGATGTTGATGTCCACGGCCTCGTTGATGCGGTCGATCGCGAACTTGATCTGGTTCATCAGTTTGATGTCCGGTCCGCGGACGGCGGCGACGATGCAGAACTCGGTGGCCCCGGTGGCGGCGGTTTCCTTGGCTGCTTTGACCAGTTCGGGGATGTCCAGCCAGACGCCGCGGACGGGGGAGTCGAACAGGCCGGACTGGCTGCAGAAGTGGCAGTCCTCGGGGCAGCCGCCGGTCTTGATGGAGATGATGCCTTCCACCTCGACGTCTTCGCCGCAGTGCTTGAGCCGCACTTCATGGGCCAGCTGCAGGGCTGCAGGCAGGGCCTCATCCGGGAGGCGCAGAATCTCCACGAGCTGGTCCTGCGTCAGCCCGAGCCCTTCTTCAAAGACCTGCCGGCGGGCGGTTTCGAGAATTTCATAGCTGACTGTTGGGGGAGGTGCCTGGGTCGTCATTGATCTTCCTTTACGTCTGTGGGTTTCTGTGGATATCCCTCACAGCAGACGCTAGTTACCCGGCGGCAGGGGAATGTTGTTGCTTGTCTACAAGCAGGCCTCGGGGGCTTTGGCCGGAACGCCTAAAAGCTGCCGTCAGCCGCCGTCAGCTGTGCCGGCGTCAGGCATGTTTGCATCCTGGTTCGTACGCATCGGGGCAGGTCAGGGCGCCGAACGCGTGTTGAACGCCGCCGCCGATTCGCGCAAAAGGCGGGCGACGGTGTCCGCAGGCAGGTTGGTTGATCGGCGCCGGTCGAACCGCCGCAGGGCGATACGGCGCGTGCCCAGTCCGGGCACATCTAGGACTTCCACTCCATCCTGCACAACGCCGCTGAGGGCCAGAGTGGGCACGATCGCGATGCCCTCGCCGGCGGCGACGAGCGCAAGTGCGGTGAGCGTGTCCTGGTACTGATGCACCGTTTCCACCTGGGCGCCTGTTGACTGGCGAAGCCGGCCCAGCACAGCGGCGTTGGCGGCGGAGGCCTCAACGCCCAGCCACGGAAGCGGCAATCCTGCGAGGTCGATGTTCTCCGTGGTGAGCAGGGCACCCGCGGGAACCACCAGCTTCCAGGGCTCATCCAGCAGGGGCTCTTCGATCATTCCTGCGGGAAGTGAACGCTGCCCGGGCGTGGTCGAGTCGATCTCCACGACCACGGCATCGAGCTGTCGCTGACGGAGCAGCCGCATCAGGCCCGGGAAGTCGTCCTCCACAATCCTGATCTGAAGTTGCGGGTATTGTGTCCGCCACTCGGGCAGGCGCGGGATCACCACGGTGCGGACGAAGCTGGTGAATCCCCCCACCCGGACCACTCCGGCAATGTGGGCGCCACTTTCGATGCGGGCCCGGGCGACGCTGAGGGCGCGTTCTATCTCCTCGCCGGCTTCTGCCACCGCCAGGCCCGCGGGTGTCAGCACTGAGCCTTTGGGCGTGCGAAGTACCAGGGCATGCCCTGTCTCGTCCTCCAGTTTGGTGAGCTGCTGGGACACAGCCGACGGTGTAAGGCCCAGTTCATCAGCGGCGGCGAGTACCCCGCCGGTTCGCGCAATGGCGAGGAGAACGCGCAGCCGCCGCGGGTCGATATTCATATTCAGTATTTCTAAACCATATCTTCAGCGGAATGCAATTGATCTAAAGATGTGTCATCCACATAATTGCTGTTAAAGCCGCAAACCGCGACCGGCGCAACCCCGAAAGGAAATCATGGAACTGCTGTGGGAAATGTCCGGCTGGGCCGGGGCTGTTGCGATTCTCAGTGCGTACCTTGCTGTATCCATGGGCTGGCTGAAGGCAGGCAAAGGCTTCCAGGCCGCGAACCTCGTGGGTGCCTGTGCTTTCATCGTCAACGGGGCATTCCATGAAGCGTGGCCGTCCGTGACCACGAACGTCGCATGGTTCCTTATTTCCGCTGTCGCGCTGATTCGAATGCGCTCTGCGAAGGTGTTGCCTGCTGCTGCTGCTGATGCCCCGCAGGTGCAGTTCCCCGGCGTCTGTGACACGACCGGCCCCATCAACATTGTGGAAACTCCCCGGGCCGCCCGGCTCACCTGATTGTTCGGGGTGCCCTGCGCCGGGGCGCTACCGGTGCTCAACAACGCTGGTTATTGCGCAGCACAGCACGACTGTGCGAGGATTCCGGTTATCGTGACCCGTCAGCAGGAGGTGAGACCCATGAACGCAGTATCCACAGTGGGTGCTCCCCTGAAGACCACGATCACGCGGCTGAAGTAGTCGCCGCCGGGAGCGCCAGGACGCAATTCGCGAAAGGCGACTCCCCTTGAACACCACACCTTCTTCAAACTCTTCCATCAGCCCTGCCATCAACCCTGCCGCGGCCCCTGAACGGGCTTTGGTCCTCGGCGGTGGCGGATCCACAGGCAACGCCTGGCTGATCGGCGTGATGGCCGGCCTGTGCGACGCCGGCCTGGATGTCACCGAAGCCGATCTGGTCATCGGCACCTCAGCCGGATCCACAGCCGCGGCCCAGATAGCCGGCGAATCCCCGGCAAAGCTGTTTGCCGCGGTCCTTTCCGCCGCGCCTCCACAACGGCGCGGCCCCGCCGGGCCAGTTGCCGGGCCCGTCGCCGGGAGTGCAGCAGCACGGCCGGTGACGGACCACTTGGAGCGGATCGACAGGATCATCGCCGCCTCCGCGGATGCGGCGGACATGCGGCGCAGGATGGGCGCGGCGGCACTCGACTTGGCCGCGGCGTCGGACGCTTCCGAACGGTGGCGCGCCACGGTCGCCGCGCGGCTGCCCAGCCAGTTCTGGCCGGAACGGCGGACCCTCATCACGGCGGTGGATGCCCGCACGGGTGAATCTGCCGTGTTCGACCGGCACAGCGGAGTGGACCTGGCTGACGCCGTCGCCGCAAGTTGCGCCAGCGGCTTCGCCTACCGGATCGGGGACGGTCGCTATATCGACGGCGGCTACCGGACGAACGCCGAAAACGCCGACCTGGCTGCCGGCTACGGGCGGGTGCTGGTGCTGGCGCCGTTCGGCGGCAGGACACGGACGCCGGTGGAGTGGGGCCTGGACCTTGCTTCGCAGGTCGAGGGGCTGCGCGCGGGCGGCAGTGAAGTCGAGACGGTCTTCCCGGACAGCAGCGCAGAGCATATGTTCGGCGCCAACGCGATGGACTTTTCGCTGCGGCCGGCTGCCGCCCAGGCCGGCTTCGACCAAGGCCGCGCGCTGGCCGGGCCACTCGCCGAGTTGTGGGGCTGATTGTCCCGGCAGGGCGGCCGCCGGATGCGAGCCTTTGGCGCAACCCGGAGCGGTAAAGTGTCACCGTGAATATCGCCCTTGCTGCCGACGGTGCGCAGCTGGCCTGGACCGAACAGGGGCGCGGGGAGCCGATGCTGCTGATCGCCGGCCAGGCAACAGCCCTCGACGGCTGGGGGCCGGCAGCGGAGCCCCTGGCAGAACACTTCCGCGTGATCCGCTTTGACCACCGGGGGATCGGCCGGAGCAGCAACGGCGAAGCCAACCGCTACACCACCAGGCTCCTGGCCGCCGACGCGGTTGCAGTCCTCACGGCTGCCGGCGCCCAGACCGCGCACGTCTACGGCCACTCCATGGGCGGCAGGATCGCCCAATGGCTCGCCATCGATCATCCGCAGAATGTCCGCGGCCTGATTCTGGCCGCGACCAGCGGCGGGAAGCTGCAAGGTGAGGGACCCACCCCGGAGGCCATGGAAGCGCTGGTGAGCGGTGACGCCTCACGCCTGGCGCCCCTGTTCTTTGAACCCGAATGGGCGGCAGTCAACCCGGATGCCGTCAACACCTTCTTCAATTCCAGGGCCACAGCGTGGGCCAAATCCCGCCACTTCCGCGCCAGCCGGGAACATGATGCATGGCGCCATCTGGGTGCCATCGAGTCGCCCGCGCTCATCCTCCACGGAACCCACGATGTGCTGACGCCCCTGCCGCACGCTATCGAGCTGCACCGGCACATCCGGCGCTCCACCCTGGTCAGGGTTCCCGGTGCGGGCCACGGTCTGCATCTGGACCGGCCGGAAACCGTCCGCTGGATCCGTCAGTTCATCGCGGCCAAAGTACCGGACGTACTTGTATAGTTGTATACAAGTATGCCGGGCGTGGAGGTCATCACATGGCAGAATCACCGTCCCGGAACACCGGGGCACATATTGTCTATGCCGAGCTGAAGCGGCAGATCCTAAGCCTGGAACTGGAGCCCGGAACCCGCATCTACGAGCCGGCGATGGCTGAGACGCTGAAAGTGAGCCGCACTCCGCTGCGGGAGGCCATCCGGCGGCTGATTTCGGAGAACCTCCTGGAACAGCAGCCCACCGGGGGCGTACTCGTTCCAGCCCTAGACGAGGCAGTAATTTCGGAGCTCTACGAGGTGCGCGCGGCGATGGAATCGCTCATGGCGCGGCAGGCGTGTGTGAAGGCGACGGCGGCGGACATCGAAGCGCTCAACGGCATTCTGGATCGCAATGCCGCCATGGTGCAGTTTGCCGACGAAGCCATGCTGCAGGGAATGGCGCTGCACGCAAAGATCGCCGAGATTGCGGGGAATTCGTGGGCCCGGCGGTTCCATGACCAGATCTCCAGCCAGATGGAGCGCTACCGCCACTTCACTAACAGCACCCAGGCGCGGCGGGATCAGGCGCTGGCACAGCACCGGATCCTGGTGGAGACGGTGGCCGGCGGAAACCCTGAGGAGGCCGCCAAGCTTGCCTTCGACCATGTCATGGGTGCCCGGGACGCGGCGCTGCGGGCCATCACCGGCCGCAGCCTCGTCATCACATGATCGGTGAACTCGGACGCCGCTCGGCCGCTGCCCTTCTCGCTCATTCCGCCCTGATCCAGGCTGTGACGTTCCTGGTCCGTCCGGCTACCAGTTACCGGGCGCTCGAGCTTGACGTTCCCGGGTTCGCCCTGGGTCTCCTCGCCGCCAGCTACGCCGTCTTTCCCCTGCTGCTCGCCGTCCCCACGGGCGGACTGGTGGACCGCCTGGGTGAGCGCCGGCTGATGGCGATCGGATCCGCCGTCGTGCTTGCCTGCTCCGCCTTCCTGCTGCTGTGGGGAACGTCGATCGTCACTTTGGTCATCGGAACCGCACTCCTCGGCGCCGGGCAACTTGCCTGCGTGGTGGGGCAGCAGGCCGTGGTGGCCAACAATGCTGCTTCATCCCGGATGGACTCCGCCTTCGGGTACCTGACATTCGCCGCTTCGCTGGGGCAGGCCCTGGGACCGCTGGCAATTTCCTTGGTGGGAGGCGCTTCCGTCCGCCCCGACACCCAGGCCATCTTCCTCCTGTCCGCCTGCATGAGCCTGGTGCTGTTCGTGACCACCTTCGGCGTCTCAGCCAAAGTCAGCGGCGGCAAAAGGAAAGCCATCACGGGCGACGGCGCCGGCGGCAGCGTCGTTTCGCTGCTGAAGACCCCGGGCGTGGCCAGGGCCCTGGCCGCCAGCGCCACAGTCCTGGCCGTAGTGGACCTGACCATGGTTTACCTCCCGGCCCTCGGCGCCGAGCGCGGGCTCACAGCGGCAACGGTGGGGCTGATGCTCACCACCCGCGCCGTGTTCTCCATGGTGTCCCGGCTCGGGCTGGGGCGGATGTCGCGGACGCTGGGACGCATGCGGCTCATGGTGTTTAGCCTGGCGCTCTCCACTGCCGCCCTGTGCGCGGCCGCGGTTCCGATGCCGGAGTGGCTGCTGTTTGCGGTCATGGCGGTCTTGGGTTTGGGACTCGGCATCGGCCAGCCCCTGACCATGTCCTGGCTGTCGGCGCAGGCTCCCGCGGGGCAGCGGGGCCGGGCGCTGGCACTTCGGCTCGCCGGCAACAGGGTGGGCCAGGTTGTCCTGCCCAGTGCCATCGGCGTGGTGGCGGCGGGGCTTGGCGCAGGGGGAGTCTTCCTGGCATCAGCCGTTGTGGTGGGCGGGACGCTCCTGCTGCTTCGCGGCGTCCGGCTGGACAACTAGACCCGGGGCCACAAATCCGCAGGTCCCGTCGTTGTCCGCGGCCGGACCCCCGCGGGTAGACTCGGCCGCATCACCAATAGATCCTGCGAAGAGGGACTACATGGGTTGGAGCGACTTTCGGGACAATGAAGAGACTCGCTGGGAAAAAGCCGCCGCGAAATCCGAAGGCGTTGCCGACTGCGCGATAAGCGGGGCGCTCCGGTCCTACTTCCTTGTGTATCTGCCGGTCGGCGTTATTCTCATTACCGGCATCGGGTTTGGAGCATCGGCCCCACTGCTGGGGGATTTCGACGCCGACTGGCCGGATGCGCTGTCCATTGGTGCCATGCTGGCCGGTTTTGGGGCCATGGTCGGGGGCCTCATCTATTACGGAAAGAGAGTCCGCCCACTGGTCCGTCGTCAGAATATGTCGGTGATTTTCTACCTCACGGATTCAGAAAATAAGGACATCAGACGGCAGATCTCCGGCCGGTCTCCGGTTTCCCCTGGGCTTTTGTCAGTTGTCCGTGCCGCCGCGGTGCAGCTCCGGCAGGGCCTGGCGATGCAGCTCCATATCTCACCAGGCTTTCTGCTCTTCTATGGGGTTCAGGTCATGCGTCTGTGCGGGGGTGGCATCAGCTGGGGCATACGGCTGCTCCTCTCCGGCGTAATGGCTTGTCTGACCGTCGCGATAGCAGTCCAGTTTCACAAAACATCGTTGTTCCTGGAGCACACCGCACCGTCCGCGCGTTGAACGTACCGCCCGCCGCCCGGATCACCACCCCTACACCGCTGCGTCATCGCTGACCGCTTGCCGCTGACTGCCGCGGCGAAAACGCAAGCGGACGACGGCGGCGCGTCCCGCCGTCGTCCGCTCACCCTCAGCTGCACCCCACTTTGCCGGACTTCCGGAGAATCCGTTGCCCTCGCCGCGGTGCGCGCGGTTCACTATGTAGTGACAACCGGTGGCCTCCGCATACCGGAGCGCCCACCGCCTGACGAATCTAGGTGGCATCCATGGACCGCAGCACCGCTTCACATTCCCCCAGCCGGCGTGCGCTGCTGCGGGTGGCCGGGATTGGAGCGGCGGGTGTTGCCAGCATGCCCCTGCTGACATCCTGCACCGGCGCCACCGCGGAGCAGGTGTCCACCACGGGGACGGCCTCCCTGCTGCCTGCCCCGCCGGGACAGATCGAACCGCTGCTGGACCAGCAAAAGGTAACCAATGCCCTGGCCAAGCTCGATGGGCAGGTCCGCGATGCCATGGAAGGAACCGGACTTCCCGGCATGGCGGTGGCCGTGGTGTACCGGGACGAGGTGGTGTATGCCAAGGGGTTTGGGGTCCGGGAGGTCGGCAAGCCTGCGGAGATCGGACCGGACACGGTGTTCCAGGTGGCCTCCGTGTCCAAGCCGCTCGCGTCGACGGTGGTGGCCGCGCTGGTGGGCCAGAAGAAAATCAGCTGGACGGATCCCGTCATCAGCCACAACAAGGGCTTCGCGCTCCACGACGACTATGTCACCCGGAACGCGACCTTCGCCGACCTGATGTCCCACCGCAGCGGCCTGAAAACGGCGTCCGGTGATTTGCTGGAGGACCTCGGATTTGATCGGGCCTACATCCTGGCCCATCTGAACCAGGAGCCCCTTGATACGTTCCGGTCCAGCTACAACTACAGCAATTTCGGCTACACGGAAGCCGGACAGGCGGCAGCCGATGCGCTGAACATGAGCTGGGAGGACCTGGCCGATGAGGTCCTGTTCCGCAAGCTGGGCATGTCCGCGTCCAGCTACCGGCACTCGGACTACGAAAAAGCGCCGGACCGGGCCATCCTCCACGTGCCGCTGGGAAACAAGGAATGGGCAGCGAAATACCAGCGCGACGCCGACTCCGAGGCGCCGGCCGGGGGCGCGAGTTCGTCGGTGCGGGACCTGGCGCAATGGCTGCGGCTGCAGCTCGGCAACGGCACGTACGCCGGCCAGCCAATTATCGATCCGGCCGCGCTCCAGGTGACCCATGTGCCGCACGTCGTCTCCGGGCCGGCGGCGGCCCCGGCAGCCCGTTCCCGTTTCTATGGACTGGGCTGGAACGTGTCCTACGACGATCAGGCCCGGGTCCAGCTGGGGCATTCCGGCGCGTTCAACCTGGGCGCAGCCACCGCCGTCGCGATGCTTCCCGGCGAACAGCTCGGCATTGTGGCTTTGACCAACGGACGCCCGCAGGGGATTCCCGAAGCAATCACGGCAGGCTTCATGGATACGGCCCAGCACGGCTCGCCCACTGTCGACTGGCTGGCCTTCACCGCCGGCGTGTTCAGGCAAATCGATGAGTCTGACAAGCCGGAGGTCGACTACACCAAGGTTCCCGCCAAGCCCGCTCCGGCCGGGCCGAACAGCGCCTACGTCGGGACCTTCGGCAACTCTTACTATGGCCCGCTGGTGGTCTTCGAACAGGACGGGAAACTGGCCATGCGGATGGGGCCGCCGGCAAGTCCCACGACGTTCCGCCTCACCCACTTCGACGGCAATACCTTCAGCTTTGAATCCATCGGAGAGAACGCCAACGGCCTGGCCGGTGCACTGTTCGCCGGCCCAGGCGGCGGCTCCGTACCAAAAGTCACGCTGGACTTCTACGACAGGACCGGGCTGGGGACCTTCACTCGGGCCTCGTAGGCGGCGGCAGTAATGTGCGAAGTCACGGTTGACCTCCCGCGAGGGAAACGGTCATGCTGGGTTACCCACGCACCGCCCCACCGGAAGGACAACGATGTCCGCTCACCACCAACCGTCCCGCCGCTTTCGCTTCCGGCTGGCCCTTGGCGCAGCCGTCGCCGCCATACTGATGCTCGTTGCCCAGCCGGGCCAGGCAGCCCCCGCCTCCGGTTCCGGGAATGACGTGTCCTGGCCCCAGTGCGGGAAGGCCCTGCCGACGGGCCAGCTTTTCGGCATCGTCGGCGTGAACAACGGCCTCGCCAATAACACCAACCCGTGCTTTGACACTCAGCTGAAGTGGGCGCAGAAGTCACCGGGAGGGGCCGGGCAGCCCGGCGTGGCCCTGTACGTGAACACCGCCAACCCCGGGGCGGCCGGCTCGTGGTGGCCCACCAGCAACACCTACGGCGGGACCACCGTGGCCAACCCCTACGGCGACTGCACCGGCACCGGAAACAAGTACGGTCCGGCCTGCTCGTTTATGTACGGGTACGCCAAGGCCTACGACGACGCAAACATCCGCGGCGTGAGCAACCCCGGCTCTTACGACTGGTGGCTGGATGTGGAGACCGGCAACAGCTGGTCCAGCGATACACTCGCCAACCGTGCCGATCTGGAGGGCATGGTGGCCTACTTCGCGAGCATCGATGCATCAACCGGCCTCTACTCCACCAGGACGCAGTTGACCCAGATCGCCGGGACGGTGCCGTCGACGAGCAGCCTCTACCCACTGCCCAGCTGGCTGGCCGGTGCCAACTCACTCGCGGTGGCGAAACGTAAATGCGCCGACGCCCCGCTGACCGGAGGCGGCAAAGTCGCGCTCACGCAGTACATCTCAGGCGGATTCGACTACGACCATTCCTGCCTCTGAGCTGAGCGGGTGCCTGAGTCTCATTCCTCGGCCACTGCGGCGGGTGCAGCACCGGCGGTTGCAGCACCGGCGGGTGCAGCAGCCGCCTCCGCGTACGACGCCGAAACCCGGCGGTAGACAGGCGTGAGGAAAGCCAGCAGCGCAGCCACAATCAGGATGATTCCGGCGACGAAAAACACCAGGGCAATGCCCCGGGAGGTGCCTTCACCCAGCAGCGGGTCAAGCTGCGCGGCGCCTTCCGCGGACCGGGCCCAGGGAATGATCCACACCTGGGCAACGGGCGCGATCAGGAACGCCGTGATGGGCGCGGCCGCGGATTCGAAGGCCATCGCGAATCCGAACACCCTGCCCTGGCGGGGGAGCGGCACTACCTGCTGGATGACGGTTTGCTCGGCGGCCTCGATGAGGGGCACCAGCGCCATGTAGAGCCAGATGCCGGCCACATACAGCCAGGCCCATTCCCGCAGCGTGAACACTGCACCCAGGATCCCCAGCACCACCACGGCGATCAGCATGGTGCGCAGCGGGTTGGACCCGAGCCCGAATCGGTTGACCAGCGCGCCGCCGAGGATGAATCCGGTGGCTCCAAACGCGAACACCCCGCCCCATACCTCCACGGGGAACATCTCCAGGCCGTAGGGGTCCATCAGCGCCATGTACACGCCGCCGATGAAGTTGTTGAACGTGGAGAAAACAATCAGCGCGAACAGTCCCGCGATGGCCAGCACCGCGGCCAGGGAACCCCGCAGGTCGAAGCTGCCGTGGGCGTCGGAGGCGGCCGCGCGCAGCTCCTCGGGCATGCGCAGGGTCAGCAGGTGTGCGAAGGGCAGCGCGGTGAGCACCAGGGCCACCAGGATGGTCCAGCCCATGCCCAGCAGTCCCACCGACAGGCCCGACAGCACCGACGTGACCATAAACATCAGGCCCTGCACCATGCCCACCAGCCCGTTGGCATTGGCCCGCCGGTCCGGGTCAATGAGGATGGTGACAGTGGTGGAGAGGGCGACGTTGCGCAGGTTTTCCACCACGGCACCCGCCAGCAGGACCACGGCGAAGATCCAGAACCACGGTTGGGTCAGGTCCAGCATGCCGGTGGACGGGGTCACCAGGAACAGGGTCCCGGACAGGGCAAACATCACCAGGGTGAAGCCGGCAGCAAACCGCATCACCATCAGCTTGCGGTAACGGTCCACGAACGTGCCGAAGCTGATGCTGGACAGTGCGATCAGGAGCATGTACATGCCGCCGATCACCCCGGTGGCGATCACGTTGCGGGTCTCCAGGTACACCCAGAACGTCAGGGCGAACCACAGATAGCTGGTGGTGACGTTGGCCAGCGCCGTGTTGACCAGGATTCCCGCGAACGTGCGGGACCGCTGCGCCGCCGTGCGCACGGACGGGCTGATGGCGTCGGAACCGGCCAGCGTCGGAGACTCGGCTACCCCGGCGTGGGCCGGTTCCTGCTCGGTCATGCGTTCCAGTTTACTGACGGCCGCCCGCGGTGGACATGGTCACCGCCGCGGTTTTTAGCGCACGACGGCGGCACGCGTCCGGGCGGCAACCACCTCCACGCGGGCAGCCACCATGCTGCGGCAAATCCTCGGGGCACGGGCCCGGAACGAAGGAAACCGCCCCTCGTTCGACGAGGAGGAGATGCAGCGCGCGGCACTGGCCGCCGCGCATCTGCCGGGCGTCGCCATCGGCCGTTTCGTCATCAAGATGCCGCCCATTACGGTCCGGTCCCACGACGATCTGGTGGCGGAACTCGCCCCCACCATCCAGCGCTACCTCACCGGAAAGCACCGCTGAGCACGGGCAACAGGAAGGCGGACTTCTGAATGGCGGGAATGCCGGAAGTCACGGTGGAAGTGAACGACGCCGGCGTCCCGGTGAACCCCTTCAGTTCAACGCCGAAGCAAATACCCGGCCACGCCCTCCGGGTTTGCGAGGGCGAGTAGGTGGCCACCCGGCATGGTGTCGGGTTCGATGCCGAGGCGTTCACGGGCCACCTGACGCTGGAACTCCAGGGGAAAGAACCGGTCCCCTTCACCGGACAGCACGCGCGTCGGGATGCCGGGCCACGCCGTGAAGTTGCATGCCGAGTCGAAAGCTGCGCTTGCTTCGGGGCGCTGATGCGGTGCTCCTTCTGCGGCGATTTGCGAGGGAACGTCGTGCAGGAAGTACGTGTCTGTATCGAACTCTGGACTGTAGCCGTGGGCCTTCGCCGCGCCTTGTTGAGCCGCGGCCCATCCGGTGTTGTCCCACCACGCGCCCGGGGTCTCGCCCGGAACGGGGATCATCGCATTCACCAGGACCAGTTCTGCGACGGAAGCCTTTTCGCATACCAGGGGAGCAGTGAAGCCGCCCAGCGATTGCGCCACAAGCACCACGCCAGGCTGCTCACCGACGGCTTCCACCACCAGACCCGTGTATTCGGCGAGCCCTGCGCTCGCGTCGTCGCCGGGCAGATCGACCGCTACGGCTTGGTGACCGGCATCCTGGAGCAGCGGCACGACGTGGCTCCAGTACCAGGCGGCGCCGCCGGCTCCCGGGATAAGGACGAACATACTCATTCCACCATTCTGTCCCCGCCGGGATGACGAAACCACCGTCCGAAGGGATATTGGATATTTCTGATCGGCGCTGGGAAGGTTGTACGAGCGAACACGCTCACCCTTCGAGAGGAACGGCCCAGTTGTTCATCACATCCGCCACGGACAATGGCAGTACCGGCGGCCGCAATGCATAAGCGTTTCGAAATGGTGGTGCCGCTTCGCTGGTCCGACCAGGACCTCAACGGGCACATCAACAACGCCCGCATTGTGACCTTGATGGAGGAAGCGCGGGTGCGGTGGCTGAACATTGACGCCGCCGCTGACGGGCTGGACTCCTTCCGAGGCCCGAAGGTCGTGGCGTCCCTGAACGTGGAGTACAAATTGCCCGTCAACTACGAAGACGAGCTCACCCTGTTGCTCGACATCACCAGGATCGGTAACGGGTCCTTCTCCGTCCGGCACACGGGGAGCCAGCGTGGCGCCACCGCGTTCATCGGCACCACGGTAATTGTCCCGCTGGACCCGGACTCGAACCGTTCCCGGAAACTTACCGCCGCTGAGACTGCCTACCTGGCCCGGTATGCGGAAAAAACGCCGGTGGCCGGTTAGCCGCGCACTGCTTGCGCTGACGAAGTGAGCGTACGACGGCGGGACGTCCCGCCGTCGTGAACGCTGCAGGCACTCACCCCAACAGGTCGTCCTCGTAGCACCAGCGCCAGTCTTCGCCCGGCTCGATGCTCCGCATGACCGGGTGCCCGGACGCTTCAAAGTGCCTCGACGCGTGGGTGCCGGGCGAGGAATCACAGCACCCCACCTTGCCGCACCGCAGGCACATTCTCAGGTGCACCGACGTCGTGCCTTCACGGCGGCAGTCCGCGCAGAAGGGGTCGAGGGGCACCTCGGGGGAGCGGGCGTCCTCGAGGTGGCTGCATACGCCGCCCGGCCTTGCGATCCCTTCCCCGCCGCCCTCGCCGGTTGTATCAACCTCGTCCAGCGACACGTCCAGCATGGACTCCTCAACGTCAAGCCGCTCCAAAACCTCGCTGAGGACCTCCTGGGCGTACTCGCCGCCCCGGCGCAGTTCCAGGACCTTGGCGCGTTCCGCTTCCAGCATGGCAAGCCGCAGCCGGGCATAGCGCTCGCTGGGCGTCGCAGTTTCCGCCGACGGCCGCCCCAGCCGTTCCCACGCCGCCAGCCCGCGTTCCTGGGTGCGCCGTTTGAGCATGGCCACCACCTCCGGCGGGTCGTCATCGGTGCGCATTTCCTGCAGCCGGGCCACACCGGCCGCGGTGGCCTGCTGCATCAGGGCAGCCTGGTTCAGCGCGTCCTCGCGCTGGTCCGGGCCAGGAATCCGCAGGACGCGGACCAGGGCGGGAAGAGTGAAGCCCTGGAGCGTCAGCGTGCCGGCCACCACCACCAAGGCGGCGAGAATCAGTACCGAACGGTGTTCCAGGTCAGGGGGCAGCACCAGGACGGCGGCCAGGGTGACCACCCCGCGCATCCCTGCCCAGGAGACGATCGCCGGGAACTGCCACTGCGGGGCCGGATCGTTCCGCCGCACTGCCGGAATCAGCCGGGGCAGGTAGGTGGCCGGGAACACCCAAACGGGCCTGAGCACAAGCACCGCCAGCAGGATGACGGCGCAGCCGGCCCAGATCCGGCCGGCGCCGAGGGAGTCATCCTGGACGCCGTCGATGATGGTCCGCACCTGCAGCCCGATCAGGAGAAACACGGAGTTTTCCAGCAGGAACTGCACCGTGTTCCAGTTGCTGCGCTGGCTGAGCCGGGCGGCGCCGTTGGGCATGGACGGCGCCTTCGTGCCCATCACCAATCCGGTCACGACGACGGCGAGGACACCTGAGGCGTGGATCGCTTCGGCCGGCAAATAGGCAACCAAGGGGGCAATGAGGGACGTCGAGGTGTTGATCGCGACGTTACGGACCCGTTTGCGAAGTGTGGTCAGGACGTAGGCGGCGGCGATGCCCACCACCACTCCGCCGCCGGCCGCAAGCATGAAGTCTCCGGCGATCCCCACCACTGACACTGACCCCGAGATGGCGGCGATGGCGGCGCGAAGGCAGATCAGGGCAGTGGCGTCGTTGACCAGGGATTCGCCCTCAAGAATGGTGACAATCCGCCGCGGCATCCGCACCTTCCGCGCGATGGCGGTCGCAGCCACGGCATCCGGCGGCGCCACCACTGCGCCCAGGGCGATCGCGGCCGCCAGCGGGATCTCCGGGAACAGCCACCACACCACAAAACCCACCGTGATGGTCCCAAAAATGACATAGCCCACGGAGAGCAGCCCGATGGCGCGGCGGTTGGAGCCGAAATCGAAAAGGGAAGTGCGCAGCGCCGCGGCGTACAGCAGCGGCGGCAACAGGCCCACCAGAACCACTTCCGGGTTCAGTTCTATGTGCGGGACGAACGGGAGGAAAGAACCTGCGACGCCGGCCAGCACCAGCAGCAGCGGAACGGAAATGTTCAGCTTCCGGCCCAGGGCGCTGCCCGCACAGACCACCGCGACGAGAACGAGAAGTCCCAGTGCGATCTCCATTGGGCCATTCTCGCAGGCCCCAAAACCGGGCGCAGCGGGGAATCCTAACGACGGCTATGTGCTCTGGAGAAACAGGCCACCAGGCGCCGTCGCCCGCTGACGTGAGCAGCCGGCCCGCAGCTACGGCACCCGCAGTACCCCGACCGCGGCCTCCAGATATGGCGCGGGATCGGGGTCGGTCCCCGCGGCCCACCGCATCCAGGCTTCGAACGTGGCGCCCATGAAAGCGGCACAGAGGTATCCGGCGGCGTCCTCGGGCACGCCGGCCGACACAAGGTATGCCCGGGCCCGTTCGCGCTGCGGCGCCAGGGATTCGTAGCTTCTGCTTGCCAGTTCGGGGTGCTCTCCGATCAGCCGGAGGCGCCCGCGCGTCACGGACAAATCCGGAATGGCAGCAGCCCCCGCAACAGCCGCCTCGCGCAGCCCTGCCAGGACGCCGCCGTCGGACGCCGCACCGGGGCGGGCTGAATGCAAAACTTGCGTGGACGCCTCCACCACCGGCTCCATCCCGCCCCAGACAAGATCGGCCTTGCTGGAGAAGTAGCGGTAGAGGCTCTTGCGCCCGATTCCCGCCTCGCGCGCGATGTCCTCCATGGAGGTCTGTTCGTAGCCGCGCTCGCCGAAGATCCGAAGGGCGACGGCGGCCACGGCGTCGGGATTAATCGTCGCGGGGCGCCCGGTGGGGCGCGGAACGGTGGTCTTCAAATCGTCCGGGGGCATCCGACCAGTACTCACCCTTACATAATGACACAGAGTGTCATAAGCTGTATTCCACCACGGTCACCAACGTCTGGAAGGGCATCATGGGCAACGAAGCTTCATGGCAGGAAGTCACCACCAACGGCCGGTTTGCCGGCAAAACCGTTATTGTCACGGGCGCCGGGTCGGGGATCGGGCAGGCCACGGCACTTAGGGTCGCCAAGGAAGGAGGCCGTGTCATTGCCGCGGACATCAGCAAGGAGCGCCTGGACGCCCTCGTGGAGGAGAACGCCGGACTGGACCTCGTCCCGGTGGCCGGCGATATTTCCACCGAGGAGACAGTTGCGGCCGTAGTCACCGCCGCGGGCGGTCGCGTGGACGCGCTCGCGAACGTTGCCGGCATCATGGACAAGTTTGCGCCGATCCACGACGTCGATGACGAGACCTGGGACCGGGTCTTCCGGATCAATGTCACCGCTCTCATGCGCCTCACCCGCGCCGTACTGCCGCTGATGCTCGAGGCCGGGACGGGTTCGGTGGTCAATATCGCCTCCGAGGCGGGGCTGCGGGGTTCGGCCGCCGGGGCCGCGTACACCGCGTCGAAGCACGCCGTGGTGGGCCTCACGAGGAACTCGGCCGTGATGTACGGGCCCAAGGGCCTGCGGTTCAACGCAGTGGCTCCGGGTGCCACCATCACCAACATCGTGGCCGAGTGGGGATCCCAGCTGGCCGCCGAACGGCTCGGCCCGCTGATGCAGGCCACCGTACCGGTGCCCGCCACCGCAGCGCAGCTCGCCGCGTCCATCACCTTCCTGCTCAGCGACGACGGCACCAACGTCAACGGCGCCATCCTCGCGTCCGACGGCGGCTGGTCGGCACTGTAGCGGCGGGCGGGTTGACCGCTCAGAATTCAGTGCTCAGGGCCCGGGTCTAGGAAGCTGCCTCCTGAGCCTCGAGCCTGTCAACGTCGTCGGTCAGGACAGTCAACTCGACGCTGTCCGGCCGTCAATTTCGATGGCCTGGCCCGGTTGGCTCTTGACGCGGAGCCCGGCGCCGGGGGGTGGTTCGGCCCTTCCGGGATGACGCGGGAAGGCCTACGCTTTAGCTGCCACAGCCCAAGGGAAAGGAACGATGATGTTCACCTTGCAGATCAGCTATCCGGTACGGGACTACGAGGCTTTTAAGAAAGTCTTCGACAGTGATCCTGCAGGCCGCGCCGCATCGGGCGCCACGTCTGTCCGGCTGTTCCGGGATACAGAGGACCAGAACAGTGTTGCCGTGCTCCTTGACTTCAACACCAAGGATGCCGCGAAAGTCTTTCTGGAACGGCTCCGCAGCGATGTGTGGGATAAACCGGAGGTGATAGGTCAGTTGATGACGGCAGCGCCTACGGCCAGGATCCTGGAGGAGACGGCTCGGGAGGGCCACGGCGCGGGCTGACCGCAGAGAGTCCGGGGCTCAGGGCCGGTTCTAGCCGGTCACGACCGGAGCCGCGCGGTTGGGTGTGGCGGTTGAGGATGGTCGGAGCGGTGGGGCCGTGCGAACTTCGGGCGGACCCAGCTGTGCTGCGTCCGCCCGAAGGAGTGCGGCAGGATCAGTGTCCATGGCCGCCCGGGCCGCCCGTCTCGGTGGCGGTGATGGTGAAGTTGGCGTCAAGCTTGACAGTGGCGTGGGTGCCGTCGGTTTGGGTGATGTGGGCTTCGTATGCGGCGCTGCCGTCGTCTTCGGTGGTCATGTTTTCGACAGTGGCGCCAGTATTGGCGGCCAGCACTGCGTCCTTGACCTTGGCGGCAATGTCGCCGGTGAGGTCGGTTTCGTTCCCGTGATTGCCGCGGCCGCCCTTGCCGCCGGTTTCGGTGGCAGTGACGGCGTAGTTTGCGTCGAGCTTGACCGTGGCGTGGGTGCCGTCGGTTTGGGTGATGTGGGCTTCGTATGCGGCGCTGCCGTCGTCCTCGGTGGTCATGTTTTCGACGGTTGCGCCGGCGTTGGCGGCCAGCACTGCGTCCTTGACCTTGGCGGCAATGTCGCCGGTGAGGTCGGTTTCGTTCTCGTGATTGGGACCGCTGGACGTTGCCGTTGACGTGGCGGACGGGGTGGTGGCGGCGTTGGCGGGCAATGCCATGGCTGTGAGGGCTCCGCCGCCGATGAGTGCGCCGATAAGGGTGGTGCCTGCCGCAATTTTCCGGATGCTGTTCATGGTTTTCTCCTTGCTGGTTCCACTCCGGTTTCGAAGCTGGTTCCATCCTCAATCGGAACTCTTTGGGACCACTTTCACGCTGCTGTGCGCGCACTGTGAGTAATACCCCCGCGGTGGTCAGCCCAAAAATTCTCGTTGTGGTGGCCCTCCAACAGGGCCACCATGATCGTATGAACGCTGAAACACCTCAAGCGGTGGAACTAAACCTTCCCCAGGCCTTCCTCCTGCTGGCCACGAACGACACCACCGGAAAACCTGAAGTGCCCGTGTTCGCTCTCAGGACCACGGTGGCCGGAGCAATACTGGCCGAGCTGGACCTGATCGGTGCGATCGAACTGCAGGGGCGGCGCGTCAGGGCCACCGGCATCACCCCCACAACGGACCTTAGGCGGGAGCTCGAAGTCATCAGCGGCAAATCCCGGCTCCACAGCCCCAAAAGCTGGGTCTCCATGTTGGAGGGCCGGGCGGAAGTGCAGCATGTCTACGACGGGATGGTGTCGGCAGGCATCGTTGAACACGTCGGTGAAAAGCATCTGGGCCGGTTCCGGGCCGTGCGGTACCCCGAGAAGAACCATGCCCCTGAGGCGGCTCTCCTGGAAAGAATCCATAAAGCACTCAGCGGTGCGCCGTCGGAACTGGAGGTGCCTGAAAGGATGACTCCGGTCGATGCATCCGTTGCTGGTGCACCTGACGCCGGCACCCCGGTTGCCAAGACCGACTCCAGGGCGGCCAATGCCAGGACCATTGTGCTGATCGCCCTGCTTCAGGCGGCCGGAATGCTCGGCAAACTCTTCCCGGACGCAGATCTCACCCGGGCAGATGAGCTGGCGAAGGACTATTGGCCAACCCATGCGGTGGAGGACGAACTTCGAATGATCAGGTTGGCGGAACAGGAAGCAGCGACGTTGTGATGCTGCCCTTCGCCGGACATGGGGGAGCGGCACCAAACGCAGCGGACGACGGCGGGAGGTCCCGCCGTCGTATCTCCTTCAGTGTTCGGCGTGGCCGGCCATTAGGTGAGGTCGGGCACTGCAGTGTGGACCTTCACAGGTAGCTTTTAACGCTCGCCCGCAGGGCTTCGGTGTGTTCGTAGATTTCTTCCAGCGAGCCGATCGGCACTCGAGTTTCTTCCTTGTTGTCATTGAACAGTCCCAGGTACTTCTGGGTGCGGTTGAAATGCAGGCGTGCGATGGGTTTGCGGTTGTTGTCGTCCAGAAGCACTGCGAAATAGGACTTGGCATCTCTCTGCGCCACGCGCGCGGGCTTGACCTCACTGCAGACGATGGCCCTGACTATCTGGTAGCCCTCGATTTCCTCCAGCGTTGTTTCCAGACCGTCCGCTTCGGCCAGATTGGCTTCGGCAACCGGTGCGCTGGTGACGCTGGCCGCCACTGTTGAATCGTCACTCTGCGGAAAACCCGGGGCGCCGAGAGCCTTCTTCAGCCGTTCATTCACTTGGTCATTCAGGAACTGTTTTGACGCCTTGCTGACAAGGGAGGTGAACTGTTCCCTTACCTTCTGGGTATAGGGACCCTGATACACGCGTCCAGTCAAGAACTTGACCCATTCATCCTCCGGCTCTTTGAATTGCGCGGCGAGGCTCCTTTTGAGTTCCCCGATGTATTTCAGTTCACCTGCGGCACTGATGATCGAGTCGAGGTCGAAGACGTCTTTGGAAAGTTTCTGCAGTTCTGGAATGAGCGATTCATCGATGTCATTCAAATCGAGCACGAGGAACGGTTTGTCATCCATGCGGTTCGGTGCATCGAGGTCAGTGAAGAACTGGTACACCTCGCCGTTGGTGAGGATCGCGATTCTGGCGCTCGTGACGGCAAAGTACCGAAACAGTTGGGACGCATGCTCGATTCTGACGGGCTCCGTGGACTTCTTGCACTCAATCAGGATCTGGACTTCGCCGTCCTTGACGATCGCATAGTCGATCTTCTCGCCCTTCTTGAGCCCCACATCCGCTATGAACTCAGGAACGACTTCCATGGGATTGAAGACGTCATACCCGAGGATTGTGGAAATGAAGGGCATCACAAAAGCATTTTTTGTGGCTTCTTCGGTTTGGATCACACCTCGCTGCTGGCGCACCTTTGCTGCCAGCGCTGAAAGCTTTTCTGCAAACTCCATTGGTCCCCCTTGAAAAATGTTGGGTGCTGCCAACCGTAGCGTAGCGGAATGACCTATTAATGTGTGCTGCAGATGAAGGATTCTTTTTCTCATGGATCGTTCCCGGACACTCGGTCCGGTCCTGAACGGGGGCAGATGCCAGCTCAGCGAGGGGTGTGGTGCCCGGCGCTGACACGGAATCAGCAAATTCCGTGATGGTGGCCACCACGTGCCGTCAGAAAAGCCGGTATTTTGCCCGGCGCGGCCAGTCCGGCCGCCGTAGCAGGGCTTCGCAGCCCTTCCGCGCGTTTTTCCGGGAACTGGCATTAAAAATATAAGTGTGTATGGTATCGGGTAGACACACAGGATAGAAAGGTGGAATTCCATTGTCAGGAAAATCGCCCAAGAGCGGCAGCTCCAAAAAACCGGGAAAGTCAATTCTCGAAAAACGAGCCGAAAAGCGAGCTAAGAGCGAAACTAGCGAAATTCAGTTTATAAAGCCGCGCAAAAACCAGCGCTGATTTACCGCGGGCAGCCGACTGCGCGACTCCTAGACCCACTCGGCTGCCCGCCACCCACTTCTCGCCGCCACTTGAGGCCGCAACTGAGATCCACGTTTCAGTCACAAGGACATGACCATGAAGACCACTTTTAACGCCCTGATCGTCCCTGCCCACCTCACGCAACCTGTGCGCATCGAGACCGTGGACACGGACATGGAGGCACTGCAGAAGTTGGTTGCAGGAAACATCG
This sequence comes from Pseudarthrobacter sulfonivorans, assembly GCF_024391045.1. GTDB lineage: Bacteria > Actinomycetota > Actinomycetes > Actinomycetales > Micrococcaceae > Arthrobacter > Arthrobacter sulfonivorans_B. Next base: position 112,167 of record NZ_JANFCZ010000007.1, read on the forward strand.
AATCCATCACGAGCCGGGACTGGCACGTCTACTTGAACGATGAGGGCAGCCGCCTGCCCCAGAACGTGCGGGCCGAAGTACTCGCGCGCGAAGCCGGAATCTCCCTGGACGACACCCTCAACGGGACGGCGGTATTCCTCGGCCACGGGGCCCGCGGACACGAGTCAGACGCCCCCGGCCACCTGATCCGGCTCGCCGAGGAGCTTTTCGACGCGCCGCTGGCGGCCTGACCGCCCCGGGGGATACGGCAAAGGTTTGCCACACAAAAAAGAGACGTACGACGGCGGGAGGTCCCGCCGTCGTACGTCTCAGTCATTGCCCAATCACCTGCGGTCCTCGCCAGGAGGAATCCGGCCGCGGAGGACCGGCGGCCGGGCACCTCTTATGACAGGGACGCTATCTTGGCCAGGAGTCCGGCGAAGCGGTGGACTTCATCGATGTCCCACTCCGAGAGCCGATCGTGGAGTACCTGGCGCACCTGGGCAAGGTTCGCGTCGTAGCGCGAGTGGGCCTCCGGGGTCATTGACACAAGCTGGGCCCTCCCGTCGCTGGGATCGATGGTCCTGGTGACGAAGTTCAGCGACTCAAGCTGCTTGATGGTCCGGCTCATCATCGCCTTATCCGAGCCCAGTTCGTGGGCCAGCCAGCCCTGTTGTCGGGGCCCTGTCCGGGAAAGCGTGGTGAGCACCATGAATCCCTGGGGCTGTAGCGCCGGGTGGATGGCCACAGCGTGGGTCCGGATACTGTTCCGGGCCCGGATCAGCAACGTACCAAGTTGCTTCTCCACGTCAGCGATCGCGCCATCGAAGTCGGCGTTGTCCGGTGCGGCTAACGGGGCGGTGTCGATCACTGGGTGTCCTACCTCAACACTGTTTCGTTTTCGTCGTCCAGCCGCGGAGTGACTGCAACGGCAGCCTCACTCACCTCGGCCAGGTTCTGCTCGGCGGCTTCCAGGCCTTGGTGCGCGGTTGCTGCAGCGTCGCTCTTCTCCCGCTGATGCCGGGTCTGGGTGCTCAGTTCCAGGTTTGGCATGAACACGATCGCCAGGATGGTGAGGATGCTCAAGGGGGCGGCCACCATGAAGATGTGGGCCACGGCGTCACCGTACGTGGACTCGATAATGGTGCGTACCGAGTCCGGCAGGCTGTGCACCGAGGGGATGTTTCCGCTGGCCAGGGCGGCGCCAATTTCCTTGCCCTGCTCGCCGAGCCCAACGATGGCAGCCTGCAGGTCTGCAGCCTTGGCGGCCATCAGGTCAACCACCTTGGTGCCCATGATGGCGCCCAGGACTGAGACGCCGATCGTTCCGCCGAGGGACCTGAAGAACGCGATTCCCGAGCTGGCCACGCCGATTTCGGCCGGGGTGACGGCATTCTGGACGATCAGCACCAGGTTCTGCATGACCATGCCCAGGCCTGCGCCGAGGGTGAACATATACAGCGAGACCAGGATGAAGTCGGTGTCGTAGTGGATGGTGCCCAGCAGGTACAGGCCGGCCAGTTGGAGGACCGAGCCGATGACCATGATGGACTTCCACTTGCCGTGCTTGGAGATCAGCGCGCCGGCAATGGTGGAAATGATCAGCAGCCCCGCCATCATGGGAATGGTCATGAGCCCGGACTGGGTTGCATTCGCGCCACGGGCCAGCTGCATGTACTGGGCCAGGAAGACCGAGGTGCCGAACATGGATACACCCACGGAGATGGAGGCAATCACCGAGAGGGTGAACGTGCGGTTCTTGAACATGGAGAGCGGGATGATGGGCTCCGACGCCTTGAACTCCACGAAGACGAACGCGATCAGGGCAACAACGGCGCCGCCCACCATCAGGGCAGAGGTGGTGCTGGCCCACTCGAACTGGTGCCCGGCCAGGGAAACCCAGATCAGCAACAGCGCGACGCCTGCAGAGAGCAGCGCGATCCCGGCGTAGTCGATGGAAACCTTGCGTTTGGGCTTGACGGGCAGGTGCAGGGTCTTCTGGATCAGGATGATGGCAACCGCGGCAAAAGGGAGCGCCACGAAGAAGTTCCAGCGCCAGTTGAGGGAGTCGGTGATGAAGCCGCCGATCAGCGGTCCGCCCACGGTACCCAGCGCCATGACAGCACCGAACAGGCCCATGTACTTGCCACGTTCACGCGGGGAGATGATGTCTGCCATGACAATCTGGCTCAGCGCCGTCAAGCCGCCGGCGCCCAGGCCCTGGAAGACGCGCATGGTGATGAGCATCGTGGTGTCCTGGGAGAATCCGGCGATTGCCGAGGCAACCACGAAGATCAGCAGCGAGAGCTGCAGCAGCACCTTGCGGTTGGAAAGGTCGGCGAGCTTGCCCCAGATGGGCGTGGAAATGGTCGTGGCCAGCAGGGTGGCTGTGACCACCCAGGTGTAAGCCGTCTGGTCGCCGTGCAGGTCCGAGAGGATAACCGGAAGCGACGTGGACACCACGGTCCCGGCCAGAATCGAGACGAACATGCCCATCAGGAGGCCGGTCAGGGCCTGGATGACCTGGCGGTGGGTCATGCCCGAATCGGACAATCCCGGGCCGGCCTTTGTAGGTTCGGATTTCTGAGACACGAGGGCTCCAAAGAAAGGGAAATGGTTGATTAACAACAACCATAACCGATTTTGGTTGCTTTGGGCAACTAACTTGCGGTGAACTGCGCCTCGGTATGCGAATGGCATCTGCGCGAGGTTATGCCCCGCGCCAACTCATCGGGGAATAAGTGAGCTTTCGGCCTCAGTGCCTTGGGCCTCAGTGCCGGCAGCATCAGCGGCCGCGACCGCCGTCGTGCGTTTGCGCGGGATGGGGACGGTGAGGACGAACAGGCTGGCGGCGATCATCGCGGCACCCACCCAGCCGTGCTCCGGCAGGCGTTCGCCCACCACAACCACCGCGAGGACGGCCGCCACCACTGTCTCGGCGAGTGACAGGGTGGTGGCCGTGCTGGCACGCACCCGGGCGAGGCCCCAGCCGAACAGGACGTAGCCGGCGAACATGGGCACAAGCGCCATGTAGGCACCCACAGCGAAGTTCTGCCAGGAGGCGATGAGTGGAGTTCCGGTGACAAGCAGAACGGGCATCAGCAGCAGTCCGCCGACGCCAAAAACGCTGCCCATGACCGCTCGTGATGGGACGCCCGCGTTGATGAGGCGGTGGGCGGCCCAGGAGTAGAGGGCATAGGTGAGCCCGGCCAGAAGGCCCAGCGCGATGCCCGCGGGTGCGGAGGAAGTCGAAGCTGCAGGTCTGAGGCCGCCATCGGCATTGCCTGCCCCGGCAAGGCATAGCAGCACGGCGCCACCGACGCCGAGGAGGGCCCCGGCAGTCCACCGGCCCGTCAGCGGCCGCCTGTCCACCACGCGCTCGATGATGGCGGAGGCCAGGGGAGCAGAGCCAATGGAGACCACCGTTCCCACGGCCACGCCAGCCAGATGCATGGACGAGTAAAAGGCCAGCGGATACAGTGCAACGGCCAGCGTCCCCAGAGCCAAGATGGGCCACTGGCTTCGAAGGTCGGCCCGGAATGCCCGCATGGGACCGGCCGCTATGCCCGCCTGGAGGAGGCCGCCGAGGCCCATGGCTGCGGCGCCGATCGCCAGCGGGCTGACATCGGGCGCAAACGTGGCCGCCGTGCCGGTGGTGCCCCACAAGACCGACGCCGCGAGCACAAACACAGCACCCCAAGCGGAGCCGGGGAAACGCGCCGGCTTCCCGGCGCCTGTCACAGGGAACCGATCAGGGCGGCCGCAATGTCCCGGGCTTCCAGGACACTCCTGTCGCTTCCTTCAAGTCCGGCCCGCACCATGGAACCTTCCAGCAGGAACGCGAGGTGCCGGGCCAGGGGCGCAGCCTTGCCTTCCGAGCCTGGCGGGAGCAGGCCCGCTACGTGCTCCGCCAGCAGTGCTTCGACTTCCTCCTTGTGCTGCCGGACCGCCTCGCGGCCGGGATCGCCGGCCGGAAGTTCGGCTGCCGCATTCAGCAGTCCGCAGCCTCGGAAACCATGCTCGAAGGCGAGGTCTGCGTGATCGGCGTAGGCATCAAAAACGGCCAGCACGCGCTCACTTGGACTGGAGGCCTTCCGCAGGCGCGCCCGATAGAGCCCGAGCCACTCCTCATGCCGGGCATGCAGGTACGCCGTCACGAGGTCCGCTTTCGACGCGAAGTTGTTGTAGAGGCTCTTCTTAGCCACGCCCGCATCGGCGGTGATGGCATCGATGCCAGTTCCAGTCAGGCCATAGGCGTAGAAGCGCCTGGCCGCGGCCTCGAGCAGCGCTTCGCGGGCTGGCCGCCGCGAAGTCCTCGCGGCGACGGTTTCTTTTGACGCCATTTCGGATGCCTCCAAGAGTTTCTTAAGTAGGTAGACTAGTCTACCTACTTAAGTGCGGGAATGCATGACGCCGGAACCACCCGCCGTCGTCCGCTTTCCAAAGACGTATGGTGCCTTTGTGGGATAATTGAAGGAGCCAGGCTCGCGGAGTTAGGTGCTTTCCCCCTTGGGATTGTGTGTAATTCCGCGCTCCCACATTGCTCATCCGGCCAGCATTTATGGTGCGTCGGCTCGCTGTGGGACGACCGTCTCCGGCGTGATTACCCCAGGTACATCCGGCCACTGATGTCGAGTGTGGTTTCACGTCCACGCGGAGGCAATCCCACATGCACTTCATCGAAGGCCAGACCGTCGTCCATCCCCATCACGGGCCTGCGACAATCCGAAATATCACCACACGAACCGTCCGGGCCACCGAATCCCGTTACCTCATGCTGGAAATCCGGGACAAGAATCTCGTGGTCGGCGTGCCCGTGGAAAACGCGGACACCGTTGGACTCCGGACCGTCTTCAACCAGGCCGAAATCGACAGGCTGTTCGAAGTGATGCGCGAACCCACGGGACCGGAAGAGCCGCAATGGTCCAGGCGCATCAAGGACGCCCAGGAGAAGCTCCGGTCCGGTGACATCTTCGCCGTGGCCCGGGTGGTGCGCAACCTCATCCGCCGCTCGGAGCGGGACCACCTATCCCCGGTGGAGAAGTCGATGCTCAAGTACGCCAAGCAGCCTTTGGTGACCGAGGTGAGTCTGGCCCTCGGGCTTGGAACGGACGAGGCCGAGGCCCTGATTGATGCGCTGCCCGGCACGGCTGAACCGCCCGCGGAGTTGGTGGCCAGCTAAGCGGGCCTGGACCGCGGGGCTGTCGGACACGCACGCCCGGGTGGGGATCTGCGGATCGCCGCCCGGGCGTTTTGGTGTGAAGTGCGACGGCGGTCCCTCCCGCCGTCGTCCTTCCCGCCTGACGCAGCCTTCCCGGCGCTGCCATACAGTGGGACGATCTCTGTATGAGCGAAGACTACGTTGACAGTATTGACGACCACGGCCCGCACCAGCACGCGCATGTGGCGCCGACGACGCAGCAAATGCGGACTGTGGGTCAACGCCGCCGCGACGCGGAGGAAAAGCTGGAGCACCACCTCCAGGAAGCCCGCCACAAGGACGAACCCCATGCTGACGAGGACTCCGGTCCGGCTCCTGCCTTGGGCGGCGGCGAGAACGCTTCCACCGAGGGCGATGATAGGGACCGTGCGGACCTGACCGCTGGTCAGGCGGCCGTTGAGGGCGAAGCGTCCCCGGAGAACTGATAACCAAGGGCCGCCCTTCAATCGGAGGAGCGGCCCTGATCGGCGTCTATCTGAGGTGCTCTGGCGCTGTCTTTTGCCAATTGGATGGTAAGCATGCTTATTGTAGTGGTGCGAACCATGCATAATCCGCCCACGACATGCTCCGCCGTCGTAGGCACAGACAGCACCGACGTCACTGCGTCGTGTGAACGTCAGAGGCAAGGACGGTTCAGATGAAGAGCATTTCAGAAAGTGAAATACGGGATGGATACCGGCTCCTCATCCTGTCGGCGCGGTTGTTACAGCGCCGACAAGACGAGGTCCTGGCACCCTTGGGACTGACGCGGGCTGCCGCAATTGCCATGGGGGGCCTCGCCGATGGCCCCCTCAACCAGGAACAGCTGGCCGCTGCCATCCACGTCAAAAGCCAGACCATCGGCAGGGTCCTGGAGCGGCTCCACAGCGCAGGGCTGGTGAGCCGGACACGCCTTCCTCATGACCGGCGGCAATTCACCATTGCCCTCACGGACACCGGCCGGGCCCTGCTGAAGTCCGCCCGCGATGCCCAGGCCAACGCCTTCCCCGCCGACTCGAACGGATGGCGAAAACTCCGCATGGAGCTCTCCAGGTTCGTGGACAGCCTGCAGAACCCGGAATCCGCCGAACGCAACTCAACCTCAGCAGCCGCGGCCCGGCGTTGGAGCAACGGGTGAGGAGGCTGCGCAGGGCAGCCTGGACGCATTAGGACAGCCTGTACGCATTAGGGCAGTCGGGACGCCCTCAACATCGTGGTCTCGCCTGCGCGGTCCGGTTCCAACGGGACCGGGCTGACCAGCACGGCAGGTCCGCGGTGCAGGAAACCGTCCGAGAGCGGCTGGCAGCGCACCCCGCCCCTTCCGCGCATCGCCCGGTGCGCGCCCGGGGCGAGCATCTGGTCCATCCACGCGCAGGGGTTCGCGGGCCGCCCGGCCTTAAACCGAACGAACTGACCGCCAGATTCCAGCACGAATTCGCCGCCGATCAGCGGTGCCAGCTGGGCTCCGCGCAAAACGATGTTGCGCCGGGTGAGCAGCGGGTCAAAGGGTGCCGTGCCCAGTTCCGAGGCCATTGCTTCGAGCGCCTCGATGGACATGAGGGTGACAGCCGCATCCATGTGGGCCGCCTTGCCGAAAAATCGGTCACCGACGATGCCCTTGCCCGCCACCAGCTCAACACTTTCCGCATCAGTGGATGGAACATCCGCCGCCCCCTCGCGTGCACGGCCGAAGTAGGCGTGCGCAGGAGACACCAGCAGATGCAGGATTTCGACGTTGTACCGGTGGGTTGCTGTCATGTCCTAAAACTAACCCCGTGCCGCGGACCCCGCAGCCTCGCGTGTCCCGCAGACCCCGCAGTTTAACGGGCCTCGCAGTTCAGCGGACCTCGCATAGGATCAAACTAACCGAGAGGGAGCCCCAGGCGCCCTCTGTGGCAGGCAAGCAGGCCGCAAACTACTTGAGGGTATGAATCATGGCTTCGAACAATGACCGCGAACCCGACGTTGATGCGGAGGCGGGCCAGCACGGCGGCGTTCAGTCGGTGGACCGGGCCATCGCGGTCCTGGAAATCCTGGCCCGTGACGGTCACGCCGGCGTGAGCGACATCGCCGAGGAGATGGGGATCCACAAATCCACGGTCTCCCGGCTGCTGGGTTCACTGGTGAGCCGGGAGATGGTCCACCAGAACAGTGAACGCGGAAAGTACCAGCTCGGCTTCGGCATCCTGCGGCTGGCCAGCTCCATCCCGGGCCGGCTGAGCCTGGTGCGCGAGGCCCGCCCTATCCTGGAAAGCCTGGCCGACGAATTCAAGGAGACGGTGAACCTCGCCGTCCTGCGCTCCAACGTCGCGGTCAACGTGGACCAGGCCATGGGGCCGTCCACGCTCGCAACGTATGACTGGGTGGGCAGCCTGACCCCGCTGCACGCAACTTCAAGCGGAAAGGTCCTGCTGGCGGCGCTGCCCGCGGATGAGCGGGACCGGATCCTCAAGGAGACGGGACTGGCCGCGCGGACTCCGCGGACCATCACCAACCGGGCCAAGCTGGAGAATGAACTGCTGACCGTCGCCCGGAACGGCTACGGGGTCACGCTGGAGGAGTTCGAGATCGGCATCAACTCCTTGTCCGTGCCGGTGTACAACCACTTGGGAACGGTGGTTGGCGCCATCAGCATCTCCGGCCCCGTCTTCCGCTTCGACCCCGAAAAAGAGCCTGGACTTATTGAGGGGATGAAGGACGCGGGCCTCCAGGCCAGCGCCAGGATGGGCTACACCCGCCGGTAGCTACACGCGGTTTCCGGACCACAAACAAGCACCCCGGACAGAAGCCCGGGGTGCTTGTCTGTGGGGTGCTTGAGAACCTCAGGCGGAGCTGCCTGCCGAAGACTCGTACCGTTCCAGGGTTTCAGCCCGTTCCTCCAGCGGCAGCGTCTCGGCGGTGAGGCCCATCCGCACTTCACCCGACGGTTGGACGTCGCCCACCTTCTCCTGAACCCAGTCGTGGAAAGCGGCAATGTGGTGCTCGCTCGGGACCAGCACGCCGCCCTTGGCGTAGGTCTTCGAGGCCATGCCGGGCTGGCAGCGTTCGCACGCGTCGAAGTCCTGCATGTTGACCCGGTGGAAGAGCTCCACCGAGGCCGTGACGTCCTTGCCGCTCTCCACCACGGAGGGCAGGTACAGCCAGTCGCATTCAACGATGGTGTGGTCCGCGGACATCGGGAACATGCGGTGGATGATGACGTGGTCCGGCACCAGGTTCACAAACACGGTGGGTTTGATGGTGATGGCGTAGTAACGCCGGTCCTGGTCCTCGCCCACGCCGGGGATGATATCCAGGCCCTCGGAGCCATCGATGGTAAAGCCCTTGATATCGTCACCGAACTCCGCGCCGTGGCCCACGAAGTACTGGGCGGCCAGGCCATCGGCGAACTCCGGCAGCACCTCAGTCAGCTCCGGGTGGATGGTGGCGCAGTGGTAGCACTCCATGAAGTTTTCGATGATGAGCTTCCAGTTCGCCTTCACGTCGTAACGGATGCGGCGGCCGAGGCTGAGGTTGGCCACGTCGTAGCCTTCAATTGCCTTCAGGTCGCCCAGCCGCTCTTCAATGGCGCCCATGACTTCTTCCTCGAACGACGGCGGCTCGTCCGCCAGGCAGACCCACACATAGCCGAGGTATTCGCGGATGTGGACCTTCACCAGGCCGTATTCGTCCCGGTCGATATCCGGCATCTTGGTCAGGTTGGGAGCCGCGATGAGCTTGCCCTCGAAGTCGTAGGTCCAGGCGTGGTAGGGGCACTGGAACGAGCGGGCGGCTTCGCCTTGTTCCTCCATGCACAGCTTCACGCCGCGGTGCCGGCAGACGTTGTAGAACGCGCGGATGGCGCCCTTGCGCGTGCGGCTGATCAGCACACTTTCGCGCCCGATCTGCACCGTTTTCCACGCACCGGCCTTGTCCAGGTCTGCGGACCGGATGGCGCAGAACCACATCTGCTCGAAGATCCGTTCCTGCTCGGCGCGGAACACGGCCTCATCCACATAGGTGTAGCCGGGCAGGGTGGGGATCAGACTCGGGGCACTAACCTCAACAGACAATTTGTCCTCCTTACGAACAAAAGATCAACAACAAAACTTGGTGGGTGGGTATTGATTCGGGCGTGGGATGGCAGTTAATGCACGACGGCGGCTCCCACGAGTGCGGGGACGTCCTGTCGTGCGGGTGCTGCGGTGGTTGCGGCCAGGGGGGTGGCCGGCGCCGGGACAACCGACGCCAGGCTGCGGCGCCACTTGGTAAAGAGCCGGGGCTGGTTCATGCCGAGGACCGCCACGGGAACGTCGGCGCGGTAGTAGACGGCAAGGCAGCTGTGGGTCTTGATGTCGCCGGCTTCGATCTCCAGCCGGTCGTACCCGGCGGAGTGGCCGGCGAACTGCAGCTTCACGCCGTGCTGGTCGGACCAGAAGTAGTGCGGTTTGGCCGGTCTCGGCGCCGCGTCAGCGTCCAGCAGGGCTTCGACGGCCACGGCCGGCCGTTCCAACGCGCAGGTCCAGTGCTCCATCCGGCGGTGCACTCCAGCCTCGGCGTCGAACCAGGCTGCGCAGTCACCCACGGCCACGATCCCCGGCACGCTGGTCCGGCCCATGGCGTCGCACACCACGCCGCCGCATAGCTCCAGGCCGGAGCCTTCGAGCCAGCCTGTGTTGGGCTCGGATCCGATCCCCACCACCACAACATCCGCGCCCACGTAGCGTCCGCCGGCGAGGCGGAGGCCCGTGACGTTGCCTTCGCCGCTGTAGAAATCCTCAATAACGGCGCTGGAAATGAGTTCCACCCCGTTTGCAGTGTGGAGCCCGGCCACCACGCCGCCCATCTCCGTTCCGAGCTGGGCGGCGAACGGCACCGGCTTGGTGTCAATGATGGTGACGTCCATGCCCCGCGATGCGGCGGCGGCGGCAACCTCCGCGCCGATGAAGCCGGCGCCGATGATGGCCATCCTGCTGCCCGGCACCAGCTCGGGAGCAAGGTCCTGGGCGTCGGCAAGCGTTCGGAGGGTAAAGACGTTACTGAGGCCGGCCAGGGTGGGAAGCTGCCGCGCCCGTGCACCGGTACTGATCACGATTCCATCCGCCTGAACGGTGCTGCCGTCCTTAAGGAGGATGGTCCGGGACTCAGCATCGAGGGAGGCTGCCCCGCCGCCCAGAAGCCATTCGGCGTCCAGCCCGTCGTCGTCGGACTCCAGGGAAAGGTCCTCTGCCGTAACCCGTCCAAGCAGGAACTCCTTGGACAGCGGGGGCCGATCGTACGGCCGGTGGGGCTCATCGCCAATGATGACCAGCCGGCCGGTAAAACCTTGGGCCCGGGCGGCACGGGCGGCTGAAAGGCCTGACAGGGAGGCCCCCACAATAGCTAGCGTCTGCATTTCGACGTCCCTTCAATTGCTTCTTACGCAACAACAATCGCCATGTGCAACAGAGTGAGCTACGCCACGGCCGCTGTCAAGGGTTGCCCCAATAAGTGGACGGCGCTGCGCAACAGAGGAAGAAAGCCTTGACAGCCCATGTGATCTGCCGCACTCTGTTGCTTATAGTGATTGCTGTTGTTCATTACGAAACACAGTTGGCAGCAATTGCGTATCAGGATCCCCAACCAAAGAAGAGGTCCCTCATGCACAAGGCATGCCCGCTCAGCGAACTGGCGCCCGGGGAAGCGCTCCGGCTGAACACGTCACCGCCCATCGCCGTTTTCCATACGGAAGAGGGCGAACTCTTCGCTATTGACGACACGTGCACCCACCAGGATGCGTCCCTGGCCGACGGCTGGGTGGAGGACTGCTGGGTTGAATGTCCGCTCCACGCGTCACGGTTTAACCTGCGCACCGGGAGCGTTGACGCGCCGCCGGCCAAGCTGCCGGTCCGCTCCCACGAGGTAACGGTGATCGACGGCGACATCATGATCACCGAATCCACGGAAGTCCCCAACCTTCCCCCCGGACTGACAGTGGACGGCCACATCTAGCACCAGCCCATGAATCCAAACAAAAGGACTTGCTCATGGCTTTGAACAGTGAGACCCGGCCGGACAACGACGTCTTGGACGAATCAGATCTCCTTCCCACCTATGCCCCCGGGTCGGAGGCAGAGGACACCGAACAGATCATGCAGGAACTCCGTCGGACCCGGGCCGAACAGGCTGTGGCCGAGAGGCGCAACAGCAAACTCACCCTCGACAAGGCCACCTTCGGCATCACCGGTGCAGTTGCGCTGGCCTTCGTAGCCTGGGGCTTCCTCGGCCGGGACAGCCTGGCCACCACCTCAACGCTCGCCCTCGACTGGGTCATGGAGTACACCGGCTGGCTCTTTATGGTCTTGGCCTCCTTGTTTGTTGTCTTCGTCCTGTGGTTGGCCCTCGGTAAATGGGGCAACATCCCGCTGGGCAGGGACGGCGAAAAACCCGAGTTCAGGACCGTCTCCTGGATCTCCATGATGTTCGCGGCAGGCATGGGCATCGGCCTGATGTTCTACGGCGTCGCGGAGCCGCTTTACCACTACATCTCCCCGCCACCCGGAACTGTGGACGGGCGCACTCCCGCAGCCATCCAGACAGCCATGGCCACCTCCATCTTCCACTGGACCCTCCACCCCTGGGCCATGTACGCCGTGGTGGGCATTGCCATGGCTTACGGCACCTACCGCCTGGGCCGCCGGCAGCTGATCTCCGCTGCCTTTACGTCCCTGTTCGGACTCCGGGCAGTGGAAGGGCCGGTGGGGAAGTTCATCAACATTCTGGCGATCTTCGCCACGCTTTTCGGCACGGCAGCCTCCCTGGGCCTTGGTGCCCTGCAGATCGGCAGCGGCCTGACGTCGAACGGGTGGATCGGCGAAGTCGGCACCCCCGTCCTGGTGGCCATCGTCGCCATCCTGACGGCCTGTTTCGTTGCCTCTGCAGTCTCCGGCATCAGCCGCGGCATCCAGTGGCTGTCCAACATCAACATGGTCCTGGCCGTGGTCCTGGCGGTCATCGTCTTCATCGCCGGGCCCACCCTGTTCATCCTCAACCTCATCCCCGCCGCGGTGGGCGACTACGCCAGGGACCTGGCCGAGATGTCCTCCCGCACCGAGGCAGTGGGCGACGAAGCGCTGCGCAAGTGGATGTCCGGCTGGACCATCTTCTACTGGGCCTGGTGGGTGTCCTGGACGCCTTTTGTGGGCATGTTCATCGCCCGGATCAGCCGGGGCCGGACCATCCGCCAGTTCGTGACCGGCGTGCTGCTGGTCCCCAGCATGGTCAGCGTCATCTGGTTCGCCATCTTCGGCGGCACGGCCTTCCACGTCCAGCAGGAAGCGGACAAGGCCGGCACCCCCGGACTGGTATCCATGGTCAACGGCGCACCGTCCATCGACTTCGACGGAGCACTGTTCGATCTGGTCAAGAACATGTCCATGCCCGCCTGGCTGACCGCGGCGGTCATCATCCTGGCCATGGTGCTGGTGGCCATCTTCTTCATCACGGGGGCCGACTCGGCCTCCATCATTATGGCGTCACTCAGCTCCAACGGGTCCGCCGATCCGAAGCGGGGCCTGGTCATCTTCTGGGGACTCCTCACGGGGGCGGTGGCGGCGGTGATGCTGCTGGCCGGCGGCGATGAGCCCTCGGAGGCGCTGTCCGGACTGCAGCGCATCACCATCGTGGCAGCCCTGCCGTTCGTGCTGGTCATGTTGCTGCTGTGCTTCGCCATCGTCAAGGATTTGCGCCGGGATCCGCTGTCACTCCGACGGCGGCTGGCTGATTCAGTGGTGGAGCGCGCCATCCGGACGGGCGTAGACCAGCACGGCGGAGCCAAGTTCGACCTCGTGACAAAACATGAATGCGGCGAACCCTGCCCGGACGGGACTCGCTGCCCCGGCGATTCTCCCGGCGCCGAGTCCGCCAAGCCCACCCCCACATTTTAGGAGCAAAACCGTGACCATCCTTCTCGAAAGCCGCGTGCCGGGCCACACCACTGCCGTGCCGGGCAGTTCTACCGCCGGGGCGGGCAACGCCACTGCGGTGGCGGCCGCTGCGGTGGCGGCCGCTGCGACGGCAGCCGCCACCACCCGCCCGGCCCAGTTCGTCCTCACATTGTCCTGTCCCGAGCAGCCCGGAATCGTCCGGGCGGTGACGGCCTTCCTGGCGGACCGCGGCTTCGACATCGTGGAACATCAGCAGTTCGACGACCACGTCAGCGGAAACCTTTACCTGCGCACGGCGTTCACCGGCGGTGGTCTCGCCGAACCCAACCACGGAAGCCACGTACCCAACCAACAGGACGTGGACAGCCTCACCGCAGCGTTCGCTCCGACGGCCGGCGAATTCGGCATGGAGTTCACCATCCATGACGGCAGGCCGCAGCGGCTGTTGGTGATGGTCTCGAAGTTCGGACACTGCCTCAATGACCTCATCTTCAGGTGGCAGGCAGGCAGCCTCGGTGCGGAGATCGCCGTCGTGGTTTCCAACCACGAGGACCTGCGCGCCATGGCGGAAGCCGCGGGCCTTCCGTTCATCCACGTCCCGGTGACGGCAGCCACCAAGCCGGAGGCCGAGGCCCGACTCCTGGAACTCGTGGCCGAGTATGACGCGGACCTGGTGGTCCTGGCCCGCTACATGCAGGTGCTGTCCAACGATCTCTGTACCAGCCTCCGAGGCCGGGCCATCAACATCCACCACTCGTTCCTGCCGGGCTTCAAGGGCGCCAAGCCGTACCACCAGGCGTACGACCGCGGCGTGAAGCTCGTCGGGGCCACCGCGCACTACGTCACGGCGGACCTGGATGAGGGGCCCATCATCGAGCAGGAGGTGTTCCGGGTGGACCACAGCCTGGACGCGGATGCCCTGGTGACTGTGGGCCGCGACGCCGAAACGCAGGCGCTGTCCCGGGCGGTCAAGTGGCATTGCCAGCACCGCGTCCTGCTCAACAACACCCGCACCGTCGTCTTCCGCTGACGCGAACGTCCGCCAAGTAACAGGAGAAACACTTATGAGCGCATCACCACGCGTTGTCATCATCGGCGCCGGCATCGTTGGCACCAACCTTGCGGATGAACTTGCCACCCGCGGCTGGACCAACATCACCGTGGTGGAACAGGGGCCATTGGAGCTGGCGGGCGGTTCCACCTCGCACGCGCCGGGCCTGGTGTTCCAAAACAACCCGTCACGGACCATGACCGAATTCGCCACATACACGGTCAACAAACTGCTGGCCCTGACCAAGGATGGCGAGTCCTGCTTCAACCAGGTGGGCGGCCTGGAGCTGGCAACCACTCCCGAGCGCCTGGCCGACCTCAAGCGCAAGATGGGCGTCATGGCCTCCTGGGGCGTGGAAAGCCGGATCATCGACCCCGACGAATGCGAAAAGATCTACCCCCTCCTGAACACCGGCAAGCTCACCGGCGGCCGCGAAGTGCTGGGCGGCCTGCTCATCCCCACCGACGGCGTGGCCCTGGCCGCCCGTGCGGTGCAGCTGCTGATCGAGCGCTCCAGCGAGCGTGGCGTGACCTTCGTCGGCTCCACCACGGTGACCGGCATCGCCCAAGAGGGCGGCAAGGTGACCGGCGTCGAAACCGGCAACGGACTGATCCCGGCGGACATCGTGGTGTCATGTGCAGGGTTCTGGGGCCGTGAACTCGGCAAAATGGTGGGACTGGAGGTGCCGCTGCTGCCGCTCGCGCACCAGTACGCCATCAGCACGCCGCTCCCCGAACTCGAGGGCGTCAACGAGCTGCCCAAGGGCGCCAGCAAACCCATCCTGCGTTACCAGGACAAGGACCTGTACTACCGCGAATGGGGCGACCGCATCGGCATCGGCAGCTACGCCCACCGCCCCATGCCGGTGGACATGTCCGCCCTCCCGAAGGTCTCCGCAGAGGAGATGTCGGACCACCGCATGCCCTCCCGCCTGGAGTTCACCCTGGAAGACTTCCTGCCCGCCTGGCAGGACAGCCAGGAGCTGCTGCCGGCACTGCGCAGCGCCGCGATCCAGGACGGCTTCAACGGCATCTTCTCCTTCACGCCCGACGGCGGCCCGCTCATGGGCGAGGCGCCGGACCTGGACGGCTTCTTCGTTGCCGAGGCCGTCTGGGTAACCCACTCAGCCGGCGTTGCCAAGGCGATGGCCGAGCTGCTGGTGGAGGGCCAGTCCCGCACCGACCTGCACGGCTGCGAGCTGACGCGTTTCGAGAAAGTCCAGACCTCCGACGCCTATGTCAGCGAAACGTCCCAGCAGAACTTCGTGGAAATCTACGACGTCCTGCACCCGCTGCAGCCCAGGCAATCCCCGCGGGACCTGCGCGTCAGCCCCTTCAACGTCCGGCAAAAGGAGCTGGGCGCGTTCTTCCTGGAGTCGGCCGGCTGGGAGCGGCCGCACTGGTTCGAGGCCAACCGCGGCCTGCTCTCCGAACTGCCCGTGGAGTGGCAGACGCCGGAGCGGGACGAATGGTCCGCCATGTTCTCTTCCCCCATTTCCGCAGCCGAAGCGTGGAAGACGCGCACCGCCGTCGGACTTTATGACATGACGCCGCTGAAGCGGCTGTCCATCACCGGCCCGGGCGCTGAGTCGCTGCTGCAGCGCCTCAGCACCGGCAACATCACCAAGAAGCCGGGTGCCGTGACGTACTGCCTGCTGCTGGAGCACGACGGCGGCATCCGCAGTGACGTGACGGTGGCGCGGTTGGCGGCGGAAGAGTTCCAGCTGGGCGTGAACAGCAACGTGGACTTTGACTACCTGCGGGTGGAGGCGCGTCAGCAGTCGGCCGCGGATCCGGCGCAGTGGGTGCATGTTTCCGACATCACCGGCAGCACCTGCTGCATCGGGCTGTGGGGGCCGCTGGCCCGCGAAGTGATCGGCAAGGTCAGCGCCGACGACCTCAGCAACGATGGCCTGAAGTACTTCCGGACCAAGGAAATCTCGGTGGGCGGCATCCCGGTCACGGCCATGCGGCTCTCCTACGTGGGCGAACTCGGGTGGGAGCTCTACACCACGGCGGAGTACGGCCTGAAGCTCTGGGACCTCCTGTTTGAGGCCGGGCAGGAACACGGCATTGTTGCTGCCGGACGCGGTGCGTTCAACAGCATGCGGCTCGAGAAGGGCTACCGGCTGTGGGGCACGGACATGACGTCCGAGCACCAGCCGTATGAGTCCGGCCTGGGTTTCTCCATCGCCAAGGATAAGACCGGCTTTGTGGGTTGTGAGGCCCTCGCCGCACGCAAGGAGCAGCCCGCCACCCGTGCGCTGCGGTGCCTGACGGTCGACGACGGTACGTCCATTGTGCTGGGCAAGGAACCTGTGTATGTGGACGGTTCGTCCGCCGGGTACGTTACGAGCGCCGCCTACGGCTACACCGTGCGCAAGCCGATCGCGTACGCCTGGCTGCCGGCTTCGGTTTCCGTCGGTGATTCGGTGGAGATCGAATACTTCGGGAAGCGGATCGCGGCGACCGTCACGGCTGAGCCGCTGTTCGATCCGGGCATGGAGAGGCTGCGCGGCTAAGGGAGGCTGAGCCCTTCGAAACCTGGCGTGAAGACCGGGCGCGTCTGTTGGCGGGCCCGGTTTTCACGTGTGCTCGCTCGTTCGTCGAGGTGTTTGTTTTCGAAAACCGAGGCCTCGTCGATCGTTGGCGGTGCCTTTGATCTGCGGCTGTTCGAGCGGCGGCTGTTCGAGCGGCAGGGGTGAGGGCCCAAGCTTAAATGTCAGACCCTCCGTTGATGATTGGTTTATGGGGAAAGAGGCGGTGGCGAGGGCGTTTTTGGATATCGAGTCTGCTCTTGCCGTGCTCGATGCCGAGGTTGGTGCGGCTGCCGGTGCGGGTTCGGATGGGTCGTTGGAGGCGGATCCGTTGCGCGCTGTGGGGGATCTGTGCCTGGACGTCCTGGCCGGGTCCCGCAGGGTGGAGGCCAATGTCGCCGGGCTGAAGGCCCGTGCGGCTGTGACCTACGCGGACACGGTCCAGGCTGTCGAGGCGCCGGATGCGCCGGTGCAGGCGCAGGAGATGGCCGTGCGGGCGGAGGTCGCGTGCGCGCTGACCATCGGCGACCGCGCTGCCGGTGCCCTGCTGAGCCAGGCACACATGCTGACCACGGTGTTGCCGCTGACGTTCTCGGCCCTGCAGGCCGGGACCATTTCCTGGCAGCACGCCCGGGTCATGGCGGACGAAGCCGCCACCCTGGACCCGGCCGGCGCCGCGGCGATGGAGGCCCACTTCCTGGATCCTGGCGCCCTCGATCCGGCGCGTGGCTGCCCGGCCGGGGAGATGCCGGCCTCCCGGTTCCGGCACAAGGCCCGTACGTGGCGCGAACGCCACCACACCGAAAGCATCGAGCAGCGCCACGCCAAAGGGGTCCTGGACCGCCGGGTCGAGTACGCCCCGGACCAGGACGGGATGGCCTGGCTCTCGGCGTACCTGCCCGCGGACCAGGCGGCAGCGATCTGGAACCGGACCACCGCCATCGCCCGCGGCTTGCAGGGCCCGGACGAGGACCGCACCCTCACCCAGCTCCGGGCCGACGTCGTCGCCACCGCGCTCCTGAGCAGCGGCAACACTGGACACGGAGGCGAGGGGCTCGGCACCGACGACAGCCCGGACGGCACCGCCGGCGTGGACCCGACGGGATACGGCGCGGGGCGGGTCCCGTCCCCGCGGGCCCAGGTCCTGGTGACCGTGCCGGTGTTTTCGCTGCTCGGCGCCACCGACGAACCGGCGATGCTGGACGGGTACGGGCCGATCCCGACCTCGATGGCCAGGGACCTCGTGGCGAACGGGGCCGATTCGTTCTACCGGGTCCTGGTGGACCCGCGGGACGGGGCGCCGCTGGAGATCGGCCGGACCAGCTATCGGCTCACCAAGGCCATGCGGCAGTGGTTGCGGCTGCGGGACGGAAAATGCCCCTTCCCGGGCTGTAGCAACAACTCGCTGGACAACGAGGCGGACCACCTCCTCGCCTGGGCCAAGGGCGGCACCACCGGGGTATCGAATCTGGGACAGCCCTGCCCTAAACACCACAGGCTGAGACATTCCAGCGCCTGGGAACCTACCCCGGCCACCCAGGACGAACCACCCGGCTGGATGTCACCCTCAGGCCGGCCCTACAAAAGCGAACACCAGGACTGGGAACCACCACACTGGCCCGCAGACCTCCAACCCCGCGGCCACCCCGATTTTCTCCATCTGGGGCTGTCACTGGGAGAAGACGGCCTGGACAGCTTCCTCCACGCCCTCGCCTAAGAACCGCGGACCTGACTGCGGCGTAACTGACTGCTGTGTACCTGACTGCTGCCCATCTGGACACGGTCCAACAGAAGGGGAGCTTCGCCGTCGTGCGCTTCCTTGCTGCGCCTACGCGTCACAGCCGCGGGACGCACGCCCCGGTTCCCAGGAGGGCGAGCCCGGCCCGGTCGCCGGCGGCAAAGTCGAACTGTCCGCTGTTCTCTTCGTGCATCAGTTGCGTGGGGTCGTCTACGTGATCCAGGCCCAGCACATGCGCGAGCTCATGCAGGATGATTGCGCGGACCAGGAGGGAGCCGTCGGTGCGGGCGAGGATTTCTCTGAGTCCCGGTGCGTCAAGTGTCACTTGGCCGGCAACGAAAACGTATGGTTCACCAGGAATGTGAGCGTACGCGCTGCCTCCGGTGCCCGCCACCTTACCGGCCAGGTCCGGTGATTCCTCCGGGGTGGACCAGGTAATGAGCACCGGCGCCCATTGTTTGCCGTAGCGGTCGGGCTGGTAGGTAGAGCGCGTTTTTGACGGCGCCTCGTCCGTGGCTCCGTCATACACAAACTGCAGCCCGGAGGCGGCGGAGACCATGGACACAGCCTGTTCGATGAGCCGTTCGGTCCCCGGGGGAGCATTGTCGGGGCGGACCACGTAGTGCACGGGGCGGCAGGGGTCGTAGGCAACAAATCGCTGGCCAGGATCCGGCGACGGTTGCAGGATGTACGCGGTCGAGCCGCTGGCGGCCGGCGGGATGCCGAGCGGAGCGGAGGCCGCCTCAAAACCGGATGGCGGCACCTTGGCGTCCGGCAAGTACGGCAAAGCTGCCGGCAGCACGTACCGATCGAAAAGTGCCGGTGTGAAGTAGAGACCGACCACCAACGCGATTCCCAGGACCGTGGCAGCCCGTCTTCTCCACTTTCGCCCGCTGACGTTCTTGCGGCCGATGGTCTTCCTGGCTGAGACCTGCGAAACCGGGGGACTCCGCCAGGGATCGGGGTCCTGCAACTTACCGAGCGCCTCGTCGATCGCCCACTGCGGAGTGCGCCCGCTGGGCGAACGGCGGATCCGCGGTAAACCGTCGCCGCCAGAATCCGATCCCAAATTTTTCCCCCTTGTGCCGCCGCGTCCATCTCCCTTGATGGTCAGATCAGCATAATGCCCGACGCCGGTGCCTCCCGCCGGTGCCTGCCGCCGGTGCCTCCCGCCGGTGCCTCCTGCCGGAGCCGACGCCCGGTGCTCCGCTCGCGCCTCCGGCCGTCTTCCGCTCACCCGGGAATGAATACGCGAACTTGAATGTTCAAGCAATCATGGACTTTGGCATCTTTACTTTCGGCGAACTAACCCGCAGCGACAACGGCAGCGCCCTCTCACCGCATCAGCGGCTGAAGGAGCTGATCGAACTCGCGAAACTGGCGGACCAGGCAGGTCTCGGCTTCATGGGCCTGGGCGAGCACCACCGCCACGACTTCGCCATCTCGGCTCCGGAAATTGTGCTGGCGGCCATCGCCCGGGAAACCACCAACCTCCGGCTCAGCACGGCTGTGACCGTACTGTCCACGCAGGACCCCGTGCGGCTCTTCGAGCAGTTTGCCACCTTGGACCTTATTTCTGACGGCCGTGCCGAGATCATCGCCGGCCGCGGCGCCTTCATCGAGTCCTACCCGCTGTTCGGCCACGACACCGCCGACTATGACGGACTCTTCGACGAGAAACTGCGCATGCTCCTCGAACTTCGCGACAACGCAGTGCTGGACTGGAAGGGAAACCTGACCCAAAGCATTCCAGGCATGGACATCGCGCCCCGTCCGCTGCAGGACAAGCTTCCCGTGTGGGTGGGTGTCGGTGGGACACCCGCCAGCTTCGCCCGGGCAGGCAGGCTCGGACTCCCGCTGTTCATCGCCCTCCTCTCCGGCCCTGAACGTTTCCGCCGCCTTGCCGAGCTTTACCGCCAAAGCGCCGAAGAAGCAGGCCACGATGCCGCGGTTCTGCCTGTCGGCGTCGGCGGTCACTTCTACGCCGCCGCGACGTCCCAGCAGGCGCGCGACACCTTCTACCCCCACTACCGGGCCTACTTCGAGCAGAACATGCCACGCAACGTGGATCATTTCCCGCGGTCCACGTTCGATGACTGGAGCGATCCGGGCGGCGGACTCCTCGTGGGCAGCCCGCAGCAGGTCATCGAGAAAATCCTCCAGATCCACCAGACTCTGGGCAACAGCCGCTACATGGCGCAGATCGGACTCGGCGGCCTGCCGTTCGCGGAAACCGCCCGCTCCATCGAGCTCCTCGCCACCGAAATCATGCCCGCCGTCAACCGGGAACTGGGCGTCGGAGCCGCTTAAACGCAACGGAAACGGACGACGGCGGGAGGTCCCGCCGTCGTCCATCTTTTTCCGCCCACAGGGATTGCCGGTATCGTGTGGTGATGGCGCCCACCTTGGCTGATATCGGAGCAGAAGGCGTTCTGCTCGCTGGGGCAGGCCGCGCCATCCTGCTGCAGATCGCGAACCCGGCCGTGGGCCATGGCGTGGCCGAGCACAGCGACTTTGTTGCACGGCCGTTTGACCGGTTCCGCGCCACCCTCACCTACGTGTATGCGGTGAGGTACGGCACCGAGGACCAGGTTGCAGCGGTGCGGCGCAGTGTGAACAAGGCACACGGCCCCGTGCGTCGCAAGCCCGGAGCGGGCTACCACGGTTACAGCGCCTTCGATGCACAGGCCCAGCTGTGGGTGGTGGCTACCCTCTACGACACAGCGGTTGTTATCTACGAGAAGATCTACGGTCCGCTGGATGACGATGCCGCCGAGCTGATGTACCAGGACTACGCCAAACTCGGCACCGTCCTGCAGTTGCCGGAGGGTCTTTGGCCGGCCGACAGGGCAGCCTTCAGGACGTACTGGCACCCACGCCTTCAGTCCCTGGAGTTGGACGGAATAGCTATCCGCGTAGGCCGCGATCTGCTCTATCCGCCAACCGGCCCGCTCTGGCTCCGGATGAGCATGCCCCTGATCCGGTTCATCACCGCCGGCCTCCTGCCCGATCACCTCCGAAGCGGCTACGGGCTGCCCTGGAGCGAGCGCCACAGCCGCCTGTTCGAACTCACCACCCGCTGGTCCGCGCTGGTGTATCCACGGCTGCCGCGCCAGGTCCGGCACTTCGCCAAGAACTACTGCCTCGCCCGGCTTCGCGTGGCCTGAGAACGGGGAGGCGCTGCGCTATGCAGCGAAGGGGACACACAGCGTAGGAACCCGGACGCGCTGCGCTACGCGCTGAACGGGACGCGCTGCGCTATGTGATGGAGCAGGCCGGCCGCGGCGCTCACGGCGATGACCGCCGGCGCCTTTCCCTGCACCTCCGGCAGCCCGATCGGGCACTGGATCCGGTCCATCTCCGGTTCGCTGAATCCTTCCGCGGCCAGCTTTTGCCGGAACCGGATCCACTTGGCACGTGACCCGATCAGTCCCACGCTGGCCAGGTCCGGGCGGCGAAGAGCCGCATGGCAAAGGAGGAAGTCCTCGGCGTGGTCGTGGCTCATGATGAACACGTGGGCGCCCGCCGGAAGATCGCCCAGGAACGAGTCCGGAACCGGTGTGTGCACCGAGCGCACGTCCGCTACACCTGAGGTCACGTCGGCCAGCCGGGCCGGAGCAAGCTGTTCCTCGCGGCTGTCCACCAGGTAGAGGGTCATGGGGATGCGGGAGAGAATGCGGCCAAGCTCGTACCCCACATGCCCGACGCCGAAAATCGCCACGGTGGGCAGGGAGAGGAATGGCTCGAGCAACACCCGCACCTTTCCTCCACAGCACTGCCGGCCGTGCTCCGTGGAGGCGTGCTCGTTGAGCGCGAACTCGCAGTTCTCGGGCGCCGTGATGCCCCGCGCCATCATGTCCCTGGCCCGGTCCACCACCGTGGCCTCGAGGTTGCCGCCGCCGATGCTTCCCCAGGTGGCGTCGGCGCCCACCACCATTTTGGCGCCCGCCTCCCGCGGCGCATGGCCGCGCACCTCGGACACAGTGGCCAGGACCCCGGGCCGGCCGGCGGTCCTCAAGTGTTGCAGGGCTTCCAGCCAGTCCATATCAGGAGGCCGCCGTCGGCAATGATGAGGGCGTGGTGTCTGAGGTGGACACGGGATGAGAGACGGACGCGAGATGAGAGGCAGACCCGGGGTCAGGCGGGGCCGCGGCCCCGGCCGGGCGGCCGCCGTCGTTCTCAGACGAGTCGTGGTCATCCCACGCTGCGATGGCCCGCTCCAGCGCCCAGAACACTGCCTCCGGGGTGGCCGGACTTGCCAGCTCCACCGACCAGCCCGCCGGGCCGAACGCCGCCACCGCCTCGCGCAGGGCTTCGCGGACGCTGATGGCCAGCATCAGCGGCGGCTCTCCCACGGCTTTGGAGCCATAGACAACGCCGCTCTCGGTGGCCCGTTCGAACAGGTGCACGTTGAACTGTTCCGGCATTTCGGAAAAGCTCGGCAGCTTGTAGGTGCTGGCCGACTGCGTGGCCAGCCGTCCGCGCCCGTCGCCGTCGGACACATCCCACCGCAGGTCCTCAAGGGTCAGCCACCCCGCACCCTGCACGAAGCCCCCTTCGATCTGCCCAACGTCGATCAACGGCGAAAGGCTGTCGCCGACGTCGTGCACTATGTCTGCGCGCAGCTGCCGGTACGCACCGGTGAACCGGTCCACCTCCACTTCGGTGACCGCCGCGCCGTAGCTGAAGTACTTGAACGGCTCGCCCTGCATGCGGGTGCTGTCCCAGTGCAGCCCCTCCGTCCGGTAATATCCGGCCGCCCAGAGCGGGACCCGCTGGAAGTACGCGTCGTGGACCACGTCGGCGAAGCTCAGGTCGCGGTCATGGAACCCGATCCCCGTCACCTTTCCGGCGTCGAACCGCACATCGTCCGGATGGATATTCAGTTTCCGGGCGGCCACCTCGGCCAGCCGGGAACTGATCTGCTCGCAGGCGTTCTTGACGGCGCCGCCATTGAGGTCAGCTCCCGAGCTGGCGGCAGTGGCGGACGTGTTCGGCACCTTATCCGTCCGTGTGGGTGCCAGCCGGATGAACGCGAGCGGCACCCCCAGCGCGGTGGCGGCCACCTGCCGCATTTTGGTGTGGAGGCCCTGGCCCATCTCGGTGCCGCCGTGGTTGATCAGTACGGACCCGTCCTTATAGACGTGGACCAGCGCCCCGGCCTGGTTGAATGCGGTGAGGTTGAAGGAGATGCCAAACTTCACCGGAGTGACTGCCAATGCCCGCTTGAGGTCCGGATGCGCTGCATTGAATGCCGCGATCTCCCCGCGCCGGCGCGCCACGTCGGCACGCTCCAGCAGCAACTCCCAGATGGCGGTGAGCCGTTCGGCATGGCGTACGGGCTGCCCGTATGGGGTGGCCTGTCCGGGCTGGTAGAAATTTCGACGGCGGAGCTCGCCCGGCTCGAGACCCAACATCGGTGCGCACCGGCCCAGGATGTCCTCGATCACCAGCATCCCCTGCGGACCGCCAAAACCCCGGAACGCCGTCTGCGACGTTTTATTGGTCTTCGCCACGCGCCCGTGCACCTCGATGTTGGGGATGAAGTACGCGTTGTCGATGTGGCACAGGGCCCTCGCCAGGACCGGCTCGGAGAGGTCCAGGCTCCAGCCGCCGTCGCTGGTGATGGTGGCCTTCAGCGCCTGGATGTGGCCATCGGCGTCGAACCCTGCTTCCCACCGGGCATGGAACGGGTGGCGCTTGCCGGTCATGGTGATGTCCTGGGTCCGGTTGAGGCGGAGCCGGACCGGCCGCCCCGTCAGGCTCGCACCGAGCGCTGCAACGGCAGCGAATCCGTGCGGCTGCATCTCCTTGCCGCCGAACCCGCCGCCCATCCGCAGGCACTGCACCGTCACCTGATGGCTGGAGAGTCCCAGCACATGGGCCACAATCTCCTGCGTCTCGGACGGATGCTGGGTGCTGGCCTGCACAAAGACCTGGCCGCCGTCGTCGATCACGGCAAAGGACGCCTGGGTCTCCAGGTAGAAATGCTCCTGCCCGCCGAACTCGAACTCGCCGCTGAAGCGGCGGGACGCGCCTGTCAGGGCCTGGTCCGGCTCGCCCCGTGCCACCGTGGGCTGATTGCCCTGGAAACTTTCCGCGGCGATGGCTTCGGTGAGTGTCAGGAGCGAAGGCAGCGGCTCGTATTCCACGGCCACCGCCGCCGCGCCCAGCCGTGCGGCCTCGAGGGATTCGCCGAGCACCCAGCACACGGCCTGGCCGTGGAACATGACCTCGCTGGGGAAGAGCGGTTCGTCGTCCTTGGTGCCGGAGTCGTTGATCCCGGGAACGTCCGACGCCGTCAGCACCTTCACCACGCCGGGAACCTTGAGTGCGGGCTGGGTCTGGAGTTCCAGGACCCGCGCATGGGCGTGGGGTGCCTGGACCGGCCAGGCGTGCAGGACATTTTGGGAGCGGACCACAACGTCGTCGGTGTAGAGGGCAGTCCCCGTCACATGCGCGGCAGCGCTCTCGTGGGAAACCGGGATCCCGACCACGGGATTGACGGGACGGTCGGCAAGGGATTTCACGTGGCCACCTCCGCAGGAATGTTCCGGGCATGGAACTTGAACAGCGCCTGCCGCAGCATGGCCGAACGGTAGAGGGCGCTCGCGCGCATGTCGTCGATGGGCGTGCCCTCACCCGCCATTACGGCGGCTGCCGCGGTCACCGTGTCGGCGGTCCAGGGCCTGCCCGTCAGGGCCTCTTCGGTTGCGGTGGCGCGGATGGGGGTCACGGCCACACCGCCCAGCCCGATCCTGGCAGATTCAACGACGCCGTCACGTATCCCCAGTGCGATGGCCACCGAGACACTGGAGATGTCATCGAAGCGCCGCTTGGCGATCTTGTAGAACGCCACGTTGTCGGCCAGTGGCAGCGGGATCCGGACGGCGCGGAGCAGTTCGCCGGGCTTCCGGACGCTCTGCCGGTACCCGGTGTAATACTCGGCAAGCGGAACCTCGCGTTCGCCGTGGGTGGAGGACAGAACGACGCGCGCGTCCAGGGCCAGGAACACCGGCGCGGAGTCGCCAATGGGGGACCCGGTGGACAGGTTGCCGCCGAAAGTCGCCGCGTTGCGGATCAGGCGGGAGGCGAACTGGGGAAACAACTGGTCCAGGAGCGGCACTCGGCCGCCGAGACCGCGTTCGGCCTCCGACAAGGTGAGGGCCGCGCCGATCTCGACATGGCCGGCGTCGAACTTTAAGGTCCGCAGCTGGTCCAGGCGGTCAATGGCGATCACCAGCGGCGGCCGGGCATGCCGGAGGTTCACTTCGACGCCAAGGTCCGTGGCACCTGCCACCAGCTTCGCGTCAGGGTTCTCCTGCAGGATTTCGAGGACTTCGGCCAGCGTCCCAGGACGACAGAACCGAGCGCCGTCGTCCAGCTGGGTACCCTCGGAGTGGATGCTCTCCGCTGGCGTGTTCTCCGCGTTCGTCTGCTTTGCCGCGGGGGCCGGCCGGCTTTGCCGCTCCAGCAGCGGATCCGCCGCAGACGGCGGTCCGAGCGCATAGGCCGCATCCCTGATGGGCCGGTAGCCGGTGCAGCGGCACAGGTTCCCGCTGAGGGCATGGAGGTCGAACCCGTTGGGGCCGGATTCATGGCCGGTGGCGTGCTCCTCACCGACGGCGCCGGGCCCGGTTTCCTGCCGGGCGCTGGTTCCCGTTCCGGGCTGCGCGCCGGCCCGGGCGGGGCTCCGGTCCGGGCGGTAATACTCGGCCGCCATCGAGCAGATAAAGCCCGGGGTGCAGTATCCGCACTGGGATCCGCCCCGGTCCACCATTTCCCGCTGGACCGGATGGAGGTCCCAGGCGGCGCCGGGCAGGGAGGCCGTGCCCAGGCCTTCCGCCGTGATGATCTCCTGGCCGTCGAAGGCCATGACAGGAGGCAGGCACGCGTTTACCGAGGTCCAGCGGCTGCGGTCGGGCCCGTCCGGCCGCGCCACCAGGACGGCACACGCCCCGCATTCACCCTCCGCGCAGCCTTCCTTGGCGCCGGTGAGACCTTCCGCTCGCAACCAGTCAAGGAGGCGGGTGTGCGGGCTGACGCCGTTGCACTCGCGGGCCCGGCCGTTGACCACTACCGTAATTCGGTCCATGCTTCATCCTTGCCGCGCGGACAGAGGAAAGCCAGAGCTTCGCCGCCCCGCGTGTCCCCGGCCCTATAGTCGAGGAATGGAACAGCGGATTTTGGGCAAGACCGGACGTAGTGTCTCCATCGTGGGGCTCGGCACGTGGCAACTCGGCGCAGATTGGGGCAACGTGGACCCTGCCCAGGCCCAGGCCATTCTGGCAGCGTCCGTGGAATCGGGTGTCACCTTCTTTGACACGGCTGATGTCTATGGGGACGGGCGGAGCGAGCTGGCTATCGGGAAGTTCCTCGCGGACAATCCAGGGCAGGCCATCACCGTGGCCACAAAGATGGGCCGCCGTGTGGAGCAGCGGCCGGAAAACTACACCTTGGCCAACTTCCGTCAATGGGTGGACCGGTCCCGCAGGAACCTGGGTACCGACACCCTCGACCTGGTCCAGCTGCATTGCCCGCCCAAGCCGGTTTACAGCAACGCCGAAGTATACGACGCGTTGGACACCCTGGTATCCGAGGGTGCCATCCGCAATTACGGTGTCAGCGTGGAGCGCACCGAGGAGGCGCTGGAGGCGATCCGCCACCAGGGGACCGCGTCTGTCCAGATCGTTTTGAATGCGTTCCGGCTCAAGCCGCTCGACCAGGTCCTCCCCGCCGCGAAGGCGGCAAGCGTGGGCGTCATCGCACGGGTGCCGCTGGCATCCGGCCTGCTCTCGGGCAAGTACACAAAGGAGACCACCTTCGCGGAGAACGATCACCGGAACTACAACCGCAACGGCGAGGCGTTCGACGTCGGGGAAACGTTTGCCGGAGTCGACTACGAACTGGGGCTCAGTGCCGCGGCCGAGTTTGCACAGCTGGTCCCTTCCGGGGCCAGTTCAGCGCAGGCGGCCATTGCCTGGATAGCCGCCCAGGACGGCGTCACCGCGGTAATTCCCGGCGCCCGAAACGCCGACCAGGCGAGGGTGAACGCCGCAGCGGCCGCCGTGAAAATTACCGACGAGTTCGACGCCGGTGTCCGCAGGATCTATGACCGCTACTTCCGGGACTCCATCCACCCGCGCTGGTAGGCGAACGTCCGGCGGGTGGAGGCGCCGCTAAAGCGTGGATGGCGCCGACAAAGCGAAAAACAGAAGCGTACGACGGCGGGAGGTACCCGTCGTCGTACGCTTCTGTTTTGCGGTGGTACCGGCTTTGCTGCGGTACCGAAGGCGCTAGTTCTCGTACATTGCGATGAAGCGGCCCACCACGCCGCCCTTGCGCAGTTTGTCGATCGCCTCGGGGATGTCCGCTTGGGTGATGAGGTTCATCGGCGGGTTCAGTTCGCCGGACTTCATCAGGGCGTAGAGGTTTTCGAGGTCCTCCTTGGTGCCCGACTTGGAGCCCTTGATGGAGAGCTGGTTGATGATCAGCGGATACGTGTTGATGGTGGATTCGAGGCGGCCCATGCCAACCTGCACCAGGGTGCCGAACTCTGCCAATGTTTCCAAGGCAGCAGCCGTGGTGGTGCCGAATCCGGCGTAGTCAACAATGAGGTCCAGCTTCTTGTCCTTGAACGCTTCGATGGAGTCCGCAACTCCGGCGAGGCCGATCTCGTCAGCCAGCTTCTGCGTCTCGGGATTCACTTCGGCGCCGTACACCTCTGCACCGGCGAGCACGGCCACGCGCGCACCGATGTACCCGAGGCCGCCGAGGCCGATCACGCCCACCCTCATGCCGGCCTTGGCGCCGCCGACGGCCATGATGGCGTGGTAGGCGGTCAGTCCGGCATCCGTTGCCATCGCACCGAGTTCAAAGCTGACCTCCTCCGGGAGTTTGACCAGGTTGTCGTCCGTGGCGACCAGCTTGGGACCGAAACCGCCGTCCCACTTGCCGTAGCCGAGGGCGTCGCCGTCGCTCATGACGGGGGAGAGGCCGACGCGGTCGCCGATCTTCCAGTGGTCCATGCCTTCGCCCACCTCGGTGATAACGCCGGCATTTTCGTGGCCCATGGTGCGGGGGAGCTGGGGGAACAGCGGCATCCACCCGGCGTCATCCAGGGCGGTGACGTCGGAGTGGCATACTCCGGCGGCCTTGACGCTGACCACCACCTGGCCCGGACCGGCGGCCGGTTCTGCCACTTCGTTGAGTTCCAATGGGTTGTTGGTGCCGTTGAACTGCCATGCCTTCATGGGGCATTCTCCTTCGTCGATCCATTGAATTCATGCATATACATGCACTTGCCTCCACCATACCCCTCTTTCAAGGAGTCGGCTGCCCAGTGTGACCCACCTATCGTACGGAGCCCCGCGGTTGCAAAAAAGAAGGGGACGGCCGCTGGAATCCCATGAGACTCCGGCGGCCGTCCGCTTCCGGTTTTTGGCTTGAAGCCGTTACGCGGTGACGAGCTGACGGTCGTCGCTGCGGACGGTCAGCGTGAAGGTGTTGGGGCCACTGGCGTGGACCGCGATACGGCACTTGGTGGTGTTTGCCTTGACGGATAGATCCTGTGCTGCGGCGTCGAGGGTGTGGTCAATGGTGGACCGGTCCCAGATCTTGAGGGAGACAGAGTGGCTGGAATCAAACGTCATTGTCAGTACTTTCGCTCATGCAGTTAACGGCCTGGTCATCCTTGAATAGGCCGCATCCTCGTCGGTGAGGATTGCTGATTTAGGTGTGCGGGGCACAGCGGCCCCAACTTCATAGTTCATGGTGAACCCGGTAATTGACAACCGAAACGGCGAAAGTGTGATGGATTCCACGTTCGTGTCGCGGCCTGTTACGTCCGTCTTTTTGGGCCGACGGCCGGACTCTCAGTGGAAGAAAATGTCGATCCAGGCGCGGTTGTGCGCATGTACCAGCACCAGGAACAGGACGAAGTCAAAGAGCACGTGGATGGCCACGATGTAGGTCAGTGAGCGCGTGATGGTGAACAGCTTCGCCTGCAGCAGCGCGAACGGGAAGATGAAGAATGGCGCCCACGCGTGGAACCCCAGCTCCCACAGGAATGACGTAAACAGGACCGCCTGCAGCAGGTTGGCCTGCCAGTCCGGGAGATGCCGGCGCAGCAGCGTGAAGGCGGTGCAGATAAAGAAAAGTTCATCCCAGATGCCCAGCGCATTGGTGCCCAGGAACAGCCGACCGATGCCCTCCGGATCGCTGACCGCCGGCCAGTTCCGGTACACGTCGGTGCTGATCATGTAGACCGGCAGGATCAGATATCCCAGCAGCGGCACGGCCAGCAGGTACCACTTCTCCGCGCCGGTCCATGGCTCCCCGGTCCTGAGGGGGTAGCTGATGGCATGGTCCCTGGTGATGAACCGGGACACCGCATAAGGAATCCCAACGGCCACAATCATCGCCGTCCCCATGACCAGCATGTGCCCGGTGCTGATGTCCGTGGTGATGGGCACGGCGCTCATGGCCGCCAAACCCACGGCAATCAATGCGAGGTCAATGAGCAGCCGGCGGCTGATGAATCCGGCCACCACCAGCGCGGCAGCCAGCAGGATGAATCCGACCGTCCGGTTTTCCAGCGCAAAGAGGGTAAAGCCCGACGCCGAGACAAGGGTTGCCGGGATCAGCTTCAGTGGCGTCCGGGCCGTGGCTGCAGCCGGGCCGCGGTTGACCGCGGGTCCTGGTTTCGAGCGCTGGCTCAACGCGGCCTCCGGGTGATCTCGGGCGGGGCGGGATTCGTTCAGCTTAGCCGGAAGGCGGGCGGGAAATCCCTTGACGCATCCTGGCCCCCGGCGTATGGTACAACCAAATGGTTGTAGATCAGCTCAGTGATGCCGACGTGGACCGCCTGTTCCAGGCGCTCGCGGACGCCACCCGCCGGGACATCGTCCGGCGGGTGACCGGGGCGGAGTATTCCGTCTCCGGGCTTGCTGCCCTCTACGCCATGAGCTTTGCCGCCGTTCAGAAACACGTGGCGGTATTGGAGCGTGCTTCACTGGTGACCAAGGAGAAGCGCGGACGGGAGCAGATCGTGCGGGGCAACCACGACGGATTGCAGAAGGCCCGCCGACTGCTCGATGAGTATGAGGCGATCTGGCGGCAGCGTGCCGGCCGGATTGCGGACATTCTGGCTGAAGGATAAGGAAGGTACGGCAATGCCTGTTA
Organism: Pseudarthrobacter sulfonivorans; assembly: GCF_024391045.1. Taxonomy (GTDB): domain Bacteria; phylum Actinomycetota; class Actinomycetes; order Actinomycetales; family Micrococcaceae; genus Arthrobacter; species Arthrobacter sulfonivorans_B. Next base: position 142,758 of record NZ_JANFCZ010000007.1, read on the forward strand.
TCAGTTCCACCAAGAATCTCGAGGCACTCAGCTTCACCCTCGTCGCGGAGTTCGACGCCGCCGTCGAACGCGTCTGGCAGATCTGGGAGGATCCCCGGCAGCTCGAACGCTGGTGGGGACCGCCCACCTGGCCCGCCACGTTCAACGGGTTCGACTTCAAGCCGGGCGGCAAGGCCAGCTACTTCATGACCGGGCCCGAAGGCGAGAAGGCCGGCGGCTGGTGGAAGTTCACCGCCATCGACGCGCCAAGGAAACTCGAGTTTGACGACGGCTTCGCGGACGACGACGGCGCTCCCGTGGACGCCATGGGCATCACCCACGCGGCCGTGGACCTTGAGGACCTCGGCGGCCGCACCCGGATGACCATCATGTCCACCTTCGAATCCGAAGAGCAGATGGAGGAGATGGTCAAGATGGGCATGGACGAGGGCATGAGGCTGGCGGCAGGCCAGATCGATGCCGTCCTCGCAGAGCACGCCCAGGCGGGAACGGTTTAGCGGCTGTGGGGCGGTGGTGCAAGAATCGTCTTGAACCGCCGCCGAGTCGAGGAGCGCCACATGTCCGAACTACAGGATCATCTCAGTGAATGGGCCGAGCTGTGGGGCCGAGTCCGCGGGGTGGAGCCGGACGCCGAGGGCTCCGCTGTTCTTATCCCGGCGGATACGGATGATTCGGACGCCCGGGCCGAAGCCCAGCAGCAGGGGCTCTCGGCCAGTGGCGAATACGTCCTCCTCACTGCCGCCACTGCCGAGATAGCCGCGGCCCACTCCCTCCCGGAGGACGCCCAGGTTGCCTCGGCTCCCATGGGGGACTACGACGTCGCCGAGATCTCCGTGTTCGACCATCCGGTTGGCGGCGGGCGCATCAGTGTCGGCGAGGCCGCGGCAGTCATCGGCAACCTCCGGTATGAGACTCCGCAGGACAGGGACGCCTACGAGCCGGCCTTGCTGGCCACGCTGGCAGAGGAGGCGTACCTCCACGGCGCGCACACCCTGATCCTGATCGTCGACCTGGATGAGGCGGACCGCTTCCTGGGCTCGGGATGGACCGAGGCCGGGCGTGTACTCACCTTTGGGCGGCCCTGACGCCATGGAGGACCTGGCTGTCCAGCCGTGGGTGAAGAATTACCAGCCCGGTGTTCCGGCGGAGATTGAGCTGCCGACGGAGTCCCTGACGGCGATGTTTGAACGATCCGTGGCCGAAGCCGGTTCGGCCCCGGCCTTGGAGTTCTTCGGCCGTCGCACCAGCTACGCCGAGCTCGGCGAGCAGGTGGACCGTGCCGCCGAAGGCCTCCGGCAGCTGGGGGTGCGGGCCGGTGACCGGGTGGCACTGATCCTGCCGAACTGCCCGCAGCACGTGGTGGCCTTTTACGCGGTGCTCCGCCTGGGCGCCGTGGTGGTGGAACACAACCCGCTGTACACGTCCCGGGAACTCCGCCACCAGTTTGAGGATCACCAGGCCAGGGTGGTCATCACCTGGGACAAGGCGGCCGCCGCCGTCCGGGAGTTCCCGGCCGACATCGAGATTGACCACGTTGTCTCGGTCAACCTGCTGGCAGCATTCCCGGCCGTCAAACGCCTGGCGCTGGGCCTGCCGGTGGGGAAACTGCGTGCGACCAGGGCCTCCCTGACCGCGCCGGCTCCGGGAACCACACCGTGGAAGAAGCTGCTGGATCACGGCCGGATTGAACCGGCACATCCGCGGCCCTCGGTGGATGACCTGGCGGTCATCCAGTACACGTCCGGGACCACCGGCCGGCCCAAGGGCGCCATGCTCACCCACTTCAACCTCTACTCCAATGCCCTCCAGGGGGAGGCATGGATGCAGGGCGCCGAGTATGGCAAGGAAGTCCTCTACGCCATCCTGCCGATGTTCCACGCCTTCGGCATGACCCTCTACCTCACGTTCGGCATCCGCAAGCAGGGCCTGCTGGTGCTTTTCCCCAAGTTCGACACCGATCTGGTGCTTGCGGCCATGAAGAAATCACCGGCCACCGTCTACTGCGCTGTCCCGCCGATCTACGAGCGCACCGCGATGGCGGCCAGGGAAAAGGGCATCTCGCTGCGCTCCTGCAAGTACTGCATTTCCGGGGCAATGAACCTGCCGGACCATGTGGTGGAGCTGTGGGAATCCGTGTCCGGCGGCCTGCTGGTGGAGGGCTACGGCATGACCGAATCCTCGCCGGTGGCGCTCGGTAATCCTTTCCACCCGAGCCGGCGGCCGGGGACCATCGGCGTGCCCTTCCCGTCCACGCTGATGAAGGTGGTGCAGCTTGATGACCCCGGCGTGGAAGTGGTGCCCGGCCAGCAGGGGGAGCTCCTGATCAAGGGTCCCCAGGTGTTCCGGGGTTACTGGAACAATCCGGAGGAAACGGCGAAGACCCTCACCGCGGACGGTTGGTTGCGGACCGGCGATATCGTCACGGTCGATGCAGACGGTTTTGTCACGGTGGTGGACCGGGCGAAAGAACTGATCATTACCGGCGGCTTCAACGTCTCGCCCAGTGAGGTGGAGTCAGTCCTGCGGCTCCACCCGGACGTGAAGGACGCGGCGGTGATTGGCAAGCCGCTGGAGCAGGGCGGCGAGCTGGTGTCCGCGGCCGTTGAGCTCGAACCCGGCACAACGCTGGACGAGGAAGCCCTCCGCGCACACTGCCGGGAGCACCTGGCCGGCTACAAGGTGCCGCGCCGGATCGTGGCCGTCGACGCCATGCCACGTTCCATGCTGGGCAAAATCCTTCGAAGGCAGGTGCGGGACCAGGTCCTGCCGCAGCTCTGAGGAGCCGAACCTTCAAGCCCGGGGGCGCGAAGTCTCCGGGGCACAAAGGCAAAGGGCACGACGGCAGGAGGTCCCGCCGTCGTGCCCTTGGCTTTTGTTTGTGGTTCTACTTGGTGACGGCGAGCCCGGTGTCCCAGTTGAAGTCGGCGAACTCGGGGTTGGCCTGCATGGTCATGAGGACGAACTGGAAGCCCTCGAGTTCGCGGGAGCGCTTGAGCGGGCCCACTACCAGCGGGCGCATTCCGGCGGCGCTGACGAAGCTGCTGACTGCCTTGGTGGCATCCTGGTTGTCGCCGGCGATGAAGACGTCCAGCGGCTTGCCGGCGGACTCTCCCGCCACCAGCGTGCCGGCGAAGGTGGTGTTGAAGGCCTTGACCACGTTGGCACTTGCCGGGGCCAGTGCTGCGATTTCCTCGGCGGCCGAGGATCCCGGTTCCACCACGAGGGAATCGAAGGTTTCGAAGTTCACCGGGTTGGTGATGTCCACAACCGTCTTGCCGGCGAGCTGTTCGCCGTAGGCGGTGACGACGGATTTGGCGGCATCGAACGGAACGGCGAGGACAACGATGCTGCCCTGGGGCGCGGTGGCCGTGGTGCCGTAGCTGACGCCTGCGCCGAGCTCGTTGGCCAGGGCCTGCGCTTTCGAGGCGTCCTGGCCGAGGATCTCAACCTGCTTTCCTGCTGCGAGGGCACGGGTTGCGATGCCGCGAGCCATGTTGCCGTTGCCGATGATGGTGATGTCACTCATGGTGTTCTTCTTTCCGAAAAGGCGGGCGAGGAAATTTTTCATCAGATTCTGTTCTGCTTGACGATGCGCTACTTGAAGCTACAACTAAATGTACACTTATTAAGTTGAAGCGTCAAGCTTTTTTCTGAGAAACTTCCAACCCGTTCGCCGCGTAGGCCGTGCGTGCTTCGGGGCCGTGCAGGAAATCGCGCAGTTCCGCGGCTTCGGCAGCCTGGGATGCCGGGCCCAACGCCGACGCGAAGTTCGTGTACTCCTGAATGGCCTCCGGAAGGGGCCCGACGATCTTGGCCTCCGGAACCAGGATCAGTTCACTGAGCTGGTGAATGGCGGCGGCGGCGCGGCCATCCAGCAGCGCCGCCGCCGTGGGGCCGGAATCAATCACGGTGGCCCGGGGCGCAACCTGCTCCGCAATGCCTAGCCTTTCCAGCAGCCCGGCGAAGTAGATGCCGCTGGGTCCGCTGCGGGAGTAGGCCACGGAGCGGGCGCCGGTCACCGCGCTGATGAATGCCTCCACGGTGCTGATGTCCGGAACCGGAGCGTCGGGTGGAACCGCCACACCCACCCCGGTCCGGGCGACGGGCCTGGCGTCCCGCACGATATCCGCAGCGGCAAGGTCCGCCAGGGCGCCGGTGATCCCGACGATCACATCCGGACGGGCGCCTGCCTTAATCCTGGTGAGCAGCCGGAAAGTGGGCTCGAAGACGGCCTCCACCGGCGGCCCTCCTGCCTTGGCATAGGCGGGCAGGATGGTGTGCTCCACGGCCTGTTTGAGTGCAAAGGCGCAGAACAGTGAGAGGGGCCTGGTGTTGTGGCTGGCAGCTTGCGTATTCATCGGAGTCCTCAACGTAGGTACGGTGCCCAATACAGGTACGGTGCTCAGGAGCAGCGGGCGCTCCTCTAAGACATACCCTGTGGAAGCGCGCAGCGTTTTATATGAAGCGAAAACCTAGTTTCCGCCCCGGTTGCTGGGTTCTGCCAGTCTCGTAATACAGAACGCCGTTGCGTTCAAGTGCCTGCAGTCGATCGGCGATTTCCTGCGTCAGAGGTTCACCACATGAAATGGCGAAAAATCGCGGAGACATGACATCAAGCAGGCACCCCAGCTGAGCCAGCTCAACGGCCAGGGGCTCCCATGCGCCGTCGTCGTCCGTCTTTAGCAGGATTCTGAATGTGAAGTTGCGGGCGTCGTGGTCTACGCCTGTTGCTACGAGGGCGTTTTCTCCTGAGCGCATCACGGTCACCCGGTCGCCGAAGTTAATGTCGTAGAGATAAGCCGGCACAGCGAGAATTGTCGCCGTGCCTTCCGCTTCGACACGGCCGCTCAGGCCTTCCCACATTTGCTCGGCATCTGGTTCCGGGGGCAGCGCAAACCATATGGTCTCTTCTGCGTCCAAGGCTTCCGAAAGAGGCTGCAATGTGTCGCCCCGCCAATGTGCCACGACGCTGGGATGTTGCCGGTAATCCGTCACTCGCTGAGACTACCGAGCACAGGACCGCGATGCATCCGGCACGCTGACTAACAGGTGGAACGCGCGGCAGGAAGATCCCTTGGCGGACGGAAACACATGAAGGGAGCCCGCCTTCAGCTGAAATTCACGTGGACTGGCTCGAAGTCGAACGGACCGCCACACCCAGGGCCGTAAGGGCTATCACCCGTCGATCTTGTTGTTATCGGTAGCTCTCCGGCCGTGCGGCTGCCGGACGGGGTTGCCGCCCTTACATAAATTGAGGTGACGCTGGCGGGTGGAGTCAAATACGGCGCAGACTGCGGCACCAGCCACCTTCCCTCGGCATTTCTGGCCACCGCCACAGGAGTGCAGCCCTCCCCGATGCCCCGACGCTTCATAAGGTGAGCGTAACCGTCGGGTCACCAGAATTTGAGAACTGCCGGCGCAACGCCCTTACGGGGATCCTCCACCGGACATCTCTTACTCGTCCCTCTCAGCCTCCGCATGATTCTTCAGTGAGGGGGTCGGCATGCCCGTCTCAGGCACATCACTTCGGGCTTGACCGTCCTGAATGAAAGCAATCCTTATTTGGGTCCCCCACTCAAGAACCGACCATGCGGAAGGATCTTGGGAGGTCACCCAGAACAGCCCCGGCCACGTACGGGAACGCATCCCCGGCCCATCAGGGGGAGCCGGACCGTCTTGGGCTTATGCGCGTTTGCTATGCGGAAGACGTTCCTGCTTACGCACGCTCAAGGTCGTTATCTGCTGCCCTTCGCTCGTCAGCTTGGACGATACCGTCACGGACTGCCGCTCTAACAACGCGATAGAGGACATAGAAGAAGACGGCGGCAAACACTACCGACAGGACAACGAAGTTCAGCGGACCAGCGTCCATAACTCTCCCCAAAGTTTTCAGTTCACTCAGACCTGACTGAGCTTAGCGTCGAGTAGCAAACAGTACTTTGAAAATGAGGCCTCATTGGTGGATAGGTTTGGTCAGGTTCAGGCTGATGGTCTGGCCTGGCGCCAGCTCTCCGGAGGCTAGGTGGGTGAAGTCGTACCAGACGCGGTCTGTGCCGGTGAGTGGCCGGTTCGCCGATTCTAAATCCGCAATCTCCGGCACCCCGAAGCGGAAGGCGATCTGACGCTCTGTGTCCCCGGTTGCCGTGGTGTAGGTCAGGGGAATGCCGTCGGCGTCGGTGGTGAAAGTGCCGTGCGAGCCATCTATTGTAACGTCGCCGGGCATGAGCCTGACCTGGGTGCCTACGGGGATGGGCTGACCAGCGGTCAGGGTCGGATTCCACCGGAGCAACTGGTCGGTAGTGCACCGGAATTTGTACCCGAGGCTGTCGAATGAGTCGCCGTCGACCGTGGTGTAGAAGATGGTCTGGCCGAACGAATTGTTTACGCTTATTCCTCGGCCGGATCTGCTATCAACAGGGTTTTTCTGGAGCTGGATGTGGTTGCCCGCCCGGATAAAGAAGACATTTCCCTTCTCGTACGTGAACGCGACCTTGTTCGCTTCCGCCAACTGCTCATCGGTCAGGTTGAACCGGTAGGTGATGCCGGCCAGGCTGTCTTCGGGCTCTATTGTGTAACCCGTCGGAACGCCGTTTGCGTCAACCACGGCAGCGCCCTTGGCGCCCGGCATGGGACCGTCTGGAATCAGCCGCAGCCTTGTGCCTGGAGCGATAGGAGCTCCGGGCTGGAGTCCGTTGAACCCAGAGACCTTCGCCTCGGACAGCTTGTACGCCGCCGCGACGGACGAGAGGGTGTCTCCCGGAACGGTGGTGTAGAAGTCCGCGTTGCCAAACGAGTCCCGCACGGTTTCTCCACTCAGGGCCGGTTTCGCGGCGGAAGACGCAACTGCAGTGTGGGTGGTCTGGACGGCAACCGGTTCCGCCTGGGCTGGAGCACCCTCATAAGAGCATCCTGCAAGTCCCAGTGACAGCACAACAACCAGCGCTGGCAGGCCAATCGCCCTCTTTGATGTACTGCCAGTTCCCACCATGGATGTGCCCCCAATCAGTCCGGCGTAGCCGGGTCAAGGCCCACACCGGACCAAAAGCGAGCCTAGTGGATGAACCGTGAGCCCGCAGTACTGCCCGGTGAAGGATCCTTGAACGGGCCCTGCGATCACCCAGGGGGTTTAGGTGAAGGGATCAACATAAGGGCAGTCCCAAAGGGGTTTGTGCATAGGTAGGCTTGGTACATGGCGTTGGGGGACGAGACGGAGCCGCAGAGGGCTCCGTCGCACAGGGTGGTTTTGGACTCGTACGCGTTCATCAAGGGCTGGTTAGTCGCTACTTCGCTCTGGACAGGCGTACTGCTCATCGTGGTTGTGGCAGCATATGGCGTTCCCGCCGCGAACGAGGGTAGCCGTAGCGGGTATGTGTGGGGCCTGCTGGGCATGAAGGTTCTCTACAGTGTCGGAATTTCTCTGGTGGTCGGGGCGCCACTTGCCTGGATATTGGCCTATCTCTTGCGGCCAGTCCGGAATCAAAGCATTCACATCGCGGCCTTCTTCGCGGTTCCCACACTCGCGTTCTGGGGTCTGGGAAGCGTCCTAGGTCTCGGCTGGCAACCCCTGCTGCTCCTCCCGTGGGCCACAGTCGGCGCAGCGGCAGCCATATGCCGCTGGGCGATTCGCAAAGACGTGCCTCATCGGGTTGCGCCACTACCCCTGGCCTGACCGCCCGGAACAGGATCCTTTAACGGGCGCTCAGGTCCCGTTCGAAGTAGACGAGCGAATCGTCGCGTGCCACTTCGATGAATCCGTTCTTTGTGAGGACGCGCTGCGAAGCCACGTTATCCAGATTCGTGTTCGCCGCGGCGAGCATCGCACCGTGTTGGCTCGCGTGATTGATGACGAGTACTACCGCGTCCGTAGCCAGCCCGAAGCCCCGAGCGCTCGGTACCAGACCGTAGCCCAATTGGACGCGACCCCGCGCGTCGGGTGGGCCGGAGAAGCCGATTCCACCGACTGCCTGACCATCAGAGTTCCGTCGGATCAAGTACATCGTGAAGTTTGGATCCGGGTCCTTCGATTTAGCAAGCGATCGGAGTGGATTGAGTTCATCTGCGAAGGGGTACTCTGAGTGCCAGTCATCGCCGGGGAGCTCCTCTCGTTCCGCGATGCGCTGAGCAAGCTTCGGCGAGATCGACTCAAGGACTAAACGTGTGCTGCGAATGATCATCACCTGATGATGACAGAATCCGCATGAACGTCGCTGACTGTTCGCCCGCTGAGGGATCGGCTATCGGACGACTATCGTGTCGATGTTTTTCGATGTGACGAGATAGGTTCGAACGATGACGGAAGCCCTGAGGCTGCATAGGCATGAAGACCTCGGCATGATGGAACTTGCCGCAATGCAAAAGCTTTTCGACACCGAGTATCTAAGCGATTACGGCCGATGGAACCCGCACGCGCCTTACGGCTATTCTCCGGCGGATTTCCATGTGCTGGCGTTTCAGGGGTCTGTGTTGGTGGCGCATGTGGGCTTTCAGCGTCGTGTGATCTCAGTAGGAGCCGACGACGTCCTAGTGGCTGGCACGGGAGGCGTGCTGGTTGATCCACGCTTTCGCGGTACCGGTCTCGGCGGCCGAGCTATGCGACACGCTCAGAAAGCGATGCGCGATGAAGCCGAAGCTCACTTCGGTTTCCTCGGATGCCGGAAGGAGGTGGTCCCCTTCTACGAGTCGGCCGGGTGGGTTCAGGTGCACGCCACGGAACGGCGCTTGTCCCGCGCGGACCAGAAATCAGTCATCGTGTCTCAGGAAGGGCCAACGCTCATCTGCTCGTCGACTTGCCATACAAGTGAGTGGCCGAACGGCGACATCGATCTTCGAGGGACGCCCTGGTGACATCATGACTCAGAGCGTCTTCCCGCGTCCGGTAAGGGATCCCTGACCGGACGTCCAGAAACCGGTGCGCGTTTCAGTTCATTGGTCGTACGCTCAGTCACCCCGTGGTTTATCGAGGACATATCGAATAACGTTTGTTGTCGTGGCCAACCTGGCGGTAAGGGCACGAGGGGTTGTCCCGGAAACGGGTTCAAGAAGGCCAGGAAGTAGACCTCCACGTGACGCCACCTCCTCCTCTCGCTTGCAACAGCAACATTCCCGGAGTCAAAGTTCCGTAAGCATCGGTCGGCATAAACGCAGCTAATAAGACCGGAGCCTGAGGAAGCCGAAACGAATCGGGGCGCCAATGCATCGACCAGGTTAGAGTGCCGGGGGCTGCCCTGGCATGATTTGTGGATGATTGCTTCCCGCCCTGGCTGCTTTGTTTCACGGCCCTTGGAAGACCGGACATTTTCTTAGGCGGCTGGGGTGGAGGCATGGGACCTTAGCGTGGACGGAGAATTCGAAAGTGCAATGCCGTGATTGAATCAATGCCCGGCCGGCCTAAAGCACTCTCCGTCGGAGTCATTGTCGGCGGCTTTACTGCCCAGAGTAAGGTCTGGCGGGAGGCGCTCATGCGATTATCAAGGGATCTGTCGGGCATAGCGTGCCAGATTGAGTCGGATTTCAGAATTAATGTCGAGTTCCACGTCCCTGGGCATATTGCCGGTCCTGAGTTCCAAGGAGTTCGCACAGGGACGTTCCGCAAGGCCGACCGCCACCTAAAGGTTCAGATAGCGGTACCGAACGACCCCCCCGGCTGATCCGTATGCATACTGCGTCCACGCCATCTGGGATGCCGTGGACGCAGCCGAAGCCTGGTCCGTGCCTCGGCGTCTGGAATTCGACGCCGAGCCATTTCGGTCTGTGCTCGCCCTGTTGAACGAAATTCCTTCCGGGTAGTTTGCTGGACGGGCTGAGCATAAACTGCCGTCCCTCTTAAGTACGGGCCTGGCATGCCCGTAGTTCGATCCCTCAAGGGGACCTTTGTTCGGGGAATCTCTTTCAGAGCCGATTGAGGGCAGTGATTTAGGCTGTGCGTGTGAGTATAAGCGCAGCCCAGACGAGCCGTTTCTACCAAGAGGTCATCTTGCACCAGCAAGTCTGGGGAATCCGTGATTCAGGCGGTTTCCCTGCACCCCACAATGGAGATGGCGAACGCAGCATGCCGTTCTGGTCGCTCCGAAGCAGAGCCGAGAAAGTGATCAGCAGCATTCCGGCGTATAGCGCGTTCGAAATAGAGGAAATCCCTCTCGCTCTGTGGCGCACGCAGTGGATTGATGGACTCGACCGAGATGGCATTCTCGTGGGTCTCAACTGGTCGGGCGTTCGCGCAACGGGGTATGACATTCAGCCGATTGAAGTCCGTGCCCGGCTCGAGGCCAGCGAAGGGACCCTAACAAAATGATGAGACCTGCCCGGTAAAGGATCTCTGACCGGACGCGAGTGCTTTCGACGTTTCTGCCCCGCGCGGCCGCGGTGGCCTCCTCCGCAAACGGCAGCCGCCTTTCTAACGCACAGCCCGGGGGTCGTCTCGGTGCTCCGGGGAGAGGGGGGTGCTAGCCAAGCATTCCGAAGTATTGGGGGCGGCACTTCATCGCGTGGATGAGTTCTTCGCTACCGTCATCCCAGACCAGCACCACGAGTTCCAGTAGTCGGCCGTGGGTATCAAAACCAAGACGGAGGAACCTGCGCGGGTCCTCATCGTCCAAGGGGACCGATACCAGTGGCCAGGTCGCCGCCTCGATCCCGTCCGCGGAACTGATCCCGTGCTTATGTGCGGAGCGGCGGACGATCACGCCGCGTGCGACCAGGCGGCCAAGGCGGCCCGGATCGCTTCGGAGCGATTGAGGTGCTCGCGCTCCGCACGTGCCATTACGCCCGCAAGTTCCTCGGCCGTCAGTCGTACGGGAATAACCTGTGACGCTTCCGCGCCCCGAGCGGGGCGCCCCATCCGCGATTTCAGCTCCTCGACGTCGTAACCCGCCTCGGCTTCCTTAACCCATTGATCGATCTCGGTTTCCGAGATCTCCCGTCCCTGCATTCTGCGCTCCATACAGGCAATCGTATTACGAATGTTACGCACTGGCTACGGGGCCTTACCGTTGTCCGCAAGGGGATCCTCGTACGGGACAACGCCTTCTGGCACGATGTGGTTATGAACATCAGTGCTGCGCAGGCAAGCGCGTTTTACGACGAAGTCCTCGGAGGCAGGATGGTTTGGACCGTTCACGACCAAAACGGATATCCGGCACCTGTTGGGAAGGATAGGCAACGAAGCATGCCTTTCTGGTCGTTGATGACCCGTGCCGAAAGGATCGTGTCCTCGGTGGCTGCCTACAAGGACTTCCAGATCGTTTCAATTCCTCTGGACGAATGGCGCTCAAAGTGGCTCCCAGGCCTCGAACAAGACCGGATCCTGGTAGGGGTTAATTGGTCTGGATCCCGCGCCACTGGGTTCGACGTCGCACCCTCCGCCATATTGGACTCCTTGTCAGTTCGGGAATCCTTGTAATTGGCTTTGCATCGGTTGCCTGTTCCGTAAGACGTTCCCCTTCGGGGACAGAAGTTATGCAGGGCCTAACCCTTCGGAACGGCTGGGCAGTAACGACTTCGTACGGGCCGGAGGAAAACGTATCCCCTCTATTAACCTTCACCGCAGGAAGCCCTGCCTCAGTTACCTATCCCCAAGCTTGAAATTGAAGCGCCATCCGGAAGATCGCGGGTGGCGACTATGAGCTGTCCCATGATTGACCAGTAGACGTCGATGTCAGTTAGTTCCAAATTTGATTCATCGTCGCTGCCTCCGAGAAACAGGGGCGTTTTGTAGCCGATGCACTGATTGAACTCAGGTGCGGGCCCGCCCCCGGCGCACCAATCCTCAAGAGCTTCGGGAAACAAGCAGGAATCCCTGTATCTGAAGAGTGCGTAGTCGTGGAAGTCAGAGAAGGCAACGGGTACCTCCAATGCTTCTCCGGTTCCTGGTTCCAAGAGCACTACCCCAGGTTTCTCAGCCGAGCCTCTCCGGAAGTCGAGGGCAAATTGGCGCCCCAACCAGTCGAATCCGAAACAAAGCAGGGGTGCCTTGAGGGCGGGAAATGCAAATGCAGCGGCTTCAGAGGCTTCCCTGGACGAGGCGACGTCGTGAACGCGGTAAAGGCCACCCTCGAAAGTTGTACCACCGTATGTCTCGAAGAGGTTTTGGAGGATTGGAACCGCATCATCGGGCGTATTTCTTGAGGCGGCGGACTCTCGGGACGATGGCGTAAAGCTCTTGGCAAAAGTTTCAAACATCGTGATTAGCATTCCTACGAGTCGGACATTTGCATAAGTCTAGGCCTCGGCAGTAAGTGCCCCGACCGCATGGTGTGATCACAAGTGACGTGAACAGCCACTGGAACGAGCACCAGCACCAAACTGTCCCGCTGAGGGTTCCTCTACCGGGCGCCGCACCCGGTAGCCAACAGTATTGTGGTGGGCAGAAGGTTCGGTTGCACCCTTCTTGCTGTTCAGGCTCACAGGAGGTGCCGAGATGGTTGAACGTCGAATGATGACTGTTCCCGATCTTGTTGGGCAGCCTGTGCATGTTGCGCAAGAGATGGCGGCGGACATTGGGTTTGGTCTCGCAGCCGGGGACCCTGACGGGCCTGGGCTCCGTTCGCGTACGTGGCCGGGGCTGTTTTGGGTGACCTCCCAAGATCCTTCCGCAGGGTCGGTCCTTGAATGGGGGAGCCAAATTAGGATTACTTTCGTTCAGGACGGTCAAGCCCGAAGCAGCGTGCCGGAGCAGACGGGCGGGCCGACCCCTTCATTGCTGAGTCATGCGGAGGCTGAGAAGGACGACTGAGAGATGTCCGGTAAGGGATCCTCTACCGGGCGCGAGGAGACCAATGCCCAATCTTCTGAGTTGGGTCGAAGTCGACCCAACTCCGGGGATTGTCTGATCGATAGTCTTGCTTCATGGCCTACGAAAATCGCTCTACTTCGCCTTCACCCCTAGCCGCGGTTGGCTTGGTCGTTGTCGGCTTGTTGATCCTTTGGATGGCGCAGCCAATCCTGCCTAGCTGGGGATGCGCGGTCAGCTTTTCGGCGATGTGTCCTCCGCATTTGTTGCCTGTTCGAGCTTCACTGATTAGCGCCGGCATCCTTTTCGTACTGCTCGCAGCTCTCATCGTCGGCATCATTATTTTCCCCAGAGCAAAGGGCTGGACAGATGGTTTAGCGCGAAGCGCCGTCTTCGTCGTGCCGGTGGTCCTGATCCTGACAGTCGTCGCGCACTTTCTGGTACCACAGCCCTGAATAGAGTCCGCCTAATGCGAATTGCATCCGCGCAATCGGATTCAGGCTGACCTACCTGTCCGGTCAGGGATCCTCCACCGGCAATCAAAAGCGACCAGTCCTCGATGTTTCCTGCGACCTTAGTTCTGGCGCTTCCACCGGATAAGTCCCGCAACGAAGAGAGCGAGACCGAGCAGCATAACGGCCACGGCTGCAACCCAGAGCGGGCGATCCGTGGGCGTCATCTCAACCATTTTCCTGAAGGTCTCTGGACCAACGGCTGGGTTCACATCCAGACCCAAGTCCTCCAGTCTCATGTAACGGGCGAACGAACTCACGCGCAGAGTAGCCCACACCGTGAATCCAAGAACTACGAAGGCCGCTCCAGTTCGTCTGAGCCGTCTTTTAGTTGAGTTCGTGGACTGTTCCATGATTTGTCTATCCCCCTGACCCGACTCAGAGCAGTATTACGCAAGTCCCATGAACTTCCCGTCAAGGGATCCTCTACTGGACGGCTGTAGCAGTATGTTCAGCTTTCGAGTATGCGACGTTTGGCTGCGGAAAATTCCTCTGTGCTGAGGGCGCCCTTCGAATAGAGGTCTGTGAGAAGGGCAAGATCCGCTGCGACCGAGTGCGGTCCAGTGCTGCCATTGTTCACATGGCGATTGCCAGCCCCGCCAGAAGCAGCAGCTGTGGCCTTCGTTCGGCTCTTTGTCAGTGCGTACAAAACAAGCACGATGGCGCCAAGAACCGCTACGGCAATCCCGAGCGGCATGGATAAGTCCGAATGGGAGGCTGTCCCTATGATTGCGATGGCTACTCCCGCGCAAACCAAAACGACGCCAGATACCCAGCGAGCCGTCTCACGAAGGGACTGCTTCCCTTTGAACTCAAACAAGTACCCGTCGGCAGGACGGGGAACCGCGTGCTCGTTCATGTGCTGAAGCCTAGCTTCAACCTGGATTCTTGAACATCCCGATTTTTCTGGGGAGCCTCACCGCCGCCCGTAAGCCGATCCCCTTCCGGACTGGGAACCAGCAAATAGCGCCGGTTTGTCAGCTGTCCTCGAGACTTTGACCGGCCGAGTTCGGTACCCCGGGCAAGCCATTACGGCTTTTGTAGGTTTTCCCGCCTTACCCGACGAAATTGTTGAAGGGCGGCGATTGTCCCAATGGCGGCCATGCCCAGGCCGGCAAGGAGGGATCCTGTATTTAGGTTGAGGAATGCCAGCACGACGCCACATACGGCGACGAGTGCGTAGAGAAATACGTTGATCACAAGTCACTCCTGTTGTTAGAGCTATTGTCCGGCTCGCGCCTCCACCCGAAGTTGGCACACGCACCTTTCAGTTAGCCGTGCCGTCAGCGTAACCTACACCGTGCCCGTTAGCCGATCACTCAACGGACGCCTTTAGATTCCGTTGGGCCACCGGCTAACGGGCACATCGGTTCACTCGTAACCATGTGGTGGAAGCAGCAGGCCAGCTGGGTCTTCTTCCGCTGACCAAGCTAGTAGTTAGACCCAGAAGTGCCGAGTGCGTAAATGGTTGGATGGCAGACATGGAGAATTTGAGTGGCAGCAAGTCTTGGACGCGAATAGCGGCGGCGGCCCAGCTGATGCATGTTGGCGGACGTATCGTGCCCAGCACGCTCGCGCTTAGCGTTCTCCTCTGGCTTATCCCCGGGATGGGCTACGGCCTCGCGACCTTGGTCCGGTTCCTGTTCATCCCGGCAGAGATCCGCGATTCAGGCTATTTCCACTACGGCATCCTGCTCCTGGTGGCGCTGAGCACCATTGTCGCCCTGGCCCTGCCAATCCTTATGTTGTACCGGGTGCGCGCGGCCAGGCTTCTCCTCACAGTAATCGCCGTGCTGTTCACCGCCGCGCTTTCCACGAACCCAACCACACAGGCGCTGGGAGCATATGCCGCGGTCCAAGCCGGCACGATCCTTATGTGGCTCTCACCATCAAACCGGTACCTGGACCGACGTCTTTTCGGCGGGAAAGAAACTCGGCTCTAGGCCAGCTCACGCTAACTACGGGCACGTGGATTCAATTCGCACGCCACGTTAGCAACTGACCATCTCACTGAGCTGGTGCTGCGAACACACAGCCATGCAGAACAGCGGCCTGTAGTGGTGGGGCGCCCGGTGAAGGATCGCTTACCGGCCGTCCTACTACGGTCGAGCTGGAAGCCTCCGATGACCCTCCCTCGGCCACGGACTAAGGCCCGTTGCAGGTGTGCAGTACTGGCGCTCGACCCCTTATATGAGCTGGATCCGGCACCTTCTTCCGGTTGCCCCCCGCGTGGCGCGGAGAATGGCGAGCTGGGACGGCCGCTTCGCATCAAATGACGTACGCTGAATTTTGTGAAACTTTGGCGAAGAAAGATACTGAATGGATACGGCCTCAATCCTCCTTTCTGCTTTAACAATATTTGTTGCAACATCCTTTGTTATCTACCTCTGCGTTCGGATTGTTGACTATTTCAGCCGAAGAGTAGACGACTATGAGCAAGTGAGGCACTCTCCTTGGTTGGCAAATTCTTAAGAATATTGTCGCAATGCTGAGAATGAGGGATTTCCGCCTATCAAGGAAGGACAGCTTAGAGACTTCTATATACGTGACGTTGAACGGAGTAGAGCCAGAAAACGCAGCAAGCCAGCGCCATAATTCGTCTGCAAGATCAAGATTGACCGGGTTCGCTTAGGCTGGTGCCATGTCCTGGGTGCCAGTATGACTCGAAAAATCAGTGTGATGCTCACGGCTGCGTTCGTTGTACTGATGATCACCTCGTGCACATCCAAGGTGCCTGGCGAAACAGCTTTGGACACCACTTCACCGTCCCTGAACCAGACTTTCGATTGCACGGATGCGATTAGGACAGCGTCGACCCTTGCCGAAGTCGCCCCAGATCCCATCGCCGGCGGGGTAATGGCCATCACTGGCGGCGCTCCGGGGAGCCCGACGGATCCAATCCAATTAGGAACCGCCGCGGGCGACGATGGGTTCCGATTCGCCAAGGTCGGGATAGCAATCAGGGCCGGGGAGAAATTCACGATCACCGTTCCGCAAACCTGGCAGAACCGAATGAGAGTCGGATGGGGCAACCACGGTGAAGTTTTAGCCACGACATTGGATGTCCCCGGTTGTTCTTCCACGCCGCCTGGTGCCGACTGGCTGGTCTATCCAGGGGGATTCCGGCTCAAAACGGCAGCTTGTGTCCCGTTAACAATTCAAACCACCAACGAGATCCGAACAATCAACGTTCCGATCGGTACGTCCTGCCCGTAGCACCTCGCGGCTGCCTGGGAGGGCCCGACCGACCCTAATGGCAAGGGAGCACCTTCAGATGTCCGGTAATGGATCCTTCACCGGGCGCGGATGAGATCCGCACGGGGATGGGCAGTGGCTAGACGATGGCTCCGTTGTTGAGTTGTAGGCGCTTGGAGCGGCGTGGGAGCCCGCAGGCCCAGAATTCGATCATGAGCCCGGCTGTCGCGGCTCCTCCTGCTTCAATCCAGGACGACGACCAAGATCCTTCCGGGGTGGGAATTGGGAAGGCAAGCACCACCACCGCGAGCCCCAGCAGAACCTCCACGCCGGCCTGGAACGGCCGGGCGCGGTACTCGGGGTAGGCCAGCCGGACCAAGGGGACGATAGGCAGTACGAATAATCCAGGGCTGAAGACCACGAAGATCACGTTGAATGTGAAGATGAGCAGACCGAGCACCAGCAGGCCCAAGAACTTCAGGACCTGCAGTACGGGGAGTGGGTTCGCCGGCGTCCATCGGCTCAGCAGCAACCCCCAAGCCGGTAGTCCAAGCAGCCAGCCGCCGGCCCAGAGCCCGAAGTTCAACAACGCCAGGACCACGAGCAGGGCACCAGGCAGCAGGAATGCCGTGGCCTGTCGCAGCGACGGAGGCCTCCTGGTCGGGACGAAGATGCACGCACCGATAAGGAGATATGCGACCACGTACCAGGGCAGTAGCTGGATCACGGGCACCTGGGACAGTCCAAACACCAACAGCGTCAGCGAAGCGATCATCACGCACCCCGGCGAACGCCCAGGGCCGGCGAGCAAGGCCTGGCACAGCATCCCCCAATGTCATGAATCGCACTTTACTGGCTTAAACGCGTTCCGGAAGCCTTGCCATACATGGCAACTGTGCTGCAGTGAGGCAGCGCCCGGTAAAGGATCCTGTACCGGCCGCGGCGACCATCTGTGGGGTGTGGACTGGCAGCGAAGGTCGGTGCCAGTCCGTCAGGTCCGTGTCGTGTTCGGCCAAGAGGTCTTCCAAGGCCGGCCAGCCATGCGTCGCGACAAAGGCAGCTTCGGCGGGATAGAGCGGCATGAGCCAAGAGATGACGATCGGCCCCTCGGGGTCCTCACATGTCGCGAACGCTTCAGGCTGGTAGACGGGGATACCGAAGTAGAAGGCTTCAAGGCCGGTGTCGGGATCCAGCGGCCCCCACGGGCCTATGACCTCACCGCGCAGAGGCGCCCGCCCCTGGTGGATCACACCATCCACGAGCTGCTGCAAAATCGACGGGACGAAGCGCTCAAAGTGGCCACTTCGGACCATTATCAGGAGCTCCATCCGGACGGGCGCCTTACCCGGCACGGCCAGCGGGTACCGGCTGAGACCCAGAGTCGAATACGAGGTCACACCCTCTATCGGCCCGTCAACGAGCCTGATGACCTGCGCATGCTGCGGGTGGCCGTCTGCATCCTTTGACCACCCCACGGCAATGGTGCCCAGATACTGTTCAAGGTGCTCGACAAGGTGTGCCATGGGCCAACCCTACCGACGGTTTAGTGTTCGATGGCTTTGCGGTCCATGGACTTGAGCGCGGCGAGCCGGGCCATCCTATGGGGCATCCGCGCCAGCTCCGACCCACTGAGAAGGAAGCTGTTCGCCCGGAAGGAGCACCTTATCACTGAGCGTTCCTCGCGGTACACCAAGACGCGACTTGCCGAGCGTTCGGTAAAGGATCCTTTACCGAACGCGGCTTCCGCTGGCGCCCGGCGAACGATGATTCTCCAAGCCACAAATGAGGCTCATTCGTTCACCGCACCAGTTGACTGCACCGCTAGGCTCAGGGCATGGGCAGGAGGAATTGGAAGAAGCAGCCAACCAAAGCTGAGGCAGTGGTTATGTG
This sequence comes from Pseudarthrobacter sulfonivorans, assembly GCF_024391045.1. Lineage (GTDB taxonomy): Bacteria > Actinomycetota > Actinomycetes > Actinomycetales > Micrococcaceae > Arthrobacter > Arthrobacter sulfonivorans_B. The sequence continues at coordinate 161,082 of NZ_JANFCZ010000007.1, forward strand.
CCTCCTCGCCGTGTCGCTATTCGCCAGCAACTTATACGGCGTGCTCGCAGAGGGCAACAGAACAACAGTCGGGTATTGGATTTCGCAGGCCTTGAACATATGTCTGCTGCTATTCGGCCTCTGGTGGTAGCGCCGGGCCGGGAGGAAGTCCCCAACGCAACCCTAAGACGCGTCACGTCCATTCAGCGATCCCCAATCGGGCGTCTAGGGCGTCTGATCCGGCCTGTTGTCTGATGAATGCCGGAATTCTTAGGGATAGGCGAGATACGCAAAGCCGACCGGCTGTGTCACGCCGTGCGGCTCACCAGGATCATGCTCCAGCCTCACTCGCGGGTACGAGGATCTTGCCTCGGACCTTAGCCCATCTACACTTCCACTCCGAGCACTCGATCTCGGCCTCCATTCCTGACACTGCAGCAGCAACCTCATCAAGTCCAGCAGCAACAGCAGGTTAAAGACCTGGTGAGCAGGTGCCGCGTCCGAGGGCCGCTAGTCCTGTGAGGTCGCCACTGGCGTAGGCGTATACCCCAAAGCCTGCTTCCGGGTACATCAGCTGGCTTGCGTCATCGACGTGGTCCAGTCCGACGAGGTGGGCGAGTTCATGGGCGATGGCTGCTGGTGTCAGTGTGGGGCCTTCGACGGCGGAACCTTCGGCAAGGGCGGGGGCGTTCAGGACCACTTGGCCTGTGACATATACGTAGGGGTCTTTGGTGCTGGGTGAGACGGCTTGACTGCCTGCGAAGCCGAGGATGTCGCCGATCTTTTCCCCTTCTTGCACCCTTGTGAATTTCGGGGATTCTTCTGGAGTGGACCAAGCAACCAGGACGGGTGCCCAGCGGTCGCCGTAGCTGTCCGGCTGGTACATGGGCCGCTGCTCTGATGGGGCTTCGAGGGTCTCGCCGTCGTTGATGAATTGCAAGCCAGTGACACGTGAGAGTTCGTTGAACCCTGCGTTGATCATCTCCTGGCCGCCCTGAGGGGCGTTCGCAGCCCTCGTGACGTAGTGGATGGGACGGCAAGGGTCGTAAGCGACAGTGTCCTGTTTCAGGTCGGGAAGGCCGAGGAATGCATAGGAGTCACTTTGTGTCGTGATCGGCGCTGGGCTTCCTAGTGGCGTGGGCTGAGATTCCCTCCCGGGTGTGGGGCTGGTCTTGGAACGGCTATTGGGTGTGGTTGGAGCGGCCGTTGTCGGCACCGCTGCTTCGCTGACGGGAGCGGCGGCAGATGGTGCTTCGACCACCGGTTCCGCAGCTACTGGCACACCTAGGAGTTGGCCTTGCGGGCGAAGCCCTGCAGGCCTACCAGACAGGTCCCCTGCCTGGTAGGCCTGCAGGGCAATGACTAAGCCAGCCGAGATAAGAGCCAAGACAAACCGGACGTCGGATCGCTTCTTCACCGGCCCAGGTCGACTGGCTTGCTGATCAAGCTCCGCGCCCAGTTCTTCTCGTATCTCACCATAGGCAGGGCGCGGCAGGGTAGGTCTAACCACGGGGACAACCTCTACTCCCGGCCTCTTCTCGTGAACTTCCTCTGAAGGCACACAGCGCGTTGATGGTGGCCTTTCCGGGCCCTCGCTAGCCGTCACGGGGCAGTCAGAGCAAGGACGATGGCGGTACCTTCATCCGCCCTGTCGTGTTCCATCCCACATGAAGAGTAGCCGGATCCCGTTGCCGTTGGTCGCATATTTTCCCCTGTTATTGGCCGCTTTGGACGGCATATAAGTAATGAACGATGTCTGAAGCAAAAGCGGAGTTTTCGCGGCGACGCCCGCAAGGGGGGATTGCCTGTCCGTTCTCAACAACAACTGATTCTGAACGCGAGCCTGCAAAGCCCCGGGCCCGGGAAGCCCTTAGCTAGCTGCCCCTGGTGTGGGCGAACAGTTGGCGCAGGGTGAAGAAGCAACCCAAGGCGCTGAACAACAAGGCAACCAGAAAGTCGCCCGCGTACCCGTCCACCAGGTCCCGGTTGGTGGAAAGGTTGTAAAGGAGCAGGTCCCAAGTTCCGGCGTCGGTCAGCATCGTTAGCGGAGAACCGCCGCCAAGGTATTTTGCTGCGTCCAAGAGCATGCCTCCCCAGAAGGAAAGCAGGACGGTCCCGAGCGTTACAGCTGTGACCACCCACGCGCCGCGGCGGCTGATCATTCCACCGGTCCCCAAGACGTACAAACGGGCCGCCAGAGTAGCGGCGATAAAGGCAACAATGGATGCCATCCAGCCCATGTTCCACAGCACCAGCCAGGCGGCAACGCCAACGGGAACAACCGCCATTGCGAAGAGTGCACCACGGACCACATCCTCACCGGCTGCACGGACCGGCACTGCGGCGTGGGACTGGCTGGCCGGGGGAGTCCATACCTCGGGTGTCCGGAGCCCGAACTGGGGTTCGGCGGGAGCGCCGCCGTCACCCTCTCCGGGCTGTGATGCATCGAATTCTGCGCGCTCTGGCATGGTTCCCCCAATATGTGTGATGTGCAAATCCCGCTTATTGTCACACGGTTCGACCAAATTTCTGACACGGATGCCGAAGCGGGTAGAGCTCACCTCCTCATTGCCAATTTTTAACAATTGTGCGGGTCGCAGGCGTTGGACTTGTTCATGCTGACGCCAAATATTTGAGCCATAGGTAATTCCCCAATAGTTGTGCCTGATCCTCGGGCGCCCCTGAGCCGATCCCTACGGGACAGCCGCGGGACTGAACAGCGGCGTCTCCACGGCGCCAAGTGGCGTCCCGTTGCCAGCGCAAACGTCCTCTTGTGCAATCAATTACGTCGAGGTCTTGTCCACTGCGGATGTCGGTAAATCGATCTGCGTCGACGGCCTGAGAGACCAACGATTTGAAGTACAGGCCCCGCCGGGAGCCGCCACGGATGAACGTCTGCACGACCCGAGCGATCGTAAACAATCATCAAATCGTCACCTTCGAGGTAGACGTACCCCTCCATAACACTGCCGTCAATCGAAGTGAGGGGATCCCCCACAATGATTTCGACTCGGTCATCGGCCATTATTAACGGAAGCAGGGCGGTACAAGCCTCCGGTTGCCACGCTTTCGGCCACGAGATTGACTCCATGGCACCATACTTCCTCATGCTTGGGTCCGCCTAGCCTGCGCCCGTTAGCCGGTCGTCCACCGGACGCCGAGCCCCTGTCCCGGGGGTTTCTTAACCTCCGCATGATTCCGACGTTGCCGGATTCCCGTATACCCCGCCCGAATAAATGCCCGGTGACGGTGCCCTATACGCTACAGTCCGAGGCGCCCTAATCGGCTATGCGCGCTGCTCGACGAGCATCGTTCGTGGAGACCGACCTTGATCGCCCCCTGCCGGCCTAGGCTTCCACCGCGCGCGACAGTGCCCCAGGATCGATGAAGACAATTGCGATGACGTCAGGCACTCCAGTTGACTCCCGCGCCGCGGCCGCGCCGTTGAAACCTGAAACTGACCCTTGAATACTGGTAGGACGAGGGCTGGGACGGTCGGGGAGGAGGTGGCGGTCATGAGCGGCGACAGCGTTTTCAGGCGCCGGCTGGAGCGGGCCGCTGAGCTCCGCTCCTACCGCGGGGCGGGCATCAGCGCCGCGGAGGAAGCCGAGCTTGAGGCGGCGGAGGCGCGGGAACGTGACAAACGCAAAAAGGTGGACGACGCCCGGCGGGCCGAGTACCTCATCCGGGATGCCATGGCGCAGGGCAAGTTCGATAACCTCAAATACGCGGGCAAGCCCATCCCGGGACTCGGTGAAGCGTACGATCCGGACTGGTGGGTCAAGGGCCTGATCCAGCGGGAAAACATCAGCGGGCTGGGGCCCAAAGCCATCCTTCTGCGCACCGAAGACGCCGAACTGGACGCCCGCCTGGATGCCCAGTTCACCGAAAAACAGGTCCGGGACATGCTGGCTGACTTCAACGCCCGGGTGGTCGACGCCCGCCGCCAGCTTCAGGGTGGCCCGCCGGTCATCACGAAAACGCGGGACGCGGATGCCGAAGTTGCGCGCTGGCACGAGCGCCGTGCGGCGCGGCTCCAGGCCGCACCGCCCGAACCGGAGCCGAAACGCAGCTGGTGGCAGCGGCTGTTGCGGGGAACCACCTAGAGCGGGAACCACTGGGGCGGACG
>NZ_JANFCZ010000069.1 GCF_024391045.1 Pseudarthrobacter sulfonivorans
CCTGCTGCAGCTGCTGGCCCTGACCGCGATGGAGGAACCGATCTCCTTCAACGCCGACGATCTGCGCGCGGAGAAGGAAAAGGTCCTCGCCGCGGTCAAACTCCCGGCGGATCTGTCGACGCATTCGGCCCGGGGACAGTTCACCGGCGGCTGGCAGGGCGGGGAACAGGTCCAGGGCTACCTGGACGAAGACGGGATCCCCGCGGATTCGAAAACCGAAACATTCGCGGCGATCCGGGTGGACATCCATACCCGCCGCTGGGCCGGGGTCCCGTTCTACCTCCGTGCCGGCAAACGCCTGGGCCGCCGGGTGACCGAGATCGCGGTGGTCTTCAAACGCGCCCCGAACCTGTTGTTCACCGAC
>NZ_JANFCZ010000070.1 GCF_024391045.1 Pseudarthrobacter sulfonivorans
ATCGGTGAACAACAGGTTCGGGGCGCGTTTGAAGACCACCGCGATCTCTGTCACCCGCCGCCCCAACCGTTTGCCCGCACGCAGGTAGAACGGGACCCCGGCCCACCGGCGGGTATGGATATCCACCCGGATCGCCGCGAATGTTTCGGTTTTCGAATCCGCGGGGATCCCGTCTTCGTCCAGGTAGCCCTGGACCTGTTCCCCGCCCTGCCAGCCGCCGGTGAACTGTCCCCGCGCGGAGTGCGTGGACAGATCCGCCGGGAGTTTGACCGCGGCCAACACTTTTTCCTTCTCCGCGCGCAGATCGTCGGCGTTGAAGGAGATCGGTTCCTCCATCGCGGTCAGGGCCAGCAGCTGCAGCAGA
>NZ_JANFCZ010000071.1 GCF_024391045.1 Pseudarthrobacter sulfonivorans
CCGCGGAAGAAGTGGTTGAACCCGACCTCGTACAGGGTCGCGGCCCCGGCGTAGGTGGAGATGTGGCCGCCGACGCCGATGCTGGCCTTCTGCGCCCGGTGCACCATGATCGCGGCGTTCCAGCGCATGTAGGCCCGGTAGCGGCGTTCGTATTCCTCGTTGCCGGGGAACGGTGCTTCCTGGTCCACCGGGATGGTGTTCACGTAGTCCGTGGTGGTCACCATCGGCACGCCCACGCTCTGCGCGCCGGCACGCTGCAGCAGGCTCCGCATGATGTATTGGGCACGCTCGGTGCCCTGTTCCCTGATCAGCGCGTCCAGGGACTCAACCCATTCGGCGGTCTCTTCCGGATCA
>NZ_JANFCZ010000072.1 GCF_024391045.1 Pseudarthrobacter sulfonivorans
CACTTCGACTTCCGCGAAGGGACCGCCGAAACCCGCCGCTCCCGCAAACTCGTGATCTCCTTCATCGCCACGGTCGCGAACTACGAATACGCCTTCTACTGGCACCTGTTCCTCGACGGCTCCATCGAGTTCCTCGTCAAAGCCACCGGCATCCTCTCCACCGCCGGACAGAAACCCGGCGAGAAGAGCCCCTACGGCCAGAACCTGAACAACGACGGACTCTACGCCCCGATCCACCAGCACATGTTCAACGTCCGCATGGACTTCGAAATCGACGGGCCCGCCAACGCCGTCTACGAAGTCGACATGGAATACCCCGAACACAACCCCACCCACACCGC
>NZ_JANFCZ010000073.1 GCF_024391045.1 Pseudarthrobacter sulfonivorans
GATACCGACAACGGTGGAGAGTTCATCAACTACGCCCTGATCGCATGGGCCGGCGAGAAGGACATCTACTTCACCCGCTCCCGGCCCTACAAGTCCAACGACAACGCCCACGTCGAGCAGAAGAACGGCGATGTCGTCCGCCGGCACGCCTTCCACTACCGCTATGACACCGCCGCCGAACTGAGGCTCCTCAACGCCCTCTACGCCCTGGTCCGGATCCGGCTGAACCTCTTCACCGCCACCACGAAAGCAACCGGCTGGCGCTCCAACAAACACGGGAAGAAGACCCGCATCTACGACAAACCGCAGAC
>NZ_JANFCZ010000074.1 GCF_024391045.1 Pseudarthrobacter sulfonivorans
TCCCACTCCCGGCCCCAGACGACCTTGATGACGTTCCAGCCCGCGCCGCGGAAGAACGCTTCGAGTTCCTGCATGATCTTCCCGTTGCCCCGGACCGGCCCGTCCAGGCGCTGGAGGTTGCAGTTGATCACGAAGTTCAGGTTGTCCAGGTTCTCGTTCGCGGCGAGCTGGAGCAGGCCCCGGGACTCGGGCTCGTCCATTTCCCCGTCGCCCAGGAACGCCCAGACCTGCTGGTCCGAGGTGTCTTTCAG
>NZ_JANFCZ010000075.1 GCF_024391045.1 Pseudarthrobacter sulfonivorans
CCCGTACCAACGCGTCATCGACTCCGGAATCCTCACCCAAGCCAAAGCCGCTGAACTCGCGGCACTGATGGAGGCCACCAACCCGGCCGACCTCACCCGGGGCATCACCACCATTCAGACCAAGCTGATCGCCCTCGCAGCAGCCAAAACCCGGGCACTGGAAGACTCATCCACGCGAGCACAAATAGCTGAGGCAAGCACAACACTTTCGCGAGCATCTTGACATGAGTCGTTACG
>NZ_JANFCZ010000008.1 GCF_024391045.1 Pseudarthrobacter sulfonivorans
AGGGAGTCTGCGGGAAAAGTCCCTACAGAGCACCGCCGGCCTGCACCCGCAGAAGTAGGCGACCGCGTCCGGCCTGCGCCCACAGGTCTTCCAGGCTGCCCGCCAGAGGGACCTTCCACGTCGCCCGTCTGAGGGATAGTGTCAGGGCATCCCGCTCCGGGGAATATCGCCATCCAGACTCAGGCAGCCACGACGCGGGCACGCAATTCCACGCAAATCCAACTACCGATGGAAAGAAGCAACTCATGACTGATGATCAGGTGGCATCGAACCTTAAAGGCATGGATGACCTGGACTTCACGGGCTGGAACAACGCCGACTGGAACGGAGTGTTTGCCCATCACCACACCGACGATGTTCTAGTGGACTGGAAGGGCCAGGCACCCACCCACGGCGTTCAGGAACACATCGATGCCATGAAGGCCTATGTGGAATCTGCCGGTGGTACACCTCCCCAGATCACCTCGCACCCCATTGCCTTCGGGTCCGGCGAGTGGACGTGCGTGATTGGCGAGTTCGAGGGCGGCGGACGCATGGTCACCGTAGCGAAGTGGAAGGATGGCGCCATCGCCGAGGAATACATCTGGGCATAACTGCCGCTCACTAGACGACGGAGGACCCGGCGGCGCGCAGGAATCAGACCCTTGGCCTGCGCCCGCTGGCCCGCCCCACCACTACGGTGCCCTCCAATTCGTCTGAACGGACTGTCCGGACTTCAAAGCCCTCTGCCGCCATGATCGCGGCTGTATGTTCGGCCTGCAGTCTGCTCGTCTCAATGAGGAGATGTCCACCTGGCGCCAGCCAGTCGCTTGCGCCTGCGGCCACTCGGCGCTGCAGATCCAGTCCGTCCGGACCCCCGTCGAGCGACAGTCTGGGCTCATAATCCCTGGCTTCGCGCGGCATGGTGGCAATCTCAGCCGTCGGGACGTACGGGGCATTGGCGATTACCACGGAAACCCTTCGCCTGAGGCCCGCCGGCAGAGCACCGTAAAGATCGCCCTGATGAACCCACCCACCCGGCAAGTCAACGTTCCGGCGCGCACACCGCACCGCAACGGGATCGATGTCCGCAGCATGCAACTCCAGCCCAGGAACCCTGCTGACGATGGCGGCACCCGCCGCGCCGGAGCCGCAGCACAGATCAACGACGACGACGCCGGCGCCTGACTGGGCACCTTCCCCGGGCTCGTACACGCTGGCCGCCCCTGCCGGCCCCCGGCGACCCGTCGCCCCATAAGGCGCGACCGACGCGTCGCCGCTGCCCGCGCCAGCCGCGCCAGCCGCGCCGGCCGCGCCGGCCGACTGGGGCTGACCCGTTCCCCGACCCGGGGAGAGCCCCTCCCCAGCTTCCGGCAGCCGCCGAGCCGAAAGAACTCGTACGGCCTCTTTGACCAGCAGCTCCGTGCGCCGGCGTGGAACAAAAACACCGGCGTCGAGTGCGATCCTTAGTCCAGCGAACTCAGCCCATCCAAGGATGTATTCCAGCGGGTATCCGGCAACACGCTTGGCCACGCCGGCGTCGAGTTCAACGGGACTGGAAGCCCAGCCTAAAAGCAGCCTGGCCTCTTCCTCAGCGAATACGCACCCCGCCGCGCGAAGGCGCACAACGATCCCCTCCATGGCCTCAACACGCAATTCGGAACCTGGCAAAGGGACCCTTTCGCTGTGCCGCGGGAGGTGCTTACCGGGACGGGCCTCGGCAAGTACTTCCACCGGGGCAGTCAACCGGCAGCAAAGCAGGGGGAGTTCGGAGTCCGAAACACCCGCCACAAAGCTCATCGTATGCGCTCCTTAGCCCCTCCGCGCGAATCGCAAAAGACTGGATTTATTCTGTGTAAGCGCTTACGGTTTGGCGAGGTTCGCTGAGCACTCGCTGGGAGCGCCGCGGACCCGCTGCACGCCTGTCGTCGACTGAACAGCCAGGCGCAGCGCAGCCCGTCAAAACCTTGAACAGCATCGCCGCTACCAGGAAGGTCTCGTCCGTGAACAACCGCACCCCCAGAGGCGCCTCCCCACGTCTCCACAACGCACTCATCCTTCTGCCAAGGAGAAAATCCGCAACCCTGCAGAAACCGCTCCACCACCTGCACGAAAAATCTCCCGTTGCACCCCGCATCAAACCCCGACGGCCCGCCTGGTTCCGAGCGGCGTCAACCCTTCTGGCCGCAGCCCTGACCGCCTCAGCAACCGCACTTCCGGCGCAGGCCACCCCGGGCACTGGGAACACGGACCCGAAGAAGCCCGCGCCGTCGTCGGCCGCTCATTCGCTCCGCGCCCCGGTGACGGACGAGAATTTCTACTTCGTGATGGCCGACCGCTTCAGCAATGGGAACACCGCCAACGACGACGGCGGCCTGGGCCCAGATCCCATGGTGTCCGGCTTCGACCCCACCAAGAAGGGCTTCTACAACGGCGGCGACCTCGCCGGGCTCCGGGACAAAATCGACTACATCCAGGGCCTGGGCACCACGTCCATCTGGCTGACTCCGAGCTTCAAGAACAAGGCTGTCCAGCCCGAGGACAAGTCGGCCGGTTACCACGGTTACTGGGTCACTGACTTCACCCAGATCGACCCGCACCTCGGCACCAACAACGAACTGAAAGCCCTGATCGTAGAGGCACACTCGCGCGGCATGAAGGTGTACTTCGACATCATCACCAACCACACCGCGGACGTCATCGGCTACGAAGAGGGTGCCCGCAAGAGTTATGTCTCCAAGGACGCCGCCCCCTACCGGACGGCGCAGGGCGACGTGTTCGATGACCGTGACTTCGCCGGCAAGGAAACGTTCCCGAAGCTCAATACCGAGACCTCATTTCCGTACAAACCCGTCCTCGAAGCCGGCGAAGAGCACGTGAAGGTCCCGGACTGGCTCAACGATCTGACCCTCTATCACAACCGCGGGGACACCACCTTCACCGGCGAGGACTCCATGTATGGGGACTTTTTCGGCCTGGATGACCTCTTCACCGAAAACCCAAGAGTAGTGCAGGGCATGGAGGACATCTACAAATCCTGGATCGGCGATTTCGGCGTGGACGGCTTCCGGATCGACACCATGAAGCACGTCAACAACGAGTTCTGGCAGGAATTCGGGCCCAACGTCCTCAACTACGCGAAGGCACAGGGCAAGGACGAGTTCTTTATGTTCGGCGAGGTGTTCGACACCAGCCAGAGTTTCACGTCCCAGTTCACCACGCGCAACCAGATGCAGGCCGTGCTGGATTTCCCGTTCCAGGACGCCGCCCGCAACTTCGCCTCCAAGAGCCAGGACGCCCGCAACCTCGGAACGTTCTTCGCCCGCGATGACTGGTACACCGACGCAGATTCCAACGTGTACCAACTGCCCACGTTCCTGGGCAACCACGATATGGGCCGGATCGGCAGCTTCATCGCCGCAGACAACCCCGGCGCCACCGACGCTGAAAAGTTGGCCCGCGACCAACTGGCCCACGAACTGATGTACTTCTCCCGCGGCAACCCGGTGATCTACTACGGCGACGAGCAGGGTTTTACCGGCCCCGGCGGTGACCAGGACGCGCGCCAAACGCTCTTCGCCAGCCAGGTCCCGGAGTACCTCGACGACGACCTGCTGGGTACCGATGCCACACACGCCACCGACAACTTCAACACCGGCCACCCGCTCTACGCCAAGATCAGCGAACTCGCTGCCCTGACCAAGGAGCACCCCGCCCTGCGCGACGGCGCCCACCAGCACCGCTACGCCGCGGACGGCGAGGGGATCTATGCGTTCTCACGCACGGACGCGGAGGACCAGCGCGAATACGTGGTTGCGCTGAACAACAGCGGGCAGCAGCAGACGGCGCAAGTGCCCACCTACATCGAAAAGCGCAACTACACCCGCATCTACGGCGAGGCGGTCAACGACGTCAAGACCTCAGCCGACGCCATGCTGACCGTCACCGTCCCGCCCCTGTCCGCCGTGGTGTACCAGTCGTCTGGCCGGATCCCGCACTCAAAGGCGGCTCCGGCCATCGCACTGCAGCAGCCTGCCGCGGCACCGGCGGACAACGGCAGGATCAAGGTAACAGCCGACGTCGGCGGTTCTTCGTTCTATGAGGTCACCTTCGAAGCGAAACAGGCAGGCGGCGACTGGACGCCGATCGGCACCGACGACACGGCACCGTACCAGGTGTTCCACGACGTGGCCGCCCTGGACCCGGGCACGGCAGTCGAATACCGCGCCACCGTTCTGGACAACGGCCGCCACACTGCCACCAGCGGGCCCCGGACGGCCACCGCCCCGGCGCCCAAACTGACTATCCAGAAGCCGGTGGAAGGCAGCAGCGTCGAAGGCAAAGTGGAAATCAGTGCCACCGCCGATCCGGAGAAATCCAGCCATGTGGTGTCCTTCGAACGCAGCGTGGCAGGGGGTGGCTGGGCTGCTGTGGGCTCGGACGATTCGTCCCCGGCCTACACGGCAGTCGACGACCTCGCATCGCTGGGCCTCAGCAACGGCACCCAGGTGCAGTACCGCGCCACGATGTCCGGCCCCGGCTACACCGCGGCCAGCGAACCGCGGACGGTGACCGTCGGCAAGGCACCACAGCCGGACTCCGTGACGGTGGCCGGCACGTTCAACACCGAACTGGGCTGCCCCGCGGATTGGGACCCCGGCTGCCCTCAAGCGTCCCTGGTGTACGACCCAGCGGACAGCATCTGGCGGCTCTCAGCCGAACTCCCGCCCGGCCAGTACGAATTCAAGGCCGCACTCAACGGAAACTGGACCGTGAACTACGGCGCGGATGGTGCCCTCAACGGCAACAACATTGTCCTCAATCATCCGGGCGGCACCGTCACCTTCCGCTACGATCACCGCACCCACCTCACCAGCACGGTCTACGCCAGCCAACAGCCGCAGGCGGTGGCCATCGCCGGCAGCCTGAACAGCGAGCTGGGGTGCGCCTCCGACTGGGAACCAGCCTGCGACCAGGCGCAACTGACGCTGGATCCGGCCTCCCAGGTATGGAAATTGGCGGTAACGGCACTGCCGGCGGGCACCTATGAGTTCAAGGCAGCGCTGAACCGCGGATGGGAGGTGAACTACGGGGCAGACGGTGCGCCCAACGGCGGCAACATTTCGTACAAGCACGACGGCGGCCCGGTCACCTTCCGGTACGACCACACCACCCACCTGCTCACGGCAGGCTAGGGGGTGTGCAGGGACTCCTCCACCGCGGCCAGGAGGGAGTTGAACCGCCGGTTCGCCGGAAGGTCGTCGAGGTACACGGCATTGCCTTCGGCGTCACCCAGCGGGACCTGCCAGTTGGGATAAAGCGCTTCCGTGGTGCCCGGCTGGTTCTGCAGGCGCCGCTCCCCCACTGCGTCAACCAATGCGACGCCGAGCAGCACCGACGGCGTCTGGGCGAGCAGGCGGTGCAGCGCCTCGACCACGGTTTCCCCGTGGTCGAGGCCTGCCTGTCCGCCGTCCGGCAACAGCCCGCGTTCACGCAGCAGTCCCATCATTTTTTCGAGGGTGGCCTCGTGTTCAGCCCGTTCCTCGGCCTCCGAACGTTTCAGCAGGCCCAGCCTGCTGCGGAGCGCCACATGGTCGCCCGCGAGGTAGCCGGCGGTGGGCGGCAGGTCATGGGTGTTAACACTGGCGAGCGCCTGCGTCCGGTACCTTTCGGGCGGCAGCGGGGAGTCGCCGTCGTTCTCGAACCACAGGATGGACGTGCCCAGGATGCCGCGGGCGGCCAGGTAGTCACGCACCCACGGCTCGAAGGTGCCCAGGTCCTCCCCGATCACTACGGCTCCGGCGCGCTGGGCCTCGAGGGCCAGGATGCCGATCAGTGCGTCGTGGTCGTACTTGACGTAGGCGCCATCCCGCGGCGAGTTGCCAGCCGGCACCCACCAGAGCCGGAACAGGCCCAGGACGTGGTCCACGCGGATCCCGCCCGCGTGCCGGAGCACGGTGGCCAGCATGTTGCGGAAGGGTGCGTAACCGGCCTCCGCGAGACGCGCCGGATGCCACGGCGGCTGGTTCCAGTCCTGGCCCAGCTGGTTGTACATGTCCGGCGGGGCGCCCACGCTGACCCCTGGTGCCAGCACACCGCGGAGCGTCCAGGCGTCGGCGCTGCTCAGGTCGACGCCCACGGCCAGATCGTGCACCACACCCAGCCGCATCCCCGCCCGGCGTGCGGCCTGCTGCGCGTACTCGAGCTGCTCGTCGCAGATCCACTGCAGCCAGCGGTGGAAGCCGATCCGGTCAGCCAGCTTCTCCCGCAGGCCTTCGGTTTCCGGGGTGCCGAGTGCGCAGTCCGGATCGGTCCACAGCGGATCCCCGGGCGCGAGGTCCTCCCGGATGGCTGACCACAGGGCAAAGTCGTCCAACCCGGAACCGGAAATCCGGCAGAATTCGTCGAAGGCAGCCTGTCGCGCCGGCGAGCGCCGCGCGTGGTACAGCAATTCGAGCGCCTGGAGCTTGGCCGCGAACACGGCATTCCGGTCCAGCCGTTCACCGTCCGAGTTAAGCGGCTGCACGTGTTCCTGGAGCTTTTCGATCGTGGCCCGCCGCCGGGGCTTCAGGTACGCGAACTCCGGAATGGCTTCCACCCTGATGTAGAGCGGGTTGAAAAAACGGCGGGTGGACGGCGAGTAGGGCGACGGCTGGACCGGCGGAACCGGCTCGGCAGCGTGGAGCGGGTTAACCAGGACGTAGTCCGCGCCGCGGGCGCCACTCAGGGCAGCCAGGTCCGCCAAGTCGGCGAAGTCACCGATGCCCCAGGAGCGCTTGGACCGTACGGAGTAAAGCTGGGTGGCCAGGCCCCAGCCGCGGCGCCCCACCAGAGGATCGGCGGTGGTAAGCCGCGCCGGAACCACCACCAGCGCGCATTCGGCCGTGACGCCGTCGGACTCGGCATGCAGCGTGTGCCACCCGAGCGGCAGCCCCTCCGGAAGGGCGAACGTGGCCCTGCCGGTGGCCACACCGTCCACGTCCCGTGGCGGGATCCACACGTCCTGCTGCACCGCCTCCACCGGATCGCCGGCGCCTGCTTCCAGCGCCACGGTGAGGCGCGCAGTGGCGCCGTCCCGGACATGGACCGGTACCTCTGCGGCCTCGCCCTGCTGGACCACGACGGCGGGTGGCAGCATGCGCCGCCACGGCGCCACGTCCGCCTCGGCAAGGGCCGCCTCGATCAGTTCGTTGGAATGGGCCGCAACGCCCAGGGCCGCCAGCACCTTGACCAGCGTGTCCGTGGCGACGCCGTACTGCAGCCCGTCGAAGCCCCAAAAGGTAGTGCCCACCCCGTGCACGTCGGCCAGGCGGCGAAGGAGTTCCTGATCCACAGCGGCCGTATCCCCGCCGCCCGGTGCACCCGGCGCGCCGGAAAGTTGTGCATACTGCTGGTCTGGAACCTTCATGGATGTCCGCCTCGTCTGGTGTGATGGGCCTGAACTTACATTGCGTCCTGACTGGCCGGGGCTTCGCTGCGCCCGGACAACCGTCGGTTCCGATTATTGCAGGAGCACGCGCCACAAACGGGTCAGCCGCGGGCCTGCTTCGCCGCTGCCTTCGCTGCCTGCTTGCTTGCCCGCACCTTGACGAGGGACTCAGGATCCACGATGTCAGCAACCGAAAGGAAGGCATCCTCCTGGCCGTAGTGCCCGGCCGCCTCGCGCCAGCCCTGCGCGCTCAGCCCGCATTGCTTGCCAAGGAGCGCAAGGAAGATCTTCGCCTTCTGCTCCCCGAACCCCGGCAGCGCCTGCAGGCGGCGCAGAACTTCCTTGCCGTCCGGCCCGCCCTGGGTCCAGATCTGCGTGGCGTCACCGTTCCATTCCTGCTGGACGGTTTCAGCGAGGGCCTGGACCCGTGCTGCCATCGAGCCGGGGAACCGGTGCACAGCCGGCCGCTCCTTGAAGACCTCCACGAACGCCTCCGGTTCGTAGGCAGCCACGGCTGCCGGATCAATCGAGCCGATACGTGACCGGATCTTCTCCGGCCCCGCGAAGGCGGACTCCATGGTTACCTGCTGGTCCAGCAGCATGCCTGTCAGCAGTGCAAACGCGTCATCGGTGAGCAGTTGGTCGGCAGCGGGGTCCCCGGTGATATGCAGTTCCATGGCCCTTATCCTTCCATCCCCGGGCTCCCCGCGTCATGGTTCAACTCCGTTTTCCGGCTCAGCCGGGTGCGCCGTCCTGAGGGCCCAAGTACTACCTAATTTTAAACTCGAGTACCGATTACGCGTTTGCCTGGGGCCGTGCCCCCACTACCTTCGTTCTAGAGCCAATGACTCGCTATCTCGCTGGGTCGGATGTCTCACTAGGGGGTTGTGAGAAGGAATGAATACAGGACTTAGCAGCCACGTTTTCCCGCGCTCACGGGTGCGGGAAGTAAGCGGGGCCGGCGACGAGGAGGTCTTCGAGACCAAGGCCTCTCCCCCAGCCGTCGCCGGCCCTCTGAACACCCGGTTTTCGCCGCCCCCGCCCTGGTTGGACCCTCTTCGCGCGCACGGGCGGGCGGGTAGCCGGTTCCGCGGGAGACAGCCGCTCAGGAGCCGGCCGTGAAGTACTCCACGTCCCAGGTTTCCGCGTCCCACACAACGGCGGGCAGGCGTCCGGCGCCGCCGCACCAGCTGCCACCCCACGCGGCCGGGCATCCGGCTGCCCTTCCCGGTCAGCCGGCACCTTCGGCCGGCGGAACGGTCAGCACCGGCCCGCTAGGCGCCGGTCCGGTTGGGGCCGCTCCGCAAGGCGCGGGTCCGCTTGGCGCCAGTCCGCTTGGTTCGGGCCCGGACGGGTTCATCCCCGATCTGGCCACCGGCGCCCAGACCCTTGCAGACTCGCTCGAGATCCTGGCCCGAACGGCATCCGCCACCCTCAGGAGGCTGACGGATTCCCCGGTGGAATGCTGCGCGATCCTCACCAGGGCAAAGAATGCCACCGCTACGGCGGGCACCAACGCGCAGACGGAAATGCTGGCACGGCTGGAGCATGAAGTGCATGAAGGGCCACTGACGGAAGCGCTCTCCGGCAACGGCACCGTGGCCATGAACCACGTTTCTTCCGATTTCCGCTGGTCGCACTACCGGCCGCACCTGCAGGAGGCCGGATTCCACAGCGTTCTTGGCCTGCGGCTCGGGCTGGACGACAGTGCCGCCGCGGCCCTCGCCTTCTTTGCCCCCACCGCCCAGGCCTTCCCGCTCCGGGTCATCGCGGGCGCCCGCGGGTTCGCGGACCTCGCCGCGCGGGGCCTAAGACTGGTCCTTGAACTTCATTCCACCAGCGTCAGGGCATCGGACCTGCAGTCCGCGCTCGAAAGCCGCACGTCGATCGATATTGCCTGCGGAGTGATCATGGCGCAGAACCGGTGCTCCTACGATGACGCGATTGCCATCATCGCCAGGGCCTCGAGCCACCGGAACATCAAGCTCCGTAAAGTGGCCGAGGGTATTCTGGAGAAGTTGCCCGGCGGCGCGCCGCGCACCCACTTCGAACACTAGGCCAGCAGCACGCTCTTGGGGGCAACGATGGTTCAGGTTTGTGCGCTTGTGGCTGCGGCGATACTCGCCGTCCTCACGGTTTTCCAGCTGGCACTTATTGCGGGGGCTCCGCTTGGCCATCTGGCGTGGGGCGGCCAGCACAAGGTTCTTACACCCAGGCTAAGGGTGGGCAGCGCAGTCTCGATCGTTCTCTACGGCGTCTTCGCTTACATCGCCCTGGCGAGGGCCGGGGTGACGGCACCGTTCCTCAGCGGCTCCTTCACGGACGTGACCAGTTGGGTGCTCACGGCCTACTTCGGCCTGGGTGTTGTCATGAACGGGATCTCGCGCAGCCGGCCGGAACGCCTCACCATGACTCCGACGGCACTTGCCCTCGCACTGCTTTACCTCGTGCTCTCGCTCAGCTGAGCGGTGCTGACCTGAGCTGAGCTGAGCTGATCTGAGCTGAGCCCGCTTAAAATGAAACAGGCCAGTGGCGTTTCGCCCCTGGCCTGCTGCGTGGGTGGGCCCTGTGGGGATCGAACCCACGACCCACGGATTAAAAGTCCGATGCTCTACCAACTGAGCTAAAGGCCCCAGCCGACCGGTCAACTGTCCGATCAGCCCAGTCCATTTCTGGACGATAGATACTTTACCCCACGTGCGGGTCTGCTTTGGCATCAAAGGCACGCGCCGCCGTCGTACGTCCCTTTTCCACAGGATCCGGGGCCCCCGGGCCGGAGCGCAGCAGGTTCCCTGGAGCACTCGATTTCCCCGGCGGCACAGGAGTAGCGTGGGGGCATGAACGAGCAAGCAGGACCCAGTCACTATGGCGGCTCCAACCGGCATCACAAGCCCAAGCCGTTCGCTCCCCTTGACTTCGAGCCGTTCGCCGGCGGACCGGATCCCGCCCGGGTTTCCGAGGCCGCACACCTCGCGGCCCAGGCGCTGGTGCGCCACGGGCGCGACAGCGACGACCCCGTCATCACTGAACGCCTGGTCAAGCTGACGGACGAACAGGGACTGGATGCCATCGCCGAAATGTGGGCCGAAAGCCCGGCGCGGTCCCTGCCTGGCGCGCTGTGGCGGCTGTATGCGCTGCGCGCGGCCACCGTCCAGGATCCGGAGCGGATCTCCGTCTACTTCCGCGCGGGCAAGGACACTGCGCAAGTGTCCAACGTGGTGGCGGGCGCTGCCGAGCCGCCGGGGGCCGATGAAATGCGTACCCTCGCGGACGCCATACTTTCCGGCGCGTTCGACGGCGAGTTCGACGTCGCGCTGGAACGTTCCGCCGCTTTCTGCCGCGTGGTGGCGCTCGGCCAGGCAACTCTCGCTGACGGCGCCGAACACGGAAATGAGGCTCACGCGAGCAAGCTCACCCGCAACTCGCATCAGCTGGTAAAAACCGCTGAAGACCTCGAACACGCTGCGAATGCCTGGCGCCTGGGCGAGCTGGACTGACCTCGCGCTGCCTCCCAGGGCCCCATCTGTCAATGTTGACTTGGGCCGGGCAACGTAGAACACTAAAACTGGTGCCGAGCCGCGAAACCCCCGGGCTTCAACATTTAGCCGCCTAGAGCGGCCTACCGCCGAGAGGCGTATCCGGTTCGGCACCATTTTTCTTGCCCGTTTACAGGCCACAGTCAGCAGCCCGGTAGACTCAAGACCAGTTGCAGGCCTGCGTCAAGTCACAGTGGGCGGCCCCAGACCCAGTACAACGCCCGGAGACCGAACCCACGTGAAGCTTCGCCTTTTCCCCCAGGAGCCCGCCGGGCTGGTCCTGCTGTCCCAAATGGCCCAGCAGATCGTGCATGCCAGCGCCACCATGGCAGAGATCCTCGGCGTGCCGGCCTCCGAGCACCCCAAACTCGTGGACGACATGCACAACCACGAGGCGAAATCAGCCGAGCTGCACTTCGCCCTGCTGACCCACATGCGCACGAGTTTCGTTAACCCTTTGCCCCGCGAAGACATGTACGCGCTGTCCCGCTACCTCAACGAAGCCCTCGAAAAGCTGGACGGCGCCGCCGAACTGGTCTCCCTCTACAAGCTGGACCGGCTGCCCAAACGTGCCGCGGACCAGTTGGAGGTCATCAGCAGGCAGGCCGAGCTCACCGTGGACGCCATGCGCCGGCTCGACAACCTCGATGACCTTGAGGACTACTGGATCGAGATCCTGAGACTGGCCCAACGTGCAGAACGGACCCACCGCGTTTGGGTGGCGGACATGATCCGGGACATGAAGTGGGCGCAGTATTCACGCAACCGCGATGTGGCCAACCAGTTGGTGGAGGTCACCAAAGACATGCGCCGCATCGCCACCCAGGTAGGCAGCATCATCGTCAAGGAATCCTGAGGTGACAGCAGCGATCTTCGGGGCCGTGGTCCTGCTGACCGCGGCGTTCGGCTTCCTGAACGGCTTCAGGGACGTCTCCACCGCCGTGGCTCTCGCGGTCCGGACCCGTGCCCTCACACCGACGGTGGCCGTGCTCCTGGCGGCCCTCTTCAACCTGGTGGGTGCCCTGCTCAGCGCCAGCATTGTGGTGGCCGTCAGCCACACCTGGATTCATCTGCCGCCAGGGACCGGCGGCCTGAGTATCCTCCTTGCCGGCGTGGCCAGTGCGTGTGCCTGGGGCCTGCTGATGTGGTGGCGGGGCATACCGGCGTCCTCCACGCATGCCCTGGTAGGCGGCCTGGCCGGTGCCGGGCTCGCGAGCCTTGCCGTGGGCGGGGCGGGAGTTGGGGGCGTGGACCGGTCGCTGCTGTTCCAGGTGGTACTCCCGCTGCTGCTGTCCCCCGTTGTCGCCTACGTTGGCGCCTACCTGGCGGTTTTTCCGGTGACCTGGGCGGCCCGCTACGCCCAGCCCAGTGTCATCAACCAGCGTTTCCGCCGCAGCCAGGCCATCGCCACCGGCGCTGTCGCGTTCGGGCACGGGCTGCAGGACGGGCAGCGGGTGGGCGCCGTGCTGCTGCTCGCGCTCGTGACGGCAGGTTATGACGACGGCGACAGCATCCCCCTGTGGATCGCACTGGTGTCAGCGGTGATGATGGCCGCCGGGACCATGTTCGGCGGCTGGCGGATCTCGTACACCCTCGCCTACAAGATCACCCGGATAGACCCGCTGCGGGGGTCCGTGTCCCAGACTTTCAGCGCCCTCATGCTGCTCGTCGGGGCCATTGCGCTGCAGTTGCCCCTGTCGACGACCCACACCGTGACGGCCTCCGCCCTGGGCGCGGGCGAAAACCAGCACTTCGCCGTGACCAACCGGAAACTGGTCATGGAAATCCTCGGGCTGTGGGTCCTGACGCCTGTGGCGGCCGCTGCCGTGGCCTTTGTCTTCGCCCTGGCGCTGTCACCGCTGACCGGCGTGTGAGTGCCAGCACTCCCGCCGGTTAACCACGATCGACTGCTCCAACAGCGCCCTTCTGAGCTGTCAAAAGGGCCCTTCCGGAGCAGTCGATGAGATGAAGCTTGTGGGCCCACAGCCGCAGGGTCCCCGGGCGAGCTTGCGAGCCTGGGGAGCGGCTGGGGATTACCCGAAGCGGCCGGAGACGTAGTCTTCGGTGGCCTTCACGGTGGGGTTGCTGAAGATGTTCTGCGTGTTGCCGTATTCGATCAGCTTGCCCGGCTTGCCGGTGCCGGCGATGTTGAAGAACGCCGTCTTGTCCGAGACGCGGGCGGCCTGCTGCATGTTGTGTGTCACGATCACCACGGTGTACTGATCCTTGAGCTCATTGATGAGGTCCTCAATGGCCAGCGTGGAGATGGGGTCCAGTGCGGAGCAGGGCTCGTCCATCAGGATCACCTGCGGCTGCACGGCAATGGCGCGGGCAATGCAGAGACGCTGCTGCTGGCCGCCGGACAGGCCGGACCCGGGCTTCTCGAGCCGGTCCTTGACCTCGTTCCAGAGGTTGGCGCCCCGCAGGGAGCTTTCCACCAAGGCGTCGGCTTCCCCCTTGGAGATCTTCTTATTGTTCAGCTTCACGCCCGCCAGCACGTTGTCGCGGATGGACATGGTGGGGAACGGGTTGGGCCGCTGGAAGACCATGCCGATCTGCGAGCGGACGGTCACCGGGTCAACGCCGGGTCCGTAGAGGTTGTCGCCATCCAAAAGGACTTCGCCTTCAACACGGGCCCCGGGCAGCACTTCGTGCATGCGGTTCAGGGTGCGCAGGAACGTGGATTTGCCACAGCCCGAGGGACCGATGAAGGCCGTCACGGACTTGGCGTCGATGTTGATGTTGACATCCTCCACGGCGAGGAAATCGCCGTAGTACACGTTCAGGTCTTTGACGTCGATGCGCTTAGACATGATGTTCCTTCACTTGCTGGGGTACGGATTGAAGTCTAGAGGTTGGCCGCTGGGACCGGAATGGGCCGCCGAAAGAGGGAGTCAGCGGCCCGTCTTGGGGGCGAAGATCCTGGCGATCAGCCGGGCGACAAGGTTGAGGATCATCACCAGGACGATCAGCACCAGGGCGGCGCCCCAGGCCCGCTGGGAGGACGGATCCGGGTTGGCCGGCGACGTGGGATTGAGGATCTGGGTGTAAATGAACGTGGGAAGCGAGGCCATCCAACCGCCGAACACGTTGTTGTTGATGGTGGTGGCAAAACCTGCGGTGACCAGGATGGGCGCGGTTTCGCCGATAACGCGGGCGATCGCAAGGGTGACGCCGGAAGCGATACCGGAGATCGCCGTCGGAATAACCACCTTGAGGATGGTGCGCCATTTACGCACGCCCAGCGCATAGGCGGCTTCGCGCAGTTCGTTGGGAACAATCTTCAGCATTTCCTCGCTGGAGCGCACCACCACGGGGATCATCAGCACAGAAAGGGCGACGGCGGCGACAGCACCGGTTTTGGTGCCGGGCCCAACCACTGCGAAGAAGAACGCTGCTGCGAACAGGCCGGCGACGATGGACGGGATGCCGGTCATCACGTCTACGAAGAACGTGATGGCCCGGGCCAGTCGGCCGTCGTTGCCGTACTCCACCAGGTAGATGGCGGTGAGCAGGCCCACGGGCACGGAGATGAGGGTGGCCACCAGCGTGATCTGCACGGTGCCCACGATCGCGTGGTAGATGCCGCCGATGACCGGGGCACCCTGTTCCACGGCCTTGGTGTCATAGATGCCGGTAACACCGTTCATGGAACTGGTGAGGAAGCCGGGGGCGATGACGCCGGGGATGCCGTTGACCAGGACGGTCCAGATGACGGAGATCAGCGGGAGCAGTGCGATCAGGAATGAGCCCACCACCAGGCAGGTGGCCAGCTTGTCCTTGGCTTTGCGTGAGCCTTCGACAATGGCGCTCCAGGTCACCAGGCCGATGGCGAAGAGCAATGCGGAGACGACGCCCCAGCCGAAAGCGTTGAACCCGATCAGGGCCAGGATGGCGGCGCCAATGATGAGCGCGGCCGCCAGGACGACGTATGGTGCGAACGCGGGCAGCTGGCCTTTGGTGAGGGCTGAGCGCTTGCTGCGCACCGGGGTGAGCGTGGAGGTCATTTAGTTTGCTCCCGAGAATTCTTTGTGCCTGCTGATGATCCAGCGGGCGATCATGTTCACGGCCAGTGTGATGAGGAACAGGACCAGGCCGGCGGCGATCAGCGTGCTGACCTTGAGGCCGCTTGCTTCGGGGAAGTTCAGGGCGATTTCGGCAGCGATGGTCTGGTTGCCGGACGTGATCAGGCTTGCGGTCAAGGCGCCCGAGGAGAGCACGAGTGCCACGGCCATGGTTTCGCCGAGGGCACGGCCCAGGCCAAGCATGACGGCACTGATGATGCCCGGGCGGGCGAACGGCAGGACTGCCATCTTGATCATTTCCCAGCGCGTGGCGCCGAGGGCCAGGGCGGCTTCCTCATGCAGCTTGGGGGTCTGCAGGAAGATCTCCCTGGTCAGGGACGTGATGATGGGCAGGACCATGACTGAAAGCACAATGCCCGCGGTGAGGATGGTCTTGCCGGTGGCCGATGCCGGGCCCTCGAAGATGGGCAGCCAGCCCATGTTTTCGGCCAGCCAGTTGTAGGCCGGAGAGATTTCCTTGGCAAGGAACGCAGCACCCCAGGCACCGTAGATCACGGAGGGGATCGCGGCGAGGAGGTCAACCACGTAGCCAAGGCCGGAGGCGAGCCCGCGCGGAGCAAAGTGGGAAATGAAGAGCGCCACCCCAATGGCGATCGGAGTGGCAATCACCAGGGCGATCGCTGCGGCGATGAGCGTGCCGATGACGATCGGCCAGATGTAGGCGAAGAAGCCTGCTCCGCCCTGGATTTCGGCGGCCGGTGCGGTGAGCGCCGGAATGGCCTGGACAACAAGGAACAGTGCAACGCCGAACAGGACGGCGAGGATGAGGCACCCGGCGGCCAGCGCGGCGCCGGAAAAGATCTTATCCCCGGCGCGGCCTGCGCCCTGGGAAGTACTCAGGGGGGTGGCGGTCATTCCAGACCCTTCGGTTGTTTGGTGGTGCGCAAAGAACTAGCTTACAAAAGCCAAGTTCCCCGCCCGCCTTGCGGCGTGGCGGGGAACTCGGTTCAGGACTTAGCCTTAGGCCTTGACCTTGATGGATTCGATGGCCTTGGCGGCCTTCTCGGCGAGCGAGGCCGAGAGCGGTGCGGACTTCGCGGAGTCAGCGGCTGCCTTCTGGCCGGCATCCGAAACTACGTAGCTTTCGAAGGCCTTGACCAGGTCAACGGTTTCCTGCTTGTCGTAGGTGGTGCAAACGACGTGGTACGAAACCAGGACAACCGGGTAAGCGCCGGAAGCAGTGGTCTTGCGGTCCAGCTTGATGGCGACGTCGTTGGCGGAGCGGCCTTCAACGGGCTTGCCGGCTTCAACAGCCTTGGCAGCGGCATCGGCGGAGATCTTGACGAACTCCTCGCCCACCTTGATGGAAGCGGTGCCCAGCTTGCCGCCAACTGCGGAGTCATCCGCGTAGGTCACGGCGCCCGGGGTGTCGGTGACGGTCTTGACGACGCCGGAGGTGCCCTTGGCGTTCTCGCCCTGCAGGGATGCGGGCCAGACGCCGGAAGCCTTGTCGGTCCAGACATCGGCGGCAGCGGCAGCCAGGTACTCGGTGAAGTTGGTGGTGGTACCGGAGTCGTCAGAGCGGTTGACCGGGGTGACCTTGGTGTCCGGGAGGGAGACGCCCGGGTTCAGGGCGGCGATTGCCGGATCGTTCCAGGTGGCGATCTGGCCGCGGAAGATCTTGGCCACGGTGGTGGCGTCAAGCTTCAGTTCGGTGATGCCCGGGAGGTTGAAGGCAACGGCGATCGGGGAGATGTAAACCGGGATGTTGATGGCGCCCTCGGGGCCGCACTTGGCCTTGGAGCTGGCCAGCTCTTCGTCCTTGAGGTACGCATCGGAACCGGCGAACTGGGCCGAGCCGTCGATGATGGCCTTGCGGCCTGCGCCGGAGCCGTCCGGGGAGTACTGCACTGATGCGCCGGAGTTGGCAGCTGCGAAGCCGGCCTTCCAGGCGTCCATGGCGGGGCCGGTGGAGGAGGCGCCGATGCCGGTCAGGGTGCCGGTCACCTTCGTGCCGGAAGTCTGGGTGCCTGCAGGCGTGTTGCCGGAGGGGTTGTCTGAACCGCAGGCGGTGAGCGCGAGTGCGCCGGCAGCGATTACAGCGATAGCCGCGTGGCGGCCGAAACGAAGTGCCTTCACTAGATGTGTACCCCTTCCAGGGATATTCAGTAGCGGGCAGGGCCGGAGACGCCCTGCAGCGCGATGCGTACGTTTTGTACCTTCATCGAATTTAGGGGCAACAGGTAAAGGAATTGGCTGCCGAAAGTGAACAGAACGTTAACGGCAGTGACATTCTTCCTTACAACTGTAGCGTCACCATTGCGCAGGTCACACTTGCGGTCGTAGTGGCCGCCCGGCAAATAGACTGAAGGGCATGGCCGCAGCAGCAGGACTTTCAGCAAGCAGGCGATTCCTGCGCAGTCGGATGCGCACAGGCCTGATCCGGAGCCGGAATTCGCTGCTTCCCGCGGTCCAGATGACTGCGTGCGCGGTGGGTGCCTACGCCTTCGCCGAGTATGTGCTGGGCCATTCCGGCCCCCTCTTTGCGGCCACCTCGTCACTGATCGCCCTGGGTTTCTCGCGGGACCCCCGCCTGCGCCGCGTCATGGAAGTGGGCCTTGGCTGCACCATTGGCATCGCCGTGGGTGATCTGCTCCTGCACTGGCTGGGCAGCGGAATCTGGCAGGCCGCCGTCGTACTTCTTTTCTCCATCCTGTTGGCCCGCTTCCTGGACAGCGGCACCATCTTCACCACCCAGCTGGGGCTGCAGTCCCTGCTGGTGGTGCTGCTGCCGGCGCCCGCCGGCGGCCCTTTCACCCGGAGCCTGGACGCCGTGGTGGGCGGGCTGTGTGCGTTGCTGGTGACGTTCCTGGTCCCGAAGGACCCGCGCCGGGAGCCGCGCGAGGACGTTCGGAAGATCCTGCACGAGCTTGCTGAGGTGCTCCGCGAGTGTGCCTCCGCGCTGACGGAAAGCGATTCCACCCAGGCCTGGCATGCGCTGATCCGGGGCCGCAACTGCCAACCGCTGGTGGACCGCATGCGCCAGTCGCTGCGCGCCTCCAACGAGGTGGCCACCCTGGCCCCGGCGCACCGCCGGCACCGGGACGAACTGGACCAGCTGGATACCGCGCTGGACTTCATCGACCTGGCGCTCCGCAACAGCCGCGTCTTCGCGCGGCGGTTGACCAGTGCCATCAATCATGCGGCGCTGTCCGACGAAGCCACCGAGAACATTGCCGACGTCCTCCAGGAAACCGCGGCGGCCATCGACGAACTTTCGCTGGGCCTCGCAGAGACGCACGACGGCGTGCGGCGCGCCCATCTGCGCACCGCCCGCCACGAGTTAAGTGAGATCGCGTTGCGGTTGCACCCCAAGCTGCTCAAGGTCCAGCGGCTGGAGGGTGAGACCGTGGTGATGCTCTTCCGGCCGCTGATGGTGGACCTGCTGGAGGCCACCGGGATGGACTCGCGCGAGGCCCGGGACATACTGCCGGGCCTGTAGGGGCAGGATGTCGGGGGCCGCCAGTAGGGTGGAACCCATGGCAACAAAGACTTCCCGCGCTTCCAAAGCGCCCGCATACAAATGCGCCGAATGCGGCTGGACCACGGTCAAGTGGGTGGGGCGCTGCGGTGAGTGCCAGGCGTGGGGCAGCGTGGAGGAAACCGGCGCGGCCGTGGCGCGTACGACGGCGGCAACTACAGTTTTGGAGCCAGCGCGGCGGATTGCCGAGGTGGACGCCACCACCGCGGCGTTCCTGCCCACCGGCGTTGATGAACTGGACCGCGTCCTCGGCGGAGGCCTGGTTCCGGGCGCCGTGATTCTGCTGGCCGGTGAGCCGGGAGTGGGCAAGTCCACCCTGCTGCTGGATGTCGCCGCGAAATTTGCGCGGACCGCGCAGGACGTCCTGTACGTTACCGGTGAGGAGTCCGCCGCCCAGGTGAAGCTGCGGGCTGAGCGGATCGACGCCGTCGCAGATTCCCTGTATCTGTCAGCCGAAACGGACCTCGGCCAGGCCCTGGGACAGGTGGAAAAAATCGAGCCGCGGCTTCTGATCGTTGACTCGGTCCAGACGCTCAGCAGCGCGGATGTGGACGGCAGCGCGGGCGGGGTGTCGCAGGTTCGTGAAGTGGCCGCCTCCATCATCGCGGCGGCCAAGCGGCGCAACATGACCACGCTGCTGGTGGGCCATGTGACCAAGGACGGGTCCATCGCTGGTCCGCGGCTGCTCGAGCACCTGGTGGATGTGGTGTGCCAGTTTGAGGGCGAACGCCATTCCCGGCTGCGGATGCTGCGCGCGGTGAAGAACCGGTATGGACCCACGGACGACGTCGGCTGTTTTGACCTGAACGAGAACGGCATCGAAGGGCTCGCCGACCCCAGCGGGCTGTTCGTCAGCCGTACCAAGGACCCGGTTTCCGGCACCTGCATCACCGTGACCATGGAAGGACGGCGGCCGTTGCTGGCCGAAGTGCAGTCGCTCCTGGCCGAGAGTCCCAATTCGCAGCCGCGCCGGGCCACCAGCGGCCTGGACAGTTCGCGGGTTTCCATGCTGCTCGCCGTCCTCCAGCAGCGCGCCGGGTGCCTGCTGCACAAGGACGATTCCTATGTGGCCACAGTGGGCGGCGTGAAGCTCAGCGAACCCGCCACGGATCTTGCGGTCGCGTTGGCAGTGGCGTCCGCCAAAGCGCGGAAGCCACTGCCAATCCGACTGATCGCGTTCGGTGAAGTGGGCCTGGCCGGCGAAGTGCGGCCAGTGCCCGGCATCAACCAGCGGATCCAGGAGGCCCACCGCCTGGGCTTCACCCACGCCGTGGTTCCGGCCAGCCATAACGGGCCGGGACCCGTTCCCCCTGGGTTCTCCGTCCGCGAGGTGGAGCACCTTACAGAAGCGCTGAGCCTGCTGATCGGTTAGCGGTCGGGACGGGGTGGGCCTCAGCTCCGCGTACCCAGCCTCAGCTCCCCGTAATCACCAGCGCAACACTGTGGCCGCCAAAGCCGAAGGCGTTCACCAGGCCGGCCGGGGCGAACCCGGGTGCCAGCGTGTGGGCGTTTTCGGTCACGATATTCAGGTTCACCTCGGGATCCAGCGCGTCGATGTTCACGGTGCCCGGGAGCTGGCCGGTCTGCAGGGCCTGCACAACCACCACCGCAGCGAGCGCGCCGGCACCGCCGAGCAGGTGTCCGGTATGGCCCTTCGTTGACGTGACCGGCACGTCCGCGCCGAAGACCGCGTTGATGCCCTGTGCTTCGAGCCTGTCCCCCACCGGGGTGGACGTGGCGTGGGCGTGGACGAAGCCGATCTCCGAAGCCTGCATTCCGGACGCAGCCAAGGATTTCTGCATGACGCGCACCTGCATGGCGGGGTCCGCTGCCACGATGTCGTGGGCGTCGGACGTGACCGCGCCACCCGCCACGGCACCGAGCACGGCGGCGCCGCGGGCGCGGGCGTGCGCCTCGCTCTCCAGCACCACCATGGCGGCGCCTTCAGAGAGGACAAACCCGTCGCGGCCGGCGTCGAACGGCCGTGACGCGCGCTGCGGCTCATCGTTGCGCGTGGACAGGGCGCGGATCTGGGAAAAACCGGTGATCACCAGGTCGTTGACGGAGGCGTCCACGCCCCCGGCAATCACGACGTCGGCCGCTCCGGACCTGATCATTTCGGCACCCTGGACAATGGCTTCGGCGCCGGACGCGCAGGCACTGACGGGCGTGCGCGCGCCGCCGCGGGCACCCAGGTCGATGGACACCCAGGCCGCCGGCCCGTTGACCATGAGCCGGGTGAGGGTATGCGGTGAGACTTTGCGCGGGCCGGATTCACCCAAGATACGGTCCTGCTCCAGCGTGGAACCGAGACCGCCGTAAGCCGAGCCGATCACCACGGCAAACCGCTCCGGGTCCACGTCCGGCGAACCAGCCTGGGCCCACGCCTCGCGGGCCGCCACCAGCGCCAGCTGCCCGCAGCGGTCCATGCGCTTCAGTTCGCGGGTGGAAAGATGTTCGGAGAGATCGGCGGTGACCTGCCCCGCCATCCGGACCGGCAGCTGCGCAGCCCACTCTGCGTCCAGGGCAGTGATCCCGGACTTCCCGGCAGTCAGGCCGGACCAGGTCTCCGCCACGGTGGCACCGAGCGGGTTGATGGTGCCGGCGCCGGTGATCAGCGCACGCTGCTGTTCGGCGTCCTTGGGGACCGCGTTCATGCTGACCCTACTTTGCGGGGTTATGCGTGCCGATGGGCACCAGGGTCAGATCGGGGTGGTTCTTTTCGATCCGGCGAAGGGCCCAGACATCGGTGAACAACGCGAGGTATTCGCCGTCGGACCTCAACAGCACCTCGGCGCCAGGTACGTTGGCCAGCGCGGGCATCGCGTCCGCAGTCGTAATCCTTGCGAGTGAGTAGGACAGCCGCTCGAGGCGCATGGGCGCGCTGAAATCGTGCGCCATCCTGTCCTCCACCACCTCGAACTGCATGGGCCCGACGGCGGCGAGCACCGGCGCCTGATCGCCGCGGAGGTCGGAGCGGAGCAGCTGGATGACGCCCTCGTGCTCGAGCTGCTCGATGCCGCGGCGGAACTGCTTGAACTTGCTGGGGTCCTTGGAGCGGGCCACCTGGAAGTGTTCGGGGGCGAACAGCGGGATCGCCGGGTATTCCACGGCTTCCTCCAGGAACAGGCTGTCGCCCACTCGGAGCGAGGAGGCGTTGACCAGGCCTACGACGTCGCCGGGGTAGGCCTCGTCGATGACCTCGCGTTCGCGGCCGAACACCTGCTGGGCGTACTTGGTGGCGAACGATTTCCCGGTGCGGGTCTGGGTGACCACCATGCCGCGTTCGAAGACGCCGGAGCAGACGCGGATGAAGGCCACATGGTCGCGGTGGGCCTTGTTCATGCCGGCCTGGACCTTGAAGACGAAGCCGGAGAACGGCGAGTCGACGGCGCGCGGGCTACCGTCAATGTCCGGCCGAGGTGCAGCGGGCGGCGCGAAATCGACCAGCGCGTCTAGGATTTCCTTGACGCCGAAGTTCAGGGCGGCAGAGCTGAAGAGGATGGGCGTGGCGGTGCCGGCGTGGAAGGCGTCGACGTCGAACTCGAGGTTGGACTCGATCACCAGGCCCGCCTCGTCCACGGCGTCGGACCAGTTGTTGCCCTGGCTTTCCGCGGCTTCCTCCGGCGTGAAGTACTCGGTCAGCGCGATGTTGGCGCCGGCGTTGTTGCGCTGGAACCGGGCGAAACGGTCGTTGCGGAGGTCCCAGACACCGCGGAAGTCGCCGGAGATGCCCACGGCCCAGGTCAGCGGCATGGGCTGCAGGCCGGTGCGCTCGGTGATTTCGTCCATCAGCGCCAGCGCGTCCAGGCCGGGCCGGTCCCACTTGTTGATCACGGTGATGATGGGCAGGTTGCGCTGCTTGCAGACTTCGAACAGCTTCATGGTCTGGGTTTCCAGGCCCTTGGCGGCATCAACCAGCATCACGGCGCAGTCGACGGCGGCGAGAACTCGGTAGGTGTCCTCGGAAAAGTCGGCGTGGCCGGGGGTGTCCAGCAGGTTGATGACGGTGTCCCGGTAGGAGAACTGAAGCGCGGCGGAGCTGATTGAGATGCCGCGGTCCTTTTCCATCTGCATCCAGTCCGAGACCGTTTCCTTGCGGTTCGCTTTGCCGCTGGACGCGCCGGCGGTGCCGATGACTTTCGCGTGCAGCGCCAAGGCCTCGGTCAGCGTGGACTTGCCGGCGTCGGGGTGCGAAATAACAGCAAAGGTCCGACGCCGGGCCGCCTGTTTGTGAATCTCGTTGACCCGGGCGGGGCTAAGGACATCTTGGGACACGGTGCTACTTTCGCTGCGATGGGGACGACTGCGGCCGGGAAAACCCTGGCGCGAGGGGAATCTGACTGGCTGAACGCCAAGTTCCAAGTTTATCGCAGTGCCGGGCCGGCGCTGAAGACTGCGACGGCCCCGCACTCGGGGCCCCAGCACGCAGACGACCGCGCAGGCCCGTATGCAGACGCCCTGGTGAGCAAAATGCTTTCCGGCCAGCCGCCGTCGGACGCCATCCCCAGGCACTTTCCGGCACCCCCGCATGAGGCACTTTAGGGCTTGTCCGTGCGGTTTCTACTGATTCTTACCCCTATCATGGACCTAGCGGGAAAATGAGTACTTTTAGTCCTGCCGGCTGAGCGTGAATTCCGGCATTCTGCGGGCGGCAGTCCGCACTTTTGAAGGGAACACCTATGGCGCGGAGCCCCGAAGAATCGCTCAAGGCGACTCTTGGCAGAGTGGCTCCGGGAACGCCGCTGCGGGACGGGCTCGAACGGATCCTCCGGGGCCGGACCGGCGCGCTGATCGTGCTGGGCATCGACCGGACCATCGAATCCATCTGTTCAGGCGGCTTCGACATCGGCATCGACTTCTCCCCCACCCGCCTCCGCGAGCTGGCGAAAATGGACGGCGCCATCATCTGCGACAAGGACGCCGGCAACATCCTGCGCGCCGCCGTCCAGCTGGTCCCGGACTCCAGCATCGAAACCCAGGAATCCGGAACCCGCCACCGCACCGCCGAACGCGTCGCCATCCAGACCGGCGTCCCCGTGATCTCGGTCAGCCAGTCCATGCAGATCATCGCCCTGTACGTGAACGGGCTCCGGCACGTGCTGGAAGGGTCCGAGAAGGTACTGGCCCGCGCCAACCAGGCCCTCGCCACCCTGGAACGGTACCGGTCCAGGCTGGACCAGGTCACCAGCTCGCTGTCCGCGCTGGAGATCGAGGCCATGGTGACCGTCCGGGATGTCGCCGTCACCCTGCAGCGGCAGGAAATGGTCCGCCGGATCTCCGAGGAAATCTCGCAGTACGTCCTGGAACTGGGCGAGGACGGCCGGCTGCTGTCGCTCCAACTGGACGAACTCACGGTTGGCCGGGGGCCGGGCAGCGACGTCATCATCCGTGACTATGCCGGCCCTGACGCGTCCGCCGCGGACATCGAGAAAGCCGTCAGCGCCCTCGTGAATCTTGGCCCCACCGAGCTGATCGACCTCGGCAAAATCTCCGGGATCATCGGCTTCGCCGGAGGCGTGGACACGCTCGACGCCGTGGTGCAGCCCCGCGGCTACCGGCTCCTGTCAGGCCTCAAGGCAGTCCCCAAGGCCGTGGCCGACCGCCTGGTTGACCACTTCGGGGGGCTGCAGTTCTTGATGGCGGCCACCATCGATGACCTGATGACCGTGGACGGCATCGGCGACCAGCGCGCTAGAACCGTGCGCGAGGGCTTGAGCCGGATGGCCGAAGCAAGCCTGTTGGACCGCTTCCTCTAGTCCCCGCCCGGCGAGCCATCGGACAGTTAGTTGAGCTGGAACACTGCCTTCGGGCTGGCCTTCGAGCCAAGCTTGGCCGTGAAGATGTAGTAGGCCCCGCCGCCGCCGGGCTTCGTCTGTATCGGCTGGCAGCCCTCAAGTGAGCGGTTCCGGGCCCACGGGAAGTTGGCCGTCTCGCTGGCTCCGGGCGCAATGGTTTTCACCAGGTCCTCGCTTTTGGCCTGGCAGTCCTTGGACGAGAAAATCCGGTCCGCGCCGCTGGTGACCACGAATTCCATCTGCGATGTGCCGATGTTGACCTCGCACGGCATGGTGCCGCCGTTGGTCACCTTCAGTGTGAGCAGCGGCTTCTCGTCGGGGCCGTACGCCGGTTTGTCTGTCGACGCCGAAACGGTGACCAGGTTCTGGTTGCACGTGGGGGTCGGCGTGGGTGTGGGCGTCGGAGCGGCGCTCGGCGCTGCCGACGCCGGATCCCTGGCGGGTGCGGATTCGCTGGGGGCAGGGGCAGCACTCTCAGTGGAGGACACCTGCTTGGTCCCGTTGAAGGCTCCTCCCACGGCAAAGCCGCCGAAAACCAGGCCAACCACAAACAGGAGGACTACCCCCACAAACAGGCGGCGACGGCGGTAGACGGCGGGACTCGGCTTCCGGGACGCGCCGGAACCGGCACGGGAACCCGAAACGGGTGCCGTAGTGCGCTCTGATGAATTGCCTTGCCTGCCCATCCTTCTAGGCTAGAGAACCGGCCGCATTTTGCCTGCCCACCACGCCGCCGCCCGGCCAACGCCCGGGTCACAGTTTGCCGGTCACACCCAGAGGCTCATCTTGGCGCGGGCCGCCCGGCATCAACTACAGTGTGGGGATCGACGCTACAACCCTTTCCCCAGCCATGCCCGCGGGCAGCGCGCCTGCGACCGCTCCGGCCGAACTCAGTGCGATGCAACTCGAGGAGCTGCATCGCCGGATCACTGGCTGGTTCGCGGAGACCGCCCGCGAGCTGCCATGGCGTGAAGCGGGCTGCTCGGCGTGGGCCGTCCTGGTCAGCGAGGTGATGCTGCAGCAGACGCCGGTGGTTCGGGTGCTGCCGGTCTGGCGGGAATGGCTGGAGCGGTGGCCCACCCCGGCGGGGCTGGCGGGTGAGCCGGCCGGCGAAGCAGTCCGTTCATGGGGCCGGCTCGGCTACCCCCGCCGCGCGCTGCGCCTGCACGCGGCCGCCGCCGCCATCGTCCGGGATCACGGCGGAAAAGTTCCAGGCACCTATGCCGAGCTGCTGGCACTCCCCGGGGTGGGCAGCTACACCGCCGCGGCCGTTGCAGCCTTTGCGTTCGGACGCCGGGAGACGGTGGTGGACACCAATATCCGGCGCGTGCACGCACGCCTCATTTCCGGCGTCGCACTTCCCGCCCCGTCCCTGAGCGCCGCGGAGATGCGGCTCGCGGCGGAACTGTTGCCGCACGACGACGGCACTTCCGTACGCTGGAACGCTGCGGTCATGGAGTTGGGGGCGCTGCTGTGCACAGCGAGGGCGCCAAAATGCGCGGACTGCCCCGTGCGGGACTCGTGTGCATGGCTGGCAGCCGGCGAGCCGCCGCCGTCGTACATCCCCAAGGGCCAGGCGTGGCACGGCACCGACCGCCAGGTCCGCGGCGCCGTGATGGCTGTGCTGCGGCTCGCGGACAGCCCCGTCGCGGCAGAAATGTTCCAGCAGGAACCGGCGGACCTGGGCTTCGCGGCGGACGGGATCGGGGTGCCTCTCGCGGCCCTGCATCGCTTGAACTCCGCCCCCGAACAGCTGGAACGTGCGCTGGCCGGCCTGCTCGGTGACGGCCTGGCCGAGCTCCGCGAGGGCGGCTACCAACTCCCTGGCTAACGCACTTTTAGGGCAGCCGCGGGCCGGGTGGCATACTTTCTGGTGACTCGAACCGGGGGAATTCTATGAGAATCGTGCTGTACATCATCTGGGCGCTGTTCGTGGGCGGGGTCATTTTCGCGCTGGTCCACACGCTTCGGAAGACCAAGCGCCAGGAAAAGCTGATCGCCGGCTGGCCGAAGGTCCAGGCCACGGTAACCGGCAATGTGGGCGGCTGGAGCGGTGGCAGCGGCGGTTCATCGCGAAGCCGGCGCTTCTACCCCACCTATCAGTTCGCGGATCCGAACGGGATTCTCCATGCCGGCGAATCGGAGGTTTCCTACCGGAACCAGCAGGTGCCGGGTTCGCTGGTGGAGGTCGCGTATAACCCCGCAAATCCCAACCAGTCGTTCCAGGTGGCATCCGAATCCAAGATGATTCTCGGCTGCATGGTGCCGTTCTTCGCGTTGTTTTCCCTGCTGCTGTTCTGGGTTGCCGGCGCTTTCCCGCTGGGCTGAGCCTTGGACTTTCTCAAGCTGATCTTTATTGTGCTGCCCGGGCTTCTCCTTCTCCTGGGCCTGATCCTGGTTGGCCTTTCATTGGCGGCATCGATCCGGCGGCAGCGCAGCATGGCAGGGTGGTCACACGGCTCCGCAACCGTCACCGGCAACCTGCACGGCAAGGACGGGCCCGGGAGCAACGGCAGGGACCGGTTTGCGGCGTCGTACGAATTCGAGGACGCCGCCGGTAAACGCTGGCTGGGCCAGTCCGATATCTACAGCCAGGACCAGGCAATTATCGGGCAGCGCATCGCTGTCCGCTACAACCCCGCCAATCCGGCCGAATCCACCCTCCCCGTGTTCGTAGTCGCCAGGGGCCGGCTGGCCACGGGTCTCCTTTTGGTGCTATTTGGCGCCGGAGCCATAACAATGTTTGCGTCACTTTCCTGGTAGCCGTGCGGCCGCCGCGGCCCCGGTCCTACGCTGAAGTATGCGCAAGTCCGGGCTGCTTCTGGCACTGCTGACGACGACGGTCCTCGCCTGCGGCTGCAACGACTACCCCGGAGGGACACCGTGCCCCGCAATCGCGCAGGCGTCGGTGGCGGCGGTGACCATTCCGGCGTCGTATGTGCCGCGCGTGGCGACGCTGCGCCTGAAGGCATGCCAGGACGGCGTGTGCAAGGAGGACTCCGTGGAACTCAGGCCAGGGTCTGTTTCGGTGGACCAGGGCTGCACCCCTGACGGCGGCTGCTCGGCCACTGCCTCACCGGACGGAACGCTGACCGGCATGCTGTTCCTGGACACCCTCACCGAATCGCCCATGGCGGTAACCGCCGCGGGGACCTCGCCCGACGGGCAGGCCCTGCCGGTGCGCACGCTCGAATTCCGGCCCCGAGTAGCCTTCCCCTACGGCGAACAGTGCGGGCGGTTCATCTCCGCAGCCGTAGTGCTCGACGCCGGCGGCCTGCGTCAGGCGCCGGCGTGAATCGCACCCTTTTCCGGCCAGGCAACCGGGCTTCCGGGCCCGAGTCCAGGGCCTCCACCAGACCCCTGGTACCTGCCACCGCGTGCTCTTGACTTCCGTAGGGAACACTCCTACCGTCAGCTTTACTAACACTGCGAAAGCCAGATTTCGACAGTTCACTGGACGCCAGACAGGGGTTCCGATGCCACTTTCAGATCGGGAGCGCAAACAGCTGGAAGAGCTGGAAGCGGATCTCGCGTCAGACGATCCGCAGCTGGCGCAAAGACTCTCGTCGGGTTCGGTCAGGCTGCGTGCCAAGGCGTACGTCGGGTTGCTTCTGTGCCTGATCGGGCTGATCCTTTTGATAACGGGCGTCAGCACGCAACTCATCGTGGTCGGCGTAGGCGGCTTCCTCCTGATGGGCACCGGCACCTACCTGGTCCTGGGCACGCGCCCCACGCGGCTTCGCTGAGCCTAGGGCTCGCCGAACCCAGCCTGCACCAGGCCTCCAACATAATTCAGGGCACGCTCGGCGTCCGGTCCCCAGGCCTCAACGTGAAGCAGGGCTCCCTTGCCGGCGGCGAGAGTCATGAGTGCGGTCATGGAGGCGCCATCCACGCCGTTGATGGTGACGTCGGCGTTCAGGGCAGACAGCCCGCCGGCAACTTTCGCTGCCGGCCGGGCATGCATGCCGGCCTGGTTGATAAGTTCAAAATCCCCGGTGAAGTCCGGCCCGGCACCGGCTGCCGGGCCTTCTTCGACGGAGCTGACCGGCGATGCCCCGGCGGCCCCGGATCCGTAAACAGCCTCTGCCGCCCGCTTGACGGCGAGCATGTCGCCGCCACCCTGGGCGGCAACGGCGGCCGCCACCAGGCCTTCCACCAGGGGCGCGTCCGCAAGGAGCACAGCGGACGGGTCGTCCGCGAGTTCCTGCGCCGATTCTGCCGTCATGACGGCAGAACCAAGGTCCGTCAGGACCACTATGCCGTCACCGCCGGCGGCCTGGTCCAGGGCGGACATGACTTTCTCCAGGCTTGTTCCGATCCTGCCGTCCGAGGTGCCTCCCGCTGCGATGATCACCACGTCGGGTGCCATCTGGGCGGCAAGCTGCACGGCGCCGTCGGCGATCTTTTCGCTATGGGACACCACCACCAGGCGTACCGTCATGCAGCAGCCCCGACGGCGGCCCGCAGGATCAGCGCGCTGGACGCCGCGCCCGGGTCGCGGTGGCCCGCACTGCGCTCCCCCAGATAGCTGGCCCGGCCTTTGCGTGCCACCAGCGGATCCGTTGCCACCGCACCCGCTTCGGCGGCCTCGGCGGCCGCCACCAGCACGGCCAGGACGTTGCCTGTCCCGTCCGCGGCGGCCTGGGCGGCCTCGGCGGCCGGGGTCCAGGCGTCCACCATGGTCTTGTCGCCGGACTCGGCCTTGCCCCTGGCCACGATGCCGTCGCGGGCAGCCATCAGGGCAGTAGCGAGCCCTGCGGGATCAACTTCGAGGGCGTCGCCGAACGCGGTGGCGGCACGGAGGAACGCCGTGCCGTAAAGCGGGCCGGCGGCACCGCCGACCTTGGACATCAAGGTCATGGCGGTGAGCTTGAGGGCCGCGCCGGGCGTCTCCGGCGGAGCCTCGGCGAGCTTCTCCAGCACGGCCTGGAATCCACGGTCCATATTCTCGCCGTGGTCCGAGTCGCCGATTGGACGGTCCAGCTCGATCAGCCATGCCCGGTTTTCGGCCATCGCCTCAGCGCACATGGTCAGCCACCTGACGGCCCACTTAACGTCCAGCAGCATCGTCACACGCCCCACCGCAGTGCGGCCGTGTGAACGGGTGCGTCCCACAGCTGCGTCATCTCATCATCGAGCCGGAGCACCGAGATGGAGCAGCCCTGCATCTCCAAGGCCGTGATGTAGTTCCCCACCAGCGAACGTTCCACCGTGGCTCCCCGCTCCGCAAGGACCTGCGCCGCGCGGCGGTAGACGATGTACAGCTCGCTCAGCGGCGTGCCGCCCATTCCATTGACGAAGAGCAGGACCTTATCGCCGCTCGAAATGCCGAGGTCGCTGAGGACAGGCTCCAACAGCCGGTCGGT
Source organism: Pseudarthrobacter sulfonivorans (assembly GCF_024391045.1). GTDB lineage: Bacteria > Actinomycetota > Actinomycetes > Actinomycetales > Micrococcaceae > Arthrobacter > Arthrobacter sulfonivorans_B. The sequence goes on from NZ_JANFCZ010000008.1 coordinate 29,675, forward strand.
GATGCCGTCCGCATTCTCCATCGGAATCTTGTGCCGGCCCGGTTCGCCGTGGATCCCGATGCCGATCTCGATCTCGTTGTCCGCCAGCTCGAAACTCGGGGTTCCGGCATGCGGTACGGTGCAGGCCGACAACGCGACGCCCATGGTGCGGACATTGCTATTGACGCGGTCGCCGATTGCGGCCACGGCATCAAGGCTGTCGCCCCGTTCAGCGGCGGCACCGGCGATCTTCTCCACCAGGACAGTCCCGCCAACGCCGCGGCGCCCGGCGGTGTACAGCGAATCCTCCACGGCCACGTCATCGTTGACGAAGACGGTGCGGACCTCCACACCTTCGGCCTGCGCCAGTTCGGCGGCAGTCTCGAAGTTCAGGACGTCGCCGGTGTAGTTCTTCACGATGTGGACGACGCCGGCACCCGAGTTAATTGCGAGGGTCGCCGGAAGGATCTGATCCGGCGTGGGTGAGGTGAACACCGCCCCCGGCACGGCGGCGTCGAGCATTCCCCGCCCGACATAGCCGGCGTGCAGCGGTTCGTGGCCGCTGCCTCCGCCGGAGAGCAGCCCGACCTTTCCCGCGACAGGCGCGTCCTTGCGCGTGACGTATTTGGGATCGGCGCTGACGGTCACGAGGTCGGCGTGGGCGAGTCCGAAACCTTCAACAGACTCGTCGACAACGGAACGTGGATCATTGATGAGCTTTTTCATGGCAGAACTCCTGGGTGTGGGCTCGTGCTAGAGGATTGCACTTTGACCCTACTACCGCGGCATCGAACTCGGATAGCCTCCGCCTCCCGGACACAGGTAAGGGACAGCCCCCAATGACTGTCCCTTACCGGCAGGCCCCAAACTGCGGCCCGCTCAGTTTATCCATCAACTCGACTAAAGCCAAGAGGTTGGGCGGAGATGACGCCGGACGACGGCGGGACAAAGAGGGGATCCTGACGGCCCTTTAGAGGAACTTGATCATGCGCGTGTTGCCCAAGGTGTTTGGTTTGACCCGCGCCAGGTCCAGGAATTCGGCGACGCCTTCGTCGTGGGAGCGGAGCAGCTCGGAGTAGACGGCGGGGTCAACGGCGGACTGGTCCGCCATCACCTCAAAGCCGTGGCGCTTGAAGAAATCCACTTCGAAGGTGAGGCAGAAGACACGCGCTACACCGAGGGCCCGCGCCTCCCCGAGCAGGGTTTCCACCAGTACGTGGCCAACGCCTTTGCCGCGCCAGACGTCGGAGGCGGCCAGGGTGCGCACCTCGGCCAGGTCTTCCCACATCACGTGCAGGGCGCCGCAGCCGATGACCTCGCCGTCGGGCGATTCGGCGATCCGGAACTCCTGCAGGCTCTCATAGTAGGCAACCGTCTCCTTGGCCATGAGGATCCGTTGTTCCGCGAGCGGTGCCACAAGTCTCTTGATGGCGGGGACATCGCTGGTGCGGGCAGGACGGATTTGGAAGGAGTCAGTCACGTCTTCCATCCTACGAGGCGACCGCAACGCAGAGGCCCCGCCGTTCCTTTCGGAATGACGGGGCCCTCTGGATTTGCCGATTAGACGCTCGGGGCAATCTCCGGGATACGCGGCTTGGCGTTGCCGGCGAAAGTGAACTTGGCGTCGTCACCTTCGCCGTCCACATCCACCACCACGATGTCGCCGGCGTGGATGTCTCCGAACAGGATCTTTTCGGAGAGCTGGTCCTCGATCTCGCGCTGGATGGTGCGGCGCAGCGGCCGGGCACCCATCGCGGGATCGTAGCCGCGGGTTGCCAGGAGCACCTTGGCGGCGGGCGTGAGCTCGATGCCCATGTCCTTGTCCTTGAGGCGCTTCTCCAGCCGGCCAACGAACATGTCAACGATCTCGATGATCTCGTCCTGGGTCAGCTGCGGGAACACCACAACGTCATCCACACGGTTCAGGAACTCGGGGCGGAAGTGCTGCTTGAGTTCCTCGGTCACGCGGGCACGCATCCGGTTGTAGCCGGTCTGGGTGTCGGTGCCGGACTGGAAGCCGGTGGCAACGCTCTTGGAGATGTCCCGGGTGCCAAGGTTCGTGGTCATGATGATCACGGTGTTCTTGAAGTCCACCACGCGGCCCTGGGAGTCGGTCAGGCGGCCGTCCTCCAGGATCTGCAGGAGCGAGTTGAAGAGATCGGCGTGTGCCTTCTCCACTTCGTCGAAGAGGACCACGGAGAACGGACGGCGGCGGACCTTCTCGGTGAGCTGGCCACCTTCCTCGTACCCGACGTAGCCCGGAGGGGCACCGAAGAGCCGCGAAACCGTGTGCTTTTCGGAGTACTCGGACATGTCCAGCGTGATGAGGGCATCCTCTTCACCGAACAGGAACTCGGCCAGGGCCTTGGCCAGCTCGGTCTTGCCGACGCCGGTGGGGCCGGCGAAGATGAACGAGCCGCCGGGACGCTTGGGGTCCTTCAGGCCTGCACGGGTGCGGCGGATCGCCTGGGACAGGGCCTTGATGGCCTCGTCCTGGCCCACCACACGCTTGTGCAGTTCGTCTTCCATCTTCAGCAGGCGCGAGGATTCTTCCTCGGTCAGCTTGAAGACCGGAATGCCGGTGGAGTTGGCCAGCACCTCGGCGATGAGATCCTCATCCACCTCGGAGATGTCGTCCATGCCGCCGGACTTCCAGTGGCGTTCCTTTTCGGCGCGCTCGGTGATGAGCTTCTGCTCCTTGTCGCGGAGCGATGCTGCACCTTCGAAGTCCTGGGCGTCGATGGCGGATTCCTTCTCCATCTTCAGCTGGGCGATGCGCTCGTCCATGGCCTTCAGCTCCGGCGGGGCGGTCATCCGGCGGATGCGCAGCCGGGCACCGGCCTCATCGATCAGGTCGATGGCCTTGTCCGGCAGGAAGCGGTCCGAGATGTAGCGCTCGGCGAGGCTGGCAGCCGAGGCGAGGGCGCCGTCGGTGATGGTCACGCGGTGGTGCGCCTCGTAGCGGTCACGCAGGCCCTTGAGGATCTCGATCGCGTGGGCGACGGAAGGCTCCTTGACCTGGATCGGCTGGAAGCGGCGCTCCAGGGCGGCGTCCTTCTCGATGTGCTTGCGGTACTCATCCAGGGTGGTGGCCCCGATGGTCTGCAGTTCACCACGGGCCAGCATCGGCTTAAGGATGGAGGCGGCGTCGATGGCACCCTCGGCAGCGCCGGCACCCACCAGTGTGTGGATCTCGTCGATGAAGAGGATGATGTCGCCGCGGGTGCGGATTTCCTTGAGGACCTTCTTCAGCCGCTCTTCGAAGTCGCCGCGGTAGCGGGACCCTGCCACCAGGGACCCAAGGTCCAGGGTGTAGAGCTGCTTGTCCTTGATGGTCTCCGGGACGTCGCCGCGGACAATCGCCTGCGCGAGGCCTTCGACGACGGCGGTCTTGCCAACGCCGGGCTCACCGATTAGGACGGGGTTGTTCTTGGTGCGGCGGGAAAGGACCTGCATGACGCGTTCCATTTCCTGCTCGCGGCCGATCACAGGATCCAGCTTGTTCTCGCGTGCAGCCTGGGTCAGGTTGCGGCCGAACTGGTCCAGTACCACCGACCCGGCAGGGGTGCCTTCGGGCTGGCCGGCCCCGACGCCTGCGCCGGTGGTCTCCTTGCCCTGGTAGCCGGAGAGCAGCTGGATGACCTGCTGGCGGACCCGGTTGAGGTCGGCGCCGAGCTTGACAAGCACCTGGGCAGCCACGCCCTCACCCTCACGGATGAGGCCCAGCAGGATGTGTTCCGTGCCGATGTAGTTGTGGCCAAGCTGCAGAGCCTCACGCAGGGAGAGCTCCAGCACCTTCTTGGCGCGGGGCGTGAAGGGAATGTGGCCCGACGGGGCCTGCTGGCCCTGGCCAATAATCTCCTGCACCTGCTCGCGGACACCGTCCAGCGAAATACTCAGGGACTCAAGAGCCTTGGCGGCAACGCCTTCACCCTCATGAATCAGACCCAAGAGGATGTGTTCGGTACCAATATAGTTATGGTTCAGCATGCGTGCCTCTTCTTGGGCAAGCACAACGACGCGACGGGCACGGTCCGTAAATCGCTCAAACATTTCGCCACACTCCTAGCTACAACGTACTTTGATGCTACGTGCCCGATCCCGTCTTGTGGAGCGTGTTCGCCACAGGGGAAACATGGCGCGTTCAACCTCCCGTAACCCGGCCCCGCGTGGATCAGGAAAGGCCACGGGCAAGGAGAACGTTTTGGAACTAACCTCAACGCTCATGACCGCAGCCACAGTGTCGCTGGCCGGCATCGGGGGGGCTGTATTAGTCCTACGCCTGCTCCGTGATCCCCGGACTGCGTGCATCAACACGGCAATTCAGAATCCGGTATTTGCGCTGAGCTTCGGCAGTGCATTCCTCGCTTTGGCGGCCGCGGCGGTCTTTTCGTGGATGAAGCAGCTTGACAGTGCCATGCCCTACGTTTGTTGCCCTGACCTGCTATACCGCAACACTGGCCATAACCTTCGGAGTAAATATTCCCTTTATTAACGGCTTGAGCCGGGCTGCGGCGGCCGGAGATACCTCGGCCGGCGGAAAATCATTCGAACGCCGCTGGACCCTGTGGAACATTCACCGTACGTGGCTGTCATTTGCGGCACTGGTGTCCGTTAGTATTGCGCGGGCTTCACTTTGACACTTCTTTAGTCACAGCAGTGGGGTTTCCGGGAAGACCGGCCGGGCTACTCATTCTCCGGACAGCAAAGAACCCTGTACCGCACGGGGCGAAACAGGGTTCTTTGCAGACAAAGGGACGAAGTCCTAGGAATTGGCCTTCTGGTAGGCTTCCTGGATTTCGGCCTGAATTCGGCCGCGGCTGTTGACCGTGTAGCCGTTGTCGCGTGCCCACTGACGGATCTGGGCGGAATCATTGCCGCGGCCCGTCACAGCAGCCTTGGGGCGGGAGCTGCGCCCCGCCGACGTTTTACGGGCAGCGGCAACAAAGCGCTCCAGACTCGAGCGGAGCTCGGCTGCATTTGCGGCCGACAAGTCGATTTCGTAGCTGGCCCCGTCAAGGCCAAACCGGACATTCTCGTCTGCGGATCCCCCATCCAGATCATCTACGAGGATGATGTTCACTTTCTGTGCCATTTAAAGACTTCCTTTTGGAGGTTCGGGTTTGCAGAAAAGCAGGATGTTTCTACAAAAAGTATGAACCTCTTTATGGCATCACGTCAAAGCGAAAATGAACTCTGGGCATATTCCCAGGAAGTTCCGGGACTTTAATTATCCTGGCCCGCAGCGTGTCCGTTCTGCGGTTTGATGGCCTGCGCATCGGCCTCGGCCTGTGCACGGGCTTCGGCCTGCCGTTCGGACTTATCGGCATTAAAGATTGATTTCATGGCGAACCAGAAGATCAGGCCCACTACCAATGAGGGCAGCAGTACGGCTACATATTCCATAATTAGTGCCCTTCGGGCTTCAGGAGGGGGAAGAGAATGGTTTCGCGGATACCGGCGCCGGTAAACAGCATGACCAGGCGGTCGATGCCCAAACCAATACCGCCCATGGGCGGCGCGCCGTATTCGAGGGCACGGAGGAAGTCCTCGTCCAGCTGCATGGCCTCGTCATCACCGGCCGCCGCGTGCCGGGACTGTTCGGTCAGCCGTTCGCGCTGGATGACCGGGTCAATCAGTTCGGAGAAGGCCGTGCCGCGTTCCATGCCGCCGATGATGAGGTCCCAGGCCTCAATCAGCCGGCCGTCCTCACGGTGCGGCCGGGCCAGCGGCTGGGCCGACGGCGGGTAGTCGTAAACAAAGGTGGGGTTGAGCAGCGTGGGCTCCACGATCTCCCCGAACAGCTCCACCGCGAGCTTCTCTGCGTCCCACGTCGGGTCCACCTTGACCTCGTGCTTGGCGGCAATTTCGCGCAGCACCTCCGGCGAAGTATCCGGTGTGACTTCCTGGCCAACGGCGTCGGAAAGCCCCGGGTAGACGGAAACCCACGCCCAGTCGCCGTCGAGGTTAATCTCCCCGGCTTCGGTCTGGATGGTGCGGCCGGCACCCACGGCGTCGGCGGCGTCGAGGATGATTTCCTTGATGCGCTCAGCCATGACGAACTGGTCCGCCCACGCCTCGTAGCACTCGAGGGTGGTGAATTCGGGACTGTGGGTGGAGTCCACGCCCTCGTTGCGGAAGACGCGGCCCATGTCGTAGACGCGGTCGATACCGCCCACCACTGCCCGCTTCAGGTACAGCTCGGTAGCGATGCGCAGGGTCATCTTCTGGTCAAACGCGTTCATGTGCGTCTCAAACGGGCGCGCCAGGGCACCGCCGTGGACCAGCTGCAGGATGGGGGTTTCCACCTCCACGTAGTTGTGGCGGAAGAGTGTTTCGCGGATGGACCGGGTGATGGCGGCGCGGGTGTAGACCATTTCGCGGGCTTCGTCGCGCACCATAAGGTCCACGTAGCGCTGCCGGACACGGGTTTCCTCGTTCAGTTCCGCGTGCAGCACGGGCAGCGGGCGCAGGGCCTTGGACGCCATGGACCAGGACTCCGCCATCACGGACAGCTCACCGCGGCGGGAGGAAATCACCTCGCCCTTGATGAACACGTGGTCGCCGAGGTCCACCAGAGCCTTCCACTCGGCGAGCGCCTCCTCCCCCACGTTGGCGAGGCTGAGCATGGCCTGCAGCCGGGTGCCCTTGCCGTCCACGCCGCCTTCCTGGAGCGTGGCGAAGCAGAGCTTGCCGGTGTTGCGGACAAACACGACCCGGCCGGTGACGCCCACGGTGTCGCCGGTGGTGTCGTCCGCCTCGAGGTGCGCGTACTTTTCGCGGATCTCGGTCAGGGAGTGTGTACGCTCAACACCCACCGGGTACGCCTCGATGCCACCCTCGATCAGCTTGGCGCGCTTGTCCATGCGGATGCGCATCTGCTCGCTGGCGTCGAGGGGCTCTGGGGCGTTTTTGGGGGCGGGGGTGTTTTGGGAAGTCACAGTCCACAAGTTTACCGGGAGTTCCGCCGCCCGGCTTCCGGCGGCGCCCGGGCATAGACTCGGGCTGTGGAGTCCTGGAAACTTGAGGCAGCCGACGGCGGCCACCTGGAGGTGCATTCGTTCCTCACCCCTGCGGAACGGGAGCCGACGACGGCGGGACCTCCCGGCGTCGTAATTGTCCACGGCACTCTGGTCACCGACGCCCTCTACCGTCCTTTCGCACGGAAGCTCAGCCTCCTGCTGGGCCGTCCGGTGCACTGCTACAACCGGCGGGGCCGGGCGGGCTCCTCGCCGCAGCCGGACGACTACTCGGCGGCCACCGAGATCAAGGACCTCGCAGCGGTCATGGACAAGACCGGTTCCACGGACGTGGTGGCCCACAGCTACGGCGGTTTCGTGGCGCTGCAAGCCGCCCGGACGCTGCCGATCGCCCGGCTGGTGACCTACGACGCTGCGGTGTCGCTGTCCGGAAACCTCAGTCACCGCTGGCGGCCCGAGCTTGAGGACGCCGTCACGGCAGGCCAGTTGAACCACGCCTGGGCACACCTGGTCCAGGGACTGGGCACCGCCGGGCCGCTGTCCCACCTGCCGCTGGGTGCGCTGCGGATGCTGAGCATCCTCTCAGCCAGGACAAACCTCGGGACGGAGATGCGCCAACTGCTGCCCACAGCCGTGAAGGAAATGCGGGCCGTGCTCGACGCTGATGCCGACCTCGACGACTTCACGCCGCTCACCACGCCCATCCTGATGCTCAGCGGCGGCTGGAGCCCGGCATACTTCGCGGAGACCGGGCGGCAGCTGGCGTCCGCGGTCCCGTCCATCGAGTTCCGCGTGGTTCCGGGGCAGCTACACGAGGGCCCTATCCGGCCCGGCAAGGGCCTGGCCGTGCGGATTGCCCGGTTCATCAATGCCAGCGACGGCCAGATCCAAAGACTGGGCCGGCGCCGTTAGCACGGCCGGATCCAGCCGGCACCCGGCCAGCGCCCAGGACCGTCCGCCTAGGATGGGGACCGTGAAAGAGCAGGCAGTCCCCACGCACGACGGCGGCACATTGGCTTTGTACAGCTACGGCACCGTGGATGCGCCGGGAGAACGCCGGGTGGTGGTGATCGGCGGAGCTTTCCTGACCGCCCTGATTTACCGGCCGTTCTCGATGGCCCTGGCGGACGGTCTGGGACCGGGGTGGGCGGTGGACGTCTACGACCGCCGCGGCCGGGGAAAGTCCACGGAGCAGCCGGCCGATTACTCGATGGCCACCGAGATTGAGGACGTTCGCACCGTCATGGATGCCACCGGCGCCCGCAATATCCTGGGCCATAGCCTGGGTGGGTCGGTGGCCCTGAATGCCGTGCAGGAGTTTGTGGGAACGGCGCATGAGCCGGACAGGCTGGCGGTCTACGACGCGGCCGTGAACATCGACGGCAGCATCGACACCTCATGGCTCGACGGTTTTGAGGATGCGGTCAACGCGGGCAAGTTGGGCCATGCCATGGCCCAACTGAAGAAGGGCATGCAGCCGGACACGGCCTTGTCCAAAGTTCCGGAACCGGTCCTGGCCGGCCTGATGGCATTGGTGTCGCGCACCAAGGTCAACAGGATGGCGAGGGAGCTGATGCCCACAGGCGTGGGTGAGCTGCGGGCCGCCTACGACGAGGTGGAGCGCGCCCGCGACTTCGCCGTCCTGCCGGCCAACACCCATTTCATGGCGGGCGGCAAGAGCCCGCACTACTACAAGGTCACGGCCCGGCGCCTGCACAGCGCAGTCCCCGGCAGCACGTTCGAGCTCTCCCCCAAGTGCTTCCACGGTTCCGTCCCCGCCGCAGTGAAGGAACTCGTCGCGGATATCGCGGAGTACTTCAAGGGCTGAGGCATTCCGCAGGTTGCTCGGCTAGGCTCGGATCATGACGCGCGAGACAATTACAACCCCCGACGGCGGCACACTGGAGCTCTTCACCACGGGTGCGGAACTGGCCTCCGCCGGGTCCGGCGTGGTGGTGGTGCAGGCCTCCATGGTGACCGCGGCTGACTACACCAAGTTTGCCCAGAAGCTGAGCGCCGCCCTCGGCCGGCCGGTGCACACCTTCAACCGCCGCGGCCGCGGTTCGTCGTCGCCGCAACCTCAGGACTACACCCTGGATGTGGACATCCGGGACCTGGACGCCGTCATGAAGCACACGTCCAGCACCGACGTGTTCGGCCACAGCTTCGGCGGCGCGGTGGCCCTGCACGCAGCCCGGACCCTGCCGGTGGAGCGGCTGGCCGTTTATGACCCGGCCGTGTCCGTGAACCACAGCGTCACAGCGGACTGGACCACGGAATATGAGCGGGCAACCGCAGCGGGGGACGATGACCGCGCCCTGGCCGTCCTTACCAAGGGCCTGGAAACCGGCGGCGCCTTCTCGCGGATGCCGCTGTCCATGCTGACCATCGCCAACAAACTCACGGCCGGCACAACCCTCGGCAAGCAGCAGCGCGAAATGATGCGCACCGGCGTCCGCGAAATCAAGGCGATCATCGCCGCGGACATGCCGGCCGAGCCGTTCCTGGAACTGCCCCTGGAAACCCTCATCGTGGTGGGCGAAAAGAGCCCGGCCTACTTCGGTGTGGCCTGCGGCCAGATCCACGACGTCCTGTCCGGTTCCAGCTACACCATCCTGCAGGGCTCCGGGCACGACGGCGTCCTCAGGGCGCCGGAGAAGCTCATCACCGAACTCAGCGATTTCTTCGCCGGCTGACCCCATGTAGGTAGCAGCAGATGTCGTTTAGACGGGTCAAAAGGACATCTGCCGCTACCTAGTTGGGTTAGTGCGCGGCGTGTCCCGGCACGGCACCTTCTGTTTTGCGCATCATCGCGGAAAGCACGACGGCGGCTACGGCTATCACGGTTGCCGTCAGGAATGCGGCACGCATGCCGGCCACGAGGCCTGAGGACGCCGACACCACCGCAAAGATGGACACCAGCAGCGCCGTGCCGGCGGCACCCGCGACCTGCTGTGATGTGCTCATGATGGCGGAGCCGTGGGAGTACAGGTGTGGCGGCAGCGGGTTCAGGCCGGTGGTGAACGCCGGCGTGAACAGCAGCGCCAGGCCGAAGCTCAGGAGGACGTGAAGGGTCACGATCCACCACACCGGAGTACCGGCGTCGAGCATGGAGAACTGCCACAGGGTGGCCACCATCAGGACCGAGCCCGTCACGGTGAGCGGCAACGGGCCCACTTTGTCGAACAACCTCCCGATGAAGGGGCCCAGCAGTCCCATCGCCAGTCCGCCCGGCAGCAGCGCGAGGCCCGTCTCCAGCGAACCCAGGCCGCGGATTTCCTGAAGGTAGAGCGGCAGCAGGATCACGCCGCCGAACAGCGCCATCATGGCCACCACCATCAGCAGCACGGACACCGTGAACATCCGGAAATTGAACGCGCGGAGGTCCAGCAGCGGAGCCTCCGACTTCTGCAGCCTGAGCTGGCGGAGCACAAAGACAGCCAGGCTGGCCACACCGATAACCAACGCGGCGATGGCGGCGATGCCGGGCCCGCTCTGGCCACCGCCGATCTGACTTAGCCCGTATACGAGGCCGCCGAACGCGGGAACCGTCAGCAGCACCGACAGGAAATCGAGCTTGGTTTTTTCGGTTTCGCCCACGTTTGTCAGGTACTTCGCTCCGATCGCCAGGGCGGCCAGCGCCACCGGGAGCACGAACACAAACATGAAGCGCCACGTGAAGTGCTCCAGGATCAGCCCGGACACTGTGGGCCCCATGGCCGGTGCCACGGAGATCGCGATGCTGACGTTGCCCATGACCGCGCCGCGCCTGGCAAGCGGGACGAGCGTGAGGATGGTGGTCATCAGGAGCGGCAGCATGATGGCCGTACCGCCGGCCTGGATAATGCGCGCCAGGAGCAGGACCTCGAAGCCTGGCGCCACCGCTGCCAGGGCGGTGCCGCCGGCGAAAAGACCCATGGCGAGCATAAAGACGGCACGCGTGGACAGGCTTTGCAGGATGAAGCCGGTGGTGGGGATGACTACGGCCATGGTGAGCATAAAGCCGGTGGAGAGCCACTGCACGGTGGGCGCGTCCACGCCGAGGTCCACCATCAGCCGCTGCAGGGCGACGTTCATGATGGTCTCGTTCAGGATCACCACGAACGTCGCCACGAGCAGTGTGGCGATGATGGTCACCGACTCCCGGGACAGCTTTTCCGGTGCGGCGGACTTCGACGCCGGCGCCGTTCCGGTTTGGCCGGATTTGCCGGGCGGCCCCGGCTGGCCGGAGGCGTTCGAAGAGACTTCTGTAGACATGGGTGTTCCCTCAGGGAGTAAGAATGAAGTGTGGCGCGAGCATCGTCGCTGCTGCAGATTCAAACACTGTACCCGCCGCTGTCATTCCTGCGCACGGGCTTTTTCTTGCTGCGCAGTAGGCTGTTTTGCGTGGACACCCGGAAACTGAAGTATTTCCTGGCCGTTGTTGACCATGATGGATTCAACCGGGCCGCGGAACACTTGCTGATCGCCCAGCCGTCGCTGTCCCAGACCATCGCCAGCCTGGAAAAAGAGCTGGGTGTTCCGCTTTTTCACCGCATCGGCCGCAGGGTTGTCCTCAGCGACGCCGGCAAGGAACTGGTGGGGCCGGCACGGCTTGTCATGCGGGACCTGGACGCCGCACAGTCAGCCGTGCAGGCGTTGAGGGGCGTCAGGAGCGGCAAGCTGGACATCATCACCATGCCGTCCCCCGGCATCGAGCCGCTGACGTCCATGATCGCCGGCTTTGCCAGGGTCCACCCGTCAGTCAGGCTCAACGTCAGCGCTGCCTTCACCCCGGAGGAAGTCATCGAATCGGTCCGCAGCGGAAGCTCGGAAATCGGGTTGGCAGGATCTTCCACTCCCATCAGGGTGCCGGGCGTGGATGTCCTGGATCTCGAGCGCCAGCCCCTCATCCTGATCATTAACCCTCAGGCGGACACCTTCCGCGCGGGGCCGGCCATCCGGCGCGAGGACCTGGGCGGCCACCGCCTGATCGCGAGCCAGCGCGGGTCGCTGATGCGGTGGCTGGTGGACGACGCGCTTGCCCACGGCGTCGAGGTGGAAATCGTCGTCGAGGTGGCCCACCGGACCTCCATTCTGCCCTTGGTGCTGGCCGGCGTCGGGCACGCGGTGATGCCCTCGTCCTGGGCGCACACCGCACACAAATCCGGGCTCCGTACCCTGCTGATCGAACCGGTTTCCTACCTGGACGTGGCCATCCTGAGCAGGAAGGACGGTCTCACTCCCGCAGCCCGGGCGTTCCTGAAAGTGGCGGCCGAGCAGGTCAACTAACTCCCATCGATTGCTCCAACACGGCCCTTTTGAGCGCTCATAAAGGCTGTGTTGGAGCAGTCGATGACGGTGAACAGGTAGGCAAAACCTATCTAGCGGATCGGATCTTGGTCTTGGACGCTGCCTGCCCGCCGCCCGTCTACTTGAAGAGGAAGAACAGTGTGACCCGCACAACAGGTTCACTGCAAAGAAACTCAACGAGGAGACAGGCACATGAGCGCCAACCAGACATTCAGCATCGCATCCATCCCTGCGGACGGCGTGGGCAAGGAAGTGGTTTCCGCCGGCCGCCGCGTCCTTGACGCCCTGGCAGCGAACTCTAACGGCAAGTTCGCTTTCGACTGGACCGAGTTCCCGTGGGGCTGCGACTACTACGGAAAGACCGGCCAGATGATGGACCCCAAGGGCCTGGAAGCCCTCAAGGACTTCGACGCCATCTACTTCGGCGCCGTCGGCTGGGAAAACGTCCCGGACCACATCAGCCTCTGGGGCCTGCGCCTGAACATCACGCAGAACTTCGACCAGTGGGCCAACATCCGGCCCGTGAAGTTCCTTCCCGGCATCCAGTCCCCGCTGCGCAAAGCCGACAACACCGAACTTGACTGGGTTGTGGTCCGGGAAAACAGCGAAGGCGAATACGCCGGCCTGGGTGGCCGCAACCTCAGCGGCCGCGGGCCCGGCAACGAGGTGGCACTGCAGACTGCGCTGTTCACCGAGAAAGGCTGCGAGCGCATCATGCGGTTCGCCTTCGACCTGGCCCGGACCCGCACGGTGAAGAAGGTATCGTCAGTCACCAAGTCCAACGCCCAGCAGTACGGCATGGTCCTCTGGGACGAAGTCTTCAACCGCGTGGCATTGGATTACCCGGACGTGCAGACCGAAAGCGTCCTGGTTGATGCGATGAGCGCCAAGTTCATCCTCAAGCCCGAAGACCTGTCCGTAGTGGTGGCCTCAAACCTAAACGCGGACATCCTGTCCGACCTCGGCTCGGCCCTGGCCGGCAGCCTCGGCCTGGCCGCCAGCGCCAACCTGAACCCGGAACGCCGCTTCCCGTCCATGTTCGAACCCGTCCACGGCTCCGCTCCGGACATCGCCGGCCAGGGCATCAGCAACCCGATCGGCGCGATCGCCAGCGCCGCTCTGATGCTGGACCACTTCGGCCTGCACGAGGAAGCCCGCCGGGTGGAGGCAGCCATCGAGGCAGCCACCGGCTCCGGCCACCTGACCCGCGACGTCGGCGGGGACGCCAGGACGGACGACGTCACCGAGGCCATCATCAAGGCACTCACCCTCGCACCGGCAGCGGTGTAGCGCCCGCCTGAACTGAAAGGTACGACGGCGGCCCTGCGGCCGCCGTCGTCCCGGAGTTCCTCCCAACACTTCACCCACCCTCCAGCGATATTCCACAACGAGGTAGGAATCATGGATCACAGCACCACCACGGACCCGGCAACAGCCGATGCGCAGCCGGCCACGAAAGCCCCCAAAACCCGTTGGTACCGGCAGCTTTATTTCTGGGTACTGACAGCCATAGTTGTCGGCATCCTGGTCGGCTGGCTCGCACCAACCACCGGCATCGCCATGGAACCCATCGGCACCACCTTCGTGAGCTCCATGAAGATGCTGATCGGCCCCATCGTGTTCCTGACCATCGTGGGCGGCATCGCCAGCGTCGCCGACCTGAAGAAGGTGGGCATGACCGGGCTGAAGGCCCTGACCTACTTCCAGGTGGGCACCATATTCGCCATGATCTTCGGCCTGGTGGCCATCAACATCTTCCGCCTCGGCGAGGGTGTCAACGCTGACGCCGGCAGCATCAAGACCTCGGATTCCGCGGCCAAACTGATCGACGCCGGGCAGCACCAGGAGTGGTGGCAGTTCCTCACGCACATCATCCCCAACAGCATCGTGGGGCCCTTCGTAGAGGGGGACATTCTCCAGATCATCTTCATCGCCGTGGTCTTCGGGATCGCCCTGAACGCCATGGGCAAGTTGGGCGCCCCGGTCCTGGACGGCGTGCAGCGCCTTACCGGCGTCATGTTCAAGATCCTGGGCTTCATCATGAAGGCCGCCCCTCTGGGAGCCTTCGGCGCCATGGCCTTCGCGGTCGGCAAGTACGGCGTCTCATCGCTGACCAGCATGGGCGGCCTCATTGCCCTCTTCTACGTCACGTCCATCCTTTTCGTGGTGGTGGTCCTCGGGTCGGTGATGGCGTTCCTGAAATTGAACATCTTCACGATGATCCGCCACCTCAAAGAGGAATACATGCTCATCCTGGGCACCTCCACCGCCGAGCCCGCACTCCCGGGCCTGATGCGCAAGCTTGAACACGCCGGCGTGAAAAAGGAAACCGTGGGGCTGGTGGTCCCCACAGGCTACAGCTTCAACCTGGACGGCGCCGCGATCTACCTGTCGTTGTCCGCCCTGTACATCGCCCAGGCCACCAACACGGACCTGACCATCGGCCAGCAGTTGGGCCTGCTGGCCGTCATGCTGCTGACCTCCAAGGGCGCGGCCGGAGTGGCAGGCGGCGGGTTCATCGCCCTGACTGCCACGCTCACCACCATCGGCACCATTCCCGCCGCCGGCATCATGCTCATCTTCGGCATCGACAAGTTCATGTCCGAATGCCGGGCCCTGGTGAACTTCACCGGCAACGCCGTAGCCACCCTGTTCATCGCCTGGTGGGACCGCACCCTGGACGCTGACCGTGTACGGCGCGTCTTCGCCGGGGAACACGTGGCGCCGATGCCTGCCCAGGACCCCGCCCATGTGGACGACGTCGCAGACCTCGATGGGGACCTGGCCGAATACGGCCACCACGCACCCAAGCACGCAGGGGCTGAAGGGGAGGCACCCGCGGCGGCCGCCGCCGCCGAGCCTTCCAGCGCCGCTGACCGCCGCCCCGCCTACTCGGAATCCGCCTGACATGGACACCACAACCGCTCCGAAGACGGTCCGGACCCTCATCGCGCCCGACAAGTTCAAAGGCAGCCTGACCGCCGGGGAGGTGGCCGACGCGCTTGCCGCGGGTCTGCGGTCAGCCACCGGCGCGGGGACGGTGGACTGCCAGGTCCTTCCGCTGGCGGACGGCGGCGACGGGAGTGTTGACGCCGCCGTCGCCGCCGGCTTCACCCGGCAGGGCTACACGGTCACGGGACCCACTGGGCAGCCCGTTCAGGCAAGCATCGCGTTCGACGGCGGCACGGCAGTTGTGGAGGTGGCCAACACCTGCGGCCTGGGTCTCCTGCCCGACGGCAGGCTTGAAGCCATGGCAGCTTCCAGCCGCGGCTTCGGCGAAGCGGTAATGCTGGCCCTCAGCCTCAACCCGGCCAGGATTGTGCTGGCGCTGGGCGGCAGCGCCAGCACCGACGGCGGCATGGGAATGCTCACGGCCCTCGGATTCACCTTTCGCGATGCCGATGGACGGCAGCTGACCGGCAACGGCAGCGCCCTGGGCAGGATCCACACGGTCGAGCGGACGGCGCTGCCGGAGCTGGCCGGCACGGAACTGGTGATAGCCAGCGATGTCCGCAATCCCCTGCTCGGCAGTCATGGCGCGCCGGCGGTCTTCGGGCCGCAGAAAGGCGCCGGGCCGGCCGACGTCCCGGCTCTGGAGGCCGGGCTGGCACACTTGGCTGCCAGGCTGGCCGAGTCCGGGTTCGCTGATGCCGCGGCGCTGGCGGAACGCGAGGGCGCAGGCAGCGCCGGCGGCATCGGTTTCGCATGCCTGTTGCTCGGGGCCCGTCAGGTATCGGGCGCGGACTTCTTCCTGGACCTGCTGGACTTCGATTCCCGCCAGGACAACTGCGATGTGGTGATCACCGGAGAAGGAAGCATCGACGAGCAGACGCTGGCGGGAAAGCTGCCTGCCGCCGTCGCGCGCCGTGCCGGTGGCCGCACGCTCATCGCCGTTGCCGGGCGGTCCCTGCTGCCGCCGGAACGGTGGCCGGACCTGGCGGTCACGAAGGTTTATACCCTGGCCGAGTACACCGATCTGGACTCGTCCAAAGACCCCCGGCTCTCAGCCGCATTGCTCCGGCAGATCGGCAAGGACATCGGGGCAGGCCTGCTCTAGCCCAGGCAAAGCTGCACGCCGGACGGGGGTGGCGCCCGAACCGTCATTGCGAGAAGCTGGCCGCCTCAGGCGGCCAGCTTCTTCTGCGCCGTGCGCACCCGCTGGCGCTTGTCCGCGACCACGGCGGCCCGGCGCCGCGGCTGGGAGGCGACACGACCGCCGTCGGGCACCCTGCTGTCGGCAGCCAGCCGGGCACCATGCCCAATGACAGCACCGGCGCCAATGCGTGAATGGCTGCCGATGTGGACCCGGTTACCGATGATTGTCCCGTGGCCCACCCGCACGGCGTCGCCAATAATGGTCCGTTCCCCGACCTGTGCCCGTCGGTCGATCCAACTGCCGTGCCCCACGCGGGTGCAGGCACCTATCCGCGCCTGCGGCTCAACGTAGGTCATGGGCCCCAGCCGTGCCGAGTCCGCCACCACTGCCCCGCGGCCCACAAGGCCCCCGCCGTTCCCGTGCCGATGGTAATACACCACTGCACCGGCATCGTCCTCAATCGATTCAACCTGCCTGGTCATGCCAATCCCTAGCCATCGTTAATCAAGACGGGTGGTTCCCCCGCTTACAACCATTAACATCGGCGGTCCCGGGCAGATTCCTCAGGCGGTCTGACCGGCGTGCCGGCCTTCTGCGATTTCCTCTACAAGCTTGCTGTTGAAGGCGGGGAGGTCGTCCGGGGTCCGGCTGGTGACCAGGCCCTGGTCCACCACCACTTCCTCGTCAGTCCAGTTGGCGCCGGCGTTCTTCAGATCAGTCTGCAGCGTATGGTAGGACGTCACGTTGCGGCCGCGGATCACGCCGGCATCGATCAGGAGCCACGGCCCGTGACAGATCGATGCAACCGGCTTGTGCTGCTCGAAGAAGCTGCGCGTAAAGTCCTGCGCGTCCTTGTCCACCCGAAGATGATCGGCGTTTACTACCCCGCCCGGGAGCACCAAGGCGTCAAAATCCGAGGCGTTGGCTTCTGCCACTGTGAGGTCGACGTTGAACGTGTCGCCTTTGTCCGTCCCGTTGTAGCCCTGCAGCCGTCCGCTGTTCGGAGCTACCAGCGTCGGTTCGCCGCCGGCATCTTTAACCGCCTGCCACGGGCTGGTGAGCTCAATCTGCTCCACGCCGTCCGTCAGCAGGAACGCTACTTTCTTGCCTGTGATGATGTGTTCTGACATATTTCCTCCTTAGCGAGGCGGACCGGGCGCGTTTCAGCGCATTTTGACCGCTTCGAGAGTTGTGTGCCTGACAGCATCCAGCCTAGGAAAGTCTAAAGTGATAAGCAAGCTGACTATTCAGCGGCTATGGTGCTCTATCAACCAGCCGGCCATCTCCTGGGCCCGACTCGCAGCCTGCGTATCGCCTTCCGAGGCAGAGACGATGGAACCCTTCATGAGGATGTGCCATGACCGGGCAAAATCCTCGGGACGGTCGAGACCGGCCTGCTCCGCGAGGGCCTGCACGTGGCCCCGGATCCTGGCGAGGTAATCGATGCTGGCCAGCCCCAGCGGGTGGCCCGGGCCCATCTCCAGCAGGATGTTGATGAACGAGCAGGCTTCGAAATCGTCCCGGGCGAACCATTCGCCGAAGACGTCGAAGATGGCCAGCAGTTGCCCTGTGGGCTTGGTGGCGCGTTGCTTAGCCTGGCCAACGATTGCGTCCACGGTCCAGAGCTGGTCCCGCAGTTCCAGGAACGCCAAAACCAATGAATCCTTGGAGGGGAAGTGCCGGTAGAACGTTGCCTTGGCCACGCCGGAGCGTTCGATCAGTTCATTGACACCGACGTCCCGCACTCCCCGGTGGGAAAACAGCTGATAGGCGACGGCGAGGATCCGCTCCCGCGAATCGGCGGGCCGGATGGCCGCAGCTGCACTACTTTCCGCCGTCGGCAGAATGGCTTTTCCATCGGAAATCATCGTAACTTTAGTTTACTCCCAAGTGCAGACAGACCGGTCTTACTGCATGTAGTGTTTTCCCAAACGCAAGTGCTTTGACGCTGAAGGGATCCCCCGGGACCCGTCGTATGGTGCAAGGAGGCCCCAAATGTCAGCAGAGCGAATGTTCGAGTTTATCCCGTGCAACGACTCCGATCCGTGGATTGAGTCAGCCGCCGCGACCGCTGAGGTCCGTCAGTTCGCCCGTGAGTCGCTGCGGTGGCAAGCACAGGAAATTATTGACGAGGTGCTCAGCGGTACCGATCCCGGCGAGGAGCTGGCCAGGGCCAGGCTCCGCCGCTGCGTGGCCCAAAATCCCGGGCGCCCCGAACGCGCCCTCCTCCAACAATTGATGGTCAACCGCGACCCCCAGGGTGAATCAACACTGTAACGCTGGCCGGGCCAAGTCGGGCCGAGAAGCATCAGGAGCTCAGCGGCACGTTGTCGATCAGCCGGACCGGGCCCACTTTGGCCGCAATAAGCGCGAGACCCTCGCCGCGGAACGGGACTTTTCGGCAGTTTTCCGCGAGCGGTTCCAGTGTGCCCGGGTCCACCACGTCGAAGTAATCAAGCTCCACCAGCGGCTGCGATGCCACCAGCGCCTGGGCCGAGTCGAGGTCCAGGGGTTCGTGGGCGTTCGCCCGTTCCTCCAGCAGGCGCAAGGCCCGTGACAACACCAAGGCGGCATGCCGTTCTTCATCGGACAGGAAGCGGTTGCGGCTGGACAGGGCAAGGCCTTCCTCGGAACGCACCGTGGGCACGGCGATGATCTCGACAGGAAAGTTCAGGTCCGCCACCATCCGCCGCACCAGCGCCAACTGCTGTGCGTCCTTCTGCCCAAAGTAGGCACGGTATGCCGGCAGGCCGGCGGCGCCGCCTGAAACGAAGGCTCCTGCGGACGGGAGGCCGGCGCCGGGGATGCCGTAGTGCAGCAGCTTGGCAACGACGGTGAGGGCGCCGTCGAAATGCCCCGGCCGTGACGCCCCTTCCCACTTCTCGCCGAGGGCGCCGGCGGTCACGCGCACCAGCGGCTCACCGCCCGGATAAACTTCCTCCACCGACGGGGCGAACACCAGGTCTACGCCCTGCGCCTCCAGCAGCGCAACGTCGGCGTCGAGGGTCCGCGGGTACCGGTCGAGGTCCACCGCGTCGCCGAACTGCAGCGGATTCACAAAAATGGACGCCACCACAACGTCGTTCTGTTCGACGGCGGTCCGCGCCAGGTGTGCGTGCCCGTCGTGGAGTGCCCCCATGGTGGGGACCAGGCCCTGTGACCTGCCCTGCTTGCGGGCAAGCAACCGGGCACTGGCCTCGCGGAGTTCCGCAGCGGTGTGCACTACCTGGATGGCCATGTTAATTTCCTTCTTCCAAGGCGGCACGGATGGCCCCCAGTTGATCAGCTTTGAGCAGCCCGCGGTTTTCCGCCCGGCGGGCGGTGGCGCGGGCCATGGCGAGGTAGGCCTCAAGAACATCGCCGCGCGCCCCGGCGTCGTACTCGCGCAGTGCCTCAGCGTGGGCCGCAACGGTCCCCACGTCACCGCGGGCCACCGGACCCGTCAGGGCCGATTCACCGGAGGCCAGCGCGTTCTCGAGCGTGGCGCGCAGCAGCGGGCCCAGCATCCGGCCCGGTTCCTCCACCCCTACATCCCGCAGCAGCTGCGACGCCTGCGCCACGAGGGTGACCAGATGGTTCGAACCATGGGCCAGGGCCGTGTGGTACAGCGTCCGGTCGCCCTCGGCAATGGCCACGGGCTCCGCGCCCATCTCCACCACGAGCGCCTGCGCGATGGGCAGCATCGCGGCGTCCGCGGTGACCCCGAAGGTGCAGTCGGGCAGGCGGGTCAGGTCCAGGCTCATGCCGGTGAACGTCATGGCGGGGTGCAGGGCCAGCGGGATCGCTCCGGCGGCGCGCACGGGGCGCAGGACGCCCACCCCGAAACGACCGGACGTGTGCGCGACGAGCTGCCCCGGCTGCCATGCCCCCAGCTTGGCGAGGCCGTCCACCAGGCCGGCCAGGGCGTCGTCGGGCACGGCCAGAAGGACCAGTTCGGCGCGCTCCACAATCTCCTGGATCTCCAGGACCGGGACGCCGGGGAGCAGGGCCGCCGCGCGTTCCCGGCTGGCGTCGGACACCGCGGACACCCCGACCACGGCGTGTTCCGCAGCGCGGAGGGCCGCACCAAGTACCGCACCCACCTTGCCGGCGCTGATGATTCCGACGCCAAGGCGCCCCGGTTTAGCCACGGTTGGTGCTCTCCTGTTGGTTTTTCATTTCGTGTGCCGGCTGTTCCCCCGCAGCGGACTCGGTTGCCGGAGCGGCGGCTGCCGGAGCCGGGACCACCTGCGCCGGGGCCACCTGCGCGAGCCACTGTTCGCTGGTCTGCCGTTTGCGGGCCAGGCGTGCGCGCGCGGACTGTTCATCAAAAAGGGTACGCGCCTCGTCCAGGCCGGCCTGCTTCAGCCGCGGTGACACCGGGCCGGCGGTGGTGTGGAGGACCAGGTCCGCGAGGCGGAACCGGCGGGCGAGCGGGCCCTGGTGCAGCGCCATCGACTGCGTGCGCTGGTGCGGGACCATGACCAGTTCCCGCCACCACCGGCCCGACCGGATCAGCAAGGCCGTTCCGGTGGCGGCGAAGCCGTTGCGGCGCCAGGCAAACGGGGCCAGGAAGCGGCCGCGGCGCGGCGTGGTGACAAAACCGCCGTCGGAATCCATTCCACCCAGCCCCGCCGAGAAGACGCGCCCGGGATCCGCTGTTCCGGGATCCGGCAGGACGAGGGCGAGCATGCTCATCACTTCGGGCAGCTTGCCGACCGGCAGGAGCGTGGTCCTGGACGCTGGCTCGCCGTTGCTGCCCGGGGCTCCGTAGCCAGCAACATTGACCTGGATCCGGTACCAGCCGAAGAGGCGCCAAAGCGGGGACTGCACCACCTTCAGGGCCTGGATCCTGCCGGGCGGCAGCGTCTGTGCCTGCGTATCCAGCAGCCCGTAGCGGAGCCGGATCCCGTCCGGGGAAATCGCGGCGGTGAAGTTGTAGCCCTTGTTGAAGGAGCCCCAGTAGCTGGCGGCAAGCCCCAGCGCCGCCGGAATCAGGTAAAAATAGAAGCCACGGTTGTCCGTCACGGCGGACAGGATCACGGAGGCGACACCGCCCAGCACCACACCGACGCTCTGCTCGCTGAGGAGCAGCGAACCCAGAAGGCGCGACGGCGGGACGGACAGTACCGGAAATTCCGGCGCCTCGGGCGGCGCCTCCAGTGGCCGGGCCGGGTCCGGGAGCACGCCCGCGGCACGCGCCAGGATGGTGGCCCGGAGCTGCCGGGCATCGTCCATCCGCAGGTAGGCCAGCTTGACGGCGGATTCGCCGGCGTCGGCCACCTCAAATTTGAGTTCTGCCAGGCCGAAAATCCTGGCCAGCAGGGGCTGGACGATGTCGATGGCCTGGACGCGGTCCAGCCGGGCCTGCCGCTGCTGGCGGAAAAGGAAGCCCGAGTTGACCCTGACGTAGCCTTCGGACACCTGGTATTTGGTGAAGTACCAGGTGAGGATGAAGCCCAGGACGGCCAGCACCAACATGATCCCGCCGCCGGCCACCAGCCACGGCGCACGGCCGGCGAAGTCCTCATCGATGAGGGGACGGCCCTGCAGCAGCCGTTCGAAGGTGTCCCGCCCGAAGAAAAACCCGATGGCCGCGAGGGCCACCCAGCCGCGCACAAAAGGCGACGCCGGGTGCACCCGCCGCCATTCGCCGTCGGACGCTGGACCGGACGCTGGACCGGGCACCGGGGCGGACGCTGGACCGGGCGCTCCCGGGGCCGCGGGAGGCGCCTCCGGCACGGCACGCTCCGGAAGGTCAGCGGTCACAGCCCTGCCAGCCTGGCTTCGCCGCGGGCGGCGAGCTGTTCGCGCAGGCGTGCCCCCTCCTCGGCGGGCAGGCCGGGGATGGTGGCGTTGGTGCCGGGCGAGGCGGTGTGGAGTTTCAGGGTGCACAGGCCCAGCCCGCGCTCCACCGGGCCCACCCCGATGTCCACGTACTGCATCCGGCCGTAGGGCACCGCCATGGTGCGCTGGAAGAAGATGCCGCCACGGATCAGCAGATCGTCATCCCGTTCCGCGTAGCCGATGGCGCGCACCTGCCGCGGGATCAGGACCAGGCGCCACACGGCGAGGACCAGCGTCAGCGCCGGCACCAGGATGGCCAGCCACAGCGGCGGCCAGCGCCACCATCCCAGCGAAACGAAAACGAGGGGCAGGCTAAGGACGATGACCGCGAGCACGTTGCCGAGGGCCCACTCCACAAGCCGGACCCTGACGTATTTTGGTGATACCCGCTGCCAGGCGATGCCCGTCGGATCAATCGCCTCGGTAGGCATACTCGCCCTCCCCGGCAGACTCTCCGCGCACCCCGCGGCTGTTCTTCCCGTCGTCGGACCCTGCATCAGTGTCCTCGGGCGGGATCCTGCAGAACCTCTCCACCAGCAGGCCCACCACGATCATCACCAGGCCGCCGCCGGCCACGGCAACAGCCACCCAGGTGATCCCCTGGTCGCTGCGCAGGTTCCAAATGCGCAACTGGTCCAGGAAGATTCCCGCGTGCCAGCCCAGCAGGACGGTACCGGCATAGGCGCAGGCCTGTGCCAGCACCAGCGTCCTGGCGGCAAGGATGGGGTCCAGTGCTTTCTTGCGTTTAGTGCTGTTGCGCCAGCGAAGGACCCGGATGCCAAGAATCAGCGTGATGACAACAATGACGGCCATGGTGGCCAGGGCGGTCACCGGGAGCACGGGCGTGGCCATACTGTAGCGGGTGGTCACCACAGTGGCTGACCAGCCGGCGACGGTCAGGGCCAGGCCGATCAGCATGAGCCGTCCAGGGCTGATGGGTTTCACCGCTATTCCACCGCCCCGGCGGTCGGGACGCCGTCGTAGTCCCCGAACCCGTCGAACGGCACAAGGTCCGCGAAGTCCGCCGCGCGCGCAGCCAGCTCGCTGATCCGCTCCCCGCCCAGCGTTGCCGCCGGGTCGATCAGGGACCAGGGGTACAGGACAAAGGCGCGCTCGGCGGCACGGGGATGCGGCAGGGTCAGGTCCGGATCGTCGCTGGCGACGTCCCCGTAGGTGATGATGTCGACGTCGAGCGTCCGGGGCCCCCAGCGTACGTCCCGCACACGGAGGTGCTTGTTCTCCACCGCGTGGCAATGCTCCAGGAGGGCCGCCGGTGACAGGGTGGTTTCAACTGTCATGACCATGTTCAGGAAGTCGGGCTGACCGGCCGGGCCGCCCACCGGTTTGGTCTGCACCACCGGAGACACCGCCAGCAGGCGCACCTCCGGAGGGTCCACGAGGTCCGCCACGGCCCCGGACAGGGTGTCGTTCCGTTCGCCCAGGTTGCTGCCGAGGGCGAGGACCGCTTTGGTGTATCCGGGGCTCATGGTCTCTCCCGGCGCACGCTGACGGCCACGTCACCGAAGGGCACCTCAATGGGTGCCTGTGGCTTATGGACAGTGATTTCCACGGCCTCGATGCTGAACCGGCCCAGGAGGTCATCGGCGATCCTCACGGCAAGGGCCTCGATCAGGTTCAACGGTTCCCCCGTGATCCAGTCCGTGATCCGTTCAGCCACTTCACCGTAATGCGCGGTGTCCCGGACGTCATCGGTCTCCGCGGCTTTGGTGAAGTCCAGGTGCAGGACCGCGTCCACCACAAAGGGCTGGCCCTCCCGGCGCTCAAAATCGAATACGCCATGATGGCCGACGGCGGTGACACCGCTCAGCGTAATCCTGTCCATGGGTCCCCCGGCCCTAGTGGGTGGTGCGGGCAGCCGCCACGCGTGAAGCAACCTTAACAGCGTCCAGGCTGGGTCCGACGTCGTGCACCCGGACGGCCCAGGCGCCGCGGAAGGCACTGATCGCGGTAATGGCCGCGGTGGCGGCGTCGCGCTCCTCCGGGGCCGCGGCCTTGCCGGCCACCGTCAGCAGGCTGCCGAGGAAGCGTTTGCGGGATGCGGCTACCAGGACCCGGTGGCCCAGGCTGTCCAGCTGGTCCAGGTTCTGCAGTAGCTCCCAGTTCTGGGCATCGTTCTTGGCGAAACCCAGGCCCGGGTCCACGATGATCTGGTCCGGGCCCACCCCGGCGGCGAGGAGCTTGTCGCGCACCCCGGCCAGCTCGGCAACCACTTCGCCGGCAACATCCTTGTACTCCGCGAGCGAGTTCATGGTGCGGGCGTCGCCGCGGCGGTGGGTCAGGATGTAGGGCGCCTTGGACGAGGCCACGAGGTCCGCCATTTCGGGTTCCATGGTGAGGCCGGAGACGTCGTTGATGATGGCGGCCCCGGCCTTCAGCGCGGCGGCCGCCGTGGAGGTGTGGGTGGTGTCGATGGAAACCAGCGCACCTGCCTTGACCAGGGCTTCGATGACGGGGACCACCCGGCGCTGCTCTTCCTCCGGGCTGACATCTTCGGCCCCGGGACGGGTTGATTCGCCGCCGACGTCGATGATGTCCGCACCGGCGTAGAACATCCTCAGGCCGGCGGCAATGGCGGTGTCCGCCGTCGCATGCTGGCCGCCGTCACTGAAGGAATCGGGGGTGACGTTCAGGATGCCCATGACCAGGGTGCGGCCGGTGGGCAGGTCTGCGAACTTCGCGGCGGGGCGCGGTTTGCGCAGGATGGGCAGCGGGGATGTTGCGGGCCCGGTTCCGGGGGCTGCAGCTAGTGAGTCCATGTTCTGATGATTACCTTCCGAGGATGAGGCTCATGGCCTCGGCGCGGGTGGCCGGGTCATGGAGCTGCCCGCGTACCGCACTGGTGACGGTCTTCGCGCCTGGCTTGCGGACACCGCGCATGGACATGCACATGTGTTCGCATTCGACAACAACAATCGCGCCACGCGGCTTGAGGTGGGCGACCATTGCTTCAACGATCTGGGTGGTGAGCCGTTCCTGCACCTGGGGGCGCCGGGCGTAGATGTCCACGAGCCGCGCCAACTTGCTCAGGCCCGTCACCTTCCCGTCGTGCGAGGGAATGTAGCCCACGTGGGCAACCCCGTGGAACGGCACCAGGTGGTGCTCGCACGTGGAATAGAACGGGATGTCCTTGACCAGGACCAGCTCTTCGTGGTCCAGGTCGAAGGTGGTGGACAGGACGTCTGCGGGATCGTGGTGCAGCCCGGCGAAGACCTCTGCGTAGGCTTTGGCCACGCGCTTCGGGGTGTCCTGGAGACCGCCGCGGTCCGGGTCCTCGCCAATGGCAATGAGGATTTCGCGGACAGCAGCTTCAATCCGGGGCCGGTCCACCTTTTCGTGCTTTTTGTGGTGGGATCCGTCCTCCGCCGGGAGTCCGGCGGAGGAGGGCGCATCGTCGTCGTCGAAGTGATTCACAGAAGAAAGCTTAGCCGCGCAGGGCGTCAGGCCCCGAGTCGGGAATGCCGCCCTGGAAGGGAGCATCCTCCGGAACACCCTGTGGGTGCGGGGGCTGGGCATCCAACGGCTCATCGAGGCGGGCCTTCTTGGCTTCCTCCTGCGCCTCCCGCTCAGCCCGTTCCTGGCGGGACTCCACGGGGCCGGCGAACTGGACCGGCCGGGTTTCCTTGGACAGCCACACTTCGCGGAAGTCACGCTTGCGAATGTTACTGAAGATGTCCGCGATCTCGGCCTGGTTCAGGGTTTCCCGTTCCAGGAGTTCCAGGGCCAGCTGGTCCAGCACGTCGCGGTTTTCGGTGAGGATCGCGTAGGCCTCGTCGTGTGCCTGGTCGATCAGGCGGCGGACTTCCTCATCCACAACGTAGGCGATCTGGTCCGAGTAGTTACGCTCGTGGCCGGCATCGCGGCCCAGGAAGGGCTCGCCTCCGCCCTGGCCCAGGCGCACCGCGCCAACCCGCTCACTCATGCCGTATTCGGTGACCATCTTGCGGGCCGTGGCGGTGGCTTTTTCGATGTCGTTGGAGGCGCCGGTCGAGGGGTCGTGGAAGACGATTTCTTCCGCGACGCGGCCGCCCATGGCGTAGGCCATCTGGTCCAGGAGCTCGTTGCGGGTCACGGAGTACTTGTCGTTATCCGGCACCACCATGGTGTAGCCCAGGGCGCGGCCGCGGGGCAGGATGGTGATCTTGGTGACCGGTGCGGAGTTCCGCAAGGCCGCCGCCACCAGTGCGTGGCCGCCCTCGTGGTAGGCGGTGATTTTGCGTTCGTGTTCCTTCATGACGCGGCTGCGCTTCTGTGGGCCGGCCATCACACGGTCGATGGCCTCGTCCAGGGCGCGGTCGTCAATGAGGTTGGCGTTGGAACGCGCGGTCAGCAGCGCGGCCTCGTTGAGCACGTTGGCGAGGTCGGCGCCGGTGTAGCCGGGCGTCTTCTTGGCCACGGCTTTGAGGTCGACGCCGGGTGCCATCGGCTTGCCCTTGGCGTGGACCTGCAGGATCTGGTCGCGGCCGATCAGGTCCGGCGCCTCAACCGTGATCTGGCGGTCGAACCGGCCCGGCCGGAGCAGCGCCGGGTCCAGGACGTCCGGGCGGTTGGTGGCCGCGATCAGGATGACGTTGGTCTTGACGTCGAAGCCATCCATCTCAACCAGCAGCTGGTTGAGGGTCTGCTCGCGTTCGTCGTTGCCGCCGCCGATGCCGGCGCCGCGGTGGCGTCCGACGGCGTCGATCTCGTCCACGAAGATGATGGCCGGCGAGTTGGCCTTGGCCTGCTCAAAGAGGTCACGGACACGGGATGCGCCCACGCCGACGAACAT
The DNA here is from genome assembly GCF_024391045.1 of Pseudarthrobacter sulfonivorans. GTDB lineage: Bacteria > Actinomycetota > Actinomycetes > Actinomycetales > Micrococcaceae > Arthrobacter > Arthrobacter sulfonivorans_B. The sequence goes on from NZ_JANFCZ010000008.1 coordinate 56,637, forward strand.
CTCCACAAAGTCGGAGCCGGAGATGCTGAAGAACGGTACCCCGGCCTCGCCGGCGACGGCGCGGGCCAGGAGGGTCTTGCCGGTGCCGGGAGGGCCGTACAGCAGAACGCCCTTCGGGATTTTGGCGCCCACGGCCTGGAATTTGGCCGGTTCCTGCAGGAACTCCTTGATTTCCTGGAGCTCCTCGACTGCTTCGTCGGCGCCGGCAACGTCGTGGAAGGTCACCTGGGGCATGTCCTTGTTGACCATCTTGGCCTTGGACTTGCCGAACTGCATGATCTTCGAACCGCCGCCCTGCATGCGGGTCATCAGGAACCAGAACAGCGCGCCGAGGAGGATCACGGGGATCAACAGCGACAGCAGGCCGGAGAACCAGTTGCTCTCGATCGGCTGGTCGGTGTAGCCGTTGGCGGGCTTGGCGTCGGTGACGGCCTTGACGACGTCGGACGCGCGGGCGTCGACATAAAAGAACTGGACACTCTTGCCCTTGTCCTGGCCATCAACGCTGTAGTTGTCCTTCAGGACCAGGTCAACACGGTTTTCGCCGTCGAAAATCTTTGCCTGTTCAACCTTGCCGTTCGCGGCGAGGAGCTCAAGGCCCTTGTCGGTGTCGATCCGTGCCGCGCCGCCGGGAGCGAGCGTTGCAAAGGCCACGAGGAGCATGGCGATCACAACGACGATCCAGATGCCCGGGCCCTTGAAGAAACTCTTAGCTTTCATCTGTTCGGGGGCTGGCCCCGTCCCTCCTGGTAGTGCTGCACGGCGAGTGGTCTACGCGCGTGTGGTGCTGCATCAGCTACTAGCTATACACCGTCCGGAGTAATTCACGCACGGTACCGGCTAAAAGTTCCCTCTGGGCGTAGCATCGTCCGGGCGCGGCGCCCCCGGTTCGCCTGCGGTGGCGCCCTCAATGGCGTCCATCAGGTTCCGGGCGGCGCGGACGGCCAGCTCCGCGGGTTCAGCGCTTTCGCCAGCTTCCGCGGCCACCACCATCACCGGAATACTGCCGGGGTTGCCCAGCTTAAGCTGCCGGGGGCGCAAGGGCGCGTAGAGGATACCGTCCACACGGCGCGCCAGGAGGGACCCGACGTCGGCCGCTCTTTCGTCTGGACCCGCCGACCCGGGGGTGCTGATGACCAGGATGTTGTAGCCGCGGGCACGGGCGGCCTGGTCGGCCCCGAACATGATCTGGCCGGCGTTCGGGTTGGCCCCGGAGTCTTCGATGACCAGCCCCAGCAGGGCTGTCCGGCTGGTCCGCAGAGCCCGGGCAACAGTGTTTGGTCCGTATCCCAGCTGCCCGGCCACGGACCTGACCCGTTCCCGGGTCTCCGAGCTGATCCGGGCCGACGCCACCTCGTTCAGGGCCTGCGAAACAGTAGTGGCCGAGACCCCTGCGGCCGCCGCCACTTCCTTGATGCCAATGGTTTTGCCGCCGCTGTTCGCGCTGCCCAAGAGGTCCCCTAGCTCGCTTAAACGCCGCGAGATGGCACTTCACGGCAATGTTCAGTCTAAGGACTGCCGTGAAGTGCCATCTCGGCGGAAGAGTGTTTACTCGTAGACGTGCGGGGCGAGGGTGCCCACGAAGTCCAGGTTGCGGTACTTCTCGGCGTAGTCCAGGCCATAGCCCACCACGAACTCGTTGGGGATGTCGTAGCCGACGTACTTGACGTCGATTTCCACCTTGGCGGCCGTGGGCTTGCGGAAGGCCGTGCAGATCTCCACGGATGCCGTGCCGCGGGATTCGAGGTTGGTCTTGAGCCAGGAGAGCGTCAGGCCGGAGTCGATGATGTCTTCAACGATCAGGACGTCCTTGCCCATCAGATCGGTGTCGAGGTCCTTGAGGATGCGGACCACGCCGGAGGACTGGGTGCCCGAGCCGTAGGAGGACACAGCCATCCAGTCCATCGACACGTGGCTGTGGAGTGCGCGGGCGAGGTCTGCCATGACCATCACCGCGCCCTTGAGTACGCCGACAACGAGGATTTCACGGCCTTCGTAGTCCTTGTCGATCTCGGCAGCGAGCTCGGTGATGCGCTGCTGGATCTGTTCCTTGGTGTAAAGAACGTGCTTGAGATCTGCCTGGACGTCGTTTGAATCCACCAATGGCTCCTGTGTAGATGCGGGGTGCGACTAATTTTGGGGCGGTTTTTGAGGCCGGAATACTAGCTTCCCACAGCGGACGGCCCCGCGGGGAACGGAAGTGCCGCCGTCGGGCGCCTCTACGGGCCCGGTCCGCCGGCCGGCGGCGTCCAGCTGGGCCAGTGACAGCCGGTAAACGCTCACGCCGCCGGGCAACTCTACGGGACCGGCCGAACCCTGCCGCCGCAGCAGCGCTTCCGCGGCCAAAAGACGCTGATAGCTGGGTTGTTGACCTCCGACGGCGGCCGCTGCCTTCGCGATGACGCGGAACCTGATAGCCGGGGAAAGCTGGGCGAGGGCATCCTCGGGAAGGCTGATTTCCGGGCCGGACAGGTGCGCCAAATCGGAATATGTGCGTTCCGCCACGTCCTCCAGATAGTCCGCATCCAGCTGCAGGATGGACGCCGTCCGGGCCAGCGATTCGGCCACACCGGGGCCGAGCTTTTCCTCCAGGAGCGGGAGCACTTCGACCCGGGTTCGGGAGCGGGCAAAGGCGGGATCGGAATTGCTGGGATCGTGCCAGGGGTTCAGTTCCTCGACATGGCAGATCTCCAGGGTGTCTTCGCGGCGCAAGCCCAGGAAGGGCCGGAGCAGCAGGCCCCGGGCAGGCCGCATTCCAGCCAGCGAACGGGTGCCGGAACCGCGCGCCAGGCCCAGGAGGACCTGTTCGGCCTGGTCGTCCAGCGTGTGGCCGAGCAGGATGGCGGTGGCTCCCTGTTCCTTGGCCGCGGCCTCGAGTGCCGCGTGCCGGGCGTCCCGGGCGGCGGCCTCCGGACCCATGCCCGTGGGCGCCACGTCAACGGTGCGGACCTCTACCGGGGCGAGCCCGAGTCCCCTCAGCGCGGCGGCGGCGGCCTCAGCCACGTGTGCCGAGCCCTCCTGCAGCTGGTGGTCCACCACCACGGCGCCCACGGTGACGCGGTGCCCGTCAACATGGCCCCGGCGGGCGAAGTACGCGGCGACGGCAGCGAGCGCCAGCGAATCGGGGCCACCGCTGCAGGCCACGAGCACGTGGGCCGGATAGCCCGCCTCGGCCAGGGCGTTCTGCAGCATTTTGCGCGCTTTGCCGACGACGGGCGCCAACCTGCCGGGCCGCCGTCGTCCGCTGGAAGCGTGCGGCGGGTGGGGGGAAACCGGCACCTACAGGCCCATCCGGTCAACCCACAGCTTGGGCTCGTGGATTTCCGGCTCGGTGGGCAGGTTGTCCGCGGATTCCCAGACCCGGTTGAAGCCTTGCATCCCGGCGACGTCCACCACGGCGCGGACAAACTTGGCGCCGTCGGAGTACTGACGCATCTTGGCGTCCAGGCCCAGCAGGCTGCGGATGAACTTCTCCACCACTCCGCGGTCCTTGCCGCGGTCGGTGAAGCGCTGCCGGATGGTCTTGACGGACGGGATGATGCTGGCGTCCACGGCGTCCATCACCACGTTCGCGTGTCCCTCCAGCAGGCTCATCACCGCGGTCAGGTGTGAGAGGGATGCCTTCTCCTCGGGGTTCTGGAGCAGGTCCAGGATGGCGCCGCGGCCGGGAGCGTTGCCCGCCGCGGTCCGGTCCTTGAGGGACCGGGCCGCGGCCGAGGCACGTTCCATGAGCGAGTCCACATTGCCCAGCAGGTGGCCGCTGAGGTTGTCGATCTCGGACAGCATGTGGTGCCGGAGCCAGGGTGCGGCGGCGAACTGGACACGGTGGGTCTGTTCGTGGAGGCAGACCCACAGCCGGAAATCCTCGGGTGTGACGTTCAGTTCCCGCTCCACGGAAACGATGTTGGGAGCCACCAGCAGCAGCCTGCCACCGGCCGGCGCCTTGGAACCTTCGGCGAGCGCGGCAAAGGGATCGTACTGGCCCAGGACCTTGCTGGACAGGAAGGCCAGGACCGCGCCGAGCTGGCTGCCGGTGATGGCGCCGCTGACACTGGCCGTGGCGGGACTGACTGATCCGCGCCGGCTTTCAAGCATTTTTTCCATGGCGGGCTTGAGCATGACGGCGAAACTCTGGGTGTTGGCCTTGGCCCAGTTGGCCCGGTCCACCACCAGGACGGTGGAGTCCCGGAGGTCGCGTGCGGCTTCGAGGCCGGTGATCTCGTGGACGTGCGGGACGGAGGCATCCGCGAGGCTGCGCAGGCTGTCCACGGCGTCGTTGATTTCCGCCGTGCCGAGCGTTGGTCCCGCGGAAGCCAGCCGCGCCGCGGTTGATGCGGCCAGGTCCCAGTTGATCAGGGCCTGGGCCGGGTTGGATGATGCCGGTGCTGACGAATCACGTGCAGTGGACTCCATCTCCCCATCAGATCACAGCCGACGCCGGATGGTCCTTAAGTTCGCTGACCGGCGAACCCTGGCCGGCAGGCTGCGTCGGCACCTTCGTCAGACACGGCACCGTCATTGGCGACGGCCCCGTCAGCGGCCACGGCCCCACCTACCGGCAGCCGCACGCGGCCAGTGCGGACGCGGCCCGGTCCACGGCCTCGCGGTTCCCGGCTGCGCCAGGCGTCAGCCCGTTGCCGACGAAGGAGAAAACCAGCAACCGCCCGTCGGCGTCCACCACATACCCGCTGAGCGCGATGACCGTGTTAAGCGTCCCGGTCTTGGCCCGGACCAGGCCCGCGCCGCGGGACGTTGCCGCATCCGTGTAGCGGGCGTCCAGGGTTCCGGACAGCCCGGCTACCGGAAATCCTTCCAGCGCTGCACGCAGCCGGCCATCCGTTCCGGTGGTGATGGCACGCACCACCTCGGCCAACTGCCGGGCGGAGGCCTGGTTCCCGATGGCCAGTCCGGACACGTCCGCGAACCGCATGGCGGGTGTGGCGATGCCTAGTTCCGTGAGCTGGGCGCGGACCGCGGCCCTGGCGCCGTCGTTGCTCGCGGGCTCCCCCGCCGCCGCGGCAGCCATCCGGCCCAGGGTTTCGGCCAGGTAGTTGTCGGAGGTCTGCAGCATCAGGCCCACCTGTTCCCCCACGGTGGCGGACTGGACCTCCGCCAGCACCGCGCTGCCTGCGGTTCCGGAATCGCCACCGGGCGTCGTGGAACGACCAACGCCGGCCGCTACCGTGAGTCCGGCAGCGGCGCCCGCCGCTTTGAGCTGCCCTGCGAACGCCTCCGCTGCGGAGACGGCCGAGTCCTGGGGGCGCGGGCCCGTGGTGACGGCAGGGTTGTAGCGTGCCGAGTTCAGCGCCAGCGGGTACAGCGGCGCCACTTCGCCCGCGGCGACATCGCCGTCGGCCCAGGCCGGGTTCAGGGCAGGTCCGGTGAAGAGGGAATCGTCCACCAGAACCGTCAGTTCGCCGGTGGTTCCCCGGGCCTGGAGGGCTGCCACCGTGGCGGCAGCCAGCGTGGCCAGTCCGGCGTGGCCCATCACCCGGTCCGGCGCGGACTCACCTGCGCCGAGGAGTACGTCGCCCCCGCCGGTGAGCACCACCTGGTTTGCACCGGATCCGGCCAGGACCCGGGTGGCGAAGCGGTGGTCCGGTCCGAGCATACGCAGTGCGGCCACCGCGGTGAACAGCTTCATGTTGGAGGCGGGAATCCGGTTCTCCGCACCGCCGCGGTCATAAAGGACACCGCCGGTGAGCGCATCCTGGACGAGCCCCGTGAAGTTGCCGTCGCCGTCGGCCTTTAACAGGGTGTCCAACTGGGCGGAAACTGCTGCCGGCAGCGGCACCGGCGCGCTGTCCGTGAGCGGGGACAGGCCCTGCCGGGCGGAGAGTGTGGCCGGGGGCAACTGCCAGGCTGGCGTAGCGGGCGCGGCGGCCGGTTCCTGTCCGATGAAGCCGGGCGCCACCATCACCGCAGCGGGAACGGCGAGCGCCAGGAGCATGGCCAGCAGCGCGGCGAGGGGCCAGATGCGCCGCACGCTGCCGCGGGTGCGGGTGCGGTTCAAAAAGGAGCTGGCTGCCGTCCGGAACCCTGCGGGGGGCGATGTGTGCTTCATGCTGCTGCTGGTCCTCAAGTCCTGAAATTTCCCCGCAAGTTCCTGAAACCTGGGCCTCTCGCTATATCCTCAATAATAGTCGGCGGCACCGACACTCCTTTGTGGTTCGTCTCTAGTGCCGCGAACCCCTGCAATTGCCGAGGAGCATTCCCATGAAGCATGACGTGACCATCGAGATCCCCAGGGGATCACGCGTCAAGTACGAAGTTGACCACGAGACCGGCCGCGTCCGCCTGGACCGCGTCCTCTTCACCTCCATGCAGTACCCCACGCACTATGGATTCTTCGAGAACACCCTGGGCGAGGACGGCGACCCGCTGGACGCCCTGGTGCTCCTTCAGGACTTCGACCTGCACCCCGGTGTCATCGTTGAGTCCCGCCCCATCGGCGTTTTCAACATGACCGACGACGGCGGCGGCGACGCCAAGGTGCTGTGCGTTCCCGTTGACGCCCGCTTCGACCACATCCAGGAAGTCAGCGACGTCAGCGAATACCTGATCAAGGAGATCGAACACTTCTTCACGCGTTACAAGGACCTGGAGCCGGGCAAGTGGGTCAAGGCTGAGGGCTGGGGCGACCGCGCCGCCGCCGAGGCTGAGCTGGAAGCCTCCATCAAGCGTTACGTGCCGGCCGCGCACTAGCGTTCTGCCGGAGGGCCGCCTTGGTGCGGCCTGCGCCGCAAATCCCCGCTTCCTGGACAAATCCCCGCGTTATGCGAGGGGGAATTGTCCGGGAGGCGGGGATTTTCCGTTGCACAGCCTGCGGGGAACTGTGGAATCGTTGGCTTGTGAGTTCCGAGCCTTCGTTTGCCCCTCCTTATTTTGGCCCTTCTTATTTTGAACCGCCGTGCGGGCCCGTGGTCGGCTGGCAGGACGGTGCGGTGGTGCGGGCCACCGGCATCCCGTATGCCACCGCGGGCCGTTTCCAGCCACCCGCGGCTGCGCCCGGCTGGACCGAGCCCTTCGCGGCAACCACCCTCGCGCCGGCCTGCCCGCAGGGTCCCGTCCCCTTCCTCGACGACGTCCTGGGTACCCGTTACGGCGAGCTTCCCGGCAGCGAGGACTGCCAGCGCCTGTCCATCACCATCCCGGCCGGGATTGCCGACGACGAACGGGTTCCGGTCATGGTGTGGCTGCACGGCGGCTCCTACACGTCCGGCTCCGGTGACCTGGCGATCTTCGATGCCGCCTCCCTCGTGGCGGAGAACCGGGTCATCGTGGTGTCCGTGACCTACCGGCTGGGCCTGTTCGGGTACCTGGCCACCGGGACGGGCCGGCCGGCCAACCTGGGCCTGCTGGACCAGTTGGAAGCGTTCCGCTGGGTGCAGCGCAACATCGCCGCGTTCGGCGGGGATCCGGCGCGGGTCACGGCGTTTGGCCAGTCAGCCGGCGGCGACTCCGTCGCCCACCTGATGGCGACGCCCGAGGCGCCTTCATTGTTCCAGCGGGCCATCATTCAAAGTGCGCCGCTGGGCATCACCCGCGGCCGGCACAAGATGAGCCGCGCCATGGGCATCGCCGCCGAGGCCGTCACCGAAGACACCCCTGCCATGGAAGTTGTGGCCATCGAAGACCACGTATCCCAGGTCGCCCGGAAATACGGGCTGATAGCCGCCATGCCCTTCGGCACGCAGTACGGGCACGCCCCGCTGCCGCCGGAAGCCGACATCGAGGACGCCTGGAACGCCACCGCACCGGGCATCGAGGTGCTGATCGGGCATACGTCGGACGAAGCCCGGCTGTTCCTGCCCCGCAGCCGTTTTGTTAGCCAGCTCGGCAGCGTTCCGGTGCTGGGCAGCGCCGCGGTCAGGGCCATCAACTGGGCCGTCACCGAGGCGGTGTACGGGCGGGCGTCGCGGAAGTTCGCCCGCCGCCATGCCCGGGCCGGCGGCACGGCCCACAGCTATGTTCTCTCCTGGGGTGCGCCCGGCAACTTCTACCGGGCGGCCCACACGGTGGACCTGCCTCTACTCTTCGGAAACAAGCAGACCTGGGCCGCCGCCGGCCTCCTCACCGGCGCCAGCTGGGAGGAGATCGACGCCGTGGGCCGCAAGGTGCGGCGAATGTGGGCTTCGTTCGCCCGGGGTGACGGACTGGGCCCGGCGGGCGGTATTCCCGGTGCGCTGCAGTACCGGGCTGCCGCGTGAGGACGCTGGGAGTTGATCTCGCGGCGGCCGCCAAAAAGACGGCCGTTGCCGTGCTGAATTGGAATGCCGGGGCTGCCCGTTTGGAGCATCTGGCTCTCGGCGTGGAAGACGAGGAGATCGTGCAGCTCTTCGGCACGAGTTCGATGACCGGCGTCGACTGCCCGGTTGGCTGGCCGGATGCCTTCCTGCCGTTCCTCACAGGCCACCTGAATCTGGACGCAGATGCCGTCCTGGGCCACGACGGCATTGAAGGCCGCCGCCTGCTGGCCTACCGGGACACGGACCGCTTCGTCACGGCGCACACCGGTCTGATCCCGCTCAGCGTCTCCGCCGACCGGCTCGCCCATCCGGCCATGCGGTGCGCCGTAATTCAGGCCAAGATCGCAGCTGAGTACGGGCCCCAGGCCAGGGATGGATCCGGCCGCTTGGCGGAGGTCTACCCTGCCGCGTCCCTCAAGACCTGGGGCCTCCTGGCCCGCGGCTATAAGGGCCGCGGCGGTCCCGAAGCGGATCGCCTTGGCGTGATCCTGGCGGACCTGAAGGAGGCGGCTCCGTGGCTGGACCTTACCGGTCACGAGGACCAACTGGTCGCCTCCGACGACCTCTTTGACGCAGTGATCGCCGCCTTGACCGCCCGCGCTGTAGCCGTTGGCCAGACTCTGCGCCCACCGGAAAGCCATGCCGCCGCGGCTCTGACCGAAGGCTGGATCCACGTGCCGGCCGGCGGGCTCGCCGGCCTGAGCGGTCCCTGATCTTACTTCCTAGTCCCATCGGCGCAACGCGGGGTCACTTTTGGTCCAATAAACCCCGATTTTCGGGCGAAAAGTGACCCCGCGTTGCTTTGGTTCAGGCTTTGAGCGTCCAGTTGCGGATCTCCGGGAGGTCCTCGCCTTCAGCACGGGTATGTTCCCGGGCGGCGATCCGCCGGTCCTGCAGGCTCTGGCGGAGCAGTGAGTGCTTCTCCGCCAGGCCCGGCACTCTGTCGATCGCGTCGATGGCCAGCTGGAACCGGTCAATCCCGTTCAGCATGGCCATGTCGAACGGTGTGGTGGTGGTCCCCTCTTCCTTATAGCCCCGGACGTGCAGGCCGCCGTGGTTGGTGCGCCGGTACGTCAGCCGGTGGATGAGGGCCGGGTAGCCGTGATAGGCGAAGATGATCGGCTTGTCCGGGGTAAAGATCCCGTCAAAGTCCGACGGCGGGAGGCCGTGCGGGTGCTCGCGGTCGTCCTGGAGCCGCATCAGGTCCACCACGTTGACCACGCGGACCTTCAGGCCAGGCGCCCCCTTGCGCAGTAGTTCGGCGGCAGCGACCGTCTCCACCGTGGGCACGTCGCCGGCGCATGCCAGCACCACGTCCGGGTCCTCCCCCGGCACCTCGGAGCCGGCAAACTCCCAGATCCCCAGGCCGCGGCGGCAGTGGTTGGCAGCGTCGGCCGGCCCAAGCCACGTGGGCGAGGGCTGCTTCCCGCTGACCACGATGTTCACGTAATCGGTCGACGCCAGGCATTGGTCCATGACGGACAGGAGGGTGTTCACATCCGGCGGCAGGTACACCCGGATGACTTCGGCCTTCTTGTTGACCGCGTGGTCGATGAAACCCGGATCCTGGTGCGAAAACCCGTTGTGGTCCTGCTGCCACACATGCGAGGAGAGCAGGTAGTTCAGGGAAGGAACAGGCTGCCGCCACGGCAGGTTCCGGTGGACCTTGAGCCACTTCGCATGCTGGTTGAACATCGAATCCACGATGTGGATGAACGCCTCATAGCAGCTGAACACCCCGTGCCGGCCAGTCAGCAGGTAGCCCTCCAGCCAGCCCTGGCACAGGTGCTCACTAAGCACCTCCAGCACCCGGCCGGACCGCGCGAGGTGCTCGTCGACGTCGTCAATCCGGTACTGCCACACCTTGTCGGTGACCTCGTAGACATCCTGGAGCCGGTTGGACGCCGTCTCATCGGGCCCGAACAGGCGGAAGTTCTCCATATTCAGTGCGATGACATCACGCATCCACGACCCGAGCGTGATCATGGGGCTGATCCGCTCGGTGCCCGGCTCCGGGACGGCGACGGCGTGGTCACGGTAGGCCGGCAGCCTCAGCGGTGTGCGCAGCAGGCCGCCGTTGGCGTGGGGCGTGGCGCTCATCCGCAGGGTCCCCGACGGCGCATTCACCGCGACGTCGGGCCGGAGGCGGCCGTCGGCGTCAAACAGTTCCTCGGACCGGTACGACTTAAGCCACTCGCCCAACTGCTTGAGGTGCTCCGCGTTGGTGCGGACCTCCGCGAGCGGGACCTGGTGGGCACGCCACGTGCCCTCCACCTGTTTCCCGTCCACCGTCCGCGGCCCGGTCCAACCTTTCGGCGAGCGCAGCACGATCATCGGCCAGCGCGGCGCGGTGCCGTCCGTCCGCGCGCCCGCGGCAGCGCCGCCGTCGTCCGTCCCCTCAGCCGCAGCCCCGCGGCGGCGGGATTCCTGGATGTCCCGGATCGCAGCGACGGAGTGGTCGAGGGTGGCCGCGAAGTCGCGGTGCGCCTTCGCGACGTCATCGGGATCGGACACGGTGACGAAGAACGGCTCATGCCCGTAGCCGCGGAGCAGCTGCTCCAACTGCGCCTCCGGCATGCGCGCCAGGACGGTGGGGTTCGCGATCTTGTAGCCGTTGAGGTGCAGGATGGGCAGCACGGCACCGTCGTGGACCGGATCGAGGAAGTTGTGAGAGTGCCAGCTCGCCGCTAGCGGACCCGTTTCCGCTTCGCCGTCGCCAATCACGACGGCGGTGATCAGCTTTGGATTGTCGAACACGGACCCGTACGCGTGGGCGAGCGCGTACCCCAGTTCGCCTCCTTCGCTGATGGATCCGGGGGTCTCCGGCGCCGCATGGCTGGGGATGCCGCCGGGGTAGGAGAACTGGCGGAACAGCTCGGCCAGGCCTGCCTCGTCCCGGCCGACGGCACCATAGATTTCGGAGTAGGTCCCTTCAAGCCAGGCGTTGGCCACCACCGCGGGGCCGCCGTGGCCCGGGCCGGCAACGAACAGCATCTCCTGCGCGTCCCGGCGGATGATGCGGTTCAGGTGGGCATAGACAAAGTTCAGCCCCGGCGTGGTGCCCCAGTGGCCGAGCAGGCGGGATTTGGTGTGCTCCGCGGCGAGGGGTTCCCGGAGCAGCGGGTTGGACCGGAGGTAGATCTGCCCCACTGAGAGATAGTTCGCGGCCCGCCACCAGCGGTCCACAAGTTCCAGGCCGTCCTGCGTCTCCTCGTCCTGTGTCATGTCGTCCTGCATCAAGTGGTCTTTCGGGCTGCCAGTCATGACCGTCCTCACGTCGCTGCGCGCCACTATGCAGCGGCCGTTCCACCATCGCAACATCTTTGGTTGCGCCGGCACAACCCCTTTGGCGGGGGGTTCGCGCAGTTGCCTCCTGCAGGCTACCTGCGGGTAGTCTGTTTTTCACATGTTCACGTTGACCATCAACCAAACCGATACCCGGCGCGACGGCGACCGCGTTCCTCAGCTGCTGAAGGACCTGCGGCACATACCTGCGCGCCTGGATTTCGACCGTTCGGTGGAAGACGAAGTCCAGGGAATCGTCGACTCGCCGCAGCAGGCTGTGGACGCGGCGTTGATAGCCCTGCGGTGCGGCTCCTGGTACGTCGGCCTGGGCGTGGGACCAGTTAATGAACCTCTGCCCAACCAGATCAAGGACGCCTCCGGGCACGGCCTGATCTATGCCCGGCGCGCTGTGGACAGGCTCCGCAACAGCAAGGAACGCATCCCGGTTGCCGTGGAAGGTCCGCTTGCCGACATTGCCCACGAAGCCGAAGCGGTCCTTCGGCTGCTTGGCCACATTGTCAGGGACCGGTCCGGAGCCGAGTGGCGGGTCCTTGACCTGATGACGCCGGGCGTCCGCGGGCAGCAGAAAGCCGTCGCCCACGAACTGGGAATCACCACGCAGGCCGTCAGCAAAGCCGTGGCCAGAGCCCAGTGGGCTGAGGAACACGCCGCCCGGCCGGCCGCCGCACGGTTGTTGTCGCTCATCCTTGAGGTTCGCTGAACGCACCCGTGCCGCAGGGGGCTGCGGGGCCGGGCCTGACCGCGGCTTGCACGATAGCCATGCCGGGACGGGCGGAAGCAGCCCTACGGCAGGAGGCTGAGCAACACGTGGGCAGCGCCGTCGTCGAACACTGACGCGGTGACCTCGTCCGCGGCGGCGATGACTTCCTTGGGGGCCTGTCCCATGGCCACACCCCGCCCCGCCCAGCCCAGCATTTCGATGTCGTTCCGGCCGTCGCCGATGGCCACCGTCCGGTGCGGCCCGGTCCCCAGCTGGCCGCGGAGCCGCTCCAATGCGCTGGCCTTGGTGACGCCGGCCGCGGCGATGTCCAGCCAGGCAGTCCAGCCGACGGAATAAGTGACGCCGGCCAGGCCGATCTCCTCAATGGTTTCGGAGAACTCCTCCGGCGTGTTTTCGGTGCTGTACACCACCAGGCGGACCGCGGTGGAGTCCAGGAGTGTCTGGAAGTCGACACCGATCGCCTCAACGCCGAAGCTGGCGTCGTGGAAGCGCTCAGTGGCGAGGAAGTTGCCGTCCTCGTCCTCTAGCGCGTACTTCGCGGTGGGCAGCCGGTCGCGGAGCGCCCGGAGAGCGGGGGCCGGATCGAAGGTGGATTTGTGGATGATTTCGTAGCCGTCCGCCACCTCCGGATCGAGCCGGAGAGTCACGCCGCCGTTGCAGCACACTGCGTAGCCGCTGGTGATGCCGAGCAGTTCGATGATGGGCAGGGTGGCATTCAGGGAGCGGCCGGTGGCGATCAGGACGTCGTGCCCCGCGGCCACCACGGCCTGGGCGGCTTCACGGACTGGGGCGGACATGTGGCCGTCGTGGTCCACCAGGGTGCCGTCCACGTCCAGGGCCACCATGAACTTGTTTTCGGTTGCGATCCGCTGGTCATCGGTGCCAGCGACTGTGGATTCAGTCAAAATAGTCATGCGTCAAGTAGACCAGAGACCCCCGAAACCGGCTAGGACGCAGGCCACAGCGCCTGGTGAACTCGCGGTTAATACTCACAGGTTATCCCCGCTGTGAGTGTTAACCTTCGGCCGCTTCGGCAGCCGTCGACCGCACGTTTCCGCCGAGCATGGACCCATGGCCACCGCTCCCCCTGCCCTGATACTCGCCAGCCGCAAGCGTGCCCTCACCGGAAGCAGCCGTAGCCTGAGCAGCTCATATACGAATGGTGAGATGGTCCGTGTCAGGGCGGGTGTGTATTTCAATAAGTCGGCCTGGCTCGCACTCAAGCCCTGGGCACGGTACTCGGCCACGGTGGCGGCAGTGGCGGCCACTGACCCCGCGATAGCTTTCTGCTACCTCACAGCCCTTCGGATCTGGCGGCTCCCGAGCCCTCGGGTTCCAGACCACGTCCATGCCCTCACGCCGACACCGCACAAAGCCGGCCGGCTCCCACCGACCACTTGTGCTGCCAAGGACCCGAAAACAGGTCTCACCGGACTCGAAACGGTGCGCAGCTATGGGCTGTTCCGGCATCACTGGAAAGCCGAAACTGTAGAGCGCCGCGGTTTCAGTGTCACCTCGCTCGTGCAGACCGTCCTTGATTGCGTTGTCCGGCTGGAGTTCCACCATGCCGTGGCCATCGTTGATGACGTAATGGGTAGCCGCCGCCCGGCGGGCGAAGTACTCACCCGCGCCGAGCTTGAGGAAGCGTCGGACTGCTTGGGGTCTGCTGCCAAGCGCCGCCGTTTTTTGGAAGTACTGGCATTCGCCGACGAGGCTTCCGAAAGCGTCGGGGAGTCACGCAGCCGTGCCCTTATCCACGTTTTGGGATTCCCTGCTCCGGCCCTGCAACATTCCTTTCACGACGATGACGGCTTTATCGGGCGGACTGACTTTTATTGGCGGGAACTCGGCATCATCGGGGAGTTCGACGGGGACGCCAAATATCTCGACGACGAGCTCTTGGGAGGGCGCACCACGCGCGAAGCCCTCCTTGCCGAAAAGAAGCGCGAGGACCGGCTGCGGGCCCTCGGATACACGGTCATCCGCTGGGACTGGAAAGACGCCAGCAGCCTGGAACGCCTGGAGCGGAAGCTCACGGCGGGCGGCCTCACACGCAGAAATCCCCGCCTCATGGACTAATCCCCCCGGCCTTACAGGGGGACCAGTCCACGAGGCGGGGACTACTCAGCGAATCGGCGCCGGAGCTTACAGGACCGGGAGGACCTCCATGCCGCCGAGGTACTTCTGCAGGGCGGCGGGGACGTTGACTGAGCCGTCGGCGTTCTGGTGGTGCTCCAGCAGCGCTACGATCCAACGGGTGGTGGCAAGGGTGCCGTTCAGGGTGGCCACGGCACGGGTGCCCTTGGCTACGCCCTCGTCATTGATAACGCGCTCACGGATGTTCAGGCGGCGGGCCTGGAAGGTGGTGCAGTTCGATGTGGAGGTGAGCTCACGGTAGGCGCCCTGGGTGGGAACCCAGGCTTCGCAGTCGAACTTCCGGGCGGCGGACATGCCGAGGTCCCCTGCCGCCGTGTCGATGACCCGGTAGGGCAGCTCGCACTTGGCCAGCATCTCCTCTTCCCACGCCAGAAGCCGCTCATGCTCGGCCGCGGCCTCTTCCACCGTGGTGTAGATGAACATCTCAACCTTGTTGAACTGGTGCACGCGGATGATGCCGCGGGTGTCCTTACCGTGCGAGCCGGCCTCGCGCCGGTAGCAGGAGCTCTGGCCGGCGAACCGGATGGGACCGGATGCGAGGTCCAGGATTTCGTCCGCGTGGTAACCGGCCAGGGCAACCTCGGAGGTCCCCACAAGGTAAAGGTCGTCCTCCGCGAGACGGTAGATCTCGGCGTCGTGCTTTACATCAAAACCGGTGCCCTGCATCGTCTCGGGGCGCACCAACGTGGGGGTGATCATGGGGATGAAGCCCGCCTCGATGGCCTGGTCCATCGCCATCTGAAGCAGCGCCATTTCCAGCCGCGCACCCACGCCGCGCAGGAAGTAGAAGCGGGAGCCGGAGACCTTCGCGCCGCGCTCCATGTCGATCGCACCGATCAGCTCACCAATTTCCAGGTGGTCTTTGGGCTCGAAATCGGGGAATTCGCGGGGCGTGCCCACGGTCTTGACCACAACGTAGTCGTCCTCGCCGCCCTCGGGAACTCCGTCTTCAATTAGGTTCGGGATGGACCGCAGCAGTTCGTCCTGCTTGGCCTGCACAGCGTCAGCCTCCGCGGACGCTGCCTTGACAGTGTTGGCCAGTTCCTTGACCTCGGCGAGAAGGGCTTTCTTCTCATCACCTTTGGCCTGCGCCACCTTCTTGCCGAAGACATTCTGCTCGGCGCGGAGATTTTCGTACCGGATCAGGGCAGCCCGCCGGGCGGAGTCCGCGGCGATGATCGCGTCCACCACTGATTCGTCGGCGCCGCGGGCGCGCTGGCTGGCACGGAACTTGTCCGGGTTTTCGCTGAGCTCTTTTACGTCGATCACCAGACAAGAGTATCTAATCCGGCGCGTGCAAGGCTGCGGGGCAAAAAGCGGAATGCGCGGCGCCGCGCCCGGGCTACTGTTGAAGCACCATGGACGACTGGCTTCTCTACCTCCTCAGCGCGGCAGCGTTGGCTTTCGCTGTCTCGAGTTGGTGGGGTGTGCGCAAGCTCAAGGCCCTGCACGTACGCAGTGCCGTCAATGAGGTCGCGCACGAGGCCGGCCTGAGCCACCAGCGCGTGGCCGTCATCCTCAACCCCGTCAAAGCACGCGCCGCCGAGGCGAAAGCCGCCATCCAGCGAGCCTGCCTGACAGCCGGTTGGGACGAACCCCTTTTTCTGGAGACGACGGCGGAGGATCCCGGCCATTCCCAGGCGAAGGCGGCGCTGGACTTCAAGGCCGACGTCGTCCTGGTGGGCGGCGGCGACGGTACGGTACGGGTGGTGGCCGAGTCCCTCGCGCACACCGATGTTGCCATGGGCATCATTCCGCTGGGGACCGGAAACCTGCTGGCCCGCAATGTTGACCTGGACGTCAACGATCTGCGCGCCAACATCCACACGGCGCTGTTCGGACAGCAGCGTTACATAGACACCGCCCGGATGGGTATCGAGAACTCCCGCACCGGCCACTCCTCCGGACATCTCTTCCTGGTGATCGCCGGGATCGGAATGGACGCGGAAATCCTGGCA
The DNA here is from genome assembly GCF_024391045.1 of Pseudarthrobacter sulfonivorans. GTDB lineage: Bacteria > Actinomycetota > Actinomycetes > Actinomycetales > Micrococcaceae > Arthrobacter > Arthrobacter sulfonivorans_B. Next base: position 73,028 of record NZ_JANFCZ010000008.1, read on the forward strand.
GACACCAACGACGGGCTCAAGAAGGCAGTGGGCTGGCTCGCGTATACCGAGGCCGGCATGCGGCACTTGCCGGGCCGGCGGCGGAAAGTATCAGTCTCCCTGGATGAAAGCCCGGAACAAGTCCGGAACATCCGCAGTGTCCTGTTCGCCAACTGCGGTCTGGTGCCCGGCGGCATTGATTTCATCCCGGAAGCCATGATCGACGACGGCATGCTCGACGTGGTGGTCATGAGCCCGCGCAGCGCCTTCGGCTGGCTCGCCATGTACGGGAAAATCCTCTTCAAGCACAGGGGCAACCTCCCCATCATGACCATGTACCGGGCGGGGAAGATCATCATCAAGTGCCCGGAACCGATGCCAACCCAGATCGACGGCGACCCGTCCGGTCTGGCGACCAAGGTCACCGTCCAGGTGGCGCCCCGGTCGCTCCTGATCAGGGTGAAGGGTCAGCAGCCCTGAGCTGAGGCGGGCGTCATGCGGTGGCTTTCTTCGCGGCTTCCTCGGCTGCGGCCTTGGCGGCCCGCGCCTCAGACTGCTCGCGGATCATGGCCTGTTCCTCTTCGAAACGCAGGCGGTCGGCGCGGTCTGCTTCATCGCCGTCCCAGTCCTGGTTGTCTGCGGCCGGCTTGGGGTTAACAATCATGCCCTGGCCGTCATCGTCTGTGCTGCTGCTGGTATTCATGACATGCTCCCTTCGTTAGGGGCCGTCCCCCAAGTGGATCAAGCAAGCATACGCACAGTAACAATCCCGCGGAAGTACCCTTTCCTACGCTGTGGGCGAAGCTTCGGAAGCGGTTTCGGGCTCGATTGATGCACTGCCGAGAATTCCATTCACCCATTGATGCGCTGCACGGAATGCCTCGTCGGAGGTGTGCGCAGCAACGAGGACTTTCTGTGCATCCGCGCGGCCGTAGGATCCCAGGAACCGGGTGGCCGGGCTGATGCGGTGAAGTCCTGCGAGTGCATCGGCTACCCGGGCATCCCGGACATGGCCGTCAGCGTCGATGCTGAAGAAGTAGTGGCCCAGATACTGTCCGGTGGGCCGGGACTCGATCCGGCTGAGGTTCACTCCCCGGGTGGCAAACTGATCAAGGATTTCCATGAGCGCCCCCGGCCGGTCCTCGGGCAGCGGCACCACCACGGTGGTCTTGTCCGCTCCCGTCGGCTCAGGTAAGGCACCGGGCCGGCTCACCAGGATGAACCGCGTAACTGCGCCGGGATTATCCCCGATGTCCTCTGCAAGGACGCCGAGTCCGGGCTGTTCCTCAGCCACTATCGGCGCACAGATGGCGGCATCGTAGTGGGCGCCGTCCGCCAGCAGGCCCATGGCGGCGGCCGCCGTGGAGGAGCCCGGAACGTATTCCGCTCCAGGAATGTTCGCTTCAACCCACAGGCGGCATTGGGCCCATGCGTGGCCGTGGGTCGAGATGCGGCGGATGTCCGCGAGCGTCACCCCCGGGCGGGCCACCAGCACAAAACTAATGGGGACCAGCACTTCCCGGGTGATCCGGAGTTCCGGGCCACCCGCAATGGCGTCCAGAGTGGCCGTGACGCCGCCTTCCACGGAGTTCTCGATCGGGACCATGGCGGCATGCGCGGAACCGTTCCGGACCATGTCCAGCGCAGCATTAACATTGGAGGCCGGGACGCGGACGGCCTCCGCAGCCCCGGGCACCTGCATCAGCGCGGCTTCCGTGAAGGTTCCCTCGGGTCCGAGGAAGGTATAGATAGCGGCTGACGCGGGCATGGCATGGTCCTTCAGGGCGATGGATTCAGGGGGACCGCGGCTTAAAGCACCAGCGGCTTGAGCCCGTTATCGGACACCAGCGGCTTGCCCGACTCCAGCCATTGATCCATGCCGCCAGCGACATTAATGGCTGCGTAGCCCTTGCCGGTGAGCCACTGGGCAGCCCGGAAGGAGCGCCCGCCGGTCCGGCAGATGACGTACAGGTCCTGGTCCGGGTCCAGTTCCTCCAGGCGCGCGGGGAGCTGATCCAGTGGAATGTGCAGGGCGCCCTCGGCGTGGCCGGCCACCCATTCGTAGTCTTCGCGGACGTCCAGAATGGCCGCATCTTCCGGAACGTCACTAACAGGCACGGACTCGAAATCGCTCACGGGATCCCCTTTCGAATGACTATGGTCTCCTCCCAGCCTAGCGCCGGCCACCAGCCATCCTGGCCGGGAACGGTCAGGTTACGCTTCTACAAGATCCAAAGGAGGACCCTTGCCCGCTGAGCAGACCACCGGCTCCCTGAGCGACCTGCACAAAATGCCCGCAGTCCAACTGCGGGATTCCCTTCGCTCCGGGGAGCTCTCGGCCCGTGAAACGGCGGCCCACTTCCTGGCCCGCATCGCCGAGCGCAACCCCCTGCTGGGCGCCTTTATTACCGTCACCGCCGAACAGGCCATGGCCGATGCGGGCGCAGCCGATGACCGCTTTGCCCGGCTCCGGAAGAGTTCTGCAACCACTGCCGGCCCCAGCCTGGAGGGCCTGCCGCTCCTGCACGGCATGCCGCTGGCCTTCAAGGACCTGACCGATGTGGCGGGCGTGGTGACGACCCATGGCAGCGCGGCGCTGGAGCACAAACCTGCGCCCGCCGACGGGGCGCTGGCTGCAGTCCTGAAAGCTGCAGGTGTGATCTCGCTGGGCAAGACCCAGGTTCCCGAGTTCGGGCTGACGGCATACAGCGAAAACCGCATCGCTCCGCCGTCGCGCAATCCCCACGCCTCCAGCCGCAGTTCCGGCGGTTCCTCCGGCGGCAGCGCCGCCGCGGTGGCCGCGGGCCTGATCCCCTTTGCGCCAGGGAGCGACGGCGGCGGTTCCATTCGCATCCCGGCGGCGGCGTGCGGGTTGGTGGGACTCAAACCGGGCCGCGGGCTGGTGCCCTCGGGTGAGGGCGCGGCTGACGCCGCAGGGCTGGTGGTTGCCGGTCCCCTGGCCCGGAGTGCCGCCGACGCTGCCCTCCTGTTGGACGCGCTGGTGCCCGCCCCAAAAAGCGGCTACCTCGACGCCGTGGCCCAGGAACCGCGTCCGCTGCGGATCGGACTCAGCCTGGACAGCCCCTGGGCTGCTGCCTTCCCGTTCGCTCCTGAGCCGGAGGCACTGGCGGCGCTGCGGGCAGGCCGCGAAATGCTGGAACATGCCGGGCACACCGTGACCGAGGCCGGCATCCGCTACGACAACCGTTACCCCGACGCCTTCACGACGGCCTGGACCGCCGCCGTCGGAAACGCCCGGATCAGCCCGCAGCGCGAGGCGTCACTGACCCCGCTTACCAAAACGTTCCGCCGCCGGGCCCAGCAGCGCAGCGGGGCGAAGCTGGACGAATCGCTCGCGTTCCTCCGGCAGTTCACACGTGACACCATCACCCAGTACCGGGCCTGGGATCTCATGCTCATGCCGGCCCTGGCACAGACGCCGCGTCCGGTGGGATGGTTTACCGGCGCCACCCACGGGGACGGACGCTGGCCCGCCGCTGACTGGGCGGGGGACGCCGACGACGACTACCGCAGGCAGTGCGAATTCGCGCCGTGGTCCTCCATGGTGAACGTTTGCGGCCTGCCGGCGGTGACCGTGCCCGTGTACTGGACCGGCGGACAACCGGGTGAGGGCCTTCCGATGGGCATCCAACTGGTTGGTCCCGAGGGCTCCGAGTTACTCCTCCTGCAGGTGGCTGCACAGCTGGGATTCTGAAGTCGGGTTGAACAGCCGCAGAGTGTCGACTCTGAGGTCAAACGGGTGGACGATTAAGGGGCAGTCACCAAAAGGAGGCCTGTGATGTGCTATTCATCAAGCAAGGATTTCGGGTGGGGAACCAAGAAGGAAACCACTCGCGAACCTGAGACGCGCCAGCAGACACCGCCGGACCGTTCCGAGCCGCATTACACCGCTAAGGACTTCACTTTCTGGGCTTTCCCGCGCTGGCGGAAGACCCATGAATCCGAGGAACCTGCCGCTGCACGGACCAGCGAGAAAGTCTGACTCGTTGGCGAAGCCTGCTTGAAGAAAGGCCCCGCCCGGGGCCTTTCCCCTGCCCCGGCACGGCACCGCATGGCATTGCCGCGGCGCCAGCCCCGCCGGGAGCCGCCCGCACCACCGCAGTGAATCTGGAGGGAAACTCACATGCGCGGACACTACGTACACCAAGCATCCCTGTTAATGGCCACCGGATCCGATCCCGGGGCACCGGGTGCGGCCATCACCCTTGAACTATGCGGAAGCTGGGACCATGAACCGCCGTGCCCGCTGGCCCCGCATCACACAGGCCATTCCCGGGACGGCAACGAGGTCAGGCTCAGGGTGGTCTTCGCCGCCGAACCCGCCAGGGAAAACGAAGTCCGTCGCCGGATCGAAAAGGCCCTGGCCGGCGGGTCACTCACGGGCCCGGGCGGAGTGAAAACGAACTGGACGTTCCGTGACAGCGGGCCTGCCGTACTCAGCGACGCGGAACGGGAGCAGGCGGCCCGGATCGCCGCCAAGGCCCCGTCCGCGGAAACTTAGTCCCGCCGGAAACTTTGTCCGGTTGTAACCCAGTCCTGCCGGAGCCGGGAGCTGCTGCCGGCTGGTCCGGAATCCTAGTATCCGTAAGAGGTCCGGTAGGCCGACAGCCCGAAGATCAGGAGCAGCCAGAACGCACCGTAGCCGAGCAGGCACAGGTAGCCCAGGACCAGCCCGGTGATGGACATGCCCTTGCCGGAAGGTTCACGGCCGAGCGCCAGGTGGCCGGTGATGATCGCCGCGAGCTGTGGAATGAGGAACCAGCCCAGCAGGACCGAGGAAATACCGCAGACCATGCTCGTGATGCTGAGGCCCTTGGGCTCGACCGCTGGCAGGCCATAGTACTGGCCGTAGGGGCTGGGCTGGGCATAGGGGCTCGGCGGGCCGTAAGGGCTGCCCGGTTGGGCGTAGGGCGCACCGGACTGCTGCTCGGCAGGCTGGCTGTACGCGCCCGTGCCGTATTGGGACCCGCCGTCGTGGGAGCCGCCATCCTGGGACCCGCCGTATTGGGAGCCGGACTCTGTTCCGCCCTTGCTCCAGTCATAAAGGGGCGGCGCGGGAATCTCCGGACCCTGCGGTGGCACAAACTGTGGCGGCTCGTACGCGGGCGGCGGACCGTCCGGCCCCTGGGCGCCGGTCCCTTGGGAATCCGGGCGCGGCGTTGTCTGGTCACTCATGGTTTCCCCCGATCGCAGTCTTCGCTTCCAGCCTACCGCCGCACCTCCTGCGGTCCTATCGTCCTAAATACGGCAGCACGTACACAGCAAAAATCACAAAGCCGGCGAGGCAGAGCAAGCGGCCAATCCCCGCTGCGGCCTGCTGTTGGGCATTCGCTTTCCGGTATCCGTAGCCGCCACTCGCCCCGGCGGCGACGGCCGGGAGCTGACGATGATGGGAATCGCGCGGCTCCGCCGGACGGCCGGACGCATCAGCCGCCCGGGACGCATCCGGGCGGCCGGTCGAACCCAACCGGGACGCATCAGCCTGCCGCGGCACATCCGGGCGCCGCGAATTTTCGGGCCCGCGGGACGCCTCAGGCCCGCGGACCGGCGGAGCCACACGGTTGCTGGCCAAAGACCTCAGCGCGGGATCTTCGGCGGCCGGTTCCTGCATGAGCTCCTGGCTGAGGTGCGCGTACAGGCCCGCCACCGCCTGCTGGTCAAGCACGGGCGGCAAGGACAGCACGGCCTCAACAACGCGTTCGGCACCTGTGACGGCGACGTCCGCATTGGTGACGGCGAAGAGGTCCGGCTGCGCAGCGAGGCAGATCAGCGGGCGGACCAAGCGGCGATGCGGCGGCGGCAACACCGAGGCCACGGCGGCGCACTGCGCCAACGCCCCTTCCACTGACTGTGTCCGCGCGAACCTGCCCTGCCACAGGACCCCGGCGGAAACGCGGACTTCGCCTGTCCAGTTCTTGGCTTCCACCACCACCACGCCGCCCGGACCCACCAGTACGTGATCCAGGCTTGCCCTTGGCCGGCCGGGCCAGTGCACGTCGTGGAGCAGGAACCAGCCGTGCGGGACAAGCAGGTTCAGGTGTTCGGCAACAATCCGCTCTCCCACCGCGCCGTCGTCCCAGGATTTGGTGGCCTGCTCGGTCTGGTCCAGTTGGCGTTTGAGCCTTTGCACGCGCTCCGCTGCGAGCCTTGACTGCTCGGCCGCGCCGTCTCCTGCCCGCATGACCCGCCCCTCACTTTCCTGGCGGCTTAACTGCCGCATGCACGACGACGGTGCTGCCGCCGTCGAGCGTTCCCCGCTGACTTTTCCGAACGTAACAGCGGGCGCGGGGGCCGGTATATAAGTACTTTTGGGCTGAGGTACTCAGGTTTAACCACCTGTTCATGACTTTCCGCGTCACAGCGTCCGAATTTTGGACCGGGGCGTACTGCCGTCCGCCTGCTTCTGGCATGCTGGTCCCATGGCTAGCCGCGCGGGCACAGTTGCCCAACCCCAGGACCTTGTTGACATCACTGCGCTCCTTGACGCGTACTACGACATATCGCCGGATCTGGGTGATCCGGGCCAGCGCGTAGCGTTCGGCACGTCGGGGCACCGGGGATCCAGCCTCAAGGCATCGTTCAACGAAAAGCACATTGTTGCCATCACGCAGGCCATCGTGGAATACCGCGCCGGGCAGGGCATCACCGGCCCGCTGTTCCTGGCGAAGGACACCCACGCGCTGAGCGAGCCGGCACAGAATTCTGCGCTGGAGGTCCTCGCTGCCAACGGCGTGAACGTGCTGGTGGACGCCCGCCACGGTTACACGCCCACCCCTGCCCTGAGCCACGCCATCCTGACGTACAACAACAACCGCGCTGCCGGGGCGCCGGAGGCGGACGGCATTGTGGTCACGCCCAGCCACAACCCGCCCGCAGACGGCGGTTTCAAGTACAACCCGCCGCACGGCGGCCCCGCCGATTCGGACGCGACGGGCTGGATCGCCAACCGCGCCAATGAACTTTTGGAGAACGACCTCCGCGGCGTCAAGCGCATCCCGGTGGCTGACGCCCTCGCGGCGGACAGCACCGGCAAGTTCGATTTCCTCAGCAGCTACGTTGACGATCTCCCGTCCGTGCTGAACCTGGAGGCCATCCGCGACGCCGGAGTCCGCATCGGCGCCGATCCCATGGGCGGCGCGTCCGTGGACTACTGGGGCGAGATCGCCGAGCGGCACCACCTGGACCTCACGGTGGTGAACCCCACCATTGACCCGCAGTTTGCGTTTATGACCCTGGACTGGGACGAAAAGATCCGCATGGACTGCTCCTCACCGTCCGCCATGGCGTCCCTGATCAAGCGGATGTCCGACGGCGGCGCTGGTTCTGCGTCTGGCGCCGCCTTTGACATCGCCACGGGGAATGACGCGGACGCCGACCGCCACGGCATCGTCACGCCTCTTGTCGACGGGGTGGGCGGGCTGATGAACCCGAACCACTACCTCGCCGTCGCCATCGATTACCTGTACCGCAACCGCAGCGGCTGGAACCCGAACTCCGTGGTGGGCAAAACCCTGGTCTCCTCCTCGATCATCGATCGCGTGGCCGAAAGCCTCGGCCGCAAACTCGTCGAGGTGCCCGTCGGCTTCAAGTGGTTTGTGCCCGGCCTGCTCTCCGGCGAGGGCGCGTTCGGCGGCGAGGAATCGGCCGGCGCATCGTTCAACAAGAAGGACGGCAGTGTTTGGACCACCGACAAGGACGGCATCCTGCTGGCGCTCCTTGCCTCGGAGATCACCGCCGTCACGGGCAAGTCCCCCTCGCAGCTGTACAAGGGCCTGACCGACCAGTTCGGCGCCCCCGTCTACGCACGCATCGATGCAGCCGCCACGCGGGAGCAGAAGGCGGCACTCGGCAAGCTCTCGCCGTCGGACGTTACGGCCACTGAACTGGCGGGCGAAACCATCACCGCCAAGCTGACCGAGGCGCCCGGCAACGGCGCGCCCATCGGCGGCCTGAAGGTAGTCACGGAAAACGCCTGGTTCGCCGCCCGTCCGTCCGGCACCGAAGATGTGTACAAAATCTACGCCGAGTCCTTCAAGGGCGAGGAGCACCTTAAGCAGGTCCAGGCCGAGGCCAAGGCCCTGGTGGACAGCGTCATCTCCTGACCTAAAAGCGGATGCTCTATCACTTTTGGTCCTCATCCAACCTGGATAAGGACCAAAAGTGATAGAGCATCTTGGTTAGATCAGACGGTGCGGACGACGTCCTCGTAGGCGAACTTGGGCTTGGCTGCACCCCAGGCGCCTTCACCGGGCTGGCCGATGTTGACCACCAGGAAGCTCTTCTGCTCGCCGGCGGGGTAAAGCTGGGCATCGATGGCGGTGAAGTCGGCGCCGGTCATCGGGCCCGCGGACAGGCCGAGGGAGCGGACGGCAAGGATGAAGTAGCCGGCCTGCAGGTGCGCGTTGTTGTTGCCGGTAGAGGCAGCCAGCTCCGGAGCGGCGTCGTACATGGCCTTCGGGGCGCCGTACTCGGGCAGGAAGGTGTCCCACTGTTCAGCCCACGCGGTGTCGTAGCTGAGGACGGCAACCAGCGGAGCCGAGGCCGTCTTGGCCTTGTTGCCGTTGGACATGGCGTCAACGAGCTTGGCGCGGGCCTCGTCCGAACGGACATAGGTGACGCGGAGCGGCTGGGAGTTGAAGGCCGTGGGGCCGAACTTGGTCAGCTCATAGATGGCGCGGGCCTGGTCCTCGGTCACCTCGCCGGTGAAGGAGTTGGCGGTGCGGGCTTCGGCAAAGATGGCGTCGACGGCGGCCGAGTCGATGACTGCTTCTTCGTGGGCAATAGTCATATGCGTACCTTTCGCTGGGCCCGCTCATCGGGGTGATGGGCCGGCTATCTGCTTTCCATCGTTGCAACTTCAAGCGTTGCTGTCTTCTTCCCGTGACGGCCCGTGACGTTCGGCACAGCCCGTCGCGGGCGTGCGGGCGCGGTATTCTTGCACCGGAAGATTCCAGCCCACGCGGCAACCCCCTTGAAAGGCCCCCGTCCATGAGCATGCTCGGAATGAAATGGAAGCTGCACGGCACCGGCCGGTCGATTAAGCCCGGGCGCGTGGTTGCTCCGGACGAGCGGCTGGCCTGGCCGCTGACCATTGGCGTGGGCATGCAGCATGTGGTGGCCATGTTCGGCGCCACATTCCTGGTCCCCATCATCACCGGGATGCCGCCGGCCACCACCCTCTTCTTTTCCGGCATTGGCACCCTGTTGTTCCTGGTCATCACCAAGGGCCGGGTGCCCAGCTACCTCGGCTCCAGCTTCGCCTTCATCGCGCCCATCATGGCGTCCCAGCAGCAGTTCGGCATCCCCGGGGCGCTGGGCGGAGTGCTGCTCGCCGGCGTCGCCCTGGTCCTGATCGGGGCGATCGTCCAGAAATTCGGCGCGGGCTGGATCAACCGGCTGATGCCGCCGATCGTCACCGGCGCCATCGTGGCCCTGATCGGCCTCAACCTCGCCCCCGCGGCGAAGATGAACTTCGCTGCCGCCCCCATCACTGCGGTGGTCACCCTGGCCACCATCATCCTGGTCAGTGTCCTGTTCCGCGGCATCATCGGCCGGCTGAGCATCCTGGTGGGCGTAGTGGCGGGCTACCTCGTGGCCATGCTGCGCGGCGAAGTGAGCTACGACAAGATGGACGCCGCCGCATGGATCGGCCTCCCCCACTTCCAGACGCCGGAATTCCACGTCGGCGTACTGGGGCTGTTCGTCCCCGTGGTCCTCGTCCTCGTGGCCGAGAACATCGGGCACGTGAAATCAGTGGCGGCGATGACGGGGCAAAACCTCGACGACGTCTCCGGGCGCGCGCTGATGGCCGACGGCATCGCCACAGTACTCGCCGGCGCCGGCGGCGGTTCCGGCACCACCACCTACGCGGAAAACATCGGCGTCATGGCGGCCACCAAGGTGTATTCCACGGCGGCGTACTGGGTGGCGGGGATCTTCGCCATCGTACTGAGTTTCTCACCGAAGTTCGGCGAACTGATTGCCACCGTACCGCCGGGCGTGCTGGGCGGTGCGGCCACCATGCTGTACGGCATGATCGGCATTCTCGGCGTGAAGATCTGGGTGCAGAACAAGGTGAACTTCGCCAACCCGGTAAACCTGACCACGGCCGCCGTCGCCCTGATCATCGGCATCGCGGACTACACCTGGGCCATCGGGGAACTGACCTTCACCGGCATCGCACTGGGCTCCGCCGCCGCACTGGTGATCTACCACGGCATGAGCGCCATTGCGAAGGCACGCGGCACGGCGGCGGAACCGGAAACCGAACTGGCCGGCCTTCCCCCGGCCGCGAAGGCCGCCCTCAACGCCGCAACGAAACGCAGCCCGAAAAAACGCTGATCAGGCCGCGTGGCCTCCACTCAGGTACGCCGCCGGCGGCGTGCCCCGGCCGAAGACCGGCCCGGGCTCGGGCCGTTTGGCGGTCAACTCCTCTTCTGACGGGTGCTTGAGCTGGCGGACCACCCACGGGAAAAGGTACTCCCGCGCCCAGACCAGGTCTTCCGCCCGCGCCTCCCGCCAGCCTCGCGGCAGGGACGGCTTGGGTTCAAGCGGCACCAACGTGTGCGGGACACCGAGGGCCCTCAGGACTGCCATGGCGATGGTGTGGTGACCGAGGGGTGAGAAGTGCAGCCGGTCCGGATCCCACATGCCCGGGTGCGAGAGTTCACGCAGGAACCACAGATCCACCATCACCGCGTCATGGCGGGCAGCCACCGTATGGAGATTTTCGTTGAAGATGGCCACCTTGCCGCGGATCTGGCTGAAGACAGGCGTCGCGCCCCAGTCGGGTCCGGCGAAGAGGACCACTGTGGCGCCGGACCGTGCCAGTTGTTCCACCCCAACGTCGATCTTTTCTGCCAGCCGGTCCGGATCGCTGCGCCTGAACACCATGTCGTTGCCGCCGGCCGATAACGTCACCAGGTCCGGCTTCAGCTCCAGCGCGGGCTCCAGTTGCCGGTCGAAGATCTGCTGCAGCAGCAGGCCCCGGATGGCGAGGTTTGCGTAGGAAAAATCCGGCTGGTTGACGCTCAATTCCTCGGCCACGCGGTCTGCCCAGCCGCGCAGGCCGCCTTCACTGCGGGGGTCGGGGTCACCGATCCCTTCCGTGAAGGAATCACCCAGCGCCACCAGCCTGCGCCAAGGGTGAAGTGCTGGCTCCGCAGGGGCGCTTGTGGCTGCCCTGTTCTGATTCCGGGCCTTCATGGTGTACTCCCTGTTTTGTAGGGTCCTTCATGCACCGCCGGTGTTTCGACCGCGATAAGGTCGAAGCCGGCGTTGTCCTGGCGGGGTTCCGCCGTGTCGGGGCGTGAGGCCGCCACGATGTTCAGGGCCGTCTGCCGCAGCCCTTGGCTGGTATGCCTGGCGACGGTCCTTAGATACTGCACAGCCGCCTCGTGCCCGAGACCGTAGTCGGCCATGAGGATGCCGACGGCCAGGTCCAGAAGGACTGCCGAGCTCTGTGCGATGGCCAGCTGCGCGTCGGCCTCGGTCCGGGCGGCCACCCGCACCACCAGGCGCAGGGAGCTCGCCACCTGCCGGGCATACCGGCGTGCCAGCACGATGTCCTTGCTGCTGAACGCATGGGGCAAGGCGGCATAAAGGCTCAGCGCCGCATGCCACCCTGCCGCGGACACTATGGGCGTGGACAGCAACGATCTGACCCCGTGTTCCGCGGCAGCGTTGGCGTAGCCCGGCCAGCGGCGGTCGCTGGCCGTGTCTGCCACGTGCACAAAGTCACCGGTACGCAGTGACTCCAACACGGGTCCGTCTGCGAACGAGCACTGTTCTTCGTCTGCAGCCCTGGCCGCGGCGCTTCCGGCGGCGGCGGTCCGGGCCGCGCCGGGACGGAAGAAGGTGACGGCCCAACTGATTGACCGGACATCGGCGTCGAGGTCGCGCATGAACTCGCCGGTGACCGAGGCAAGGAAGTCCTCAACGTCCCTGCTCTCGAACACCACGTCCTGGGGATCGGGAAGGGATTCCCAGCCTGGCATCCGTGGAGTCTCCGCGGCCATAACCCACGCCTAGGATCGATACGCGCGGCCCACTGCAAAACCTGTTATTAGGATACGTCCGGAGTTGGTTTCACGGGTGTGATTCTGCGGCACCAATATGCGGCTGCGGACAGCACGGTGCCGCCCTCAAGAATCCGGGCGGCACCGTGCCGGTGACGTGCGCCGGGCGAATCCCGGCGGCACCAAAGGTTTAGCCGGCGTCGAAGCTTTCATCGTCGTCGTTAGGTGACTTTTCCTTGTCCAGGTTATTGCCGCTGCCGTCGGGCAGGCCGGAAGCATCCTGTTCGGACTCCGAGGAGAACGGCTTCGAGCCCTGGGAATCCGCGTTTGACCCGTCGATTTCGGCGTCCGCGGACGGCACATCCGCGTCACCGGACCCGGACTGCTGCTCCCCCGGTTCGGGCCCCGGATCGTTCGAGTCCGCGTCATCGCTGTGCTGAGCGGACGGCTTGTTGTCCGCACCGCCCATCTCCTGCTCCGGGGTGGGCGAACCGTAGCCGCCCACTTCCTTTTCCGGTTCCGGGCGCTGGTTTTCCTGACTCATGGTTCCTCCTTGTGGATGTGGATGAATCTGCGAGCAGCCCTTCGAAAATCTCCCGCCCGGCAGAGCGAGTCACCGTTCGACTCGAGTAATAAGCAACCTTAGCAATTGTTGATCTCGCCGCAACTTCGGCCTAGCTTGAAATCACACGGCTTGGTGGCCACGCCCCCGGAGCAAGGAGAAGCGATGCCGAACGCGGAGGACGTCACGGGCGGGTCAGGCCGGCACGAAACCCGGGAAGAGCAGCTTGACCGCAACTGGTCCGAACTGCTCCAGGAACTCAGGGTCCTACAGACCGGGGTGCAGATTTTGGCAGGTTTCCTCCTGACACTCCCCTTCCAGCAGCGTTTTGAGAAACTGGACGGCTTTCAGGTCACCCTCTACCTCGTCAACGTTGTTATTGCCGCCCTCACCACGGTATTCATCCTGCTTCCGGTGAGCGTTCACCGCCGCCTGTTCCGCCAGCGGCTCAAGGAGATGCTCGTGTCCAGCGCCGACACCATCACCAAACTCGCCCTGGCCGGGGTTGGCATGCTCAGCGTCGGGACGGCCGCGCTGGTTTTTGACGTCACGGCTGGCCGGCCGGCGGGCCTGACCGCGGGCGGGGTCCTGCTTGCGGTGCTCCTGATCCTTCTGGTCTATGTCCCCCTGCGCCTGAACCGCCGCGCCCGGGGGCGGTAGCCCTCAGGCGCCTTCCAGGACCTGGCTGGTTGCCCACGCGAGGTACTTTGCCGCGTTGGCGACGGCGTCTTCCGGGCTGGCGGCGACGTCGAGCAGCTGGGCGGCGGCCACTACGCCGTGGCCGGCCAGGTCCTCGGGCGTGACCAGGATCCGGCCCGCCACCGCAATCACCGGGATGCCCCGCTCGCGGGCCGCGTCGGCGAGCGCGATGGGTGCCTTCCCCGTCAGCGACTGGGAGTCCAGGGATCCTTCGCCGGTGATCACGAGGTCTGCGTTGTCCAGCTGGCCCGCGAGGCCGGTGAGCCCCGCCACCAGTGCGAATCCGCCTTCCAGGCGTGCGCTGCCGAAGGCAAGGAACGACGCCGGGAAGCCACCGGCTGCCCCGGCTCCCGGGAGGTTGACGTCCCGGCCGGTCGCTTCACGGAGCACGGACGCCCAGTTGCGGAGACCGGCGTCGAGCAGTTCAATGGCTTCGGCGTCAGCTCCCTTCTGGGGGCCGAAAACGTGGGCGGCGCCGGTGGCGCCGAATAGAGGGTTCTGCACGTCCACTGCGATTCTGAACGTGACCGCTGACAGCCGCGGATCCAACCCGGAAGTGTCCAGGGCCACCACATCGGCCAGCGATCCGCCGCCCAGCGGGACCACGTTGCCGGCACGGTCCAGGGGCTTGAGGCCCAGCGCACGCAGGGCGCCGCTGCCGCCGTCGGTCATGGCCGACCCGCCCAGGCCCAGCACAATTTCGGTGGCGCCTGCGTCGAGGGCCGCGGCGATCAGCTGCCCGCAACCGTAGCTGTGGGCCCGCAGGGCGTTGGCCGGGGTGGGCTCCATCTGCGCCAGGCCGGACGCCTGCGCGGTTTCGATGACAGCAACAACACCACCGTCGTCGTTTTTACGGATCGCCCAGGCCGCACCGACGGGCTTAAGGATGGGCCCCACCACCGCGTTGAGCCGCTCCTCGTAACCGGCGGAAACGGCCGCCTCCAAGGTTCCCTCGCCGCCGTCGGCGATCGGAAACTGGTTGGCCACGGCATCCGGATAGACGCGCAGCGCTCCTTCCGCGATGGCGGCGGCGGCCTCTGCTGCGGTGAGGGAACCCTTGAACTTGTCCGGGGCGATGAGAATGCGCATGCGCTCAATCATGCCAGCCCCATGAGGGAAAGCGCTTGCCAGATCCGCTATGCGGACAGCGGGGCCTGCCCGGCGGCCTTGCCTTTGAGGACCGCAAAGTAGCCGGGGACCCGGCTGTCCCCGTCAGCATCCATCAGTGGATTGGTTTCGATGGTGGCGCTGCCGTCCTCCACGAGCGTCCACCGGTCCGCCGGCATCACGACGGCGAGCTCCGCCGGGCCGAAGTGCCCGGGCATGGGCAGCTTGCGGATAGCCAGTTCCAGCGGCGCCGGGATCCGCCGGAGTGAGGCACCCAGGTGCGAGACGTACTCCACCGGGTTGCCGCGAAAGTTCGTCTCCGCCAGGAAAACCCGGCCGCGGATGCCCACCAGCTGCCGGAGGTTTTCCATCAGGGCGGCCTGATCTGCGGTGCTCAGGACATGGAGCACCCCTCGGATGAAGACATTGGCGTCCGTCGGTCCCGCGAGGCCGGCGCCAGCTCCCGGCCGCGTCATATCGCACGTCACAAAGCTGACGTTTGGTAGCCCTGCCGACTCGTCCCGCGCGCGGGATACCGCATGGTCAGCAACGTCCACCCCGATCACCTGCGGCGAAAATGCCGCCAGGGCCCGGCTGAACGCACCATGGCCACAGCCCACATCAACCACGGGAAGGTTCGGATCAAAGTGCCGCTTCAGGATGCTCCGGTAGCCCTGCAACTCGTTGTCAGAACCGGAATCCCAGAGCACTTCGCTGCTGGTCCCCGTGCTGACGATGCCTGCCCAGTACTTGTCCCAGGCAACGGTACGGTCTTTGGGAGCGGAACGGGACAGCCTGATGAGCTTGGGCAGGATCAGGTACTTCCGCCAGGAGGAGCGCATCGGTTTCGAAGGGGAGGGCACCGTTCAAATATAGGTCCCCGAATGCCCCGCGCCGTCGCCTGGACGGTCCGCGCGTTTCAGGCGACGGCCTGCTGGTCCTTCAACAGCCAGTCGGTGGCCTCTTGCCTCGACGTGAAAAACCGCGTGGGGCAGGGCAGCTTGTTGATGCCCAGGATGAAGTTGGCCAGCACTTTGTCCACGGGCGATGCGCCCAGCAGGGCTATGCGGGACGCCTGGCACGGCCTGCCGAAAACGGCGCGTGCACCGCGGCTGACCTGCGCCGTCGTGGCCATATCCACCAGCATGGGGTGACGGAGTTCCCCGCACAGTTCATTCACGCCGAGCATTGCCGCTTCGGCGTCGGCCTGGGATATGGAGGCCGCGCGGGGCCACTTCAGCTGGAGAACACCCTGTCCATCCAACGACAGCTCCGCCTTCACACCTTCTGCAGGCTGATTCGTCACGATTACCCTCCGCGCTTCCTAAGAGGGGCCAGCTATGCCCCGTCACCCTACAATGTACTCATTCAGGACTGAACGGTTCCTGACCAGCAGCGAGGGGGACGGGTTGCCAGCGGACACTCCACATGTAGCAACCGTGCCCTATCTGGCCGTGGTCGCGGACCCGGACTCCGGGCGACGGCAGTTTGTAGCCGCCTCGCTGGAGGCTGCGGGTTTCGCGGTCCGCGCCGCCGGTAATGCCGCCGGCCTGTCCGCGATCTTGGAGGACGCCGCGCCCTCGGTGCTGGTCCTGGACAGTTCCCTGGCCGATATCAACGTTGCGGCTCCTGTCCTGGCGCTTGTGGACCTGGACAGTCCGTCCGAGGTCAAGGCCGTGGAGCATACCGGCGTGCGGGACTGCATTGCGAAACCGCCCGCGGCCAAGGAGCTGATCCACCGGGCCACCGCGCTGATCAACCTGGTGTCCCGCCGGGCCGAGCGGCGGCACGAGGCCGAGACACTGCGCGAAAGCCTGCGCCAGGTTTCGGCGGCACTGCGCGGCACCAACGACCCCCAGAAGATCGCCGACTTTGTGGTGGCGGGTTTCGGGGAGACGTTCGGCGCGGACCGGGTCTGCCTCGCCACGTTCGAAGACGACAAGGTGCCCCTGATCACCGCGCAGTGGCACCGGGCGGGGCTGTCGCCACTGCCCCCGGCCTTGTTCGCCACCGAGGACGCACGCGCGGCAGCGGACCACCTTTGGTCGCGGGCAGAGCCTTTGACCGCGAACGGCGGGGCGCCGGACAGCGCCGATGACGCCGAGCTTCCAGCCGAGCTGGCGGCCCTGAACCCGGCAGCATACGTTGCCGTGCCGATGGGTGACGGCAGTTCGTCGCTGGGCATCATCTGGATTGCGCTGCTGGACTCCCCCAGGGAATGGTCGCGGGCAGAGCTTGGCCTCATCCAGCATGTGGCGGGAAACGCGGCCCACGGCCTCATCCAGAGCCACCTGATCACCAGCCAGCAGCAGGTGGTCAAGCAGCTCCGCCAGCTGGACAAGGCCAAGACCGACTTCCTGGCCACCGTCAATCACGAACTCCGCACCCCGCTGACGTCGATCATGGCGTACCTGGACATGATCCAGGAGAACACCTCGGATCCGGTGTCCGTCGAGGTCCACCAGATGCTGGACATTGTGGTCCGGAATACGGAACGGCTTCGCCTGCTGATCGAAGACATGCTGAGTGTCTCCCGCAACGGCCACGAGCTCAGCCCGCTGCAGCTGACGCCGGTCCGGCTGGCACGGACGTTGAAGATTGTCACGGCCGCGCTCACCCCGCTGGCAAAGCTGCAGAACGTCAGCATCGTGCTGGCCCCCACCGCCGAAGACCTCAACATCATGGCGGACGAAGTCCAGCTGCAGCAGGTATTCACCAACCTGGTCTCCAACGCCATCAAATTCACGCCGGGCGGAGGCCGGATCGACGTCCGCAGCAGCTCCGAGACCGAAGCCGACGGCACCCGCTGGGCAACTGTGAGCGTCTCCGATACCGGGATGGGGATCTCCGAGGACGAGCTGGCCCACGTCTTCACGCGCTTCTACCGGGCTTCCAATGCCATGTCCGGCGCGGTGCCGGGCACCGGTTTGGGGCTTGCCATTACCAAGGACATCATGGATCGCCACGGCGGCAGCATCGACGTGGCGTCGGAGCTTGGCCTGGGCACCACAGTCACGGTGCGGCTCCCGCTCGACAGACATTCGGCCCGGACCCTCTGACACACAGGCCGTAAACAAAGAGCCCCTGAAACACAGCCCGTTGAACCGCAGAATTCCTGAACCGCAGCACCATGGTCCCCGGAAAGGAGGTCCCCTTGTTCGCCGATGACGACCCCAGGCTGTCGCAACTTCTGGAGGGCATTGTCCGGCTTGCCTCCGGCGATCTCCAGTCCCGGATTGAGGTCTCGCCCGCCCGTGACGAACTCGATGCCATCATCATGGGCACCAACCTCCTGGCCGAGGACCTGCAGATCATCTACGAGGAACTTGAACAGCGTGTTGAGGACCGCACCCAGCTCCTCCACGAGGCACACCGCGAAATGCAGAAGATGGCCATGCAGGACCCCCTCACCGGCCTCGCCAACCGGTCGGCGCTCCTTGCCGCTCTGAAGTCCGCGCAGGACCACGACGCCGCCGGCGGCCAGCCCGTGATCCTCCTCCTTGACCTGGATGCCTTCAAGTCCATCAACGACAGCCTGGGCCACGCTGCGGGGGATCAGGTGCTGACCACTGTGGCACGGCGCATCCGCGGCGCGGTCCGCAATACTGACGTTGTCGCCCGGCTGGGCGGGGACGAGTTCGCCATTGTTATGCCTGCCACGGGCGCCGACCAGGCGGCCGTCGTCGGCCAGCGCGTCCTGGCCGCCCTTAAGGAACCGATCGAGCTGCCCGACCGGACCATCCGCTGCGGGGCGAGCCTCGGGCTCAGCGTCGGGGAGCCCGGGCGGTCCCCGGACGACCTACTCATGGAAGCCGATGTTGCCATGTACGCCTCGAAGGCCGAGGGCCAGAATAGGCTCCATGTGTTCGAGCCCGGGCTCCTTCTGGTCCGCAGGCTGCGCAGCCAACTCCTGGACGATCTCCGGGCCGCGGTCAAGGGCGACGGGCTGATGCTCCATTACCAGCCCGTGATTGAGCTGGACACGGGCAGGATTGAAGGCGTGGAAGCCCTTGTCCGCTGGCAGCACCCCACCCGGGGACTCATCATGCCGGACGAGTTCATTCCAATCGCCGAAGATGCCGGGCTGATCTCCGAGCTCGGCCTCTGGGTCCTCACGACGGCGGTGCACCAGTTGCGCCGCTGGGTTGACGATGCGCTGGTGGACAGTTCCTTCTCCGTGCGGATCAACATCTCCGCCACCGATCTGCAAAGCCTGCAGTTCATCGAGGACGTCCGCGGCGTGCTCCGGGAAACGGCCGTCCGGCCGGAGCAGGTGGTCCTCGAACTGACGGAAGCGGCAATCGTCAGGGGCAACGAGCTGGACCGGTACTCGCTGGGCGGCCTGCGGGGGCTTGGAGTCGGAATCGAGATCGATGACTTCGGGACCGGCTACTCATCCATCAGCTACCTGCGCAGGCTCCCCGTGGACAGGGTGAAGGTGGACCGGTCACTGATCGAGGGGCTGGGTACGGATCCCAGCCAGCCCGCGCTGGTGGCCGCTGTCCTGCAGCTGGTACGGGCCTGCGGACTGGAGGCTGTCTGGGAGGGTGTGGAAACTGAGGTGCAGGCCGAGCAACTGCGGAACCTGGGCTGCCTCAGCGCGCAGGGGTACTACTTCAGCAAACCTGTTTCGCCCGAACAGATCCCTGATCTCCTGGCCAGGAGTTCAGCCGAAGGTATGCGCACTTAATCGTTTGGGCCGCATCGTTTGGGGCTGCGCTTTTGGGGTGTCCCGATATACCATCTACTTACGGTATGGATTCTTCGCGTCGGGGGAGAGTTGGGGGACATCGGCCTAAATCAGAAGTATCGAATTCCGGAAAGCAACGGCAAATTTGAAAATTAAACGGCCAGCGTGCCATTACTTCGTCAACTGGGGGCGTCGCTAATGACTGTTCGCGTGCAAGCATGGGGAGTTATCGCTGCTGTCCTGGCGGATCAGGATCCTGCGGGTGCGGCCATTCGGCAGCGCCTCAGCAACCGCCTGGGCGAAAATCCCGGGGTCCCGGAACGGGCCCTGCTGGAGTACCTCCTCGAGCGCAGGCAGCAGGATGCCGCGCTGGAGGGCGCCCGGGATACGGCCTGCTCCGCGCAACCGCTGAGCGCTGTGCCGCCGCATCTTGCCGAGCGGCTGGACGCGCTGCGGAGCCTGTCCAGAATCAGCGCCCTGCTGGAAAACCAGATGCTGATGACCGCATTCCAGCCGATTTACGGGCTGGAATCCAGGAGTGTGGTAGGTGTTGAGGCCCTGTCCCGCTTTGTCAGTGACGACGGCGCGGGTGCTGAACTGTGGTTTGCCGAGGCTGCAGCGGTGGGCCTGGGTGCCAACCTCGAATTCTCAGCCCTCGGTTCTGCAGCCCTGGCCGCCGCGAATCTCCCGGAGCACCTTTATGTCGCGATGAACATCTCGCCCGCATCGTGCCTCGATCCGCGCCTGCCGGAATTGTTTGACCACATTGAGTTGCCAATAGGGCGGATCGTTCTCGAATTGACGGATGGAATTCCCGACGATCAATACTCGCATTTCATTTCCGCTATTACTCCGCTGCGGGAACGCGGGCTAAGAATTGCCATCGATGACTCGCATTCCAGTGCCGGCACACTGAGCCGGATGCTCCATTTACGCCCTGACTTCATCAAGCTGGGACGAAGCGTCATCAGCGGAGTGGACCGGGACCCGACGCAGCATGCCGTTGCCGCCTGCATGGTGGAGTTTGCCACGCAGATCGGCAGCGTGGTGGTGGCGGAAGGCGTGGAAACCGCCGACGAACTGACAGCGCTGACCGAGCTGGGTTTCAGCGCCGGGCAAGGCTACCTGCTGGGCAGGCCCTCCGTGCGTCCGAAGGACTGGGCCGCGTGGAATGTTCCCCTCGACCCCGATGAGCTCCGGTACCTTTCCGCCGATTCGGGCCGCGCTATCCCGGGCACTGACGGGCGCTGACGGGCGCTGACGGGCACTGAGCCCGGCCTGCCAGGTGCTCAGCCGGAGGGCCATTCGCCGCGCTCCTGCAGGATCTCTTTCAGGAGGTCCGCGCGGTCCGTCACGATCCCGTCCACACCAAGGTCCAGCAGCCGGCGCATCTCGGCCGGATCATTGATGGTCCACACGTGAACTGCCAGCCCCAGGGCGTGCGCCCGGCGGATGAAACCGGGTGTGACCACGCGGATCGTCCCCTGCCGGACGGGGACCTGCAACGCCTGGACGTCGCGCAACGGCCCCCGGAGCACCAGGCGCAGCAGCGGGAGCGGAAGGACCGGCCCAAGCAGCACAAGCAGCCCGTTCGTCACCACCCCGCCCGAGGAGGCAACCGGCTGGCTGAGCAGCTTCAGCACCGCCCGGCGCCGGCGGTCTGAAAAGCTTGCCACCAGGACACGGTCATGGGCGCCGTGACGTTCAATGCCGGCGGCCAGGGTACGCACCGAGCCCCAGTCCTTGATGTCCAGGTTCACCCGCACGTCCGGGAACGCCGTGAGGAGTTCGTCGAACAGCGGCACCGCCTCGGCACCGCCGATCCTGGCGGCCGCCACGTCGGCGGCAGTCAGTTCTGAGATGCGGCCGAGGCCATCGGTGACCCGGTCCAGGGTGTCGTCGTGGAAGAGCAGCAGCACGCCGTCGGACGTGGTGTGGACATCGGTTTCGACGTACCGGTACCCGAGGTCCACGGCGGCCCGGAACGCGGCCATCGAGTTTTCCAGCCCCTCCCGGGAGAAGCCCCGGTGGGCCATGGCGATGGGGCGCGGCCGCGAGGCATCACCGGAAGAGTCAAAATACCGCTCGGTCACGCTGCGAGCGTACCGGAAGCTGCCCGCTATGCCTCCTGCGGCACGATCTCCACGCCATCGCTGCAATGAAGCATCGTGCGCCCCAGGCCACCGTCGAGATTCACCCACACTGAGGTGTAGTCCGAGGTGATGGCGTCCACGAGGCCTCCGGTTTCGTAACCTGGGTTGAGGAGCACACGCACGCGGTCGCCCTCCTTCAGTGCCTTCCAGTGCGCGGCCGGCTCTGCCGGCCGCAATGGCGCCTCGGGCCTACGTTGGTTGCCGTTCCTTGCCATGACTTCCCCTCAAGCTGTGGATGGTGTATGCCGCGCGGCCCACTCTAGGTGGCGAAAGTGAACGTGAGGTGAGCGGAAGCTGTGCAGACGCGTGGCTGTTGCCGGTCAGCGCAGGTCCAGCCCGAGCCCCGCGAGCCTGGCCTCAAGAATCTGCGCCACGCCGTCGTCGTCGAAGTGGGGTGCCTGCTGGCCTGCGGCGCGGATGGCGTCCGGGTGACCGCTTGCCATGGCATATCCGTTGCCTGCCCAGCGCAGCATCTCGACGTCGTTGGGCATGTCGCCGAACGCCACGACGTCCGCGGCATCGATCGACAGGGACTTGGCGTATTCGGCGAGGGTGACTGCCTTGTTGACGCCGGGAAGGCATAGTTCCAGCATGGCCACGCTGGGTGCGGAGTGCGTTGCGTAGGCGAGGTGCGCGACGGCGGGGCGGACCTCCGCGAGGAAGTCGTCCGGGGTGCCTTCCCTGACGATCGCAAGGAACTTCACGACGGCGTCATCCGCGGTGAGCGTGTCAGCCAGCGGGGCGGGGGTGAATTCGGCGAGCAGTTCGCTGGAGCCGTTCGCGATAAAACCCGGTTCCAGATGGAACCCGGTGAGGGTTTCCGCGGCGAAGAGCGAGGCGGGCCGCAGGGCCTTGATGATCCGGCGTGCTTCCCGGACGGCATCAAGGCTCAGCGTCCGGGCGGAGATTAGCCGGTCCGCCTCCAGGTCCCACACCACGGCGCCGTTGGAACAGATCACGGTTCCGGTGTGGCTGAGCTGGTCCTGCAGCGGGTGCAGCCAGCGCGGCGGCCGGCCGGTGACAAAAACCAGCTCGACGCCGGCCTCCCGGCAGGCGTGGAAGGCTCGGACGGTGCGGTCGCTGATTTTCCCGTCGTGCCCCAGGATGGTTCCGTCAATATCGCTTGCTACCAGCCGCATTCCTTCAGTCTACGTGCGGTGGCGGGCATCCCGAACCGGCCCGCCACCCTTCTCCCCGGCCTCCACAACCACGCGGAGCCTTGGCTCAGCCGGGGGCCGAAGGAAATGTGTTTTCGCAGGTCAGATGCGTGTTGAGGCTCAAGGAACTTAAGGAGAGCTTAATAAAAGCTTGAGGATATGCGGGGGTGAAATTTGAGTGGCCGTTTGAAGAATGAATTTGCGGCCCAATGGGGGGCCTGACACCTAGCTAAGGAGCCCTCCATGCAGCTCACCCTATCTTCGACCCCGACCAGCACGTCCGCCGTTCAGCGGGCCCTGAAGGTTGTGGTCCTCGTCCCGGCTTACAACGAGGCCGGGTCGATCGGGGCGACCCTTGATGGCCTGATGCTCCAGTGCCGCCCGGCGGACCTGGTGGTTGTTATCCCCAATGGATGCACGGACGCAACGGCGTCGGTAGCCCGAAAGTACCCCGTCGCCGTGATGGAGCTGCCCCGGTTGGAGCACCGCAAGTCGGAGGCACTGAACCGGGCGTGGGCGAGGTACGCCTACGACGCTGACGTGGTGGTGTGCCTCGACGCCGACACGGTCCTTCCGCCCAACGCCCTCGCGGCCTGGGAACGGGAGTTCACGGGACGCCGGGCAGCACGGCTGGGCGGATCGTCCTCAAAATTCACCATGCAGGACCCGGGGTTTCTGAGCAGGCTGCAAAAGGCCGAGTTTGCCACTTGGACCGATACCGCGCTCCGGCGCCGCCAGACCAGTGTTCTGGCAGGAACGGGGTGTGCCATCAACAACGGGGTCCTGCGGCAGATCGCAGCCCGCGATGACCGTGAAGGCCCCTGGGTCTATACCTCCCAGGTGGAAGACTTTGAGCTGACCTACCGCATCCGCGAACTGGGGTACGTCTGCCAGGTCTCCCCCGACGTCCGCGCCTACACCGACTCCATGAAGACCATCAAGGCCTTGTGGGGCCAGAGGATGAAGTGGCAGGTGGGCACCGTCGAGGACCTCCTTGACCTGGGCATCAACCGGCTGACACTACGGGACTGGGGGCAGCAGGCGATGGGCTTGCTGGGCGTGTTCCTGAAGTTTCTGTGGATCGCCGTCATCGTCCTGTCGCTCACCCTCGGGGTCTTCAGGTTCGTCCTTTTTTGGTGGCTGGTTCCCGTGCTTTTTATCAGCCTTGACGTCAAACGGGCGCTGCGGATCCCGCACCGGGACTGGAAAGACATCCTGATGGCCGCAACATTCTTCCCCCAGGAACTGTTCATGTGGCTGCGGTCGGGATGGTTTCTTGCCTCCTGGTGCGCAGTCCTCACCACAAAAATCACCCGGCGGCGCATCGACCGTTGGGAAGCGCAATACACAGCAGAGGATATTTAGATTATGTACGGAATGACCGCCGCCGTTCCCGCCACCGGAGCAGCAGCCCTGGCCTATACAGGGCTGAACGTCGGCTCTTCACTGCTCACCGCCCTGGGCGTCATGCTGATCGGGGTGGCCCTGCTGGCGCTGCTCCGCAAGGACAGCAAGGTCAAGCCCTGATACCGGCGGGCCCGGCTGACGTCAGGACGCGAGCCGGGCCCGCAGCGCGTTCTTGAACGCCGCGGCCGACGTGCTGCTGCTGTTGATCCGCCAGTCAGTTTCCTTCTGCATGTTGAACCACACGAAACCCGCCACATCCGGCTGCGCGGCAAGGTAGGAGACCAGTTGCGTGTTCCAGGCCGCCTTGTCCCCGCCGGCTTCGCTGGATGCCGTCTCGGCAATGAGGATGGGTGTGCCGGGAGCCAAGGCGCGGAGCTGGGCAATTCCCGGTGCGAAGAGGTCCTGCGGCGAGATCCAGGCGCTCCATGACGCTGAAGTGCCCCAGTTGTAACCGTCCAAGGCCACGACATCCACATAGCCCGCGCCGGGGTAGAGGCCGGCGAGGTCAGTGGACCCGTAGTAAGGGACGTTGGGACTCCACACCCAGGACACGTTGGTTGCCCCCTGGGCCGCGACAACATCGTGAACGTGCCGCCACGCCTGGACATAGTCACCAGGCCGGTTGCCGTTGACGCTTTCGGACCACGGGTACCAGTCGCCGTTCATTTCGTGGGCGAACCTCAGCTGCACCGGGTAGCCCCACGACGCCAGCGCCTGTCCCCACTGCGCAATGTGGGCATCGAAGTCACCGGCAGCGATCCTGGCCAAGGCGTAAGCGGGCTGCACTGCGCCTCCACCCCAGGCCCAGGGCTCCCAGGTCACCAGCGGCACGGCGCCACGCGCTCGGGCTGCGTTCATTTCGGCAATGGGCGCAGGCTGTAGGAAGTCCTTGTAGAACAGCACGCTGGACGGCGACTCCCCGGCGAGGACGGCCACCTCGTCGAGCTCGGCACCGGCCAAGGGTCCTCCCGGCGTCGCAGCCCCGAAATGCAGCCTGGCCGGACTGACCGGGGGCACTGCCGGGGTAGCCACGGTCACGGTGAACACGGCCGACCCCTGGACTGATGAGGTCTTGGCTGTGACCGTCACTTTGCCTGTGGCCGCCGCCGGAATGGTGGCAGGGGCACTGAACGTACCGGCCGACGTCGTTCTTAACGGGAAGGAAGCGGATCCAATGATCACGGTCCCCGAGGTGGAGGCTTTGAAACCGCTGCCGGTGACCGTGATGGAGGATCCGGCGGGCCCTGTGGCGGGGCTTAAGGAAATATAGCCCGCCGCTGCCTGGGCGGCCACGGGCTGGAGCACGGTCATGGCCAGTGCCAGGCCCAGGCCTGCGGCCACTGCCGCAATCGATGTCTTTATGGATGTGAACACTGCGGTCGGTCCCCAAAATCGTCATGGCAGCCAGGTTCGCTGCCGGCCAGGTGCGCCGGGCGGCACATGCCTGATCGTAAAGGCCATGCGCTGAAGTTGATCATGGCTTGATCGAACTTTGCGGAAAAACTGTGCCTCGCGGCGTGTCCGCGTGGCCCCGCACCCGTGTAACGGACCTTGGGCCGGTGCCGCCTTTTTGACGCTGTGCTACGCCGTATTGAGCCTTCGCGACGCCCGGTGAACGCCCGTGTCCGGTGCCGTTGTGGCGCGTGGGGGCCGTCCGTACTGTCATCTCAACACGTCCACCAGCAAAGGAAATACTGTGCCCGATTCCCAAGACAAGAGTCCCCAGCGCAAGAGTCCCCAGGACCAGCCGGCCTCCACCCGCATTGTGGCCGGACAGTCAGCCACCCCTAAGCGGCCGCTAGGCCTGAAGATCGGCATCGCCGCCGCCGTCCTGGCCCTGGTGGGCGGCGGAGTGGCCGTCGCCTCAGCGGTCACCAACAGCGCCGCTGCCCCCGCCGCCTCCGTAGCAGCTCCGGGTAACGCCGCGGCCGAGTTGAAGCTTGGCTACTTCGGGAACGTGACGCATGCTCCCGCGTTGGTGGGTGTCGGCCAGGGTTTCCTTGCCGAGGAACTGGGTGAGACGAAGCTGAGCACGCAGGTCTTTAATGCCGGGCCGGCCGCGATCGAGGCCTTGAACGCCGGGGCCATTGACGCCACCTATATCGGCCCGAATCCGGCGATCAACTCGTTCGTCAAGAGCGGCGGCGAATCGGTGAGCATCATTGCGGGCGCCGCTGCGGGCGGGGCGCAGCTGGTGGTGCGCCCCGGGATTTCGTCGGCGGCGGACCTGTTGGGCAAGACCCTTGCCTCGCCGCAGCTGGGCGGGACGCAGGACGTGGCGCTGCGTGCGTGGCTGTCCTCCCAGGGTTTCAAGACGAACGTGGACGGCAGCGGCGACGTTGCCATCAATCCGACGGAGAATGCGCAGACGCTGAAGCTGTTCCAGGACGGAAAGCTCGACGGCGCGTGGTTGCCGGAGCCGTGGGCGTCCCGTTTGGTGCTGACCGCCGGGGCGAAGGTCCTGGTGGATGAAAAGGACCTGTGGGACGGGTCGCTCTCGGGAAAGCCGGGCGAGTTCCCCACCACCATCCTGATCGTGAACAAGAAGTTCGCCGCCGAACACCCGGACACCGTGCAGGCCCTCCTGCGCGGCCACGTGAAGTCCGTCGACTGGCTGAACAACGCCGCGGCCGGCGAGAAAGCCACCGTCATCAATGCCGCCCTGAAGGAAGCGGCCGGCGCCGAGTTGAAGCCGGACGTGATTGACCGGTCCCTGAAGAACATCGTGTTCACCGTGGACCCGCTGGCCGGAACCTACCAAAAGCTGCTGGCCGACGGCGTGACAGCAGGAACCACCAAGCAGGCGGATATCAACGGCATCTTCGACCTCACCGCGCTCAACAGCGTCACCGGCGACAAGACCTCAGCTGCGGGGTTGGGCAAGGAGTAACTGTGGCCGGGGACTGATCCGCCCGTACCTGCGTCACGGCGGCGCGCATTGTTGGTCCCAGCAACGAGTTCATGAAATTATGCCGCATGCGTCCCATGCAGAATTCCAGCCGCTTGCAGAATGTCCGATATGACCTGCGGGGGCCTCTCCAGCACATTGCGAAGCAAATGGAGGCTGAAGGACACCGCATCCTGCGCATGAATCTGGGAGATCCGGCGCCGTTCGGCCTCGAGGCACCCGAATCGATCGTGGTGGACATGATCCACCACCTGCGCGGCGCCCAGGGATATAGCGATTCCAAAGGAATATTCTCGGCGCGGACTGCCATCTCGCAGTATTACCAGACCAGGGGCCTGATGCAGGTCGGTGTCGAGGATATCTTCGTTGGCAACGGCGTCAGTGAACTCATCTCCATGACGCTCCAGGGCTTCCTCGAAAGCGGAGACCAGGTCCTCATTCCCTCACCCGACTACCCTCTGTGGACCGCGTCGGTCATGCTCAGCGGTGGTGAAGCGGTGCACTACGCCTGCGATGAGCAAAACCACTGGTGGCCGGACATGGCCGACGTCGAAGCGAAGATCACCGACCGCACCCGGGCCATCGTCATCATCAACCCCAACAACCCGACGGGCGCCGTCTATCCACGACGTGTTCTCGAACAGTTCGCGGACCTCGCCCGACGCTATGACCTGGTGCTTTTTTCTGACGAAATCTACGAGAAGATCCTCTACGAGGACGCGGTCCATATCCACACCGCCTCTGTTGCCGAAGACATACCCGTCCTCACTTTCTCCGGCTTGTCCAAGGCCTACAGGATGCCTGGATACCGTGCGGGCTGGGTCGCCGTCACCGGCCCGCGCAGCGCCACGGCAGCCTACCGGGAATCGCTCGAACTGCTGGCCTCACTCAGGCTCTGCCCCAACGTCCCGGCACAACACGCCATCCAGACCTCGCTTGGTGGTTACCAGAGCATTGACGACCTCGTGAAGCCCGGCGGGAGGCTGCGCGAACAGCGGGACCTGGCGTGCAGGCTGCTCAACGGGATCCCCGGCGTCAGCTGTGTCCCGGCGGCGGGGGCGATGTATCTCTTCCCCAGGCTGGACCCTGAGCTTTACCCCGTCGCCAACGACGAGCAGTTCGTGATCAATCTCCTTCAGGAACAAAAGATTCTGGTCTCCCACGGAACCGCGTTCCATTGGCCGACACCCGACCACTTCAGGTTCGTCATCCTTCCGGCCGAGACCGATATCAGGGACGCGGTCAGCCGCATCGCTACCTTCCTGGCCAGCTACCGCACCAAGGTCCACAAGACGGTTGGCAGCGCGCCAGCGGATGGGGCGCCGGCGGCAACGCAAGCCGAATAACACCGCGGCTCCGAAGGGACCGGCCGCGAGTGATGCGCCTCAGTTCGCCCAATACGCTGTGCTAATGGAAATTCGTGAAGTGACCGCCGACGACCTGCACCAGGTGCAGGCGGTATGCGATGCCAGCGGGCGCGAACGCTGGACCGAAGATTCGATCATCCCGCGGAGCGACCGGCTCGTTCTGGCGGCCGTGACGGCAGGCGGGATCATCGGCGTGGCCAAAACGCATTTCCATCCGGACCCGGACGGCGCCGTGCCCGCAGGCCATTATCTGGGCGGCATCGTGGTGGTGCCGGGTTTTCGGCGGCAAGGAGTAGGTGCAGCCCTTACCCGGGCCCGGATGGAATGGATCTGGGCCCGGGCCGCGAGCGCCTATTACTTCGCGAACGAACACAACGACGCGTCCATCACTATGCACGAGGTTCTGGGCTTCCACCCTGTCGCCAGGTTCGCGGAAATTCACGGGGTGACCGCTGATCACGGGGAGTCAGAGCTGATCCTTTTTGAGGCAGCCAGATAGAGCGTCCCGGCTCACGTCGACGGTGGGTCCGTTCTCTTCCGCCTTGATATTGGGCGTTATGGCTGCTGCCGCTTCACCATCTCCGTGATCCAGATGGGCGCGAAGGGCGAGGTGCAGTTGGGCGGTGTGGGGTAGTCCTTCAGCACCTCCAGTCGCTCTCCAATATCCAGGGCACGGGCACGGTACTCGGCGTGCTCAATCCCGATCTGGGCCAGGCAGTGGTTCATGGCCCACTGCAGGCGATCCGGAGCGGCCTGCATCTGCGCCTCGATGATGTCCAGCAGCCCGGTGAGGTCCAGTCCTTCAGGCTTCTTCGCCACCCGCTCTGTGGTCAGGGCCCAGCCGGCACTAGCAACCACAGGATCCGGGTCGGCGAACCAGGCCACGCGCAGTTCCTCCGCGTGCGGGCTCTTCTTCACCACGTAGTTCACCAGCCAGTCCTGCACTTTGGGCGTGCGCGACTGGCGCAGCATGGCGTCCAGCTCGTCGCGCCCGAATTCCTTTGGACGGCAAATCAGCAGAGCCAACAACTTTGCCGCGGTGTCTCCGGTTGCCCAGAGTTCACGTGCAAGGTCCTGCTGGGTCTTGAGCCGTTTGGCAACCGCCCGCAGCTTGCTGAGGTTCACCCCGTGATCGTCCCCGTTCCGTGCATTCACCTCACGGGCTCTGGGCTCCTCCAGCGCGGCCAATTCGGTCATCAGCTCGTCCACCGTCGTCCCGGTCACAGCTCCTCCTCACCGGCGTTGAGCTCCGCAACAGCGTTCAGCTCCGCGCGCGTGGGCGGGTTGGCCCCCGGCCTGGAGACGGTCACCGCGGCCGCGCGGGAGGCATGGGCCAGGAGTTCGGCCAGGCCTTCGGCGGGCAGTCCGCGGAGTGCTTCCCGGTTCTGCGCGCCGTCCAGGCCGCGGTCAACAATGCCGGAGAGCAGCGCCGCCATAAACGAATCCCCCGCACCCACAGTGTCCGCCACGTCCACTTCCGGCGCCGGACACTCCACCTCACCGGCAGCTGTAATCCCCCACGGCCCGGCCGCCCCGCGGGTGACCACCACCATCGCCGGTCCCTCCGCGCCGCCAAGGGACAGCCAGCGCCGGGCAGATTCCAGCACGTCAGCGCCCGGGTAGAGCCACGCCAGATCCTCGTCCGAAGCCTTGACAACATCCGCCAGGGAGGCGAACTTCTCAGCCTGCCGGCGCGCATATTCCACGTCGGTGATGATGCTGGGACGGCAGTTGGGGTCGAAGCTGATGGTGGCGGAAGGGTGGGCGTGTTCGACGGCGGCGAGGACGTCCGCGGCGCCGGGCGCCAGCATCGTGGCGATGGAGCCTGTGTGCAGCAGGGTGGTTCCCTGCAGCATAAACGCGAGCCGGTCCGCCAGGTTGGGAAGCTCCCAGGCGAGGTCGAACGTGTAGGTGGCGGCGCCGTCGTCGTCAATCTGCGCGGTGGCGACGCTGGTGGGCAGGTCATCGGGGCCCTGCGGCAGCATCACCGAACTGGCCCGCAGGTGGGCGGCGACGGCGTCCCCGTAGGCGTCGCGGCCGTACCGCCCAATGAACTGCACGGGATGGTCCAGGCGCGCCAGCCCCACCGCGACGTTGAGCGGGCTGCCGCCCACGTGGGCCTCGATTCCGGAGCCGCGCTGGACAACATCAACAAGGCCTTCGCCGATAACAGTGAGCATGCTCATACTCTGCCAGAGAGACCCGGGTCGAGTCAGGCTGCGTTCATCCCCTAGCATGGAGATATGACATCCCATGTCTTGCCAATGATGGCAGCTGCGCCAGCCGTCGAGCACGTCCTCGCGGTCCGGGGCGTTGGCGGCTACCGCCAATACCGCATCCCGGCCCTCGCCGTCTCGTGGCAGGGCACGGTCCTGGCCGCGTACGACGGACGCCCCAACCTCGACGACCTGCCCAACCCGATCGACCTCCTGCTCCGGCGCAGCACGGACAACGGCAAGACCTGGAAACCCCAGCAGGTAGTGCGCACCGGCGGCGGCCTCAACGGCTACGGCGATCCCAGCCTCTTGGTGGATATGGACACCGGCCGCATCTTTATGTTCCACGCCGCCGGAACGCACGCCGGCTTCTTCGAGGCGGTGGCCGGCACGGATCCCTACGACCAGGTTCAACACTGCGACCTGAGCTTCTCCGACGACGACGGCCTGACCTGGCAGCACCGCCGGATCACCGCGCAGCTCAAGCTCCGGCCCCGGACACGCCCGGACGAACCGGACATCACGGGAATCTTCGCCGCGGCGGGCCAGGGCATCCAGATCCACACCGGGCCGTTCCGCGGACGGCTGGTGCAGCAGTACGTGGTCCTCGCCGGCGGTGAGATCATGGCCGCCTCCGCCTTCAGCGACGACCACGGCGAGACCTGGACGCTCGGGGAACTGATCGGCGCGGGCACGCATGGTTTCAGTCCCAATGAAAACAAGGTGACCACCCTCGCCGACGGCCGGCTTTTGCTGCACAGCCGCGGCACGCCGCGCCGCCTTGCCGCAAAGTCCGACGACGGCGGCGCCACTTGGGGTGCGCTGGTTCCGGTTGAGGACCTCCCGGACCCGGGCGACAACGGATCGCTGGTTCGCTTCGATAGCCTGCCGTCGGTGGCATCCTTGGCCGACGAAGGCACTGATGCCTGGCTGCTGGCCACCAACAACCAGGACACGGCCCTACGGCGGAACACCGTCCTGAGCCTCTCCACGGACAATGGCCACAGCTGGCCAGCCAAGCTGGTCCTCTGCCCGGGCAGCTCTGCCTACTCCACCGCCGCCCGGCTCCCCAACGGCAACATCGGCGTCCTCTACGAGCGGCAGGGCTACCGGGAGATCGTCTTCGTGTCCGTGCCGGCGGAACAGCTGACAGCACAGCTGACGGCGGGCCCTCCTGACCCCGGAGCGTTCGAGCCGGCCGCCGATGAGGACGCCAGCCTGGCGTTCGACATGGTGCTCCGCTCCATCACTCCCGGCCGGCCGGCCGTCTGGCAGAACTCTGGGGACTTCCACGTGATGCCCTCCGTCGCTGCCGAATGGGCCGTCCACACCTGGAAGGAAATCGGCCAGGGCTACACTGCCGAGGCGGCCCAGGTGATCGGTACCAGGGAAGCGCAGGACCTCAACTACGGACCGATCATCCCTGGCTACAAACCCGGGGACATCCTTGCGTTCACGGGCCGGGCGCGCAACGACGGCCCCGAGCCGGTGACGGGCGTCCGCCTCTCCGGCCCCGGCGCGGAGGCCTTCCCCGTGGCCAACCTCGGCCCGGGCGAGGAAACCCTCTACTTCACTCCCGGCTACACCGTCACCGATGCGGACGTGGCACGCGGCCGCGCGGACGTCGTCTTCGACCTGGCAGCCGAGCGGGGCACCACGGCCGTGCGCCGCCGTCGTGCGTTCACTTTTGATACCCGCAGCGGTGGCGTCGCGGCGGGAGACTGCGAGAGCGTCGGCCCAAAACCCACGTTAAATGAGAGAGCGTTCGCGGAAAAGCCCCATTAAGTGAGAGAGCGTCCCCGGCAGGGGCGCCGGTGGAGGGGTGGGCGCTTGACGGGACGCTGTGATCCGACTTACAGTCATCCTACGAGCTCGGACGTCCTACATCCGATAAACCTTCTGGAATGGCGAGGCACTCATGAACGAAACCCTTAAAAACCTGCCGCTGGTCAATGACGCCAGCCGCCGGAACTTCCTCAAGCTGACCGGTGCCATGGGTGCTGCCGCAGCATTCACCGCATCCGTTGCCGCATGCGGCAGCCCCGCGGCAACCACCACCGGCAGCTCCGCGAACACCGCCGCCATCAACAAGGACCTCACCATCGAGGCGGGCATCTCCTACGCCCTGTCCACCGGCTTCGACCCGCTGAGCTCCTCCGGTGCCACGCCGATGGCCGCGAACCTGCACATCTTCGAGGGCCTCGTCGAACTCCACCCCGCCACGCGCGAGCCGTACAACGCCCTCGCCGCGGCAGACCCCAAGAAGGTCAACGACACCACCTACCAGGTGACCATCCGCGACGGAGCCAAGTTCCACAACGGCGCCCCGGTGACCACCGAGGACGTGGCCTTCTCCTTCACCCGCGTGATGGACCCGGCGAACAAGTCCCTGTTCTCCCAGTTCATTCCGTTCATCCAGGACGTCAAGCCCGTGGATGCCAAGACGGTTGAGTTCACCCTCAAGTACGCATTCCCCGGCTTCGGCCCCCGCATCTCCGTGGTCAAGATCGTCCCCAAGGCCTTGGCCACGGACCTCAAGGCCTTCGACGCAGCCCCCGTCGGCACCGGCCCCTACAAGCTCATCTCCGCCGTCAAGGACGACAAGATCGTCTTCGAAGCGTTCGCCGACTACAACGGCCCCAAGCCGGCACTGGCCAAGGGCATGACCTGGCTCCTGCTCTCCGATGCCGCCGCCCGCGTCACCGCCGTCCAGTCCGGCCGCGTCCAGGCCATCGAGGACGTCCCCTACCTGGACATGGACGGCCTGAAGTCCAAGGTCAAGGTCGAGTCGGTGCAGTCGTTCGGCCTGATGTTCCTGATGTTCAACTGCAACAAGGCGCCGTTCAACAACAAGCTGGTCCGCCAGGCCCTGCACTACGGCCTGGACAAGGACGCCATCATCAAGAAGGCCCTGTTCGGCAATGCCAAGCCGGCCAGCTCGTACTTCCAGGAAGGCCACCCGGACTACATCAAGGCCAAGAACGTCTACGGCTACGATGCCAAGAAGGCTGAAGACCTGCTCAAGGAAGCCGGCGTCACCAGCCTCGAGTTCGAACTGCTCACCACGGACACCGCCTGGGTCAAGGACGTTGCCCCGCTGATCCTCGAATCCTGGAACAAGATCCCGGGCGTCAAGGCCTCCGTGAAGAGCATCCAGTCCGGCGCCCTGTACACGGACCGCGTTGGCACCGGCGACTACACGGTGGTTGCGGCACCGGGTGACCCGTCGGTCTTCGGCAACGACGCGGACCTGCTCCTGAGCTGGTTCTACTCGGGCGCCACCTGGATGGAAAAGCGCGCCTACTGGACCGCCCCGGAGCGCGCCCAGCTGCAGGACCTGATGAACAAGGGCTCGCAGGCCGCCGGAGCGGACGCCAAGAAGATCACCGGCGACATCGTGGACCTGGTCTCCGAGGAACTCCCCCTCTACCCGATCTTCCACCGCCAGCTGCCCTCCGCCTGGGACGAGAAGAAGCTCAACGGCTTCAAGCCGCTGCCCACCACCGGCATGTCGTTCATCGACGTCGGACGCACCTCCTAGCAGCCCACGTACTGCGGGGCCTGCCCGGCGACCCGCCCCCAAGGGAACGCCCGGCAGGCCCCGCGCTCTGCACTCCCCAACAAACCGGAGAACAAATTGGTCACGATATTGCGTCTGCTCGGCCGCAGACTCGCAGCACTGCCATTGATGATCCTGGGCATCACCCTGCTCGTCTTCCTTGTCCTGCAGGCCGCGCCCGGCGACCAGGCCAGCTCCGCCCTCGGTGACGGCGCCTCCGAGGAAGCCAAGCAGCAGTACCGCCAGGAAAACGGCCTGAACGATCCGCTGGTCCTGCAGTACTTCCGCTTCGTCGGCAAGCTGCTGCAGTTCGACCTCGGCGTCACCACCCCGCCGGCCAAGTCGGTTGCCTCCATGATCGGCTCCGCGTTCCCCCTGACGCTGCAGCTGACCTTCCTGGGCGTCCTCATCGCCATCGTCGTGTCCCTGGTCTTCGGCATCCTCGGCGCCCTGTACCGGGACAAGTGGCAGGACCAGCTGGTCCGGGTCTTCTCGATCGCCGCGATCGCCACGCCGTCGTTCTGGCTGGGCATCCTGCTGATCCAGTGGTTCGCCCTGGGCACCAACCCGATGTTCCCCTCCGGCGGCATCGCGACGCCGGAATCCGGTTTTGGGGGCTGGCTGAACTCCATGGCACTCCCGGCCCTCGCGCTCGGCATCCCCGTCTCCGCCTCGCTGATCCGCGTGGTCCGCACCTCCATGGTGGAGGAACTGGACCGCGACTACGTCCGGACCGCCATCGGCAACGGCGTCCCCTACCGCGAGGTGGTTTCCCGCAACGTCCTCCGCAACGCCCTGGTCACCCCGGTGACCGTGCTGGGACTGCGCGTGGGCTATCTGCTGGGCGGCGCCGTCGTGATTGAAATGATCTTCGCCCTGCCCGGCATGGGCCAGCTGATCCTCAATGGCATCACCAACCTGGACATCAACCTGGTCCAGGGCGTGGTGCTCACCATCTCGGTCACCTTTGTCCTCGTGAACATCGTGGTGGACCTCCTGTACTTGCTCATCAACCCCCGAATCAGGACGGTATAGCTCATGCGTAGCAAGCTGGCCGAACGGCTCAGTGCCCCGGGCATCCGTTTCAAAGCCCTTCCCTGGGGCTCGCGCATCGCGCTCCTCTTCCTCATCATGATTGTGCTGGCCGCCGTGTTCGCCCCGGTGATCGCACCGCACGATCCCCTGGAAACCTTCATCCCGGCCACCCCGCCCGGCGCCGAGCACTTCTTCGGCACCGACCGCCTGGGCCGTGACATCTTCTCCCGCCTGCTCTTCGGTGCGCAGTCCTCCCTGATGATCGGTCTGGGCGCCGTGGCCCTGGCCATCATCGCCGGTGCCCTGCTGGGCTCCTTCGCCGCCACCTCCAGCAAGGCCGTGAACGAGCTGATCATGCGGCTGATGGACATCCTGATGGCGTTCCCGGGCATCGCCCTGGCCGCCGTGCTGCTGGCGGCGTTCGGCAACTCCGTCCCCACGATCATCATCGCGATCGCCATCATCTACACCCCGCAGCTGGCCCGCGTGGTCCGCGCCAACGTGCTCGCCCAGTACGGCGAGGACTACGTCCGCGCCGAGCGCGTGATCGGTGCCGGCCGGTTCTACATCCTGCTCAAGCACATTGTCCGCAACACCGCCGCCCCGGTGCTGGTGTTCGCCACCGTGATGGTGGCCGACGCCATCATCCTCGAAGCCTCGCTGTCCTTCCTGGGCGCCGGCGTCCAGGACCCCGCTCCGTCCTGGGGCAACGTGATCTCCTACGGCCGCAACCTGGTCCTGTCCGGCGGCTGGTGGGCCACCACCTTCGCCGGCGTGACCATCCTGCTCACCGTGCTGTCGCTGAACATCCTCGCCGAGGGCCTCACCGACGCCATGGTGAACCCGAAGCTGCGCAAGGCACCGGCAGTGAAGGACGACGACGGTTCGGCGGCTGTGGTGTCCGGCGCTGCGGCAAGTGCCGCCGTCGATACGGAAATCGGCACCTCCGTTGCCCAGTCCTCCGTGGTGGAGCAGCACGAGCTCGACGGCGTCCGCGCCGCCCACGGCGACGTCCTCACCGAGGAGCGCTACACCGAGGGCGCGGACCTTGCACATGCGAAGCTCGCCGCGGCGAACCCCCACCTGCTGCTGGACCGGGAACTGGAACTGCTCTCCGCCATCGAGGCCAAGCGCACCGACCGCCTCCCGCAGATCCCGGCCGGCGCGCGGAACGTCCTCGAGGTCAAGAACCTGTCCATCCGCTTCCCGGGCCGCTTCGGCACCACCGCGATCGTGGACAACGTTTCCTTCACCGTCCGCGAAGGCGAAACCATGGGCCTGGTGGGCGAGTCCGGCTGCGGCAAATCCATCACGTCCCTGGCGGTGATGGGCCTGCTCCCCAAGACCGCCGAGGTCACCGGTTCCATCAAGTTCGACGGCAAGGAACTGCTCGACCCGGCCACCAAGCACAGCAGCATCAAGGCCTACGAAGGCCTGCGCGGCCAGCAGATCGCCATGGTCTACCAGGACGCGCTGAGCTCCCTGAATCCGTCCATGAAGATCAAAGACCAGATGGAGCAGCTGACCAAGCGCGGCGGCCGGAAAACCCCGGCCGAGCTGCTGGAACTGGTCAAACTCGATCCCGTCCGGACGCTCGCCAGCTACCCGCACGAGCTCTCCGGCGGCCAGCGCCAGCGCGTCCTGATCGCCATGGCTCTGTCCCGCTCGCCGAAGATCGTGGTGGCCGATGAGCCCACTACCGCACTGGACGTCACTGTCCAGAAACAGGTGGTGGACCTGCTCAACGAACTGCGCGAACAGCTCGGCTTCGCCATGGTGTTCGTCAGCCATGACCTTGCCCTGGTGGCCTCGTTGGCCCACCGCATCACCGTGATGTACGCGGGTCAGGTGGTGGAATCGGCGCAGGCTTCGGAGCTGCTGCAGAACCCCAGGCACGAGTACACCCGCGGCCTCCTCGGCGCTGTCCTCTCCATCGAGGCCGACGCCGTCCGGCTGCACCAGATCCCCGGCACCGTCCCGTCCCCGCGCGACTTCGCCCCGGGTGACCGTTTCGCGGCACGTTCCCTGCGGGCCGACGCCGATCCCAACCAGCAACTGGTTCTCACCGCGGTGTCATCCGCCGGCGGCGGGGATGCCGACCACTTCTGGGCGAGCCACCTGAAGGAGGACGCAAAGTGAGCATTTCCACCGGCAAGCCGGTCATCGAACTCAAGGACGTCAAGGTCTACCACCACGCCCGTGGCGGCAAGCTCTTCCGGCCCAACATCGTCAAAGCGGTGGACGGCGTGGACTTCATCATCAGCCGCGGCGAAACCGTGGGCATCGTGGGCGAGTCCGGCTGCGGCAAGTCCACCCTCGCGTCGGTGCTTGTGGGACTCCAGCCGCCGACGTCGGGCGAGGTACTCTTCCATGGCAAACCCGCCATCAAGCGCAACGCCGCCATGCGCAAGGAGTTTGGCCGCTCCGTGTCCGTGGTCTTCCAGGACCCGGCCACCGCACTGAACCCGCGCATGACCGTGCAGGACATCCTCACCGACCCCCTGCAGATCCACGGCATCGGCACCGCAGCAACGCGTGCGGCCAAAGTCAAGGAACTGCTTGCGCTGGTAGGCCTGCCGCAGTCCGCGGCCGAGGTCACGCCGTCGCAGGTTTCCGGCGGCCAGCGCCAGCGTGTGGCGATCGCCCGCGCCCTAGCCCTGGACCCGGACATCATCGTGGCGGACGAGCCCACCTCGGCCTTGGACGTTTCCGTCCGGGCCCAGGTACTCAACCTGCTCTCCGACCTGAAGACCCAGCTGAACCTCGGCATGGTGTTCATCTCGCATGACATCCAGACCGTCCGGTACGTCTCGGACCGCATCTGCGTGATGTACTTCGGCAAAATCGTCGAACAGGGCACCGCGGCGCAGGTCTTCGACAACCCCTCCAACGACTACACCAAGAAGCTGCTGGGCGCCGCGCCGAGCCTGCTCCACATCTGACTCCCCCCCAACATTTTTCGTCTAACCATCAATATTTGGAGAACTCTGTGACCACCGCCGCTTCCCGCTTCCAGGGCGTCATCCCGCCCGTCGTCACCCCCCGCACCGCCGACGGTGCCATCGACGTGCCGTCGCTTGAAAACGTCACCAGGCACTTGCTCGACGGCGGCGTGTCCGGCCTGTTCGTCCTGGGTTCCTCCGGCGAGGTCACCCACATGACCAACAGCGAGCGCGACCTCGTGGTGCAGACCGTGGCAGGCGTCAACGCCGGCCAGGTGCCGGTCATCGTGGGCGCCGTGGAACAGACCACCAACCGCGTCATCGAAGAAGCCAAGCGCGTCATCGCCCTGGGCGCCGACTCGATCGTTGCCACCAGCCTGTACTACGCCATCAGCAACGCCGAGGAGAACGGCCGCCACTTCCGCTCCATCGCCGCCGCCATCGACGTCCCCGTCTTCGCCTACGACGTGCCGGTGCGCACCCACTTCAAGCTGCCCACCGACCTGCTGGTTGAGCTGGGCCGCGACGGCGTCATTGCCGGCGTGAAGGACTCCTCCGGCGACGACGTGTCCTTCCGCCAGCTGCTGCTGGCCGCCAAGGACATCCCCAACTTCGACATCTTCACCGGCCACGAAGTAGTAGTGGACGGAGCCCTCCTGGGCGGCGCCCAAGGCGTCGTGCCCGGCCTCGGCAACGTTGACCCGGCCGGCTACCGGCGCCTCTACGACGCCGCCGTTGCCGGCGACTGGGCCGGCGCCGCCGCCGAGCAGGACCGCCTGGCCGACGTCTTCGAAATCGTCTACACCCCCAAGGCCGGCCGCGTGTCCGGCAACGCCGCGGGTCTGGGCGCCTTCAAGACCGCCCTCCAGCTCATGGGAGTCATCAAGACCAACGTCATGAGCGCCCCCATGCTCGCCCTGGACGAGGACGAGACCAAGGCGATCCGGGTAATCCTCGAACGCAACGGGCTGGTCTAAGTCACCTGGGCTGGTGGCGTGGCTGGGTCGCGTTTGAGGCGTCATTTTGCCGTCCCTTAGACACCTCCCGCCATGCCGCTCCGGTCGCTGAGCGACCTCCGCAGCATTCTGGTCGGCGATGCGGGACTACGCAAAACAACCCCTCAAACGCTGGATGGGGATGTCACCTTCCCGGCGGTCCGCTCCTCAGAAGGTGAGCCGAACGCCAAGGGTGCCAAGTCGGGGTCTTGCGTAGGCCCGCATCGCCGACCAGAGTCGTCTGCAGGTCGCCCAGCGACCGGAAGATGACGTCGGGAGGTGTCTAAGGGCCGGCAAGGCCCGGACTTGGCACCGACCCAGCCACAACGAACCTAACCCGCACCAGACGGGACACAGGAGTGAAATGCAGTACGCGATCGGTGTTGACCTTGGTGGTACTAAGACTGCTGCCGGGGTTGTTTCCGGGGATGGGTCGGTCTTGTTTTCGGCGACTGTCCCTACGCTGAACCGGGATGGCGGGGACGCCATTTTGGATGCTACTGCTGCGCTGGTTTCATCGCTGATGTCCAAGGCTCAAGCAGAGGGTCTGGATGTCAGCGGGGTTGGTGTTGGTTCTGCCGGCGTAATTGATGCCGGGCGCGGGGTGGTGGTTTCGGCTACCGACGCGATCCTCGGTTGGGCCGGGACGGAGCTGACTGCCGGGCTGACCGCCCGGCTCGGCTTGGGGCCGGAGACTGTCCGGGCTGTCAACGATGTCCATGCGCATGCCCTCGGGGAGGCCTGGATGGGGGCCGCTGCCGGCACCGCCAGCTCGCTCCTGGTGGCCTTCGGCACCGGCGTCGGGGGCAGTTTTGTGCTCGGCGGGCAGCCCGTTCTGGGGTACCGCTACGTGGGTGGGCATGTGGGGCATTTTGCCTCACCTTATGCATTCCACGAGGGCGCTGCGGTGCCCTGCGTGTGCGGCGGAGCCGGGCACGTTGAGGCCATCGCCTCCGGGCCGGCCATCCGCGAGACGTACCTGCGGCTGGGCGGCACGGCGGACCCGGCAGACGCCCGCGCAGTTTTTGCCCTGGCCGGCGGAAGCGATGCCGTTGCCATCACGGCCGTAGGCATCGGGGCCGGTGCTGCCGGGCAGGCCGTGGGCGGGCTCGCCAACATCCTTGACCCGGAGGTGGTGGTGGTTTCGGGCGGCCTCTCCGACGCCGGAGCCCCCTGGTGGCGCCCCATGGAACGTGCCCTCCGCGCCGAGCTCCTGCCTGCTTTGGCCGGGCTGCCCGTCCTCCCGGCTAAACTCGGCAACGCGGCCGCCATGGTGGGGGCCGCACGCCTGGTTCTCACTTCCCCGTCCTGACACCATCGTCCTCAGTACCTCGCCCCAACCGCCCGTCAAACCTCCAGAGGAACCGACAGTGATCCTGACCCCCGAAGCCCTCGAAGCCCTCCGCGGCCAGCTGGTTGTGTCCTGCCAGGCGTACCCGGGCGAGCCCCTCCGCGATCCCCGCACCACGGCACAGTTTGCCGCCTCCGCCGTGATCGGCGGCGCTGTCGCTGTCCGCGTCCAGGGCCTGGCCGACGTGCAGTTCACGCGTGCAGCCGTGGAGGTTCCGGTCATCGGGCTCTGGAAGGACGGGCACGACGGCGTTTTCATCACTCCCACGCTCCGCCACGCTTTGGCGGTGGCTAACGCAGGTGCACACATTGTCGCGATCGACGGCACGCGCCGCGAACGGCCGGACGGGCTGACGTTCGCCCAGACCGTGGCGGGCATCCACGCAGAATCCCACGCACTGGTCATGGCGGACTGCGGCTCGTTCGACGACGCCGCTGCCGCCGTCGAAGCAGGGGCGGACCTGATCGGCACCACCCTGTCCGGCTACTCCGGCGAGCGCCCCAAAACGCACGGCCCCGACCTGGAGCTGATCGAACAGATCGCCGCCGCCGGCTTCGCGGCGCCCCTCATCGCCGAAGGACGCCTGCACACCCCCGACCAGGCCCGGCAGTGCCTCGATGCGGGTGCGTTCGCCGTCGTCGTCGGTACTGCCATCACCCACCCGGCCACCATCACCGGCTGGTTCGCCGAGGCCCTGAAGTGACTCCCCTGCCGGAACAGACACCCCCGGAACCCACCCAGCAGGAACCTGCCCGGCAGGACGGTGCTGATTCCGGGGGCTACCTGCTGTCCGGGACAGTCCTGACGGACGGAATGTCCCTGGACAACGCCGTCGTCGCGGTGACGGCCGGGCGCATCGCGTATGTGGGCCCGCGCGCCGGGCTGGATGAATCCTTGCTGCCGGGCCTTGAGGAAGTGGAACTTCCGCCGGGAAGCGTGATCCTGCCCGGCCTCGTTGACCTGCACTGCCACGGCGCTGCGGGCGGTGATTTCCCCAGCGGCGACATCCAGGCCGCACGCACGGCCGTCGAATTCCTGCACCGCAGCGGCACCACCACGCTGCTCGCGAGCCTGGTGACTGCTTCCCGCGAGGACCTGCTGCGGAGCATGGGAACGCTCCGCCACATGGCCGACGAGGGGCTCATCGCGGGCATCCACTCCGAGGGCCCGTTCCTGTCCCATGCACGCTGCGGCGCGCAGGATCCCCGTTTCCTGCGCGAACCGGACCTCCAGTTGCTCGCCGAACTGATCGGGGCCGCCGGCGGCCACCTGCGGACCATGACCTACGCGCCCGAACTTGCCGGCGCCGACGCGGTGGTGCGGATGCTCGCCGAGAACGGTGTGACGCCGTCGCTGGGCCATACTGATGCGGATGCGCGCACGACGGGTGCCTCCCTCACCCACGCGGCGGAGTTGCTGACCTTATCCGTGCAGGGACCGGCGTCGCGCCCCACCATCACGCACCTCTTTAACGGGATGCCGCCGCTGCATCACCGCAGCCCGGGTCCCGTCGCCGCGTGCCTCCGGCTGGCTGGCGCGGGCACAGTCGCCGTCGAACTGATTGCCGACGGCGTGCATCTGGACCCCGAAACAGTGCGGATGGTGTTCGAGCTGGTGGGCCCGGAAAACGTGGTCCTGGTGACCGACTCGATGGCTGCCACCGGGCTGCCCGACGGGCACTACGAGCTCGGTCCGGCATCTGTTTCCGTCAGCGGTGCCGTGGCCCGGCTCGGCGACGGTACCCTCGCCGGCGGGACGGCAACGTTGCTGGACGTGGTGCGCCGGACGATCGCCGCGGGTGTGGAACCGGCCGCTGCAGTCCTGTCCGCGACTGCCGTTCCGGCCGCAATCATCGGCCAGCAACAGAACATCGGGAGCCTTCGCGCCGGCTTGCGTGCCGACGTCGTGGTGGTAAACGATGAGTTTGAACGTGTCCTGGTCATGCGCGCAGGTCAAGTGCTGGACGCTTAGAGCCGGTTGGCAGACGCCACTGGCCGTTCGATAATCGCATCCCGTGTTCTAATATGAGACTGCCCGACCCGTGGTTTCCTGCGCGGGACATCTGGAGCGGCCTGGCCACAGGCAGGATGACCGGGCAGGAACGAGGGGCGGGGCACGATGGAAGACGCAGCAGTTTCGAACGGCAAACCAGCACCGGCCCATTCACAGACGCTGTCCCGCGGCATCAGGATGCTCGAAATCCTGAGCGAGGAATCGGCGCCGCTTACCATTGCCGACATTTCGGCCCGGATGGGCGTGCACCGTTCAATCGCCTACAGAATTCTCCGCACCCTTGAAGACCACGGACTCGTCGCCAGGGACGCCGCCGGGAGCCTCGTCCTGGGCACCGGCCTGGCCACGCTGGCCCGGGGCGTTGCCCGCGACCTGCAAGCGGCGGCGCTGCCCGAACTGACGTCCCTTGCCAACGAACTCGGCACCACCGCTTTCCTGGTGGTCCTGGACCGCGGGGACTGCACCACGCTGACCAGCGTGGAGCCGCCGCACAGCCGTGCCGCGGTGGTCCAGCGGCCCGGCACCCGGCACGCACTGAACGTCGGGGCGCCGGGGCTGGCCATTCAGTCGATCCTGAACGATTCACAGTGGGAGGCGATTTCTCCAGACCAGCCCCGCCGTCCGGAAGTGGCCCACGTTCGCGAGGTGGGATTTGCCATCAGCCACCACGAAGTCCTGCCGGGGGTTACGGCCGTGGCCGTTCCCCTCAGCCCTGCCCAGGGACTCCAGCCGGCTGCCATCGCAGTGGTTTACCCCAGCGCCCAGCTGGCCCCCGAGCAGGTTGGCAGCTCAGTCATGGAAGCCGCACGGCGGATCAGCGCGCAGCTCCGCTAACCAGGGATGGCTGGAAGCCTGTGCCTCGCAGACGAGCGAAGAACGCCCCGAGCTCAGCAGTGGAGGTCAGCGGCAGGACGTTCGCCACGTACTGGTCGGGCCGCACCACCACCACCACGCCGCCGCGGTCCAGGCCGCGCAGCTCGAAAATGTCCGCTGTGGGATCGGTGGCGTACACCTTTTCGTAGTCGGTGAGCTTGTAGGGTCCAACCTGCGGCTTGAACACCGCCGGAACCGCTCCGATGTCCAGGTCGGAGTGCGGGTGCTGGTAGATGACCTTCACGTCGAACCAGGCGTCCGGGTCAAGGCCCGACGGCGTTGCCGCCAGCGGTGATTCCGGCGAGTTCGCGAGCCACTCGGCGAGGTCCGTGGTGGGTGACGGGGCGCCTGCGGCGGCGGCATCGGCGAAGACGTAGATGCGCCAGCGGCCGTCCGCCACGGCGTGGTGGCCAAGGTGGACCGGGTTGGTGTCGCCCACCCGCACAACGGGCGCTGACTTGAACCGCTTGCCCACCGGGAAACCCGTGGCGAGTTCCTGGTGATCGGCGGATGCCACCAGCAGGGACGGGGCGTATTCGGTCATGAATCCGGCCGGGAATTCGGCCGTGCTGACATAGAAGTTTTCAAGCTCGGCGGGGTCCGCGAACTCCTCGGGTTTCTTCGCCATCATGGTGGACCACTCTTTATCGAAGTCGATGAGGTTTTTCGCCACCACCTGACGCTCCTCGGAGTAAGTGGAGAGCAGCGCCTCGGGCGCGCGGCCATCCAGCACGTGTCCCAGCTTCCAGGCGATGTTGAATCCGTCCTGCATGGAGACGTTCATGCCCTGGCCGGCTTTTGCACTGTGCGTATGGCAGGCATCCCCGGTAATGAACACCCGCGGGGTCCGCGTGCCGCGGTCCTCCGGGAGGACGTCGTCGAACCGGTCCGTGAGGCGGTGCCCCACCTCGTAGACGCTGTGCCAGGCAACGTTCCGCACGTCCAAGGTGTAAGGGTGCAGGATCCCGTTCGCCTTCTGAATGATTTCTTCGATGGTGGTGTTGCGCACCGCACCGTTGTCGTCCGGGTCCACCTCGCCGAGGTCCACGTACATGCGGAAGAGGTAGCCGCCTTCGCGCGGGATCAGGAGGATGCTGCCGCCCGATCCGGACTGGATGGCGCATTTGGTCCGGATGTCGGGGAAGTCTGTCTCGGCGAGGACATCCATGACGCCCCACGCGTGGTTCGCGGCATCGCCGGCGAGTGTGCAGCCGATCGAGTCCCGCACCTTGCTGCGCGCGCCGTCGGCGCCCACAACGTACTTTGCCCGGACGGTGCGCGGAGTACCTTCAAGGGGGCCGGACGTGTGGCGCAGCGTGACGGTGACGGGGTATTCCCCTTCCTCGGAGACTTCAAGGCCCTGGAATTCAAAGCCGTAATCGGGCTTCACTCGGGCGGGTGAGTTCGCCATGAATTCGGCGAAGTAGTCCAGCACGCGGGCCTGGTTCACGATGAGGTGCGGAAATTCGCTGATCCTGGTGGGATCGTCCGGCGTGCGCGCTGACCGAACGATCCGCGACGGGTCAACGAGGTCGGGCTTCCAGA
The DNA here is from genome assembly GCF_024391045.1 of Pseudarthrobacter sulfonivorans. GTDB lineage: Bacteria > Actinomycetota > Actinomycetes > Actinomycetales > Micrococcaceae > Arthrobacter > Arthrobacter sulfonivorans_B. The sequence continues at coordinate 117,624 of NZ_JANFCZ010000008.1, forward strand.
ACGCCATCTCGGTGATGGCGTAGGCCTCGGCGATGATCCGTTCGGCGAAGCCAAAGGCCTGGAACGTCTCCACGCTCCGGGCCTGGATGCCGTCGGCCTGGCCGATGGCGAGCCTGCCCGGGCGGCGCTCCACGATCCTGGTGGTGAGGTTCGGGAACTGGGACAGCTGCGCGGCAGCGAGCATCCCGGCAGGGCCGGTACCGACGATCAGCACATCAACTTCGTCCGGGAGCTCTTCGGGGCGATCGATGCCGACCCCGGCGGCGGGCTGGACCCGTGGGTCTCCGGATACGTAACCGTGGTGGTGGAACTGCATGGCTCTTCCTCACTTCACTGTGGGACTGCTGCCCTTGAGGCATGTTCGATATAAGAATTTTGGTTTCTATATTAGAAAAGTTGATCTGGTCCAAGACTGTACGGCAGGTGTGACGCCGCATACAAGTGGCCTGGGCGCGAATGCTTTTGAGCGGGGCGGATGCGAAATCCAAGTTCAACGCGAGGGGTTGACAGGTACCCAAACGGTAGGTGATAGTCATCGTATACGATTTCGTACCTGATGAGGAGACGGTTTTGGAGCAGGTCAACGAGGACATCCTCGCAGCGGCACGCAAAGTTATCGCGGTGCACATCAACTACCCCAGCCGGGCAGCCCAGCGGGGCCGCACGCCGGCCCAGCCGTCGTACTTCCTCAAGCCGTCGTCGTCACTCTCCCTCAGCGGCAGCGCCGTGGAACGCCCGGCAGGCTGTGAACTCCTCGGCTACGAGGGCGAGATTGCCCTGGTCATTGGCAAGGCCGGCCGCCGCGTCGGGATCGACGACGCCTGGAGCCATGTTGCCGCGGTGACGGCCAGCAACGATCTGGGCGTCTACGACCTCCGCTACGCGGACAAAGGCTCAAACCTTCGGTCCAAGGGCGGGGACGGCTTCACTCCGGTGGGCCCGGCACTGATCCCGGCAGACGCCGTCGACCCCGCCGATCTGCGCATCCGCACTTGGCACAACGGCGAACTCGTCCAGGATGACACCACCGGGGACCTGCTCTTCCCGTTCGCCCGGCTCGTCGCGGACCTGTCCCAGCTGCTCACCCTCGAAGAGGGGGACATCATCCTCACCGGCACCCCCGCCGGCGCCTCCGTGGCGAAGCCCGGCGACCTGCTGGAAGTGGAGGTCAGCACCGTAGATGACCGCCTCACCACGGGGCGCCTGCGCACCACTGTGGAGGAAGGTACGACGGCGTTCGCCGAGTTTGGTGCCGCACCCAAGGCTGATGACCTGCAACGGGAGGAGGCGTACGGTTCGCGCGCAGCCGCCGGGCTCCCCGCCGTCGGGCCCGTCCTCACCCCGGAGCTGAAGGCCAAGCTCGAATCGGTTGCCACCGCCACGTTGTCGTCCCAGATGCGCAAGCGCGGCCTTAATAACGTCAGCATCGACGGGCTGCAGGCAACGCGCCCGGACCGCCGCGTTGTCGGCCTGGCCCGGACCCTGCGCTACGTCCCCAACCGTGAGGACCTCTTCAAAACGCACGGCGGCGGTTTCAATGCCCAGAAGAAGGCCATCGATTCGGTCAACGAGGGCGAAATCCTGGTCATGGAGGCCCGCGGCGAAAAGGGCACCGGGACGGTCGGCGACATCCTGGCCCTCCGCGCCCAGGTCCGCGGCGCCGCTGCCATCATCACCGACGGCGGAGTCCGCGACTACACCGCCGTGGCCGGGCTGGAGATGCCCACCTACTTCGCCAATCCGCACCCCGCCGTGCTGGGCCGCCGCCACATCCCGTGGGACACGGACATCACCATCGCCTGCGGCGGCGCCACCGTCCAGCCCGGTGACATCATCGTGGCCGATTCCGACGGCATCCTGGTGATCCCGCCGGCCATCGCCGAGGAGCTCGTGGAGGACTGCATCCAGCAGGAAAAGGAAGAAACCTTCATCTTTCAGATGGTCCAGGAAGGCAACAGCGTTGACGGGCTCTACCCCATGAACGCCGAGTGGCAGAACAGGTACGCAGAGTGGGAACGAATGGGAGGCAGGCCGTGCCAATGACTGAGACGACCGTGACTGACCCCGCCGCAGCGCCCGCCGGCAGCAAGTCCCAGCAGGCCTATGAAGCAGTCAAGGCCCGGATTGTGGGAGGCAGCTACACGCCCGGCTACCGGCTGGTCCTGGCAGCGATTGCCAAAGACCTGGGTGTCAGCGTGGTCCCGGTCCGGGAAGCCATCCGCCGGCTCGAGGCCGAGGGACTGGTGAAGTTCGAGCGGAACGTCGGCGCCACCGTGGCCGGAATTGACCCCACCGAATACCTCTACACCATGCAGACACTGAGCATCGTCGAAGGCGCAGCCACCGCACTGTCCGCCCCGCTGATCGGGGCGGCGGACGTTGCCCGGGCCCGCGCCGTGAACGAGCAAATGCGCGAGTGCCTGGAACATTTCGATCCCGTCCGCTTCACGCAGCTCAACCAGGACTTCCACAGCGTCCTCTTTGAACACTGCCCCAACCCGCACATCCTGGACCTGGTCCACCGGGGCTGGAACCGCCTCGCCTCACTCCGGTCCTCGACGTTCCGCTTCGTCCCCGGCCGGGCCCACGATTCCGTGGCTGAGCACGAGGCACTATTGAACCTCATCGAATCCGGTGCCAGCGCCGACAGCATCGAAAACGCAGCACGACTCCACCGCAGCGCCACCCTGGACGCCTACCTCGCCCAGGCCCACCCTGTCCCCCTCCCCATCCCCCTCGTCTAAAGCAACGCGGGGTCACTAAACGCCCGATAGACGGCCCCCATCGGGCCGGAAGTGACCCCGCGTTGCATGAGTAGCTAAGGAAATAACAATGACGTTCACTGCAGCAGAAGCCAGCACCCACTACGTGCCGCAGGACCTGCCCACCCACATCCAGCACTACATCAACGGCCAGTTCGTTGACTCCGTGGGCGGCAAGACCTTTGACGTCCTGGACCCGGTCTCCAACCGGAACTACGCCACCGCGGCTGCAGGCCAGAAGGAAGACATCGACCTCGCCGTCGCCGCAGCCCGCGAAGCGTTCGTGAACGGTCCGTGGCCGAAGATGAAGCCCCGCGAACGCGCCCGCATCCTGAACAGGATCGCCGACGCCGTCGAAGCCCAGGAAGCCCGCCTCGCCGAACTCGAAACGTTCGACACCGGCCTGCCCATCACCCAGGCCAAGGGCCAGGCCCTCCGCGCCGCCGAGAACTTCCGCTTCTTCGCGGACCTGATCGTGGCGCAGTTCGACGACGCCATGAAGGTCCCCGGCTCGCAGATCAACTATGTGAACCGCAAGCCGATCGGCGTCGCTGGCCTGATCACCCCGTGGAACACCCCGTTCATGCTGGAGTCCTGGAAGCTCGCCCCGGCCCTGGCCACCGGCAACACCGTGGTCCTCAAGCCCGCCGAGTTCACTCCCCTGTCCGCCTCGCTGTGGGCCACCATCTTCAAGGAAGCGGGCCTCCCGGACGGTGTCTTCAACCTGGTCAACGGCCTGGGCGAGGAAGCCGGCGACGCCCTGGTGAAGCACCCGGATGTTCCGCTGATCTCCTTCACCGGCGAGACCACCACCGGCCAGACGATCTTCCGCAACGCCGCCGCCAACCTCAAAGGCCTCTCCATGGAGCTCGGCGGTAAGTCCCCGTGCGTGGTGTTCGCCGACGCCGACCTGGACGCCGCGATCGATTCGGCCCTGTTTGGTGTCTTCTCCCTCAACGGCGAACGCTGCACGGCCGGGTCCCGCATCCTCGTTGAGCGCGCCATCTATGACGAGTTCTGCGAAAAGTACGCCGCACGCGCCAAGAACATCGTGGTGGGCGATCCCCACGATCCGAAGACCCAAGTGGGCGCCCTGGTCCACCCGGAGCACTACGACAAGGTGGCCTCCTACGTGGAGATCGGCAAGTCCGAAGGCCGGCTCCTCGCCGGTGGCGGCCGTCCCGACCACCTGCCCGAAGGCAACTACATCGCACCCACGGTGTTTGCCGACGTCGCGCCTGACGCCCGGATCTTCCAGGAGGAAATCTTCGGACCCGTTGTGGCCATCACCCCGTTCGAGAACGACGACGAGGCCCTCGCCCTGGCGAACAACACCAAGTACGGCCTGGCCGCCTACATCTGGACCCAGAACCTGACCCGGGCCCATAACTTCTCGCAGAACGTGGAAGCCGGCATGGTGTGGCTGAACAGCCACAACGTCCGCGATCTCCGCACCCCGTTCGGCGGCGTCAAAGCCTCAGGCCTCGGCCACGAAGGCGGCTACCGCTCCATCGATTTCTACACCGACCAGCAGGCCGTGCACATCACGCTCGGCTCCGTCCACACCCCCAAGTTCGGCGCCTAAGCACCACTTCGGCGCCCAGGCCAGCCCGGCCGCCGTCGTACTTTCCACGCCCCCTTTCAAAGAAGAGAGACCATCATGACCAGCTTCATTCCCACCCCCACCGTCCCGGCACCGGACATCGTGCGCTGCGCCTACATGGAGATCGTGGTCACGGACCTCGCCAAGTCCCGTGAGTTCTACGTGGACCTCCTCGGCCTGCACGTCACCGAGGAAGACGAGAACAACATCTACCTGCGCTCCCTGGAGGAGTTCATCCACCACAACCTGGTGCTGCGCAAGGGCCCCATCGCCGCCGTCGCAGCCTTTGCCTACCGCGTGAAGTCCGCCGCCGAGGTGGACGCCGCCGAGGCCTACTACCGCGAGCTGGGCTGCCGCGTGGAGCGCCGCAAGGAAGGCTTCACCAAGGGCATCGGCGACTCCGTCCGCGTCGAGGACCCGCTGGGCTTCCCCTACGAATTCTTCTACGACGTGGAGCACGTGGAACGCCTCACCCAGCGCTACGACCTCTACTCCGCCGGTGAATTGGTCCGCCTGGACCACTTCAACCAGGTCACCCCGGATGTCCCCCGCGGCCGCGCCTACCTGGAGGACCTCGGCTTCCGCGTCTCCGAGGACATCAAGGATTCCGACGGCGTCACGTACGCCGCGTGGATGCACCGCAAGCAGACGGTCCACGACACCGCCCTCACCGGCGGCAACGGCCCGCGCATGCACCACGTCGCCTTCGCCACGCACGAGAAGCACAACATCATCCAGATCTGCGACAAGATGGGTGCCCTGCGCATCAGCGACCGGATCGAACGCGGCCCCGGCCGGCACGGCGTCTCCAACGCCTTCTACCTCTACATCCTGGACCCGGACGGGCACCGCATCGAGATCTACACCCAGGACTACTACACCGGCGACCCGGACAACCCCACCATCACCTGGGACGTCCACGACAACCAGCGCCGCGACTGGTGGGGCAACCCGGTAGTCCCTTCCTGGTACACCGAGGCCTCCCTGGTCCTGGACCTGGACGGCAACCCGCAGCCCATCATCGAGCGCACCGACGCCTCGGAAATGGCCGTGACCGTGGGTGCCGACGGCTTCTCCTACACCCGTGAGCCCGGCGAGGAAATGGGCTTCGGCCAGAAGAGCGGCTTCAAGCTGGGAGCGCAGCTGTAGCCATGCTGGATGACAGGACCATCGAAGCCATCGCGGACGAACTGCTTGAGGCCGCCCGGACCCGCACCCCGGTTCCGCGCCTGACCGCCCGCTACCCGGAGATGACCGTCGAGGATTCCTACGCGGTGCAGCGGTTGTGGCGGCGCCGGAACGAGGACGCCGGCAGGACCCTGGTGGGCCGCAAGATCGGCCTGACGTCCAAGGCCATGCAGGCCGCCACCGGCATCACAGAACCAGATTACGGCGCCATCTTTGATGACATGGTGCTGGAGACCGGGTGCTTGGTGGAGTGGGACAAATATACCCACCCCCGGGTGGAGGTGGAGCTGGCGTTTGTCCTCAAGGATGCCCTCAAGGGCCCCGGCTGCACCATCTTCGATGTCCTGAACGCCACCGACTACGTGGTCCCGGCCCTCGAGATCCTGGACTCGCGGATTGAGATGGAGGGCCGGACCATTGTGGATACCATCTCGGACAACGCCGCGATGGGCGCCATGGTAATCGGCGGCAACCCGGTCAAACCGGACGCTGTGGATCTTCGCTGGGTCTCCGCCATCCTCTACAAGAACCAGACCGTGGAGGAAACCGGTGTGGCCGCCGGGGTCCTGGACCACCCCGCCAACGGCGTGCACTGGCTCGCGAACAAGATCGCCGCGCACGGGGACTCGATGAAGGCCGGCGACATCATCCTCGCCGGGTCCTTCACCCGGCCCATGTGGGTTTACAAGGGCGATACCGTCCACGCCGACTACGGACCCTTGGGGGTTGTGACATGCCGCTTCGACTAGAGGACACGTTCCGGGATGCCCTCGCTGCCGCGGGCCGGCCGCTGGCCGGGATGTGGGTGTGCTCCGGCAGCCCGCTGATCGCCGAACTGTGCGCCGGGTCCGGACTGGACTGGCTCCTGGTGGATGCCGAGCACAGCCCCAACGGGCTCGAATCCATCCTCGCCCAGCTACAGGCCGTCAACGGCTACCCGGTCCACACCTTGGTCCGGCCGCCGGTGAACGACACCGTGGTGATCAAGCAGTACCTGGACCTGGGCGTGCAGAACTTGCTGATCCCCATGGTCAACTCGGCCGCCGACGCCGAAGCGGCCGTGGCAGCCACCCGCTACCCGCCCCAGGGTGTCCGCGGGGTCGGTTCGGCCCTCGCCCGGGCCGCCCGCTGGAACCGGGTCCCGGACTACCTCGCCCGCGCCAACGAGACCATCAGCGTCACGGTCCAGATCGAGTCGACGGCAGCTGTTGACCATGTGGAAGACATCCTCGCGGTCGACGGCGTGGACGCCATCTTCCTCGGACCGTCCGACCTCGCCGCGTCTATGGGGTTACTGGGACAGCAGGAACACCCCGAGGTGCGCGCCGCCGTCGAACACTGCCTGTCCGCCGCGAAGGCGGCCGGGAAGCCCGCGGGCGTCAACGCGTTCAACCCCGCCACGGCGGAATATTACCTCGCCAACGGTGCCAACTTCATCCTGGTGGGCGCCGACGTCGCCCTCCTGGCCCGCGGCTCCGAAGCCCTCGCGGCGCAGTACATCAAGCCCAAGAACGGCGACTCCCCCGCCAGCTACTAACCGCCCCTTCCCAAAGGACTTCCGTCATGACAGTCACTTCCGCGCTACCCCCTGCCCATTTTCCTGCCATGTCCCCCGAGCGTGAGGCGTCCCTGCTCGCGTCGGTGCCCACGGGCCTGTTGATCGGCGGTGAGTGGGTGGACGCGTCCGACGGCGGCACGTTTGAGGTGCACGATCCGGCCACCGGGGAGGTCCTCGCCACCCTCGCGTCCGCCACGAGCGCTGATGCGGTTGCGGCGCTGGACGCCGCCGACGCCGTGCAGGCCTCCTGGGCGCGGACCGCACCCCGGGTGCGGGCCGAGATCCTCCGCCGTGCCTTTGACCTGGTCACCGAACGCGCCGAAGACTTCGCCCTGCTGATGACTTTGGAGATGGGCAAACCGCTGGCCGAGGCCCGCGGTGAGGTCACCTACGGTGCCGAGTTCCTGCGCTGGTTCTCCGAGGAAACGGTCCGTGACTACGGCCGCTACCTCACCTCCCCCGAGGGCAAGAACAAGATCCTGGTCCAGCACAAACCCGTGGGCCCGTGCCTGCTGATCACGCCGTGGAACTTCCCGCTCGCGATGGCCACCCGCAAAGTCGCCCCCGCGATTGCCGCCGGCTGCACCATGGTCCTCAAACCCGCCAAACTCACGCCTTTGACGGCGCAGTACTTCGCGCAGACCATGCTCGACGCCGGCCTCCCGCCCGGAGTGCTCAACGTCGTCGCCTCCTCCAGCGCGTCGGGGATCTCCGGGCCGCTCCTGAAGGACTCCCGGCTGCGGAAGGTGAGCTTTACCGGGTCAACCCCGGTGGGCAAGCGCCTCATGGCCGACGCCGCCCAGAACGTGCTGCGCGCCTCGATGGAACTCGGCGGGAACGCTCCCTTCATCGTGTTCGAAGACGCCGACCTCGATGCCGCCGTCGACGGGGCCATGGCAGCCAAGATGCGGAACATGGGCGAAGCCTGCACCGCCGCCAACCGCTTCCTCGTCCACGAGTCGGTCGCGCAGGAGTTCACCAAGAAGTTCGCTGCCGCGATGGGTGCCCTGGCCACCGGCCGCGGCACCGACCCCGCCACCCAGGTGGGCCCGCTCATCGATTCCGGCGCCCGCGACGACGTCCACGCCCTCGTCACCGCCGCCGTCGACGCCGGGGCCGTCGCCGTCACCGGCGGTACCCCGGTGGACGGGCCGGGCTACTTCTACCCGCCCACCGTGCTCGCCAACGTCCCCAATGATGCCGCGATCCTGGGCCAGGAAATCTTCGGGCCCGTCGCCCCCATCACCACCTTCACCTCTGAAGAAGAAGCGATCCGCCTCGCCAACGCCTCCGAGTACGGCCTCGCCTCCTATATCTACAGCCGCGACTTCAACCGCCTCCTGCGCGTGGCGGAGCAGATCGAATTCGGGATGGTCGGGTTCAACGCCGGCGTCATCTCCAACGCCGCCGCACCTTTCGGCGGTGTCAAACAATCAGGCCTCGGCCGCGAAGGCGGCACCGAAGGCATCACCGAGTACACCACCACCCAATACATCGGCATCGCAGACCCCTACACCAACTGACACACCGACGTGTCCCCAAAGGCAAGGAAAACAACCATGAGTGCAATCCCGCTCAGGCAGCGCAGCTCGGCAACGGACCGCCGCGTAGCGTTCGCCACCATCATCGGCACCACCATCGAGTGGTACGACTTCTTCATCTACGCCAACGCCGCCGGCCTGGTTTTCGCGAAGCTGTTTTTCGAACCGGCGGGAAACGACATTGCCCTGCTGATCTCCTTCGCATCGGTTGGCTTGAGCTTCCTGTTCCGGCCGTTGGGCGCGTTCCTGGCCGGCCACTTCGGCGACCGGCTGGGGCGGCGGGCCATGCTGGTCCTTACGCTCATCCTGATGGGCGCGGCAACCACCCTGATCGGTGTCCTGCCGACCTATGAGACAGCCGGCATCGTGGCCCCGATCCTGTTGCTGCTCCTGCGCATCCTGCAGGGCATCTCCGCCGGCGGCGAATGGGGCGGTGCGGTGCTGATGGCCGTGGAACACGCGCCCCGTTCCAAGCGCGGACTGTTCGGTTCCTTCCCGCAACTGGGTGTCCCGCTGGGCATGCTCCTGGCCTCGGGCGTCCTCAGCCTGATGTCCGGAGTCATCTCTCCCGGGGACGCCTTTGTGGAGTGGGGCTGGCGTGTTCCCTTCCTGCTGAGCTTTGTCCTGATCATCGTCGGTTTCATCGTCCGCCGCAGCGTTGAGGAAAGCCCGGTCTTTGCCGAAATTGCCACCCGGAAGCAGCAGACCCGCGTCCCCATCGTCGAGCTGTTCAAGAAGCACTGGCTGCTCGTGATCCTGGCTGCCCTGGTCTTTGCCGGGAACAACGCCGCCGGCTACATGACCACCGGCGGGTACATCCTGAGCTACGCCACCGCTCCCAAGGGCCTGGCCATGGACCGCACCCAGGTGCTCCTCGCCGTCACGGCCTCAGCCGCGCTGTGGTTCGTCTTCACGCTGATCGCCGGGTTCCTGGCCGACAGCATCGGCCGGAAGAGGACCTACCTGATCGGCTATGCCTGCCTGATGGTCACGTTCTTCCCGCTCTTCTGGCTGATTAACACCGGCAATATCTGGGCCATGCTCCTGGGCCTGGCGCTGTTCAGCGTGGGCCTCGGCCTGACCTACGGACCGCAGGCAGCGCTCTACAGCGAGCTTTTCCCGGCGTCCATCCGCTTCTCCGGAGTAGCCATCTCCTATGCCTTCGGCGCGATCATCGGCGGCGCCTTCGCCCCGACCATCGCGACGGCACTGGTGCAGGCCACCGGCACCACGATGTCCGTCTCCGCCTACCTGCTGATTGTGGCCCTGATTTCCACGGGTGCCGTGCTGGTAATCCGCGAACGGAGGGGCATCGATCTGGGCATCGATAATCAGGCCGAGCAGGAAGTCGGCGCCACGATCTTCGACAGCCGCGTGCCCGCCCGGAGCGACGCCTGAGTCCAGCGGTAGAAGACCTCGTCCGCCTCTAGCCCTTGACGCGCTTCAATCCCTTAAGCGACGGCGGCCGCTCCCGCCACCCGCACGGCCACCTGGCCACTGCCCGGGGCCAGCTGCGAAGCAGCTGCCTCGTCCGCCACCACAGTGACGTGCGGGTGCCGCTGGAGGATCGACGCCGGGCACTCGGCGGTGACAGGACCGTTCAGGGCGGCAGCGAGGATGCCGGCCTTGTCAGCGCCGTTGACCACGAGCAGCAGGTGACGGGCTTCCATGATGGTGCCCAGGCCCTGGGTGATGCAGCGGGCGGGAACGTCCGACGGCGCGCTGAAGTAGCGGGCATTTGCCTCGCGGGTGCGCTCCGTAAGGACCTCCACCCGGGTCCGGGAGTCCAGGGCCGAGCCGGGCTCGTTGAAGGCAAGGTGCCCGTTGTGGCCAATGCCCAAAATCTGCACGTCGATCCCGCCGGCGGCGGCAATGGCGGCGTCGTAGTCGGCAGCGGCCCGCTCGGGGTCCGCCGCGCTGCCGTCCGGCACGGTCACCTTGGCGGGGTCCAGATGCAGCCGCTCCGTCACCTCGCGCCGTACCACTTCCGCGTAGCTTTCCGGGTGGCCGGCGGGCAGCCCCACGTACTCATCGAGGGCAAAGCCGCGGACGGCGGACATATCAACGGTGTGGTCCGCGAGCGCCCTGTAGATAGGCAGCGGCGAGCCGCCCGTAGCGAGGCCCAGGACGGCGTCGGGCTTGCTGCGGATCACCGCGGCGAGGATCCCGGCCGCAACGGAACCGGTGGCGGAGGCGGTCGGCACTACGAAGATTTCCACGGCAAGGCACTCTCTACGAAAATTGGGCAGGGCATTGGCCGCCCGGAGACGCGGGCGGTGGCAAGAAAACGGCCGGGCTAGCTGGCCGCGACGTCCTTGAGCTTCAGGCGGATACCGTCGAAGTGGCGCTGCAGGCGTTCGGAAGCCAGCGCTTTGTCCTTGTTGGCCACGGCTTCGTAGATGTCCCAGTGGTCCTGGGTCTGCTGCTCGAGGTTGACCGGGCCGGTGCCGAGGGCCAGGTGGATCTTGCGGTACACCTGCCAGAACACGTCCATCAAGTTGATGAGCAGCTCATTGTTAAGGGGTGCGTACAGCCGGCGGTGGAACTCGGCGTCGTGCACGTAGAGGTGTTCCCCATTCTTGGCGGCGGCTTCCATGGCTTCCATGGTGGCGCGCAGATCCGCCAGGTGCTGGTCCGTCAGGAGGTCGATGGCGGACCCGATCAGGCCCGATTCGAGGGCCTGCCGCACGTCGATGAGTTCCATGGCCTCTTCGCCTTTGTGGCGCAACGACAGCCGCCCGCGGAACGTCAGGCCGGAGACGAGGGCACTGAAATTATTGGGGGCAACGAACATGCCGAAGCCGTGGCGGATCTCGATGACACCCAGGGCCTGCAGTACCTTCAGGGATTCGCGGACGGTGTTGCGGCCCACGCCCAGCTCGGCGGAGAGTTCGCTCTCGGTCGGCATGGCGTCGCCCACGTCCAGGCCGCGCTCCAGGATGAGATCCATGATCCGCGTTTGGAGTGCATTGGATCGAAGCTGCGCGCTGAAACGGGCGGGCGATACTTCCTGGGGTGCGGTAGCCACGTGATCTCCTCCTTGCGCGCCGAGAGGCGACGACTTGTCTTACTCCCTAGGGTACAGGAGATGGGACGTCCAATGTCTAGAGGAACGTAATGTAATTTTTGGTTCGTACCTCCAGGCACCGAATCTAACCCAGAAGCGACTGAACCAGGTCGCGGCACGTGCGGTACGCGGGAGATTTCGGGTCGATGAGGTCGTAGTGGTCGCCGGGAACCTTCACCAGCTGCACCTGCATGTGCGCTGCGGCCCCGGCGTCGGCGTACGCCTCGGACTGGCTCAGCGGAACAGTATCGTCACCCGTTCCGTGGACTGCCATCACCGGCACCGCCAGCGGGAGCGCGGTCATCGGGTCCGCGTATCTGTGGCGCCGGGGATAGTCCGACGACGGTCCGCCCAGCAGGTTGCGCACCGCACCATTGCTGAGGTTCAGCCGCTCCGCTTCCGCGAGGTTGAGCAGTCCCGACTGGCTGACGACGCCAGTGAGGTGCACCGCCGTAGCGTCCTGGCGGCGCGGAACCTGACTGTCCTCGTCCGCCAAGCCCAAATGGGCGAGCTTGCCACGGCCCGCAGCCCAGGCGGCCAGATGCCCGCCCGCTGAATGGCCCAGCGCCACCACCGTCCCAAGGTTCAGTGCGTGCCGGGCCGCGAGGTCTTCCAGCTTGTCGATGCCCGCCAGCACGTCGATGAACGTGTTAGGCCAGCCCCCGCCGTTTCCGGCCCGGCGGTATTCGAGGTTCCACGCGGCCATGCCATGCGCGGCCAGGTCCTTGGCGATGGGTTCGCCCAGTTCTGCGCCGTACTGCGAGCGCCAGTAGCCGCCGTGGATCACCACCACCACGCCGCGGTGCTCGCCGCCGGGCGGCAGTTCCGGCAGGAAGAGCTCGCCCCATTGGCTGGCATCGCCGCCGTACGGGTATTTGTGGAGCTCAGCCATGTGCCGAGCCTACAGCTTCCAACCTGCCCCGGTGGCCGGCTAATACTTTGCCCCGGCACCCGGCGGCGGCCCCTAAAGCGCGTAGTGTCGATAGTAGGAGATTTCGGGAGGCACAAGGGGTCCGGAGTTGACTATCCGGGCCGGGCGCGCAGAGAGCGCACAGCCGCCAGCCGGGTGGGGTTGCCCGGCGTCGCGTGGAATAGAGGCCGCATGGCCGAGAACGATGCCCTGCCGACTGCCGAACAGTTGCAGGACCTGCTTCTGGAGAGCCCGGGTTTCACCGAATTTCTTCTTGAACTGACCGCGATATCAGCATCCCTGCTGGGCGGGAAAAACCCCATGCTGTGTGCCATCACCGTGGAACGGGAAACCGGCCCGGCGACCGTGGCCAGCAGCTCGGATGCCGCCCGCAGCCTCGACGAGCGCCAGTATGTTTTCGACGACGGCCCTTGCCTGACTGCCCTGCGGCAGCAACAGACGGTGCTGATTCCCGATCTGCAGGCTGATGCCCGCTGGAACTGGTACGCAGAGGCCATTTCCGATGAGGGAATCCGGACCGTCCTGGCAGTGCCCATTCCGTCGGACAACGGTTCCCGCTCGGCCCTGAACTGCTATTCAACCGAAGCCAGCGCATTTGATCCGGGTACGGTGGCAGCCGTCCAAGAGCACGCCGCTTCGCTATCGCGGATCCTCCGCCTGGCCATGCGCGTGCACGCCGCAGAGCCGTACCCGGAGCATCTGAGGTCGGCGCTGCGCTCCCGGGCCATCGTGGACTCGGCCGTATCCCTGATCATGGTCCATAACCGCTGCAGCCGGGATGCCGCCGTCGAACTCCTTCACATGGCATCGCGCGGGAGCAATCGCAGGCTTCACGACATCGCACAGGACATCCTGCAGAACGCATCAGACATACCCGCAATCACCGGAGGTGCAGACAAGTGATCAACGACGGCTTGCCAGGTCAGCAGCCCGACTTCGAGCCCGATCCACGCAAGGTCGCTGCCGCACAGTTCCAGCGCGCAAACCTGACTCTCCCTCAGCTGTGGACTTACTACTGCGGCATCGGCGGCAGCGCCGACGAACTCGCGCTGGACGCCTACCTGAACGAAATGGTGGATCTGCCTCCCCTGCAGGTGGACCTCCTCCATACCGCCCTTAACGAGATTGCAACAGAAGGAGAATGAAGGACATGCCAATGTCCGAAGATATCCATACGCATGCATCGCGCTTAGGCGGCGACAGTGCTGAGAGGCTGGAAGACTTTGTGGTCCAGCTCCAGGATCTCATCCTGGAAAGTCCCGATGTCAGTGACTTCCTCACGGACATGGCCACGATCATCGCTGCACGGCTTTCACGCGGCGGGAATCACATCTCGTGCGGGATTACAGTGATCCGGAACAAGCGCCCCACCACGGTGGCCAGCAGCGACTCCCGCGCCCGGAGCCTGGACGAGCTGCAGAACAGCTTCGGTGACGGGCCCTGCCTTACTGCCCTTCGGAGCGGGACTATGCTCTACGTCCCCGATCTGGATTCAGAACTGCGATGGCCCGAATACAACCACGCTGCGAGCGCGGCGGCCATCGGGTCCATCCTCGCAATACCCATGCGCCTTCACACCCCCGCGCAGGCGGTGGTAAATCTCTACGCTCCCAACAAAGACGAATTTTCCCGTGAGGGAATGGACGCCGCCCAAAGCCTCACCGGCACAGCTGCGAAAGCTCTGGACCTGGCCCTCAGTATTGCGCAGTTGCGCACGGCCCGTGACGACCTCTCTGCTGCCCTGAAATCGCGCACAGTTATTGACACTGCGATCGGGGTCATCCTCGCCCAGAACCGATGCAGCCGGGATGAGGCCTTCGACATCCTGGTCAAAACATCCAGCCACCGGAACATCAAGCTGAGGGAGGTGGCAGCCAGCATCGTGTCGTCCGTTTCGGGGGAACACGAATTTGCAACACCGTACGACGAGTAGCCCGCCTGTGCGCAAATCGTGCCGTTCAGGACGCTCCGCCCGGTAGAGGCGTTAGGCTTTAACTGTAAGCGCTGAGCGGCCCCAACAGGGTTTTCCGGCCCCGCCCCTGGCCGGTCACGCTGAATGGCCGGAGGCACAACGAATGATCAAGAAGTATCCCCTGGATGAACTGTCCACTGCGCTCGGCAGAATCATGGGGCTGCTCCTCACAGAGGAAAAGGTGGACCGAGCCGTCCACCACCTCTCCCGCGCCGTCAGCGAGTCCATCCCGGGCACCGTGGGCGCCGGCGTCTCAATCCTTGATCCCAACGCACAACCCGTCAGTACCGGCTCTACGGATAAGATCGTTCAGCGGGCGGATGCCCTTCAATATGAGTTGGTTCAGGGTCCCTGCCTTACCGCCTGGGCCACGGAAGAAAGCGTTGTCATCCGCGACGTCGCCACCGATGGCCGTTGGCCAAACTGGAGCGCCGCCGTCGTCGGTTTGCCTATCCGGTCCGTTGTCAGCACGCCCCTGATCGCCGACGGCGAGGCCATCGGCGCCATGAAAATCTATGCCGCCGCTCCCGACGCTTTCGAGGATGCCACCGCTGCCCTCATGGAGCTTTTTGCTGCGCCGGCGGCAACATTGCTCTCGCATATCCAGACTGCCGAAACTCCCGCACGCATCAGTGAGGGCCTGCAAGCAGCCCTCCACAGCAGGGACCTCATCAACAAAGCCTGCGGAGTCCTCATGGAACGCCATACTCTCAGCGAGGACAACGCCCTGCAGCAGCTGATGCGGGAAGCGCGCACGTCCGGCACTACTCTCAGCGAAGTCAGCGCCGCCCTCCTGGGCGTGAGCCCGGACCGGCCTCGAGGCACGAGTGATGGGCTTCGATAGCAGCGAGCCCGAGCAACGCCGCCGGCTTCAGGCAGCGTTGACTGCAGCACAAGTTACTACCGGCGACCTGTGGCTCTACTACTTCGGCATCGGCGGATCTGTGGGCGAGTACGAAGTCGAAGCGTACATGCAGGGACTGCTCTCCCTCCCCCAGCTGCAGCGGGACCTCCTGGCCATGGCCGCCAACGAGCTGACTGCCGGGAAAGACGGGCCCCGCGCACCCTACTCGGACGAAATCGACGCCGACGGACCTTCCGGCCCCGGACCGGCCTAACCAAAGGCCCGACCCCCGGAGGGGTCAGCCGTCCTGGCTGCCGGAACCTGGCGCGTTGCCGCCCAGCCGCGCGGTGACCTTGTTCGCTGCTGCCATGCATGATTGGCCCAGGTTCTGGAGCCGCTCCTGGGAGACGCGGAACCGTGGGGCAGGAATGAGGACCGCGGCCACGACGTCTCCGCGGTGATCGTAGACGGGCGCGGCAACGCCAACTTCATCAAGCGAGCTCTCCCCGTAGTTGACGGCCCACCCCCGGCGGAAGTCGTCCTTGAGTCGGACCAGGTAGCCGTCGAGGCTGGTCTCATCCACGCCCGCGTACGTGATGGCTCCGCTGCGTATGAGTGAGCGCACCCGCTCTTCGGGTTCCGTCGCGAGGAAAACCTGGACCGAGGCGCTCAACGCGTCGTTGTAGCGTGCCCCCAACGGCGTGGTGTGCTTGATCTGGTGCCGGCTGGCGATCTGCTCCACGCAGATGGACTGGTTGCCCTCCCACATCATCAGGGCACTGGTTTCGCCCGTCAGTTCGGTGAGCTCACGGAGGACCGGATAAGCGACGCGGCGCTCCTCCAGTTCAGCCAGCAGCGGCCCCGCGACGGCGATCAGCCCCAATCCGAGGCGAAAACGGCGGGTGTCCTCGTCCCGCTCCACGAGGTTTTCCTGTTCAAAGGTCGCCAGGATCCGGGACACCGTGCTCTTGTGCAGGCCTACCCTGTTCGCAATTTCGGTGACGCCCAGCAACGGTTCGTCCGCGGTGAAGGAGCGAAGCACGGCGATGGCATTTTCAATGACCGAGGCACCCTTGGTGTCAGCCCTGCCGTTTACTTCGGCGCCGTTGGCTTCGGCCCTGTTGGTGTCATTGCCGTTGGTAGCGCGGGAATCTTTGGTCATGGTGCTCACTATCATTGCGCATAGTCAGCGGAAAGCGGGGGTGTGGCGGGTTCGGTGAGTTCGCGGTTCAGCTCGCGGGACAGGTCCGCGGCCAGGTCTTCGACAACCTGCCGGTAGAGCAGCTCGCCCTTGGCCGCGCTGGACCCGGCGGCCGAGGAGAGGCAGCCTGTGGCCGGTGTGCGTTCAGGAACCACGGGGAGCCTGTCGAAGCGCGGCAGGACTGCGGCCGGACCATCCACCAGGCGGTCCATGCCAACCCGTGCGGGCTCAAGGTGCAGCATCAGTGAGGTTTCCAGCACGCCGCCGTGCTCGATGTCCCAGCCCGGGAACCCGTCCGGGTAGACCTCCGTCAGCGTGTCCTGGCTGACGAAGTCCCAGTAGGACAGCAGGAGCACGCTCTGCTCCGCGCCCGGTTTGATGCCCAGCTCCTCCAGCGCCAGGTCAATGCCCTCGTAGAGAAACTGGTAGTTCTCGAAGTGGCCGTTGACAAAAACCACGTGCCGGACGCCCTGGGTGAGGAAGGACTTAACAAGGTTGCGCGCCACCCCGATCAGCGTTGCACCGTCGAGGCTGGTGGTCCCGGAGAGGTGGTTGCCGCCCCCGGATTTCTGCTGCGACTTGTACCCGTAGGCGATCGGCTGGGCAACGAGTGCTCCCAGCCGCCTTGCGACACCATCGGCGAAGCGCGACGAGAGGAGGGTGTCAGTGCCCAGCGGCAGGTGCGGACCGTGCTGCTCCAGGGACCCGACAGGGATCAGGACGATCGCTTCCCCGGAGGACAGGACTTCGCGGTAGGCGAAGGCGTCCAGGTCTTCCAGAAATACTGAGTTGTCCATGCTGGTGGTGCTCCTTGTTTGGTGGGAAAGCGGCGCCGTGTTGGTCACGGCGCCGCTTTCCCGGCCGGCTGTTTGGTGGTGTTAGGCGCCGATGATGTTGTATTCGGGGCCGAAGGGGAACTTGGTGATGTTCTCTGCTCCGTCTTCGCCCACCACGAGGATGTCATGCTCGCGGTAGCCGCCGGCACCCGGCTGGCCGTCCAGGACGGTGATCATCGGTTCCATGGATACCACCATGCCCGGTTCCAGGACCGTGTCGATGTCCTCGCGGAGTTCCAGCCCGGCTTCGCGGCCGTAGTAGTGGCTGAGGACACCGAAGGAGTGGCCGTAGCCGAACGTGCGGTTGGCCAGGAGGCCGTGGCCGACGTAGATCTCGTTGAGCTCTGCAGCGATGTCCTTGCAGACGGCGCCGGGCTTGATGAGTTCCAGGCCGCGCTTGTGGACCTCAACGTTGATGTTCCACAGTTCCAGCGAGCGGGCATCCGGTTCGCCGTAGAAGAGGGTACGCTCCAGGGCCGTGTAGTAGCCCGAGGTCATGGGGAAGCAGTTCAGGGACAGGATGTCGTGTTCCTGGATCTTGCGGGTGGTGGCCCAGTTGTGGGCGCCGTCGGTGTTGATGCCGGACTGGAACCAGACCCAGGTGTCGCGGATTTCGGAGTCCGGGAAAGTGCGGGCGATCTCGTGGACCATGGCTTCGGTGCCGATCAGGGCAACTTCGTATTCGGTGATGCCGGCCGTGATGGCGTTGCGGATGGCCTCGCCGCCGAGGTCGCCGATCCGGGCACCGTGCTTGATGACCTCGATTTCCTCGGCGGACTTGATCATGCGCTGGCGCATGGCGGCCTGGGCCACGTCCACCAGGGTGGCGCCGGCGAAGGCGGCCTGGATCTTGTTGCGGTTGTCCAGCGGCAGCGAGTCATCCTCGACGCCGAGGCGGCGCGGGTTGATGCCGCGGGTGCGCAGGACTTCCTGGATGGCGAAGATGTAGTTGTCCCGGCGCCAGTCCGTGTAGATGATGTTGTCGCCGAAGCTGCGGCGCCACGGCATGCCTGCGTCGATGTTGGCGGTAACGGTGACGTTGTCGTCCTTGGTGACCACCATGGCGTAGGAGCGGCCGAAGGTGGTGAACAGGAAGTCGGAGTAGTACTTGATGGAGTGGTAGCTGGTCAGGATGACGGCGTCGAGGTCCTTCTCGGCCATGATGCGGCGCAGGCCGGACAGGCGGCGCTCGAACTCGGTATCGGAGAAGGTCAGGCTGACTTTCTTACCGTTCTTAAGGACCTTGGTCCGCTCCAGTTCGGCGATGGACGATGCGTTTTCGGTGGTGATGGTCATGGTGGTGTTGCCTTTCTGTGGTGCAGTTACGTGAGATGAAAGAGGAAGTCTGTTATTCATGGCGCAGCGGTTCTTTGCAGGTTTCCCTGGAGAGCGCGACGGCGATCAGTGAAATGACGGCCGCACCCACGAGGTACCAGGCGGGGGCCAGGTCGTTGGCGGTAGCAGCGATCAGGAGGGTTGCCATAAACGGGGCGGTGCCGCCGAAAAGGGCATTGGAGAGGTTGAAGCTGACCGCGAAGCCGCTGTAGCGGACCCGGGTGGGGAACATCTCGGCCAGGAAGCTGGGAAGCGTCCCGTCGTTGAGGGTGAGCATGGCGCCCAGCAGGATTTGGACGAGGACGATGACCAGGAAATTGCCGGTTCCCAGCAGGGCGAAGGCGGGCACGGTCAGCACGATGAAAGTGATGGACGCACTGATCAGCACCTTCTTGCGTCCGTACCGGTCCGAGAGCATCCCTGTCAGGAAGATGAATCCGATGTAGGTCAGCAGGGCAATGGTCGTGGCAAGGAATGATTCGGTTTCGCCGAGGCCAAGCTCCGAGGACAAGTACGTGGGCATGTAGCTGAGGATGACGTAGAACCCGACGGCGTTGAGCAGCACGGCTCCGACCGCCTGCAGCAGCTGCCGCCAGTGGTTCCGGAAGAGGCTCGAGACAGGCGCCTTGACCGCCTCGTCCTCCTTGGCGAGCTCACGGAACACAGGGGTGTCCTCAAGCTTGTTCCGGATGTAGCGGCCGATCAGGCCCATCGGTGCAGCGAGCAGGAACGGCAGGCGCCAGCCCCAGCTGTGCATGGCGTCGGATGTGAGCACTACTGTCAGCAGGCCTGCCAGCAGGGAGCCCAGGAGCAGGCCCGCAGCCGTACTGGCCGGGACAACCGCAGCGTACACGCCGCGCTTGTTGGCGGGAGCGTATTCCACGAGGAAGGCCGAGGCCCCGGCGTACTCACCGGAGGCGGAGAAGCCTTGAATCACCCGGATGATCAGCAGCAGGACCGGCGCCCAGATGCCGATCGTGTCGTAACCCGGGATCAGTGCGATGCAGAACGTTGCCCCGGACATGATCAGGATGGACAGCGACAGCGCCGTCCGCCGGCCCACTCTGTCACCAATATGGCCCCAGACAAACCCGCCGAGCGGGCGGACCAGGAACGAGATGGCAAACAGGGCGAACGTGAGGAGGAGTCCGGTCTGGGGATCCGACTCGGGAAAGAACACTGTGGCAATGGTGACGGCAAGGTAGCCGTAGACGGCGTAGTCGAACCACTCAACGAAGTTGCCGATGAAGCTGGCCGCAATGACCCTGCGGCGGGTTTCCTTGCTGACTGCGTTGTCAGCGGGGTCATAGCCCTGGCCGCTCAGGGTAGTGCGGCCAGTACTGGAGGTCTCGCGCGGGTCGCGCGGCTCCGGGTTGGTTCCGCGGCCACGGGCCGGGGAGGAAGTTTCGTTACTCATGTATCCACCAAATTGGTTGGGGGTTGCATTCAGCGCAACGCTGTTGCAACAGACTATGGCGTGATCGATGACACAGTCAATAGCTTTAAGTGCTGATCTTTCAAATAAATTCAGCCGCACTTCGACGGCCGATCGGACCCAAGCCGCGCCGATGTCTGCGATGGTCGTTGCAGTGGATGGTGGCTTGTTGCAAAAAAATAAAGCCTGCCCGGCATCGGCCGGGCAGGCTTTGGTTTTTGCTGAGCACTCAGAGCACCTTGCGGATGGTTTCCTCAAAGCTCGTGACGTGGTGCAGCGCGAGTTCAGCGGCTTTGTCGGCATCGCCGGCCGCCACCGCCTTCAGCAGGTCAACGTGCTCGGTGATATGGCCGCTGACGGAAGGGACCTTGTCCAGGACGAGGCACCAGATGCGGGTGGCCAGGTTGTCGTAACGGATCAGGGTGTCTTCCAAATGGGGGTTCGCGGCTGCCTTGTAGATCAGCCGGTGCACGGTCAGGTCATACCGCATCAGCTCCCGGGACTCGGCCGGGCTGGGGTCAAGCCCCGCGATGGTGTCAGCAACGTCCAGCAATTCGCGGCGAACGGCGGCGCTGGCCCGGGTGGCCGCGCTGCGTGCCGCGAGGGGCTCCAGCAGCTCCCGCACCTCGGAGACGTCAGCCAGCTCCGTGAAGTCCACACTGGTGGCGAACGTTCCGCGGCGGGGATAGGAAACCACCAGATGGTCCACCTCCAGCCGCTTGATGGCCTCGCGCACAGGGGTCCGGCCGAAGCCCAGCTCGCCCGCGAGCTGGCCGTCATTAATGGGTTCACCCGGGCGGATCTCAAGCATGATCAACTTGTCCCGCAGCTGCCGGTAGGCGGATTCCGCCTGGGACAGCGCCTCACTCTCGGCGGGAGGCAGTGCCTGTAGTGCGGTCATGCTTCGCTCCTTTCTTCGCTCGTGGAACCTGGTCAGGGCCGACGCATAAAACTAGTTTTCGTTCCGCCCTTGACTCTCATGTGATCCCAATCATACCATTGACCTCACACTGATATATCAGTCATAAGAACAGTGGTATTTCAAAAGGAGCATCCGTGGTTGAGCAGTTGAACGACCGACTTTCCATAGTCGATCCCGAGGTCCAGCAGGCCATCGCCAACGAACTGGGCCGTCAGCAGTCCACCCTGGAAATGATCGCGTCGGAGAACTTTGCCCCGTCCGCCGTCATGGAGGCGCAGGGCTCTGTGCTGACAAACAAATACGCCGAGGGCTACCCCGGCAAGCGCTACTACGGCGGCTGCGAGCACGTTGATGTGATCGAACAGCTGGCCATCGACCGCGTCAAGGCCCTCTTCGGCGCGGAATTCGCCAACGTCCAGCCGCACTCCGGCGCCCAGGCCAACGCCGCCGCCATGTTCGCCCTGCTGAACCCGGGCGACACCATCATGGGCCTGAGCCTGGCCCACGGCGGCCACCTCACCCACGGCATGAAGATCAACTTCTCCGGCAAGCTCTACAACGTCATCCCGTACAACGTGCGTGAATCCGACCTCCGGATCGACATGGCCGAGGTTGAAGCACTGGCCCTGGAGCACCGGCCCAAACTGATCGTGGCCGGCTGGTCCGCCTACTCCCGCCAGCTCGACTTCGCCGAGTTCCGCCGCATCGCGGACCTCGTGGGCGCCTACCTGATGGTGGACATGGCCCACTTCGCGGGCCTGGTGGCCGCAGGGCTGCACCCGAACCCGGTGCCGTACGCCGACGTCGTCACCACCACCACCCACAAAACCCTCGGCGGTCCGCGCGGCGGCGTCATCCTGGCCAAGGAGCAGTACGCCAAGAAGATCAACAGCGCCGTGTTCCCCGGCCAGCAGGGCGGCCCGCTGGAGCATGTGATCGCCGCTAAGGCTGTGGCCTTCAAGCTCGCAGGCTCCCCCGAATTCAAGGAACGCCAGGAACGGGTCCTGCAGGGATCCAAACTGCTGGCCGAACGGCTCCTCCGCGACGACGTTGCCGCGGCAGGCATCTCCGTGGTCAACGGCGGCACCGACGTGCACTTGGTCCTCGTGGACCTTCGCCATTCAGAACTTGACGGCCAGCAGGCCGAAGACGCCCTGCACCGGATCGGCATCACCGTGAACCGCAATGCTGTCCCGTTCGACCCCCGCCCGCCAATGGTGTCCTCCGGACTCCGGATCGGCACGCCGGCCCTCGCCACCCGCGGCTTCGGCGCCGTCGAGTTCACGGAGGTTGCCGACATTATCGCGACGGCGTTGATCGCCGCTGCCAACACCGGCACCTCCGGGAGTGCATCCCTCGACGAAAGCACCGTCGTCGAACTCCGCGCCCGCGTGACCGCACTTGCCGAGCAGTTCCCCCTTTACGCCCACCTCAATGGCGGCACCGACGTTGCCGCTTTCGAATCTGACCTGATTGGAGCAGCCCAGTGAGCACGCATCAGCTCCCCGAGCACCCGGATTTCCTCTGGCGCAACCCGGACCCCAAGAAAAGCTACGACGCCGTTATCGTCGGCGGCGGCGGCCACGGCCTGGCCACCGCCTACTTCCTGGCCAAGAACCACGGGATGACCAACATCGCCGTCCTGGAAAAGGGCTGGCTGGCCGGCGGCAACATGGCCCGGAACACCACCATCATCCGCTCCAACTACCTCTGGGACGAGAGCGCGGCCATCTACGAGCACGCCCTCAAGCTCTGGGAGATCCTGCCCGAGGAACTCGAATACGACTTCCTGTTCAGCCAGCGCGGCGTCATGAACCTCGCCCACACCCTGGGCGATGTCCGCGAGAGCATGCGCCGCGTGGGAGCGAACCAGCTCAACGGCGTGGACGCTGAATGGCTGGACCCCAAGCAGGTCAAGGAACTCTGCCCCATCCTGAACATCAGCGACGACATCCGCTACCCCGTCATGGGCGCCACCTACCAGCCGCGCGCAGGCATCGCCAAGCACGACCACGTTGCGTGGGCCTTCGCCCGCAAGTGCGACGAGATGGGCGTGGACATCATCCAGAACTGTGAAGTCACCGGCTTCATCAAGGACGGCAACCGCGTCACCGGCGTCAAGACCACCCGCGGCACCATCAACACCGAAAAGGTGGGCCTCGCCGCAGCCGGTCACAGCTCCGTGCTGGCCGAAATGGCAGGCTTCGAGCTTCCCATCCAGTCCCACCCGCTCCAGGCACTGGTCTCCGAACTGCACGAGCCGGTCCACCCCACGGTGGTCATGTCCAATCACGTGCACGTCTACGTCTCCCAGGCCCACAAGGGCGAACTGGTCATGGGCGCCGGCGTGGACTCCTACAACGGCTACGGCCAGCGCGGTTCCTTCCACGTCATCGAGCACCAGATGGCTGCCGCCGTCGAGCTTTTCCCCATCTTTGCCCGGGCCCACGTGCTCCGGACCTGGGGCGGCATCGTGGACACCACCCTGGACGCCTCCCCCATCGTCGGCAACACCCCGGTGGAGAACATGTTCGTGAACTGTGGCTGGGGCACCGGCGGCTTCAAGGCCACCCCGGCTGCCGGCCTCACCTTCGCCCACAACATCGCCACGGGCACGCCGCACAAGCTGAACCAGCCCTTCTCGCTGGAACGCTTCGAAACCGGAGCCCTCATCGACGAACACGGCGCAGCCGCCGTGGCCCACTAGCCGCCGTCCCATAGAAAGAAGACGCACATGCTGCTTATCTCCTGCCCCAACTGCGGCTCACGCGACGAGACCGAGTTCCACTACGGCGGCCAGGCCCACGTGCCCTACCCGGAGAACCCGAACGAGCTGAACGACAAGGAATGGGCCCACTTCCTGTTCTACCGGGAAAACACCAAGGGCATCTTCGCCGAACGCTGGCTGCACAGCACCGGCTGCCGCCAGTGGTTCAACATGCTCCGCGACACCGTCACCTACGACATCAAGGTCGTCTACCCGATGGGAACGCCCCGGCCTGATGCCGCCGGCCGGACAACCGCCGAAACCGGCACAGCAAGCCTTGCCCCGGACAGCACCACCACGGGAAGCGCCGCTCCCAGCACCTCCACCACCAGCATCTCCAGCACCACCGCCCCGGAAGGAGCAACCAAGTGACTTCCCAGAACGCCCGCCTCGCTGCCGGCGGACGCATCGACCGCACCATCTCCTGGCGTTTCACCGTGGACGGCGAAGAATTCACCGGCCACCCCGGCGACACCCTAGCCTCGGCCCTGATTGCCAACGGCCGCATCGCCGCAGGCAACTCGCTCTACGAGGACCGCGCCCGTGGCATCATGTCCGCCGGCGTTGAGGAATCCAACGCGATGGTCAAAATCGCGCCGCGCTTCCCCGGCGACGTGGCAGAATCCATGCTCCCCGCCACCACCGTCACCCTGGTGGACGGCCTGAAGGCGGAACTGCTCAACGGTCTCGGCAAGCTGGACCCGGAGGAAGACCGGGCGGAATACGACAAGAAGTACGTCCACACCGACGTCCTGGTGATCGGCGGCGGCCCCGCCGGCCTCGCCGCAGCCCGCGAGGCAGTCCGCACCGGCGCCCGCGTCATCCTCATGGACGACCAGCCCGAACTCGGCGGCAGCCTCCTGTCAGGCTCCACCGCACCTGAGCTGGCTGACACCATCGAAGGCAAGCCGGCCCTCGAATGGGTGGCGGACGTTGAAGCCGAACTGGTTTCCGGCGCCGAGTCCACGGTCCTGAACCGCACCACGGCCTTCGGCGCTTACGACGCCAACTACGTCATCGCCGTGCAGAACCGCACGGACCACCTGTCCAGCCCGGCCGCCCCCGGCGTCTCGCGCCAGCGGATTTGGCACGTGCGTGCTAATCAGGTGATCCTGGCCCCCGGTGCGCACGAGCGTCCGCTGGTCTTCGAGAACAACGACCGCCCCGGCATCATCCTGGCCTCGGCCGTGCGCAGCTACCTCAACCGCTACGCAGTCGCGGCAGGGCAGCGCGTGGTCATCAGCACCACCAACGACAGCGCCTACGCCCTGGCCGCGGACCTCCGCGCCGCCGGCGTCAAGGTTGCAGCCGTTGTCGACGCCCGCCCGCAGCTCACCGAGGTTGCGAGCGCCGCCGTCGAAGCCGGGACCCGCGTCCTGATCGGTAGCGCCGTGGCTGACACCGCTTCGGCCGCCGCCGACGGCCGCGTTGAGAGCGTCACCGTCCGCAGCATCAACGACGACGGCGAACTCACTTCCGGCGTCGAGGAAATCGCGTGCGACCTGCTGGCTGTCTCCGGCGGCTGGAGCCCGCTGGTGCACCTCCACTCCCAGCGCCAGAGCAAGCTGCGCTGGGACGAAGAGCTCGCCGCTTTTGTGCCGAGCACCGTGGTTCCCAACCAGCAGACCATCGGTTCCGGCCGTGGCAGCTTCGAACTCGCGGACGTACTGGCCGAAGGCATTTCCGCCGGCGCAGCCGCCGCCATCGCGGCGGGCTTCGCTTCCGCCGTCGAGCCTTCTCCTCTCGGCGAGCCGAAGGCTTCCGCCCCCACCCGCCAGCTCTGGCTCGTTCCGGGCCAGGAGGGCACGCCGGATGACTGGCACCACCACTTCGTGGACTTCCAGCGCGACCAGTCAGTGGCTGACGTGCTGCGGTCCACCGGAGCCGGGATGCGTTCGGTGGAGCACATCAAGCGCTACACCTCCATCAGCACCGCCAACGATCAGGGCAAGACCTCAGGCGTCAACGCGATCGGCGTCATCGCCGCCGCCCTGCGCACCGCCGGCGAAGCGTCCCGCGGCATCGGCGACATCGGCACCACCACTTACCGTGCACCCTTCACCCCGGTGGCATTCGCGGCACTGGCCGGCCGCCAGCGCGGCGAACTGTTCGATCCCGCCCGCAAGACCTCCATCCACCCGTGGCACGAGGCCAAGGGCGCGCTGTTCGAAGACGTCGGACAGTGGAAGCGCCCCTGGTACTACCCGCAGGCCGGCGAGGACATGGACGCTGCCGTGCTGCGCGAATGCGCCGCCGTCCGCGACTCCGTGGGCTTCATGGACGCCACCACCCTGGGCAAGATCGAAATCCGCGGCAAGGACGCCGGTGAGTTCCTCAACCGGATCTACACCAACGCGTTCAAGAAGCTGGCCCCGGGTTCCGCCCGTTACGGCGTGATGTGCATGGCGGACGGCATGATCTTCGACGATGGCGTGACCCTGCGCCTGGACGATGACCGTTTCTTCATGACCACCACCACCGGCGGCGCCGCCAAGGTGCTGGACTGGCTGGAGGAATGGCTGCAGACCGAATGGCCGGAACTCGACGTGCACTGCACCTCGGTGACCGAACAGTGGAGCACGATTGCCGTCGTCGGGCCTAAGTCCCGCGCGGTGCTCGCCAAGGTGGCACCGGAACTCGCAGTCGACGGCGGACTCGACGCAGAAGCGTTCCCGTTCATGACCTTCCGCGAAACCACCCTCGCCTCCGGCGTGCGGGCCCGGGTTTGCCGGATCTCCTTCTCCGGTGAGCTGGCTTACGAAATCAACGTGCCGTCCTGGTACGGGCTGAACACCTGGGAGGCCGTGGCCGCCGCCGGGGCCGAATTCAACATCACCCCCTACGGCACCGAAACCATGCACGTGCTCCGCGCCGAAAAGGGCTACCCGATCGTCGGCCAGGACACTGACGGCACCGTCACCCCGCAGGACGCGGGGATGGAATGGATCGTCTCCAAGGCCAAGGAATTCATCGGCAAGCGCTCCTACGCCCGTGCCGACGGCCAGCGCGAGGACCGCAAGCACCTGGTCAGCGTCCTGCCGGTGGACGGCTCCATCCGCCTGCCGGAAGGAACGCAGCTTGTGGAGCAGGGCATCAGCACCAGCCCCGCCTACGGTCCCGTCCCGATGCAGGGCTTCGTAACCTCGAGCTACCACAGCGCCGCCCTGGGCCGCTCCTTTGGCCTGGCACTGATCAAGAATGGCCGCAACCGCATCGGCGAGACCATGGTGGCCGTCGCCGGCGACCAGCTGGTCGATGTTGTTGTCGCAGAAACCGTACTGTTTGACCCCGAAGGGACCCGCAAAGATGGCTAATTCAGCAGCACTCGAAGGCATCAATGGACTCCGGGAAATCCGCCGCAGCCCCGCCTCCCACCTGGCCTCAGCACTGGAGTCGGGATCGGTTCAGGGCAAGGTTGTCCTCGCCGAAGGCCCGTTCCAGACCATGGCCGGGGTCCGCGTGGATCCCCGCTCCGAGGGTGCTTCGCGGATCGCAGCCGTCACCGGCGGCCTGCCGGCACGCTGCGGCGAAGTGACCGGCACGGACAGCATCAGCGTCCTCTGGCTGGGACCGTCGGAATTCCTGGTGGTTGCACCTGAGGAGTCCCACGATTCCCTGGGCGGCAACCTCATCGGCTCCCTCACGGAAGCCTTGGGCGACGCCCCGGGCCAGGTGGTGGACCTGTCCGCCAACCGCACCACGTTCGATCTGTCCGGCCCCCGGGCCCGGGCCGTCCTGGAAAAGGGCTGCGCCCTTGACCTGCACCCGCGCAGCTTCACCCCGGGTTCGGCGGTGTCCACCGAGGTGGGCAACATCCCGGTGGTCCTGCAGAAGACCGGGGAGGAGAGCTTCCGGCTCTTCCCGCGGGCCTCCTTCGCGGACTTCCTGGGCCGCTGGCTCCTCGATGCAATGCGCGAGTACGCCTCGCCTGAGGTTCCCTAAATGGCGCTCAGCGTCCTGGACCTGTTTTCTGTCGGCATCGGGCCCTCGTCGTCACACACGGTGGGCCCGATGCGGGCAGCGAAGCAGTTCGCCGACGGGCTCAAGGGCGGCGGACTCCTGAGCTCCACCACCCGGGTCCAGGCTGAACTGTTCGGTTCGCTCGGCGCCACCGGCCGGGGCCACGGCTCCGACAAGGCGGTGGTGCTGGGCGTGCAGGGCCTGGACCCGGAAACCGTGGACACCTTCACGGCCGACGACCAGGTGGCGGCCGCCGCGCTCAACGCCGAACTTCTGGTGGGCGGGCACCACCGGGTGGACTTCAACTGGGACGAGGACGTGGTCCTGCACCGGCGCAAGTCCCTGCCCGCGCACCCCAACGGCATGACCTTTCGGGCGCTGGACCACACCGGCGCCGTCCTCGACGAACGCAGCTTCTACTCGATCGGCGGCGGCTTCGTCGTCGACGGCGACGCAAACGCCGGCGACCGGGTGGTGGCCGACGACACTGTGCTGCCGTACAACTTCACCACTGCCGACGAACTCCTGGCGATCTGCAAGCGCGAGGGCATGTCCATCTCCGACGTCATGCTCGCCAACGAACTCACCTGGCGCAGCGAAGCCGAACTCCGGGAGAAACTGCTGGGGCTCTGGGCGGTCATGCGCGAATGCGTGGACAACGGCTGCGCCGCGGAAGGGATCCTTCCCGGCGGCTTGAACGTGAAGCGGCGGGCGCCGTCGTTATTCCAGACCCTGACCGCGGACACGGGTGTCACCGACCCACTCCGTGCCATGGAGTGGGTGAACCTGTTCGCCCTCGCGGTCAATGAGGAAAACGCGGCGGGTGGGCGTATCGTGACAGCTCCCACCAACGGTGCGGCGGGAATCGTCCCCGCCGTCCTGCACTACTACGTGAAGTTTGTGCCGGGAGCCGACGACGACGGTGTGGTCCGCTTCCTGCTTGCGGCGGCCGCCGTCGGAATTCTGTTCAAGATCAACGCCTCCATCTCCGGCGCCGAAGTGGGCTGCCAGGGCGAGGTGGGATCCGCCTGTTCGATGGCCGCCGCCGGGCTCTGCGAGGTGCTGGGCGGAACTCCCGAACAGGTGGAAAACGCCGCCGAGGTGGGGATCGAACACAACCTGGGCCTGACCTGCGATCCCGTGGGCGGGCTGGTGCAGATCCCCTGCATCGAACGGAACGCCATCGCCAGCGTGAAGGCGATCAACGCCGCGCGGCTGTCCCTGCACGGCGACGGCAGCCACAAGGTATCACTCGACAAAGCCATCAAAACCATGCGCGAGACAGGAGCGGACATGAAAACCAAGTACAAGGAGACCTCCCGCGGGGGTCTTGCCGTCAACGTGATTGAGTGCTGAGCCATGACTGCCGTACAGACTGAAACCTCTTCTGCGCCGGAAACGACCACGGTGGAGCACGTCCTGACCCTCGACTGCGCCGAAACGCCGGGCATTGTCTATGCCGTGTCCGGGTTCCTGCTGGAGCACGGCTGCGACATCCTGGACAACAAGCAGTTCGGCGAGCGCGATGAGCGGCACTTCTTTATGCGCGTGCACTTCACGTCCGACGGCGATGCCTCCACCGCGGACACGCTGCGGGCTGCGTTCGGTCCGGTGGCCGAGCGATTCGGGATGCGCTGGCGCCTGGAACCGCAAGGCGCCAAGCGCCGGGTGCTCATCATGGTGTCCAAGTTCGGGCACTGCCTCAACGACCTGCTGTTCCGTGCCCGGACCGGAGAACTGCCGGTGGAGATCGCGGCCGTGGTCTCCAACCACACGGACCACCAGGCGCTGGTGGAATGGCACGGCATCCCCTTCTTCCACGTGCCTGTTACCGCTGCCACCAAACCCGAGGCCGAAGCCCGGCTGCTGGAGCTGGTGGACGAACACGACGTCGAACTGGTGATCCTGGCCCGCTACATGCAGGTCCTCAGCGATGAGCTCACCCGGCGGCTCGACGGCCGGGCGATCAACATCCACCACTCCTTCCTGCCCAGCTTCAAGGGCGCCAAGCCGTACCACCAGGCCTACGCCCGGGGTGTGAAGACCGTGGGCGCCACCGCGCACTACGTCAACGCCGAGCTGGACGAGGGCCCGATCATCTCCCAGCAGACGGTGGAGGTGGACCACACTTACGGCCCCGAGGACCTGGTCGCGGCCGGGCGGGACACGGAGTGCAAGGCCCTGTCCAACGCGGTGCGCTGGCACTGTGAG
>NZ_JANFCZ010000009.1 GCF_024391045.1 Pseudarthrobacter sulfonivorans
GTTCGTTTTCAAAATGAGGACTACGGGATAGCGGCTTCCCCGGCTAATGCCGGTGGAAATTCCATTGCGGAATCAATAGCCGCAAAGATTCGTGGAATAACAGAACGACTCATCTTTAGTTGTGTCGGAACTGTCAATTCCCTGTTCATACGTTGCTGTTCCAAAGACCACTCCCGAGCCCCGGTTGAGGCGAAAGAAGGGATCACTTGCACTCGGCCTCCTGAATTTCAGAAGCGCCGGCCGGGCGCTACCTGGAGCCCTGCCGACGTGATGCCGATCACTTGCATTCCGTCCGTGGAAGAAAAGCTACGTCATTCAACTCGGGCGGCGCGAGCCTTCCCGGGATATCTCCGTGGGAAATTCGTCGAGGCATTTTCCCACCGCAGTTAACATGTTGGAAACATTCACAAACGCGCACACGGCCGTCATCGAGGGCTGGGAATGCTAATGTTTTGCTCCTCCGGCCGGTGACTTGCGTCACGCGAAATCAATGACGAGCCTGCACGCCGGAGGGAAAGTTGGTCCCAGTGTCAGCGCGCGGTGATCGGTTCATCACGCCCCGCTCTCCAGTGGAGGGTCTGAGGCGGCGGAAGCTGTCCTTCCTGCCGGTGTTCGCGCAGTCAATAGCCAACGTGGCCCCTGCCGGCGCGATGACAGTCATTCCGGCCCTGATCTTTCCGGGTCTTGTTTTTGGGTCCGACGGGCCCAACCTTGTGCTGACGTTCGGCGCGGCCATGGCGGTCATGATCCTGGTTTCCCTATGCCTGAGACCCATGGCCAAGCGCATGGCTGCCGTCAGCGGGCTGTACAGCTACACAGCCAAGGGGCTTGGCCAACGGACAGCCATTACCGCCGGCTGGTCCGCCATCTTCGGGTACGGCCTCGTCGCCATGGCCAGCCTGCTGGCTGTCGGTACCTACGCCGTTGAGCTGTTTATGAACCTGGGCATCCCCGTTGCCGATCCCAGGCTTGTTTCGGCGCTGGTTATTCTTGCGGCCGCCGGTGCCGCCTGCTTCCTGATGGTCAGGGGAATCCAGTTATCGGCGTGGTCCACACTTTTAATGGAATCCATTTCAATCGCGATCCTTGCCGTCCTCATGGTGGTCTATTTCGCCTTCAACGAGCCGAATGTGAATCTCGGGGCCCTGTTTGCGTGGAACGGACATCTTGATTCGCTATCGATCGCAATCGTGGTGGCCGTCAGCGCCTTTGTTGGCTTTGAAAGCCCCACCACCCTCGGGGGCGAGGCGCAGAAGCCCTTCGTCAGCGTGCCGCGTGCCATCACCTGGACTCCCATCCTGGCGGGCGTGCTCTATCTCCTCGCCGCGACCGCCCAGGACGTAGCCCTCAGAGGTGCGCCGTCAGACATCACCTCCAGTCCCACGCCGTTGTCCGACCTTTTTTCGCAGACTTCCCCGGTGTTCGCCGCACTGCTTGACCTGGGAATCAGTGCGTCGTGGTTTGCATGCGCCATCGCGTCCGTGAACGCCTTGGCCCGGATTTTCTTTTGCATGGGCAGAGAAGGCGTCGCCCCGCGGGCAGTGGGCCGGACGCATCACGTTTTTCGGACACCCTCGACGGCGATCCTGGCCGTCATGCCGGTGGTTGCCATAATTCCCATCGCGATGGTCCTCTCCGGAGCAAGACCTGAGCAGGGCCTCGCCAACCTCTTCACGCTGGGTGCCTACGGATATCTGGGGTCCTATGTCCTTGCCAGCGCGTCCCTGCCCTTCTTCCTGCGCAGGATCGGGGAGAACACATACGGCAGTTGGATCCTTGGGGCAGCAACCTCCGTGGTCCTGGGCGCGGTCCTCTGGACGGCGGCAGCAACATCGATTAGAACGGGCAACCTGCAGACCCTCATCTACGGCGGCGTCCTCGCAGCCAGCGTCGCTTACGGCATGTATCTTCACCGCCGCCTCCCCACACGCCTGGCGTCAGTGGGCATTTATGACGAGACCCGGGAATCAGACCTGTTCCATGGCGGGCCGGCTAAATGAACTACAGACCAAAACACGCAGGTTCCGGCCCGGCGTCCAACTCGCTCAGAATCCTGGAAATCGTGGCACGCTTCGGCACCGGGACAACGGCGAAAGAGATCACGGACGCCCTTCGCATGCCTCCGGCGACTGCCTACAGGCTCCTGAATGCGCTTGTTGGAGACGAATATCTGGTCCGCACTTCCGATCTCCGCGGCTTCGCGCTCGGACACGCGATTGCAGATCTGGTGACGGCGGCAACGCCGCCCACCGTTCCCACCGCGGCGCGCACCGTCATAGAAGAGTTCCGGAGCGGAAACCGGTTCGCGGTGCACCTCTTTATGTTCAGGAGCGCTTCCCTCAGGATCGCCGATGAAGATCCTGATTATCCGCTCCACTCGGTGTTCGAGCTGCTCCGGTATCCGCACACATCCGCAGCAGGCAAACTGATGCTCGCTGAGCTTGCCGATTCGGTCTTCCCGCTTCCGGGCGGTCAGCTGGTAAAGCTGACGGAGCAGACCATTACGGACAATGCCCGGCTGGAGCAGCAACTGGCGGAAATAAGGCGCACAGGCCAGGCCTCGGAAGTCAATGAGTTTGAATCCGGATCCGCCAGCCTGGCCCTTCCGGTTCGAATGCCCAACGGATCAGCCGGCGGCGCCCTCTGCCTCACCGGCCCCGCGGAAAGGTTCGCCACCATCTCCGAGCACGCGGATGCGGCCCGTGAACTGACGTCCCGGCTATCGCCCCTGCTGTTTTGACAGCTCGATGCCGCGCCGGCCCACCTGCGGCCTGGAGATATAGAGGTCCGGCCGGCTGCTCCGGCCCGAGGATATTCGGCATAGGATCGATAGCCGGACCAGTGAAAGGACCATCGTGGCCAAGCTCTACTTCCGCTACGGCGCCATGAATTCCGGTAAATCCACCGGACTCCTGCAGGCTGCCTTCAACTACGAGGAGCGGGGCCAGCGCGTCCTGCTGGCCAAGCCGGACGTGGACACCAAAGGCGACACCGACATTGTGTCCCGGCTGGGGATGACGCGGTCCGTGGATTTCCTGATTTCGCCCGCCACGTCCGTCCGGGAGCTGTTCGCCGCCCACGCAGCCGGCGACGACCCCGATGCCCTGCTGGAACACGTGGACCAGAAGCCGGTGGCCTGCCTGCTGGTGGACGAGGCCCAGTTCCTCACACCCGGCCAGGTGGATGACCTGTTCCGCATCGCCATCCTGGATAACGTGCCGGTGCTGGCCTATGGCATCCGGACGGACTTCCTGACACACGCCTTCCCCGGATCGCGCCGGCTGCTGGAGGTCGCCCACACGCTGGAGGAGCTCAAGACGATCTGCCGCTGCGGGCGCAAGGCCATCTTCAACACCCGGCGCGTGGGCACTGACGTGGTGTTCGACGGCGACCAGGTCGCCATCGACGGGCAGGACGTCTGGTACGAATCCCTGTGCGGTTCATGCTACCTCGAGGTATCGGGCGGACGGCTGGGCGCCTAAGGGGGAGCCCAGCCGCCGCCGGGCCTAGCTTCGTCCGGGCCAGCCGGTGTACGCCTCAGCCAGGTAGGCCCTGCCGTGCTTTGAGGAGACCACCGTGTTGAGTTCGCCGAGCTGGCGGGCCCGGGAGAAGTCGTCGGCATCGGCGGGGGTGTGCAGCATGGTGGTCATCCAGTAAGAGAACTGCTGGGCCTTCCACACACGGTCCAGGGCGCGGTCACTGTAGGTGTCCAGCAGCTGCGTGGAACCGGATTTGTAGTAGCTGTCCAGGCCTTCAAAGAGCACTTTGACGTCGTGGATGGCCAGGTTCAGGCCCTTGGCCCCGGTGGGGGGAACGGTGTGCGCGGCGTCGCCGGCCAGGAACAGGTTTCCGTAGCGCATGGGGGTGTGCACGAAACTGCGGAACGGCAGGACCATCTTGTCGATGACCGGGCCTTCCTTGAGTTCGAAGCCGTTGCCGTTGACCCGGCTGCGGAATTCCGCCCAGATCCGGTCGTCGTCCCACTCGGCGACGTTCTCTTTCGGATCACACTGGAAGTACATGCGCTGCACTGTCTCGGTGCGCTGGCTGATCAGGGCAAAGCCGTTGTCCGAGTTGGCGTAAATGAGCTCATCGGAGCTTCTGGGGGCCTCTGCCAGGATGCCGAACCACGCGAACGGGTACTCATGGAAGTACCACTTGCGGTGGGCCTCGGGGATCTGGAAGCGGCAGTGGCTGCGTGAACCGTCGGCGCCCACCAGGAACTCCGCCTGGATCTCGTACTCCACGCCCTCGGCGTCGGTGAACCAGACCTTCGGTTTGCCCTCAAGGTCGTGGACGGTGGTGTCCGTGACGCTGTAGCGGACATCGCCGCCGTCGGCCTTCCGCCGCGCGGCGAGGTCCAGGAAAACGTCCGTCTGCGGGTACAGCCAGACGGATTCTCCCACCAGGTCCTTGAAGTCGATGCGGTGGCTCTCGCCGTTGAACCGCAGTTCGATCCCGTCGTGCCGGTCGCCGTCGCGCAGCACCCGGTCGGACACTCCGCTGCCCAGCAGCAGGTTGACCGTGCCGTGTTCCAGGATGCCGGCGCGGACCGTTTCGGAAATCTCCTTGTGGCTGCGGACCTCGATGACGGTGGATTCGATGCCGGCCTTTGCCAGCAGGTGGGAGAGCATCAGGCCCGCCGGGCCGGCGCCCATGATGGCCACCTGCGTGGTGATGATTTTGCGTGCTGCCATGGCGTGTTCTCGCTTCGTTGCGGGGGCCCTGCACTTCCTGGCGGGCCGTTGAGTTGATCTGCTAACAGTGTGGGCCCGGTAACAGCATCAGCGTTATAGCAATTCCGTTCAACGGAATTGGAGGTCAGTTCCGCTGCTCTTCCAGCCGGCGCGCAATGCCGCGGGCTGCCGTCTGCAACGCGGGAACCAACGCCTGGAGCCGCACCTCATGCAGGGGAACCACCACACCGAGCGCAGCCACCGCAGCCTGCCGTGCGTCCAGCACGGGGACGGCGATGCCCCACGTATCCGGATCAACAACGCCGGCCAGCTGCGCGAACCCCTGGTGGGTGGTCTCGGCCAGCAGGGCACGCACCATTTCCGGCTGCATGCTTCCGGCCGGATCAGCGAACTGCTTCAGGTAGTCCCGCTGGGTGGTCCTGTCCTGGAATGCCATCAGGGCCAGCCCCGCCGACGACACGTGGACAGGCATCCGGCCGGCCACCTTGGCCCGGTTGGCCACGGATCCGCGCCGGGACAGACGTTCGACGAACAGCGCCTCCCAGCCGTCCAGTACCGCCAGGTTGATGTTCTGGTGCAGGACCTGCTGGATGTCCTCCATAAAAGGGATGGCGGCCTGCCGCAGCGCCAGGGTAGGTGAATTGCGGTTGACCAGCTCCCATAGCCGCAGCCCCAAACGAACCGCCCCGCCCTCGCCGGTTTCCAGCAGGCCGTGGCCTGCCAGCTGCCGGACCAGCCGATGGGCGGTGGTCAGCGGGAGTCCGGCGCGTGCGGCCAGGTCCGAGAGCTGCAGGCTGCCTGAGCCCTCGGGGAAGGCGGCAATGACACGGACCACCCGATCCACCACGGAATCGCCTGAGCCAGAGTTCGCCACAATCGACTCCTTCCATTGAATGGTGGCTTTTGACCTAGATTACACCTCCGGGTGATACAACTCTCAGTGAGGGCTGTCACGCTGCGGCCTCGTCAGGCCATGTGCCGCACCAGTTTTCCGCTCACGATGTACCGAGGTTTTGCCATGCCAACGACGCCAGTCCAGCACCGCTCCAAATGGCCAGTATGGCTCTGCTGGCTGGCCATGGTCCTTGACGGCTTTGACCTGGTTGTCCTCGGCACAGTGATCCCCACGCTGATCAAGACCCAGGAACTGGGCTTCGACGCCGTCGGTGCCACCTACGCCGCCACCATCTCGCTGGTGGGTGTGGGAATCGGCGCCCTGTTCATTGCACCGTTGTCCGACCGGTTCGGCCGGCGCCGGCTCCTGGCAGGCTGCGTGCTCTGGTTCTCCGTCTTCACCATCGCAGTGGTGTTCGCACCCAACGTGGCAGTGTTCGGCATTTTCCGCCTCCTCGCCGGACTGGGCCTTGGCGCCTGCCTGCCGGCCGCCCTGGCCTACATGAACGATTACGCACCCGCGGGCACGGCCGGCAAGTCCACCACCCGGACGATGACCGGCTATCACGTGGGTGCTGTTGCCACGGCTTTCCTGGCCATCCTGGTAATCCCGGACTGGCGGATGATGTTCGTGGTGGGCGGACTCGCGGGCCTTGCGCTGGTGCCGTTCCTCTGGTTCAAACTGCCGGAGACCCTGCCTGCCGTCCCTGCGGACGCCGCGGAACCTGCCGCCGACGAACGCACAAGTTTCCGCGACCTCGTCAAAAAGCCCTACCCGCTCGTCGCACTGGCGATCGCCGTCGCGTCCTTTATGGGCCTCCTCCTGGTGTACGGCCTGAACACCTGGCTCCCGCAACTGATGGCTGGCGCCGGCTATACGGTCAGCACCGGCCTGGTGCTGCTGCTGGTCCTGAACGTTGGCGCCGTGGTTGGACTGGTAGTGGCCGGGATCCTTGCCGACCAGCACGGCACCAAAAAGATCGTACTCCTCTGGTTCGGACTCTCCGCCGTGTTCCTGGCCATCCTCAGCGTCCGGATGCAGAACGAGCTGCTCCTCAACGCCGCAGTGTTTGTCACCGGTGTGTTTGTGTTCAGTTCGCAGGTGCTGGTCTACGCGTGGGTCAGCCAGCTGTTTCCTGCCCGCCTCCGTGCCACGGCGCTGGGCTTCGCCGCGGGTGTGGGGAGGATCGGCGCGATCATGGGGCCGGCCGTCACGGGCGCCCTGGTTGCCGGCGGCATTGCGTACCCGTGGGGCTTCTACACCTTTGCCGCCGCTGCCGTCATCGCCGTCGTGGCCCTGGTGACCGTCCCCCACGCCATCCGGCTGGCACCCGGCCAATCCCCCGCCGTCGGGCATTCCCCGAACTAAGCCCCGGTCACGCCCGGCGCACGCGCCGCCACAGGGCCGGCGCCAGGACCACCGCAACACCCACTGCGGCGCCGATCACCGTCTCGACAATCCGGTCCCGGAGCAGGACAGTGGGCGACGCCGGGACCACCAGCAGGGTGGAGATCAGGGCCAGCGGCGTCACAACCACCTGGGCCAGCACATACTGGCGGGCAATAAAGAGTTCAGCACCGAACTGGCACAGGGCGATGACCAGCACAATCTGCCAGGGCGCGAGGTGCAGCAGCAGGATGACGGCAAGCAGTGCCAGGCCCAGCACGGTGCCGATGATTCGCTGGATGCCACGGCGGACGCGGTGCCGGGTGGTATGCCCCACCAGGGGGACCACGGCTGCCACCATCGCCCAATAGTTGTGTCCAAATCCCAGCCAGTGCCCCACTACCGTGGCAAGGGAACCGGCCACCCCGGCGGCCACGAGGTAGCCCAGGCCTTCCAGCCACGCTGCCCGTTTCTCGCCCTCGGCCAGCCGGATCGGGGCCGGCCAGGCCCACGGTTTGCGGTAGCTCGGAAGGACGCGCGAGGAGAAGCCAATCACCAGCGACAGCGCGGTGGTGAGCACCGCCACCAGCATGGCCGCGGGGACCGGTGGCTGGTTGGGGATGGAGGCGATGGCCGCGAACGCGAAGATGTGGAACAGCGAGCCGGCCGGACGAAGGCGCAGCAGGGCGATGGCCACGGAACACCCGCCGGCCACCAGGGTGGTGGCCGCGACCAGGAACCACGTGGCGGCGGCCTGGTCCAGTCCCCAGGCGTCGCCCGCCCTCGCCGCGAGCGCCGCCAGGAACATGACCAGCAGCATCAGCAGGCCTGCCCGAAGCTGCAACACAAACCTGGCGCCATGTGGTTCGTTTCGTCCGTAGATCCCGGTGAACGCGCCGAAGGAGGCGAAAATTGCCAAGTCCAGCCTCCCCAGGAGAAGCAGGGTGAGCAGCGGAACAAATATTCCGACGGCGCAGCGCAGGGCCGGCTGATGGTCATTGTTGCTCGGCGCAATGCTGAACATTTCGGCGAAGAACTTCACGTTCCGGGTGCCTCTTCCTTCGGTAGCCCCTGGCGGTCAGTACCCGCTTTGGAACGGCGGTACCAGCTTTCCAATCCTATGTCCCGGAGCTTTCCCACGTTTGGAACGGGAGGGCAACGTCCCCGAAACACCAGCACGCAACGCTGGAGCCATGAAGCCCTCTGCACGCACTGCAACAGCCCATACGGCGAGTGACCTGAGCTGTGAAGTCTGCGGCCT
The DNA here is from genome assembly GCF_024391045.1 of Pseudarthrobacter sulfonivorans. GTDB lineage: Bacteria > Actinomycetota > Actinomycetes > Actinomycetales > Micrococcaceae > Arthrobacter > Arthrobacter sulfonivorans_B. The sequence goes on from NZ_JANFCZ010000009.1 coordinate 8,240, forward strand.
GATGCCCGAACCCACCAAGACCCGACTGACCGTGGCCAACGTGGCCGTGATGCTCCCGATTGAACTGCTGGTCCATGCCCTGGTGGTGGAAACGCACCTGCCGTACGTGGCCAAGGTGCTTGTCCTCACCCTGACTGCCACGGTACTGGTCATCTGGGTGGCCGAACCCTCGGCCGCCAGGATCCTCCGCGGCTGGCTGCACGCGCCCGCGCTGCGGCACAGGAAGAAACTGGGCAGTGCACCGGCATTATGGCGGGCCCGCACGGTCCTGCAGGACCAGCCGGGTACGCTGCAGAAGGTCACGCGGGCGCTGTCCCGGCTGGAGACCAACATCCTCAGCATCCACGTCCACCCGGTCGCCAACGGAGTGCTGGACGAGTTTGTGCTGTCCGCGCCGGGAAACATCAGTGAGCGGCAACTGCTGGAGGCATTGGACGACGCCGGCGGCTCCCGTTCCCACGTGTGGCCCACCACCGCGCTGGCCCTGGCGGACGGCCAGACCAGGGCGCTCAGCCTCGCGGCGAGAGTGGCCGGCGCACCAGGGGAACTGCCGCTTGCAGTGGCGGAACTGCTGCACGCCCGGATCCTCACGAGGTCGGAGGCCGCCGTCGAAAATTACGACGCCGGTACGCGCCTGAAGATCCCCACCGCCTGGCACGGACCGCTCACCTTTGTCCGGCCGGGGGAGCCGTTCACGCCCGCCGAATCAGCCCGTGCGCACCGGCTAGCCGAGCTCGCCGAGATCCTGGCCCACCGCCCGGCGCCGGTTTCCCCCCGAGAAGCCGGCTCACCCATGTAGGTAGCAGCAGATGTCGTTCTCAGCCCTCAAAACGACATCTGCTGCTACCCAGTTGGGCGGGTTACATCCGAATGGTGAGCGCCCCCGGGTCCATGGTCATCAGGACGTGCCTGCCTTCGCCGTCGTGATCGCCGTCGAGCTGGTAGTCGTCGTTGTGCTCCAGCGTGATCTCCACCGATTTCCCCTGGAAGTACTCCACCGCTGTGTCTTTGCCCCGGCCTTTGCCGATCATGCCGGCGATCACGGAGAGCCAGCCGAACTTGCCGTGGTGGGGCGCCAGTACCGCCACGTCCAGCAGGCCGTCGTCCATCTTGGCGTCGGGGAAGATTTCCAGGCCGCCCTGGACCTTGCCGCAGTTGCCCACCATGACGCTGCGGATGCCGCGGTGCACCACCTCATTGCCGTCAACCGTGATGGTAGCCCTGACCGGCTTGCCGGGCAGGTTCCGGATCCCGGCGTCCACGTAGGCCAGCCAGCCCACCTTGTCCTTGAGGTCCTCGTTGGTGTCGGCCATGATGGTGGCGTCGTAGCCCACCCCGGCCATGACCAGGAACAGCTGCTCCTTGTCCGGGTCCTTCCGGCGTGCGCGGACAACGTCGATCTTCCGCTCGGTTCCCGCCAGCGCGCCGGCCATGGCGCCGTCAAAGTCCGTGACGTCCATCCCCAAATTGCGGGCCAGGAGATTGCCCGTACCGAACGGCAGCAGCCCCATGGGCACGTCACCGCCGGCCAGCACCTCCGCCACGCACCGCACGGTGCCGTCGCCGCCGGCAGCAATCACGACGTCGGCCCCCTGCTTGAGTGCCTCCTTCGCCTGCCCGACACCCGGGTCGTCCTTGGTGGTCTCGAGCCAGATGGGCTCACCCCAGCCGTTCTCCGAGCAGTGCTTGGCCGCGAGTGCCTTCACGTCAACCTCCACCGGCTTGGCGGGATTGATGATGATGGCCGGGCGCTTGAGGTCGTTGGAGTTGCTGGCAGTCATGGTGTCCTTCGGTGAAGTTGAATATGCCTGTAGAAAGGCTACTTGCTACAGGGCTTTGACGGCGCCCAGCACCTTGGCTAACGAATCCTTGGCGTCGCCAAAAAGCAGGGACGTCTGCGGCTCGTACAGCAGCTCATTCTCAATCCCCGCGAAACCGGGCCGCATGGAGCGTTTCAGGAAGATCACCTGGCGCGCCTCGGCCACCTCCAGGATGGGCATGCCGTAGATCGGCGAGCCGGAGGACGTCTTCGCGGCCGGGTTCACCACGTCGTTGGCGCCCACCACCAGCGCAACATCAGCCGTCCGGAATTCGGAGTTGATCTCGCCCATTTCCTTCAGCGACTCGTACGGCACGTTGGCCTCGGCCAGGAGCACGTTCATGTGCCCGGGCATCCGGCCCGCCACGGGGTGGATGGCAAAGTCCACGTCGATGCCGCGCGCCTCCAGGGCCAGCGCCAGTTCCGCGGCGGTGTGCTGGCCCTGCGCCACGGCCAGCCCGTAGCCCGGCACAATGATCACCCGCTGCGCGTAGCCCAGCAGGACCGCGACGTCCTCGGCGCTGGAGGACCTGACCGGACGTTCGCTCACGGCGGTGGATCCCGCCGTCGAGCCTCCCTTGAAGGCGCCGAACAGGATGCCGGCAACGCTGCGGCCCATCGCCGCGGCCATGGCCCGGGTCAGGATGGTGCCGGAAGCGCCCACAAGGGTTCCCGCCACGACCAGCAGCACGTTGCCCAGCACCACGCCGGACGCCGCCACCGCGAGGCCGGTGAAGGCGTTCAGGAGCGAGATGACGATGGGCACGTCGGCCCCGCCCACCGGAAGCACCAGCAGCGCACCAGCGGCGAGACCCAGCACCATGAGGAGCACCGCGAGTGCCAGCGAACCCGTCAGGATCACGGCAATGGCGGCGCCCACCGCCGCGAGCAGCACTGCCGCCATCACCACGGGGAGTCCGGGGAACAGCACCGGACGGGTGGTCATCAGTTCCTGGAGTTTGGCGAACGTCAGGCCCGATCCGGCGAAGGAAACCGCCCCCACCAGGAGCGTGAAAACGATCGCGAGCCGCACCCAGGGGTCCTCGGTGTGGCCGAGTTCCAGCAGGGCGACGAGCGCCGCAGCGCCGCCACCGACGCCGTTGAACAGGGCAACCAGCTGGGGCATCTGGGTCATCTTCACCCGCCGGGCCACCGGGGCCGCCACCGCCGTCCCCACTGCCATGGCGCCGATGATCCAGGGGATGTTCTCCAGCCGGGCCGACAGGAAAACCGTGACGACGGCGAGCAACGCACCGAAGGCCCCGATCAGGTTGCCGCGGCGGGCCGTCCGGGGAGAGCTGAGGCCACGGAGGGCGAGGATGAAAAACACCGCGGCGGCGAGGTACAGCAGGGAGGTCCAGACGGGGTCCAGGAGGCTCACTTTCCGTCCTCCCCGGCTGCAGGCCCGGTACCCTGCACGTCAGCGCGGACGGGTTCCTTGCGCCCACGGAACATGTGCAGCATCCGGTCGGTGACCACAAACCCGCCCACCAGGTTGGCAGTGGCCAGCACCACAGCGAGCAGCGCCACCGCCAGGATGCCCGGGTCCGCTGCCTGGCCGGCCACGATCACGGCACCCACCAGGATGATGCCGTGGATGGCATTGGCTCCGGACATGAGGGGCGTGTGCAGGGTGCTGGAAACCTTCGAAACCACCTCGAAGCCCACAAACACCGCCAGCACGGTCACGGTCAGCAGGCTCATGCCATCCATCAGCTTCCCCCCTCGTTCTGCAGGGCCCCCGCCAGGGCTTCGGCGGTGGGCAGGTGCCGCACGGCGCCGTCGTGGGTGAGGCAGGCGCCGGAGATCACGTCGTCACCGAAGTCGGGAGCCACGGTGCCGTCCCGGGTCATGAGACCGAGCAGGTTGGCAATGTTCTTGGCGTAGAGCCTGGAGGCGTCCGAGGCCATCGCGGACGGCGCGTCCTTCAGCCCCACGAGCGTGACGTGGCCTTGGCCGTCGGCGGTGGGCACCAGGATGTCCTCGCCGGGCACCGAGCCCTCCACGTTGCCGCCGGACTCTGCAGCGAGGTCGACGACGACGGAACCGGGGCGCATGCCCTGCACCATCCCGCGGCTCACCAGGAGCGGGGCGCGCCGGCCGGGGACTGCCGCCGTCGTAATCAGGACATCCGCCTGGGCGACGTGCGGGGCGAGGAGTTCGCGCTGGAGGGCGCCGCGGTCCGCGCTGAGTTCGCGCGCATAGCCGCCGGACGCCTCGGCGGTTTCCAGGTCCAGTTTGATGAAGGTTCCGCCCATGGATGCCACTTCGTCGGCTGACGCGGGCCGGATGTCGTTGGCGGACACGCGCGCGCCGAGCCGCTTGGCGGTACCGATGGCCTGCAGCCCCGCGACTCCGGCGCCGAGCACCAGCACGCGCGCCGGCGGGACAGTCCCGGCGGCCGTCATGTAGAGCGGGAAGAACCGGGGGAACCGGATGGCGGCCTCCAGCACGCACCGGTACCCGGCCACCAGCGCCTGGGAGCTGAGGGCGTCCATGGACTGGGCGCGGGAGATGCGGGGCACCAACTCCAGGGCGAAGGAGGTGACGCCGGCCTCCGCGAGAGCCTGCACAGTTGCCAGCTCGGACGACGGCGAGGCCAGGCCCACGGTGACGGCGCCCCGTTTCAGGGCCTTCGCCGTCGCCGGTTCCAACGGACGGACGTGGGCGAGGATATCCAACTCGGCGGGATCGAGGGCCTGGCGGACGCACGCCCCCGCCAGGACGTACTCGTGGTCTGAGTGATCGGCGGCGGCACCCGCGCCCGCTTCGATCAGGACGTCGAGGCCCAGCCCCGTCAGTTGCTTGACCGTTTCCGGTGTGGCGGCAACACGGCGCTCACCCTCATGCCGTTCCCGCGGTATGCCCAGTATCAACCGCCAGCTCCCTTACGGACGTAGTTGGCTAGATTCTATGCCCCCGCGACCCGGGCGAAGGCAGCATGCGGTCCGGCGTAGTCCAGGGCTATCTTTGCGGCAGTCTCCTGAAGCAGGGGAATGACCGTCTTTTCGATGGTTTCCGCGGAGGCCCGGTGCGTCTGCAGCGAGACGTTGACGGCCGCAACCACCTCGTTTCCACGCCACACCGGAACGGCCACGCCACGCAGCCCGTCCTCCAGCTCTTCGGCCACCATGGACCATCCCCGCGTCCGCGCCGAGTCCACCTCGCTCCGGAGCTCATCCCGGCTGCCGATGGAACGTCCGGTAAAACGCTGGAAATGAACTGAATCGAGGTACATCTGCAGCTTCTTTTCGGGAAGCCCGGCGAGCAGGACCCTGCCCATGGAGGTTGCCCACGCCGGGAAGCGGGTGCCCACCGTGATCGAAACACTGAGCAGCCTCGGGGACGGAACGCACGCGACGTACACCACGTCGGCGCCGTCAAGGATGCACAGGGACGTTGTCTCATTCAAACTCTCGGCAAGGGACTTCAGGTGCGGCTCGGCCACGTTGGGAAGGGCCATGCCCGCAAGGAAGGAACGGCCAATGTCCAGCGAGCGGGCGGTCAATTCGAAGCTCGCGCCCTCAGCCCGGAGGTAGCCCAGATCCGCCAGCGTCATGAGGAAGCGCCGCGCCGAAGCCCTGGTCATGTCCGTCCGTGCCGCAATCTGGGAGACGGTCAACCGCGGATGCTCAGGACTGAAAGCCAGCAGCACGTCAAAGGCCTTTTCAACCGACTTCACAAAGTAGGCTGGCTGCTCCTCCATTGAACTGCTGTTCCTCTCCATATGGCCGCCCGCGCGGTGCTGCCGGGGTAGGGCCTGATCCGATCTTATAGGCAGGCTGTCCGCGCCGGCCGCTGAAACCGGCACCCTCCCGCTTGATGCTTAGTGCCTGGATTTCAGCCCATCGAGGGATTCCGCCAGTAACGAGTCGGCCGCCCCGTCGAGGCCCAGGAGCGGGACCATGGCCACGGCCTGTTCCCGCAGATGGTCCCACCCGTCAACGCAGGTGGCGCCGGCTTCCCGGGCCTTGGCAATGCTGGCCGTGACATGGCCGGCGTAGACGAAGTCGTACACCAGGGCATCGGCGGCGACCGGTCCGTCGCCCCAGGCCGGCCCGTCTGAAATGCCTTTGCCGATGGGCGTGGCATTGACAATCAGGGACGCCTCGGAAGCCAGGTCCTGCGCCTGCTGCCACGTGACGGCTTGCGCGTCGATGCCGAGGTCAAGGGCAAGGTGCAGCAAATCTCCGGAAGCGTTCGGATCCCGGTCAGTAATGGATACCTTGCCCACGTTTCGGTCCAGCGCGATCAACGCGGCCCGGGCTGCTCCCCCGGCTCCGAGGAGGAGCGCGTGCCGTTGATACCGGTTGCCCAGGAGGACAGCCGCAGCGGTGATGTCCGTGTTGTGGCCATGCAGCCTGCGTCCCTGCCGGACCAGCAGGTTGCAGGCACCGCTGAGCTGCACTGCATCGGTTGAGCTGTCTGCCGTCCCGGCCGCCCATTGCTTGTGCGGCATGGTGACGTTGGCCGCCACGACGTCACGGTCCAGCAAGCGGCCCCGGACGCGCGTCATGGCCTGCTCCGCGGGCACGTCCCACGCCTCGTACGTCCAGCTGCTGCCCAACTGTTCCAGGAGGGGATTCCAGAGCCCCGGCGACATTGCCTGCGAAGCGGCGGAGCCAATGAGGAATAAGCGGGAGTCCGCCGTTGCGTCTTCCATGTCAACCTTCCTGAGGGCCGCGCCGGTCAGCTCTCGCATGCCTCTTTTGGCGCGGGCGTTGTGATATGACTCACCACCCAGTATGCTCTAATAAATCGCATTCCGCACACATGTACGGTATGCGCACACAATCCGACAAAACAAACCACAGCCTTCAGCGTGGAAGGAAGCAGCGGAATGACAAACATCGCAGCGGGGTCCCAGACCCAGACGCCGGCACAGGTAGAGCGCCAACTGAAGCGCGCGAAGAAAGCAGCCCTGGCCGCCTTCCTCGGCGGCGCCCTTGAGTATTACGACTTCTTTATCTACGCCACGGCCGCCTCCCTGGTCTTCTCGAAGATCTTCTTCCCCTCCGGCGATCCGACCATCGCGTTGCTGGCGTCCTTCGCGACATTCGGAGTGGCCTACGTCGCCAGGCCATTCGGCGCAGTGGTGTTCGGCCACCTGGGCGACAGGATCGGGCGCAAAAACACCCTGGTCCTGACGCTGGTCCTCATGGGCAGCGCAACGTTCCTGATCGGCGCCCTGCCGGACTTCAATACCGCCGGGTACTGGGCCCCCGCCCTGCTGGTCCTCCTGCGGCTCATGCAGGGCCTCTCCGCCGGCGCCGAAACAGCCGGGGCGTCGGCGCTCTCCACCGAGGAAGCACCGGAGGGCCGGCGCGGTTTCTTTGCCAGCTTTGCCATGAGCGGCATCGCCGCCGGCATCGTGCTGGCCTCCCTCGCCTTCCTGCCCGTGGCCGCCATGAGCGAGGCAGACCGCCTCGCCTGGGGCTGGCGGATCCCGTTCTGGCTTTCCATCGTTGTGCTGATCGTCGCCTACCTGGTCCGGCGTTCACTGGAAGAACCCGAAGTCTTCGAGGAAAAGCACGACCACGGCGAACTCGTTAAACTCCCCTTCGCGCAGATGTTCAGGACCCACCCGGCCCAGTTCTTCCAGGTGGCCCTGATGTCCTTCGAAACCGTCACCAACACGTTTATGCAGTCCTTCGGGCTGGCCTACGCCGTGTCCGTTGGCGTGCCGGCGTCCACCATGCTCTGGGTCAGCATCGTGGGCAACGTGATCGCCATCGTCTCCCAGCCGCTCTTTGCCCTGCTGTCGGACAAGTTCGGCCGGCGCCCGGTCTTCATCGCCGGTGTCCTGGGCTCAGGCATCATGATCTTTGTGTACTTCTCGGTGATCTCCACGGGCAACATCCCGATGATCTTCCTGGCCAGCACCCTGATCACCGCGGGTACCTATGCAATGTCCAACGCGATCTACCCCGCCTGGTTCGCCGAACTCTTCAACGTCAAGGTCCGCTACCCGGGAATGGCCATCGGCCTGCAGATCGGCATTCTCTGCGCCGGCTTCACCCCGCTGCTGGGCACCGCCCTCGTGGGAGCTGAAAAGGCCAACTGGGGACCGGCGGCCTGGATCGTTGCCGCATCCTCAATCCTCGCCGTCGCCGGCGCACTCTGGGCCCGCGAAACCAATAAAACCCCGCTGCGTGAGCTGGGCAATCCCATCAAGTAGCCGCAACGCTGCCAAAAGAAAAGGACGACGGCGGGAATCCCGCCGTCGTCCTCTGTTGCTTTTAGCGCCGCGCGGTCAGGTCCGCCGAGATCAGCTTCGCCGTGGCCACAATTTCCCGGGCTGCCGCGGCGAGGTAGGCGTCCGGGTCTGGCTGGGCCGCGACGGACTGGGCCTGCAGCGATACGTTCACTGCTGCCACCACCTTGGTGGGCCCGTCATACACGGGGGCCGCCACGGACATCAGGCCCATTTCGAGCTCCTGGTCCAGCAGGCACCAGCCCTGGGCCCGGACAGTGTCCAGCACCGCCAGCAGCTCGGGGACGCTCCCCAAAGCCCGGGGGGTCAGCGGCTTGATGTCCGCTGCGGCCAGGTACTCCTTCAGTTTCGCGGGCGGCAAGGCAGCCAGCAACACCCTGCCCATGGACGTGGCGTAGGCGGGGAAGCGGGTGCCCACCGTGATGCCCACGTTCATGATCCGTCGCGTGGTCACCCGCGCGATGTAGGCGATCTCGGTGCCGTCCAGCACGGCAGCGGAAGTTGACTCGCCCAGTGTGAGGGACAGGTCTTCCAGATGCGGCTGGGCCAGCTGCGGCAGGGACAGCCCGGAGAGGTAGGCGTAGCCGAGCTGCAGGACCCGGGCCGTCAGGGCAAACGTCTTACCGTCGGTCCGCACATAGTCCAGCTCCACGAGCGTGTGCAGGAACCGGCGGGCGGTGGCCCGGGTCAGGTCGGTCCGGGCCGCCACCTCGGTGAGGGTCATGACCGGGTGTTCGTTATCAAACGCGCGGATGACGGCCAGCCCGCGCGCCAGCGACTGCACGTACTGGTCACTCGCCTGCGGAGCGGTACGTGCAGTGGCTGGTGCGTTGGTCATGGTTACCAATCCTAGGGGCGCCCGGGCCTGAACTAAGCCGCTGCCTTCAGCGGCACCGGGACGAGCTCCTGGAGTTCCTCCAAGGTGCAGCCGAACGTCTCACGGACCGTGACGCCGTCGGGTCCCGTCAGGAAGACAGCCTTGTCCGTGTACACGCGGGTGACGCAGCCGACGCCGGTGAGCGGGTAGGTGCACGCCTCCACAATCTTGGAGGCGCCCTCGCGGGTCAGGAGCGTCATCATGACAAAGACGTCCTTGGCGCCGGTGGCCAGGTCCATCGCACCGCCGACGGCGGGGATGGCGTCCGGGGCGCCGGTGTGCCAGTTGGCGAGGTCGCCGGTGGCGGAGACCTGGAACGCACCCAGGACGCAGATGTCCAGGTGGCCGCCGCGCATGATCGCGAACGAGTCGGCGTGGTGGAAGTAGGACGCCCCCGGGAGTTCAGTCACTGGGATCTTGCCGGCATTGATGAGGTCGCCGTCGATCTGGTCTCCCTCGGCCACGGGACCCATGCCCAGCATGCCGTTCTCCGTGTGGAGCGTGATGTTCTGCTCCGGCTTGAGGTAGTTGGACACCAGGGTGGGCTGGCCGATGCCGAGGTTCACGAACGAGCCGGGCTTGATGTCCCGGGCCACCAGCTCGGCCAACTCGTTGCGGCCCAGGGGCTTGTCGGACGTCTGGATGGAAGTTGCAGTGCTCATGCTCAGGCCACCTTCACGATGCTGTTGACGTAGATTCCGGGGGTCACGACGTTTTCAGGGTCGAGGCCGCCCGTGGGGACAATCTCGGAGACCTGGACCACCGTGTGCTTGGCAGCAGCGGCCATGATGGGGCCGAAGTTCCGGGCGGTCTTGCGGTACACGAGGTTCCCCACGCCGTCGGCCTTCAGTGCCTTGATCAGGGCGACGTCGGCGTGGATGGGCGTTTCGAACACCTGGCCGCGGCCGTCGATCATCCGGGTTTCCTTGCCCTCGGCGAGCATGGTGCCGTAACCCGTGGGGGTGAAGAACCCGCCGATTCCGGCGCCCGCAGCGCGGATCCGCTCGGCCAGGTTGCCCTGCGGGACCAGCTCCAGCTCGATTTCGCCGGCGTGGTACTTGGCGTCGAAGTGCCAGGAGTCGGACTGCCGCGGGAAGGAGCAGATCATCTTCTTCACCCGGCCTTCCTTGATCAGCAGCGCAAGGCCCTGATCGCCCTGGCCGGCGTTGTTGTTCACCACGGTCAGGTCCTTGGCGCCGCAGTCCATCAGCGCGTCGATCAGTTCGAAGGGCTGCCCGGCGTTGCCGAACCCGCCGATCATCACGGTGGAGCCGTCCTTGATGCCGGCCACGGCCTCGGCTACGGTGTCAACAAAATTCAGCATTGTTATGCCTTTCCTTAGGCCTTGGTTCCGGCAGTGACGTTTTCGAGGACGACGGCGAGGCCCTGGCCCACGCCGATGCAGATCGCGGCGACGCCCCAGCGTTCGCCGGAGGCCTGCAGGGACCGGGCGAGGGTGCCCAGGATGCGCGTGCCGGACGCGCCGAGGGGGTGGCCCATCGCGATCGCGCCGCCGTGCCGGTTCACGATCGCGGGGTCGATGCCCCAGGCGCTGATGCAGGCCAGGGACTGCGCGGCGAACGCTTCGTTAAGTTCGACGGCGCCCACCTGGTCCCAGCCGATGCCGGCCTTCGCGAGGGCCTTGTTCGCCGCCTCGACGGGGGCGTAGCCGAAGAACTGGGGATCGTTGGCGTGCGCGCCGCGCCCCGCGATGCGGGCCAACGGCTCAAGCCCGAGCAGCCCGGCGGCCGCCTCGGAGCCGATCCAGGCCGCGGACGCGCCGTCGGACAGGGGCGACGCGTTCCCGGCGGTGACGGTGCCGTTCTCCGTGCGGAACACAGTCTTCAGGCCGGCGAGCTTCTCGGCCGAGGAGCCGGCGCGGATGCCTTCATCCCGGACCAGGTCGGTGCCCGGGACCGTGGTGACCAGGTTGTCGTAGAAGCCTTCGTCCCACGCCGCGGCTGAGAGGTTGTGGGAGTTCGCGGCGAACTCGTCCTGCTGTTCGCGGGTCACGCCGTACTTTTCGCGGAGCCGTTCGGTGGCCTCGCCCAGGGAGATGGTCCAGTCCTTGGGCATGGCCTTGTTGACCAGGCGCCAGCCCAGCGTGGTGGAGGCAAGGTTCAGGTCCCCCGCGGGGTAGGGCTTCTCGGTCTTGGGCAGCACCCAGGGCGCCCGGGACATGGATTCAACCCCGCCGACGAGCATCAATTCGGCGTCGCCGGCGTTGATCTGGCGCGAGGCGATGATCGCGGCGTCCAGGGAGGAGCCGCAGAGCCGGTTCACGGACGTGCCGGGGATGGAGACGGGCAGGCCCGCGAGCAGGGTGCCCATCCGGGCGACGTTGCGGTTCTCTTCGCCGGCGCCGTTGGCGTTGCCGAACACCACCTCGTCGATCCGCTCGGGGTCCAGTCCCGGGGCACGCTTGACGGATTCCTTGATCACGTGCGCTGCAAGGTCATCCGGGCGGACGGCCGCGAGGCCGGAGCCGAACTTCCCGAACGGGGTGCGAACGGCGTCGTACACAAAAGCCTGGTTCATGATGTTCCTCTTGTTGTCTGGGAACCCAACTGACTGGCAGTTAACGTCGCCAAACGCGCGTTTCACGACGTCAAGTGCGAGTCAGTTGGGTGGGTGCAGGTTGGGGCGGTCAGGTTTGGGGGAGGTCAGGCGCGTCGGCTCGGGTCGTGTCGATCTCCTCGTTGTCCATTTCATGGAAGACCTGCTGCGCGGTCTTGAACGCCGTGTTGGCGGACGGCACGCCGCAGTAGATGGCGGTCTGCAGCAGGATTTCCTTGATTTCGTCCCTGCTCAGGCCGTTGGTGAGGGCCGCCCGGATGTGCATGGCCAGCTCCTCCCAGTGCCCGTGCGCCACCATCGCGGTGATGGTCACGGCGGAGCGCATCTGGCGCGAAATGCCGGGGCGGGTCCAGATGCCGCCCCACGCGATCCGCGTGATCATGTCCTGGAAGTCCTCGGTGAACCCGTCCTTCCTGGCGTTCGCCCGGTCCACGTGCGCGGCGCCCAGCACTTCGCGCCGGACCACCATGCCGCCGTCGTAAATTTCCTGGCTGGTGGCGTCCGGCTGCACCACGCCGTGCCGTTCGCTTCCGGCACCCGGCCCGCTCACTTGGCCGCTCCGCGCGATTCGCTCCACGTGATGAGGCTCCGCAGCAGTTCGGCAACGTGGGCGGGTGCCTCCGCGGGGGCCAGGTGCGCCACGCCTTCCAGGGATACCGCGTTCGCGGTGCCTCCCCCGGCGGTGATGCCGGCAGCGATTTCTTCCGCGAACGACGGCGGCACAACAGTGTCCGCCACACCCGCCACAGCCTGGGTGGGGACCGTGATGCTGCCGAGTTCGGTGCGGACGTCATAGGCGGCCAGCGCCTCGCAGCAGAACGCGTAGCTGAAGCGGTCGGCGTCCCGGAGGGAGTGCAGGAGCTTGCTGCTCAGGTCCGGCTGGCGGTCCATGAACCCGGGTGCGAACCAGCGCTCCGCCGAGCCCTGGATGACCACGGGGGTACCCTGGGAGCGGACCAGTTCGGCCCGGTCCAGCCAGCCTTCCGGGGTGCCGATCTTGGCGCCGGAACACTGGACGGACAGGCTCTTGAGGCGTTCGCCGTGCTTCATGCCGAGTTGCAGTCCGGTGGCACCGCCGAGGGAGACGCCGGCGTAGTGGAACGTCTCGCCGGGGGCAATCGAGTCCACCAGCTCGACGACGGAGTCCGCCAGCGCGGCGACGTCGAAGGTTTCGGTGGCCTTGGGTGAGACGCCGTGGCCGGGCAGGTCCCAGGCCACCACGTCGTAGTCGTTGGCCAGCAGCGTGGCGGTCGCGCCCCAGAGGACTGCGGACGAGGTACCAAGGGACGGGCCAACCACCAGCAGCGGGTGTTCGCCGAGGGCTCGTTCGGGCGAAAGCAGAACTGCCTTCAGGGTCGGTTTAGCCACGGTTGGCTCCGTTCTGGTCGGGGTGGGTTGAGGGGACAGGGCCTGCTGACCCGGGGTTGGCCGGGGCAAAATCGGGGTACGCGGCCAGGATGCGCCGGGAGATTTCTGCTGCCTGTCCCACGTAATTGGCGGGGTCAAGGAGTTCGTCCAGCCGAAGATCAGTTAGCACGTCCCCGGGGACGGCCTCGCGGAGCTCGCGGCGGTAGGTGGCTCCCTGCTCAGCGGCAGGCGCGGCCAAGGTCCGGTTCACCACTTCCTGCAGTTGCTCCTTGCCCGTGCGGCCATCCTTCTCGGCCAGGAGCGGGGCGACGGCGGCGCCCACCCCTTCGGCCAGCAGCAGCGGTCCGGCCAGGTCCAGGTTACGGCGCAGGGCATCCGGGAAAACCTGGAGGCCTTCAGCCAGCTCGCGGAGATGCCCCGCGGCGCCCAGCGCCAGCCGCAGCAGCTGGCGGAGTGCCGGCCATTCGGTGTGCCAGGCGGCGTCGGGCCGTTCGTCGTTGAAGTTGGCGGCGGCCACGTGCAGTTGGGCCACGAGTTGCGGAGCCTGGAGCGCGGCGCTGCGGATCAGGACGGACAGCACCGGGTTCTGCTTCTGCGGCATGGCGGAGGACACGCCGCGGCCCGCAGCGCGGGGTTCGGCGAGTTCGGCTACTTCGGGCCGGCTCATAAAGAGGACGTCCGTAGCGATCTTGCCGGCGGCGCCGAGCACTGTGGCAAGGGCGTTGCCGAGGGCGGTGACGGCCAGCCGGTTGGTGTGCCATGGTGCCGGGGAAGGGGCGAGGCCCAGCTGTTTGGCCAGGGAATCGGCCAGCGTGAACGGCGTGGCGGACGTGCCGTCGCTCAGTACGGTTGCGGCGGCGAGGGTTCCGGCGGCGCCGCCGAACTGCACCGGGAACTGAACGGTTTCCAGTTGGTGACCCGCGGCGGCCACGCCATGGAACCATTGCGCTGCCCGGAGCCCGAACGTAAACGGGAGGGAATGCTGGGTCAGGCTCCTGCCCACGCCCAGCGTGTCCGCATGCTGTTCCGCCAACGCAGCAAGCGCCGTCGTCGTGCTTTTCAGGTCGCCGAGCAGCGCCTCAACGGTGTTGCGCGCCAGCAGCATCAGGGCCGTGTCCAGCACGTCCTGGCTGGTCAGCGAGGTGTGCACGGCTTTTCCGGCACCAATGCCGGTGGCGTCCAGCGCCGAAACCTGTTTCCGCAGGTCAGCCAGCAACGGGATGACGGGGTTGCCGCCGCCCTGGGCCCGGAGCGCGATGTCTGCTGCGTCGTAGCGGCCCGCTTCTGCCGCGGACGCCACGACGGCGGCGGACCCGGCAGGTGCCAGGCCCGCCTTGTCCAGCACGGCGGCCCAGCCGGACTCGACGGCGAGAATCGCCCCGAGCACAGCCTGGTCGCCGGTCAGCGCCGCCACCAGGGGCGACGCCGAGACAGGGCTGAGCAGGCCGACGTCGCCGTCGGCCGCGCTTCCGGAACCCAGGGCGGCACCAGTCACTGGAAGTCCAGGAAGACTGTTTCGCCCTCACCCTGCAGGCGGATGTCCCAGGTGAGTCCGCCGTCGGCGTCGCGGCGGGCGATCAGCGTCTTCCGGCGTTCCGGATCCAGGGAGCTCAGCAGCGGGTCCTTCGCCAGCGCCTCTTCGTTTTCCGGCAGGTAGATCCGGGTGAAGAGGCGGTTCATCAGGCCGCGGGCAAAGACCGCCACGGAGATGAAGGCTGCTGCGCCTTCCTCGGTGGGGCCGGGGTTGACGGTGGTGAAGGTGAAGACGCCGGTGTTGCCTACGGCGCTGCGGCCGAAACCGGTGAACGTGTAGCCGTCGCGCACCAGCGATCCGGTGTGCTGCGGGACTTTGCCCTCGGAATCAGCCTGCCAGATTTCCAGGATCGCGTCCGGGATCGGGTGGCCCGCTCCGTCATACACGGTGCCCTGGAGCCGGATGGATCCCGGGGAACCGGGAGCCAGCAGTTCGCGGTCCTTGGCGTAGGGCAGTGCGTAGCCGAAGAAGGGTCCGACTGTCTGGCCGGGGGTGGGAGTCAGCTTGGTGGGGCTGGGATTACTCATGGTCATCTCCTTCCGCTCCGAGGGCCTCGTTCTCGGTCCAGGTCCGCTTCGACCCGGTCAGGACGATGTCCCAGTTGTAGGCCATGGCCCACTCAGGTTTGGTCTGCTCGTGGTTGTAGGTGGCCACGAGCCGGTCGCGGGCGTCCCGGTCCACGATCGACTGGTAGATCGGGTCCAGCGGGAACAGCTGGTCGCCCGGGAAGTACATCTGGGTAATGATCCGCTGAGTGAATTCGGAGCCGAACAGGGAGAAATGGATGTGGGCCGGGCGCCAGGCGTTGAGGTGGTTCTTCCACGGGTAGGCGCCGGGCTTGATGGTGGTGAAGCTGTAGGAGCCGTCAGCCCCGGTGATGCAGCGGCCCACGCCGGTGAAGTTGGGGTCCAGCGGTGCCGGGTGCTGGTCGCGCTTGTGGATGTAGCGGCCGGCCGAGTTGGCCTGCCAGATCTCCACGAGCTGGCCGGCCACGGGGCGGCCGTCACCGTCGAGGACGCGCCCGGACACAACGATCCGTTCACCCAAGGGTTCACCGTTGTGCTGGATGGTGAGGTCCGCCTCCAGTGCGTGCACGTCCATGTGCCCGAACGCCGGCGAGTACAGCTCGATGGTCTCAGGGTCCGCGTGGTGCAGGTCCTTGGTGGGGTGGCGCAGGACGCTGCTGCGGTACGGTGCGTAGTCCAGCCGCGGCTGGATTTCAGCCTGGCCGCCGTTCTTGAGGGCCTGGGCGTAGGCATCGCCGAGCGCCTTCATCTCGGCGCTGAGATCCGCCTGCGACTCAGCGGCGGCGTCCAGGGGTGCGTACTCTTTCGTTGCGGCCTCCGTGACTTCATCGGACACGTCCTCTGTGAGCGGATCCGCGTTGTAGGTTTCAAAGTTGATTTCTTCAGGCACAGCAGCCTCCTTTCACAGGGTGTTGGTGTTATCTGGTGGGTACGGGGTTGAGTCGGTGCAGGAGGTCGTATTGGACTGCATGGCGAACGGGAGCGTTCGGCGCCCCGTAGCCGTCATAGGCGCCGCGGCGTTCCACCATTTCGAAGAACACGCTGCCCACGGTAGCGGTGTAGAAATGCAGGAACTCGCCGTCGGCGTCGCGGTCGTACAGGAGGTTCAGTTCCTGCAGCGTCGCCAGGAAGTCGGGATCGAGGCCGAACCGGGCCGCCAGGTCCTCGTAGTAGTTGGCCGGGATCTGCAGGAACTCCAGTCCGCGGGCCTTGCAGTCCCTGGCAGTGGACACCAGATCGCCCACCGCGAACGCGATGTGCTCCTGGTAGGTCCTCCGCGCGCCCGTTCGCGATGGATCCGCTCCGGAAGCGCCGTCCTGCTGGATCAGGGGCGCCAGGTTCAGCACCAGCCGCACTGCCCTGTCTCCGGTGGTCATGACCTGCGAACGGACCAGCCCGGTGGGACTGGGCACCTCGGCGAAAGGTTGCGGCTCCAGCGCCAGAGCGCTCGTGTAAAACAGGACGGCCTCGTCAAAGTGCTGCCATGGCTGGGCGAGGTTGACGTGGTCGATCACGGCGGTGGCACCGGCAACCGGAACTTCCAGTCCCTCGCCGAATTCGCTGGTCCACGCGGCCGTGCCGTCGGGGCTGCCCTGGCACAGGAAGATCTCTGTGGAGTCCGGCGCGGCGAAGCCCTGGAACACTTCCTCGTTGGCCTGGCTCTTACGCGGAACCACCGGGGCCTTGAGCTGCTGCGCCCGGGCCGAGGCGATCACCGGGGAATCGACGTCGAACCCCAACGCGGCAATGGCCGGTGAGGTGTCCGCCGCGCTGTCGGAAGAAGCGGGCGCCGACTCGTTGACGATGACCCGGGCATGGCCCATGGTCCAGAGCTGCACGTCCTTGGTGCGGTGACGGCCGTTGAATTCGAAGCCGAGCTGGCCCAGGACCGTTTCCAGGCCCTTGGTGTCGGCGGCCTTGACCTCGGCAAAGTTGTAGCCGGCCGGTTCGGCCACCTGCGGGAGGGTGGCCAGTTCCATGGGATAACGACGGCGGGACGTGGCACCACTGCCACTCGCACCAATGCCGGGGGTGCCGAGGGCTCCGGCGGAGAGGGCCGGGGCGTTGGCCTCGAGCCACTTGGCGCTCTGCTCCTCCAGCCAGATGAGCGACCGCATGCCGTCCACGGCGGTGCGCTCAACATCGGACTGCCGGAAGACGTCGTTGAAGATTTCCAGCGAGACCGGGCCGCTGTACCCGGCACGGACCACGTGTCCCATGAACTTGGCCAGCTCAAACTGGCCCTCGCCGGGGAACACCCGGTAATGCCGGCTCCAGGACAGGACGTCCATGGAAAGCTTCGGGGCATCCGCCACCTGGACGAAGAAGATCTTGTCCGGGCTGAAGGCTTCGATGGGCGCTGTGTCCCAGTTGCGGGAGAGGATGTGGAAGGAGTCCAGGCAGGTGCCCAGGTTGGGGTGGTCCACGGCCTCAACCAGCCGGTGGGCGTGCTCGTAATCGCTGACGTACTTGCCCCAGGCCAGGGCCTCATAGGCAACCTTGACGCCGTGATCCCCGGCCAGGGCAGCCAGCCGGCCGAGCTGTTCCGCGCGGAGGTCGTCGCTGTCGATGCTGGCGGTGGCCACGTTGGAGCAGACCAGCACGGTGTCCATGCCCAGCCGGGCCATCAGCTTGAATTTGGCGTCGGCGCGGCGAAGGTTGGCGGCGAGGAGATCCTCGGACACGCTGTCGAAGTCGCGGAAGGGCTGGTAAAGGTCCAGCGTCAGGCCCAGGTCTGCCGCCATCTTGCGCACGTCCTCCGGGGTGAGGGGCGAGGTGACGAGGTCCTGCTCGAAGATTTCAATGCCGTCGAAACCTGCGATGGCGCAGGCCTGCATCTTTTCCTTCAGGGTGCCGGAGAGGCAAACTGTGGCGATTCCGGTGCGCATCAGGCAGCCACCTCTTCCTGGGCCACGAGTTCCAGGAAGTGGCTGCGCATGCGGTCCGCGTCGGCGTCCAGGCCGGTGAAGATCCGGAACGAGTCCGCCGCCTGTCCAACGGCCATGCGGCCGCCGTCCAGGACCTGGCAGCCCTTGGCGCGGGCGCTCAGCACAAGGTCGGTCTCGATGGGCCGGTAGACGATGTCCGCCACCCAATGCCGGGCTTCGAGCAGTTCCAGGTCCAGCGGGGCGCCGGGATGAGCGGCCATGCCTACGGGTGTGCAGTGCACCAGACCGTCAGCCGGCGGCATCAGCTGCGGCAGCTCCGCCGTCGTACGCGGTGTAATGGTGCGGTCCGGGAAGAACCCGGACAGTTCTGCGGCACGTGCCGCGCAGCGGGCGGCGTCGGTGTCCACCAGGTCCAGCACCTTCACGCCGGCGGTGAGCAGCGCGTAGGCGACGGCGGACCCGGCGCCTCCTGCGCCGAGCTGGACCACGCGGTCCAGCCGTGCGTCCGGAAGGCCGGACGCCAGGGCGGCGGCGAAACCGGAGAAGTCGGTGTTGTGGCCGATGAAGCGGCCGTCTTCGATCACCACGGTGTTGACGGCGCCGAGCCTGCGCGCATCCGGCGAGACTTCGTCAAGGTGCTGGAGGACCAGCTGCTTGCAGGGGTGGGTGATGTTCAGTCCGTTGAAACCGAGGCTGCGGGCGGACTTAAGCAGCTCCCCGACGGCGTCGCCCGGCAATCCGAGTTCCAGCAGGTCGATGGGGCGGTAGAGGTAGCGCAGGCCTTGGACGTCGCCTTCGCGTTCGTGCATGGGTGGAGTGAGTGACGGCGTGACGCCGTCGCCGACCAGTCCCACAAGGTAGGACTCAGTTCGATTGCTCATCCGGGCAGCTCCTTTGATACGGCACCTGACGGGCGGCGGCGCACAGGGCGGACGCGGCGGGCCAGGTGATAGGGATTACAGTACAGCAGATGTTCACTTATCGCACGCTTGTTCTACATGCGAACTTTTGGGGCCGTTTTTAGCGCTGCGGCAGCCGCGCGGCGAGCTCGGCAGCAGCGTCCTGAAGCAGGGGAACGTGCGCCAGGAGGCCTTCCATACTGAGGCGGAAAACCGGGACAGCAGTGGCGAGCGACGCAAAGGCATGGCCTTGGGCGTTGAGAAGCGGGACCGCCACCGCGCGCATCCCGTTCTCGTTTTCCTCATCCATCACGGCAAAACCCTGACGCCGAACCCGCTCCATTTCGGCGCGGAAGGCGGCGCGGTCGGTGATGGTGTGGTCGGTGAGCGGCGCCAGGTCGAGCTCCTCGATCAGGGCCTCCCGTTCCGCATCCTCGGCAAACGCCACAAGGGCCTTGCCCACCGCGGTGGCATGCAGGGCGCCCAGGTGGCCGGGGTCGCTTGTGACACGGAACGTCTGGGGGCCATCCACCTTGTTGACGGTGAGGTGGTGATGGCCGTCGCGGACGCTGAGGATGGTGGCCTCGCCGGTCTGGTCGGTGACGCGGCGAAGGATCGGAAGCGCCGTACCGGCAAAGCCGTGGTGGTTCGAGACCCGCTGGCCCAGCTGGAAGATGCGCAGGCCAAGGTGGTAGCGCCGGCCGTCCGGCTCGTAGTCCACAAAACCGTCCCGGGTGAGTGAACCCAGCAGCCGGTAGGTGGTGCTGAACGGAAGCTCGGCGCGGCGCGAGATCTCGGCGGCACTTGCACCGCGCGGCTCATCCCCCAGCAGGACCAGCAGGCTTAGTGCCTTGCCCACCATGTCGGTGCGGTCTGCGGACCGGGCGGACTTGCCCTCGCCTGGGGCGGGGGCGGCGGCCTGGTCGGGGGCCGGGCTCGGGTCTTGCCCGCTGGAGACGTCATTGTCGGCTGTGGTTTGGTTCACACTCATATCTCGATGTTGCCACATTGTGAGAGCTATTTCTAGATGGTGATTATTTTCTTGACAAGTGACAGTGCTCACAGCCATCATTGCTGTATCGCACAAGTAGCTCCCACCATGTGGCTACTAGTCCGGGTCTTTTGAACGGACACCAGCCGCACCGCCCTCTGCCACGACAGGCAGGTGCGGCTGCGCTTCTCCAGATCCATCCGCGACAACGTCGTCACACCAAAAGGAACTCCATGAGCCAGACACTTCCGTCCGCGGAGCCGGGCATCGTTGCCCCGGCCGGGACGCCAAAGAAAGCCGCCCTCGCCAGCTTCCTGGGCAGCGCCGTCGAGTATTACGACTTCTTCATCTTCGGTTCCGCGGCAGCGCTGATCTTCCCGACAGTCTTCTTCCCCAGCGCCGACGCGAACGCGGCCATCATGTCGTTCGCCACCTTCGGCTTTGCCTACGTGGCACGGCCCGTGGGCGCCGTCATCCTGGGCCATTTCGGGGACCGCGTGGGCCGGCAGAAGGTCCTGATGTTCACCCTGGTCCTGATGGGCGCCTCGACGTTCCTGATCGGCTGCCTTCCCGACTTCAAGACCGTAGGCTGGTGGGCTCCGGCCCTGCTGGTTCTGGCCCGGCTTTGCCAGGGCCTCTCGGCTGCAGGTGAGCAGGCCGGCGCCTCCTCGATGACGCTGGAGCACGCCCCGGACAATCGCCGCTCATTCTTCACCTCCTGGACCCTCACCGGCACCCAGGGCGGCCAAATCCTCGCAGCCCTCGTCTTCATTCCCGTCCTGGCCCTCCCGGACGAGATCAAGTACGGCATCGGCTGGCGCATCCCGTTCTGGCTCAGCGCCGTCGTCGTTGTGGTTGCGTTCTTCATCCGCCGCACGCTGCACGAACCGCCCGCTTTCGCGGAAGCGCAGAAGACGGCCCAGATCTCGAAACTGCCTGTTGCCGATCTCCTCAAGGGCCACTGGCGCGACGTCCTGCGCGTCGTTGCCTGCGCCTTCATCGCCGCCGTTTCCACCGTGTTCGGCACCCTGGCCATCAGCTACGCCAAAACGGTGGCCGGCGTAGACGGCACCACCACCCTGTGGCTGGTAGTGGGTGCCAACCTCGTGGCTCTGGGCACCCAGCCGCTGTTCGGCAAGCTTGCCGACCGGATCGGCCGCAAGCCGGTCTTCATCTACGGTGCAGTGGCCAGCGCAGTCCTTACCCCGCTGTTCCTGCTCAGCCTCGAGTCCGGCAGCGTGCCGCTGATGTTCGTGGCCGCCATCGGGTTCTTCTCCTTCGGCTATGCAGCCTCCAACGCGGTCTGGCCGTCGTTCTACGCCGAGATGTTCAGCACCAAGGTCCGCTTCTCCGGCTTGGCGATTGGCACGCAGCTGGGCTTCCTGATGGCAGGCTTTGCTCCGGCCATCGTGGCTGCGATGGGCGGCATCAAGCCCGGCGGCTGGGTCCAGATCAGCATCTTCACCGCCGTGATCTGCGGTATCGCAGCGATCTCCGCCCTGACGGCCAAGGAAACCTACAAGGTACCCACCAAGCAGCTCGGCCTGAAGTAACGCACCAGCCCGGTTTTGAAACCCGAGAGCCCGCCATTTCTGGAAATGGCGGGCTTTCGCGTTGATAAACGGGCCAGTCCGGCAGCTGAAGCACGCCGGCGGCGGCGTGAGGCCCTACGGGCGTCCGGTCTCCAGCACCGACGCGAGATCGAAGTTCACCGGCTCCTCCAGCTGGGCGTACGTGCAGGATTCGGGATCCCGGTCCGGCCGCCAGCGCGAGAACTGGGCCGTGTGCCGGAAGCGCTCACCCTCCATATGGTCGTACCTGACCTCCACCACCAGTTCCGGCCTGAGGGGCACAAAGGACAGGTCCTTGCCGCCGCTCCACCGGCTGCCCTCGGCGTTGCGCGGCGTCCGCTCGCCTTCCGCCTGTTTGGCCCAGGCCCACGGGTGGTCATCGAAGTCGGTGACAAGCGGCTGGAGCTGCTCGAAGAGTTCCTGCCGCCGCTTCATCGGGAAGGCGCCGATCACCCCCACACTGGCCAGGCCGCCGTCCTCCCTGTACAGCCCGAGCAGCAGCGAACCGATGGCGTCCGGCCCGCTCTTGTGCACCCGGTAGCCGGCCACCACGCAGTCGGCCGTGCGTTCGTGCTTGATCTTGAACATCACTCGCTTGTCCGGCTGGTACGTGCCATCCAGCGGCTTGGCCACGATCCCGTCCAGGCCCGCGCCCTCGAACTGCTCGAACCATTGTTCTGCGGTGGCCACGTCCTGGGTGGCGGCGGTGAGGTGGACGGGGGACTTGCTGCCGGCGAGAGACGTTTCCAGGGCGGCCCGGCGCTCCGCGAAGGGCCTGCCGGTGTAGTCCTCATCCCCGAGCGCCAGCAAGTCAAAGGCCACGAATCTGGCTGGCGTCTGCTCGGACAGCATTTTCACCCGGCTGGCGGCGGGATGGATGCGCTGCTGCAGGGCGTCGAAGTCCAGCCGTTCGCCGGAGGCACCCACCAGGATGATTTCACCGTCCACCACACACCGCGGCGGCAGATTCTCCTTCAGGGCAATCACCAGCTCCGGAAAGTAGCGGGTCATGGGCTTCTCGTTGCGGCTGCCAATCTCCAGATCATCCCCGTCGCGGAAAATGATGGACCGGAACCCGTCCCACTTGGGTTCGAAGCTGAGGCCGCCTCCTTCGGGGACACCGCCAAAGCCGCTGACGGCCTTGGCGAGCATGGGCGGGACAGGAGGCATGACGGGGAGTTTCATAGGCAACATTCTTGCCCGCCGGCAGCGCCCGCGATAGGCCTAGGTGTAAGATCGTCGCACGTCAGGGGCCAGCAGCAGCTCAGCCTCGTGGAGTATGCCGGCTGCTGCGGCCGAATCCACCACCGCTGTCCTGCCCCGTGAGTTAAGCAGCACTTCGTGCCGCGTACCCGGCTGGCCGCCGGGGCGCGCCCCGGGAATCACGCCCTCCCGAGGTGTGGCTACAAGCTCGTGCCGGGCGAGCTCCTGGTCCTGGATGCCCACGGCGAGTGCGCTCATCAGGTCAGCATCCTCCGGTGTGGCAAGATCGCTGCCAATGAGTTGAACCAACACCTTGATCCCGGCCAGCCGGCGCGGCGGATCGGCCGCGTCCAGGGCCGAGTCGATGCCCCACTGTGCGCGCTTCCACCACTGGTCGCGCTTGTCAGCGTTCGTTTTCTGCCGGTAAGTCAGGAAGGCCACCAGGACAACGCCAAAGGTTGCCAGTGGAGCCACCGCCGCAGCGCTCAGCAGCACCGTCCAGATCCCGCCTGCGATCTCCATGTACCAACCCTATGCGCCCGGTTCGCCGCAGTGGCTGCAATCCGGCGGCAATCCGGCCGATCAATCTGTTGCCGGTACCGAAACCGGACCGGCTCCGAGAACTAACAGGGCGATAACCATCAGGAAACCGTTCCGCAACAATGCGCCGCCACACTGGAAGTGCCGGCAAGCGCAGGCGACAGCTCCAGCCAGGAGGCCACCATGTTGAAGGAAGCCAAAGCCCATGTAACCCGGGTCCGCGCCCTGGACCAGCTCCACCGCGGCGACGAAATCGAAGCCCGGATGTCCGTGGGCCCGAACTACGACGACGTGGTAATCCGCCGTGGCAGTGTCCAGGAGACCGCCCCCGGAATCGGGATGGTGTGGATCATGGACCGCCATACCGGCTCCAGGAAAGCCATCAGTACGGACGAATGCAGCGTGTGGCGCGTGGCCTGAGGCTCTGCGCCGGGCACGGGTCCATCTTCCAGGACCGCGGCGGCGGGCGTAGTCAGCCAGGACTGCCCGCCGTCGAGGACCCCGCTCAGCCGCCGGCCACCGACTGGATGATCAGAACCTCCTGACCGGCGGCCACTTCGGTTTCCAGGCCGTGGAGCCTGCGCACTTCGTCGCCGTTTACGTAGATATTCACGTAGCGGCGCAGTGCCCCGGTTTCGTCCCGCAGGCGCCGGGCCAGCACCGGGTAGTCCCCCGTCACCGTTTCGAGCAACTTCCCCACAGTCACCGGCCCGTCGGCGGGCGCAGTCAGGATGGACTGCCCGCCGGCCAGAGGCTGGAGGACACTGGGCAGCACCACACTGATGTCAGGCACTGCGGGCGGCCGCAGTTTCCGGCACCGGGAGTGCCGCACCCTGGATGACGGCCGCGCGGACACACAGGACGTCCGGCAAGTGGGTGGCCACTTCGGTGAACGTCTCGCCTTCGTCAGCACTGGCGTAGACCGTGCCGCCTCGGGTACCGAAGTAGACGCCTGCCGGTTCGGCGGAATCCACGGCAGCGGCGTCGCGCAGGACGCTGTTGTACTCGCTGGTGGGCAGCCCGGAATCGAGCCGCTTCCAGGTGGCGCCGGCATCGTCCGTGCGGTGCACGGCAAGCTTGCCCTCGGGCGGGATCCGTTCGCCGTCTGCCTTCAACGGCACTACCCAGGCTGTGCCCTCGCGCCGGGGATGGGTGAGCATCACAAAGCCGAAGTCCGCCGGAAGCCCCTCCGCGATGGACTCCCAGTGCTCGCCGTTGTCATCTGTGCGGTAAACGCCGTGATGGTTCTGCGCATAGAGGCGGCCTTCGACGGCGGCGTCCGCTGCAATCTTGTGCACGCACTGCCCGAACTCGGGGTTGGGGTCCGGCATGAAGTACGCCGAGATCCCGGTGTTGCGGGGCTCCCAGGAGGTCCCGCCGTCGAGCGAGCGGTACACACCCCCGGTGCTCATGGCGATATGGACGTTGTCCCCGGCGGGGTTGACCACGATGGAGTGTGCGGCGGCGCCGCCGTATCCGGCGCCCCATTCGCTGCGGTGGGGATGGTCCCAGAGACCGCGGTTGAGTTCAAAGTGCTCGCCGCCGTCGGTGGATTTCCACACCGAAATCGGCTCTGCTCCCGCCCACACCACGCCGGGCCGCGACTCTGCGTCCGGGTAGATCTGCCAGATCCGCTCCACCGCCGCGCCAGTATCTTCGGGAAAGGCGATGGCGCCGTTTTCGGGCTCCGACCACGTGGCGCCCAGGTCATCGGAGTGCGCCACCGTGGGGCCCCAATGCTCAGACCTGACGCCCACCATGATCCTGGTCCGGCCGTCCCGGGTGTCTATGCCGATGCTGGGTATTTCGCTCATCAGGAAGTGCGGGCCGGTGAAGGTCCACCGTTGGCGGTCGTCGCTGGTGGCCAACCAAAGGCCTTTTTTGGTTCCGATCGCCAGGACAAAGCTCTCTGCGGTTGCCATGCCCCAATGCAACCATCACGGCTGGGCGGCCGCAACGGTTTTTTCGGCCATGTGGGTAACCCAGACCAGCTCGGCGAGGGCTCAGTCGATGAATTCCGACTGGGCCTCGATGAAATCCCAGTCCTGCCCTGTGAGGACGGCAACGAGAGTCTCCGGGTGCGGCCCGCCCGCCTCGGCGATGCCCTGGAGCACGTGTAATGGAAGCTCCTCGGCGCGCAGGTTCTCCCGCAGCCATTCCTTGCTGTTCAGGTTCAGGTCCAACCACCACATATAGATTTCCATGGCCAGTCACGCACCTTTCGTATGACACAACGGTAGGCGCGTGCAGGTCGCCGTTCAAGGGTCCGGGCTGCATCGCCGGTACGGGTATCCCAGTCCGGTAGCGCGCTGTCATTTCCGCGTAGAAGCAGGTATCACCGCAGGTCAATGGCATTCAAAGACGAGTACCCGCTACTCAGGACCCGCCCCGGCCGGCGGCCCTAGCCTGAAGTCTCAAGCAAGCTGACCGTGCCGGGGCACCAGGAGTCCGCTACTCCTTCCGGCCATGGTCCGTTTCACACAATCTGGGGAGAAACACCATGAAACGTCAAGCCTTACCGATTTTGGGGGTCGCAGGGCTGGCATTGCTCAGCGTTACGGCCCCGGCCCAGGCGGCCGCCGACAAAATGGACATCTGCCATGCAGGGAAGATGATCAGCGTCAGCTCGAATGCGGGGCCGAACGGAGTGAACGGACACGCCGGACACCCCAACGACATCATCGAACCCAATGAGTTCCTGCCCGCCGGACTGAACTGGGTGGCCGGGGAGGGCTACAAACTGTGCGGCGTGGTCGTGGCGCCTCCCGTGGAAGAGCAGCCGCCGGCCGAACAGCCACCGGCAGACCAACCGCCAGCCGAACAGCCACCGGCTGAACAACCGCCAGCCGAACAGCCGCCAGCTGAACAACCACCGGCAGAACAGCCGCCCGCCGAACAGCCGACCGCGCAGCAGCCACCAGCAAAACAGCCAGTGGTGGTGCCTGAAGCGCCCGCTGCGCAGACCCCGGTCACGCAGACCCCGGCCGGTCAGGTCGCCGCGCCTCAGGTGGCGGCCGCCAAGGTTCCAGCAGCGGCTGTCAGTCGAGGCACCAACGAAGGCTTCAACGCACAGACGGCCGTGGGCGGGACTGAGGGCAGCACTACCTGGCTGGCCGGACTGGGCGTTCTGCTGGGTGCGGGCGCAGTGGTCTCGGTGCGGCGCAGGTCCCGGACAGAACCTCCGACGGCGCGCTGACGCCACCGGGCGTCTGACGACACCACAGAGGGTGTCCCGCCATACCCGGCGGGACACCCTCGTTTCGTTCTCCGATTAGCTGCACCTGACCAGCCGCACGGAAATGGGGACCTCATGCCAAAGAAACCTGGCAGGCATAACGCGGGCGGACGACTGTGGCGCGCTTCAGGGCGGGCCCGCGGCCGGGGCTTGAACCGGGGCGACTTCGCGATCCTGCTGTGCGGAGTCCTGGGTTTCCTGTCCCTGACCTTCGGCGGCCCGATACTCAGCCATTGGGACGCCGGCAACCCCGGGGCTGCCGGCATCCACGCTGCCCAAATTGCGGCACCCGCGGCTGCACCGCCGTCGGCCCTTCCCTGGCCGCTGTCCAAAGAACAGGCCGGAGCCCCCGGCCCCGTTTCCGGCCCCGCGTCCGCTGCGGCCGATCCCGGGCTGGCACTCCCGGCCGCTTCGGCGCCGGTGCGGATCATTTACCCGGGGGCGGCAATCGATGCCGGTGTCCACCCGCTCGAACCGGATGGTTCGGCGGTTGCCACCCGGACCGTGGTGCCGCCGGCCACCATGGACGGCTACTGGCTCACTCCGTTCGGGAGTCCGGGCAGCGGCTCGGACAACACCACGTACGTCATCGGGCACAGCTGGGAAGACCGGGACGCCCCGTTCAACCACCTCAGCTCGAGGGCTGCGGTGGGCGACGAATTCGACGTCGTCACAGCGACCGGCAGCATCCGTTACCGGGTGGACAGCGTGACCACCTATCTCAAGGCCAGCCTCAAGGACAGCCCCATCTGGGACATGGTGCCCAACCGGGTGGTGTTGATCAGCTGCTACACAGAGGATCCGTGGGGCAAAAACGTCGTGGTCTCTGCGTCACCTGTCCGCGCCTGACCACCCGTTCCTGACCGCGCGATCCGGTTGGCCCTGTTCAAGGACCGGCGGCGGGCACAAAATGGGGCTATGACTCCTGAACGGTTCAGTGGGCCGCCCCCGCTCCTCGTGGGGGTGCGGCCCGATCAGCACCCGGAAGTGCTGACGACGGCGGCGAACCTTGCCGCCCGGCTGTCGGCGCCTTTGTTATGTGCCTATGTTGACGAAGCCAGCTATCTGGTGGAGTGGGATCCCGGCCGGTCGGCACATCGCCTTTCGCTCCACCCGGATCGGGACGACGCGGACATCCAAGCAGTGACCGCCGGCCTTAAAGCCTTGATTCAAGGCACGTTGGCCAATGCCGGGACGGGCGGCACGCCTGTCCCGTGGACTCTCCGCACCCTGGCGGGCGACCCGGCCCGTGCCCTCGGCCGGCTCGCCGCGGAGAGCAATGTTCCCATGATCATCGTGGGCACCTCCGAACGCGGCCTGTCCCACAGGATCTCCGAAATGCTGAACGGCTCGGTGGGCCTGTGGCTGACCCACCACCAGAGCCGGCCGGTGCTGGTGGTTCCCTACCGAATGCCGGCGCACGAGGACCGTGAATAGCCCGGCCGGACGGGTGCTGAGGCCCGCATGAAGACGCCCGAAATAATAAAGCGAAAGTAGTTATTCGAGGTGCTGGCGCCGGGCGATACCGGCAAGTAAGCTGATTCAAGCAGAGAGATTCGGTCCAAGGGCCGTTGGCATCTGCCCAAAGACTGCTCCGGAGTGCGTATCCCCCAATAACGCACTCCGGAGCTTTTTTGTGCGCAGAATCTTTAGCCTGATACCCCCCGGGGGTACTTGCCTTGATACCCCCTTGGGGTATATGTTGTGGCTATGGACTCAGAACAGGCAACCATCCAGGGGCAGGCAGCACCCGAGGCCGCGTCCCCGCACGGCTACACAGCCAACAAAAACGCCTATCTGCGGAGGCTCAAACGGATCGAAGGCCAGGTCCGCGGCATTGCCCGCATGGTGGATGAGGACAAATACTGCATCGACATCCTGACCCAGGTTTCCGCCGTCACCAAGGCCCTGCACGCCGTCAGCCTGGGCCTGGTAGAAGAACACATCGGGCACTGCGTGGTGGGCGCCGCCGCCGAGCCTGATCCTGACCTGCGCGCGGAAGCCATCGACGTCAAGGTCAAGGAAGCGGCAGAAGCCATTGGCCGCCTCCTGCGCTGACAGCAGCACAGCCAACCAGCCAACCACAGCCGGGACAACCCGCCCGGCCCTTATCAAGGAGCAACCATGAGCACCGTCTCCACCACCGTCAGTGTGTCCGGGATGACCTGCGGTCACTGCATTTCCTCCGTCACTGAAGAAATCGAGTCCCTCGCCGGGGTTGAGGGAGTCGACGTCGACCTCAACGCCGGGGGCGTCTCCACCGTCACCATCACCTCCAGCCAGGAGTTGTCACCGGCCGAGATCGGCGAAGCCGTAGCCGAGGCGGGCTACCTGGTTGTGGCAATCGACGCGTAATTACGTATACACCGGGCACTATTCAGAAATCGGGCGATCCACCGTGCACACGGAGAAGTCATTGAAACAGGCGGGTAACCGCGTGGTTGAACTGGACATCGAGGGCATGACGTGTGCGTCGTGCGTGAACCGCGTTGAACGGAAGCTCGGCAAGCTCGACGGCGTCGAAGCGTCTGTGAACCTTCCCCTTGAGTCCGCCCACGTCACGGTTCCGGCGGGTATCACGGACCAGCAAATTGTGGACACCGTCAACGCCACGGGCTACAAGGCAACCCTCCGGACACTCCCGGCCCGTCCCCAAGGCGTCCATGGGCACCCGGAAGATCACCTGTCCCACGGCGGCACCGCCGCCGAGCTGCGCCCCCGGCTGATCCTGGCCGCAGCGCTGACCGTTCCCGTATTCCTCATCTCGATGATCCCGGCCCTGCAGTTCCCCCACTGGGGCTGGGTGGCCGGCCTGCTGGCGCTTCCCGTAGTGAGCTGGGCCGCCTGGCCCTTCCACCACGCCGCCGCGGTCAACGCACGCCACCTCGCTTCCACCATGGACACCCTCGTCTCCATCGGCGTCGCCGCGGCGTACCTCTTCAGCGTCTGGCAGTTGGCGCTGGACCCGCGCATGACCGAACACCCCGGCATGGAGGGCATGGAAACCGGCGGCCTGTACTTTGAGGTCGCCGCGGTGGTCACCACCTTCCTGCTCCTGGGCCGGTTCCTGGAAGCCAATGCCAAGCAGAAGGCCGGCGACGCCCTCAAAGCCCTTCTGAACCTTGGCGCCAAGGACGCTACTGTCCTGCAGGACGGCGCCGAACATAAAATACCGGCCGATCAGCTCCGCGTGGGCGATATCGTGGTGGTCCGCCCGGGCGAGAAGATTGCCACCGACGGCGTGGTGATCGAAGGAAGCTCCGCCGTCGACGCTTCGCTGCTGACGGGCGAGTCCGTCCCCGTGGAGGTGGGGCCGGAGAGCAAGGTGACCGGCGCCACCATCAACGCGTCCGGCCGCCTGCTGGTCCGGGCCACCCGGGTGGGTTCGGAGACCACGCTCGCCCAAATGGCGAGGCTGGTCTCCCAGGCGCAGACCGGCAAGGCCCCCATAGCGCGGCTCGCTGACCGGATCAGCGAGGTTTTTGTCCCGGTGGTGCTGGTCGTGGCGGTGCTGACCTTCGGGCTGTGGCTCGCCTTCAGCGGCCCGGCGATTGACCCCGGAGAGCTTCGGGCTGCGTTCACCGCCGCCGTCACCGTCCTGGTCATCGCCTGCCCCTGCGCCCTCGGGCTCGCCACCCCGGTGGGCCTGCTCACCGGAACGGGGCGCGGAGCCCAGCTGGGGATCCTGATCAAAGGCCCGCAGGTCCTTGAGGACACCCGGACCGTGGACACCATCCTGCTCGACAAGACCGGCACGATCACCACGGGGAAGCTTTCCGTGGACGGCACCGTTGCCTTTGACGGCCACCGTGGCCAGGACGTGCTGCGGCTCGCCGGTGCAGTCGAAGCTGCCTCGGAGCACCCCATCGCCCATGCCATCGCCGCGGCGGCCCGCCAGGTGCAGGCCACGTACGACGGCGGCGGGTTTCCCGCCGTCGAACACTTCCGTTCGGCGCCCGGCGGCGGAGTGGCCGGAACCGTGGGAGGGCGCGTCATCCTGGCGGGCCGCACGGGCTGGCTGAGTGAGAATGGCGTCCGCATCTCCCCGTTGGAGCAGGAAAAGCTGGCGGCCGCGGAAGCTGGCGGCGCCACGGCCATCTGGGTTGCGGTGGACGGCGTTCCTGCCGGCATCATCACCCTGCGGGACACCCTTAAGGAAGGATCGGCGGCGGCCATCGAACGGCTGAAGCGGCTGGGGCTACGGCCTATCCTCCTGACGGGGGACAACGCTGCAGTGGCCGCACAGGTGGCTGCCGCCGTCGGGATTTCCGCTAACGATGTGCACGCAGGGGTGCTGCCAGCCGGAAAAGTTGAGGTTGTGAAGCAGCTTCAGGCCGACGGTGCCACGGTGGCCATGGCCGGCGACGGCGTGAACGACGCCGCCGCGCTGGCCCAGGCCGATCTGGGCATCGCCATGGGCTCCGGCACCGATGTGGCCATTGAAGCTGCGGACCTGACTGTCATGGGCGATGACCTCGGCCAGGTGGCCCAGGCGATTGAACTCTCCCGGCGGACCCTCGGCACCATCAAGACCAACCTGTTCTGGGCGTTTTTCTACAACGCCATCGGCATACCGGTAGCGGCCCTGGGTCTTCTGAACCCGATGCTTGCCGGCGGTGCGATGGCCGCGAGTTCGGTCCTGGTGGTGGCCAACTCGCTGCGGCTGCGCAGCTTCGGCAAGTAGGCTGCGCTCAGGCCGTGCCGAAGCGGACGGCGGACCGGGCCTTGGCCTTGGCCGCCTCCTCGTCGCGGTCCTTCGGCGGCGCCTGCGTCACCAGCGAATCCAGCAGGTGCTGGGTGACGTGCGCGATCTCGTGCACTGCGGCTTCAAAGGCGTCCTCGTTGGCTTTGGACGGCTTGGTGCTCCCGCTGATCTTGCGGACATACTGCAGGGCGGCGGCATGCACTTCCTCGGAGGTGGCGTGCGGCTCGTAGTTGTGAAGGGTTCGGATATTCCGGCACATACCGCCATGCTAGGCTCTGCCACGCCCGGAATCGACCCCGGTCCGGCGCGGCCCGGTCCCCTTTCCGGGGTCCTGCCCGGGGTCCCGCCCGTGAGGAGCGGTGCATGGGCAGCGGTGCCCATCGACGGGTTTTGGCGGGCCGGGATAGGTTTGGGGCAATGGATCTTCCGGATGAGCCGGAGGCCGCTGGGGATGCCGATCTGGATCGGATCCAATGACTTTATGAGGAGAAACTGATGGCTATTTGGGGCGCAGATGTAGAGCAGCTCAGGACTCTTGGCACGAAGCTTCAGGCCGGTGCGTCGGAGATCGAGCAGCAGCGGAGCAACCTGACCCGCCTGCTGGACAGCACCCTGTGGAAGGGCCCGGACGCGGATCACTTTCGCAGCGAATGGTCCGGCACGCACACCAATGCGCTGAACCAGGTGGTCCAGGCGCTGAAGGATGCCGGCCAGAAGGCCACGAAGAACGCCAACGAACAGGACCAGGCTTCACGCTAGGCCTGCTTTGCTTGCAGAAAGGGCCCTTCGGGCGGCCGCGCGGCACCCGATTACCCGCGCGGCACCCGTTTACCCGCGCGGCACCCGGGGGACAGGCTCGACGTCGTTCGCGTGATCCAGCGGGGCGGCAACGCCGGCGTGCAGCGCGGCACCGGTGCGCAGCTCGTCCAGCCGCACCAGGACTACCCCGGCAACAATAAACACACCGCCGAGGAGCTGGATGGCGCCGGGCAGCTCGCCCAGCAGCAGCCACGCCCAAATCACGGCGAACAGCACCTCGGTCAGCGAGACGAAGGACGCAACCTTCGAGCCCAGCGCGCGGGCAGCCATGACGCCGGAAACGTAGGCCAGGACGGTTGCCAGGATGACCAGCCCGGCCAAGGGAATCCACCAGGCGGTTATCCAAGGACCCAGCCGGGTGTCGGCGGTGTTGAAGGCCATGGGAAGGATCCCGGTGGCCGCGGCCAGCCACATCACCACCGCACCCACCAGCAGCCCGGCTGATGCCAGGACGATAGGCGGCAGCGAATCATTCTCCTTGGCCGTGATGAAGAAATAGATGGTCAGGCAAACCGCGGCGGCAAGCCCCCAGAGGACGCCGACAACGTCGATTTTGACCGCCCCGGTGAAGTCCAGCACCAGCACCAGGCCGGCGACGGACAGCACCGTTCCGCCGAATGTCCAGGCCCGCGGCCGTTTGCGACTGGCCACCCATAGCCACAGCACAATGAGCACCGGGGCGAGGTACTCAAGCAGCAGGGCCACGCCCACGGAGAGGCGCGCCACGGCGTTGAAGTAGAAGAGC
The DNA here is from genome assembly GCF_024391045.1 of Pseudarthrobacter sulfonivorans. GTDB lineage: Bacteria > Actinomycetota > Actinomycetes > Actinomycetales > Micrococcaceae > Arthrobacter > Arthrobacter sulfonivorans_B. Next base: position 40,752 of record NZ_JANFCZ010000009.1, read on the forward strand.
TGGCAGGCAGCCACCCCGATCAGCCCGAAAAGGCAGATGGCGATCCAGTTGTCCCGCAGCTGGTGCCAGCGTCCCCGCAGTGCCAGGCCCGCGGGGATGACCAGGATCAGCGCGGCACCGGTCAATCGCGCGGTCACGGCTGCGCCGGGCGACCAGCCCGACTCCAAAAGTGCCTTGGCAAACGAGCCGGACAATCCGAAGACGGCCGAGGAAAAGAACGCTATGCCAAGGCCGGAGCCCAGAAATCCACGTGCGGTTGCGGGTTTGAGCGCGGCGGACACCGGCGCCTCCTGTCAGGAGTAAAGTGGGGTAATGGTCCTGACATTACGCCCGGTTTCAGTAAGGAGTCAAGGTGGTCTTTGCCCCTGACACGGAAGTTGCCCTGCGCACGGTGGTGAATCTGATCAACACGGCCGCGAACGGACGCGAGTCCTTGGTTACAGTGGCCGACTTGGACCGTTTTCTCGAAGCGGAACGCTTCAGCGGCTCCCGCACCCGCGACGGCGCCGAAGTGGCGAGCGTCCACGAGCTGCGCGAGCGGCTGGCCGCTTTATGGACCGCTGACGAGGACACCGCGGTGGCCGGCGTCAACCGGCTGCTGCGCGAAGCCAATGCGCTCCCCCAGCTCAAAAAGCACGACGGGTGGGACTGGCATTTGCACGCCACTACCGGGGACGCCCCACTCGCAGACAGGATGGGGACGGAGGCTGCCATGGCACTGGTGGACGTCATCCGGAGCAAGGAGATGGACCGCCTGCTGGTTTGCGGCGCGGACGACTGTGACGCCGTGGTCCTGGACTTGAGCCGCAACCGGTCCAAGAGGTATTGCGACACGGGGAACTGCGCCAATCGCGCGCACGTCGCCGCCTACCGGGCAAGGCAGGCGACAGCAGTCAGCTCGCCGGCGGGCTAGGCGCCGCCGCCGGGCTAGGAGCGGCCCGTACCTGGACCGTCGACGTCGGGCGTATCCGTAGAGCCGTCCGCCTGGCCGTGACTGTTCCCGCCGAAGCCGTGAGAGGGCTTCTTAGCCGAGCTGAGGTTGACGCCCGAGCCCTTGCCCAGGTGTTCGGCATTTTCCTTGTAGCTCATGGAAAGCATGGCAGCGATCACCAACGTGACAATAAAAGCAATGCCGGCACCCGTGAAGGCAAGATCGAACCGCGGGGACTTTGCGCTGCCGCCGGAGGCAAAGATCAGCACCGATACGAAGGCGAGGACGGCCCAGAACGCGGAAAACATCAGCGGCCCCTTCACCGAGGTCCGCAGCCTGCGCGGTTTGCCTGGTTGCTGGTCTGCCACGATATTTCCTCCTACAGCCGGGCCGGAGAGGCCTGCTGGTTTTGAATATTGAATGGTAGCCGTCCCACGCTTTTTCTACGCCGGGTAGAACGGCCTGCTTCTAGTTTACGGCTTCCGGGCGGCGTCCCTGGCATCGTGCCTGAGGGTCAGCCCGGACAGTACCCACAACACGCCGGAGATGATGGCACCGCCGCCGGCCACACCCAGCAGGGCGTGGGCGCCCAGGCTGATGAAGAAGGGAAGAATCGCCGCAGTGCCGAGTCCGATGATGCCCGAGGCGATCCAGTCGCGGGCAAGCCCGTGCCTTCCCCGGTACCGGATACCGCAATAGAGCTCCACTGCTCCGGCCACGCCCACGCCCAGGGCCGCCACGGAGCCGAAGACCCGGTCACCGTGCAGCAGGACCAGCGCAACGCCCGCCCCCGTCAGGGCAGCCCCTGCGGCGGCGAAGATCTTGCCGGGCATCCGGTCCCGCATGTAGCCGGTCTTCGGGATTCCCCAGAGCACCAGCAGGCCGGTAGCCAGGAGGTAGAGTCCGCCCGCCCAGCCCATGAGCTGGACTGACGGCGACGGCCAGAAAATGGTCAGCGCACCAAAGGCCAGGCCGGCCAGGGCACGGAGGAGTACCGGCTTCCACAGGTCAGCCTGGTGGGCGGTTTCTGCGGCCGTGTCTGCACGGGTCAGTGGTGGGTTCACCGGTCCAGTTTAGTGGGAGCTGGTCCTAAGGCGAACCCAGCACCATCCAGCGGTCAGACCGTGCGCGCAAGCCCAGCGTCACAGCACGGGCGGCCATGTAGCCGACCGCAAACGCCGCCCACAGCCACGCGAGCCCGGCCGGGCCGGATCCTCCGGCGGCTGCAACCGCCGCCAGCAGCGGGGCATAGAAGGCGAGGTTCGCCACCCCGGCCAGCGCCAGGTACCTGGCGTCTCCGGCTCCGATCAGCACACCGTCGAGGACAAAAACGTAGCCGGCGATGGGCTGGCCGGCCGCCAGTATCCACAGGGCATACGTCAGGGCAGACCGGACGTCGGCGTCGGCGGTGAACAACACCCCTGCCCACGGTGCCGCGATGGCCAGCAGCGCCCCGGTGACAGCGCCGAACCCGATGCCCCAGCGAATCATCGTCCGCGTCAGCCGCCGTGCGTTCGCCGGGTTTGACGCACCCAACTCCTTGCCGATCAGCGCCTGCGCGGCGATCGCGAGGGCATCGAGCGCAAAGGCGAGGAACGAGAAAATAGTCATGGCCAGCTGGTGTGCCGCGAGGTTCACGGCACCCTGCCCGGTGACCACAAAGACCGTGGCCAGAATCGCGATGCGCAGGCTTAGCGTGCGAAGCATCAGCCAGGAGCCCACACGGGTCAGCGCCCGGATACCTTTCCAGTGGGGCAGCAGGCTGACGCTGTGCCTGGCCGCATTCCGCTGGACCATCACCAGGTAGACGGCAGCCATGGCCCACTGGGCCGCGCTGGTGCCGATCGCCGAGCCGGCCACCGACAAGCCGAGGCCATAGACCAGCCAAAGGTTAAGCAGGATGTTCAGGGTAAAGCCGGCGGTGGCCACCACAAGCGGTGTTTTGGTGTCCTGCAGCCCGCGGAGCACGCCCGTCCCGGCAAAGATCAGCAGCATGGCCACCAGGCCGGGCATAGACCAGCGCAGATAGTCCACGGCGAACATCCGCACGTCGCCCTCCGCTCCCATCAGCATGACCAGCGGTTCGGCGGCCCAGAAGCCGGCCACCGCCAGGACAATGCCCAGGAGCAAAGCCAGCCAGACGCCGTCGCGCCCTGCAGCGAGAGCCTTGCCTAACTGGCCGTGACCCATCGCCCGGGCCACCGCAGGGGTGGTGGAATAGGCCAGGAAGATCATCAGGCCGACGGCGGTGTGAAGCACAGCAGAAGCCAGCCCCACCCCGGCCAACTGGGCGACCCCCAAATGGCCCACAATGGCCGAATCGGCAAGCAGGAAGAGCGGCTCGGCAATCAGCGCGCCAAATGCCGGAACCGCCAGCCGCAGAATCTCCCGGGCAGGACTGGCAGGGCGCACCGCGGGCGCAACGGAGGATGGGATCGGCACAGTGCCAGCTTAAGGGCGGGCCGGGTGCAGGCGCCCGCCGTCCGTGACGTCCCGCGTCATGACAAAGAACACAAAACCCCTATATTACTTGACACTTCAACCAATATACCGCAACACTTGAAGCATGAACCATTCACGCCTTACCACCTCCGCCCTGACCATTTTGCGCGTCGCCCTCGGCTTCCTCTTTGCCGCCCACGGCTGGCAGAAGTTCAACGAGTGGACTATCGCAGGCACCCAGGCCGCCTTCACCCAGATGGGAGTTCCCGCGGCAAACGTGGCAGCACCCATGGTCGCCGTTCTCGAACTTGCCGGCGGCATCGCCCTCATCCTGGGCGTGCTCACCCGCGTCGTCGCCGCGCTGCTCGCCCTGGACATGATCGGCGCGATCGTCCTGGTCCACGCCGGCGCCGGGGTTTACGCCGACAAGGGCGGCTACGAACTCGTACTGCTCCTGGGGGCTGCCGCCCTGGCATTCGCCCTCATCGGCGCAGGCCGCATCTCCGTGGACCGCGCAGTGTTCGGCCGCATGAACAACAAGCTGGCAGTCCTCGCCTAAAGCACCCCCTGCCCCCGGACGCTCTCTCACTAAACGTGGGATTTCCCGAAACGCTCGCTCACTTTCTTCAGGAAAGTGAGCGAGCGTTTGGCGTTTGGGCCCGTTAAGTGAAAGAGCGTGCAGGGTGGCGGGCGGCGTCACAACTGGGGCGGACCGGGCGCACGCTCTAAGGTGGGCAGCATGACTGAGACCGCGGCAAATTCCGTCACTCTTCGCTTCCTGGCGGCACCCACCGACGTGGGCCACAGCGGTTCGGTGGATGCCGGAACCGTGCTGGAATGGGTGGACAAGGCCGCCTATGCCGCGGCGGTGGGATGGGCAAAGTCCTACTGCGTCACGGCCTACGTGGGCAACATCCACTTCGCAGACCCGGTAAACAGCGGCGACATGGTGGAGGTCGAGGCCACGATCGTCTACACCGGCCGCTCCTCCATGCACATCCGGACGGTGGTTTCATCGGGCGATCCCAAGGGCGGCCCAGCCACCATGCGCAGCCAGTGCATGGTGATCTTCGTGGCGGTGGGCGATGACGGCAAACCCGTACCGGTGAAACAGTTCGAACCCGTCACCCCGGCAGAGATCCAGGAGCGCGATCACGCACTGGCCCGGATCGGGATCCGGGAACAGATCGTCGAAGCCATGAACGCCCAGGAATATACCGACGCCGGGACCGCCGAACGCGTGACGCTGCGGTTTATGGCCGCCCCGACCGACGTGAACTGGGGAGGCAAGGTCCACGGCGGCATCGTCATGAAGTGGATCGATGAAGCCGCGTACGTCTGCGCTTCGCGGTACTGCGGGAAGGACACGGTGGCGGTGTTCTCCGGCGGCGTCCGGTTCTACCGGCCCCTGCTGATCGGACATGTGGTGGAGGTCGAGGCCCGCCTGGTCTACACGGGCACCAAAGGCATGCACATCGCGGTGCACGTCCGCTCGGGAGACCCGAAGAGCAGGGAGCTGAACCTCACCACCTACTGCCTCACCGTGATGGTGGCGCGCGACGCCGGCGGCAACTCGGTGCCCATCCCCGCCTGGGTGCCGGTTACGGATGAGGACAAACGCCTGCATGCCCACGCCCGCGAGTTGCTGGAGATCCGCGGGAAAGCACCGGGAAACCGGCTGCCCAACCACCTGCTGAAGCAGGGCTGAGCCAGCCGGCTCCTTACCGCACGCTGCCTAGAAGCCGCCACCGCCGGCGTCGGCCGCCATGTTGGCAAACCGCGAGTAATGGCCCTGGAAGGCAACCACGATGTCCTTGGTGGGGCCGTTGCGGTGCTTGGCGATCAGGATGTCCGCTTCCCCAGCACGCGGCGACTCCTTGTCATAGACGTCCTCGCGGTGCAGCAGGATGACCATGTCGGCGTCCTGCTCGATGGAGCCCGACTCGCGGAGGTCCGAGACCATGGGCCGCTTGTCCTGGCGCTGCTCGGAGCCACGGTTGAGCTGCGACAGGGCGATGACGGGCACCTGGAGTTCCTTGGCCAGGAGTTTGAGCGCACGGGAGAACTCAGAGACTTCCTGCTGGCGTGATTCGACTTTCTTGCCGGAGCTCATGAGCTGGAGGTAGTCCAGGATGACGAGCTTGAGGTCGTGCTGCTGCTTGAGGCGGCGGCATTTTGCCCGGATTTCCATCAGCGACATGTTGGGGCTGTCGTCGATGAAGAGCGGGGCGTCGTTCATGCGGCCCATGGTGGTGGCGATCTTGGACCACTGTTCGTCCTTAATGGTGCCCTTGCGCAGGTCCTGGAGGCCGATGGTGGCCTCCGCGGACAGGAGGCGCATGGCGATCTCGTTCCGGCCCATTTCGAGCGAGAACATCACCGTGGCGAGGTTGTTCTTGATGGCTGCCGAGCGGGCGAAGTCCAGGGCGAACGTGGACTTGCCGACGGCGGGGCGGGCGGCAATCACGATCATCTGGCCCGGGTGCAGTCCGTGGGTGAGCTCATCCAGTTCGTAGAAGCCGGTGGGCACCCCGGTCATGCCTTCGCCGCGGTGCCCGGAGGCCTCGATCTCATCCACCGTGGACTCCATGACGTCCTTGAGGACGACGTAGTCCTCGGCGGTGCGCCGCTCAGCCACGGCATAAACCTCGGCCTGCGCCTGGTTGACCAGATCCTCCACCTCGCCGTCCGAACCGTAGCCCAATTGGACGATCTTGGTGCCGGCGTTGACCAGCCTGCGAAGGACGGCGCGCTCGGCCACAATCTCGGCGTAGTATCCGGCATTGGCGGCCGTAGGTACGGTCTGAATAAGCTCATGCAGATACGCGGGGCCGCCGATTCTGTTGATTTCCGCACGCTTGGTGAGTTCGTCGGAGACAGTCACGGCGTCGGCAGGCTCGCCCCGGCCGTAAAGGTCAATAATCGCTTCATAGATGGTCTCGTGGGCGGGCCGGTAGAAATCCTGGCCGCGGAGAATTTCCACGACGTCGGCAATGGCGTCCTTGGAGAGCATCATGCCGCCGAGCACGGACTGTTCCGCCGGTATGTCCTGGGGAGGCTTTCGGCTCGTTTCCGATCCGCGGGTACCCTCGATCGAGTCCAGGTGCGTTACTGACAAAGCTGCCGTCCTCCATTGTGTGCCGCGGTAAGCGCCACGTAAGTCATTTGTGCTGCCGTTGCCGCCCCGCTGCTACTCAACGGGACGACGTACATTCAGGTCTACCAGCGGCCACTGACAACCCGGACCGTCCGCCCCGAAAAGCATCGACGGCCGGGCACGCTGGACTTATCCCCATCGTCCACAGGTTATCCACAGAGGTGCGGGATCCCGGACGGGAAGCCCGGGTGGCAGCGGCTCCACCCACACGGGCGGCGCCTTCCGGCACTCTCAAATACAGGTATCCCGCAACGTTAGCCGCCCCTGCCCCGGCCTCCAAGCCATCCATCCCCGGGGCCTGTGGATAACCTGTGCACTACGCGGCATAGCTTGTGCACAGCCTGTGCATGAACCTGTGGAAACAAAAAATCTTTGCCCCATCACCAGCCCCTGACCTGCGAAAATGTTATCCGCGGCATGTGGAGGAAAAATTCTTTTGGGAAACCTTCATCCACAGCTTGGGGCGTGTCGAGCTTGAAAGCCGGAGGGTTTTGGAGCGGTCCGGGCCGTAATTCATGCCATGCAGGTGATGAAACTTACAGTGCTCCCAACTTTTGACCGGCGGGCGGTCCTGGTGTATGCGAGCGAAGGAATGTGCTGTGGATAACGCCCATCTGGCATAAGCTCTAAGCATGGGCGACATACTGATGGTGTTACTGCCGGCCGGTGTCCTGGTGGCAGTCCTCTGGACGCTCACAACGGCGCTAAGGCCGCGCGATACCGGCACATCGGATGCCGAAAAATACCAGCAGGACCTCGCCAGGCGCTCAGCTGCCCATTATGCCGAACAGGTGCGGCTGGCAACGGCCGTGCGCGCCCGGCTCGAAGCAAATACCCGCCCCAGCCAGAACGAGCAGCAGCAGTCGCAGCAGGAGGACCACGCCCGCGCAGCTCTGCGGGCGCGCCCCGGCGCGGGCGCCGCAGCGACCGGCCACACACTGCCCGGCGGCCTGTTCGATCCGCAGCTCGCCATGCAGCTCCAGACGATGGCCCGCGACGGACACAGAATCCAGGCCATCAAGCTCCTGCGCCAGGCAGCCCACACCGACCTGGCCACCGCCAAGAAGTACGTAGATCGGCTTTAGAACATGGAATCGCTCGTGATCCCCGTCATTATCCTCGCGGTCGTGGCCGCCGTCGTTGCGTTGGCAGCCCGCTCAATCAGCAGGCGGCAGGCAGCGGCCAGGACAGCCGGGAGCGCCCCGGCACCGGATGCGTCCGAGCTGGCGCGCCTGGCCGCTGCCAGACTCAGCGCAGAACAGCACCAGCGGCTGTATGCGCTCATTGCGCAGGGGCAGGCGATGGCTGCCATCAAGTTCTACTACGAGTCCACAGGAGAGGGCCTGCGGGCCTCCCGGGACGCCGTAGGGGCCTTAGCCGCCCACCCACAGCCCTACCGCGCCCCGCAGGCGCCGGCTGCCGACGTCGACGCCGACGACGACACACCCCAGCGGTTCCCCTACCGCTACCGCGCCATTGCCAGCAAAGGCGACGTCACGCGGGAGGTCAGCAGCAACATGCTCAACGATGAAATCTACGGCCGGATCCGCACACTGGCCCGCAGCGGCGACATCGAGGGTGCGGCTACGGCGCTCACCAAGCACTCGGATATCTCCCTGAAGCAGGCGCGCGAGTTCATCGCCCTCCTCGACGACTAGACCGGGGCGCTACCGTCCGCCGGAGATGCCGGCCAGCAACTGTTCAAAGGGGAGGGACTCAGCCACTGCCGGCTTCCGGGCCGGCTGCGCACCCTGCAGCAGCGCGGCGAACTCCGACGCCGCCCGCTGGACACGATCCGAAAGGGGCGAGGCGCCGTCGTCGGTGTTTCCCCAGTCCTGGGGGCCGGCAAATACTGCCGTGGCGGTCATTCGGGTCCGAAGGTAGCTGAAGAGCGGCCTCATGGCGTACTCGAGCACCATCTGGTGCCTGTCGGTGCCGCCCGTGGCACCCAGCACCACGGCCTTGCCCTCCAGGGACTTGGGGTCCAGGACGTCGACGAAGGACTTGAACAGGCCGCTGTAGGACGCGCTGAACACCGGGCTCACCGCGATGATGCCATCGGATGCCTCGACCCCGGCAATGACGTCGGCGAGGCGGGGAGCGGCATAGCCCGTGACGAAATTGTTCGCGATGTCCACCGCGAGATCGCGAAGCTCCACCACGTCCACCGTCACCTGGTAGCCGGCGTCCGTCAGGTTGTGCTCTGCGGCGGCGGCGAGCTGGTCGGCGAGCAACCTGCTTGAGGACGGCACACCCAGGCCGGCGGACAGTACGGTGATGCGGCGGGTTTCCACAATGGACTCCTCTTGGTTTCGGTACAAACTACGTTACATGTGTTTGCATGTACCAAGGTAACCGGACGCATGCCGCGTTTATTCCGACCGGGCTAGAGCACCACCGTTCCGCTGATCCGGGCAGCGGAACTGCCGCCCACCCAGGTGTCGCCGTCCGCAGCGTCCACATGGATCCGGCCCGTCCTGCCCAGCGCGGTTCCCTGCGCCGCCACGTACGACGACGGCGCCCGCCCGCTGCCGATCAGCCACTGCGCCGCACCGGCATTGAAGCTGCCCGTGACCGGATCTTCAACTGCTGCGTCCCCGGGGATGAACGTTCGCACTTCGAAATCCACTTCCGAATCCGCTGGGTGCGGCCCGATCACCCCGACGTTCAGGTCCCCCAAGGCCGCGAAATCCGGCCTGATGCCCAGGACTTGCCCGGCCGACTCCAGCAGCACACCAATCCAGTCGGGCCCGTTGACCAGCCAGGACCCGTCCCGCAGCTCGTGGCGGGCAAGCCGGAGGCCCTCGGCGATCCGGAGCATGTCCGCCTCGGCCACCGGCCCGGACCGCGTTAGCGGCGGCGCGGCGAACGCCAGCCGTCCGCCGTCGCGCCTTACACGGACCAGGCCCGCCCCGCACTCCTGTACCAGCATGCCGTCCTGCTTCGGGACCCCGCCGGCGTCCAGCCAGGCCTGCGCCGACCCCAGCGTGGGATGCCCGGCGAAGGGGAACTCCTCGCTCGCCGTGAAGATGCGGACGCGGTAGTCCGCTTCGGGATGTGTGGGCGGCAGCAGGAAGGTGGTCTCCGAGAGATTGGTCCAGTTGGCGAACTGTTGCATCTGTTCGGTGGTGAGGTCGGCCGCCTCACCAACCACCGCGAGCGGATTGCCGCGGTACGGTTCGTCCGTGAAGACGTCCATTTGGGTGAAAGGACGACGGCGGGGCGCGGGGGAAGGGTTCTGGCTCACCGCCGCAGGCTATCAGCCGTTGCGGCGCGTCTGACAAGTCAGCGGTGCTCTGCCAGACTTCCCTCATGGCTGAGAACAAAACCCAGGTAACCGGCATGTCAGTGGACGAGTTCCTCGCTGCCGTGGAGCATCCCGTCCGGCACCGGGACGGCCTGCGGCTGCAGCAGCTGATGCGCGAGATCACTGGGGAAGAGCCTGAAATGTGGGGGCCGACCATCGTGGGCTTCGGACGGTACCACTACAAGTACGAAAGCGGCCGGGAGGGCGACGCTCCGGCCGTAGGCTTTTCGCCCCGCAAGGCCAGCCTGTCCCTATACGGGCTGCTCTACGGGCCCGAGGCCGCTGAGCTGCTGCCCCGGCTCGGAAAACACAAGACCGGTGCGGGCTGCCTGTATGTGAACAAGCTCGAGGACGTCGACGAGGCGGTGCTGGCCGAGCTGATCCGCACCGGCTACCGGCACGTCACCACTTTCCTGCACACCCCCTGACCCCGCGAGATGGCACTTAACGGCAGTGCGACGCGTCAACACTGCCGTTAAGTGCCATGTCAGCGCAGGGGAAGACGAGAAAACCCCCGCTGCCGGTTGGGGCAACGGGGGTTTTTCGTGCAGTTCAGGACTGGATAGCCGGAAAGGCTACTTGCCTGCCACTACGTTGAGTTCGATCACAGCGGCAACGTCGTCGTGGAGACGAACGTTGGCCTGGTAGGAACCAACCGACTTGATGTGTGCCGGCAGTTCAACCTTGCGCTTGTCGATTTTGCCGAGGCCAGCGGCCTCAACAGCGTCGGCTACGTCGGCCTGCTTGACGGTGCCGAACAGGCGTCCGGTCTCGCCAGCCTTGACAACGAGCTTGACCGGCTTGGAGGAGAGTGCAGCGGCCTGCTTCTGAGCGTCTTCCAGGGAAGCGTGCTCGCGGGCGGCACGGGCAGCCTTGATGGACTCAACCTGCTTCTCGCCACCCTTCGACCAGGTCAGGGCGAAGTTGCGGGGCAGCAGGTAGTTACGTGCGTAACCGTCCTTGACCTCAACAACGTCGCCAGCAGCACCGAGACCGGTTACTTCGTGGGTCAGAATGAGCTTTGCCATGTTAGTTAATCCCTTCCTTAGCCGCGGCCAGCGCCGGAGTAAGGCAGCAGAGCAACTTCGCGGGCGTTCTTGATTGCCTGGGCGATCTTGCGCTGTTCCTGCACCGTGACGCCAGTGACGCGACGGGCGCGGATCTTTCCGCGGTCGGAGATGAACTTGCGCAGCAATGCTACGTCCTTGTAGTCGATGACAGTGATGTCAGCGGCCTTCAAGGGGTTGGACTTTGGTTTGGGCTTACGGAGTTCAGCCTTAGCCATCGTGGAGCTCCTATTCTTTGGAGCCCGTGGATATTGATCCACGGGATGGTGGTGGTCCGACGACGGCAGTCACCGGGTGCGTTGCGGGCACCCGGGCGATCCCCGGCGTCGGGCCTGGAGTTTGGTTTAGAAGGGGGGTTCGGAATCGGGGCCGTTGCCCCAGCCGCCTGCGTTGGAGACGCCGGGCGTGGCCCAGGGATCCTCCTGTGCAGCCTGCTGGTTGCCGCCGCCCCAGCTTCCGCCGGAGTTGCCGCCCTGGTTTCCACCAGAGTTGCCTCCTCCGAAGCCACCGCCGCCGCCGTTGCCGCCGCCAAAGCCGCCCTGCCCACCCTGACCGCCGGAGCGCTGGGTGCGGTTGACCTTGGCGTTGGCGTAGCGCAGGCTCGGGCCGATTTCATCGACTTCGAGCTCAATAACGGTGCGCTTTTCGCCTTCCTTTGTTTCGTAGGAACGGCTCTTCAAACGGCCGGAAACGATCACGCGCATGCCCTTGGTGAGGGACTCCGCTACGTTCTCGGCCGCTTCACGCCACACCGCTGCGCGGAGGAACAGGGTTTCCCCGTCCTTCCACTCATTGGACTGGCGGTCAAAGGTGCGTGGGGTGGAAGCGATGGTGAAGTTCGCTACTGCCGAACCTGACGGTGTGAACCGCAATTCCGGGTCATTGGTGAGGTTACCGATGACCGTAATGGTGGTCTCGCCTGCCATCTACTGCCTCCTTGTTCGATCCTGGGTGAAGATTTCGATCCTGCGGGGTGAAGAATGAAGATTTGTGCCGAAATTACTCAGCAACAACCTTCTGCTCTTCGGGGCGGGTGATCTTGGTGCGCATGATGGTCTCGTTAAGAGACAGCTGGCGGTCAAGTTCCTTGGCGGTTTCCGGCTTGGCGGTGAAGTTCACCACTGCGTAGATACCTTCGGACTTCTTCTTGATTTCGTAAGCCAGGCGACGACGGCCCCAGATGTCAACCTTTTCGATGGTTCCACCATCGGTCGTGATGACGTTCAGGAACTTCTGAAGCGACGGCTCAACGGTACGCTCTTCGACCTCGGGGTCGATGATTACCATCAATTCGTAAGGACGCATATGTGAACCCACCTCCTTTGGGCTAAGCGGTTACGGCATTTCCGTAACAGGAGGTTCATTTGCGATGCCATGCGTGCCCGGCCAACGGAACGGAGGCAGGGCGCAGCACAGACTTCAATATCTTAGTGCATTTGGAACGGATAGGCGATTCGCGCTTGACTCAAGGCTAGGCGCCGGGTGCGGCGGAGCGGAAGCAGCGCGGCGCGTATGTGGAAAACCTGTCGACTTTCGAGTGCAGTCTGCCCGCAGGCCGGCTTCGTTTGGCCGAGGGTTACCGCAAAATCCGCAGAGTTGCGCCCTGCGACCCACACCACGGACTTCCCACTCATTTCGGTTTCCGGTTGGACATTAGGTTTGGTGAGGTAAGTATCCTTTGCGACGCTTCCCCGAGGGGCCTGCCATGACGAGACTGACCACCAGCCTGCGCGAATTCACGCCAATGAATAACCCGCGCCCAGGCCGGGTTATTGAGCGACTGAAGCGCTCCGGATTCTCCCAATTCGCTCGGTTCAGTGCTTTCAGACTCTCGCAGCGCATGGGTGCCCGCTTCAGCTGGAGAGACTTCGATCTACCGCTTCGGCCAAGCGACCTCATGGAGTCCGGAAGCCTGGACCTGGATCACGCCCCCGCCCTCAGCGGTCCCCTTCGCATTGGGTGGGTATGTACTGCTCCAGGGCCGGGCTCTGGCGGTCACACCACGTTGTTCCGCATGGTCAAGGGGCTGGAGGAACGTGGGCACTCGTGCACGCTGTTCCTCTACGATCACGACTCAAACGACGTGTCCGGGCGGATTGCCACCGTTCGTCGGTACTGGCCCGAGATGGAAGCTGACATACGCAGCGCGACTCCTGCGATCGATGGCGTAGACGCCGTCGTAGCCAGTTCATGGGCAACCGCTCATGTGGTTGCAGCCCTGGCACGGGGTCCCATCCATCGGTTCTACTTCATTCAGGACTATGAACCGTACTTTTATCCGCGCGGGGAGCTCTATTCCTTCGCCGAGGACACGTATAAATTCGGCTTCAGTAATATCGCTCTGGGGAATATGGTAGCCAAGCGCCTACAACTTGAGGCCCAGGTCAAGCCAGATTTCACAGTTCCCTTCGGCTGCGATACGGATATATACGGCCTCCAGGGCTTCGGTGACCGTCCCCCACGAAATGGCGTAGTTTTTTATGCTAGGCCGAACGCGGACAGACGCGGCTATCTGCTTGGGCGCCTTGCGATTGAGCTGTTTCATGAGCGGCACCCCGAACAACATATCCATGTGGTTGGCGACACAATCTCTGGATGGACCGTCCCAACAATCAACCATGGCAGGCTCAGTCCCGCCGAGTTGAATGTCCTGTTCAATCGGTCAATTACCGGCATCGCAATGTCCTTTACAAATGTCTCGCTCAGCGCGGAGGAAATGCTTGCAGCGGGATGCCTGCCAGTCATAAACGATTCCATAATGGCCAGGGCCGATCTGACATCCGAATTTGCACTCTGGACTCCTCCGGCACCAAAAAACGTGGCTGATGCCCTTTCTCGGGCAGTCGAACGCAGCGACCTGGAGACCAACGCCCGGCTCGCAGCCCTGTCGGTCCGGCGCGGGTGGGGCGAAACCCAGCGCCAGGTAGCGGAAGCCATAGAGAGTGTCTGCAATACCGGCTTGTAGCTGAGACTTTGTTGAGTACATATCCCCTCGGCCCAAGTGGTGGTACCTAGTTAGTTGAGTCGACAAGTACTGTGGTGCGCCAAAAAACGCCGGGCTACATTGTCAACCATCGGCTGGGTATCCGTGAATTTGGCCCCACAGTCAAGCAGCCGGCTGGCGGGCCTTGTGATGTGAAGTGCAGCGAATCTGCAGGTCTCCTTCTTTAATGAATGGGGACTTGATGTCGTTAATTGGCCGAAGCAAGGAGTTGGACCGGATCCTCGCGGTAATCCGGGGTCCGAAGGAATCAGCCCTCACAGTTGTCGGCAGGCGGGGAACGGGTAAGTCGGCGCTTTTGTCCGAAATTCCGCGGCTTTCTGAACACCGGACCGTCTTCCTGCGGGCAAGCGCTTCCGAGTCCGATTGGCCCCTCTCAGGCCTCACAGCGCTGCTGAACGGGATCGACGATCCCGTCCTGGGCCGGTTCGCCGACGAACTGCTGCGGGATGCTGTGGGCGCCATGGACGTCGCCGGCGTGGCCACCATACTGCTCAACGGACTTCATCAGCGCTCCTCCTCACGCACCATCGTGGTCATCGACGATGCCGACCAACTGGACCCCAGCAGCCAGGCCGTCATCGGATTTCTTGCCCGCCGCCTGACCGGAACGGACATCGCAATCGTTGCCAGCATCCGGGAAGACGTGCCGGACAGCCCGTTCGGGAGCCTCCCTGCCCTGCAGCTGAAGGCGCTGAACTACAACGACACCGTCCGGATGCTGGAGGCGATTCCTGCGCGTCAAAGTGCGACGACGGCGGTCCACGCGGTCGCCGCAGCGACCCAGGGAAACCCGCTTGCCGCCGTCGAGCTTTACACCTGCCTGCTGGAACGCCACGCCGAAGGAAAGTACGCGCTCCCCATTCCGCTGCCCTGCAAAGGAAGCTTTGAATCCGAATTCGCCGCAACGGTGGGCGCTCTCAGTCCGGCCGCCCGGCAGGCCCTCGACCTGATGTCACTGTCGTGCCGAAGCGACATCGCCACCCTCGAAAAGGTGCACGGCGAACTGTGGAGCGGGATGGACGAGCTCCTGGCCAACGGCATGGTGAGCCGGTCCGGTCCATATCTGCGCATTCAGGACCAGCTTCTGCGGGGATATGTTTTCGCCGCCATGTCGCCGTCGGTCCGCACCGCCGCCCACCGGGCCCTGGCGGAGGCAGCCAGCGAGAACGACCCCTACGCCCGCAGGTGGCATCTGAGCTTCAGCGCACTGGAGCGCCAGACGCCTTTCGGCCTCCTACGGTTTGCAGTGGACCTGATCCGTGCCGGTGAAGTGCCCTTCGCCGTGGAGTACATCGAGCGTGCGCTCACCATAAATCCCTGGGAAGCAGAGACGGCGGCGCGGCTCACCACCGTGGCCGAGTTGCTGTTCAACCGGGGGGAGTTTGTTTACGCCAAGCGATACCTGGACTGGGCGCGGCGGGTGACCCGCAACCCCGCCCTGATACTTCGGCTGACGGGCCTGGCCTTCGGAATCCAGTTCATCCAGGGTGCGGCCGTGCGGTCGAGCATGGTGCTGCGCCTCGTCAAGGAGTTCGGCCAGCACGACCCCGCATACGCAGCCACGTTGCTGTCCGTCAGCTCGCTCCATTACGCCGAGCGGTGGGAACTGGACGACGCTGTCAGCCTGCTGGACCACACCGACGGGTTCCGGGACTCCGCCTCCACGGAGTGCCTTGCGGTGGCCGACCGCGCCAAGCTCCTGATCGAGGCAATCAGGGGGAAAAGCGAGCACCTCGGCCGCAAGCACGACGCCGGCGGCACCGTCCCAAGCCTTCTGGTGCAGGGCCGCGCCCTGACCTATGCAGAGCACTACGAACTTGCCCGGGAGGCCTTCGCGATGGTGCGGAGTTCCTCGGGGGCCAGCAACATCAACTGGCGTGAGACCGCGGAATATCTCGCCGTGGACAACGAGGTCCGGGCCGGGAACGTCCGAACGGCCATCCGGCTCATCGAGGACCTTGAACTTACCGAACCCGAGACCAAATACCACCGCGGGATGCGGCACATTTTCCGGGTGTGGCGGGCGCATTCGCTGGGTGATGAGGCGCTGGCTCAGCTCTATGTTGCTGACGCCCACCATTTCTCCGGCGCGGACAGCCACCCTGCCATCACCGCCCAGCTGGCTGCCTGCCAGGGCCACTTTGCCCTGATGCGCGGCAACCTGGCTGAGTCCTGCGCCCAACTGTCCCGCGCCGCCGAGATCGGCATGAGGTTCGCGAACCCCACGCTGCTCCGCTGCGAAGCGGACCTTGTGGAGGTTCTGGTCCGCCTGGGGCGGCACCGCGAGGCAACCCAGGCCCTCTACCGGCTGGAGAGCCGCGCCGTGGGGCTGCGGTCCCCCTGGCTGCTGATGGCTGTAGCCCGCAGCCGCGCAATGCTGGCCGACGGCGAGCAGTCGCTGCAACTGTTCAACCAGGCACTGGAGGCCAGGAACGGCCACGATTCCCTGCTGGAGCGGGCCCGGACTTTGCTGTGTTACGCGGAGCGGCTCGGTGCCCTGGGCCGGCTGCGGGATGCCAGGGACGGTCTGTTGCGCGCAAAGGTGATGTTTGACGAGGCCGGCGCCGATGCCTGGACGCAGCACGTTGATTCGCTCCTTCTCGACGAGCGGACGGAGCCGCCACGTGCAGCCGGCAACCCGGCCTTGCTGATGCTGGCCGACCACGAGCGCGCCCTCGCGCAGATGGTGGCCCGCGGCATGCGCAACAAGGAAATCGCCGCCTCACTTTTCGTCTCCATCCGGACCGTGGAGGTGCGCCTGACGGCCATCTACCGCAAGCTCGGCGTGGAATCGCGGGCGCAATTGACAGCCTTGGCCGCCCGCAAGGACGCCGCCTCCCGGGAACCGTACGTCCTGCCGGTGGTCTAGGCTCCGACGCCCCATTGCAGGTACCCGCAGTTTCCGCAGTGTTCCTTGGCAGCACCCACATAGCCCCGGCATTTCCGGGGAACGGCCGCCGGATCGGGGCTAATTTTGCAGCACGGTCAGAGCAAAACAGCGCACACTCCGGGAAGGGGTCACCATGGTTGAAATTCCGGTCGCCCGGACCCGGCGAGCTGGTTTTGACTGGCCCGTTGCCTCCGTTGCTGCACAACGGAATGCAACAGCGCGGTTGGCGGCAGCAGAAGCCGCAGGAACCCGGTTTCTGCTGCCGCCAACTGCCGGCCCGGCCACGCCGGGCCGGAAAGCGGGGGCGGCGTGGATCGCCACGCACATCAATCTGCTCCGGGCCGCGGATACGCTCATGGTGGCAGGCGCCGTATGGGTCGGCGACCTCCTGTCCAGCGTGGGATTTGTTCCAGGGACCGAAAGCGCCAAGGGCGGCCTCCTCACCGCCGTCACCGTGGCGCTGCTCTGGCTTATGGCACTGGAAATCTATAGGACGCGCGATTCGAAGGTCCTTGGCGTCGGCGCTGACGAGTACAAGCGGGTTGCCTCGGCAACCTTGCGGATCTTCGGACTGATGGCCATCAGCGCCGTTGTCTTTTCCGTCCACGGCGGAGGCCCTTTCCTGACAGTGTCACTGCCGCTGGGCCTGGCGGCCCTGACCGCGAACCGGTGGGCGTTCCGACGCCGGCTGACCAAGGAAAAGGACCGCGGCCGCCACCTCTCCCGGGCCGTCGTCGTCGGAGAACCGGAGGACGTCCGCTACGTGGTTCAACAGGTGGCCAAAAAATCAGGTCCGGTGTACGAAATCCTGGGAGTCTGCCTCCCCGGAGCCCGGCGCGGAGGGAAACTGCACGTAGACGGCCGTCAGATCCCCATTCTCTCGTCCACGGACGACATCGCCCGGACAGTTCGCCTCTCCGACGCCGATTCCGTCATCGTGGCCGGACCCCTGCCGGGGGGAAACAGGTTCATCCGTGAGCTCGGCTGGAAACTCGAGGAATGCGCGGCGGAAATGGTCCTGGCGGCCACGCTGACCAACGTCGCGGGTCCCCGCATCCATTGGCGGCCCGTTGAAGGCCTGCCTCTGATGCATGTGGACATTCCGCAGTATTCGGGTGGAAAGCACGTCCTGAAGCGGGTGGTGGATGTGGCGATGGCGTTCGGTGCCCTCCTGGCGCTGTCGCCACTGCTCCTGGTGCTGGCCCTCATCGTGCGGCTGGACAGCCCCGGGCCGGTCCTCTTCCGCCAGGACCGGGTGGGCAAGGACGGCCGCCACTTCGGGATGTTCAAGTTCCGGTCCATGGTGGTGGACGCAGAGGCCCGCCTGGCGGCATTGAACCAGCAAAATGAGGGCGCCGGCGTGCTGTTCAAGCTCCGTGATGATCCCCGGGTTACCCGGTGCGGCCGCTGGATGCGCAAGTACTCGCTCGATGAGCTTCCCCAGCTCTGGAATGTTGTCCTGGGAAACATGAGCATGGTGGGACCGCGCCCGCCGCTGGACCGCGAAGTCAGCGGCTATGAACGCCACACCCACCGGCGGCTGCTGATCAAACCGGGAATCACCGGCCTGTGGCAGATCAATGGCCGCTCAGACCTTGCCTGGGAAGAGGCCGTCCGGCTGGACCTCTATTACGTCGAGAACTGGTCCATCGCCGGGGACCTGCTCATCTTGTGGCGGACATTCCGCGCAGTCATCAAGCCATCCGGCGCCTACTAGCACCGACTCCCTGGAAAGGAAGCGACATGAGGACATTCCCCAATCCGTTCCACGCCCCCACTCACCGGCAGACGACACCGAAACTGAAGATCGCCGTCGTCGGAGCCGGTTACTGGGGGCCGAATCTCGCCCGCAACCTGCAGGCCAGTCCCGACTGGGATCTGGTGGCGATCTGTGATCTGGACATCGAGCGGGCGGCACAACTGGCCGGGTCCCTAGGTGGCATATCCGTCGTCGAATCCCTTGACGAACTCCTGGACACCTTCGACGTGGACGCTGTAGCGATCGCCACGCCGGCCCGCACCCATTACGGCACAGTCATGACGGCGCTCCGTGCCGGCAAGCACGTCCTGGTGGAAAAGCCGCTCGCGGACAGCCGGGCCCACGGCCTGGAGATGGTGGCTGAGGCCGAAGCGAACGGCTTGGTGCTGATGGCGGACCATACATACTGCTACACGCCTGCGGTCCTCAAGATGCAGGAACTGGTGCAGGAAGGTTCGCTGGGCGAAATCCTGTTCGTTGACTCCATCAGGATCAACCTAGGGCTCGTCCAACCCGATGTGGACGTGTTCTGGGACCTGGCGCCGCACGACCTGGCCATCCTGGACTTTGTCCTTCCCGGCGGCCTGAACCCTGCCGAGGTGTCCGCGTTCGGAGCGGACCCGCTGGGTACCGGGCGCGACTGCGTGGGCCACCTGAATTTCAAACTGCCCAACGACGCCACCGCCCACGTGAACGTGAACTGGCTGAGTCCAACCAAGATCCGGCAAATGGTGATCGGCGGATCACTGCGGACGCTCGTCTGGGACGACCTGAACCCGCAGCAGCGGCTCAGCGTTTACGACCGGGGCGTCAGCCTGGACCGGCAGGCCAAGTCGGCCGGGGAAAGAAAGGCATCGGCAATTTCCTACCGGCTCGGCGACACGTGGTCGCCGGCGCTTCCGGAAAGGGAGGCATTGGGCCAGGTGGTTGAAGAACTGGCTTCCTGCATTCGGAACGGACGGGAGGCCCGAACGGGGGGTTCCTCCGGCCTGCGGGTCCTGTCCGTACTTGAAGCGGTGACGCACAGCCTGAGCATGGACGGGCAGTCCGCACCTGTGGCCGGGTACGAAATGGCCGGCGCAGGAGCACAGCTGGGGAGTGCGCTGTGACTGAGCTCCAGGGGGCCAATGTCCTGGTGACCGGCGGCGCCGGAACGATCGGCTCAACACTGGTGGATGCCCTCCTGCGCGAGGGGGTGCACCGGATTGACGTGCTGGATAATCTTGTCCGCGGCCGGCTTGACAACCTGGAGCAGGCGCTGGAAACCGGGCAGGTTGAGCTCATCCGAGGCGACATCGGCGACCGGGACCTGGTTCACGATCTCACCAAGGGCAAGGACCTGGTCTTCCACCAGGCAGCCATCCGGATCACGCAGTGCGCTGAGGAACCCCGGCTCGCCCTCGAGGTGATGGTGGACGGAACTTTCAACATCCTTGAGGCCGCGGCAGAGCACCGGGTGGAAAAGCTCATCGCAGCCTCCAGTGCCTCTGTGTACGGCATGGCGGAGGAATTTCCCACCACGGAACGCCACCACCATGCCAATAACGACACCTTTTACGGCGCCGCCAAGTCCTTCAACGAAGGGATGGCCCGCAGCTTCCGCGCCATGACGGGACTGGATTACGTGCTGCTGCGTTATTTCAACGTGTACGGACCCCGGATGGATGTCCATGGCCTCTACACCGAGGTCCTGGTCCGGTGGATGGAACGGATCATGGACGGCAAACCGCCGCTGATCTTCGGCAACGGCATGCAGACGATGGACTTCGTGTACACCGCAGACGTGGCCCGGGCCAACGTGCTGGCCGCCGCGAGCGGCGTCAGCGAAGGCATCTACAACGTGGCAAGCGGAACCGAGACCAGCCTGCTGGAAATGGCGCAGGCACTGCTGCGCGTCATGTGTTCGGATCTGGTCGTCGAACACGGCCCGGACCGGGCGGTCAACAGCGTGGTCCGCCGGCTGGCCGACACCACGGCTGCGCGGCAGGACCTGGGATTCAAGGCAGAGGTGGAACTCGAAGAAGGACTCCGCGAACTTGTCAGCTGGTGGAAGCCGCTGCGGGAGGAAATCGCCGCCGGCAGGAAGGCTGGTGCCCGATGACTGCAGAAGCAGCAGTTGCCCGGATAAACGTCATGAAGCCGTGGCTCGGTGAGGAAGAGGCGCAGGCACTGGCGGAGGTGGTGGCCTCCGGCTGGGTGGCGCAGGGTCCGAAGGTCAAGGAATTTGAGGCGGCTTTCGGGGCCTCGCAGGAAGTCCATCACGCCGTCGCGACCTCCAGTTGCACCACAGCGCTGCATCTGGCGCTGGTGGTGGCCGGCATCGGTCCGGGGGATGACGTGGTGGTGCCTTCGCTGTCCTTCATTGCCACTGCCAACGCCGTGACGTATGTGGGGGCGCGTCCCATCTTCTGCGACGTCGACGCTGCCACCGGCAACGTGACTGCCGAGACGATCCACGCGGCGCTGACGCTGGACACCCGCGCCGTGATCATTGTTGACCAGGGCGGTGTGCCGGTGGACCTGGATCCCATCCGCGAACTCTGCGACCGGCACGAGATTACGGTCATCGAAGACGCCGCCTGCGCCGTCGGGTCCCAATATAAGGGCCGCCCGGTGGGCACCGGGGCGGACGTGACCGTCTGGTCGTTCCACCCGCGCAAGATTCTCACCACCGGCGAAGGCGGGATGCTCACCACGAAGCGGGCTGACTGGGCCGCGCGCGCCCGGACCCTGCGGGAACATTCAATGAGTGTCTCCGCGACTGACCGGCACGGTTCGTTGCTGGCACCGCCGGAGGTCTACCTCGAAGTCGGCTTCAACTACCGGATGACCGACCTGCAGGCCGCCGTCGGGATGGTGCAGCTGCGGCGGCTTGGTCAGATCGTGAAGCGGCGCCGCGAAATAGCCGCCGAATACGTGGCGGGACTGGCGGGGGTCAGGGGCCTGCGGTTCATGTCTGATCCCCCCTACGGCACCACCAACTTCCAGTCCTTCTGGGTCGAGGTCCTGCCGACTTTCGGAACGAGCCGCGACGGCCTGTTGTCCCGCCTCGCGGACGCCGGCATTTCGGCCAGGCGTGGCATCATGGCCGCGCACCGCCAGCCCGCGTACCGTGGTCGCGACACGGGCAACGCGGGGCTGCGGCACACCGAGCGGATGACGGACCGGACACTCATCCTGCCCGTATTCCACGAGTTGGACACCGTCAGCATGAACCGGGTCATCAACACGATCCGAGCCGCCGCACAAGGAGCAGGCACGTGAGTGAACTGATTCTGATCGCAGCGAGTGGCCTTGCCCGTGAGGTTCTGGCCATGGTGCGCAGCAGCGGCCAATACGACGTCGTAGGCCTGCTCGACGACGACAGGGAAATGGCGGGCGTCACCGTCGACGGGGCGCCCGTCCTGGGAACCATCGACGACGCGGCCAAATACACGCACGCGTTTATCCTGGTCTGCCTGGGCTCCGGAAAAGCACGGGAAATGGTGGTGGACAGGCTCAGCGTCATGGGGCTGCATGAGGCCCGGTACGCTACGGCGATCGACCCCTCGGTGCAGTACCCGGAAGGGTGCCGGATCGGCCGGGGAAGCATCCTGCTGCGCAACGTCACGCTGACAGCCTCGGTTACCCTGGGTTCGCACGTGGTGGCCATGCCGTCGGTAACGTTCACGCACGACGACGACGTGGCGGACTTCGCGACCTTCGCCGCCGGTGCGTCCCTGGGCGGCGGTGTCCGGGTTGGCCGGGCAGCTTACCTGGGAATGAATTCCAGCGTCCGCGAGCGGACATCGGTGGGAGCCTACGCCACGGTGGGCATGGGTGCCGCGGTGCTCAGCAACGTGCCCGACGGCGAAACCTGGGTTGGCGTCCCGGCCCACGAGATAGAGCGGGAAGCGTTCGGATACGGAGGTGCGGTGTGAGCGCAGAGGTTACGGTCCGGACGGACGCTGCCGTGCCGTTGGTCGATCTGGTCGCCCAGCAGGCGGATGTGCACACGGAGGTCATGGAGGGACTCGCGGAGGTCTTCCGCACGGCAGCGTTCATCGGCGGCCCGGCCGTGGCGGAGTTCGAGGCAGCCTACGCATCATTTGTTGGCGCCCGCCACTGTGTGGGCGTGGCGAATGGAACGGACGCACTTGAGCTGGCCTTGCGGGCGGCCGGGGTGGGTCCAGGCGACGAGGTGATTATTCCGGCTAACACGTTCATCGCGACGGCGGAGGCCGCCAGCAGGATCGGGGCCGTCCCGGTGCCTGTGGATGTCGATCCTGAGTATCTGCTGATCGACCCGGATGCCGTCGCGGCCGCTGTCACACCCCGCACCCGGGCCATTGTTCCGGTGCATCTGTTCGGGCAAACGGCCTTTGTGGAGCGGCTTATTCCCATTGCTTCGGACTGCGGTGCCGTGATCGTGGAGGACGCCGCACAGTCGCAGGGTGCCACCAGGTTTGGCCGTTCGGCGGGGACGCTGGGGCTGGCTGCCGGAACCAGCTTCTACCCGGGCAAGAACCTCGGTGCTGCCGGGGATGCGGGTGCCGTGATAACGGACGACGACGGCGTGGCTGAGCGGGTGCGGATGATCGGCTCCCACGGGAGTTCCGTGAAATACCGGCACGACGCCGTTGGTTTTAACTCGCGGCTGGACACCATCCAGGCAGTGGTGCTTCGGACCAAGCTGGCACGGTTGGCGGAGTGGAACCTTCGGCGGCGCGCAGCCGCGGAACGGTATACGGCGCTTCTTGCCGGCGTGCCAGGTGTCCAGGTTCCACGCGAAGCCCCCGGCAACGTCGATGTTTGGCACCTGTATGTGGTTCGGGTTCCCGACCGGGATGCCATCCTCGCCGCCTTGCAGGCCGCAGGAATCCAGGCCGGGGTCCACTACCCGGTGCCGGTACACCTCAGTGGGGCGTATACCTCCTCTGGGAAGGGCGTAGGTTCTTTCCCGGTTGCCGAGGAGGCCGCCGGCCGGATCCTGTCCCTGCCCCTGTTTCCGCATCTCAGGGCGAATGAGCAGGACGAAGTCGCCAAGCAACTCATCAGCGCGTTAGGCCGGCTGTGATGGCATCCAGTTACGCGCTCTCGCCCACTCCAGCGTTTGGTAGCCGCTAGTGAACAGTCAGCCCGGGTCCCTGTCGTCTGCCTCGCTCGAAGCCAAGGCTCAACGTGGAGCAATGTGGAGCGGCATCAACATGCTCGTAACCAAGCTGGGCGGCATAGCCATCACTGTGGTGGTCGTCCGGATCATCTCCCCCCATGACTTCGGCGTATTTGCGGCAGCCCTGATAGTCCACACCATTGTTTCTTCGTGTGCCGAGCTGGGCGTCTCATCCTGTGTTGCCCGCAGGGACCTGAGACTGGAAGACACCGCACCCACTGTGGCGGCCGTTTCGCTGATAACTGGAACACTGTTCGCAGCAATTGTCTTCGGCCTGGCAGCGCCCATTGCTGCCCTTCTCGGGGCGCCCGACGCCGAAGGGCCGATCCAGGTGCTCGCTATTTGCGTCCTCCTCACCGGCCTTTTTGCCGTGCCGGGCGCAATGATGACACGGGATTTCCGGCAGGACCGCCTCTTTCTGGCAAACCTCATCGCCTTTGTCCCCGCCAACGGACTGCTCATCCTACTGGCGATTGGCGGAGATGGCGCCATGGCGTTCGCGTGGTCCCGAGTTGTCGGCCAAATATGCGTGGGGCTAGTTACGCTGTACTCGGCCAAGCGCCATTTCTGGCCACGCATCGACAAAGTCCAAATCCTGCCGATCCTTAAGTTTGGGCTGCCCCTGGCTGGCGCAAACCTGATAAATTACACCCTCCTCAACGCCGACTTCGCCTTCATCGGAAGGATCTTGGGCCCTGCCCTGCTGGGCGTATATGTACTCGCCTTCAATGTGGCCTCGTGGTCGTCTTCCGTTCTGGGTTCCACGATCAACAGCGTAGCCATGTCGGCATTCTCCGAGTCCGGCGCCGATCCGGACCACCTGCGCGACAAGCTTGCGCGGTGGGCCCGCCTGACGGCGCTGGTGGCCTGTCCTCTGGCCGCAATGACAACCATCCTCTCAACCGACATCGTCATCGGCCTGTACGGCGAAAAATGGGTCGGTGCCGGCGAAATTTTGGCCGTCCTTGCAGTCTATGGAGCGCTATTCACTACCAGTCTGCTGCTGTCCAACTTGCTCGTGGCCACCGGACAGTCATGGCGGGTGCTGCTGATACAAGTCGCCTGGCTATCTACCCTGGTACCCACAATGTGGATCAGCGTCTCAACCTTTGGAGTGCTGGGTGCGGCGTGGGCTCACGTCTTCGTCATCGGATGCATTGTCCTTCCAAGCTATCTATGGGCCCTCCGGTCCGTCGTGCCAAACCTGGCAGGTCTCCTCGGCCGCGCAACGGGCGGTCCGGCAATTGCTTCCATTGCAGCCGCGGTCGCAGCCGCGATGGCGACTATCCCCATCACTGGCGCGTGGTGGCGAATTGGAGTCGCGAGCGTGGTGGGACTGGTGGTGTACCTGGCCGCTGCATTGCCTTTCGCAGGCGGCGTCCTCGCCATGGAGAGCGACTCGAAATTCGGCAGATACGTTGCGTTCACTGCGCGCTTGCTGGCCAAAACCCGTAGGAGGACCACTTGACCACTCCGAACAGGATCGGGCTCCTTTACCCGCAGCGCGACCCACGCTTTCCGGGGAACTGGTCAGGCACGCCCAGCGGCTTGGCGGTGGGCGTGGAAGCCTGCGGATTCGAGGTTGTCCCCATCGGGGTGGAGATCCCCTGGGTCGTCAATGCCGGCGTCTCCCTTCTCTCACGCAGCACAGGCCGCACCGGCCCCGTTGCCGATCGCATGCCGGTCCGGCAATTGGCCAGAACCGTCGCCCTCTCACGCGCCCTGGGCAAGTCAGGACTTCTCGATGGCATCATCGCCATGGGCACCGAAATGTACAACCTGGACTCTGTTGTCCGATCCTCTATCCCCTGTGCGACCTACGATGACGGCACGCTGATCCAGATGTGGCGAAACGCCGACTCCGATATCCGCGGACTGAAAATTCCTGTGCGTCATCTTCGCCGCTGGTTTGCAAATCAGGCCTCCTCGTCGCGGACAGCAGATGTTTGCTGCGTCAGCACATCGTGGGCCTCGCGCTCTTTCATCGAGGACTATGGCATAGCTCCCGGCCGGGTCCGCGTCGTAGGAATGGGCCATATGCCCCGTGGTTCCGCGAGACCGGTGGAACGCGACTGGACGCGGCCGCGGTTCCTTTTCGTGGGCGTCGACTGGCGGCGCAAAAACGGGGAGGCGGTACTGGAATCTTTCAGGAGGCTGCGACGGCAGTTTCCGGATGCCACCCTGGATCTTGTGGGCCAACATCCCAAGGTCGTTGAACCGGGAGTCCGCGATCATGGGTTTCTGCCGCGCGAGGATCAAGCAGCCCAGGCCCTGCTGGCAGGCCTCTTCGCTGCCGCCACAGCCTTTGTGCTTCCGAGCCGCTTCGACCCGTCACCGATTGCCTATCTCGAGGCCGCATCGGCCGGGCTGCCCGTCATCGCAACCACCGAGGGAGGCGCAGGCGAGCTCTTGGGACCGGCGGCGCTGACAGTTCACCCGGACGATTCAGCTGCGCTCTTCGGTGCCATGGTACAGCTGTGTGATTCGCGGACGGCGCGATTGATGGGCAGTGAGGCCCGGGTACGCGCGGGTGCTTCATCCTGGCATGACGTTGCAGGACGCGTGCTCGCGTGCCTGGGAATTCCGGATCCAACACCATCATCCACGACGGCGGTGAAGTGATGAAGATCCAGATGGCCCGGCTGACGCCGGTTGGGGGCCCGTTCCCCACCGTCACTGTCGTCGTGCCGTCCTACAACTACGCCCGCTTCCTACCCGCCTGCGTCCAGAGCGTCCTGGACCAGCCCGCCGTGGACGTCAGGGTCCACATCATTGATGATGCCTCCACCGACCATACTGTCCGGGTCTGCCAGGAACTCGCGGCACAGGACCCTCGTGTAGCCGTGACACGACATTCCGTTAACCGCGGACACATTGCCACCTACAACGAGGGCTTGGCCGCGGCAGAAACAGATTATGTCGTGTTGCTGTCAGCGGATGATTTGCTGACTCCCGGTTCGCTGCACCGCGCCAGCTCCCTGATGGAAAGAAATCCCGCGCTGGGTCTTGTGTATGGGCATCCGGTGGAATTCACCGGCGAGCCCCCGCAGACCCATTCGGGATCCCGCACGTGGAGCACATGGCGGGGACGGAGCTGGATCCGGGCGCAGTTTCGCCGCGGGTTGAGCATCATCTACTGTCCGGAGGCGGTAGTCCGGACGTCCGTACAGCATCAGGTCGGCTACTATCGCCCTGAGCTGCCGCATTCAGGCGATCTGGAGATGTGGCTTCGAATTGCCGAGGTATCCGACGTCGGCCGAATCAACGGGGCCGACCAAGCACTCCGGCGGGCACATCCGGCCAGCATGATGAGGACGCAATTCGGCACAGTGGTCAGGGATCTGCAGGAGCGCCAACGCGCTTATCTGAGCTTCCTCCAGGCATCCGGTCTTCCCCGCGCCACGAAACAGGAACTTCTTGAACTTGTCAGTCGAAGGCAGTGTGAGGAGGCGCTCGACTGGGTCATCAGCCAGATGGACAACCCGCCTGCGGACGGAAGCCTGCTGGCGGCAGTGGAATACGCGCAGTCAGCCTACGCAGGACATCGTGGCCTACCACTCTGGCAGGCGTATCAGTCCCGCACCGGCAGCGGATGCCGGACGCCAGTCGCCGACGGCGTGCTCACCAATTACGGCACATGGTCAAGGAACATGGGAAACCGGATACGGTGGCAGAGGTGGCGCCGCTTCGGAATCTGATCATGGAAGTTGGCACCGCCAGGAGGGTGGTGGCTCCTGCCATGCGGATGTCCTGTCCTTAGTTCGGGTGTCGGCGCCAAGGGTTCCCTGCAACTCGAATTCCTCGTTCACTGGCATGCCGGCGCCTCCCTTCAGGACGGTTCACGGGCGCTTCAGGAATGTAGGCGGACGCCGTAGTCTGCAGACTCTCATTCCTGGCAATGCGCCAAAGCGCACCGGACATGCCGAGGATCAAGAACATGAACGCGGCGGCCATGGGAAAGCTCAGTGCGTCAAAGAACGCGAACATCACACCGCCCGCCGTCAGGGACGCCATCAGTGCAAAACTTAACTGCCTGACAAGCGGATCCGTCGACAGCCTCAGGGTACGAATTACACAATAGATCCCGCTGGCCACAAGCACAGCGAAAAGAATAAGGCCCAGGGCGCCAAGCTCAATGAGCAATAAAAGGTACTCGTTGTCGAGAATCCGGTAGCTGGGGAGAAACGTTCCAAGTCCCCTGCCAACTAATAGGTTCCGGCTTGCTAACTCAAACGCTGAGTCGTAACCGTTGGTTCGCGACTGGGTACTGGAATCTCCAGCAATGCCGGCAAACATGCCGCGGACCGTTCCCACCATGCCGGGCACCAGGAAGTACACCGCCAGGACACCCGCCGCTACGATGACCAGCGCACGGCGGCGGGCAGAACGCGACCAACCGGGCATAAGAATGATTAGCGCTGTCGCGGTTCCAATCAACGCCGACCTCGACACAGACAACACTGAGGCGCAGCCAATCAAACCGACCGACAGCCAGCGCAAAACGTTCCGTCCCTTCTCTTCACTCAAGGCCAGTGTTATTGCCAGTGGAAGTGACATGCAAAGGACCACGCCATACTCCAGCGGATGGGATGCGGTACCGGCCGCCCGCAGAAATCCCGATCGGTCCTGGATGTTGTCGAATCCTTCTCCGACAGCGAAGCCCGGGAGGTACAGGGAAGAGACAAACGACTGGCCTGTCCAGAACTGCAACAGTCCAAGGGCCGACATGAGTGTCCCGATGAGTGCGACGCGGCGCATGAGCACCAACAGCCTGTCGCGATCGACGATGCCGTCATGTGCAATAAGGAACAGGCCAGCCCAACTCAGTGCCTTCAACACTCCGCTGTCCGCCGTACGCGCCTCATCCGCTGGCAGGCCGGCAAGGTTATTCACGGCGTAACTGACCAGCACAACTCCCAGGAAGAGGGCCAGCCACCGACGTGCGGGCTGTGGCCAGATGACGCGCGGAATGGGTCGCTGGAGTTGCGACCATTCCCACCAGAGGACGGCACCAAGAAACCACACAACGCCGGGGCGTCCGAGCTGTCCGAGCGCTGAAATGCTCAGATAGGAAGGAATGGCGCAGGTGAGAACCATGCCAATGGTCAGGACGGTCACTGCGTCCCAACCTGCCGCCGGCTGGACGGAGAAATCACGCCCGCGTGGGACCTTCAGCTCACTCATGATGGTTCGTTCCGGGCGGAACGGGACCGGGTCCGCAGCATAACCAGCCGGTCGATTTCAAGGGCAGCCAGCGCCGTTAGGGCCAGCCCAACCATCGAGAGAGCCAGGAGCCCCTTGACTCGGCCCGTTTTACTGCTTCCCAGATCGACAATTTCGGGAGTTTCCGGCGACCGGTCAAGCGTGATGAAATCTTTCGCGGGCACTCCCTGCTCAGATTGCAGCTCCCGAGATGACACCTCAATCATGGTCAGCACGCGGTTCACGGTTTGGCGGACCTGGTCCGGGCTGCCGCCTACCACTTGGACGGCGAGGACGGGACGGGAATAGCTGACCGCCCACTGCGTTCCAGTGTTGGGAAGAGTGATTGAGTAGCCGTTTCGTACGCCGCTGCCATAGAGCGTGGCGTTGGACGAAGGCAGCTCAACCGGGGTTCCGTCCTGGCTGGCCCTGCGCTTGACAATTCCGGCAAAGCTGATCAGGGATGGCACCGCCGAATCCGAAACGTTCGCCACCGCACTCTCGCCAGGCTGTAGGAAGACCAAGTCTACGGACGCCCAGTACGTACGGCCCGCGTTTATCAGTAAAGAACAGACCAGGGCCGTCATCAACACGCCCACCAGGACCACCGCCCACCGGCGCAACATGACTCGGGCGAGGACTCCCACGGTCATGACAGTCCTCGCTCCGCCGCCAGCCTCACCACTGGCCTAACCCCTCGTCTTGGCTGTCGCGTGGTCGCGGGATTCCCAGAGGCTCTTAAGCCTGTTCACGGTGGGTCGCTCTCCTATTCCTCGGTGGGCGCGCCGGACGCCCGGGATGCTCACAGATTGGCCTGCCAGCTCGCGCCTCAACGCCCGGGCCAACAGGCGGCCATCGATGAGACCGGCCAACAGTATGCTCATGGCCACTCCACCGCCCGCAACGGCGACTACACTAACTGTCCGCGTCTTGGTGTCCTCGATCGGTGTGTCCTGCAGGACTAGTGGCATGAGCCCGATCCGGGCCTTTTCGGGGACGTTTTGTTCGTCCTGCATGGAAGTCAGCACGCCCGGGACCAGGGCCACCACGTCGCGAAGAGCAGCCGTCACGCGGTCGGGGTTGTCCCCTTCGACGGCGAGGCGGATGACGGAACCGCTGCTGCTTCGATCGGGCTCAGCAACGTAGGAGACACCCTGATGGGCACTGAGTATGGGCCCCGCGGTGTCGGGCCCGGACATTTCAACCGACAGAATGTCCAGGGCCTGGTTCATTCCCCCGAGAAACAGGAACGGGTTGCCTTCGGGGCCGACGGTGGAGCTCGGAGGCATGAGAACGAAGTTTCCCTGCGCACGGTAGGTGGCAGGGACCGTTTGTCTCACAAAAACACAGGCAGCAACCGTTACCAGAAGAAACAGCAGCACCAGATACCAGCGCCGCCATAGACCTGAAATAATGTCCCTCAACCACATTTCCAGTACCGCTCTCTGCTAATTTCCAGACAATAAGGCTAAATAGGGACGCACCGGCGGCGGTCAGTTTACCTCGTTGACTGCCCAGGATCTGGCTCTTTTGAGCGGACAACCAATGGTTGCATTGACCACCAAATTCTAAGGCTGTCAATCTTTTCACGGCCCGAAATTGCCTGAACTACAAACTTTGCCGCACTGCGCACGACATCCCTAATGCTTCTAATCGGACCCAGAATAAGATGATCGACAAGGAGATCGCCGACTGTTGGATTATTCAATTCTGTGAGCAGCCCCGGGAAATGGCTCGCATAATTTGCCGGCGGTACGCGACGCCCGTGCACGCGGTTGCTGACATTAGATTCATGAACTACCTGCAGCCAGGCCGGATCTCCATGGAGGTGGACCACGGGCATCGCTCGTCGGAGCCGATTGTGCCAATCGGCCCAACATGTCCGCGGATCAGCCCATGGAGACAACACCGAACAGAATGCATTGTCTTCGTCCGTCCGCACATACGTCGAATCGTGTGTCCTGATCAAGCCATTGACCAGATAGATGGCCCTGGCCCCGCTAGTTGGGGCGACCGACCGGAGTCTTTCGATGAAATCGGTGGCCAGGCCATCGTCATTGTCCAAATTCGTGGTGAGAAGAAATTCACCGCGCCGGCCGAGCGCGGTCTCAATGTCCTCGATAAGTTGCGTACTGGAGACTTCCGCACGAAGAACGGGGATGAACAATCCATCGGCGCTGAGCACGCGAACCCGATCCATCAGCCAAGCAGGACTGTCAGGATCAAAATAGATAATCCAGCAAGACGGCCTGCAACTCTGGCTGCGCACCGACGGCAGGCAGTACGCCTCAAAAAGTTCGAGTCGTTCGCGGAGCCAACCGTGTTTGGCTCTGACCAGGCTCTCGTAACCGCGGGACGGAAGGTTGAAGCGCGTCAGCAGAACATGGTCCACACTCATCGCTTCCAAAGCATTCATTCCTGTACACCTTTTTCTGAGATGTCCGCCCTTCGCTACCCCGCGGATCTGTAATCCACGGACGGGCTATGTCCTGCCGGTCATTCCCTATCCACGGTAGGTCGGCAGGAAATTCGCCACCAGCCCAGCCCGGGAATCATGTGGGTAGCCGCAGCTGCCTTGTGGTGTGGCGCCCTGCACCACAATTTCTCAGCGACGGGAGGCCAAAGCCTTGCTTCAATGCCTCCGGGTGGAGCAGTATGCCACTAAAACCCACGAAGCTGGGATCCGCTCACGTCGCAAGGCAGGTTAATGAGAGCAGGCATGAGTACTTTCTGTGGTGGGGAAGCCACGCACTTTGTTCTGACCCGTTTTAACGTCCGCAATTTCTACCACTGGGCCGAGCCAACAGACGAATGGCTGCTCGCGCGTCTGGAACTGTTCCAGCGGTACTGCACGCCCTGCTTTGGGGCCCAGTCTGTGCAGAGCTTCCATTGGATTGTCTTTCTTGACTCCGAAACCCCCGCCTGGTTCCAGAACAGAATAAGTGACATTGCCCAGGGACTCTTCGAGCCGGTTTATGTAGACGGGGCGTTCACCAAGGAATTGTTGACCAGGACCATAGCGGAACGATGCTCAACGAGATATGCCGTCACGACACGCGTGGACAATGACGACGCTGTCTCCTTTGACTTTGTTGAATGTATCCAGTCCTACTTTGATCGCCAGGATCTGACCTTCGTCAATCTGGTCAATGGGGCACAGTATTCAAACGGAAAACTATATCTTCGCCCCTACACAAAGAATCCGTTTTCCAGTCTGATCGAGGATGTTTCCGACCGAAAACCGGTCACGGTATTTGCCGAACACCATTATCGCATCGACCAATACGCCCCTGTACTGAATGTCCGGACGAATCACCCCATGTGGTTGCAGGTCATCCACGGCGGAAACGTGCTCAACGAAATCGTCGGACTGCGGGCTTCCGGTCGAAGGATAGCCGGGTTCTTCCCATGTTCCCTCGACATTCATGACTCCCTGCTGGACCTGGCGGTGGATGGCGTGGTTGGGTCGGTGAGAATCGCGATTCGCCTCATGCGCAGGCCGCGCCGCTTTGTGGAATTGTCCCGGACCATGCGGGCGCGGAAGGGCTTCCTCGGAGCTCGGCGCTAACCCCCGGTCGGGCACTAACCTCCTTCACCCGGCGCCCGCCCTCGACGGGCTAACGCCTGGAGGTTTCATCACGTTCCCAACGGCGCCGGCCTCGGCGAAATGGAATCCTGCCGGCGAGGGCGAACACAACGTAGCAGGACGCGTCGACGGCAGAGGCCGGGCCGCGGACCGACTTGGCCAACTCCCGCAGGGTCACGGCAGTATGTGAACCCGCAGGACCATGGAGTTCGCTGTTTCCCCGGTACACCCTCCTCAGAGTGGCAAGAAGTGCCCCGGTGGATCGCGGCGTTCGCACTTCCACCGGCTCGCATCGGATCACTACTTTCTCCGCGGGCCCATACAGGCGGTCGATGTAGCAGTCGTCAGAGGTCACATCCGGAAATTCAGCCAGCCTCTCATGGCCCTTCAGGTTCAGCCCGTATACACCTGCCCCCCACATCGACTCGGACGCTTGGGGAAGGCGGTTGCGCGCCCTGTAGTAGGCCCGTACCGGCCAAGACGCGCCGTGTGTGTCATAACGGAACGACGGTCGGGCACAGAGAACTCCGTTGCTGTCTGACAAGCTTGCGAGGGTGGCACACAGCGCTCCAAGGGGAAGCACAATGTCCGCGTCCAGGTAGAGCCTTGGCCATCTCGTCGCCTCCCGGTCTCCGGCATTGAGGGCACCTGTCTTGGAGGCTTGCGGCAGTTCCACAACACGCACCCCGGGAAAGGAGCGCGCCACGTCCGCAGTGGCATCAGTGCAGCAATTGCAGGCCACGACTACTTCCACCGCACCGCTGGCGATTGGACCTGCCAGTGCGGCCAGCGTCCTCCGAATCACGGCCGCTTCATTGTGCGCCGGAATAATCACAGCCCCAGGCGGGATACTTTCCGCCTTTATCTCAAGCTCCACAGTGCGCTGCATCCGCGGTAGTCGGTCCCAGCCCTTGCGTCGCAGGACACTGAGGAAGACCTGGCTGCGCCCTGGCAGGGGCGAACGTAGAAAGGCTGAGAGCAAGACCGCGGAATGGAAGGCTGCGGCATAATGGGATGAGTTGAACTTGCGAACATATCTGATCTTGTTGACTGCCATAAGGGCATCGAGCATGGGGGACGTGCCGGACCCTCCGCGACTGTGCCGCATGCGGGCCCGGGGTTCGAACCACACGGTGGCACCTGCTGCCCTGATGCGTCGCAGATAATCGGTCTCCTCTGAATAGAGGAAATACCGCTCGTCCCATTCGCCTACCAGCCCAACGATGTCAGCCCTGATCAGGAGAGCCGCTCCTGTTGCCCAGTCCACGGTGTGGGACTGGCGGTAGCTGTCGGCGTCGTAATCCATCTCCGACAGCCAGCCGGGACGTCCGGGCAGCTTGCTTCCCAAGAGTGCGTCACCAAAGGCCCTGGTGATGCTTGGCTCACGGCGCAGGGAGGGGTATATGGATCCGTCATCGTCCACCAGCAGGGGGACCACGGCTCCTGCGCCCGAAGCGGCCATTTTCTCCCTCATGGCCCGCACCGCGCCAGGCTGGAGGCGCATGTCGGGATTCAGCACCAGAAACGCGTCGGCGGCACCGGCCCGCCTGGTGGCGGCATTGATGCCGCCGGCATATCCCAGGTTTCCGCCGGTTCGAAAGACCAGGATGTCGTCACAGGGGGCCAGCGCCAGCAAAGTGGACCGAGTCGGGGAATTGTCAGCCACGATAACCTTGATGGTCTGGTCCCGCGTCTCCTGCCGGAGGCTCTCAATCAGAATGGGGACATCGTGTTCATTGTTGTAGGTCACCACTAAAACAGCCACATCAGTGTGTTCTGTAAGGGGCGAAAAACGCGCCGGATACGCCATGGCACCTAACCTTTCGACATGATGCCGGTCATCGTGAAAACGGCATTTGGAGCGGCTTTGTAGGTTGTTTCCGCGTTTATCAAGGCAGTTGCCTGACCGGCCTCCATATTGCGGTTGCGGTCCGTTTCGTACGTTGAGAGCTGGACCGTTTGTGGTAATCCAGGGAGGGTGAAGGTTACCTCTGCCATCTGGTCTGAACTGTTGTAGCCAAATAATGTGATGCGGCCCGATGACTTGTCGTAAAAGGCAGCAATGCGGCAATCCGGATGATTCGTTGCGGCGCTAATCCGGACGGCGTTCCTCGGGATGTACTGGATGAGTTGGCGGAGGACGAAGTAGGTCTTGCGCGGGGCATACTTTCCCGTCGCCTCGTCGTAGGCCAGCAGGCCCCAGAAGCCCATGCTTTCGTGGTGCTCGTAGTATCCGTCCCAAGCATCGTATTGTTGTAGCCCGGAGGCACCCTGTTCGATGAGGCTGAGCGCCTGCGCCGCTGATGAGGCCGCGGAGGACCAGTCGGTGGGATTGGGGGCACCTGAGTCGCAGCCGGGGCACGGCCCGGCGTATTCCGTCACCCAGAAGTCGGGTTCTTCAGCCGGACCCGGTTGGCTCCCCGTCTGCCGGATAGCGTCTGCCGTCCCCGCTGCCCCGCCGTCATAGCTGTGGATTGCGAAGTGTGCCAGCCGAGACATGACCAACGCGTCCTTCTCAAGCTCAGGAAGGTAGTCCTGCACAGCCCTGGACGCGGATGCCGTATCCGGTCCAACGAGGCGCATGTCGGAAAGTCCCAATTCGTCCAGGCGCAGGATTAGTTTTCGAAGAAGCCTCGTGTACTGCTCCGGCCCCACTTGGGGACCCTCGATGCCGTTCCAGTCGGACTCGTTCAAGGGCCCCAAAAGGGTGAAGTCGACCCCACGGACAGACCGGCCGTAGGCCACCATGGATGCGATCATCCGCACCCATTGGTCCTCCTTGTTTTCTTCGATCTGCGTGCCACCCATCCATGGGGGCACCCCGCCCATGACGTTGACCATGACCTCTTGGCCTGGTTTGGAATTGATGTAGCCGATGGTGTCCCAGAGGTCCGCCATCTTTCCGGTTTCGTAGATGGAGGTGTATCTGCCCCAATCGATTACCTGGGGATTGTCAGGGTTCTCCTCAACTTCCCAGTCGGCTCTGTCGATGATGACGCGCCAGGTCACATCGCCCAACTCCGCAATCCGGTCGATGGCCGGTTTGAGTTCCCCATCGTGCCAGCTGTGAACGTTGGCATTGACCCCAAGCCCGGTCATGACCTGCTGGTGGTTTGGCCAGGAATCTGACGCTGCCGGGCCGAGGGCAGCGGAGGCGTGCTGCGAGGGTCCGGACGTGGACTCCCGCACCGTTGCACGCACGACTGGATCACTGGCATCGGAACATGCCGTGCAAAGAGCAAGAATGCACGCCGTCGCTGCGGCGAGGGACTTTCTGGCCAGCCTCATCACCTCGCCCCCGCTCCCCGTTGCCTACGAACGGTTGAAGACAACGTCTACCCAGTAGTTGGTGCTTCTAAAGCTGTCCGTTGGGAAGCCTGATGAACCGTAACGGTAGACGCCGTTGGCTCCGTCCACACCGCTGGCGAGGCCGTGCAGCGGCGCATTGTCGGCTGAGCTGCCGAAGTAGTCCCGGGTTGACGAGTAATACCCGATCGGCGCGTAGTAGGACACGATGTACGTGGTGCCAGCGGCGATGGCTACTGGTGTGGAGAACATGGCTTGCTGCCAGCCGGATCCCGTCTCGCCCGTGAATGTCACGCTGGCCAAAAGCGTCCCGGTTGAGGACCACAAGTGTCCGGTATGGGTACCAACGTTCGAACTGCCCTTGAAGAACCGGACACCGGTCACTGTGCCGGCAACGTCGGAGCGGAACTTCATCCCCACTTCGATCGCCTTCCTGTCGTTCGTGTTCACCGCGGAGGGGACACTTGCTGGGCTGAAGACGCTGCACGGACAGGCTGAAGGGGGGGCCTTCGTGGTGAAAGTCCACGTGAATGGAGCGCTCATTGCGGCCCCGTCCGCGTTCGTGGCGCCGCTTACGACTGCTGTGTACGTGGTGCTGAACGCAAGGGCTGAGGCCGGCAGGAACGTTGATGTATTGGTCGCCGCGTCGTATGACGCCGAACCGGTTATTGGCGTTCCTGCGGCATCTTTGAGACTGAATGCTATTGAAACTGCCCTGACGGACTGGTTGAAGGTTGCCGTAGGTTTGACCGATTCGGAGACAGCCGTTGCGTTGTTGGCCGGGAAAACGGCGGTCACGGCCGGGGCAGCTCCTGCCGTGCTGGCGTTGAAGACCACGTCCACCCAGTAGTTGGAACTATTCCAGCTGTCCGTGGGGAAGGCGCTGGCACCGTATCGGAACACACCGTTCGGGCCGTCGGTCCCGGACGCCAGGCCATGTAGTGGTCCACGGTCTGCCGACGAAGAGAAGTACCCGCTGCTTGAGGAATAGAAACCGTCCGGCGCGAAGTAGGAGACAACGTATGTCGTGTTTGCGGCAATAGGGATTGGCGATGAGAAGAGAGCCTGCTGCCAGCCGGAAGCGGTTTCTCCCGCGAAGGTAACGGAGGCCAGCAGTGCGCCGGTGGCTGACCACAGGTGTCCCGTGTGGGCGCCCGTGTTGGAGCTGCCCTTGTAGAAGCGGACACCGCTGACGGTGCCTGCCGTGTCCGAGCGGAACTTCATGCCAAGCTCCACAGCATTGGCGTCATCGTTGGAAACCGTTGCGGGGACCGCGTCCGGACTGAATACCGTGCATGGACACGCGCCGGGCGCGGCCGCCGTCGTGAACGTCCACGAGTAGGGTGCTGCCATTGTTTGACCGGACGAGTTCTTGGCACCGCTGACCGTGGCAGTGTGGACGGTGCTGAACGCGAGTGCGGCATTCGGCGTAAAGGTTGCCGTAAGTGTTGCGGCGTCGTAAGCGACCGTGCCCGGAACTTCAACGTTGGCGGCATCCCTTACGCTGAAAGTGACCGAAGAAGCCGTGACGGCCTGGTTGAACGTTGCCGTGGGCGCAGCTGTGGGCGCCACGCCAGTCTCATTGTTAGCGGGAGTCGCCGACGAGACAGCCGGGAGTATGGCCGCCGCTGTGGTGGTGAATGCCCAGATGTACGGTGCTGCCATCGCCTGCCCACCTGTGTTCGTTGCTCCGCTGACCGTCGCCGTATACGTGGTGTTGTAGCTCAGGGCGGCGGACGGCATGAATGTGGCAGTGTTCGCGGCGGGGGCATAGTTGGTGGTTCCCGGCACGGTTGCGTTGGCCGCATCCTTCAGGGTGAAAACGACGGAGGATGCTGCCACTGGCTGGTTGAAAGACGCGGCGGGCGCCACGTCCACGGGGACGCCGGTGGCATTACCTGCCGGTGCGGTGGACGCCACGGCAGGCGGTGTGCTGGGCGGCGTGGTACTAAACACGACGTCCACCCAGTAATTGGTGTTGTTGTAGCTGTCCGTGGGGAAGCCCGATGCCCCGTAGCGGAAGACGCCGTTCGGCCCGTCAATGCCGGAGGCCAGGCCGTGCAGGGGAGCCATGTCTGCAGAGTTACCGAAGAACCCGCTATTCGCCGCGTAGTGGCCGTTTGGTGCCTGATAAGACACCGTGTATGTCGTGTTAGCGGCAATACTCACGGGAGTCGAGAAGTCTGCCTGCTGCCAGCCAGAGGCAGTTTCGCCGGCAAAGGTCACCGAGGCAAGCAGCGACCCGGTGCTGGACCAAAGATGCCCCGTATGTGTACCTGTGTTGGACGATCCCTTATAGAAACGGACTCCAGTGACGGTGCCTGCAACGTCGGCCCGGAACTTCATGCCCAGCTCGACAGAATTGGAATCGCTGTCGGCCGGCACGGCCGGAACTGACGTTGGGCTGAACACGGTGCAGGGGCAGGCCGCCGGTGCAGCGGCGGTCGCGAACGTCCAGGAGTACGGTGCCTGCATTGACTGCCCGGACGCGTTGGTGGCACCGCTGACTGTGGCCGTGTAAGTGGAACCATAGGCCAGTGCCGCGGCCGGCGTGAATGTGGACGTGTTGGACGACGTGTCATAGGTTGCCGAACCGTTCACAGTGGCTCCGGACGCGTCCTTCAGCCCGAAGGCAACCGAAGACCCGACCACCGCCTGGTTGAACGTGACTGTCGGTTTCACAGCGACCGCGGCGCCGCTGGAATTGGCGACAGGCGTAACGGAGAACACCGCAGGACCAGCCGGTGCCGATGCTGTTGTGAACGTCCACGAATATGGCGCCGCCATCACTTGACCTGCCGAGTTAGTGGCGCCGCTGGCTGCAGCCGTGAAGACCGTTCCGTATGCCAGAGGAGTCGCTGGTGTGAAAGTCGACGTGTTGGTGGCCGCGTCATATGTCAGTGACCCTGCCACGGAGGCACCGGCGGCGGTCTTTAGAGTAAAGGCGACCGATGAACCAGTAATGGCCTGGTTGAATGTCACCGAGGGCTTGGCTTCCACGGCCACACCGGCGGCATTATTCGCCGGGGACACGGATGACACGGCGGGAGCCACGGTCCCTGAGGCCGTGAACGCTACATCTACCCAGTAGTATTCCGCGTCGTAGAGCTGATCGGGAAAACTGGACGATGATGAGTATCGGTAGAAGCCGTTGGGGGAACCAGGAAGACTCCGTGTGAAATGCAGCGGAGCGCTGTCAACCAGGTTTCGTCCCCCAGACGGCGATGGGTTGTTATAGAAGTAGCCAACGTCCTGTGAATAATGTCCTGCCGGTGCAAAGTAGGACACCACGTATCGCGTGTTCGCCGTGACGGTTAGCGGGGGTGTCAAAGTTGCGGTTTGCCAGCCCGTTGCCGTTTCCCCGGCGAAGGTGACACTTGCGAGGCGCTGCCCGGATTCACTCCAGATGTTGCCAACGTGGGTTCCGGTGTTCTTTGCAGATTTGTAAAACCGTATCGCGTCAATGGTTCCGGACACTTCGGAGTAGAACTTCGCCCCTACTTCAATAGAGCCGGGGTCGCCCTCGTCCACAAGAGTGGGAGTGGTGTTCCGGCCCACCAGGGAACACGGGCAGGGAATATTCACCATCACATTGGAGGACCCGGCTTCGAGGTTGCCGCTGTCGTCCACCGCCCTGGACCTGAGGACTGAAGAAGGGCTGCCGTGGGCGTTCCATGTGTACGTCCAGCTGGTGGTTCCATTGGCGCGGCGCCACGTTGCTCCGCCGTCCGTCGATACCTCCACCCCGGCGACGGTCCCGCCTATGTCGGTGGCCGTCCCGGATACCGTCACGAGCGTCCCGTCGGTGACCGTTGCCCCGGATGCCGGCGAGGTGATGGCGGACGTCGGAGCCGTCACGTCGGCCGATTGCTGTGCTGTTGTGAGGCCGGTCATGATGGTAGCCGGCTGGAAACCCATGTCGGCAAAAAGATTGACCGTTGCCTGCTGCATATTGCGGTCCACGTTTTTACCGGTGGTATAGGCGTCCAGCCCCCATGACCACTGAACCGTGCCGGCGCCGAACACCAGTGCCCCGCTGCCCGCTTTGTACATGGTCAGGTTATGGGTTGCCGCCTGGCTGCCCGTGGTGTGTGACCCGTAGTCCGTAAAGATCTCGGCGGATGTGCTGTTCGTCTGGGAAAGGCGAAACGTGCCTGCCGGGCGGAAGCCATTGTCGGCATCAATGTCCCACTCGTAGCCCAGGGTCCCCAGGCCGGCCCCCAAGGTAACGGACGCACCGTTTGCCATGGAGGGAATGGAAGTTCCGCGCCACAGCCGGAGTTGCTTGAAAGTGGAGGGCACCACGATGTCGGTCGTTCCCGAGTTCACCAGGAACAGCTGGCCAGTCACCGAGTTTTCAGGATTTCCGCCGCCTGTGGCGGTGCCATATCGCGGATCGCGCCAGGTTCCGGTCCAGGTCAGGGGATCGGTGGGGCCATCGAAGTGTGTGTCCTTGTACGAAACCAGCGTCCGGCCTGGCGTGTTGGTGCCATCAGAGCTGGGCTCCCACCGCGTCTTCCAAAACATTTCGTTGCCACTGAAGAAGGCCAAATGCACGCCGGCATCCCGGGCGGCCTCAACGTTGGCGCGCTGGTCTGCAGACCAATACTCATCGTGGCCTACAGAAAGAAATGCCTTATGGTTCAGCAGCAGCGACGCCTTGGTGGAGACATCCAGCCCGCTCATGTAGCTGATGTCGTACCCGTTCGCCTCCATGAAGCGGATCATGGGGTATTCGGCGTACATCAGCCAGCTCCGGCCCTGATCGTCCAGCGCCGAGTTGAACGGCCGGTTGTATGACACTTTAAAGGCTGACTTGTAAGCCTGCGGGTTCCCCGGCGGGCATGCCACGGTGCAGCTGTACAGGCTGTTGCCGCCGTACGTGTTGTAAGCCTGCCACGTGGTGTCAGAGGTCTGGAACAACACTGCGGAGTGTGCGGCGTCGTCCCGGACGACGAACGGAATAACACTCGCCGCGCTGTTGTCCGTGCGGACGAGCCGGGCGAGGTAAACCCCTGACACTGCGGCCGCGGGCACCGTCCAGGACGCTGAAACGGCCCAGTTTCCGCAATCAATCAGGCCGGTGTCAGAGAACGTGGCACAGTTCGGCTGGGACTGTGGCAGCGGTACGGAGGGAAGAATGTTGGCAGCAATCTTGCGCGCTCCGAGGCCCTGATAGTAGCCAAGTCGGTAAATATCTATCCGGTATGCCGAAGCCGTGGTCTTGACCTTGAACGCTACGGCCTGGCCGACAT
Organism: Pseudarthrobacter sulfonivorans; assembly: GCF_024391045.1. Lineage (GTDB taxonomy): Bacteria > Actinomycetota > Actinomycetes > Actinomycetales > Micrococcaceae > Arthrobacter > Arthrobacter sulfonivorans_B. Next base: position 81,810 of record NZ_JANFCZ010000009.1, read on the forward strand.
TGACGCTCATTGATGTGGCATAGCCTTGGATGGTGCTGTTTCCGGCACCGGCAACCTGCCACTCGGACGGAGGGCTTCCGGGTAGGGTATTCTCGCAGGCCACCCTGCTGGTCATGGGAGCATCACATGGGCCGGCGGCGCGGGCGGGAGAAAGCACGGACGGGTCGGCCGAGACCGAAAGCGTGGAGGCAATTAACGCGAGGATCAGCGCGGGGACTCCCTGTTTGAGGATCCGCCGGGAGAACCATCCAGGTGCAGACTTCATTTTCGGCTCCATACTCCGGTCACAGCCACGCAGCGGCCGGAACCGGGGTCTGCGCTCCCCTGTCCTTGCCAACGGCACCGGATTCCCGGAACCTGCTGTCGCGTTCAGTCTTTTGTCGTCGGTGTCCTGCAGGTTTCGAGACGCTGGGTCTTTCCGCCATCCGGCCCGGAACCACGGGCCGCATGCCCCGGGGGCATCCGTCGTGTCCACCGTAGGGTGAGCCGACGGCATCCACTAGGCGTTCCCGCCGACATTGTGGCTACCCGCACCAGCATTGTGGTGCAGAAAATTCGGTTCCAGGCAGCACCGCCCCTGGTGTACTTGCCGTGTCCGACTGGCCAACGTTACGACTCGTCCCCGGACACAAGCGTCGACCTGCCAGCCGCTGAGGAGTCCACCGGCACCGAATGACGCGGGGGTACCAGGGGGGCCACCCGCTGAGACTGTCCCGGGCCCCGCGAGCGGAAGCTCCGCAGCCGGCCACGCAGCAGAATCGGCAAAGGGGGAAGCACGACGGCGGGTGTGAGGTCAGCCGGTTTGACCGGAGCCAGGCTAGCCACTTCCTCAAGCACACCGCCGCCACCGCCAGGCAACTCCAGGACCCTGCCCAGGCCCCTGCTAAGGATTTCCTGGGCAAAGGACTCTTGGTGATCATCCACATGCTCACCGTGGCGCGACGACCGCACGGCCAGGACAGGCACGGAACCGTTGTCCAGTGCCTGCAGGACAGAACCCACGCCCGCGTGGCACACAAATGCATCGGCCTCCCGTATGAGTTGACCCATTTCAACCCACGGCAGTTCACTGTGTGCCACCCCCGGTAGGTCATCGCGGGCAGTTGCACCCAATTGCCACGTCACCGAACAGGCTTGAGGCAGCATCGCCTTCACGGCATCAACGGCACGGTCAAAACGGTACGGCTGAATGGTTCCGAGGCTCACGAGCACCTTACTGACCGGCTCGTTGCCGTCCCGGGGCCGGACTTCCCAGTTATCCAAAACAGAGCCGGCGTATTTCCATCGGTCATTGGCCCAGCGTTCATATTGGGTGTAGGTCTGGACTGCAGGGAACAAGGACAGGAGACGACCGGTGGTGGAAGCCGCATGGGTTCTCGCCAAGCTCTCCACATAGAGTGATTTGGCGCCCATAGCGGAAGCGAGCGGCAAAAAGGACACGGCAACAGCGGCACCGGTGCTCACCACGTACCGGTAGGACCCGCTTCGAAGAATCTTGTAGGCAGTCACAAGGGCACGCAGCGTACCCAGCGCGTCCCGCGTACCAACAGCGGGAATGAAGTTCACATTTCTTCCTGCGAGCATGGACCGGGCCTGGGGTGTGTCAAAGGTGACCCACAGTGACCCCGGATCCAGATCCGGATACAGGTCGGCGATCTTTTTTAGTTCGGCCAGATGTCCGCCACATGACGATACCCACAGGACACGGCTGCCCGCTTCCATCAGACCACCCAGTGTGGCCGTCATGATCTTCCGGTCCCAACGCGGGCGGAAAGAAAATCGGTATGGAATAATCCACGTGCAGACTTCATCTTCGGCTCCATCAGTCGCGGCACAACCACGCAGCGGCAAGATCCGGGGTCTGCACTCCCCTGCCTTGCCAGCGGCACCGGCTTCCCGGCACCTGACTGTCGCGTTCAGTTAGTTGTTACCGGTGTCCTGCGGGTGTCAAGACTTCATGCGGCCCGGAACCACGGACCGCATGCCCACGGGGCATCCGTTGGGTCAACCGTAGGCGCGGGCCAACCACGCCACTAGGCGACGAGGGTATCTATGTGGCTATCCGCACCAGCTTTGTGGTGCGGCTTCAGGAAGAGCGAAGCGCTACGCCGCCGTCCGGAAGAACAGCTCCGTGACCGCCGCCAGCCGGCGCGGGTCGTCAACACCGCAGAGCTCTCGGGCGGAGTGCATCGAGAGCAGGGGCACGCCGACGTCGACAGTTCGGATTCCGAGGCGAGTTGCGGTCAGTGGCCCGATGGTGGAGCCGCAGGGCATCACGTTGTTGGACACGAATTCCTGGTACGGCACCTTCGCTTCACCGCAGAGCCGCGCCCACAACGCCGCGCCGGCGGCGTCGGTGGCGTAGCGCTGGTTGGCGTTGATCTTCAGCAGCGGGCCGCCGTTGAGGACCGGGTGGTTGGCGGGATCGTGACGTTCGGGATAGTTGGGGTGCACGGCGTGGCCTGCGTCCGCTGACACACAGAACGACGCCGACAACGCCTGCCGCCGCTGGCTCACCGTGGCGCCGAGGCCGTCGGAGATCCGCACCAGCACGTCTTCGAGGACGGGTCCGCACGCCCCGGAGCGGGAGTTGGAGCCGATTTCCTCGTGGTCGAAGGCCGCCAGGACGGCGATCGGTGCACCCGCGCCAGCATCCGCCCCCGCCCCCGCAGCCGCGTGCGCGATCAGCGCCACCAGCCCCGCGTGCGTCGCCGACAGGTTGTCCAGCCGCCCGGACGCGAAGAACTCACTGTTGGCCCCGAATACCGCAGGTGCCTGCGTGTCCGCTATGACGACGTCGTACCCGCCGATCCGGGCGGCATCAACCGAAACGCCCGGCACATGGGACGCCAGGACACCGAGCAGGTCAAAATCGGCTGGACTTCCTAGTCCCCACACGGGGTTCATGTGCCGCTGCTTGTCCAGCGTCAGGCCGTCGTTCACGGCGCGGTCCAGGTGGATGGCAAGCTGCGGAAATCGTAAAAGAGGGCCGGTTGCCGTGAGATGCTGGGTGCCGTCCAGCATAACCAGCCGGCCCGCCAGCTGCAGTTCACGGTCCAGCCATGAGTTCAGGAGCGGCCCGCCGTACACTTCCACGCCGGCCTGCAGCCAACCGAATGCGCCCGTGGTGGGCTTGGGCTTCAGCTTGAAGGAGGGCGAATCCGTGTGCGCGCCCAGGATGTTGAATCCGGTGGTGGGTCCGGCGCCCTCGGGCACCACCCACGCAATCAGCGCGCCGTCGCGGACCATGTAGAAGGAACCCGCGCCGCCGGACCAGGGCTCGCGCTCGTCCAGGCCGGTGAATCCCGCCTCGTCCAGCCTGCGTGCGGCCTCGTGGACGGCGTGGAAGCTCGACGGCGATGCGCTGACGTAGGCGCCCAGGTCGCGGATGTGGTCTGCGGCGGCGGAAGGTGAAGGCATGGTTCCGAGTCTAACGCCGTGCCGGCGACCGGTCCCCGCGGCCGGCACGCGAAAGCGGCGCCCGCCCGGGCCCGTGCCCTACAACGTGACGTTCAGGGCCGCCGTATAGCCCGTGGCGGCCGAGCCGGTCATGGTGGCCAGCTGGTAGATGCCTCCGTCGTCCCGGAAGACATTGTCATTCTGCAAGGTGGTCCGCTTCATGTTCGCCACGCTCGCCTCGTATCCCGGCGTGGCATACACGTCGTCGCAGGCAGCCTTGGTAAGCGCGATCTGGGAGACGGCCAGCACCTGCCCGGCAGAGGTGGCGTTGCTCATGGATTCGAACACTTCGAAGTGGATGTGCGGCCACCGGCCGGAGTAGGCGCCGGGGAAGATGGAGTTGAAGGTGACCTGGCCGTTCGCGTCTGCCTCCTGGACGCCGCGGAGGTAGTTCTCGTTGGCCAGGCCCGAATCGTACAGGGAATACTTGCCATCCCGGTCGCAGTGCCAGGCGTAGACCGCCGCCCCCGCGAGCGGAACGCAGCCGTTGGCGTTGTCCATGAGGGTGAGCGTGAAGCTGAGCGGCACCCCCGCTGCCGTGGCGCTGCCGGATCCGAAGCTGGCCGTGATGTCCTGCCGCACCACTCCCGACGCCGCCAGGACGTTGGGGCCGTTGGAGCCGTCACCGGGGAACGGGCCTGCGGTCTCTTTCGGAATCAGCACGCCGCACTCGGCAATCGCCCTGGTGAGCGTCGGGGAGGCGGTGGGTGACGCCGTCGTGCTCGCCGCAGCGCCGGACGCGGCACTTTCGGTGGCGGCCGACGTCGACGCGCCGGCTGTGGTGCCCGATCCGCCGGCGCCGGATCCGCCGGGGGTGCACGCTGCCAGCGCCGCTGCCGCGCCGCCGGCACCGAAGAACATACCGAGGGAACGGCGGCTCATGAGGGTTGAGAGATCGAATTCGAGGCCGCGGTCGTGGTTGGGATGGGGAACGTGATTGCTCATGCCTCCATCCAACGCGCCGCCCCTGTCGCCTGCATAGGGTGACGCTGTGCCGAAGCTGTGTGTCGGTCGTCCGCTCCGGCGTCAGTAGTCGGGATTGCTGGGGACCACCAGACCGGTTTCGTAGGCATAAACAACTGCCTGGACTCGGTCGCGCAGGTGGAGTTTGGTGAGGATCCGGCGGACGTGGGTCTTGACGGTGGCCTCGGACAGGAAGTACCGGTGCGCGATCTCGGCGTTGGACAGGCCCTCGGCCATGGCTTCGAGCATCTCGGTTTCGCGCGGTGTCAGGTCCTCCAGCAGCGGATCGCGCTGGGTCGAGGCGGCCGGCCGGGCCTCGCCGCGGACGTAAGTTTCCAGCAGCCGCTGGGTGACACGGGGCGCCACCACGGCATCGCCGCTGGCCACCACCCGGACGGCCTGGATGAGTTCCGCCGGCGCCACGTCCTTGAGCAGGAACGCCGACGCCCCCGCCTGGAGTCCGGCGAACGCGTATTCATCCACGTCGAAGGTGGTGAGGATGATGACCCGCGCCGCGGACCCCGCAGCCGTGATGGCCCGGGTTGCCTCGATGCCGTCCAGCACGGGCATCCGGACGTCCATGAGCACGACGTCGGGCGTCAGCTCCCGGACCTGCCTCACCGCTTCGGCGCCGTCGGACGCTTCGCCCACGATTCTGAGGTCGTCCTCACCTTCCAGGATCAGGCGGAAACCCATCCTCAGCAGTGGCTGGTCATCCACCAGCAGGACGGTGATCGGTGGTGTTTGCGTCATGCTTTGCCTTGCAGTTGGGGAACGGGGTCAGGGCCGGGAAGTTTGTCCTCGGGCCAGTTGAGGACCGCCCTCACCCGCCAGCCGCGGGCCGTGGGGCCGGCTGCCACAGTGCCGCCATAGATCCGGGCACGTTCTGCCATCCCCAGGAGGCCCTGGCCCGAGCCCGGCGCCTGCGCCGGTCCCGGTGCACCGGACTCAGCCGATGCCGGGACGGGGTATTCCTTGCCGTCGTCGAACACTTCAATGGTGACCACGGAGCCGGAGCGGAGAATGCTCACGTCCACCCGGCTGTGGCCGCGGCTGTAGCGCAGGACGTTGGTCAGCGATTCCTGCACGATCCGGTAGACGGTCAGCTGGAAGGACGGATCCCGGGGGAGCGCTGGTCCGCTGTGTGAATAGTGCAGCGGCAGGCCTGCAGTGCGGAACCCTTCCAGCAGTTTGGCGAGGCCTTCGCCGGAGTCAAAGGGTGTCCGCGGTGCGAGGGCGCCGCTGTGATCCCTGAGCACGCCCAGGACGCGGCGCATGTCCGCCAGCGCTGTCCGGCCGGTCCGCGACACTTCACCCAGCACGTCTGCGGCACGTTCAGGGTTCTTCCTGGCCACAACTGCCGCACCGTCGGACAGACTGATCATCACCGTCAGGGAGTGGGCCACGACGTCGTGCATTTCCCGGGCGATCCGGTTGCGCTCGTTGACGGAGGCGAGGCTGGCCGTGCGCGATGCCCATGCGGCGACCTCCTGCTCGTGTTCGCGGCGCTGCCGCACCGAGATGCCGATTCCGGTGGCGATGACGTTGGACAGAGCGATGGTTGCACCGGTGGCGATGCTGGTCAGGAGGTGGAAGTCCCCGGGATTGCCCGCGGGATGGACGAAGGAATTTTCCATGGGACCCACGGCGGCCAGCAGATATAAAAGGGCCAACGGGGCAGTGGACGCGGCCATGGCCACCAGGGCGAACCGGCGCGTGTGCACCACGGCCACGGCGTACAGCGAGAACCACAGCCCGGCAGAGACGTTCGAGCCCCACGGGTGGAGCAGGGTCACGGCCACTTCCATCACCGCGGCGAACGCCGCCAAGGCCACCGGAAACGAACGCCGCAGGAACAGTGCACAGGCCACGGCAGCGAGGAGTGCCGCCGCGAGCCATGAGCCTTTCAGGACGGCATCCACCATGGTGGGGGCAACCAGCGCCGTGTAGGCGGCCACCACAACGGCATCCATGACGCGCGGATGCTGGTAGAGGTACCGCCGAAGCCGGCCGCGGCGCCTGGCCGTGATTTCGGCGAAGGACGCGTGGGCCAGTCCGGCCGACGCGTCCTTCACCAGTGCCGCTTCGTTCATGCTCTGAGCCTAGGCTGTCAGACGTCGCGTTTCTTGAGGACGACGGCGGCGAGCACCACCGGGATCACCACCCAGGCGCCGAGGACCAATGCGGCCTGCCAGGCTTCGAGGGTGTCCGGCACGTGGTTTACGGCCGTCATCGGCTCCACCGTGTTGCCCGGCAGGTACTTGCGGGCCTGTACGAAGAAGTCACCCGGAATCAGCTGGAAGGCGATGGGAGCCACGAAGAACAGGCCCACCAGGCTCATGATGCCGCCCGCCGAATTCCTCAGCAGGGATCCCAGAGCCATGCCAATGGCGGCGACGGCCGCCACGTAGATGCTGTTCACGAGCAGCATCTTCACGGACTGCGAGCTGGCCAGGTCCAGGCTGAGGTTGTAGTTCTCCAGGATGGGCACCGCCACGAGGCCGGCGATGAACACGGAGACGGCGGTGACAACGAACGCCGTCACCATCACCACCAGCAGCTTGGCCACGAACGCCGGCGTCCGCCGGGGGACGGCCGCGAAGGTTGAACGGGCCATCCCGGTGGTGAACTCCGAGCTCATCAGCAGCACGCCCAGGGAGCCCAGGATGAGCTGTGCGAAGGCAATGCCGGATGTGGGCACGCCAATGGCAAGGTTGCCGCCCTGGGCGGCAAAGGAAGCAGCGGCCTCGGGGTCCTTCAGTGCCTGATCGGCGAACTGGCCCGTGCCCCAGGCGGAAAGCGCGCCGAAGCCCACCACGACGAGGACGGTGCAGGCGAGGAGGATCAGGGTGGAAAGGAGGGTGCGGAATTTGATGAACTCCGAGTTGAGCACACGGAGAAACGACGGCCCGGGACCGTTGCTGGTGGCATCGCCGGACAGGGGGCCTGACGGTGCAGCCCCGGCGTGTGCGCCGCGGCGGGACGGAGTGGGTTCGAGGGTGGTTGAGCTCATGGCTTAGTTGCCTCCGGACTGGGCGGGAGCCTCTGTGGCGCCTGCGGTGATCAGCGAGTGGTATTCGACCTCGTCCTTGGTCAGCTCCATATAGGCCTCCTCGAGGCTTGCCTGCAGCGGGGTGAGTTCGTAGATCATGGTGTGGCTGTCGAGGGCGGCACGGGCGATCTGGCGCGGGTCAAGGCCGCTGACCTCGAGCAGTTCGTTGTCCTGCAGCTCCACGGAGACTCCCTCACCGGCCAGCAGCCGCATCAGCTGGTCCGGCTGGTCGGTGCGGACCTGGGTGCGTGCGCTGCCCTTGCCGTTGATGATGTCCTTGATGGGAGCATCGGCGATGATCCTGCCCCGGCCGATCACGATCAGGTGGTCCGCGGTGAGCGCCATCTCGCTCATGAGGTGGCTGGAGAGGAACACGGTGCGTCCCTCGGACGCCAGGTACTTGACCAGGTTGCGGACCCAGACAACGCCTTCGGGGTCCAGGCCGTTGACCGGTTCGTCCAGGATGACGGTCTGCGGATCGCCGAGCAGCGCAGCGGCAATGCCCAGCCGCTGTCCCATGCCGAGCGAAAAGCCGCCCACCTTCTTCTTGGCCACTTCGCCCAGGCCTGTCATTTCGATGACTTCGTGGACGCGCTTCTTGGGAATGCTGTGCGTGGCGGCCATGGCCCGCAGGTGGTTGTAGGCCGAGCGGCTGGTGTGGACGGCCTTGGCGTCGAGCAGCGCACCAACATCGCGCAGGGGCGCGTGGTGCCGGTCGAACGGTGCGCCGTTGACGGTGACCGTGCCCGACGTCGGCCGGTCCAGGCCCATGATCATGCGCATGGTGGTGGACTTGCCGGCGCCGTTGGGGCCGAGGAATCCGGTGACCCGGCCGGCCTCCACAGTGAAGTTGACTCCGGCGACGGCGGTCTTCTCGCCGTAAACCTTTGTCAGGCCTTGTGCCTCAATCATGGGCATGTTCCTTAGAACGGCAGCCTGGCGGCTGCGGGAAGTTTGGTGTGCACTGTCCACGCTACCCACGCCCGCGGCGCGTTTCGCCGGTCTCAGGGATGATTCAGGGTCGAATCAGGGTAATCCGGACGGATGATCAGGGGCGGTTCGCGGCGGATCAGGACAGCGGCGAGTAGTACGTCAGGGACCGAGGCTCCACGCGGATCCTGACGCTGCGCACCCCGGCCAGCGCTTCGCCGTCGACCGCCAGCGCCATGGGCGAGTCCGCCGATTCGATCAGCACCTCGGCCGCCTCCCGGAGGTGGGTGATGCGTGAAGTTGCCACCGTACCGGTCAGCACCGACCACAGGAGCCGCAGCCTGGCAAAGTGTTCATCGGCGGTGATCATCCGGATATCCAGCACGCCATCGTCCAGCACCGGACGGACCAGTGGTGCGTGGTCCCGCGGGTAGTAGCGCCCGCGCCCCACATAGGCGATCCAGACTTTGTGCCGCACGCCGTCCACTGTCAGGTGGGTGGGGGTGCCCACGGCGAAGGTCCGGAACATGGCCACCACTCCGGCGAGAGGCTTCCCGAGGGCCGGCTGCAGGTGTTCACGGCGCCGCACCAGGTTGGGGTAAAGTCCCACGCTGGCGGTGTTCAGCATGATGAGCTCAGCCGTCTCCGGGTCGCCGGCCAGGCCGCGTTCGACCGTCACGATGCCCACATCCGCTTTCGCGGCTTCACCTTTCACTGCGGCGGTGACGGCCTCTTTGAGGCTGCCGGTCCCCGTATCGCGGGCGAAGTGGTTCAGGGTGCCGCCGGGCAGCACCAGCAAGGGGAGTGAATGTTCGACGGCGGCAACGGCCGCCGCGCCTACGGTTCCGTCACCGCCCCACACGCCGAGGGCGCGTGTGCCCGGGCGCTTGGCCGTGGCTTGAATCGCTTCCTCGAGGCTTTCATCGGGCTCTACCGACCGTATATACGCTTCGGGGAATACATCGTGCAGGGCCGCAGCAGTTTCCTCCTTGTAGGACCCGCCGAGGGTATTCACCACAATGCTGAGGCCGTCACCTCCCGGCAAGGCGGGGGCGTCCGCCTCCGCGCGGGTGACGTCGGGAAACGGCGGACGGACCGGCCACCATTTGCGGGTGAGCAGGGCAGCGCCTGCGCCGATGGCTGAACCGAAGATCACATCCGACGGCCAGTGGGCCCCCGTATGGACGCGCGAGTAGGCGACTCCAACCGCGGCAGGTGCCAAGGCAGCACCCAACGCCGGCTTGACCAGGCCTGCGCCGAGCGCGAAGGCTATCGCGGAAGCAGAATGCCCGGACGGCATGGAGGAACTCTTGGGCTGCGGATGGACGAACCGGAACACCGGCAGGTGTTCGGGCAACGGCCGGGTGCGGGGGAGGAGGGTCTTGAACACAGCGTTGGTCACGGCCGATGCAACGGCCTGGGCGATCAGCCCGTGCAGGGCGGCACGCCGCGGCCTGCCGGGTACCAGCGCCATGACCGCTGCCGCGCCCATCCAGAGTTTGCCGTTGTTGGCGGACGCGGAGAGCCGGCGGAAGAACGCGTCATGGCTTCCCCGGGGGAACGACGAAACCCGCCGGACCAGATACCGGTCAAAACGGCTGATCCGGCCCGGCCTTACGCGCCATGTGGTGTGCATGTCCCCACCCTAGTCCCGGGGCTCGCTGCGGACGGGGACCAGGGGCTTTGCGGCTCCGGCGAGGACCAGGGCCACCACGATGGGGACGAGAATGGCGAGCAGGGCAAGGTGGATTCCGGTGAGGTCGCCCAGGTACCCCAGGAGCGGCGGACCGGCCAGGAATGCGACGTAACCCAGCGTGGAGACAACCGACACCCTCGCGGCGGCGTGCTTCGGATCGTCGGCGGCGGCGGACATTCCCATCGGGAAGGCCAGGGCCGCGCCGATGCCCCAGAGGGCGGCGCCAACGCCGGCAAGCCACACGTTCCCGGCAAGCACAAAGAGGCCCAGTCCTGCTGCTGCGGCAGCCATGCTGGCACGGAGTACGGTGACCCGGCCGTAAGCATCGATCACGCGGCCGCCGACGAACCGCATGGCTGTCATTGCCAGGACAAAGAGGGCAAACATCAGGGCGCCGGTGGATTCGGAGGTGCCCAGTCCATCCACGGTGGCCTTGGCGATCCAGTCATTTCCGGCGCCCTCGGTGAGGGTCGCCCCGAGGACCACCACGCCTATCAGCAGCGTCCGGCTGTCCCGCCAGGGCGACGGGCCCTTCACGGCCACGGGTTCACCCTCGACGGGCGCCGCCTGGGCCTCGTGGGGCAGGAAATAGCGGGGCGCCACCAACGCCACCACCACCACAACCGCGGCGATGACCAGCAGGTGTTCAGGGAGCCCGACGCCGATGGTGGAGAGCCCTGCACCGATCAGGGCACCAACAAACGCTCCGCCGCTGAAGGCGGCGTGGAACTGGGGCATGATGGTCCGCCGCAGCTTGTGCTCAACGTCGGCACCTTCGATGTTCTGGGAGACATCCCACAGCCCGATGCCGATGCCGAAGAAGAACAGCGAAATGGCAGTACCCAGCACCGATTCGGCCGACAGGGAAAGTGCAATCCCCACGCCGGCCAGCGCAGCCAGCACCCCGGCGGCGCGCACGGCGTTGGCCGTGCCGATCCTGCCCACCACCAGCCCCGCCGTCGGAAGTGCCAGCAGCGAACCGATGGCCGTGCACAGAAGCAGCGTGCCCATCTGGCCGGACGTGAGGTGCAGCGTTTGGGTGACCGCGGGAATCCGCGCTGCCCAGCTGGCAAAAACAAAGCCGTTGACGCCGAAGACCACAAAAGTTGCGGCCGCGGCTGCCCTGAGGGAAGGGCCGGCCGAGGTACTGGTGATGTCGGTCTTCATGCTGGAAAGACTAGCAACCCAGCGCGTATTCCAACCCGGGACGCTCTCGCAGTTGATGTGCTTAAATCGGCGACGCTCTCTCACTTTCCTGAGGAAAGCGAGAGAGCGTCAAGAAGAAACCGGCGTTAAGTGAGAGAGGGCCGGGTCAGCGGGCGCGTTCCACGCGCTTTTCGTCCCAGACGGGCTCGGCGGATTCGTAGACCTTGCCGTCCGAACCGAACACCAGGAAGCGGTCAAACGTGCGGGCGAACCAGCGGTCGTGCGTCACGGCCAGGACGGTTCCTTCGAAGTGGTCGATGGCCTTCTCCAGGGCCTCGGCCGAGTGCAGGTCCAGGTTGTCGGTGGGTTCGTCCAGCAGCAGGAGCGTGGCGCCGGAGAGCTGCAGCAACAGGATCTGGAACCGGGCCTGCTGGCCTCCGGAGAGGGACTCGTACTTCTGTTCCGACTGCCCCGCCAGGCCATAGCCGTCCAATGCCCCGGCAGCAGCCTCGCGGGCGAGCCCCGAACGGTGTTCGTCGCCGCGGTGCAGGATTTCCAGCAGGGTCTTCCCGAGCAGGTCCGGCCTGACGTGAGTCTGGGCGAAGAACCCGGGCCGGATGCGGGCGCCGAGTTTCACGGTACCCTCGTGCGGCACCTCGGCGATTTCGACGTCGGACACGGGCAGGTGCTCACGCTCGGGGTCGGTGCCGCCGGTGGCGAGCAGTCGCAGGAAGTGGCTCTTGCCCGACCCGTTGGAGCCCAGCACGCCAACGCGGTCGCCAAACCAGACCTCGGTGGAGAACGGCTTCATCAGCCCGGTAAGTTCAAGCTGTTCCGCCACGATGGCCCGCTTGGCGGTCCGGCCGCCCTTGAGCCGCATCTGCACGTTCTGTTCGATGGGCAGCGCCTCGGGCGGACCCACCTCGAGGAACTTGGCCAGCCGGGTCTGCGCTGCGTGGTACCGGTTGGCCATGTCGGAGCGGAAGGCGGCCTTGTTCTTGTACATGTTGACGAGTTCCTTGAGCTTCACGTGCTCCTCGTCCCAGCGTTTGCGCAACTCCTCGAAGCGGGCGTTCCGGTCGGCGCGGGCGTCCACGTAGGAACCGAAGCCGCCGCCGTGCACCCAGGCACCGGCGCCGTTGATGCCCGGTTCGAGGGTCACGATGCGCCCGGCGGCGTTGTTGAGGAGTTCGCGGTCGTGGCTGATGAAGAAGACCGTCTTTTTGGACTCGTTCAGCTTCTCCTCGAGCCAGCGTTTGCCGGGCACGTCGAGGTAGTTGTCCGGCTCGTCAAGGAGCAGGAGGTCGTCCGGGCCGGCGAACAGTGCCTCCAGCACCAGCCGCTTTTGCTCGCCGCCGGAAAGGCTCGACGCCGGGCGGTGCTGGGCGCGGTCAAAGGGCAGTCCCAGCGCGGCCATGCAGACCTCGTCCCAGACAGTCTCAACGTCGTAGCCGCCCGCATCTCCCCAATCCACGATGGCCTGGGCGTAGCGCATCTGGGAGGGCTCGTCGTCGTGCTCCACCATGGCGAGCTCGGTTTCGTCCACTTCCTTTGCGGCGGCCGCGAGAGCGGGCGGTGCTGCGCTGACCAGCAGGTCCCTGACCGTGGAGTCGTCGCGGACCTGGCCCACGAACTGGCGCATGATGCCCATGTTCCCGGACCGTCCAATGACCCCTTCATCCGGAACAAGGTCGCCGGAGATGATCCGGAAAAGTGTGGTCTTGCCCGTGCCGTTGGGTCCGATCAGGGCGGTTTTGGTGCCGTCCGGGACCTTGAACGTCACGCCGTTCAGGAGCTGGGTGCCGTCGGAGAGGAAGTAGTCGATGCCGGAAACGTCAATATGAGCCACGCGATCAATCTTCCCACGCCCGCCAGAGGCGTTATCAGCCGGCGGCGGTCAGGAACTGTTTCAGCAAAGGCCCAGAGGTGGTGGCACCGAGTCCGCCGTCCTCGACGAACACGGCCACGGCCAGGTCACCGTGGACCGCCACAATCCAGGCGTGCGTCTTCGGGGGGTCTTCTTTGCCGAACTCTGCCGTTCCGGTCTTGGCACCCACGGGGGCACCCGGCACGCTGGACAGGAATCCGGCGTGGCCCGAGGTGACAACCGCGCGCATCATGTCGGACAATGCCGCGGCCTCCGCAGCCGTGATCGGTTTGTCCGATGCCTGGCCGGGTGCTTCGGGGGTAACGGTCGGCGACGGCGAGGCCGCTTCCGCCGTCGGCTCACCGGGGGTGCCGCCCTGCGCGCCGGCGTCGGGGTTGAGGACCAGCTGCGGTGAGACGGGGGCGCCCTTGGCCACCGCACCGGCCATCATGGCCGCCGCCAGCGGCGACATCAGCACCTTGCCCTGGCCGATCATCGACGCCGCGTGTTCGGTTCCGGCAGCCTCGCCGGGGACGGAGCCGAGGAAGGCCACGGCACCCAGCGACGGGGCTTCGACGGCCACGCCCATGGCCACCGCGGCAGACTCCAACTGGGCCTGGGTGACTTTGTCCCGGGCCGCGATAAACGCTGTGTTGCAGGAATGGGCAAACGCATCGCGGAGGGCCACGGACCCCAGTGAACTTTCCGGGTAGCCTTCGGAGTTTTTGAACGTGCGGCCGTCCACGTCCAGGGTGGGGGTGCACTCGACCTTGGAATCGGGCGTCATCCCATTGCGGAACATCGCCAGTGAGTCAACCATCTTGAAGATGGACCCGGGTGCGTACTGGCCCAGCATGGCGGTGTTGTAGCCGTTGCTTCCCGGCCCGGAAGCGGCAGCCAGCACCGCGCCGGTGGAGGGCCGGATCGCCACAATGGCTGAGGCGGGACCCACGCCGGCCAGGGTGCTCTCTGCCAGGGACTGGAGGTTCGGGTCCAGGGTGGTTTTCAGCGCTGTACCAGGTTTGGCTGCGGTTTGGAAGACCACGCGGCGCGGATCCGTCCCGGCCGCGCCGATCTGTTCGCGGGTGAGGTCTGCCCGCTGCGCACGGATTACGACGGCCTCGGTTCCGCGGAGCTGGGCGTCGTACTGCTGCTGCAGCCCGCCGATGCCCGTTACGTCGCCGGCGCTCAGCGCCCCGGCCGAGGCTGCAATCTGTTCTGCACTGGCCTCGCCGACGGAACCCAGGACTGCCCGGGCAAAGGTGCGGCTGGGCGCGAGCGGCTGGCTTTCCTTGATGGCACGGCCACCGGGGACGGCCGCGATTTGCTCATCGGTGATGGTGCGGCCTTCTTCACGCAGGGTGATGGCCGGGACAAAGGCCTGGGCGCCCGACGCCGAAACCTGCTGCGCGTAGGCCGAGGCATCCACACCAACAAGTTCGGCCAGCTTGGTGGCGGACGCGGTTGCGTCGGCTGAGCCGAGGAGCGGCTTGTCAATACCCACCTTCACCACGGGGCGGTAGGTGACCAGCTTCGCGTCGCCCGCGCCAAGGATGTCAGCGCGCTGCGGGGACTGGGTCCCTTTGGTGAGGATTTCGTTGTCTGCGAGTTCGGGCACCAGGGATGCAGGGTTCCAGACGGTCAGCCATTTGTCCCCGGACTTCGTGAACTCGGCGTAGGTGGTGTATTTCCACTCACCTGAGCCGATCGTCCAGGTGTAGTTGAGCGGAACAGTGGCGGTCTTGCCACTCAGCGACAGGTCGCCGGCTTCCACCACGGGCTTGTCCGGGTCGAGCGCCTTGAAAACATCCTGGACCTGTTGCTTGGCGACGGCGGAATCCTTGCCGTCAAAGGCGACGGATCCGACGTCGAGGGAAGACACCGCGGCGGCGAACTGCTGTGCCGCACTCTGGGCTCCCCCCTTGCCATCGTCGCAGGCCACCAGGGAGGCGCCGAGTATGAGACCAGCCATGGCAAGTGAAAGTTTCTTTGAGTTCCCCACGGCGCTATTATGCCCCGTTTTGCAATCGCCGGTGGCGAGCCGTCCGCTCGGGACGGACCTACGGCTGGAGCCCGAGCGCCGGGACATCCAGTCCGAATATGTCCTTCAAGGCATGCTTTGCCGCAAAGAAGCCCGGCATGCCTGTCACGCCGGGACCTGGCGGCGTGGAGGAAGAGCACAGGTAGACGCCGCGAACAGGGGTCCGCCACGGGACCGGCGATACCACCGGCCGCTTCAGGAGTCCGCGAACGTCCATGATGCCGGCGCTGAAGTCGCCGCCGATGTAGTTGCGGTTGTAGCTGGCCAGTTCTGCGGCGGTGGTTACATGAGTCTGCACCACTACATCCCGGAAGCCCGGTGCGAAGCGTTCGATCTGCGCGGTCACGGCCTCACCCATGTCCCGGGTTGATCCGGCGGGGACATGGCAGTAGGACCACAGGATGTGGCGCCCCGCGGGGGCCCGGCCGCCATCGAACCGCGAGGGCTGCGTCACCAGGACATAAGGGCGGTCAGGATGTTTCCCGGCGGAAACCTCATTCTCGGCACGCGCGAGTTCCGTGCGGGTACCGCCCACGTGCACGGTTCCGGCGTCCGCCAACTCGGGGGATGCCCATGGAACCGGCCCGGACAGGATGAAATCCACTTTGCAGGAACCATTCCCGTAGCGGAATGTCTCCAGGGCGCGGCGGTACTTCTGAGGCAGGCGGGCGCCCGCAATGTCGAGCAGTCCGCGGGGAGCGACGTCCAGCAGCGTTGCACGGGCACCGCTGAGTTGCTCAAGGCTATCGATCGGCTCCTTGGTGCGGATGACGCCGCCGTGGGCCCGGATGTCGGCTGCCAATGCCTCTGCGATGGCCACCGACCCGCCCCGCGGAACCGGCCATCCTTGGGCATGGGCCAGGGCGGTCAGCATCAGTCCGGCTCCCGCCGCCGCCAGCGAAGGCAAATGTGAAACAGCATGCGCCGCCACCCCGCTCAGCAGTGCAGGCGCGAGATCCTCACGGAACCGTGCGTTCCATAGGGGCGTCCCCTGTTCGAATGTCCGCAGCCCAAGAAGTGCCGCCGCCACGGGATCATGGGGAATCCTCAGTAACTGGTGCTGGGTGAGGTCCATGACCCCGTCAATGCGGCTTACCAGCGGGCCGAGCAGCCGACCGTAGGCAGCACCGTCCCGGCCCAGTGCCTCCACTGTCCGCTCAAGCGAGTGATAACCGAGTGCAGCCCGGCCGTCGTCGAGTGGTGAACCGAATCCGAGCTCCGGAACCACCAGGTCGATCCTGCGCTCCAGCTCAAAGGCCCGGAAGAAGGGCGAGGCCAGGGCCATGGGATGCACGGCTGAACAGATGTCATGCAGGTGGCCCGGCTGCATGAGTTCGGCGGTGCGTGTGCCGCCGCCGAAGGTCTCTGCCGCCTCATGGACTTCCACAGACAACCCTGCCCGGGCCATCACGGCAGCGGCGGCCAGCCCGTTGGGCCCGGACCCGACGATGGCCACATCAGCCATGGTGCTTCGCCCCCCACGGAACGACTGCCCGGGCGCGGTTCAGGGGACTGAGGCGCAGCCAATCGGGCATGCCGTTGAAAGGCCCCCCTTGGGGGTCGTCTACATGGTGCCGGCGCACTGGGTCGTAGTTCGGATCGTAGATGTCCCAGACAACCCGGATCACTAAATATGCCGTTACGAGCATATGAGCTGCCACGGCCAGGACGTAGTAAGGCATGTCAATATTGTGCTGCGTCGGGCCGTGACTGGTCACCTGTGCCAGGTACAGCCACACTGCGGCCCAATACAGGCCCTCGACACCCTGCCACACCAGGAAATCGCGCCACCGCGGCCTAGCCAGCGCCAGAAGCGGTACCAGCCAAAGCACAAACTGCGGCGAATAGACCTTGTTGGTGAGGATGAGGGCGGCTACCAACAGGAACGCCAGCTGGGCCAGTCGCGGCCGCCGGGGGGCCGTCAGGGCAATGTAGGCCACAGCCGCGCACGCCAGCAGGAAGAAGGCCAGCGCCAGTATGTTGATGGCTGCCGGGTCAAGGACGTTCCAGCGCAGGCGCCGGGCCACCAGGTTGTAGGCAAACCAGGCCGAACCGTAGCCGGCCTCGCGGGACTCGGCGGATCCCAGGGAATACGCCCAACCGACAGGATTGGCTACGGCCACAGGCACGTTGACGGCCAACCAGGCCGCCCCGCCGGTCACGGCCGTGCGAAAGAATGTCCGGAACTGCCCGGTGCGGAGGGACAGGAGGAAGACGGCGACTAAAACCAGGGCCGCATAGGGGTTGGCGGCTGCCGCCAGGCCGATCAGGACACCGGCAAACGCCAGGCGCCCCTGCGCGAAACAGAGCATCCCCACGGCGAGCAGTCCCACCGCCCACAGATCCCAGTTGATGGTGCCGGCCAGGACAATGCCCGGTGCGAGTGCAACCATGGCCGCGTCCCAGGGGCGCCGCTGCGACATCCGGGCCGTGGCGAGAACGGTGACAATCCAGACGGCGGCTATCAAGGTGACATTGACGTCGAAATAGGCCAGGACGCGGCCGTCCGTGACACCGTCACCGGGGATAAGCCAAGCCGCGGCCCCGGCGATGAGACCCGTCAGGACCGGATATTCGAAGACGTTCCCTTGGGTGAGGAAGCCAAAGGGATCCTCAGCCAGGCCGCGATTCCGGAAGAAGTCGGGAAAATCGGAGTAGCAGGTGGCGTAGAACTGGTCCGGCGTCTGCCAGCCATTAACCCGGCAGTAGCCTTTGATGGCAAGCCCCGCCAGGGCCGCCAGCACCGTCAGGATGATCAGGACCCGTTCCACCGTAAACACGCCGGGGGTGACCATACCGGGCGCCGACCGGGCACCCATCGGGCCGCCAATCAGTTCCGTGAAGTTCTTCAGCAGCAAGTCACTGCGGCTGGGAACAACCAGGCGGGCCCGCTGCGGGTGCACCGGCGGCTTCGTCTCCTGCATGTCCTGAGCTTACCGGGACGTTGCCCGGGTTGATCCCGCACTTTCCCCGGAAAACGCCGGAATCAGCGGAACCCGAACATCTGCTGATGCACCAGGGCATACGCGTCTTCCCGGTGTTGGTCCAACAGCTGATCGTTGAATTCACGTTTCCCCGTGTAGGCAGGCAAGCGAAGAAGAAAAAGGGCCTTCTTGATCTGTTTTACCAAGTCAGTCACCTCCTTTCGAGCGAAAATAGGCATGACAAAATAGCCCTAATGAGCGCCCGAGAAATAAAGCGCGCACATTAGGCATGACAATGCCCAATGTTTATGAGTGGTTCGCAAATGCGAATAAAAGCCCGAAAACGGCCGGGGGTGCAAACCCGGGCGCCAATGCAGACGCGGACAGGGTTTCAGCTTCCGAGCGAGGGGCTACCAACGAGCGTGGGCCGGCAGCGAGGCTGCGCCAACGCGGGCCAGAGTATCGGTGAGGATGTGCCGTACTCCGGCGATGCCGCCGTGGGGGCGGGATCAGCCGGGGCTACGAGGCAAAGACTCCACGAAAATGGCGCGCAGAAGCAACGAAGGCCGGGGTGGCGTTGATGGTCATCTTCCATCCGCTAGTCAAAGTAATCATTTCTCCCAACCTCCTTTTCTGTTAAGCCGTTGCTCAGCCGACTGGCTTTGCAACGCGCGCCGCGACCCCGGCAAAGCTGCTCTGGGGTCAGGAATAAAATTACCCTACGAATGTGGCCGTCCGCCACTTAATTCGGAAAGTTTTTCAGGAATTTTTATAAACGGCCGTTTACAGTCCCCAGCGAACAATCGCAGGGGTCTTTTTGTCCCAGCCCAACGTGCAAACCTTCGCGGTTCCCAGGACGAAATGGCGCCCCTCCGTCGGTGCCAATTCAAGCCACCGTGCCGTAAGGATCCGGGAGAAGTGCCCGTGGGCCACAATGAGTATGTTGTCCAGTCCTGATTCGAGGACGCGGGCCACGATTTTGTCGGCACGGGCGGCCACCTCGTCCAGCGATTCGCCGTTGGGCACGCCGTGCGTCCAGATGAGGTAGTCGGGGTTGTCCTTCCGGATCAGGTCCGAGCTGATGCCCTCGTAGTCGCCGTAGTTCCATTCCACGGCGAGCGGTTCGTGCTGGGCGTCGGGAAAGCCCGCCAGTTCAGCCGTCCGCCGGGCCCGGCGCAGCGGTGAGGTCAGGACGAGGTCAAAATCCACCTGGTCCAGGATCTTCCGAGCCTCCACTGCCTGCTGCTCGCCCTCGACGGTCAGGGGCAGGTCGGTCAGGCCGGTGTATTGCCCGCTCTTGGACCATTCCGTCTCGCCGTGGCGCAGGATCCAGAGCTGGGGGCGGGGGGCAACGTTCGGATCAGTCATTTGGACTCCTCAGTGGGGGAAAGTTCGACGACGGCAGTGGGCTCTGGTGCTTCCGGAACCGGAGGTGCGGCCTCGGGCTGCCGTGCCCACCAGGCGAGCAGCCTGGCTTCAGCGTCCTCCGGCTGCAGCGGGCCGTGCTCCATCCGTTCCTCCAGCAGGAACTTGTAGGCTCGTCCCACCACGGGACCGGGTTTCAGTTCCAGGAGGGCCATGATCCGGGCGCCGTCCAGATCGGGACGGACCGCGTCGAGGGACTCCTGCTCGCGCAGGGCCGCGATCCGGTCCTCGAGGTCGTCATAGGCGAAGGCGAGCCGCTCTGCTTTTCGCTGGTTTCGGGTGGTGACATCCGAGCGGGTGAGGCGGTGCAGCCGTTCCAGCAGGGGACCGGCATCGGTGACGTAGCGCCTGACGGCAGAGTCGCTCCAGCCGGCGTCGCCGTAGCCGTAAAAACGCATGTGAAGTTCCACCAGCCGGGCAACAGCCTTGATGGTGTCGTTGTCGAAACGCAGGGTCTTCATCCGCTTCGACGTCAGTTTGGCGCCCACCATGTCGTGGTGGCGGAAGCTGACCGCGCCGCCCGGTTCGAAACGCCGCGTAGCCGGCTTGCCGACGTCGTGCATTAACGCTGCGAACCGCAGCACAAAGTCGGGGGCCGGGACCGCGCCGTCGGCGTCCGTTTCCAGGGCGGCGGCCTGCTCCAGCACCTGCAGGGAGTGCTGGTAGACGTCCTTGTGGCGGTGGTGTTCATCCGATTCGAGGCGCAGGGCGGAGACCTCCGGGAGCACGAACTCAGCCAGGCCTGTCTCCACCAGCAGGTCCACACCAACCCGGGGGCGCGCACCGCAGATGAGTTTGACCAGCTCGTCCCGGACGCGTTCAGCGGAGATGATCTTGATGCGCTCGGCCATCTGGGTCATGGCCAGCCGGACACCAGGGTGCACGGAGATGCCCAGCTGGGAAGCGAACCGCGCGGCCCGCATCATGCGGAGTGGATCGTCGGAGAAGGAATCCTCGGGGGAGCCGGGCGTGGCCAGCACCGAGGCGTGCAGGTCCCGGACTCCGCCGAAGGGGTCAACGAGTTCGAGGGACGGCAGGCGCAGGGCCATGGCGTTGATGGTGAAGTCCCGGCGCAGCAGGTCATCAGTCAGCGAGGTACCGAACGCCACTACCGGCTTCCGCGACTCGGGATCATAGGCCTCGGCCCGATAGGTGGTGATCTCGATCTGGAAGCCTGCCTTGCGCATGCCGATGGTCCCGAACGCTCGGCCGATTTCCCAGAAGTTGTCCGCCCATTTTTTGATCAGCGCAACTGTCTGGTCCGGCGTGGCGTCAGTGGTGAAATCCAAATCGAGCGAGGCGCGGCCCAGGAACAGGTCGCGGACCGGGCCGCCCACCAGCGACAGTTCATGACCGGCATCAACAAAGCGCTGGCCGAGCTCCAGGACCACCGGGTCCACCTGGAAATCGACGGTGTGGGAATCAGTCTTGTGATGTGCGTGCGCCATAGTTACTTAAGCTTGTCAGAAACCAGCGGCTTGGCAGGCCAAAATCCGGTCAAGATCGCGCCTATTCCATCACGGGCCCGGAAACTGCGTCACACGCAGTCCATCTTGATGTCATGTTCCGGTCATCAAGAACGGGCAAGAGTCGTTAGAGTGGACTCCATGGCCCATCCCGTACCGAGCGCTCCCGGCAGGAGGACAAGCGCACCGTTGCCGTCGGCAATCGGTGCACACGTCGCGCCTGCCCTGCACTCGGCACCGGCGTCCCTGCCCACGGTGGAGGAAATCTCCGCCGGCGGCGTTGTGGTGGACACGTCCGACGCCGAACTAAGGGTTGCGATCATCGCCCGCGTTAACAGGGGCGGGCGGCTCGAGTGGTGCCTCCCGAAGGGTCATCCGGAGGGCGAGGAAAACAACGAACAGGCAGCCGTCCGCGAAATTGCCGAGGAAACCGGCATCGAGGGCGACATCCTGGCCCCGCTGGGCAGCATCGATTACTGGTTCACCGTCAGCGGGCACCGGGTCCACAAGACTGTTCACCACTACCTGCTGCGTGCCACCGGCGGGGACCTCACCATTGAAAACGATCCCGACCATGAAGCCGTGGACGTAGCTTGGGTACCCATCCGGGAACTCGCCCGGAAACTCTCCTTTCCCAATGAACGCCGAATTGCCGACCTGGCCCGGGACGTCCTGCCCGAACACCTCTAAACCTGCCGCTGGCGGCCGGTGCGGGACAGGCCCTGATGCAGGCGGGTCCGGTGCCGGATAAACAGCGTCCCAATGAGACGATGAACTCGATGTCAGCTTCCAATTCCCCTTCCGATACCGCAGGCCGCTCCGGTTCCACCGGTGCCAGCGAAACGCGTTCCAGCGCCATCATGGCCGCCGGCACGCTGGTTTCGCGGTTCCTGGGTTTTGGGAAGACCTGGATGCTGGGTGCCGCCCTCGGCCTCGGCTCCACGGTCAACGACACGTTTATCAACGCCAACAACCTGCCCAACCTGATCTTCCTGCTGGTGGCCGGGGGCGTGTTCAACGCCGTGCTGGTGCCGCAGATCATCAAGGCAAGCAAAGCTCCTGACAGGGGAGCGGATTACATCAGCCGGCTGCTGACCCTGGCGGTCCTCCTGCTGCTCGGGCTGACTGCCCTGGTCACGCTGGCGGCGCCATGGGTCATTGACCTGACCACCCAGGGGTACTCACCGCAGCAGAAGTCACTGGCCGTTGCCTTCGCCTTCTGGTGCCTGCCGCAGATTTTCTTCTATGGCCTGTATGCCCTTCTGACGCAGGTCCTCAACGCCAACGGCGCGTTCGGCCCGGCCATGTGGGCGCCCATCATGAACAACATCGTGGCCATCGCCGGCTTGGGCATGTTCATCTGGATCTTCGGCCAAAACGCCGTCAACCCGCACACTTTGGACAACTGGGGTTCCACCCAGACCCTCCTGGTGGCGGGGTTCTCCACCATCGGCGTGGTGGCCCAGACCGCCATCCTGCTGATCCCGGTCATCCGCCTCAGACTCGGCCTTCGGCCCAAGTTCGGGTGGCGCGGAGTGGGACTTGGCCAGGCAGCGAAGCTGAGTGTTTGGACGCTCCTGACCGCCGCCGTCGGGCAATTGGCCTTCCTCTACGTCATGCGTATCGCCACCATTCCGGGCGCCGAGCGTCTCCGGCTGAAGGAGTCAGGAGATCCCGCGGGGGACATCCTGCCGGGCAACGCCGTCCTGGAAGTGGCCAGCCAGCTGTACCTGCTGCCCCACTCGATCATTGCGTTGTCGCTCGCCACCGTCCTCTTTAACCGGATGACCCGCGCCTCGCAGGACGGCAACCGGGCCGAACTGCGTGATGCGCTCTCGCACGGCCTCCGCACCATGGCCGTGGCCACCGTCTTCGGAGCGCTGGCGCTCTTTGCCCTGGCCGGTCCGCTGGGAATGTTCTTCTCCGGCGGACTTCGGCAGGACGGCGTGATGCTGGCCCAGACGCTGACCATCCTGGCGCTGAGCACACCATTCATGAGTGCCAACTTCATGATGTCCCGGGTATTCTACGCCAACGAGGACGCCCGGACCCCGTTCTACGTCCAGCTTCTGCTGGCGGTGGTTTACGTTGTCGGGGCCTTCGTCATCCAGTTCATGCCGGTGGGCCAGATCATTTACGCGATCGCCATCCTGTACATGGTGGGCAATATCCTCTCGGTGGTCATCAGCGCGTTCTTCCTGCGGCGCCTGCTCGGCCACCTGGACGGTCCACGCATTGCCAACTCGTACATTCGGATGGGTTACGCCGCGCTCGGTTCCGCTGTTGCCGGTGCCGGTGCCCTGTGGCTGATGGGCAGCTACAGCGCGGACGGATTCGCCTGGAGCGACCGGATTGCCGCACTCCTGACGGTGGTGGTGGTTGGTCCCATCATGCTGGTGGCCTACGTCTTCCTCCTCAAGGTGTTCCATGTTTCGGAACTGCGCGATCTGCTGCGCCCGCTGCTCGGGCGTCTGGGCCGCGGCGGCGCGGAACCGTCCGCCGCAGCGGAGGGGACGCCGTCGTCGTCCGCTTCCGCTTCCGGTTCCCGCTCGGAGGCGGAACGTCCGACGCCGGAACGCGCCACGGTCTCGGTGGATACCGGTCTCATCCCGCGCATCTCGGGCGAGTTCGACGCGACGTCGTTCCGCGCCGGACCGGCGCCCGCGCGTCATATTCCCGCGGCACCTTCGGAGGCGCCCCAGGGGGACGGCACCCAGCCAGCTGGAGAATACCTGCCGGCCGAAGACGTTCCCGCCACCGCGCGCGGCGGGCTGCTGCGTGAAGAGATTCCCCTTCCGGGCCGGCGCACGTTCCAGGGGCAACCCGGCAGGAACCCGCATTTCAAGCCTCGACGGCCCCGTAAAAAGTGATCTCCACGGCGTTGCCGGCTGCCTGTCGACCGCGGCGGACATGCCGAATCGGCTAGGATCGAACCTGAACAGGGGTAGTTTCAGGCGGCCACAATCCGGCCAGCCGGCCGGCTTTTTACCGGCTCCGGCCGGCAGTGGACTCGTCGATGCCTGCAATGCCCGGACAGTCTAGGAGGAACACGTGTCCCACCCGATCGACGTTGGATCAGTACTCGGCGGCCGCTACAAGGTCACAGCCACGGTACTGACCTCACACGACCAGGATCTGGTGCTGGACGGTGTGGACCAGGTGCTCAACCGTCCGGTCAGCATTCTGGTCGCAGGCCCGGACAACACCGAGCAGGTGGCCCAGAGCGCCCGCGAGGTGGCCACGGGGGAGCGTCCCGGCAGTGTCCAGGTCCTTGACCTCGGCGTCACCGAAGCAGCCACGTACCTCATCACCAACCACACGTCCGCGGCAGACCTCCTCGACCTGGTGGTGGCCTCCGATGCGCCCTATGTTGAGCCATTCTTCACGGACACTCTGGGCAGCGAGATCTTCGGGCAGGCGCGTTCGCATGAGCCTGAACCGTATGACGACGAGGAGAACGTCGACGCCGGCTACATCAAGTATGCGGACAGCCACCCTGCCCAGGTTGACCCGTACCGGCAGGCACCCACCGTTCCTCCCGTGGTTCCGCCCCGTCCGCCCATCGGGCCGACCACCCGCCCCGCTTCGGGTGCGGCTGCGGGCGCTGCCGATGCGGGGGCTGCCGGCCTTGCCGGCGGAGCCGCCGCTGCGCGCCAACAGTCCACCGCGCCCCAGCAGGTGCAACCCCAGCAGGTGCAACCGACCAACGGCGGGTCCGGTGTGTCCGGTGCAGGTTCCGGGTCCGGACGGGGCGCGGGTGCGGCTGCGGGGGCTGGTGCGGGTGCCGCAGCTGGCGCGGCAGCCAGCCAGGCGGAGCACCGCACGGGCACCGAAACACCGAAGGTATCCCTGTGGTCAGAAGACGACTACTCCTATGGGGATCAGGATGCCGCCCGCGGCGAAGCGGAGCCGCAGCCGGTAGTGCAGTCCAACCGTTCGGCCTCGGCCTTCCCTTCGCCGGCCCGCAAGGCGTCTCCGGCCGCGGCGGCCGTCCCCCCGGCCCGTGATTCCAGCGAATTCTACGAGGATGAGCCTGAGCGGGAGCCCCGGTCCATGCGCTGGCTCGTGGGTGGCCTGCTTGCCGTTGTACTGGTCGCGGGGATGGTGTTCGCCCTCACCAATCTGGGCAGCCTGTTCAATGGGAGTCCCCAGGCCAACCCGTCCACGGCGACCACCGGCACCCCCGGTCCCGGCACGGGAACCCCGACACCGAATGCAAGTTCGGCAGCGCCGCCGGCAGTACCGCCCGCCATCGAAAACATCACCCGTCAGGGCGATTTTGATTTCGCAGCCACCTACGACGTGGACCTTGTGAAGGCGTTTGACGGCAATGCTGCCAGCTACTGGTCGGACATGGAGTTCGCTACCGAAGCCTGGGGAGGCCTGGCACCCGACGGTGTGCCCCTCTTTGTGAAGTTGAAGAGTCCCGCCACGGTTTCGTCCATCACCTTGACCCAGCTCGGCGCATCGGGCGGCAACCTCAGTGTCTACACCAATGACCGTCCGTCACTGGATGGCGCCAAACTGGTGGGAACCAACGGCTTCACGTCAACGGATCTCACCATGCCCCTGGCGGAACCGGTCAAGGCCCAGTACGTGATTGTGTCCATCAAGGCACTGCCCAAGCTGGCCGCGCCCAAGACTCGCTACGGCTACGGAATCCGCCTGGCGGAAATCAAAGTCCAATAACCGCAGCGCGGACCATCGCCGGTTAGGGCGCAGCCAGCCCTGTACCAGCCGCGGGCAGGGGTCCCCGGAATATTCACTACCAAGATTCAGTTGTGCCATGTGGCCGGTCGAGAAACCCGGCGCATCGACTAAGGAAGAGGTTCACCGTTCAGTGAGCAACGCAGAAAACACCGCGTCCGAAGTACGTGATGTCATCATCGTCGGCTCGGGCCCGGCTGGATACACGGCCGCGGTCTATACGGCCCGCGCCAATCTGAAGCCCCTTCTGTTGGCGGGTTCAGTCACCGCCGGCGGCGAACTGATGAACACCACCGATGTAGAAAATTACCCGGGTTTCCCGGAAGGGATCATGGGGCCGGACCTCATGGAGAACTTCGAGAAGCAGGCGGCCCGGTTCGGGACCGAGATCCAGTTTGAGGACGTCACATCCTTGGACCTGGAGGGTGACATCAAGACCGTCACCATCGGTACGGGAGAAACCTTCCAGGCACGGGCGATCATCCTTTCCACCGGATCCGCCTACCGGGAACTTGGCCTGCCCAACGAAAAGCGACTCTCCGGCCACGGCGTCAGCTGGTGCGCAACCTGCGACGGTTTCTTTTTCAAAGACCAGGACATTGCGGTCATTGGTGGGGGAGACTCGGCCATGGAAGAAGCCCTGTTCCTGACCAAGTTTGCCAAGTCCGTTACGGTGGTCCACCGCCGCGACACGCTCAAGGCTTCCAAGATCATGGCCGACCGTGCGTTGGCACACGAGAAGATTTCGTTCATCTGGAACAGCGCTGTTGACGACGTCATCGGGCAGGACAAGGTCACTGGACTGAAGATCAAAAACCTTCAGGACGGAACTGTTTCAGACCTCGCAGTCACCGGCGTCTTCGTAGCCATTGGAAACGACCCCCGCACGGACCTCGTCAAAGACACCCTCAAGATCACGGCCGAAGGCACCATTGCCGTGGACGGCCGGAGTTCCAGGACCAGCGTCGCGGGCGTCTTCGCCGCAGGTGACGTTGTAGACCCCACTTACCGCCAGGCCATCACCGCGTCGGGTTCAGGCTGTGTCGCAGCCATCGACGTGGAGCATTACCTCGCAGACCTGCAGGCATAAGACCCCACACCGCATTCGAAGAGAAAGACAATGCTATGAGCAACGCTAAAGACGTAACAGACGCAAGCTTCGGTACGGATGTACTTTCAGCCGACAAACCGGTGATCGTGGATTTCTGGGCTGAATGGTGCGGCCCGTGCCGTAAGCTGGGACCCATCCTCGACGAGATCTCCGTGGAGTACAGCGAGAAGGTTAACGTTGTTAAGGTCAACGTCGACGACAATCCTGCCATTGCCGCCGAGTATGGAATTACCTCCATCCCTGCTGTGTACCTTTTCCAGGGCGGCGAAGTGAAGAGCACTGTTATTGGTGCCCGGCCCAAGCAGTACTTCGAAAAGGAATTCGCTGACGTCCTTTCCTAACGGGTAAGACGCCTTCGTCCAACACTGTGGCCGCTGCCTCTCGCGAGGCAGTGGCCACAGTCGTTTAATGGCGCTGGCGGATTTCAGTTTTTGAACTTCTGTAGGTTGCTTCTCTGCGCCAAGAGTCCAGCACGACGCTGCCTTGATCTGGAAGCATCCCTGGAGTGCTGCGCCCGTTTGATGGGCCCTTCCAGCCACCCTTGAGATCCTCTTGAGACGCGGATTGGCCGATCTCGCGTTCACCGATCTCGCGCGAATTCACCGATCCCGCAGGCCATCGAATAGCACTTCTGAATTGAGGCCTGCCGCTTGGCACGCTTTCTGTTTCACGTGAAACAGTCAAGAGATCCGGAGCCACTTCGAGAGGGGAGCCGAGTCAGTAGCCTCAGACTTCGAGTGCTGCACACCGTTCCATAAAACCCAGTTGGCCAGGTACCCCCATATGTTGGCTGTGGACGGCACAACTACCGGATGACAATGTCTATCGGGTGAACTAACACTCGACTACCCGGCCTGCCTAGGGATTCATATTCCGCGGTGCCAATGACAGCGGTGAGCTACACGCCAGTTCAGTCGATCCGCGCTGCGGGTGGACTCGAGTCGCTGCTAACTTTCCATGGCAAAGAAAGTCAATACCCCAGTCAATTCCGGCCACCACACAGATCGGTGGCGGAATCCATCCGTGGAGCCCACCTTTTGGTCTGTCTGTATTTACTCAAGGGAGTGTCTGCCTGGCCCGAAGCATTCCGGACCCTCTCGTCGGATGCTAGGGCCACACACGGCTGACAGGCCCAACTTCGTCCCTGACCATCGATAAGCGTTAGGACTGCGTGGTGCAGGGGAACGCCATACAACACCCAAGACACAAGGTCGAGAGCCAGAGCCCGCATATTGGTAGGTGGACTACCGCAACACCGAGTTTTCCAATAAAGCTCCTAATACGATGGACACTGCATGAAGCGACGGACAAGGAGAGAGACGCGTGCATCGTTTCACGTGAAACGCGCGTATGTGTGTGTCGCTGAATGTTTCACGTGAAACAGGCGGTGCCACCCCTTCAGACCTGGAAAAGCTTCTGTTGTCCGAATCGAGCACGTGTTCGGCTCCTGAACCCAGGCCCGGAACACCCACCTCGGGGCCATGCGCTCACGGTATCCGCCGAAACGGTTCCAAGCGGTGATCCACCGAGAAATTCGACTTACTCAAGACCATTAGGCACTAAGTCCCGTCACGCTCAAGGCACAGGACGATCCCTTACCCCAATGAAGTCCAGCCAAGAATCTGCCCGATCCGTCCGGTGGAGCCGGTACCCGATGCAATGTGGGCCAAGGCATCGATTGTGCCAGCGCTTGCGCCGGCCCACTGGAGCAAGTACTAGCATCGCATGGACAATCGAGATTCAAAACTAGAGACTTCCGACGGATAGGCACTCTTCCCACCCAATTGCCCGTCGCGGTACCGCACCCCAACACGGGCACCATGTCTACAAGCTAATCTTCCGGGCGCCGCGAAGGCCTTCCCGGGCCCGCCGCCCACAACTGGGTCGCGGTGTCAGCTGACCAGG
Organism: Pseudarthrobacter sulfonivorans; assembly: GCF_024391045.1. Lineage (GTDB taxonomy): Bacteria > Actinomycetota > Actinomycetes > Actinomycetales > Micrococcaceae > Arthrobacter > Arthrobacter sulfonivorans_B. The sequence goes on from NZ_JANFCZ010000009.1 coordinate 110,502, forward strand.
AAGGCGATTCGGCGGGTGCTGTGCCTTCCTCAATTCATACGCTTCTGAGCCCTGTTTACCAACCTCGGCGTGAGGGCTAAGCCCGCTCCAACGTCAAACTCGAATCTCTGGACTGCAGAACGCCAAACACCAGCTGATGCCAGCCATTCCGCCGACAAATACAGTGGGGTGAACTCGTAACGAGCCATCGGATTAGGCGCCTCTCCACCGCATCTGGGACCTTGCTTATCGCCGCCGTTGAAACAGGGAAGCCGATCTGGCTACGCGGCAGTGCAGAGCCTGCCCAAGCAGTCCGCGATCGGCATGGCCACGCAACAGGCGTCAGGCTGGGATGTCCCCTGCGACAGTTGCCACTAGGGAAGGTATGGCCCTACGTCCACATAATAGACTGGGATGTTTCACGTGAAACGCAGCCGATTCCTTCCGGTACCGTTACCACGACGACCGCCAGCAATCCTAGGTACCCATACGCGGAGGACAACCGCGCAGATAGGGGCTGAGGCTGAGAACCAGTCGCCACCACCGAGGCCAGAATGTTTCACGTGAAACATGACCACCGAAGGGGAGACCCCCAGGCCGTTCGCCGCCACCCCGCCAACAACCCTAGACTCCACATCTTTCGGCACAGGATATTCAGTAGGCTTACTAAGCTATGCGACGTCTTCCGGACCATGAGACAACGGACCCTCCGCAACAAGCACCCGCCGTGAGTCCATATGCAGCGGGACATGCTCCGGAACCAAAAGTACCGCTGATGGAGCCCCACCTCAAAAGAAGTGCCATCGTGTGAGGACGCCAATTTGCCAAGCTGCCAACTCGGCGAGCCCGTCGGCCGTTTGGAAGCATATTCCGCCAGGGTCTAGACGAGTGTGAAATCGTAATCGTCGGTTGTCAGTCAATCAAAGAGAAGGACACGACACTACATGGAGAATGACGCAGTCGTGGGGGGAGACCATCCAGTCCATCCACCCAACCAGAAATCCAACTCGAGACCGGAGGACATGAGACGCTAAGTGCCTCGCTGGCTCAGTGCTTTGTTCTGCTGGTGCCTCCGGCTCGTTGCTTGGTGGTGCTTCGGAATTGGAGTCTCCCGTGTTCGATTCGACCAAGAATGAGAGCGCTGGTGACGGCTTGAGAGTCAACAGCAGCCAGAGACTCGAACTGGCATTACTCGGCGAAGAACAAATTTGAACGTTATCCCCAGAAGTTATCCACAACCTTATCCACAGGCATATCCACAGACTTATCCACCGCCGACCTAGGGGTGGAAATCGAGACAACTCGAGACGCCGGTCGCGACATAACCGTTCTTACGCAAAATCTGAGCCAATTGGCCGTGGCTGACTACTCAGTGAGCGGTCTTTGGTTCATTCAGGCCTACGAAATCGAGCTTAATCATCCAGTTACTGGCGATTTCTAGCTTCCCAGTGCGGACCTAGCGTGATGCCAGTCACGTTTCACGTGAAACGATTTAGCCAGACGCCGTTCGTGCCTCGGGGGAGAAAGATTCAGTCCCGGCCAAGAGCGAGCTAGCTCACAAGTTATCCACGCCTAGCCCAACACTTGTCCACAAAGTTACCCACAGGGATATCCACCACCGTAACCTGCCAGCAACTAACTCTCCAGCGTGCTCCCGCCCGAGAATTAAATACCCACAATTCTCAGCAACCATCGCCTCCAAACGAGGCACCGCACCAAGGCAGATCATTCCCGACTCCGGACCTTTGGTGTCTACTGAAGAAATTGGACCCATCGATGCGGCAGGACTGTGTCAGTCGCACGTCAAATCTGGCACACCCTGGTGGGTGGGATGCGGCCGGCGGGAACCACAGACTTGCACTAGATGTGCCGCGATTAGATCTTGAACTATTGAGGAATCCCAACAGACTGCGGTTCGGCGCGAAACTATGCTGCGGGGGAGGGCTTAGCGGACGACCATAGAGGCGGGAGGGACACGCACAGCCAGCTCGTCAGGGAGACGGCGTAGTTCAAACCAGCTAGCAACGTGCGGCACACAGGAAGACGGAAAGCCGACGCGTCTAGGAGATTAGGGCACAGCCCAAAGAGTTGTGAAGGCGGCATCCTGCAAGTAGAGCATCCACACTATAGTCTTCGCGCCGCCCGAAGTGGGGCCTGCCCGAGGAATGATGAGTATTCACCGCCGGCTTGGACTCAGCTTCGGCCATTCTCCAGGCCACCCTGGCTGTCTACTCCCAATCATCGGGTCGGCCCTGGTGTCGCATAGGGTTCTTCCATTGAGCTGTCGGCCTCCTAAGCATCGCGTTCAACAGAACGGAGAGGTTGGGGTTTACCTCATGGAGCCTGAGGCAACCACGCGGAGCACGACCACCTTCTACTATGGTCCTTTTGTATGGCCAATCGATCCACAACAGCGTGTAGCTGTCGGCCGACTACGAGCCCTGGAACACTCGAGTTTCTTCAATTACCAAATGCATCGGACCTGCCGATCCCACACCTGAAGGACCTGCCACACAATCGCGCAGGACAGCAGCGCGTTAAGTCGACCCAGAGTGCCCTCGCCGATTGAGGTCCCTCCAAACCCGCGAGGCCTCAGCCATTTGTTGTCTACCGACACTTTGGATCAGCGAGACCAATCCGTAACGGCATCCGAACTGTTGACGGCTAGCCACCCCTATCGAACATGGAGGTTGGTCCATCGTTAGAACCGACAGCGGTGTGGGCTGACAGGGACCGCTGCTAGAGCACCACCCTGCACGGGAGACACTCGCGAACCCCCACCAGTAGGGAGGTTACGCAATCCGATGCACGAAGGCGCAGCACCTAGTCACTCGATCGGATAGGGCCAGGCAGATCAGCTTCCAGGATCTTCCCTTCCGTTACCCAGATGGAACGACTCCGCCATGTCGTAAGACCAGTCGTATTGGAGTTTCACGTGAAACATCACGTGAAACTCCACCGGAGTGAACTCCACGGCGGAGGCATTCGCAGACACCATAGAGTGGTTCCTGCATCGAAAAGGCCGAATGTCCTAGTTCCTTCGGGTCTCAGGAGCGCGGTGCCCCCGGGGCAATGCGACTCCCATATGACCGCGAAGACCGGACACATCGCAAATCCCAACCCGTCGCGTACTTCTCGTCCTACGTTCGTCGGCTTGGCTGGGCATGGAAAACCAAGCATGCTGACTGATTTCGGCCTAGTCGGCTGCCCGCGGGCGTTCAATTTCCCCACTGCCTCGGTCGACCAGGCAGTTACCTAGCCAGATATCGACAAATCATGCAGTCCAACAGCAAGGGCAAAGGCCTCCAGAGGTCTGGGTCCGGCCTAAAGCCCGCGACCTCGAATCCCGGCAGTCCGCTACCCCCAAACTCGTGGCGACCTCATACTGGCCGACGTTTCACGTGAAACCGTACTCAGCGGCCACGACCCGATAGGGCGCACAAGTCCTGGGAAACCACAAGCCCTACCGAACAATCACCAAAAACTCGGACCTGCCAGCAGCGTTCGGTACAGGAACACAAGGGGCCTCTCACGGCACAGAGAGAGTCCCCAGCAGAAACTCCGAAATTAGTGGATCAATGCATGAATCACAACAGGCTCCGGACCAATAGCGACAGCAACCATCGATCAACACCGCGAAGCGATCGCGCAGCTGTCCTGCTGCTGACATGGCGGGGCTTGCTGGGTCTGAGCATTTCTCGCTCCAATGACAGTGACCGCACGCCGCCGAGTCGTCACATCTGAGAGAGGAACCCGGTGGAAACATCGCTATTCCAGCGCCGGCATCTGCTCCAGGCAACACGCAGCGGACATGGCTCAACCCAGGACTGAAGAGCACAAGCTTGGGTGCCCAGGAGTCCAGAAACGCCCCTAGGTGGACACAGAGCGCCCCAGACGGCTCCAGACAGCCTCAGAAGGCCCCACACAGCCCCAGTACGCTCACCGACACAGCCATCGGAGTATCGGCATAGCACAACGTCAGGCGCTGGGGCGGCCCCGCTTGCACCAGAACTCCCGACATGATGGGCACAGAAAAGGGCCTGTTTCACGTGAAACAGGCCCTCAACTAGCTTCCGTGCAGCGGAAACTAGCTCTCAGATCCAGGAGCAAGTACATCCATGATCCTGTTCAGATCCTCAACACTCGCAAATTCAATACTCACGCGACCTTTTCGGACTCCAAGGGAGATCTTGACATTGGTATCCAACCGATCGGACAGCGACGAGGCCAAGTAATCCAGCCGTTCGTGGCGGGCCCCCGGACGCGGAATATTGTTCTTGGCAGGCTTGGCAGGATCCTGATACAGCGTCACGGCCTCTTCGGTGGCCCGTACTGACATGCCCTCAGCCACAATCTTTTGCGCGAGACGCTCCATTGCGGCAGCATCCGGCAGGGCGAGCAGGGCCCGGGCGTGGCCGGCGGAAAGGACGCTAGCCGCGACGCGGCGCTGAACCAAAGGCGGAAGCTTCAGCAAGCGCAGGGTATTGGACACCTGCGGACGCGACCGACCAATGCGGTCGGCGAGCTGTTCGTGCGTTGTACCGAAGTCTTCGAGGAGCTGCTGATAAGCCGCGGCCTCCTCGAGGGGATTCAGCTGGCTGCGGTGCAGGTTCTCCAGAAGTGCGTCGCGGAGGAGATCATCGTCAGTGGTGTCCCGGACAATGGCAGGGATCGTTTCCATGCCGGCGGCCTGGACTGCCCGCCACCGGCGTTCACCCATAACCAGCTCGTAGGGTTCTCCACCCGCTTCGGTTGAGGTTCGGACAACAATTGGCTGGAGAACGCCGATTTCACGAACGGAGTGGATAAGCTCCGCCATGTCGTCCTCATCGAACACAGAGCGGGGCTGTTTACGGTTCGGGTGGATATCGGAAACCGGAATCTCGGCGAACCGGACCCCGGGCACCTCGACCAGGTCGACGCCGTTGTCCGCGTCGCTGATCACGGCATCAGCTGCCGCCGCAACGGAGGCGACGTCGGCCGCCGGTTCCGCCGGCGACGGGGCGGTGTGGGATGACGGGGCACTGTGAGCCGACGAAGCCGCAGGGGTCGAACGAGTCTTGGCAGTTCCCTTGGTCGGAGCCGTCGAAGCGTCGGGTTTCTCCGCCACCCCGGCGGAAGCCTTGGCCGCAGAGGCTCCGCTCGTCGCGGCCCGGTCATTCGATCCCGGAGTGTCCATGGCCGGGGTTTGCTTCCGCGTGGGGGTAGCCGATCTCGCGGACAACTCCGGCGTTGCCTCAGAGTCCGCTGTATCGGCCGTCGACGTGTCGACCTTTTTGCGTCCCTCAGGAAAGAAGAGGTCTACGGGCCGTGACGCAGGTGTCCCGTTTCCCGACCCGTTACCAGCGGCGGAACTTGGAATGAGTGCGCCAAGACCGCGGCCCAGGCCGCGTCGCTTCTCGCTCATGGATAAATCCCTCCGATGGAAGAGTCCGGCATTCTGCCGGACTTCCGTTGTTGCATTTTTTGAAGATTCTAGCGCTCAGCGATTTCCGCTGCGGCTTCCAAGTAGGACAGTGCTCCACTGGAGGAAGGATCGTACGTCATCACAGTCTGCTGGTAGCTCGGTGCCTCCGAGATACGCACTGAGCGGGGGACCACAGCACCCAGGACCTGGTCCGGGAAGTGCTGACGGACCTCGGACGCGACCTGCGCCGCCAGGTTGGTGCGGCCGTCGTACATCGTCAGGAGAATGGTGGAAACGACCAGATCCGCGTTGAGGTGCTTCTGGATCATCTCGATGTTCTTCAGCAGCTGACTCAAGCCCTCGAGGGCGTAGTACTCACATTGGATGGGAATCAGGACCTCACCAGCGGCACAGAACGCGTTGACCGTCAGCAAGCCCAGGCTCGGCGGGCAGTCAATGAAAATGTAGTCAAGACGCTCCTCACCGTTCTTGGCACGGGTCTTGGCATAGACATCGATAGCCCTGCGCAACCGCTGCTCACGCGCAACCAGGGAAACAAGCTCAATCTCAGCCCCGGCCAGGTGAATCGTCGCAGGCGCACAAATCAGGTTGCTGATGTCCGGGCAGGGTGCCACCACGTCAGCCAGCGGGAAGTCGTTGATCAGGACATCGTAAATGCTGTCTACGTCGGCGTGGTGTTCCACGCCCAGGGCGGTGGAGGCGTTGCCTTGCGGGTCAATGTCGATGACGAGCACATTCAGGCCGGCAGCAGCGAGAGCCGCCGCAATGTTCACGGTAGTGGTTGTCTTACCCACCCCGCCCTTCTGGTTGGACACCGTGAAGACGCGGGTCTTGTCCGGCTTGGGCAGTTCACGGCCAACCAGGCGCTCACGGCGCTTGGTCTCGTGCGCAAGCTCGCGAGCGATCGGACTGGAATCGTCCATCGTGTCGATGACGTTGGTTTTGCCGGCTGAAGACGTTTCACGTGAAACAGACGCAAAACTTGCGACGCCTGCAGCCGGATTCGGGTGATTTTCACCGCGAACCGGTGCGGAACCCATACCAGCAAATGAACGTGCTGACCCCAAGGACACAAACGGGGGGATCCGTTGTGTGTGGGCTTCGCTACTGGTCACTGGGACACACTCACTCTCATTCAGCTGTTGCTGCCGTTGTCTAGCCTAACCGCTTCGTCCTGCAGACCAAGGTTACCGGGCCTTGACTAAGCAATCTTTCGGGACTTGTTTACGACGATGCGGACAACGGTGGTGGGTTCCTCCAACAGGCCCTCGCCGACGGTCACCACGGTCGTCTCCACTCCGCCCAATTTGCGGATCGTTTTCGCTGCTTTTTCAATCTCTTCGCTGGCGCTTCGGCCCTTGATGGCCACGACCTCACCCTTGCCCGCCAGCAGGGGGATGGTCAGGCCAGCCAGATTGCTGAGCGCGGAGACTGCCCGGGCGGTGACCACGTCAGCATCCACCATGCCTACCGCGAGCTCCGCACGCGTCCTCATCACTGTGACGTTGGTAAGGCCCAGATCGTCCACCACTTCCTGGAGCCAAATCACGCGGCGCTCCAACGGTTCGATCAGCGTCAGCTCCAGATCAGGACGCGCTATGGCCAGGCACAACCCTGGCAAGCCCGCACCGCTTCCGACGTCAGCAACGCGACTGCCGTCGGGGATCTCGCTTTCGATGACGGCACAGTTGAGCACGTGCCGGCTCCATAACCGGGGAATCTCGCGGGGCCCGATGAGGCCGCGTTCCGTCCCCGATGTTGCGAGGTGTTCAACGTAGCGCTTAGCCAGGTCCAGGCGGTCGCCGAAGATCTTCTCCGCTGCCAGCTGTTCAGCTGCCGTGATATCAACCATGGTTAACGGTTCAGCAATTCTCTAGTCAGCGGATACGACGATATGGCGGCCGGCGCCTTCGCCTTCGGATTCACTGACCAGGCCAAGGTCCGCGACGGCGTCGTGGACGATCTTGCGTTCGTAGGCACTCATCGGTTCCAGAGCCACGGCCTCGCCGGTCTCCTTAACGGTTGCAGCCGCATCCTCGGCAATCTTCTGGAGGTGGCCGGCCCGCTGCTGGCGGTAGCCGTTGATGTCCAGCACCAGGCGCGAACGGTTCTCCGTCGCCGAGAGCACAGAAAGCCTCGTCAGTTCCTGGAGTGCCTCAAGGACTTCGCCGTCTTCGCCTACCAGGCTGTCGAGACCATCGGTTTCTTCTTCGGCGACGATGGAGATGTAGGTCCGTCCGTTGCGGACTTCGATGTCAATGTCACCATCGATGTCCGCGATGTCGAGGAGTTCCTCCAGGTAATCTGCAGCTACGTCGCCTTCCTCTTCGAGACGGCTGGCAGCAGTGCCCTTGGGGTTGCTTTCGGTGTCCGTCGAGGCTTCGTCCTGATCGTCAATGACTTCATTGGAGAGGGCGTGTTCGGTGCTTTCGGCTGACATTACTTCTTCTTCCTGTTCTTACGCTGGGGCTGGACGCGCTGTGCCTTTTGCTCGATAACCGCCGCGGCGGCAGCTGCCTCTGCTGCGGCGTCGGCCTTCTTCGCACCCAGAACCGGGAGGGCCGGCAGGCCCTTGGCCGCACGGCGCTCGGCGAGGGCCTTGGCGGCGGGGGATCCCGGCGTCGGCATGCGGCGGATGACAAAGAACTGCTGCGCCATGGTCCAGAGGTTGGTGGTGGTCCAGTAGATGAGGACACCGATCGGGAAGTTGATGCCGCCAACGCCGAACACGACGGGCAGGATGTAAAGCATCATCTTCTGCTGGCGCATGAACGGGCTTGCCATGGCCTCTTCGGACATGTTCTTGGCCATGATCTGCTTCTGCGTGATGAACTGCGAGGCCGTCATGGCCAGGATCATCACAATGCTGAGGACAACCACCGAGACATTGGTGGCACCGCCGTGCAGCAGTGCTGAGGACAACGGTGCGCCGAAGATGCTCGAAGCATCGAACTCCACCACCTGCTCATGGCTCATCGCGCCGATTCCGGCCCCCTGGTCCTTGGCCTGGGAAATTCCGGACAGGACCTGGAACAGGGCGAAGAAGAACGGCATCTGGATCAGCATGGGCAAGCAGGCGGAGAACGGGTTGGTGCCGTGCTTCTTGTACATCGCCATCTGTTCCTGCGCCATGGCCTGGCGGGACAGCTGGTCAGTCTTGCCCTTGTATTTGTCCTGCAGCTTCTTCAAGTCAGGCTGAAGCAGCTGCATGCCGCGCTGGGCCTTAATCTGCTTGACGAACACCGGGATCAGGGCGGCGCGGATCACCAGCACCAGCCCGATGATGGACAACGTCCAAGTCCATCCGTTCGCAGCGGGCATGCCGATGGCACTCAGGCCATCGTGGAATCCAATCATGATGATGGAAACCAGCCACTTGAACGGGGCCATGATTGTTCCAAAGAAGTCCATACTTATCCCTATTCGTCAGGCCGCAGAGCGGCCTTCTTCATCAGTCCGAGCAGCCAGATACTTGTCCGGGTTGTTCAGCACAACAATTGTGGGGGTCCGGTTGTCGGCCCAGTGGTTGTGTCCGGCGGGGACATGGTCCACACCGCCGGCGTTCCATGGATGGCAGCGTGCCAGGCGCCGGGCGGCGAGCCAGCTGCCCTTCACTGCACCGTGGACCGTGATCGCCTCAAGCGCATAGGCCGAGCACGAAGGAAAGAACCGGCATACCTGGCCGTACAAGGGCGAAATCACCTTGCGGTAGGCCATCAGCAGCAGGATAAGGATGTTTTTGGGCAGGTTCCAGACGAAGGTGCCCACAGCGGCAAGCGCGGGAAGAAGGTAGCGGACGACGGCGGCAGTCACGTTACGCACGCTGTGTCCCTTCCTGTGTTGTACCGGTTGAACGGTCTACAGCAGCCCGCGGAAGGCGGCTGCCCAAGCGGTTCGTGGTCGACTCCAGTGCCGAGCCGTAGTCCGCCAGCAGTTGGTTCCAGCTGGCGTTCGCGGACGCAGGCAGCGCCCGGACCACTATGGCGAACCCGGTACCGTACTCGCGCAGCGAGCAGGCAGCGGCTTCCCTCAGTCTCCTCTTAACGCGGTTCCTGACCACAGCGTTCCCGACACCTTTGGAAACGATGAACCCGATCCGGCTGGGTTCGTCGGCAGCAAGGGCTGCCGCATATAACACTACGTTCCGGCGTCCATTGCGGACACCGGAACGTACGGTTGTTGAAAAATCAGTTGCAGTCCTCAAACGGTTACGGGTGGCCAGCACCTTAAACTCGCAAAGAAATGTAAACCGACGAATCAGTTATTTAGGCCGACAGCTCGGTGCGGCCCTTGCCACGGCGGGCTGCCAGGATGGCGCGGCCGGCACGGGTACGCATACGAAGGCGGAAGCCGTGCTTCTTGGCTCGACGGCGGTTATTCGGCTGAAAAGTCCGCTTGCTCACGTTAGTTACTCCAGTGGATCAAAGGTGCGCCCACCCGATCAGAATTGAGAAGAACTGGCCGACGCTAAGTTTTGTATATGCACGCTTCCCCCGGCTGCTCAAACGCAATGCGTTGGAGAGATTCAGATGGGGACAGAAAGCGTACACAAAGGACTTCACAACACTAGGGCAAACGGCTTGCCGGAGTCAAACCGAAGGAGGCCTCAGGGCCTGTCCGAAGCTGTGGCAAACCTGCACCCACAGCCTGTGGATGAAGTGGCTCACACGGCGTGTTTTAGAACCACAACGGTGTAATTATCCACAAGCTACTTCCCAGCTATCTTCTGGCCTTTTGATCCCCTAGAGTGACTCAGTAGCCGATTATCCACGGACTGTGCATAACCCTGTGGATGAAGCTGAACCAGACTCCTGGTTCCTGACTTGGGCTGCGACGTAATGCAGGCACGCAAGTTTTGAGGAACCGATTGATGACAGTAGACGAAGCCAACCACGCCAACACTGTCGGAAGTTCCTGGCGACGCGTGGTGAGCCTCCTCGAGCAGGACGACCGCGTTTCGCCGCGGCAGCGGGGTTTCGTCATCCTGGCCCAGGCGCAGGGCCTGATCGGATCCACCCTCCTGGTGGCGGTCCCCAACGAGCTGACCCGCGAGGTCCTGCAGACCCAGGTGAAGGAAGCCCTGGATGATGCCCTGCACAACGTCTTTTCCGAGGACATCCGCTGCGCCATCGATGTGGACACGGACCTTGTGCCCATCCACCAAGAGCCCGAACCCGTCGTCGAGCCTTCCTATTCGGCGGATCAGCTGATCGAGCAGAAGCCGCAGCCCATGCTGCCGAGCACTTCCCACGAGTTCGGCCGGCTGAATCCCAAATACGTCTTTGACACTTTCGTGATCGGCTCCTCCAACCGCTTCGCCCATGCAGCCGCCGTGGCCGTCGCCGAAGCCCCGGCCAAGGCATACAACCCGCTGTTCATCTACGGGGACTCGGGCCTGGGAAAGACCCACCTCCTGCACGCGATCGGCCATTACGCCAGGCGCCTGTACAGCGGAATCCGCGTCCGGTATGTGAATTCCGAGGAATTCACCAACGACTTCATCAACTCCATCCGCGACGATGAGGGCGCCAGTTTCAAGACCACCTACCGGAACGTGGACGTTCTGCTGATCGATGACATCCAGTTCCTCGCCGGTAAGGACCGGACCCTGGAGGAGTTCTTCCACACGTTCAATTCGCTGCACAACAACAACAAGCAGGTAGTCATCACCTCCGACCTGCCGCCCAAGCAGCTCGCTGGCTTCGAGGACAGAATGAAATCCCGCTTCGAGTGGGGCCTGCTGACCGACATCCAGCCGCCGGAACTGGAAACCCGCATCGCCATCCTGCGGAAGAAGGCCCTCAGCGAAGGGCTCTCCGCACCTGACGATGCCCTGGAGTACATCGCGTCCAAGATCTCCAGCAACATCCGCGAGCTCGAAGGTGCGCTGATCCGCGTGACGGCGTTCGCCAGCCTGAACCGCCAGCCTGTGGACGTTGCCCTCGCAGAGATGGTCCTGAAAGACCTCATCACCGACGACGGCGCCCAGGAAATCACCTCGAGCCAAATCCTGATCCAGACCGCTGACTACTTCAAGCTGACCATGGAGGAGCTCTGCAGCAAGTCACGGACCCGGACCCTGGTTACCGCCCGCCAGATCGCGATGTACCTCTGCCGTGAACTGACTGACATGTCGCTGCCGAAGATCGGCCAGGAGCTCGGCGGCCGTGACCACACCACAGTGATCCATGCTGACCGGAAGATCCGCGAGCTGATGGCGGAGCGCCGTGTGATCTACAACCAGGTCACCGAACTCACCAACCGGATCAAACAGCAGCAGCGCGACTCCTGATCCACCGCCTCCATACCTTATTAACAGGTGCATGTGGATAACCCTGTGGATACTTAAGGGGACAACCCCGCTTAATGGGCTTAAAACCCTTAAGGCGCCTGTGGATCGGCGAAAACCCAAAAATTGTTATCCCCATCCACAGCCTGTTTAAAACCTGGCTCACCCACAAACGATGAACAGGGCTTAACCGCTGGATCCCGCGGCCGGATCGAGTTATCCACAGTTTCCACAGGGGTTATTAACACTACTAATCCCTAGAAATTGATTTCCCTCAAATAACAATCTCGATCCGCGCTCCGAACGGGTCGGGGCCAAGCGGCCCCGGATGCCACAGGCAGCAGAACCCGGGGATGGGTTAATCCCCGCTCTTCCGGCTAAGCTGTCAGCAGCGCTCCCATCCTTGGGTTTCTTTGTGGTTCAGCCCCGGAGGAACCATGCACGTTCCGTGGTTGGGGCGCGACTACTTTTGGGCTCCCCCGGGGAGTTTCCGGTTCAGATAAGGCAGCAGCAATGAAAGGCGGCACCCTTCCGTGAAGTTCAGAGTCGAACGGGACGTCCTGGCAGAAGCCGTCACCTGGACAGCCCGGTCGTTGTCTCCGCGGCCGCCGGTTCCGGTACTTTCGGGTTTGCTCCTGAAGGCTGAAGCGGGCACCGTGAGCCTGTCCAGCTTTGACTACGAGACCTCGGCACGGCTGGAAATTCCGGCTGATATCAGTGCCGAAGGCACCATTCTCGTTTCCGGACGTCTCCTGGCAGACATCTGCCGAAGCCTGCCCTCCGCCCCGGTTGATGTGGAAACCGATGGCAACAAAGTCACACTGACCTGCCGCCGCAGCAGCTTCCACCTGGCCACGATGCCCGAGGCCGAATACCCGCCGCTGCCGGCACTGCCTGAAATCAGCGGCACCGTTCCGGGTGATTCGTTCTCGCAAGCTGTCTCGCAGGTCATCATTGCGGCCAGCAAGGACGACACCCTGCCCATCCTGACCGGCGTACGAATGGAGATCGAAGACGATCTCATCACGCTGCTCGCGACGGACCGTTACCGGCTGGCCATGCGTGAAGTCCCCTGGAAGCCGGCTACTCCGGGTATTTCCACAAGCGCGCTGGTCAAGGCCAAGACCCTCAACGAAGTAGCCAAGACCCTCGGCAACAGTGGTGATATCCACCTCGCGTTGGCTGATGACGACAGCCGCCTGATCGGCTTCGAGAGCGGCGGGCGCACCACAACGTCACTGCTGGTGGACGGCGATTACCCCAAGATCCGTTCCCTGTTCCCGGATTCCACGCCCATCCACGCCACGGTGCAGACCCAGGAACTGGTCGAGGCCGTCCGGCGCGTTTCCCTGGTGGCTGAACGCAACACCCCGGTACGTCTCGCGTTCACCGAGGGCCTCCTGCACCTGGATGCCGGCACCGGTGAGGACGCCCAGGCATCGGAGGAACTCGAAGCCCAGCTTTCCGGTGAGGACATCACCGTGGCCTTCAACCCGCACTATCTCGTCGAGGGCCTTGCCGTCATCGAAACCAAATACGTCAGGTTCTCCTTCACCACAGCCCCGAAGCCGGCCATGATCACCGCCCAGGTCGACGCCGATGGTGAAGACCAGGACGACTACCGTTACCTGGTCATGCCCGTACGCCTTCCCAACTAAGTAGCAGCACCTGTCGTTTTGGAGCCTCAAAACGACATCTACTGCTACCCAGTTGGGCTGACCCGCCCAAAATCCGCCAACCCCGCGCAGAAAAGAGACTCACGTGCATATCGGACTGATCGGCCTTGGCAAAATGGGTTTCAACATGCGCGAACGCCTGCGCAAGGGTGGCATTGAGGTCACCGGCCTTGACCGGAACCCCGACATCACCGACGTCGCGTCCATGGATGAGCTCATCAAGGCCGTTCCGGCGCCGCGCCTCATCTGGGTCATGGTTCCGTCCGGCGAGATCACTGACTCCGTCATCACCGAGCTGGGAGACAAGCTCGACGCCGGTGACCTGGTGATCGACGGCGGCAACTCACGCTTCACCGAGGATCAAAAGCACGGTGCCTTACTGGCCGACAAGGGCATCCGGTTCGCAGACTGCGGCGTTTCCGGCGGTGTGTGGGGCCTGCAAAACGGCTACGGACTGATGGCCGGCGGCGATGCCGCCGATATTGAGTACGCGTTGCCGGTTTTTGATGCCCTCCGTCCCGAAGGGGAACGGGCCGACAGCTTTGTACACGTGGGCGGCATCGGCGCCGGCCACTACGCCAAAATGGTCCACAACGGCATCGAATACGGCCTGATGCAGGCCTACGCCGAAGGCTATGAACTGCTGGCCGCCAAGGACATCGTGGATGACCTGCCCGGGACTTTCCGGGCCTGGCAAAAAGGCACCGTGGTCCGGTCCTGGCTGCTGGACCTCATGGTCAAAGCCCTGGAAGAGGATCCGGGGCTGGCCTCCATCGACGACTACGTCGAGGATTCAGGCGAAGGCCGCTGGACCGTCGAAGAAGCCATCGCCAACGCCGTTCCGGCACCCGCCATCACCGCCGCGCTGTTTGCCCGCTTCTCTTCCCGCGAGGATAACTCGCCCGCCATGAAGATGGTTTCCGCCCTGCGCCACCAATTCGGCGGGCATGCCACCCGTCCCGCCAAGTAACCCCCACCCGGGACCCCGCGGGGTTCCAAGAATTCTGAAGACCGCGTGTACCTAGAACACCTTTCCCTGACCGACTTCCGCAGCTACGCCCAGGTTGACCTTGCCCTCGGCCCCGGCGTCACGGTGCTGGTGGGATCCAACGGCATCGGCAAAACCAACCTGATGGAGGCCATCGGCTACCTGGCCACCCTGAGTTCGCACCGGGTCAGTTCCGACGGCCCGCTGCTGCGGTTCGGTACGGACCGTTCACTGGTGCGGGCCCGCGTTGTCCGCGGCGGGCAAACCACGGTGCTGGAACTGGAAATCAATGCCAGCCGGGCCAACCGGGGCCGGATCAACCGGAGCAATCCGGTCCGGGCGAGGGACCTGCTCGGAATTTGCCAGACGGTGCTGTTCGCCCCGGAAGATTTGGCCCTGGTCAAGGGCGATCCTTCCAACCGCCGCCGTTTCCTGGACGAACTGCTCGTCAGCCTCATTCCGCGCCATTCCGCCACCCGCACCGACTATGACCGGGTCCTGAAACAGCGCAACGCCCTCCTCAAATCCGCGCGTGCCGGCAAATTCACCGCAGCACATGAAGCCACCCTCGATGTGTGGGACCAGCACATGGCCAAGGCTGGCGCCGAGCTGCTGCACGCCAGGCTGAAACTGGTTGAGCGGCTGCGCCCGCACCTCGCCAGGGCGTATGCCCAGCTCACCGACGGTTCGAAGGAAGCCGGCGCCGTGTATCGGTCCACGCTCCAAAACTTGATGGACGACGACGGCGGCGCAGCAGCGGGTGCCGGCGGCAGTTCCGCGGTGTCCGGCACAGCGGTTTCCGGCGCAGCCGGGGCTGAGGACCTCCGTTCCCTCACCGTCGACGAACTCACCGAACGCTACGTCAAGGCCTTCGCCGGCTCCCGCCGCAAAGAGCTGGAGCGCGGAATTTCCCTCGTGGGACCACACCGGGACGAGCTGGAGCTGATCCTCGGTGAAGCGCCCGCCAAAGGGTACGCATCGCACGGTGAAACCTGGTCCATGTGCCTGTCCCTGCGGCTCGCTTCCTACTACGTGATGCTCGATGACGCCCGGACAGGCGGATCCGCGCCCATCCTCATTCTCGACGATGTTTTTGCCGAGCTCGACGTGCAGCGGCGGCGTAAACTGGCCGCAATAGTCTCCGGCGCGGAACAGGTCCTGGTGACCGCCGCCGTCGACGCCGATATCCCGGACGAGCTGTCCGGCCGGCGGGTGAAGGTTATTCCGGGAGGTATCGATGAATAAGGACGACAAGGGCGGGCTGCAGCCCGGCCGGGATCCTGACACCATCGATGCCCCGCAGGCTGCACTGAACAGAATGCGTGAGGCTGCCGCGGCACGCGGGGAAATCCGTCGCAAAGCGCTTCCTTCCGGCGGGACCGCCAAAACCAAACGCGGCATCCGGGACACCCGTGGCTTCAGCCAGTTCCATGCCACCGGCCGGGATCCCCTGGGACTTGGCAAGGTGGTGGGCCGGTTGGTGGCCGAACGCGGATGGACCTCACCGGTGGCCGTCGGTTCCGTCATGGCGGAGTGGGCCACCTTGGTGGGCCCGGAAATCTCCGCACACTGCACGCCGGAAAGTTTCACTGACACCACCCTTCACGTGCGCTGCGATTCGACCGCCTGGGCCACGCAGTTGCGGCTCTTGAGCATCAGCCTGCTGGAGAAATTCCGCACCGAACTCGGCGACGGCGTCGTCACCAGCATCCAGGTGCTTGGACCTACGGCACCCAGCTGGCGCAAGGGCGGACGCACCGTCAACGGGCGGGGACCCCGCGATACCTACGGCTAGCCGCCGTCGTCGGGTCTTGAATATTGGTCCAACGGCGTGTAGGGCGCTCCAAGGACCAAGGGGCGTATAGGCACCCGGAGGCGGACCCGCGCGGGCGCCCTAGGCGCGGTCAACGGCCTTGTAAGGGCACATCGCCGTCCGGCATGGCCCCCAGAATGCGGGGTTGTGGACCATTTCACGGTAGAATCACATCAGATAACTGGGCGCCGGCGAAACGTTGACTGTGTCCGTTTTCCGCGCGCACGCAGCAGGCGGACTTCGGTTCTGCAGGTCGACCTACTCGTCAGTGCCATCGGCTTGTGCCTGTTGGCGGCCGCTCTTCCTTGGGAGAGCGGGCGCCGGCCATCATCGAAAAAGAGGAGTCGACAGCACCTGTGGCTAACGACAATACAGATACCCAGGCAGTGGAACGCGCAGTGGAGGATGTCCCGGATACGCCGGCGGAAGCTGTGAAACCCCGGGAATACGGCGCAAGCGATATTACCGTACTCGAAGGCCTGGAGGCAGTCCGGAAACGCCCGGGCATGTACATCGGCTCCACCGGCCCCCGCGGCCTGCACCACCTGGTCTATGAAGTGGTGGACAACTCCGTCGATGAAGCACTGGCCGGATACTGCACGCACATCGAGGTTGTCCTGCAGGCCGACGGCGGCGTGAAGGTTGCAGACGACGGCCGCGGAATTCCCGTGGATATGCACCCCACCGAGCACAAGCCCACCGTTGAAGTGGTCATGACCATCCTGCACGCCGGCGGCAAGTTCGGCGGCGGCGGATACGCCGTGTCCGGCGGCCTGCACGGCGTGGGTATTTCCGTGGTGAATGCGCTCTCCAGCCGGGTGGACACGGAGGTTCGGCGCCAGGGCAACGTTTGGCGGATGTCCTTCGCCGACGGCGGCAAACCCCAGGGCAGCCTGGTCAAGGGTGAGGAAACCGCCGAAACCGGCACCACCCAGACGTTCTACCCCGACGCGGACATATTCGAATCCACGTACTTTGACTTCGAGACGCTCCGGGCACGCTTCCAGCAGATGGCCTTCCTGAACAAGGGCCTGCGCATCACCCTCACGGACGAGCGACCAGTGGAGACGAAGGCCGACTCAGGTGATGACCTCGACCTCGACGCCGTCGCCACCGAAGGTGAAGTCACCGCCGAGCACCGCACCGTGGTGTACCAGTACAACGACGGCCTTCTCGACTACGTCAAGCACCTGAACTCGGGCAAAAAAGTTGATGTTGTCCACGAGGACGTCATCTCCTTCGAAACCGAGGACAAGGACCGCAAGATTGCCCTGGAAATGGCAATGCAGTGGACCAGCGCCTACTCCGAAAGCGTCCACACCTACGCCAACACCATCAACACCCACGAGGGCGGCACCCACGAAGAGGGCTTCCGGGCCGCGATGACATCGCTCATCAACCGTTATGCGCGGGAGAAGGGCATCATCAAGGAAAAGGACGACAACCTCACCGGAGATGACATCCGCGAAGGACTGACGGCAGTCATCTCGGTCAAGCTGGCCGAGCCGCAGTTCGAGGGCCAGACCAAAACCAAGCTCGGCAACTCCGAGGTCAAGGGTTTTGTCCAGCGCGTCGTCACCGACGGCCTGGGTGACTGGCTGGAACGCAATCCCGGCCCCGCCCGCGACGTGATCCGCAAAGCCATTTCCGCGGCCCAGGCCCGGATGGCCGCCCGCAAGGCCCGCGACAACGCGCGCCGCAAGAGTCCGCTGGAATCCTTCGGCATGCCGGGCAAACTCTCCGACTGCTCCTCCAAGGACCCCGCCCGCTGCGAGGTGTACATCGTGGAGGGTGACTCCGCCGGTGGTTCCGCCAAGCGCGGGCGCAACCCGGAAACCCAGGCCATCCTCCCGTTGCGCGGCAAGATCCTGAACGTGGAACGTGCCCGGCTGGACAAGGCGCTGGGCAACGCCGAGGTCCAGTCCATGATCACGGCGTTCGGTACAGGCATCGGCGAGGACTTCGACCTCAGCAAGCTGCGGTACCACAAGATCGTCCTGATGGCCGATGCCGACGTCGACGGCCAGCACATCACCACCCTGCTGATGACGCTCCTGTTCCGCTACATGCGCCCGCTCATTGAGAACGGCTACGTGTACCTGGCCCAGCCCCCGCTGTACCGGATCAAATGGTCCAACGCGCCGCACGACTACGTCTTCAGTGACAAGCAGCGCGACGCCAAGCTCGTTGCCGGCCAGGCCGCCGGCCGCCGTATTCCCAAGGACAACGGCATCCAGCGCTACAAGGGCCTCGGCGAAATGGACTACACCGAACTGTGGGACACCACCATGGACCCGGACAACCGGACCCTCCTGCAGGTGACCATGGACGACGCCCTGGCCGCGGACCAGGTCTTCTCCACCCTGATGGGCGAAGACGTGGAGTCCCGCCGAAACTTCATTCAGCAGAACGCCAAGGACGTCAGGTTCCTCGATATCTAGCGGATTTTCCGGCCTGATATTCCTGAACCGACATATACCTGAAACGGAAAACATAAACGATGAGTGACGAGACACCCGAAACTCCGGCGGATTCCGGCGACCTTCCGGACACCGTGCTTGAAGGCGACGTGCTGATTGACCGCGTGGAGCAGGTGGACCTGCAGACTGAAATGCAACGGTCCTACCTGGACTACGCCATGGCCGTCATCGTGGGCCGCGCCCTGCCTGACGTGCGCGATGGCCTGAAGCCTGTGCACCGCCGCGTGTTGTACGCGATGTTCGACGGCGGCTACCGCCCCGACCGTTCCTTCAACAAGTGTGCGCGTGTGGTGGGCGAAGTCATGGGCCAGTACCACCCCCATGGTGACACCGCGATCTACGATGCCCTGGTCCGCCTGATCCAGGACTGGACCATG
Source organism: Pseudarthrobacter sulfonivorans (assembly GCF_024391045.1). Taxonomy (GTDB): domain Bacteria; phylum Actinomycetota; class Actinomycetes; order Actinomycetales; family Micrococcaceae; genus Arthrobacter; species Arthrobacter sulfonivorans_B. Next base: position 129,532 of record NZ_JANFCZ010000009.1, read on the forward strand.
CGCTACCCGTTGGCCTTGGGCCAGGGAAACTTCGGCTCGCCGGGCAACGATGGCGCCGCAGCCCCCCGCTACACCGAGACCAAAATGGCGCCGCTGGCCATGGAAATGGTCCGGGACATCGACGAGGAAACTGTCGACTTCCAGGACAACTACGACGGCAAGAACCAGGAACCCACCATCCTGCCGGCGCGTTTCCCCAACCTGCTGGTCAACGGGTCCTCGGGCATCGCCGTCGGCATGGCCACGAACATTCCGCCGCACAACCTCCGCGAGGTAGCGGACGGTGTCCAGTGGTACCTCGCGAACCCGACTGCCACCCGGGAGGAGCTGCTCGAAGAGCTGCTGCTGCGCATCAAGGGGCCGGATTTCCCCACCGGTGCCACCATCCTGGGCCACCGCGGCATCGAGGATGCTTACCGGACCGGCCGCGGTTCGGTAACCATGCGCGCGGTGGTCAACGTGGAGGAACTCCAGGGCCGCACATGCCTGGTGGTCACCGAACTGCCGTACCAGGCCAACCCGGACAACCTTGCCATCAAGATCGCCGAGCTGGTCAAGGACGGCAAGATCTCCGGCATCGCCGACCTCCGCGACGAAACCTCCGGCCGCACCGGCCAGCGACTGGTCATTGTGCTCAAGCGCGACGCCGTGGCCAAGGTGGTGCTGAACAACCTCTATAAGCACACCGAACTGCAGAGCAACTTCTCGGCCAACATGCTGGCAATCGTGGACGGTGTTCCGCGCACGCTCAGCCTGGACGCGTTCATCCGTCACTGGGTTACGCACCAGATGGACGTCATTGCGCGCCGGACCCGCTACCGCCTGCGCAAGGCCGAAGAGGAGGCGCACATCCTCCGTGCGCTCCTGAAGGCCCTGGACATGCTGGACGAGGTCATCGCCCTGATCCGTGCGTCCAACACGACGGAAGCCGCACGCGACGGCCTCATGCAGCTGCTCGATATCGATGAGCTGCAGGCCCGCGCCATCCTGGACATGCAGCTGCGCCGCCTCGCCGCCCTGGAACGCCAGAAGATCCAGGACCGGCACGCCGAACTTGAAGCCCTGATCGCCGAGTACAACTCGATTCTGGCTTCCGAGGAGCGCCAGCGCGAGATCATCAGCACTGAGCTGGGCGAGATTGTTGCCAAGCACGGCGACGACCGCCGCACTGAGATCCTGATGGGCTTCGACGGGGACATGTCCATCGAGGACCTCATCCCCGAAGAGGAAATGGTTGTCACCATTACCCGCGGCGGCTACGTCAAGCGCACCCGCAGCGACAACTACCGCTCACAGCAGCGCGGCGGCAAGGGCATCAAGGGCGCCCAGCTGCGCGGCGACGACGTGGTGGAGCACTTCTTTGTCACCACCACCCACCACTGGCTCCTCTTCTTCACCAACCTGGGCCGCGTCTACCGCGCCAAGGCCTACGAGCTGGTGGAAGCCGGCCGTGACGCCAAGGGCCAGCACGTTGCCAACCTGCTCGCTTTCCAGCCGGACGAACACATCGCCCAGGTCCTGGACCTCAAGGACTACCAGCAGTCGCCGTACCTGGTGCTCGCCACCAAGCGGGGCCTGGTCAAGAAGACGCGACTGGAGGATTATGACACCAACCGATCGGCCGGTGTCATCGCGATCAACCTGCGCGACGAGGACGAACTGGTCTCGGCACAGCTGGTGTCGGAAACGGACGACCTCATGCTTGTCTCACGCAAGGGCCAGTCCATCCGCTTCACGGCCACCGACGATGCATTGCGCCCCATGGGCCGTGCGACGTCGGGCGTAACCGGCATGAAGTTCCGTGAGGACGATGAACTGCTCGCCGCCGACGTGGTCACGGACGGGTCCTTTGTCTTCATCGTCACCGAAGGCGGCTACGCCAAGCGGACCGCGGTGGAGGAGTACCGCCTGCAGGGCCGCGGCGGCCTGGGCATCAAGGTGGGCAAATACCAGGAGGAACGGGGACACCTTGTGGGTGCCCTGATTGTCCAGGAAGAAGACGAAGTCCTGGTGGTCATGGAAGGCGGGAAGGTGGTCCGTTCATCCGTGGCCGGCGTGCCCGCCAAGGGACGCGACACGATGGGCGTCATCTTCGCCAAACCGGACAAGAATGACCGCATTATCGAGGTGGCACGGAACAGCGAACGTGGTCTCGAGGGCGAGGAATCCCTGGAGGATGACGTAACGTTGGCTGAAGACAGCGGGTCCCCCGAAGGAGCCGCAGAGTCAGAATCATCACCGGCTGTTGAGTCAGAGGACGCCTCCGGCGACGCTGAGCCGAACGAAGACTACACCGGAGGTAACGAGTGAGTAATCCCGACTCATATCCCAAGCCGAGCAGTACTGTTCCCGGCGCAACGCCGCAGCCCACGGCCGCGCCCCGGGTGAATGCACCCACCCGCCCCCAGCAGCGGCCGGCGGCCCCGGCAGCCGCCCCGGGGCAACGCCCGGCCGCTCCCGGCCAGCGGCCCGGCATGGGCCAGCCCGGCCAGCGTCCCGTCCCGGGCCAGCGTCCCGCTACCGCGCAGGGCCAGCCGGCGCTGGTTAAGCCCGCACCGAAGGCCAAGGTCCGGCGGGCTCGCCTGCTGGTCAGCAAGGTGGATCCCTGGTCCGTCCTGAAGATGGCGTTCCTGCTCTCGGTGGCGCTGGGAATCGTCACCGTGGTGGCCGCGATCGTCCTCTGGACGGTCCTGGACCTCACGGGAATCTTCGACCAGGTGGACAGCCTCCTGGGCACCCTGGCCGGCTCCGAGGGCGGCGGCTTCGAACTGAAGAAGGTCGCGTCCCTGGGCCAGGTGGCGTCGTTCGCCACCATCATCGCCGTGGTGAACGTTGTGCTGCTGACGGCGCTGTCCATGCTGTCCGCCGTGCTGTACAACATCTCTGCCACCTTGGTGGGCGGCATCGGTGTGACCCTCACGGACGACTAAGTCTCCCGATTTTGACCGGATTTTTCCGGTCGAATGCCTCGATTTGAGATCGGGCCGGGATGTGCTGTACAGTCATATCTCGGCCCGATGAGGCATCGGGGCGTATAGCTCAGGCGGTTAGAGCGCTTCGCTGATAACGAAGAGGTCCCAGGTTCAAGTCCTGGTACGCCCACGGAACCTGTGCAGGTTTCAGGAAAGGTTCGGTTTGCTTCGCGGCAGGCAGGGCCGGAACGGGGAGCATGTGAAGAAGTTGCTGGTAATCGCAGCTGCGATCGCAGGCGTCCTGCTCTACAGGAAAGCACAGGAATCCGAAGCCCGGAAAACAGTCTGGAACCAGTCGACCGATCAGGTCGAATAGGCCGGACGCCCGGAACGGAAGCTGGACAAAGGCTTCACGGTTCTAGGGTATGATTGACGGGTTGCTTCTTATGGGGGCATGGCGCAATTGGTAGCGCACCTGCTTTGCAAGCAGGGGGTTCGGGGTTCGAGTCCCCGTGCCTCCACCATAAGAAAGTCCCGGACAGCGGAAACGCTGTCCGGGACTTTTTCGTTGACGCCGACCAGTGTTTCAGCCGACCAGTAAGGTGGAAAAGTGAACCTCCTTATCGCCGCCCTGGGTGTGCTGGGTGTGGCCTCATCCGGACCTTTGATCGCCGCCACCCTCGGCGCAACCACTGTCAGCGCACTCGCCATCGCCTTCTGGCGCAACGCCATCGGGGCCGTTGTGATGGCAACGCCTACTTTGGTTCGCGAGCCCCGGCAGTTTGGCCGGATCACCGGGTCTGAATTCCGCTGGTCCCTCGTGGCGGCCGTCGCCCTGGCACTTCACTTTGCCTGCTTCATCACGTCCCTGCAGCTCACCTCCGTGGCGGCCGCCACTGCCCTGGTCTGCCTGCAGTCGGCGTGGATCGCAGTGATCCAGCTCTTCCGCGGCACCAGGCACCGCTGGCAGGTCCTGGCAGGGCTCGGCATTGCCCTGGGCGGCGTAGTCACCATCACAGGGTTCGACATGGGTTCTTCGCCGGACGCGTTCCTGGGCGATGTCCTGGCCGTGGCTGGCGGGGCCCTGGCCGGCCTCTATACCCTGGCCGGGGGCAAAGCCCGCCAGACCATGACCACCGGCACCTACACCACGCTCTGCTACGGCATGTGCGCGGCTGTGGTGGCGGTGCTGGCGGTGTTCAGCGGGCAGCCCCTGGCAGGGTTCGACGCCGCTGGCTGGCTCGGGATCATCGCCATCACCGTATGTGCCCAACTGGTGGGCCACACGGCCTTCAACCACCTGCTGGCCACCATGAGCCCGCTGCTGGTATCCATGATTATCCTGCTGGAAATCCCCGGCGCCGCACTGCTGGCCGCCGTCTTCCTGCACGAAACACTTCCTGCGGGTACCTACGCCGGCCTGGCGCTCATCCTCGCGGGCCTCGCCGTGGTGGTGACCGGACAGCGTTCGCGCGCGGACCGCCGTCGGGGTGCGGCCGCAGGGAAAGGTGCCCAAGGAGACGAACCGCCGTCGGGCCGGTTGGCCGAACTGGGTACTGACTGACGCTGCCCCGGGGCTATTGCCCGCCGCGGCGTACGGGCTGGGCGGTGTTGACGGTATGGATGGCGCGCAGGAGCTTGGCCGGGAAGTAGACCGAGAAGAACACCACCATGGGCGCCTTGAGGGCCATTTTCTTGACGTTGTGCGCCTTGTAGGTGCGGTCGAAGCGGGTCACGTAATAGCGGTAGTCCCGCGGGGAGTCTTCAAGCCGCCGGGCGGACATGCCGGAGACCATCTGGGGCCAGTACTGGACCTTGAGATCGTGGTCGGCGAGGTGCAGGGAAAGATCGATGTCCTCATGCATCTCGTCCTTCTCATCCCGGCAGGTTTCGTCCCGGATGATTTCCCAAGCTGTTGCACGCAGGGCCATGTTGGATCCGAACAGGAAGTGGTACTGGTGCTTGGCAAGTTTCAGCATCATCTGGCGCATCTTGTCATCCGCCTTGAGGCCGAAACGGCGCATCGGCATGTCGTAATAGACCACCGGGCCGGTTGCTGCCTGCACTGACTGGTCCTGGAACGCCTTTTGCACCTGCTCGACCCAGTCAGGCTCCAGCACCGAATCGGCATCGATGCGGCCCAGGATGTCACCGGTGGCCTGGTTCAGGCCAAAATTCCGGGTGGGGATCAGGCCTTGGTCCGTGTCCTGGCTGAGGAGGATGACGGGACTTTCCGGATACTCCAGCTGCATTTGCGCCACGATGGCTGCGGTGCGGTCCGTGGAGAGGTTGTCCACCACAATGATTTCGTGAGCCGGCACCGACTGGTAGACGGCAGCGATGAGGCACTGCCGGATGACACTTTCCTCGTTGTAAGCCGGGATGACAATGGACACGCGGGGCAGCTCTTGTGCGTCGTTCAAGGTATCCCCAGAGGATTGATCGGCTGACATCAGTCCAAATTTAGCACCGATCAGGGGCCGTCCCGCCGGTCGCCGGGCGGAGACAGGACAAACTCTCGGAAAACACTGAAAGGGGCCCCGCACGCGCGGAACCCCTTCAGCGGACGGCGCTTCGGCGCCGGATTGATCAGATGGCGTTCTTGTCCTGCGTACCGTTCATGTTGGACGCGATGTTCTTCATTGCCGTCTTGGCGTCCGTGGCGGAGTCCGCTGCTTTCTCCTCTGACCCTTCGGCGAGGTGCTTTGCCTTCTCGCCGGCGTCGTCGGCGGCAGCCTGGGTATCTCCGGCAATGTCCTCCACTTTGTCAGCGGCAACCCCGGCGGCGGAGTGCGTGGCGGCTGCAGCCTTGCTCGCAGCCTCCTCAGCGTTGTCCTTTGCGTCGTTCACCGTGGTGGCAGGAACCGGAGCGGGCGTGACCGGGGACGGCGTCTTCCAGGGATCTTCGACAGGCTTGGACGCCTTCCAGGCTGCAACACCGGCGGCGACCGCGGCGGCGATGATGCCGAACACCAGCCAGCCGCGCTTCTTGGGCTTCGCCGGGGCCGCGATCTGCACACCTACCGCCTTGCCCGCTTCATGGGCAGCGGCCCGCAGCTGGGTGCCGGCGGTCTGGGCCTGTTCCTGCACCGTGTGAACCACACCCGAATCGGCGAGCCGCCGGGCCACTGCATCCACGTGGTTGGGGGCGCTTTCCAGCGTGCGGTGCACGGCCTCGGAGGCTTGGCCGATCTGGTCCGAGAGACGGGGAAGGTACTCCACTACGACGCGGTCGCGGGCATTTAGGATGACGGGCGTGGCTTTGTCCAGCGCTTCGTGCAGGCGCGGGGTGGTGACCTCAACTGCATCCGAGATTTTCGGTGCAAGGTGGGCGAGGCCCTCCTGGATGCGCGGCGTGACGGTGGCAACGCCGTCGGCCAGGTTGTGGGCGGCGGTCTTGAGCCCTTCCTGGATCTTGGGAGACGCGGTGTCCAGGCTGTGCTGCAGGCGGGGAACTGCCCAATCCACTGCTGCCTCTACGCGGGGAGATGCCCAGTCCTTGGCGTTCTCAACTGCGCTGTTGACTGACTGCTCAAGGTCACGGGCAATACGATCCGATTTCTTCACAACTACCTCCCGATTAATGTGACGGTTCTGTTGTTAGCCTACGTGGATTGACCTGCACGGGCTATTCTTCACGCTGATTTAGGGGTGATTTCACCCAGCGCGGAACTGCTGGTCCGGCCGCTTTCCGCGTTGACCCGCCGTGAAAGAATGACGTTATGACTGCCATCGCAACTGCAAAAGCAACCATCCACACCAGCCTCGGCGACATCGTCGTCAACCTCTTCGGGAACCACGCCCCGAAGACGGTCAAGAACTTCGTTGGCCTCGCCACCGGCGAGCAGGCCTGGACCCACCCGGAAACGGGTGAGGACAAGACGGGCACGCCGCTGTACAACGGCACCATCTTCCACCGCATCATCAAGGACTTCATGATCCAGGCCGGCGATCCCCTGGGCCGCGGTGTGGGCGGACCCGGTTACCAGTTCGACGACGAAATCCACCCCGAGCTCAGCTTCAACCAGCCGTACAAGCTGGCCATGGCCAACGCGGGCATCCGCATGGGCAAGGGCACCAACGGCTCGCAGTTCTTCATCACCACCATCCCCACCGACTGGCTGCAGGGCAAGCACAGCATCTTCGGCGAGGTTGCCGACGACGAGTCCAAGAAGGTTGTCGACGCGATTGAAGGCGTCCGGACCGGAACCGGCGACCGTCCGGTGGACGACGTCACCATCAACAGCATCGATATCGAGCAGCTCTAACCCATCACATGAGTTACGGAATTCCGGCGGCTGAGCCGTCCGCGCAGGTTCCGGTGTGTCCCCGGCACCCGGACAGGCCTTCCTATGTGCGCTGCCAGCGCTGCGGGCGCCCTGCGTGCCCGGACTGCCAGCGGGCGGCCGCCGTCGGATTCCAGTGTGTTGACTGCGTCAACGAAACAGCACGTACGACGCCGGGTGTCAGGTCCGTGTACGGCGGTGCCGTGGCCACCGGCAAACCGCTGGTGACGCTGGGCCTCATCGCCTTGTGCGCGGTGGTCTACGTTCTGCAGTGGATCATTCCCGGCGACTGGATCTACCAGAACCTGGCCTTTGCCAATGTGTTCGCAACCCCGCAGTTCGGCGAGTTCGAACCGTGGCGGATGCTGACCGCAGCGTTCCTCCACTCGCAGGGGTTTATCCTCCACATCTTGCTGAACATGTACATGCTGTGGATCTTCGGCCAGGCCCTCGAGCCACTTTTGGGCAGGATCCGCTTCCTGGCGGTGTATCTCATCTCGGCCATCGGCGGATCCGTCGGCTACCTGGTGCTCACACCAGGTTATGTGCCGGGTACACCGCTCACCGGTGTGGTGGGTGCGTCCGGGGCCATCTTCGGGCTCTTCGGAGCAATGCTCCTGGTACAGCGGCAGCGCGGCGGTGACACCCGGCAGCTGTGGGTCCTTATTCTCATTAACGGCGTGATCGGCTTTGTGGTCCCCCAGATTGCGTGGCAGGCCCACCTTGGCGGGCTGATAGCAGGCGGACTGTGCGCTGCCGTGATCGCCTACACGCCCCGTGGTCCCCGCCAAGGCCTGATTCAGGCGGCGGGTCTTGCCGCCGTCCTGGTCCTTCTCCTCGCCGTTAGCTGGGTCAAAGTGACCATGGGCTAAGCTGCCTGTCACGCCCGGCCATCCCCTGGGCCTGTGCAACCGATCTGACGAATCTGAGACCCCGGAGTCCGTACTGGACGCCGGGGTCTTCTGTGTCCGGCCACCGGCGCCCAGTGGTAGCGGTCGCATCTCTACGCGGTGACAGCGGCACCGAACGCGGACCGGTTCCGCTCCTGCGCAGTGACGAACCCGGCTCGCCCCGATTTGGTGGGCGAGGGTGGCCGCAAGGTTATCCACAGGGGTTATCCACACTGTTGGTAACTTACAGGCGTGTAGTTCACACCCTGACGCACCCCTGGTTCCCGTCAGCTAGCCATTTTTCATCATGCGCAGTCTCGGCTGTCCACAATTGTGGATAACCCCTGGGGATGAGCCTGTGGTTAAGTGGAAAAAACCGGCGTTTTGGTGGCGAATGTGGAGAAACCGCTCAATCCGGGTCCTCAGGGCCTCTGCATCACCGAATGAAGGCCGGGTATAAACAGGGTTATTCACAGTGTTAATAACTTACAAACCGGTAGTTACGGCTCCCGGTTTTCCGGACTGTGGCCCGTGAGCGCCCCTCCTCCCTTCCGCCTGTGGATTGTTGTCCACAACTGTGGATAAGTTGTGGGTAGTCCAGTGTTAGTAAGTGGACAACTCCAGGCTGTGGAAAAGCGATTCGTACCCGCCTTGACCACATACGCTGTCAGCCAGGAGGACCGCAGGGTGCCATCACCCAGCAGCTCTTTCCCGACCAGCAGCATCCCGGTGGTCTGCTGGGCCCTGAACGGTCGGGGCTGAGAGTCCGGGAGGCGGCCGGGATCGTGCTGCCGGCCTGGCGGGATACGGCACTGTTCATCAACCACCGTTCCGTCCGCCAAGGACAGCTGAGTAGGCAAAAGCACCTGCTTTGCGGCCGTTATCCACAGCTAATCCACACTGTTAATAACCGGCGGTTGAGGCGCCCCGGCCTCAGTTCCGTGCGTCAGGGCCTTCGTCGAAAGGCGGGATGCAAGGCACAGCGAAAGTTATACACATTGTGGATAACTTTCCCAACAGTTGGGGAAAACCTCGGCGGCGAAGCCGGGATCAATCGGGCCAGATACCCGAGGAACCGCGCCGATGGCTGGCCAGCAGATGGGTGTCCACCATGCCTATCGCCTCCATCAGCGCAAACATTGTGGTGGGGCCAACGAACGAGAACCCCTGCTTGCGCAGGGCCTTGGACAAAGCCACCGATTCCGGCGATTGTGTGGGGATCTCGGCATGGCTGGCCGGCCGGGGCGTCGCCGCCGGCTGGAACTGCCAGACGAACTCAACCAGGCCTCCCCGCTCCCTAAGAGAGACGGTGGCCCGGGCGTTGGTGATGGCAGCCCTGATCTTGAGCCGATTCCGGACAATGCCGGCATCCTGCATCAGGCGCTCGATGTCCGCGTCGCCGAAAAGGGCAACCGTATCCGGATGAAAGTTGTGGAACGCGCTCCGGAAGGCCGGACGCTTGCGGAGGATGGTGGCCCATGACAGGCCGGCCTGGAAGCCTTCGAGACTGATCCGCTCGTACAGTCCTTGCTCGTCCCGGACGGGAAGGCCCCACTCAGTGTCGTAGTACTCCCGCAGGAGCGGATCCACGGAAGCCCAGGGCGGACGGGCAAGTCCGTCGTCGCCAATGACGGTGCCGTTCCCGCGGAGGGCGGCCGCGGCATCGGGGATCATGCTGTGACTGCGCTCGGTGTCAGGAACGCCAGCGCGTGGTCATGAGGAAGCCGATAATGGCGATGCCGAAGCCAGCCACGATGTTCCAAGAACCCCACTCCTGCACCGGGAAGCGGCCTTCACTGATGTAGAAGCTAATGATCCACAGCAGCCCGATGATCATGAGGCCAAACATCACGGGCTTGAACCAAACGGCATTGGGCTTGTACGCCTGCGTCGCGGATGCGGACTGGGCTGCGCCGGAGGTCTTCCGGCGTGGCTTTGACTCGGGCACGTGCACTCCTTGGCGGACTGGAGCAAGCTCGGCGCCGCGGGCTTGATATCCTGCAAGAAGGAAGTTGCCAGCGGTCTGCGCGATCTTGGTCAAATCTGGATTCTTACTAGCAGCCAATTCTAGCCGCAGTTCGGGGTGCACTAACGCCCGGCGCGGCCGCCCGGAGGAGAACGCGTGGTAGTGCAGGAAAGGGCGGGGCGCGCCGCCGTACGGCCTGCCCGCGGGCGGCGTGGCCGCGGCATCCTGCGTGGCACCGTGCAGGTAGTCGGTGAACTGCTCATCACTGTCGGGATTGTCTTGTTGCTCTTCGTCGCCTGGCAACTGTGGTGGACCAACGTGGAATCCGACGCCCGGCAAGGCGCCGTCATCAAGGAATTCGCCCAGGAACTGGGCAGCACGCCGCCGCCGCAGCCAGCCGTTGCGGATCCGGCCGGACCGGCGGACTACGGCAGCCCCGTCGTCGGCACCGCGCCCGGCCATGCCGGCACCATCGGCATTATGTACATTCCCCGGTTCGGCAACAATTACACCCGGCCCATCGTGCAGGGAACCAGCGGGGACGTCCTGGACACCCTGGGTCTGGGGCACTACGCCAACACGGCCATGCCCGGCGCCGTGGGTAACTTCGCAGTAGCCGGCCACCGGCAAACCCACGGGGCCGTCCTGGACAACATCCACACCCTGGTTCCCGGCGACAAGATCTATGTCCAGACCAAGGACGGCTACTACGTCTACGTGTTCCGGAACAACCAGATCGTGATGCCGTCCCGTACCGACGTCCTCGAACCGGTGCCCACCCGTCCAGGCGCCACCCCCACCGAAAGCTACCTCACCATGACCAGCTGCAACCCGCGCTTCGGCGCTGAGGAACGCATCGTCGCCTATGCCCTGCTGGACAGCTGGCGCCCGGCAGCCGCCGGACCGCCAACCGAAATCGCTGCCCAGGTGGCGGCGGCAGTGGGAGGCTGAGCATGTACGGCTGGATTTTCCGTCACCTGCCGGGACCCCTCTGGCTGCGTATCTTCACGTCGCTGGTGCTTATCGCCGGCGCCCTGGTTCTGATGGTCCAGTTCCTTTTCCCCTGGATGTCCGATCTCACCCAATTCACCGACTCAACGATTGGTGCAGCAAGCCAGCCATGACCACAACTAAAATCCTGGTCGTAGATAACTACGACAGCTTCGTTTACACCCTGGTTGGGTACCTCCAGGAGCTCGGCGCCGAAACCACGGTTGTCCGCAATGACGACGTGACCCTCGCCGAGGCGATCGAAATGGCGGAGACCCGCGATGGTGTCCTCGTCTCGCCAGGCCCGGGCAACCCCGCCGAAGCGGGCGTCTGCATCGAACTGATCAAATGGTGCGGGGCGAACAACAAGCCAATGTTTGGCGTATGCCTGGGCCATCAGGCGCTGGCGGAGGCTTTCGGCGGCACCGTGACCCACGCGCCGGAGCTCATGCACGGCAAGACGTCCCTCGTGGAGCACAACGGGACCAGTGTGTTCGCCGGACTCCCCTCCCCCGTGACGGCCACGCGGTACCACTCCCTGGCGGCAGTGCGTGAAACTATCCCCGACGTCCTGGAGATCACCGCCGAAACGGCTTCCGGCGTCATCATGGGCCTGCAGCACCGGAGCGCGCCGCTGTGCGGAGTGCAGTTCCACCCGGAGTCCGTCCTGACCGAAGGCGGCTACCAGATGCTGGGCAACTGGCTCGAGTCACTCGGCATGACCGGCGCGGCCGCCCGGGCCGCCAACCTGAGCCCACTCATCCAGCACTGA